>CAWJMX010000002.1:640000-1057330 GCA_963844185.1 uncultured Gammaproteobacteria bacterium
TTCATAATGACCCAATGTTCCAACAGCTTCAGCAAGAATTTTCAGCAGAATTGGTCAAAAATTCTATTGTCCCACGCAAAGATGACTTATAATATAATAAACTTCTATTTCTCAGGCCTGCAATAGGATACTGAGATTACTTAAACCTAAACAAACGAGGCTTTAATAATGGATATGAATCAAAATCTTGGTAACTTAATGAAAGAAGCGCAAAAAATGCAACAACGTATGCAAGAAGCGCAGCAACAATTAAGCCAATTAGAAGTTACTGGTGAAGCGGGTGGTGGCATGGTTTCGATTAATATGAATGGTCGCCATGATGCAACTAAAGTTAAAATTAAACCCACTATGATGGAAGAAGATGTTGAAATGTTAGAAGATTTAATTGCCGCAGCAATTAACGATGCCGTACGCAAAATTGAAAAAGCATCTAAAGAAAAAATCAGCCAATTAACCGCAGGCTTAAATATTCCAACTGATTTAATGGGCGGCACTAAGGAATAATCCTAACGATGGATATGCTAAACCGCCTGATCGAGGCACTTCGTTGCCTCCCTGGCGTCGGACCCAAATCAGCACAGCGCATGGTGTTTCACTTACTCCAGCATCAAAGACAGCGAGGTTTACACCTCGCCTCTTGTTTGGAGCAGGCGATGTCGCAGATAAACCACTGTCAGCGCTGTATGAATTATACAGAACAAAATTTTTGTGCCCTCTGTCAAAATCCTAATAGAGATTCATCGTTACTTTGCGTTGTAGAAAGCCCTGCTGATGTAACAGCCATAGAACAGAGTAACTCGTTTCAAGGCAAATATTTTGTCCTTATGGGTAAAATATCCCCTCTCGATGGATTAGGTCCAGATGATATAGGCTTGCCCAAACTGAAAAACTTAATCGTTGAAGAAGGAATTCAAGAGGTTATTCTGGCCTTAAGTCCAAGTGTTGAAGGACAAACCACCATTCATTTCATTCATCAGCTTTTGCGCGATCAGTCTATTAATATTACCCAACTGGCGCATGGAATACCCTCCGGTGGTGAACTCGAATTTTTGGATGGCAACACTATTGGCAACGCCCTTCGCAATAGAGCCCTAATTAATGTTTAAAACAATATACCAAAATAAATGCATTGTCTTATTGATGTTTCTCCTCACAAGCCTGGCACACGCGACCTTTTACAAAAATTTATGGCCACAATGGGAAGTGAATAATCCGCTATCAAAGGAGATTATCTCACATCAGTTATGGCAAGATTTTTTGAATCGCCGTGTCATTACGAATGCAGAAAATATTAATCTGGTTGATTATGCACATATGACCCAAATAGATTTAAACCTACTTAAAGACTATTTAAAAAACATGGCGCAAATCAATATTGATAATTACAGCCGTGCCGAACAATTAGCGTATTGGATTAATGTATACAATGCCCTTACCGTCCAAACGGTAGCAAATTACTACCCGGTATCTACGATTCAAGAAATTAATATCTCTCCAGGCCTATTCAGTGTTGGTCCATGGGGTGCCAATTTAATTTCCATTAAAGACACGCCATTAACCTTGGATGATATTAATAATCGCATCATTCGTCCAATTTGGAATGATGCGCGTACCCACTATACATTGAACAATGCCAGCATAGGCGCTCCTAATTTAAATCGTAAGGCGTATCAAGGACACATTCTGGATGAACAATTAAATAATGCGGCATCTACGTACATTAACTCATTACGAGGAGTTAGCGTAATTGAAGGAAGACTGATTATTTCTAAACTGTATGATTGGTATGAGGAAGATTTTGGAGGCAGCAAACAAGACGTAATTACCCATCTATTGCAATTTGCTAAAGAGCCGCTGCAAAGCCAGCTCAAACACATCAATACCATAGATAGTTATATCTATAATTGGCATATAAACAGCCCGGCTGTTGACTCCGCATGAAAGCAACTGCAGGCAAATTCACCTGCTTTTTCTATTTCCTACTCTTTAATTTATGTTTTTTTAGCTTACAAGCTGCTTTATTGTATTTACAAAATGGAAATTTTGTAAGCTCAATCGTGCTCCCTGCGATAGCTTGGCAGCAAGTACTCGCAACGCTAGGCGTACAGATTATCCTCTATCTGTTGTTATCAGGTCTGCAAACTATTTTACTCCTTGGGGTACTAAAACGCCCCTGGCATCATTTTTCTCCGGATCAGTGGCAAATTATTATTTGGTTTTTATGGGTGTGTATTATCCTTAGCGCTAATGCCTACTATTTTCCACTTAGTGTCTTTAGCAAATTATTATCCCCACCAATCCCAACATTATTGATGCTCATGGTATTGAGTATTTCGGGGCTTGCTGTAATTCTTTTAATATTTAATAGTTTACTTTACCGCCAGAGCATATATTTACTCGGTATAGTAATACCCAGCGTATTTTTTCTCGTTTTCAGCAATACTGACAAGCAGATAAGCAAACCGCTATCAAGTACACAGCCCAATGTGATTATTTTAGGCATTGATTCGCTAAGCCCAGAAAGTATCAACTCAGAAAACATGCCATTTTTCTCACAATTAATTAAAAACAGCAGCCAATTCACTAACTCCATCAGCCCCTTAGCCAGAACGTATCCTGCCTGGACCAGTATATTAACGGGCTTGTATGCAAAGCATCATCATGCAGAAGAAAATTTAGTTGCCAAAAATAGTGTGAGAAGCCAAGACAGCATCGCTTGGCTATTAAGGAAGAGTGGTTACTATACTACTTTTGCCACCGATGACAGACGATTTAACAGCATCGATACCGAATATGGCTTTAAAAAAATTATTGGTCCTAAAGCGGGGGTAAATGATGTACTAATTGGCTCATTTAATGATTTTCCATTAAGTAATTTATTAATTAATTTTCGCATCAGTACCTGGCTATTCCCTTTTAATTACAGCAATCGTGCCAGCTATTTTTCTTATTACCCACAAACTTTTAACGAAAAATTAGAACAAGAACTTTCCACGGACATCCAGAAGTTTCCCGTTTTTTTAGCCGTACATTTTACGCTTCCTCATTGGCCTTACGCATGGGCAGAATCATTACCAGAACAAGTCAATAACGAATTTAGTATTGAGAAGCGCGATATTCTTTACCAGCAATCCCTGCAACGCATAGACAAACAATTCCAATCATTTTTTACTTATTTGCAACAACGTAATTATTTTGACGATAGCTTGCTGATTCTATTAAGTGATCATGGCGAAGTGTTGTACTACCCTAACTCACGACTAACCAACTATCATAATTATCAAGGAAAACGCCCTAGTAAATTTGCTGAATACCTAAAATACCATACAGCAACCGTCCTGAATAAGAGCGCAGGACATGGTTCTGATATATTAAGCCCGAAGCAATACCATAATGTATTGGCGTTTAGGATATATAAAAATGGCCACATAACCACACCAACGAGTCAAATCAATAGACGGATAGCCTTAATTGATTTGGCGCCGACCATTATTGATTTTCTTCATTTAAACAACGCACAAAAAATGGATGGCATTTCTTTATTGCCGTCGATACTAGATCCCCTTTTTTCCTTACCACAGCGCATTTTTTTCATTGAAAGCGGCATGTTTCCCAACCAATTACTGTCGAAAAAAAAATCCATCAAAATTGGCGAACTTTTTTATAATGTAAATCCTCTTAGTGGTGAACTTGAAATCAAACCCGAAAAACAGCAAGCCATAAGTAAACAAAAACTATATGGAATCATTTATGGTGATTGGGTACTTGCTCTTTATCCAGGGAAAAGAACATACATACCTGTGATTCAGAACCTCCTGAGCGGATTATGGATTGATAATTTACACAGTGACTTTGCCCAATCAACTCCAGCCCAACAAATGTATCAAAAAATGCAGCAATTTTATGGTCGAGAGCTATTTCTACCATTACCTTAAGCAATAAACCAATGATAAACCCCGCTAAGTACGATTCATCATTGACATAACATTCACAGATTAAGGTATACTTCGCATATTATTATTCAAGAGTATTACCTATATGAATCACGGCGGATTTTCATGGAAACGTTTTATTGGTATTTCTGCACTTAAAGCCAAAATATCAAGAAAGATTGGCATTCCACTAACTAAATCTGGCCGCCAAAGAAAGCTAGGTGCATTCGTCATGAAATGTTTTTACTCTTTCTTTTTTGCACAAAAAAAAGAAAAGTAAACTTCAAGTACAATGTGAATTTTTTTGCGGACCAGTAAACTTGTTTTTATTGAATTTCCTCAACAGAGCGAAATAATTGCTCCATAGTATCATGCGTGGCCATCGGCTGATGGCCATAAATAGCAATCACCCTTAATACTGCATCACGATTTCGCTGCCCTATGTGAATGTTGTGCTTATTCATGTTATCAACATAGGGCTCAGTAAGAACATGCCGATTTTTCAATTCAATACGCAGCGCGTCCATGACACAACATAAGACATGAAACACATCATTAACCGCTGCTTTTTCAACCTCATTGAGCATGGGCAACCAATAGAAAGAACTCTCCTGAATAATGGCCAAAAAAGTATAGCGTAAATAACGACTGTCGTTATTAGCAAAATAACCATACAAATCCAAACACTCTGTAGTCGTGAGTTGGGCAAATAAACGAACCATTTCATTTTGAAAAATATCATTTACACGTATGTCGGCTGTAAGACTTTGCCGTAAAAGCATCACCGCATCAATTAAACGATTTGGATTGAACCAAAATTTATAAGCCAGCCTTAAATCATGCAGCAGTTCCAGTGTTGCTTGTTTTGCATTCTGCGGTGTAAACGGTACTTTTAACCGTTTAATAGCGACCTGGATTATTTCTCTAAAGCTCTCATCAACCACCAACATGATTCCTTGAGGTAATTCGTCTTCATGCAATAACCGATCTACTCCGGGGGTTAAACCATTTTGTAATGCAGCACGATAAAGTTGCTGTTGCATTAATTCAATATATGAATGCAAAATACTTAAACGTGTACGCACAGAAATCAGTTTTTCCGGGTGCATAACCTGTGCGAATAATTTATCTGGGTACAACTTATAGAAAAAAATAGCGTTAACTAAATCAATAAATTTGGGCTGTGCAAAAAAGGTTAATGCCACTTGTTGTTGTGGTGTATTCCAATCATGAAATAAAGCTGAAAATTCAATATCTGTAGCTTCATGCTGACGCCAAAAATCAATTAATTCAGTCAACCACAAATCAAGACGCTGTTTAAAAAATAAACGCTTTAGCTGATTGGAAAATTTACTGACTTGCTTCATCGCATCTAAGGACCCAACTGATTTCACCAATTTATACAAAGAAATGATTTCGATGATAAGATCCTTTATTGCATCACCATTCAGCACTTGTGTTAATTGCTGCTCTAAATTTAAAATGATCTTAAAATGGTCGAGTCGACAAGGTACGCAAACCTCTGGAAAACTGACTTCGAGTTTATTATCGAGTAAACGTAAATAATCTAAATACTTAGTGGCTATAGCCGCACACAAATTAATCGCTTGCTCAGAATCAGTACTTGCGCCATAAATATCAAATAAATATTTATGCAAACAACTCTTCAACTGATTTAATTCATACTTTATCTGTGCTCGAGCGCGATCCTCGTCAGTAACTAACCAATTTGATACATGAGTTGTATTATGAATCATCCTACCATCCTCCAGCAACAGCTATAATGCCTGGAATTGCTACACTGTTATTACAATAGCATCGAAAATAATTGCAAGTCGACAATAATCTTGCCAAAATCTAGTTTGCACACCGTACAAAAAACCCAGGAAAAAATTTATGTCTAACCCTAGCTATTTGCTATTTATTGATAAGAGGCCAGTAAGCGATGACCTAAAAAGCTACTTCGCACAATTTAATATAGCAATAGTACACCAACAACAATTATTTCCCATTCAGCATGAGACAGGAATACCAATCGCAATTTTAATTCATTGGTCTGTTTTGCAACATGAGTTGCAAACTATTCATCAACTATATACAACCTACCCAGTGCCGTTACTGGTGATCAGCGATCAGTCTGATGAAGAAACCTGTATCAAGGTACTAGAAGCTGGGGCTGATGATTTTATTATTAATCCTATTTATCCAAGAGAATTGCATGCCCGAGTTAGTGCGATTAACCGACGTGTCCTTCGCGCGCGGCAACAATCGGAACAAGAAAAAGAGATTTTTATTTTCGACAATTGGCGGCTCTACCCCTCATCAAGACGTGTCTTTAATGGAGAAAATCATCAAGAATTGCCCTTAAGTGCTGGGGAATATGATTTACTACTTACTTTTGTACAACAGCCGCAGCGGGTGTTAGAGCGAGAGATTTTATTACAAATTACAAAAAGTAGTGAGCTTAATCCCCTTGATCGCCGTGTAGATGTGCAAGTAAGTCGCTTGCGCCAAAAAATAGAAATTGATGCCAAAAAACCCTTATTGATTAAAACCATTCGTAATGGCGGTTATATGTTTACAGCAGAGGTAACAATCACCAAAGAAAATGACCTAAAATAAATTCAGAGGAATAAAGATAATTAAGGGGTGCTGATAAATGAGCGCTCTATGGAATTAACCCCAACTACTTACGTTTCTTATTGACTTTAAACAGCTTCACACTCTTAATCGTATTATCACTTACTTTTAAAATTTCAATACGGTAATTATCGATGGTTAAACAAGAATCCGAGGGAGGAATATAGCCAAGATATTCAATAATCAATCCACTTAATGTTTTAGGGCCAATTAAGGGCAATTGCCAGCCCATCAAACGATTTAAATGACGCACGGTTAAACTAGCATCCACAATAACTGAATCATCACTCTGAGGAGTAATATCGCGACTTAATGCGGCAACATCGGTAGTGAACTCTCCCACTATTTCTTCAAGAATATCTTCCATAGTAACCAGTCCCAAAATATTCCCATACTCATCCACAACAAACGAACTACGTTTTTTCATTTTTCTAAAATTTAAGATCTGAATATTTAATGGTGTGGCTTCCGGAATATAATAGGGTAAATCAGCGGCATTTAACAAACTCTGAAGATCCAGATTATCTTCTAAAGCCAAATTTAATACATCCCGAACGTGGATCATCCCAACCAAATCATCAATAGTATCGCGATATAAAGGCAAACGCGTATGCTGAGCTGTTTCTAGTTGTTCCAAAAGTTGCGACCATGACAGCTCCAAATCAATGCCGATAATTTCCGCTTTAGGAATCATGATATCTTCAACCGTAGCGGTTTCCAAATCTAATAAACTAATGAGCATGCTTTTGTGCTCAACGGGCAACAATCCTCCTGCTTCATGAACTACCGAGCGCAACTCTTCGCCGGTGAGTGCTTCTTTTTGGATTCGATCAATAGAGATACGAAACAGGCGGAGAATGCTATTGGAAATAAAGGAACTCATCCACACTAAAGGGGCAAAAACCTGTTGTAAAACTTTTAATGGTAAAGAGGTCGCAAAAGCAACTTGCTGCGGATAAATGGCGGCAAAGGTTTTAGGGATCATTTCAGCAAACACCAAAATGATGAACGTCAACAGCGCAGTGGCAATTGCCACGCCAACATCACCATACAAACGTTGACCAATTAAGGTTGCAATGGTTGAGGCAACAATATTAGCCAAAGTATTACCAATTAAGACAACACTTAAGAGCAAATCAGGTCGCGCGAGAATTTGATTGACGCGGATGGCTTTTTTGTCATTTTTTTTTACCAAATGTTTTAATTTATAGCGGTTGATCGACATCATGCCAATTTCCGTACCGGCAAAAAAAGCAGCGAGAATAATCAAGAAGAACAATATAATAAATAGCGTAGAAAGATGGAGGTCCACCGAGTTTCCTTAAACTTTTTGCGCCAAAAAATAAAGTATCATAGGGTGTTCACGAAAGCGAGACAAGAAAACACCTCTCCATCGTCAAAAAACACAGCTAACACTATGTATTATTGGCGTTTTTTATTATGACGATAGGGACAAAACTACTGTCTGGCATCTTTATTTTACTTAGCAACACAAATGCTGCTCATGATGAGCAGCATTTGCATTTATTAAGCAATGACAACAAAAGCTAATTACTTTTGCGCATCAAAACGAGCAATACTCGCGATGATTTCAGCCACAGCAACATCAATGCCGGCCCAACCATCTACTTTAACCCATTTACCGGGTTCCAAGTCTTTATAATGAGTAAAGAAATGCTCTAATGAATTTAATAAATGTTGTGGTAAATCGTTATATGATTGCACCGCTTCATAGATTTTGGTTAATTTATTCGTGGGCACAGCAAGTAACTTGGCATCAACACCTGACTCGTCAGTCATTTTTAACATACCTACGACCCGGCATGAAATCACAGAACCATTGATTAATGGCACTGGGGTAACGACCAGTACGTCCACGGGATCCCCGTCTTCAGATAATGTATTAGGAATATAACCATAGTTAACAGGATAAAACATTGGTGTTGATAAAAATCGGTCAACAAATAATACGCCAGAGTCTTTATCTACTTCATACTTAACGGGTTCGCTATGCATGGGGATTTCAATAATAACGTTAATTTCATGCGGGACATCATTCCCAGTCTTAATCCTCATTAAACTCATTTATTTCCCCTATAGTCTAGAATTAATGTAATTTTCTGTTCAAAACACATGCAAATAAGCATAGAGCACAAAAAATTTATGCTAATAAAAATCGCTATTATGCGAAAATTCGCATCAAAAGGCAAAGAGAAGCTGTTGCAATATAAGCAAGGAATGTATAATAACTCTTTCTATCTAATTACAAGGATTGCTTATGGATTGCTTATTTTGCAAAATTTCTGCAGGTGCAATTCCTGCAGCAATGGTGTTTGAAGACGATGAGATAATGGCTTTTCGCGATCTCCACCCGCAAGCCCCTACGCATCTGTTGCTCATACCTAGGCAACACATTGCTACAATTAATGATACCACAGATGAAAACCAAGCCCTGTTGGGAAAAATGATTTTACGAGCAAAGAAAATTGCTCAAGCTGAAGGATTTAGTGACGCAGGTTACCGATTAATTTTTAATATTAATCCCAATGGCGGCCAAACGGTTTATCACATTCATTTACATTTACTGGGTGGCCGACAAATGACATGGCCGCCAGGTTAGGAATTATATTATGCAAAAACTTTATAAAAAGCTGTTAACTGAATTAGGTGAAGATGTAACGCGCGAAGGATTAGTTGATACGCCTGAGCGCGCGGCAAATGCCATGCGTTACTTGACTAAAGGCTATCACGAAAACCTCAATGACATTATTAATGAGGCCTTATTTGACTCGGACATGAGCGAAATGGTGGTTGTAAAAGACATAGAAATGTATTCTATGTGCGAACATCATTTATTGCCATTTTTAGGTAAGTGTCATGTTGGTTACATTCCTAATGGTAAGGTTTTAGGCCTATCTAAAGTAGCCCGCATTGTCGATTTTTTTGCGCGCCGCTTACAAATTCAAGAACGCTTAACAACGGAAATTGCTAATTGCGTAGAGGCAATTACTGGGGCTCGTGGAGTAGCGGTAGTTGTGGAGGCTAAGCATCTATGTATGATGATGCGTGGTGTTGAAAAACAAAACTCAGTAATGGCAACTTCAGTAATGCTGGGTGATATGCGTAATAATGCAACAAGTCGAGCGGAATTCTTAAATTTAATTCGCAAAAGCTAGCGAATAACCATAGCTCATGATTATCTGAAGGAGAAGGACAGAGAACGCATCTCTTATAATTGTTTGTATTTACTCGAAATCCGATGCCCCGTGGCGCGCCCACGGAATCGCGTTTTTTTAAGCATTGTAGCCCCTTTCAGCGTTCCATGGCGGTTAGCGAGTGTAATTCAGCAAAAAATTATCGCATGTGGCAGAATAATTGCTAATGCGGTGATGTTCTACACGGTTGCCAACACAATAATTTATCGATTTTATCGCGTATTTCAGGGAGAATATTACGCTATGGTGTGTTCGAGTTGTCCTGGTCGCGACAGACAAGGCCATTAGCGTTTAATATTAATAGGAATTAATAATTGAACACGCCCCTTTTTACCCGGATCTTGGCCGGGCGTCTAATTGATCCAAACATTTGGCCCCCATATATAGTTAATTAGACCTATTCAATTTCAGGATTAATGCTGCATTTATTCACCCATTGTGCAAAAATATTTTCAGCCACTGTTTTTTTAATTTTATCCATGCGCTATTTTAAGGATAAGTACAAATCATTGCCTGTTTGCAGCCAGTGCATCAGATAGACGCTTGAGAACCACTACTCCGTCGGCATTCACCCCGCTCATGACGCTCACAGGCCTCCTTTAAAGCAATCAGAGAAGAGGAACAAGCGGTATCAATGGCCATATATCAGGCCCTTCTTGACCAAAAAAGCTGCTGTCAAAGATATCTATGTCAGAAATAAAACCACCGCGCCTTATACTCATTTTACCAGGAAATGAGGGGCTGCGTTTTAATAATTGATTTTCCTTTTTTAACTTTGCAATAAGATCTCTTGCCTGGATTAAAAATGTACTTTGACGATCTTCGTTCATAGGACTTATCGCTCAAAATCGTTTAACTCATTTTCAAATGAATTTAAAAATTCATCACCAACATCAGTTTGCACTTCAAAATATTCTGCTCCTATTTCATCTTTTAGATGCTTAACAAGTCTGGTTATTGTAGGGAAATCAAAAAATATAGTATTTTTTATTTGCTTTCCTAATTTATTTTGCAATTTATTCTTCAAGTCCACGGCTATGAGTGAATCCATTCCCATTTCAAAGAAGCCTTTGTTCGCATCAATCTGTGTGGGGTCTTGAATGCTTAACACTTGCGCCACCAACTGCTTTAGCTGCGTGCCAAGCACCTGTTCACGTTGTGTAACAGGGGTCGCATCAAGGAGCGCTAACCACTCCCCTTCCGAATGCGCCCTAGCCATTACCAAATGACTTAAATAGGGATTGGCAAGATCAGGGACTTTTTGCCAATCCACCTGCATTACAGCCAATTGGGCGGCAGAACCACTTAGTAAAGTATCCATTAGATGAAAGGCCGAAACAGTTTCCAAGGGTACGAATCCCTGACTGCCATGCTGTACCCCCAGATGGGCTGCCATGCCTACTTTTGCAAAGGGCCCCCAGTTAATCGAAAGGGCTGGCAACCCCTGATGTTTGCGCACCTGTGCCAGCCCATCCATAAAAGCATTGGCTGCGGCATAATTTGCCTGACCAGAATTACCGAGGAGACTGGCAACTGATGAAAAAAGAACAAAACAATCCAGTGCACTCCCCCGACTTAACTCATCCAGATATTGACTACCCAATACTTTGGGTGCCAACACGGCGTTAAAATCATCTTGAGTCAAATTCATCAGCATCCCATCATGCAACATACCCGCAGCATGGAAGATACCTTTTAATGGGTAGGTACTTTTGGCAATGGCTTGAAAGACTCCTGCAATCGCTTGTCTATCCGACACATCTGCCTGGTAATGCCTGATATTAAAGCCTGCTTCACCCTGTTTCTGCATCCAGGATAACAATACCTCACTGGCTGGACTACGACTAGTCAGCACTAAGTGCTTGACTCCCTGCGCTATTAAATGCTCGGCCAGCGCAAAACCAAGACCACCGGTACCACCAGTAATTAAATAACTACCTTCGGATTGGTACTGGAATGAGGCAGGGTAAGTAATAACTACCTTTCCTATCTGTTTTGCCCGTTGCAGATAATGGAAGGCCGCAATAGTGTCACTGACTGAAAAAGTTGTAACAGGCAAGGGCTTTAATTGACCGCTGGAGAACAATGATAGAATGTGGTTGAGTTCCTTTTGCACGAGGATTGGCTCATCCTTCATGCGTTGGTCTGTCTCGATAATATGATAATCCACATCGGGTCTTACTGCCTTCATCTTCTCCGAGCTATAGATGTTAATCTTACCTATCTCTAAAAAGACCCCGCCTTGTTTCAGGCATGACAAACTGGATTCGATAAAACCGTCGCTAGTCAAACTGTTTAACACCACATCAACTCCAGCGCCTGAGGTAGCAGACAAAATTGCAGCGCCAAAATCTGTGCTACGTGAATCATAAACATTCTCTATTCCTAATCCCTCACGCAGATAAGCCTGCTTTGCAACACTGGCTGTCGCATAAACTTGAGCTCCTGCCAAGCGTGAAAATGCTATTGCGGCAAGACCGACCCCTCCCGTAGCGGCATGAATAAGTACCTTCTGACCCGGTTTTAATTTGGCTAATTGATTCAACCCATAATCAGCCGTTAAATACACTATAGGGATGGCAGCTCCATCAATAGGACGCAGCTCCTTCGGTAATGCGCACACCTGCACTGCATCAACCACCGCCTCTCCAGCCAATAAACCTTGCCCCATCACTATCACTCGACTACCAGGTCTAATCCCCTTAACCTCTTGGCCAACAGCCAATACTTCACCAACACATTCATAGCCCAACTCACCCGCATCCCCGGGGTATAGATCCATCGCTTTCAAGACATCTCGGAAATTAAGTGAAGTCACCTCTACCTTAAGTCTCAATTGATTAGGCCCAAGGTCTTCATATCCTCCCTCAACCCAATGCAAACCATCAACACCTAACTTACTGACCAGGTATTGATTGCCCTGAGGTATATCCAGTTGTTTGTGTTCTTTTTTGTAATAATCCATACTCACAAGACGAGGCACCCAAAGGATGTCACGGATAATCAATTGAGGCTCCGCTAAGGCCCCCTCTATGATAAGAGGAAGGATTTGTGCTACCTTTTTATAATCCACCACGTCAACCGCATGAGTGGGCAGGATGCCCGCCTCAATTTTAAATGTCCTCCACAAACCCAATGCGCTTGTTTGCTGTGGATTAATGGGCTCTTGCTCACCAACACAATAGGCCTGCTTTGTGATTAAAGTAAAACTTAAAGGTGGGGTGGCAAGCATACGCTGCATCAAAATAAATAAATCATTCAATTTTTCTTCATACACAAAAACCACATGCTGATTAGAAATCTCCTCCAATCCACCAAGAATACCTCGAGTAATCACCATCCCCTCATGAAACCCATCCCATTCTTCATGCATCCTTGAACTAGCGTATAAAAGAACTGATGCCTCCCTTGCTGAAGAGGTAACCGGCAATACATAAGGTTCATAATTCTCTTGATAACAATAATTATCTTCCTCTATTTGCTGTTTCAAGACTTTTTTCATTGTTGCCTCACTGATAACCCGCGCAGTGAATTGTTTAAATTGAGAGATGATTAATCCATTGGCATCCAAGTATTCAATGTACTGCTGGCCATCCTGATCTTTTTTGATATAAATCCATTGCGGTAATTGATTTTTAAAATCAATGCAACCTACAGATAAAGGAATTTGTAACAAATCGTCTAGCTTAAGCCAGACCAGTGCCGCTTGAAAAGAGGAGTCAACAAGACCTGGGTATAATTCATAACCCACGGTTTCTCCTTCGCTAGGCGCTCGAAGTGCTGCCAATAATTCAGACTCATTGTAATAAACCTCTTTTAACCAGCGGAAATGTCCCCCTAATTGTAAGCCAAATCCTGCAGCGTGATCCCGGTGAGCCTCACCCGAATAAACGTCAGTACAGCGTGAACGCAATTCATCCAGGGAAACATAATCCACACCCAACCCTGAAGTAAGTTTCAAGCGCCCAGTCGCATGCACTATCAACTCCTGCTTTTTATGAGGTTGTACACTGTAAATTTCAAACGCATACCCATCATCATCTTCTTTTACAACAATCTGAATTGTCCGTTTACTACCCTGTGCAATCACCAGCGGTTGAATAAATTCAAACGAATGTAAAGATGCCTCCTGCACTTCAAGCACCTGGAAAGCAAAAGACATCATCGCTGAAATATAGGTGGCACCGGCAACAACAAGCTCATTATAAATCAAGTGATCGGGCAAAAAATCAGGGTGGTTATTACTAAGCTCTGTCGTAAAAATATGAGTTCGCTCCTTGAAGTTCACCATTTCATGCTGTAATAATACATGTCGTGAGCGAATACCTCCTACCATGAATTGAGCTTTTTTCTCTATCCAATATCGTTTTTTATCAAAACAATAAACCGGCAAAGATATCTTGCGTAAGGCCTTGACATATGGTTTAAAAACCTCAGGCCAGTTAACTGACAAGCCAGACCGATAAGCGTCAGTTACAAAAAGAGGGTCTGCATCAAAAACAACCTCATCAGCAAGCGTCAACGCATTAAAGTCAAAGGATTGTGTCTGCAATTGTGTCAACAAATCCTGACTGTCTTTAACTTGTAATGCCAACCGATAATTAAAATGACTACGGCCTATTGCTGCGGTATAACAAACATCGCCAATAAAGGTTTCTGGCTTATTGCTTAAATAATCAATGTAATCGTCTATAAGACGGACCAAAGATCCTGCACTTTTGGCAGATAAAACAAAAGGCCAGGAATTGGGTAGGTTTATTGTTTTATCACGAACCTCTGGCGCTGGCGGCGCTTCAAGAATGACATGCGCATTCGTCCCCGTAAAACCAAAAGAATTAATCCCCATGCGTTGAACATACCCTTCCTGCCAGGGCTGACTTTCATGGCTAATGATGATTTCTTTACTCTTCAACGTGATTTTAGGGTTAAGCCTATTGAAATGGCACACTCCGGGAATACGTTGATGCTCAAAACTTAATAAGCCTTTAATCACACCGGTAACTCCTGCGGCAGCTTCCAAATGTCCAATCTGGCTTTTAACAGCACTAATTACCAAAGGATTCTGTGCTGAACGCCCCTCTCCATATACCGATGATATTGCACCTGCTTCAATGGGATCGCCTAATTCTGTTCCTGTTCCATGAGCCTCAATATAGCCTACATCATTAGGAATTAACCGAGCCTTGGCCAAAGTACGGCGTAGTAAACGCTCCTGTGCCAGTCGATTAGGAACGGTCAATCCGCCACTGGCACCATCCTGATTCACAGTACTTGCTAAAATAACGCCATAGATTCTATCCCCATCACGGATCGCATCGCTTAATCGCTTCAACACCACAACGCCACAACCCTCACTGCGCACATAACCATTTGCTGCGGCATCAAAAGTTTTGCACAAGCCATCTTCTGCCAGCATATGCGCACGACACAAAGAAATATTGATATCAGGATTTAAAGTTAAATTAACCCCTCCAGCCAACATTAAGCTGGCATTCCCACTGCGCAAGGCTTCACAGGCGTTATGAATGGCGACCAAGGACGACGAGCAGGCCGTATCAACCGTCATACAGGGACCTTGCAAATCCAGTGCATAGGCAACACGACCTGAAATTGCACTCATTGATGCGCCAGTTGGAGTATACGAAGTTAAATGCTCGGGGATTCCTGAATTGAGCAAATAGCTGCCATATTCCGATTGTGAGGCACCAACAATAATTCCTGTATCACTACCTCGAAGTGCGCTTGGGTTATTTCCACTGTCTTCCAATGCATGCCAACTCGTCTCCAATAATAACCGTTGTTGGGGATCAATAAATAACGCCTCCCTGGGACTAATATTAAAAAAATCGGAATCAAAATACTCTATGCCATCAATAAACCCACCCTTAAGCACGTACATTTTCCCTACTTTTTCTTTATCTGAATCATAATACGCTTGTGCATCCCAACGACTCGCAGGGATGTCAACAATCCCGCTGCGATTCGCTATCAACAATTCCCATAACTCCTCTGGACTGGCACAGCCGCCAGGAAACACACCCGCCATGCCTATCACGGCAATAGGTTCTAACTGATAATCGCCGAGGGTAACGATGTGCGTGTTTTTTTGCTGAAGAGACAACAAATCATCAAAATAGGTCAGTAAATCATTCAGTGTCGGATAATCCAGCACAAATGAGGCGGGTAATTCGCTTAGTTCACCCAGCTCCGCCTGCAAACGATTACGTAAATCAATCGCCATTAAAGAGTCCATGCCAAGCGCAAAAAATCCAACATCATTCGGCAGTACCTCAGCCTTTGCTCCCAGCACGGCAGCAAGATGTTCCCGTACTATGTTCATAATAGAGGCCCGTCTTTGTGTCGCATTTTTCCCCTGTAACAATAAAAATCGGGGGTGATGTGCCGGAATTTCAACGGGAGACACTAGTCCTTTGATTAATGACAAATTCTGAAACCCCGCTTGTTCAGCAAGTTGCTTCCAATCAATGTTGGCAACAGTCAATTCGGTGTTATTGCTCTGCATTACCTGGCTTAAAACCGACAAGGCCTCATGATTACTTAACCCTTTTATACCACTGCGCTCCCTTCGTACCTTCGCGTACCCATCACCTCGGGTAGCCATACCTGATTCCTGCCATGGCCCCCAGTTAATACTGGTACCTTCCAGACCTAAATACCGTCGATGATGTGCCAGTCCATCCAGAAACGCATTGGCCAGGGCATAATTAGTTTGTCCTGGTGAACCAAGAGAGCTAGCAATAGAGGAAAACATAATAAAATAGGATAAATTCAGCGATTGGGTCGCCTTATGCAAATTCAATGCGCCCCTAATTTTAGAGGCAAATACTTCAGAAAAAGCAGGCCAATCAAGATTCATCAATAAACCATCATGCAATACCCCTGCAGCATGAATAACACCGGATAGAGAAACTTTGCTTTGATTTAATTTAGCAATTAAATCAACTACCGATGCCTCATCACTTACATCAAGCGATTCAACGACAATATCAACGCCTTCTGCTCGAAAGGCAGTGCAGCCAAATCATCTGGCGCACGGCGCCCAACAAGGCATAGATAGCGCGCGCCCGCTCTAATTAAATGCTCTGCTACCAACAAACCTAATGCTCCCAAACCGCCTGTAATTAATATAAACCCAGCTTCATCTAAAGATTTCGCCTCCGATTTAAGATTAATCTCGCAGCCTTGCAGCATACGGCCATAAACACAGCCTTGTCTTAATGCGCATTCATCCCAATCCTCTCTACTTAATAAACCCAACCAATCACTATCTAATTTATCCACGTCGATTAAACAATATCTTGGACCACTTCCACTTTGTTCAAGAGCCAGACTCCTCAACAACCCTCGAACCCCGGCAGCATATGCATCAACATCGTCCTCATCCATCACCACCTCTGCCTTGCAAGTCAAAACAATCACGCGACCAGAATGCCGGCTTAGCTGCTTTACTATGCCAAAACTATTAGCGTAGTAATCAGTCATCCCGGTCATTTCCAAATCACCTGAATCAACAACCCATAGCACAGGAGCGTCTGGATGTACCGCCAACCAATCTTCTAACTCCCCTTTATTCCATGATGTTTCGGACTTAACGTCCCAACTGATCTCATTGAATTTAGAGGCTATCCTTGTTCTTAACCCATCATTAACCAGCACCAAGCCCTGCGAAGGCAGGGCTTGGTGCACGCCTGGTTCCTGTTCAATCCAGCGAACTTCATACAGAGTGCTTGGTTTTATTGCCTTATTTACCTCTATCCAATAACGCTGGGTGTCAAAGCAATAAGTTGGCAAGCTAACGATACATAACGCGCTAAGATAGGGTTTATAGTATTCATCCCAATCTATTTTTTTGCCGGATAAATAATCTTTCACTAGTACATTGATATCACTTGAGGTCACGAACTCATCATCTAATGGGACTGCACTAACACTTAGTTCGTGAGCTTTCAATCGTTTTAATAAATCATCTTTATCTTTGATAAATAAAGCCAAACGATAAGCGAAGTGGCTACGCCCTGTTGCGGCCGTATAACAAATATCGTCTATTCGCTCGTCCCCTTGTTCCAAATAAGCAATATATGAGGCAATAGCCTCATCAAGAGATTTTTGAGTCCTTGCAGACAAAACAAATACACGTTCTTCTGGAAGCGTATTTTCATCCCGTTCTAATGGGTTTGGCGCTTCTTCCAGAATCACGTGCACATTTGTGCCACTAAAACCAAAGGAGCTCAATGCGGCATGCCGTGGTTTATCAGTGCGTTGCCAATTCGTTGTTTGTGTCACAATTTCTGCAGGGAAATTCAAAGTAATATTTGAATTAAGCTGATTGAAATTTAAATGCTTAGGCAACGTATTATATTTCAAAGAAAGAATTACCTTGATCAAACCGGCAATGCCAGCAGCGGCTTCCAAATGACCAATATTCGTTTTAACGGAACCTAACTTAAGTGAGGAAGCCCGGTTTTGACCATACACAGCGCCAATAGCATGCACTTCAATAGGATCACCAAGACGCGTTCCCGTACCATGACACTCCACATAATCAATGTCATCTGCACTTAAATGGCTTTGTGCCAATACTCGGCTTAACAAGCGCTCTTGCGCCTGACCGCTCGGAACAGTTAAACCACTGGAGGCACCATCCTGATTCATTCCTGATGATTTAATCACCGCCCAAATTTTATCTTTGTTTTGCAATGCATCCGATAAACGCTTTAAAATAACGATACCGCAACCCTCTCCCCGCACATAACCATCAGCATGCTCATCAAAGGTTTTACATTTGCCATCAGGAGCTAACATACCGGCTTTTGAAAAGTTAATTGACAGCTCGGGAGAAAGCAACGCGCTAACCCCACCGACAATTGCACTACTACATTCACCGTTTTGTAAGCGTTCACAGGCCTCATTTAATGCAGCCAGGGAGGAAGAACAGGCAGTATCAATAGCCATGTTGGGTCCTTGTAATCCTAAGAAGTAAGAAATTCGACCACTGGCGGTACTTGAGGCATTCCCTGTTCCAATATAGGCATTAATGTTGTCAATATTGACGTATTTATTAATCAACAAACTGTAATCACTCGTTGAGATCCCGATGAATACCCCGGTGTCACTGCCATTAAGGCTTTGTGGAGAAATACCTGCTGATTCCAGTGCAAGCCATGAATGTTTCAACAGCAAACGCTGTTGGGGATCAAGATAATTCGCTTCTTTAGGACTGATAAAAAAGAAGGCGGCATCAAATTGATCGATACCATTAATAAATCCACCACGACGACTTATCATTTTGCCAGGAGCATTCGGATCGGAATCGTAATAAGCATTGACGTCCCAACGAGTGGCAGGAACTTCAGTAATACCTTCTTTGCCATCGACTAACATTTGCCAGAATGCGTCAAGGTTATTCGCCCCAGGAAACTCACCGCTCAAGCCAATAATGGCTATCGCTTCATCGTGCGTATCTTTGTTTTGAATGATTGTTGGCTTTTTTTCTTTAAAAGCCAAACCTTGCAGTAAATAATCTTGCAAGGCCTTAACGCTCGAATAATCAAAGGCAACAGTATTGGTCAATACCATAGCACTACCCAGTTTTTCTTGTAGTTTATTTTTAAACTCTACGGCCATCAAAGAATCCATGCCTAAATCAAAAAATCCTTTATTAACATCAATTTCATTAGCTCTGTTTAGGGTTAATACGTCAGCCAGGATCTGTTTTATTTTCTCGGTAAGGACTTGCTCACGACGCGTTTTGGGTGTGGTTTCAAGCAGCGCTTGCCACTCACCCTGATGCCGTATTTTTTGGATGACTAAATGAGCAAAATACGGATTTCCCAAGCCCGCGACTTTAGACCAATTGCTGTTCATTACGCCAACTTGGGATTCAGACGTAGCTAATAAAGCATCCAGTGTTTCAAAAGCATAACTTGCATCCAGTGGATTCATCCCTTGGGCGCGATGCAGCGCCTCAAGTCCTGCAGCCATCCCTGCTTTGGCAAAAGGACCCCAGTTAACACTTAACGCCGGAAGACCCAGTATTCGGCGCTTGATGGCAAGACCGTCCATAAAGGAGTTCGCCGCCGCATAATTACTTTGCCCGGCACTACCCAGTAATGAAACAACGGATGAAAATAAGACAAAGCAGTCCAGATTGAGATTTTCACTGAGCTCATGCAAATTCAGACTGCCTTTAACCTTGGGCGCTAAGACTGCAGCAAAGTCGTCTTCGCTTAAATTACTAAGCAGCCCATCTTTAAGTAATCCGGCAGCGTGGAATATCCCTTTTAATGGGTAATTACCCTTGGCCAGTGCAGCAAAAACATCGTTTAGCGCTTTTTTATCGACAACATCGACCTGATAATGAGTAACCGTCACTCCTTGAGTCCCCTGTTCATCCATCCATTCAACCAATTCTTTTGATGCCTTGCTGCGGCTGGTTAACGCTAAATGGGTTACCCCTTTAGCGAGGAGATGTCTGGCTAGCGCTAAGCCCAAACCACCGGTGCCCCCGGTGATTAAATAGGTGGCGTCTGAAGCGTATTCAAAGGGTTTAGGATTAATCAATACCACCTTGCCTATTTGTTTGGATTGTTGCAAATAATGAAAGGCGTCAATCACGTCGACTACAGGATATTGGGTAATAGGAAGAGGTCTTAATTCATCGCTTGCAAACAACGCTAAAATTGCATCTAGCTCTTTTTGAATCTGTTTTGGCTCATTTTCTATACGCTTATCAATTTCAATCAAATGATAATGCACATCAGGGCGTACGGAGCCCATCTGCTCTTTTGTGTACACATTAAGCTTACTGATTTCCAAGAAAACCCCGCCCTCTTTGAGGCAGGCCAGGCTCGCGGGAATATAGCCCTCTCCGGTCAAGCTATTCAGGACTATATCAACACCTTGCCCTTCGGTATCTGCAAGGATTTGTTCGCTAAATTGAGTACTGCGCGAATCATATACGTGCAAAAGCCCCAAAGTCTCTTTAAGGTAGGCCTGTTTGGGGCGACTGGCTGTTGCATAAACCTCTGCCCCTTCACGTTTTGCCAGTTCAATAGCCGCCAAACCAACCCCGCCACTGGCGGCATGAATCAGAACTTTTTGTCCTTTTTTGATATTTGCCAATTGATTTAAGCCGTAATTTGCAGTTAGAAATACAATGGGTATACTCGCCCCCTGCGCGGGACTTAAAGCCTTAGGCAACGGTACGGCTTGAGCTACTTTTACCACAGCCTCCCCGCCAAGTAGTCCCTGCCCTACGACAATAACCTGATCCCCAAGCTTAATTTTTTGAACGGCGTCGCCTGATGCAATGACTTCGCCAACACACTCATAGCCAAAATCGCCTGAATCACCAGGGTATAAATTCATAGCTTTTAATACATCACGGAAATTAAGTGCGGTGGCGAGGATGTGAATTTTGATTTCGTCTGCCGCTAAGGGGCTCAAGTCACGCAAGCCCCAATGCAGCGTATCCACCCCAACGTCACTGATTAGATAATTTTCGGCCTCTGGTGCTAATAATTGATGATGACCTTTGGCATAGTCGTTCATACGCAACAAGCGTGGCACGTAGACTTGAGCTCGTAAAATGATTTGCGGCTCAGGCAATGCATTTTCTCGAATTAATTCTAAAATAATGCTCAGGTCTTGTTGACTGTCCCTAGTATCAATCAGATAGCATAAGCTTCCTGCCTCTTGGCGTAATGACTTCCAAAAACCCAAAACCTTGGTGTGATCGGGATTGATTTCATCCTCTGCACTGATACTGAAAGCATGGCGAGTCACTAATGTAAAACTTAAGGGTTTGTCTACAAGTATACGTTTTGCGAATGCGACCAATTCACTGAAATTTTCTTCATAAATAAACACCACATGTTCGTTGTTTGAAACTCCATCATGGGCCTTTTCCACAGCAGGCAAGGCATAGACCTCATAATCTTCAATGTATCGACCCAATTCTTCGTTGCTGACAAGTAGTTTTTCCAGCCCTTGTTGCGTTATTGCGCGAGCTAAAAAACCCTGTATTTGTGCAATAGTTACCCCGGTATCATCGGTAACTTTAATATCGGCAGTGACTGAATGCGCATCTTGTTTGAGCAATGTTATTTCTGCCCAAATAAATCCTGGTGCTTTTTCATACCAATACATGCACTCCATGCCCGCAGGAATATAGGTAATTGCTTGCTCTGTATCGACGACTAAGGCGACTGCCTGGAACACGCCATCAAGCAGAGCCGGATGAAAATAATAACCCTTCCTGGAGATGACTTCATTTTTAATGGCCACCAAAATCCTGCCTTTTCCTTTAAAAGCTTCTTTAATGGATTGAAAGGCTTCCCCATACTGCAATCCTTTGGTCTTAAAGCGCTCATAGAGCAGTCCCACATCAATACGCTCCATTGTGCCTTTAAGTGCATTGAGGTCGATAGCCTCAGGATGAACGTCAGTTAACGCTTGAACAGAAAAATCGGCTTGATGTATCCAGTCAATAGCTTGCTCATGACGGGCATAGATTACTCCCCGATATAAATCGCCCTCAGCGGGATCAAGAGTGACCTCATAATCCGTAGTGCGACCTAAATCCAAGGGAGCCAGTAACGAAAAATCCATGAGTATTAATGGGGTATCACCAAAAACATCAACCCCACAGGCTAGGGCACTTTCAACAAAGCCTGCACCAGGGAATACTATATGGCCAAATAGACAATGGTCCTTCAAGTAATCCAGTTCGCTCAAATCAAATTGATTAATGAAACGTACTTCATCAGAGTGATTGGGCAGTTTTGCTCCTAAAAAGGCATGGACTCGCTTGCCATAAGGCAGCGATGTGATTTTCTTAACGTCTAACCAATAATGCTGACTATCAAAGCAATACGTTGGCAAACGGACTTTACGCAAAGCCTTAAGCCAGGGTTTGTAATAGTGCTCCCAGTTAATGCGCTTTCCAGATAAATAGTCGTTAGCTAAGGCACTTGTATCACTTGGGGTAACAACCTCATCACCCAATGAGACCTCGACACTTGGCAAGCCACTGGCTTTTAATTGCGTTAATAAATCAGCCTTGTCTTTAACGAGCAACGCCAGACGATACGCAAAGTGTTCGCGACCGATTGCCGCCGTATAACAAATGTCTTCAATACGCGCATCACTGTGCTCTAAATAAGCAAGGTACGATGTAATGGCCTTATCAAGCGATTTTTGCGTTTTTGCCGACAAGACAAATACCTGCTCTTGGGGCAGGGTGACTAATTCATTCTTTATTAGAGCTACCGGAGCTTCTTCCAAAATAACATGAGCATTAGTCCCACTAAAGCCAAAAGAGCTGACCCCTGCGAGTCTTGGTTTACCAAAAGCATGCCATTTTCTATTTACCTGCACCACTTCAATTGGGGTGGCGTCTAAATCCAATTTATTATTAATCGTTTCAAGATGAATGTTTGCAGGTAACTCTTTGTGCTGAAATGCAGCGATTGTTTTTAGTAACCCACCCATACCAGAAGCCGCTTCCAAATGACCTAAGCTCGATTTTATGGAGCCTACATATAAAGGTCGCGTTCTGTTTTGATGACCGAAAACAGCGTTAATCGCTCCAAATTCAATAGGATCACCGAGTACTGTTGCAGAACCATGTGCTTCAAGGTAGTCAATATCATTGGGAACTAGACTCGCTTGTTTTAGCGCATCGTGTAACAGGTTCTCTTGTGCCTTAAGGTTGGGAACAGTTAAACCGCTTGAGGCACCGTCTTGATTAACCGCAACGCTTTGAATAACCGCATGAATGATGTCACCGTCTTTCACAGCATCAGACAAGTGTTTCAAAACAACCACCGCACAGCCTTCAGAACGTACATAGCCATCAGCATTTTGTGAAAAAGTGTGGCAACGGCCGGTGGGTGACAACATGTTGGCACGCGCTAAACCTACTGAGTTTTCAGCGTATAAAATAACATTCACTGCACCAACAAGCGCCATTTTGATTTTGCCTGCTTGCATGGCCTCACACGCTTCGTTCAACGCAACCAGCGATGACGAACAAGCGGTGTCTATGGTTTCAGCAGGACCTTGCGTACCCAGATAGTAAGCGATTCGTCCAGCCATCACGCTTGAGGCATTATCAAGAACAAAATAAGGGTCTATGTCCGCGTCATCATTGTGTTCTACAATTAAACTTCGGTAATCGGTGCTACTGCTTCCGATGTAGACCCCCACCTTTTCTTTGTTGAGGCTTTGAGCCGGGATCGCAGCATTCTCCAAGGCTTCCCAAGCAATTTCCAATAGCAGGCGATGCTGGGGATCCATTTGTCGTGCTTCTTTAGGGCTGATATTAAAAAAGGCCGCATCAAATTGATCGATATCCTCCAGAACGCCCGCTTGCTTGATGCGATTTTTTAACTCATCGTCGTAATGGCTTATGTCCCAGCGCCATGATGGAATGGGCTCTATTGCATCAACACCCTCGCGAAGCAGAGTCCATAAATCCTCCATGTTGTGAATCTTTCCAGGCAGGCGACAACCGATACCAATGATGGCTATCTTGTCGGTTGTATTGGTAACGAGATTTTCCTGGGGTAACTCGCTTGATTGATTCTGTGCTTGTAGTGCAAATTCAATCAGCTCAGCAAGGGTTGGATAATCAAAGGCTACGGTTTGCGATACGACAATCCGCGGTCCAAAATAATCTTGCAATTTTTGATAAAGCATCGTTGCATGCATTGAAGTTCCACCAAGCTCGGAGAAGCGTTGGTGTTGGCCTATTTTTTTTAAGCCGAGTACTTCAGACAGAATTTGCTGTAAATCTGTCGCAAGCCCACTAACGTTGTCTTGACATGAGGTTGCTGCGGCTTCGCTACCCACACATTCCAATGTGTTCTCAAGCCAGGCTTTTTGGGTGGCTTTACGCTGTATTTTTCCACTGGTTGTTTTAAAGGAACCATGAGGCTTTAATAACTTAATGTCATGAACAGCGACTTCGTAACGTTCTGCAATAGCATGCCGAATGGCAGGGATGAGTGCACTTAAGTCCTTTCTTAGGGCTGTTCGTTTTACTTCAGCGCAAACCACAATCGCTTCTTGTGCGCCAGTATCCACACTAAAGGCCGCACTACAGCCTGGTTGAATGAATTCATGACAGGCATCAACAACGGCCTCCAAGTCTTGTGGGTATATATTACGCCCATCAATGATGATCAAATCCTTTTGACGTCCGGTTACATAGAGCTCATTATCATTAATAAAGCCTAAATCACCCGTTCGCAAATAAGGTGTTTCTTCACCCTCAATGCACACATTGAAGGTCTGTTTACTCGCCTCAGGATTTTCCCAATAACCGTTAGCAACGCTGCGACTATGAACCCAAATCTCGCCAATCTCATCAGTCGCGCAACGGACTTTGGTTTCAGGGTTAACAATCGCTATTTCATGGTCTGGATGTAAAGTTCCTGCACTGAGTATAAGGTAACGATCGTTATCATCCGACGAGGGAACAATTCGGCCTTCGGCCAAATTTTTTTGTGATATACGCATCCATTTCGATAGTTTTCCTGGGGTATTGGTTGTGACATGAAGGGTGTTTTCGGCCAACCCATAGCCCACACTGTAGGCTTCCCTTTTAAATCCACACGCCGCAAATTTGGAGCAAAATTGTTCCATGGTTTCATAACGATTAGGCTCGGCTGCGGCTAATGCGTAACCCACTGAGGATAAATCCAAAGTAGACAACTCGTCTTCTGAGATTTTATTAACACACAGTTGATAGGCAAAGTTAGGACCTGCCGTAAAATAAGCCTCAAAATCAGTTAAGGCCTTGAGCCAGCGATAAGGTTGTTGAATGATCGCGGCAGGCGGTAACAAGACTAAATTATTTTTATTATAAAGCGACGACAATACGCCTCCGATTAAGCCTAAGTCATGCTGGAACGGCAGCCATAAGACGGATGTTTTATTCGCAGCTAAGCCCCAAGCCGTTTTTAATGAGGAAAGATTGCTCATTAAATTGCCATTAGTTACCATCACGCCTTTAGGTTTACCTGTAGAGCCTGAGGTGTATTGCAGAAAAGCAATCGTCGATTCATTAATCGCTGGGTTTACTTTGAAGTCAATGACCTCGCTGGAGCCAAGCAATGATTCTGTTGCGATTTTTTCAATCGCGGTAAGTGAATCTATTTTAGATAAACCATCAATCGCATTTTGGTTGCCTAAAATAAGCTTGGGTTCACAGGAGTCAATAATGCTGTGCAGTCGATAAGCATGTCTTGGGTTTTGTAAAGGATAAGCCGGAACCGCTATCATCCCCGCATACAGACAGCCTAAAAAACTGGCGATAAAATCAAGACACGGAGGGTAAATCAGCATAATTCGAGATTGAGCTTCGAAACGCCCTGATAAATATGTGGCGATTTTTTTTGCCTCAGCCACAATTTCCGTGTAGGTTTTTGAAGTAGGATGTTCGCCATCACGCAAATAATAAAAATTAACATCTTGTGCGTTCAGTCTATGCTGCTCAGTGACATCAATCAAAATTTTCATTAATAGCTCCAATATTCTGCGATTAAGCGATTACTTAGATAGAAATACATTGATTGATGAGATCAACCATCAATTTCCAGTCCTTCAAAAGGTTCTGTCGAAAATTTTTCGCTACATTGAGGATGTCTTATTTTGAACATTGTTAGGCGACAACATCATAAAACTGTTTCCATGCTTGAGTATCTTCTGCATTTTCCATCAGTTTTTTTTGATCATTCGATGTAACTCAATACCGGCCATTGTTGCGTCGGGAGCTTCAAAAGATTTAAAACCAAGCGTATATTTCGTACTATTTTTAATACTACGACGATCTTGCTCAATCATGTTTTTTAGGTATTTTATCCATCTCACCGCCATCAAGATGAGATCTTTTGCAAAATGACGCCCTGTTTTCGCATGGCCCTTGATTTTTTGGATGAGATTAAAACTTAACGCGAATATTTTAGACAGAGCCAGTTGTGTTAATCTAACTTTATTTTGATCATTCAACATATTTTTTACACCATATACAACATAAATATAATCTTTAGTTAACTTTATTCGCACACACGATTAGCATTACCTAAATGTAGACCATAACCGCGTCAGTACAGTACCAGGGCCTATTTCTATGCACTCAGTCTCACCTTTATTTTTCACATAGCCCAGTATTTCTGTCCATCGGACAGGACTGGTAATTTGTTTTATCAGATTTTCTTTAATAGCATCATCAGTGTAAGGTTGTGCAGTAGCATTCGAAATCACTTGGGTGTGAAGAGGCAATAATTCAAAAGGGGCTATAAATTGAGCAAACTCATCCGCAGCCGATTGCATATACCTCGAATGAAATGCTCCACTGACGTTTAGGGGGACACACATCATGGCTTCTTTTGAAAGAACTTGATTCGCCTTGTTGATATCCGCTGCCGTACCAGAAAGTACCACTTGGGTCTCTGAGTTAAAGTTGGCAAAATCAATCAAATCTAACCCCTGTGTCTGAAGTAAATATTTTATTCGCTCGAGTCGCAAATTAATTACAGCCAACATTCCCCCACCGAGTGACTTCGCCATCAATTCACCGCGTTTTTTAACCAACTTGAGGCCGGTAATAAAATCGAAGCCGCCCGCGGCAAATAAAGCAGCATATTCACCTAAACTATGACCTATACAATATTTAGGTAATATTCCATCATTACGTTTAGCTAAAAAAGATAATGTTTCCACTACATACAGCGCGGGTTGAGTGTACTCGGTATTGCCTAATTGCTGTTTTAGATCGTTAACGCATAATTCTTCGATAGAGTATCCCAAAAAATCGTTAGCTTGTTTCACCAGTTCAGGGAATTGACTGAATAAGCCAACCCCCATTCCTCTTATCTGAGATCCTTGGCCAGGAAACATATAGACGGTCATAGCCCCTCCTGATTACTTAATTTATACTACTCAATTACAGCGGTGATCAAAATATAGACTAATAGTTCGCTTTTTGCGAAATTTATAGGGATAATATCCTGCATTTGAAACAAAGAGAATGTATAACCTGGTTTTAGGGGTATTATTTATAAAAAAAATCGGTGATTTCCAAACGATTGCTCTGTTTGATTTTGATGACACCATCACCAAGAAAAGTACCACCACTCCTTTTTTGAAGTTCATGAATGGACGAACTTTTTTCCTTAAACTGCTACCAAAACTTCTTAACCTTGTCAGCTATCATATTCATTTCACAATTAAATACGTCTATTGCACTGACTTTTTTTAAAGGGTTATCCCGTGAATTTTTATATGAGGAGGGTGAAAAATTTTCCACCCAAATTATTCTTTCGTTAGTGAAAAATACCGCTTATAAACGTATAAAATGGCATAAAGAGCAAGAACATTATTGTATATTGGCAACTGCTACGTTCAATATTTATATTGATTATTGAGCGAAAATGAACGGATTTGATGATTTAGTGTCGACCAAAATATTTTTCAACACACAAGATTTAGTCACAGGCAATATAGATGGTCAAAGCGGCTATGACACCGCGCGTTTTAGAACTAATTGGTACTCAATCGTGTTTAATTTATACCTACGGAGATAGTTCCAGTGACAGGGCTATTTTAGACGATGCAACTTACCCGCACTATAAAATATTCAAATAGAAAACTAAATGGCATTGGCCAAAATTGGTTGCTTATTGTGTAATACTGCTGTTGTCCGCCGTGGAGTTTCGGCTCAAAAAAACCAGATGCACCTTTACAAGGAGCATGAACGTCTCTGATTTATTAAATAATCTCATTTGGGTAAAGGGGGGGCCTCTCTCATAAAGAGAGAGGATTGAATATTATTCTTCTTCAGAATCGTTATGAGCAGCAACCGGAACTACTTCTGTTTGTTCTTCAGCAGCAGCAACAGGAGCAGCCGCAGCTTGTGGCTTATCTTTCCACTCTAACTTCACCCGGCCTTGCTTATCAACTCCAGCAACAAATACTTCAATTTCCTGGCCTTCTTTTAATACATCTTCTACTTTTTGTGCGCGATCATTACAAATTTGTGAAATATGCAGTAAACCATCTTTTCCTGGTAATAGATTAATAAAGGCACCGAAATCAACAATTTTGCTGACTTTACCTTGGTAAGTTTGTCCTACTTCAACCTCAGCGATTAATGCTTTAATTTGCTTTTGTGCTTCTTCTAAAGCATCCATATCTGGCGAGAATAATTGTACAACACCTGTATCATCAATATCGATAGAAACACCAGTACTCTCAATCAATCCCTTAATGGTTGCGCCACCTTTACCAATAATGGTCCGAATTTTATCTTCAGCAACTTTCATTGTTGTAATTCTTGGTGCATGTTGTGATAACTCTTCACGATGCTCTGCTAAAGCATTATTCATAATACCGAGAATATGAATACGACCCGCTAAAGCTTGCTCAAGAGCTTGCTCCATAATTTCACTGGTAATTCCAGTAATTTTAATATCCATTTGTAATGCAGTAATTCCCTGCTCAGTACCAGCAACTTTAAAGTCCATATCACCTAAATGATCTTCATCACCTAAGATATCGGTCAATACAGCAAAGCGATCACCTTCTTTAATTAAGCCCATAGCAACACCAGCAACAGGCGCTTTTAAAGGCACACCAGCATCCATCAATGCTAAGCTAGTACCACAAACAGTAGCCATAGAACTTGAACCATTAGATTCAGTAATTTCAGACACGACACGCAATACATAAGGAAAATCACTTGTTTCAGGTAATACAGCCATCAAAGCACGTTTTGCTAAACGACCATGACCAATTTCACGACGCTTTGGACTACCAACCATTCCGGTTTCACCAACAGAATATGGAGGAAAGTTGTAATGCAGCATGAAGCGATCTTTGCTTTCACCATTAATACCATCAAGCATTTGCGCATCGCGTTCATTGCCTAAGGTAGCAACTACAATGGCTTGGGTCTCACCACGAGTAAACAAAGCAAGAACCATGTGTTCTTTCCAATAATTTGGTACGAATAGCAATTGGACGAACTGTTTTATGATCACGACCATCAATACGTGGTTCACCATCTAGAATACGGTTACGTACTGTAGCTCGTTCTAAGTCACCGAACATATTGCCAATAACATCGGCTTTTAATTCTTCATTTTCAGCGAACAAAGCCGCAATAGTTTGTTCTTTTAATGCACCTAAACGTTGATAGCGTTCTTGCTTATCCTTAATAAGATAGGCCTCTTCAACATCGTGCTTGGCTATATCAGCAATTCGTACTTGTAAGATTTTCATCCACTGCAGGAGCTGGCCCAATCCCAACGTGCTTTACCGGCTTCTCCAGCTAATTCCTCAATCGCTTTAATGACGCTTTTCATCATTTCATGACCAAACATAATTGCGCCACGCATTACATCTTCACTTAATTCTTTCGCTTCAGATTCAACCATTAAAATTGCATCTTTAGTTCCAGCAACAACTAAATCAAGCTCGAGACTCTTCTAAAGCTTTACGACTTGGATTTAATAAATAAACACCGTCTTTATAACCAACACGAGCAGCGCCAATCGGACCATTAAATGGCACACCAGAAATTGCCAACGCTGCAGAAGCGCCAATCATGGCAATGATGTCTGAAGAAACTTCTGGATTTAAAGAAAGAACCGTAGCAATAATCTGTACTTCATTGGTAAAGTTAGCTGGGAATAATGGGCGAATTGGGCGGTCAATCAAACGTGAAATTAATGTTTCATTCTCACTTGGTCTGCCTTCACGCTTATTGAATCCACCGGGGATTTTTCCTACTGCATAAAATTTTTCTTGATAATTTACTGTGAGTGGAAAAAAATCATTTCCTTCACCGCCTTCCTTTTTACCAACTACAGTGACTAATACTTGAGTGCCATTCATACTAGCTAACACAGCACCATCCGCTTGGCGTGCGATTTCGCCGGTTTCTAATACTAGGGTATGGTCACCGAATGCTATTTCTTTTGTAATTTTAGCCACGAGATATTCCTCTTTTAATAATTATAACGAAAAAAAGGCGCAGAGTAATGCGCCTTTATTTAACTAACTGTCTGTATCAATGCACCTTTAGCAAGGTGTCTTAACTCAACAATCAATAAGAATCTCTCAATTCTAATTTTTGAATTAATGTTTGATAACGAGCGTGATCATTGCTTTTCAAATATTTTAAAAGCTTACGACGCTTGTTTACTAACTCTTGTAAACCACGACGAGAATGAAAATCTTTCTTGTGTTCTTTAAAGTGTTCAGTCAAGTACTTGATGCGACCAGTAATTAAAGAAACTTGAACTTCAGGCGAGCCAGTATCTTTATCGGCACGCTTAAATTCATTAACGATTGCTGCTTTATCCGCGCTATTTAGCGACATTATACACTCCTGGAACTACTAAGTATTCATTTAAAGGCGAACATTCTACCAAGGCATACCAAACGAAACAAGTGTTGTAAATTAATTTGTGCAAAATATTTCATATTTAAGCCAGATTAAAAAGCCAACAACCTCTTCGCCCTTAAATCACCATTAGCATTAAACTCACCTAACCCAATAAATTGTGCACGTTCATCATAAAGACGAACGCAATTTACCCCATCTACATCTAATTTCTTACAAACAACCCTACCCTGGCGGATAGTTAAAATTTCATCATCGACAAGAACCACTTGCTGCAAGTAATCAACGGCTCTATCCATGGGCATAAGACAAGCGATGCGCTCTGCCAAAGACATGCGCTCCAACTCATCTAAGGTATACATCGGCAAGTCATCTAATCCAGATGTATAAAGACGATGCAAACGCGTAACATGGGCGCCAATACCCAACGCATCACCAATATCCTCAATTAAATTGCGGATATAGGTTCCCTTGCTGCACGCTACAGTCAATGAAAGCTGAGCTCCATCAAACGCATTTAACTGCAAATCACGGATAAAAATTTCACGCGCCTTGCGCTCTACTTCAATACCCTCTCGCGCTAAGCGATACAGCGGCATGCCCTTGTATTTTAATGCAGAAAACATGGAGGGAGTTTGTTTTATATGTCCTTTATAATTAGCTAAGACCTCAACTAAACGGGATTGAGAAACACTAAAGGCCTCAGCATACGCAATTACATCACCGGTTGAATCTGCAGTATTTGTTTTAATCCCCAACATTCCTGTTGTTTCATAACACTTATCCGCATCAAGCAGAAACTGGCAAATTTTGGTTGCTTCACCAAAACAAAGAGGCAGCATACCGGTAGCTAAAGGATCTAAACTACCGGTATGACCTGCCTTTTTTGCGCCGAGCAAGTTCTTGGCTTTCTGAAGCGCCTTATTGGACGTCATACCTTCAGATTTATTGAGTAATAAAATTCCATTTATTACTAAGGGTAACTCAGTGCTCTTCATTATCATCTGTAGATGGCGAATTAACATCATCAATTAAACGGCTTAAACGCTGGCCATATTCAATTGATTCATCATAAATAAAATGAAGTTGCGGCACTGTACGCAAAGTAATACTACGTGCTAAAGCACTGCGTAAATAACTGGCTGCCGCATTTAAAATAGTTTCAGCCAATTTTTTATCCGCATTAAGCACGGTAAAATATATTTTTGCATGACCTAAATCTGCAGCAACCTTCACTGCAGATATAGTTACAAAGCCATTTAAGCGAGGATCTTTGACTTCCTGAGGAATGATCTGAGCTAACTTTCGCTGAATCATTTCAGCGATTCTATCTGTACGTTTAAAATTTTGACCCATATTTATAAATCACGCTTTATTTCAACAGTTTCATATACTTCGATTAAATCACCAGGTTTCACGTCATTGTAGTTTTTGACCCCAATACCGCATTCAAAACCTTGGCGAACTTCAACCACGTCATCTTTAAATCGGCGTAAAGACTCTAAAGTTCCTTCATAAATCACCACATGTGAACGCAGTACGCGAATTGGATTATTACGCTTAATAACCCCTTCAACGACCATACAGCCCGCAATCGCACCAATTTTAGGTGACTTAAATACATCCCGAACTTCAGCGATACCAACGATTTCTTCTTTAAATTGTGGTGCAAGCATTCCGGTTAAAGCGCCTTTGATTTGATCCACAATATCATAAATTACGCTGAAATAATGAAGAGTCACGGACTCTTGCTCCGCCAAACGCTTCGCACTGGCATCTGCTCTGACGTTAAAACCAATTAAAACAGCATTGGAAGCAATTGCTAAGTGAACATCAGATTCAGTAATACCACCAACACCGTTGGAGATAACAACAACCTTGACCTCATCATTAGAGAGATTGACTAAAGCATCAGAAATCGCCTCAACAGAACCTTGTACATCTGCTTTAAACACTATGTTCAATACCTTCGACTCAGCCGCAGTCATATTTTCCATGATGCCTTCTAAAGAAGACTTCTGGCGTCGAGCCAGTTTCACATCTCGGAACTTACCTTGACGGAATAAAGCTACTTCTCGTGCTTTTTTCTCATCAGGCACAACAACCGCATCATCCCCAGCATGAGGAATAGCTGATAAACCAAGAACCTCCACAGGAATCGATGGACCGGCACTCTCAACCATGGCGCCATTATCACCAACTAGGGCACGCACGCGGCCGTACTGGAATCCGGCCAGAATAATATCACCCTTATGCAGCGTTCCGCTCTGCACTAAAACAGTTGCGACAGGACCACGACCTTTATCTAGACGTGATTCGATAACCACCCCTTTCGCAGCACCGTCAGTTAATGCGGTTAATTCGAGTACTTCTGATTGCAATAAGATGGCATCAAGTAGATCGTCAATACCTGCACCCGATTTTGCAGAAATATTAATAAACATCGTGTCGCCACCCCATGCTTCCGGAATTACTTCATAAACGGTTAATTCGTTCATAACGCGTTCAGGATCAGCATCAGGTTTATCTACCTTGTTAATCGCCACAATAATAGGCACACGAGCAGCTTTAGCATGTTGGATCGCTTCAATTGTTTGTGGCTTAACACCATCATCTGCGGCAACAATCAAAATAACAATATCAGTAACCTGGGCTCCACGTGCACGCATTGCAGTAAAGGCGGCGTGACCTGGTGTATCAAGAAAAGTAATGTCACCTTTAGGCGTACTTACGTGGTACGCACCAATGTGTTGCGTAATACCACCAGCCTCTCCTGAAGCCACTTTAGTACGGCGAATGTAGTCAAGCAGCGAGGTTTTACCATGGTCAACGTGTCCCATAATGGTCACTACTGGTGCACGAGACTCAGTGTTACTACCTTTAGAGATAGCCTCACCTAAGCCAACTTCAATAGCGTCTTCTTTAATAACACGTGCTTTATGCCCCATTTCCTCAACAACAATAACCGCAGTTTCTTGATCGATTACCTGATTAATCGTTGCCATAGCCCCCATAGTCATCATAACTTTAATAACTTCGGCCACCTTAACTGACATACGCTTTGCTAATTCAGCAACCGTAATTGTTTCAGGGATCAATACATCACGGACTACAGGAGTTGTTGGTAACGCAAACCCGTGCGTTAAGCTTTCTTCTGCTTCACGATATTTATCTGATTTTTCATTACCCTTACGCTTCTTAAATTTACTACGGCCACCACGTCTATGCGCGTCTTGGTCGTCTTCTTCACGCTCATAATTAGATTGGTACTTAGGTTTTTTCTTCGCTTTTTTGAATTCTGCTGATTCAGCCTCAGGACTCGCGGCTTCTGGATGTTTCTTTTTAATAGGTTTCTCAACCTTATTTTCTTCTTTACTCGATGTTGCTGCAGCAGCTTCCGCCGGTTTTACTGTATCGTCTACAGTAGTTGACTCTGCAATTACGTCTGTTGTCGTCCCTGCAACACCAGGAACATCAGTCACCTCAACGTCTTGCTCAACATCAATAGCAATAGACTCAGGTATTTCAACTACAGGATTCTCAGTAGTTAATTCAACAGGAGTTTGTTCTTCAGTGACAGCTGTATCTACAGGAATAACGGCCTCTTCTGCTTCTGGTTGCTCAATAAGATTACTGCGTTTTTCAAAAACTTTTTTCTTACGCACTTCAACATTAACAGTAAGCGTTTTACCACTATGCGCATCATGACCAACTTTTACTTGAGATACGCTTTTACGCTGTAACGTTATTCGTTCGGTAGCATGTGCTGCATGCACGGAACTACCTTTTAAATGATTAAGTAAGATACGCTTTTGCTCTTCATTCACAGTCTGTTGATCATCAGTAAAAGATAATCCTGCTTCCTGTAACTGGTTCAATAAGCGTTCAACCGAAATACCAACGACTTGTGCTAATTGTTTAACCGTCACATCCGCCATATTTTAATCCCCTTTCAGCAGCCTATGATATATTCATTACGAATGAACATAACTGCGTTCTGAAACACGTTATAGATTTATGTATCCATGGTTTTATAAAAACCATGGCTCTCTGGCTTTCATAATTAAAGCGCCAGCTTTTTCTTCGGACATACCGTCAATTTCCAATAACTCATCTACGGATTGTTCCGCTAAATCTTCCATAGATGCAATCCCTTTCTCGGCTAATTTATTTGCCAATTCCTCGGTCATACCATCCATACCTAATAAAGATTCATCAGGTGCACCAGCTAATCCTTTACCAGAGGTCAGAGCCATGGTAAGTAAATTATCATTTGCTCTATTTCTTAATTCTTCAACGATTTCTTCGTCAAACTCTTCAATAGCTAATAACTCTTCTTTGGGTACATAAGCTACTTCTTCGAGCGACGAAAAACCATGTGCTACTAGTAATGTAGCAATTTCTTCATCTATTTCCAGCGCTGAAGTAAATAATTTAACAATTTTGCTGGACTCTTCCTGATTCTTATTTTCAAACTCATCAGTAGTCATCACATTTAACGTCCAACCGGTTAACTGGCTGGCTAGGCGTACGTTTTGACCATTTCGGCCAATAGCTTGTGATAATTGTTCTTTTTCAACAGCTAAGTCCATAGTATGCGTATCTTCATCGACAACAATTGAAGAAATATCTGCAGGAGCCATAGCATTAATTACCAATTGTGCCGGATTATCATCCCACAGAATAATATCAACACGCTCGCCACCTAGCTCGCTTGATACTGCTTGCACGCGTGCACCTCGCATCCCCACACAAGCACCAACTGGATCAATTCGACCATCATTAGTCTTAACCGCGATTTTGGCTCTGTTTCCAGGCTCACGTGCAGCGGCTTTAACATCAATCACATTTTCGCCAATTTCAGGCACCTCAATGCGGAATAATTCAATAAGCATTTCATTACGAGTACGACTAACAAATAACTGAGGACCACGGGCTTGTGGTATTATTTCATATAAATACGCTCTGACTCGATCATTAGGACGAAACATTTCATGAGGTAGCATTTCAGTACGTGGCAAGAAGGCTTCTGCTTTACCACCTAAGTCAATGATTATATTGTCGCGAGTAACCTTTTTAACGGATCCATAAATCAATTGTCCTAACTTACTTCTAAATTGATCAATAACTAATTCGCGTTCAGCTTCTCTGACTCTTTGCATAATAACTTGACGCGCAGCTTGCGCCTCAATACGACCAAATTCAATCGATGGAATAGATTCTTCAATACGCTCCCCAACAGTAATTGCTGGATTGCGCTCTTTAGCTTGTACCAAAGTTAGTTGATGCTCAGGAAATTCTACGTCATCCTCATCAGCAACAATATCCCAGAATCTAAATGTTTCATACTCACCCGTGCGGGGATCTAATTTAATGCGAACGCCAATCTCTAATCCAAAGATCTTGCGAGTAGCAGACTCCAATGCGGCCTGAATGGCAAGTATAATAACTTCTTTACTTACGCCTCTTTCGTTTGATAACGCCTCAGCAACTAATAACAATTCTTTGCTCATTGTTCGCCTCTCTATACTGTCAAATATGCTTTCACAATATTTGAAAAAAGTAGTTCATGATCTTCGCCATTTATATTTAGTACTACAGAATTCTCAGATGCCGAGATTATGGTACCTAGCAATTTGCGCTTATTATTAATTGGTTTAAACGTTTTTATCTGGACAGGCTGTCCTATATAACGTTGGTATTGCCAACCGTAAAATAAGGGTCTTGGGATACCAGGTGATGATACCTCTAAACTATAATTACCAGGGATTGGATCTTCCACATCCAGCAAGGCACTAACTTGGTGACTTACATCCTGACAGTCTTCAATGCCAATTCCATCTGCTTTGTCTATGTATATGCGCAGCAAAGAATGCTTACCTTGGGAAAGATATTCACATCCCCAAAGTTCATATCCCATATCATTGATAGTAGGAGCTAATAATTGTTCCAGTTCATCTTGAATCATAGTCTTAATAAACAAAAAAAGGGCGCATACGCCCAAGTCTGTTAACTAGTAACCTGGATTCGCAAAGTACCCTAAATTAAACGTAACCCTAGCCAAAACAGTTGAATCAATGCGAGTCACTGCTGCACAGAATTTTAAAGTTTTTCTAGGTAATAAAAAACCCCATAAAAGGGGTTCCAAAAAGTGGTAGCGGGGGCAGGATTTGAACCTACGACCTTCGGGTTATGAGCCCGACGAGCTACCATGCTGCTCCACCCCGCGTCAACTGAAATGAAGTATACTCATACTCGCCGCGATTAGCAAGCATTTTCACTAAAGTTTCTAAATTAATTAGTAAATGCATTAATACAGCTAACAATTAGCGCACTTGGGAAGATACCCAAATACAACAATGAAAGACAATTCAATGATAATACCAAGGTATTGCCTTTACTAATCATAACTGGTTCTTCATGTATCGGCTTATCAAAATACATCAGCTTAATGATACGTAAGTAATAATAGGCTCCAATTACTGTAAACACTAAACCGACTATGGCAACCCAGGTCATGTGCACATCGACTAAAGCTTTTAGTACCAATAGCTTAGCAAAGAAACCAACTGTTGGCGGAACTCCAGCCATAGAAAACATAATGATTAACATCATAAAGGCTAACCACGGATTCCTTTTGTTAAGTCCTTTTAAATCATCAATATTATCGATTTCCATGCCATGACTTGACATTAAAACAATGAGGCCAAATGCTGCTGCTGACGTTATTGCATAGACTAAAATATAGTATAGTGCCGCTGAATACCCGGCAGCACTTGCAGCCAGAATACCAAATAAAGCATAGCCAATATGTGATATTGCCGAATAAGATAATAGCCGTTTAATACTGGTTTGTACTACCGCAAATAAATTGCCTAGCCCCGTTGACAGCAAAGTAATGACTAAAAGAATCTGTTGCCATTGCGCCGTAATATCAACAAAACTAATAGTTAAGAATCTAAATGCCATACCTAATGCAGCAATTTTAGGAGCAGCACTGATAAATAAGGTTACTGAGGTTGGCGCCCCCTGATAGACGTCTGGCGCCCACATATGGAATGGCACCGCAGCCAACTTGAAGCACACACCAGCCATAATAAACACCAGGGCAAATGACAATAATGCGCTTTCCTGCTGCCAATTTGCCGCAATTGAGCTAGCAGCCTCTAATAGATCTAATTTTCCAGTAGCACCATAAATCAGTGAAATACCATACAATAGCATCGCTGACGCAATAGAACCCATCACAAAATATTTCATTGCGGCTTCTGAGGCATCACTATCCGTGCGCCGAATTGCCGTCATGGCATACAATGGCAAGGACATTAATTCCAAACCAAGAAAAATCGTCAGTAAAGAATGGGCGGAAACCAGAATCATCATCCCTAAAGTAGAAAAAAGACCTAGGACATAATAATCACCGGCGGGCATTTGTCGCTCATCGATGTAATGACGTGAATAGATGAAGCTAAGTAACACGGTTAGGTAAATAAAAAACTTCATTAGCTGGGCCATATCATCACTGATAAACAGTCCATTTAATGTAATAACTTTATACATACCTATATACAGGAAACTAGTACATGCGGCTAAAACCAAACCAACACACGAGATAACAAATGCTACAGACTTACAGCGATGGCGTAAAAATAAGTCAGCAAGCAATGCAAGGCTCGCCGTGGCCAATATAACCATCTCTGGTAGCGCTACATGGATATTTTCAAATAATGCGATCATATTGATTAACCTTGCTATATTACAATTTTGTTTGGCTGGCTAATGCCAGAGTATGGCTTACCGTTTGATGTATGTACTCTAGCAAAGGCTTAGGATAAACCCCCATAGCAATAACCATCAACGCAAGCAGAACGTAAGCGCTTAGTTCAAAACTAGACAGATCTTTTAATGCGGCAATTTTATCATTGGCTACTTTGCCGAAAATAACGCGCTTATACATCCAAAGATTATACGCTGCTGCAGTAATTAGCGTGCTTGCTGCCCAGAACGTTATCCAAAAACCTGCTTTTATTGAACCGACAATGACCATGAACTCACCAACAAAACCGGAAGTGCCTGGTAATCCTGCATTGGCCATACAAAACAACATAAAGAATGAAGCAAAGATAGGCATCGTATTGACAATGCCACCAAGATCAACGAGTCGGCGTGTGTGCATGCGATCATAGATAAATCCTACACCGGCAAACATTGCGCTAGAGACAAAGGCATGCGAAATCATCACCACAATAGCGCCTTCTAAAATTAAGCCAGCATTGCTTAAACCCGTTTGTTTCGCAATAGCAAAGATGGCAAAACAACCTAAAGTAACAAAGCCCATATGCGAAATTGATGAATAAGCAATTAAGCGCTTCATATCCTTTTGGATAATTGCTACTAAGGCAATATAAACAACCGCGACTAAAGATAAAGCTATCATTACTCCAGCATATTTACTGCACGCATCTGGAACAATAGGCAAGGAGAAACGAATAAAACCGTACGCCCCAAGTTTTAATAAGATCGCAGCCAGAACAATAGAGCCACCTGCGGGTGCTTCTGTATGTGCATCAGGCAACCAGGTATGTACTGGGAACATTGGAATCTTAATTGCAAAACCAAGGAAAAAGGCAATGAAGATCAATGTTTGCGCGGTCATGTTCAGTTTAATCGCATACAAGGCTTCGATGTTAAATGTACCGGCGATATAGCCCATATACAGAAAACTAGCCAGCATTAGAACTGAACCTAAAAAGGTATATAAGAAGAATTTAATCGCGGCATAAACACGATTGTCTGATCCCCAAATACCGATAATCAGATACATAGGAATTAAGGTTGCCTCCCAGAAGATGTAAAATAAGATTGCATCTAAAGCGGAGAACACGCCAACCAATAGGCCCTGCATAATTAAAAAGGCAGCCAAATATTGTGAAACTCGATTAGTAATACTGTCCCATGTAGCTAAGATCACCACTAAATTAGTGAAGATGCTTAAAACAATTAATAATAATGACAAGCCATCAATACCAAGGCTATAGCTAATACCCAGCGCAGGCATCCACGGGAATTCCTCCAGATATTGCATACCTAATACCTTAGTATCAAAACCTGCAACTAAAGGTATACAAAGTAGTAAACAAAGTACTACTGTGAATAAAGCCAAATAACGCGAAATATTCGGGCTACGATCATCTCCAGAGAGAAGGACAAAAACACCGCCTATTATCGGCAACCAAATTAGTAAATTGAGCAAATAATGCATACCCTCACCTTATATTCAGCCTAGTATCAACCAGCACAAAAACCCTAATAATCCAAACACCATGACTGCTGCATAATGATACAGATAACCACTTTGTATGGCGCGACCTTTACTGGAAAACCATCTAATCAGTCGACTACTGCCATTAACTACCAACCCATCAATTAACTTCTGATCACCAATACTGTAGAACGTGCGGCCAAGACCTTTAGCACCTTTTACAAAAATCAGATTGTTCAAGGCATCAAAACCATATTTATTAACCAATAAGCGGTAAATAAATGCCAGATGACGCGCAAGATAACCAGGAATAGATGGCACTGCAATATAGCAAATCCAGGCTACAAGCACACCGGCCAATGTCAGCCAGAATGTCAGCGAGTAAACCGAATGAATCATACTTGCAAACGGGGAAGTAATTTCATGCGCAAGCTCCGCCAACACATTATGTTGCGGTAGGATGAACAATGAAGAGCTTAATAGTGTTGGACTATCAAAGAGCATCGGCATATACAGTACATAACCTAAGATAACCGAAGGAATAGCAAGCACTACTAAGGGCAACCACACTACCCACGGAGACTCATGTACATGATCAAAGGTATGCTCATCCATGCGTGGCTTACCATGGAACGTCATGAAGAAAGATCTAAAGGTATAGATTGCCGTAACCATAGCGCCAACGACCACGCAGAAATAAGCATAACTACTGCCAGGAATTTGTGACAGTTGTGCCGCTTCAATAATGGTATCCTTCGAATAAAATCCAGCAAAAGGAGGAATAGCACACAAGGCTAAGCTACCAATAATATAAGTTACATAGGTGATTGGCATTTTACGCCATAAGCCACCCATTTTACGCATGTCCTGTTCATGATGCATGCCTATTATAACCGAACCGGCGCCAAGAAAGAGCAAGGCTTTAAAACAGGCATGTGTTAATAAATGGAACATACCGGCACTATAGGCTGAAGCTCCCATAGCAACCATCATATAGCCTAATTGTGATAAAGTTGAATATGCAACAACACGCTTAATATCGTTCATGACTAAAGCCAGGATGCCCGTAAAGAGCGCACCAGTGGCTCCGATAACTAATACAACACTTAACGCAGTTGTCGATAATTCGATTAAAGGGGAAATACGTGCGATCATAAACACCCCAGCAGTCACCATAGTTGCCGCATGGATTAGTGCTGAAATAGGTGTTGGACCTTCCATAGACTCAGGTAACCATACGTGTAAAGGTACTTGCGCAGATTTACCCATGGCGCCAACATAAAGCGCTAAGCAAGTAACCGTCATTACGGACCAGGGATGACCTTGAAATAATTCAATATTTTGACTCGCCAGATAACTTGCGCTTTGAAACACAGTAGCGTAATCAAGACTTCCAGTATAGGCAAAAATTAACGCAATACCAATGACAAAGCCAAAGTCCCCAACTCGGTTAACAAGAAATGCCTTAAGACTACCTGCAAGTGCCGATTCTTTTTGATACCAAAAACCAATAAGCAAGTAAGAAACAAGCCCCACACCTTCCCAGCCAAAAAATAATTGCAAGAAGTTGTTTGAAGTTACCAGCATCAGCATCATGAAGGTAAACAAGGAAATATAACTAAAAAAGCGCTGATACCCATCATCATCAGCCATGTAACCGATACTGTAAATATGCACCAATAGCGACACGAAATTCACGGTTAACAGCATGACTACAGTCAGTGGATCGATTAAAAATCCTAAGTTAAATTCATAAGGAATTAATGCGCCTCCAGTAGCCCAATGGTATAAAAGCGTATTTTCTGATGGAATCGAACCAGAAAAAAGCTGACAGGCAATATACAGTGAGGCGATAAAAGAAATACTAACGCCCAAAATAGTGACTGTATGTGCTCCAACACGGCCTATTTGATTGCGGAAAAAACCAGCAACAATAGATCCCACAAGAGGAGCTAAAACAATTATCAGACAAAGTTGTTGTATACTCACAATGTTAACCTTTTAAATGATTCATCTTATCTACGTCTATGTTGCCACGATTTCTATAAAGCAACATCACTATGGCCAAACCAATTGCCGCTTCTGCAGCCGCAACTGTCAAAATAAAAAAGACAAAAACCTGACCAGCAATTCCATTATAATAATGTGAAAATGCAATAAAATTAGTGTTAACTGCAAGGAGCATTAACTCAATACAAACAAGGAGCAAAATTATATTTCTGCGATTTAGCATCACGCCTATAAGACCAAAGCCGAATAGGATAGCACCTAATATCAGGTAATTATTAACCGGTATCATATAGTATTCCTCAATACTTATTTTTCTGCTTTCATACTAACTAATTTAACTCGCTCATCACGACGAGTCATAATCTGTTGCTTAATATCTTGCCTTTTAGATTGTCTTGGGCCGCGGTGAGCTAAAGTAATTGCCGATACAATGGCAACTAGTAACAGTACAGCAGCAAGCTCAAAAGCCAAGAAATAATCGGTATAAAGAACCATGCCCAACGCTTCTGTATTGGACATTTCAATTAGCTGCGGCTCAGTTTTAAGCTCCGATATACTGCCTTGCTCTATTGAAATAGGCTGATCGGAGTTTTGCTGTCTCTCAACATTATCTTTAAATGTTCCAGCAGGTGTCGCCACCATTAAAAGCCCCGTCAACAGCGCAACCAGAATTAAACCAAAGGGTAAATATCGTTTAAAGTGCCCTCGCATTGATTCAATATCGATATTAAGCATCATGACCACGAAAAGGAACAAAGTCATAACCGCGCCGACATAAACAAGAACAAGAATCAAAGCGAGAAACTCGGCCTCAGCTAATATCCACAATACAGAACTTGTAAAAAAGGTTAACACCAGAAACAAAACGCAACGCACTGGGTTATTTTGTGTAATCACCATTAATGCAGAACCAACTGTTAAAGCTGCAAAAACATAAAAAATAGTTTGAACTAATAAGTCATGCATATCTTACCCCGTTATCGGTACTTTTCATCAGCAGCTCTATCTGCTGCAAGTCGTGGTTCCATTAAATCACCAAGAGCCAATAGCTTTTCTTTGGTCATGATGTTTTGGCCACGTTCACTAATATGATAATGATGTATTGGTGTAACTACGATGGAATCAACTGGACAGGATTCTTCACACAAACCGCAATTAATACATTTAAACATATCAATATCATAACGCGTGGTACGGCGAGAGCCGTCTTCACGAGGTTCTGACTCAATAGTAATTGCTAATGCAGGGCAGACTGCTTCGCATAATTTGCAAGCGATACAACGCTCTTCACCATTAGGATAACGTCGCAAAGCCAACAATCCTCGAAAACGTGGTGAAATAGGCGTTTGTTCCTCGGGGAACTGCACCGTTATTTTTTTCTTAAAGAAATATCTACCCGTTAGCTTTAAACCAGACAGTAGCTCCAGTAAAAGGAAACTTCGGACATAATATTTTATATTTTGATATACTTTTTTCATCGGCTTCTCTTTTAACCATCAAAACCAAGGTTTAACGTGCGCAACAACCATCAAGGCCGTCACGATAATCCAAACAATGGTAACCGGGATGAGTACTTTCCAACCTAAACGCATAAGCTGGTCATAACGATAACGAGGAAAAGTCGCTCTTACCCACAAATAAACAAAGAGGAAAAAGCTGACTTTCGCGAGGAACCAAACAAAGCCTGGTACGACAAAGAATATATCTTCTAGGACAGGGATCCCTTCAAAGGGGGACATCCAACCACCCAAGAACATAATACTCAGCAATACAGAAATAAGCACCATACTGGCATATTCAGACATAAAGAATATTGCAAACCCGATTCCAGAATACTCCACATGGAAACCAGCCACGATCTCAGACTCACCCTCTGCCAAATCGAAAGGTGCTCTGTTGGTTTCAGCAATTCCAGCAATCCAGAAGACTAAAAACAAGGGTAGCAAAGGCAAAAACCACCAATGAAGAATTCCACCTCGCTGGGAATTGACTATATCAGTAAGGTTCATACTATTTGCCGCAAGTAATACACCTACTAAGGCAAAACCCATAGCAATTTCATAAGATACTGTCTGAGCAGTACTTCTCAATGCGCCTATCATGGCATATTTAGAGTTGGATGCCCAACCAGCAATTAGAACCCCATAAACACCTAATGAACTCATCGCAAAAATAAAGAGAATTCCGGCATTGATATTTGCCAAAACAATTCCTTCTTGAAATGGAATCACAGCCCAGCCTACTAAAGAAGGTACCAAAGCAAAAAGAGGGGCGATAATAAAAAGGTATTTATTGGATCGCGTCGGAACAATAATTTCCTTGGTAATCAACTTAACCAAGTCCGCAATTGGTTGTAACAAACCCTTGAAACCGACACGGTTAGGACCAATACGTACTTGAATGAAGCCAATTACCTTACGTTCAAAATAAGTCATTAAAGCAACGCACAATAGTAATGGAACAACAATTACCAGTATTTTAAGAACAACCCAAATTAGTATGCTAATGTCATGCAGCATTTTTCTTACCTGCCTAGCGCTTAATAGTTATTGCAGCAAATGAATGGCCTAAATCAACTGTCTCAGGCATTGCGTTTGCTACCCATACAACATCTACCGCAATGCGCTCATCACGTTTAAGCGGCAATGTTATCTCAATATCACCCTGAGATACAGTAGCAATTTCGTCTAATTGCAATCTATCTGCAGTTATGGGGTTAATACGTATGCATGCTGAATCTGCCGCTGCACATAATTGCAACTCTTTGGCATTTCTGACAATTGAATCAACGCGATAAAGTGGCCATTCGCCCACCCGAATCAAAGATTGGTTAATTACGGGTAAACTCTCAGGATAATATGGTGCGTAATCTTGCTTCATAGCAATAGTAGCAATGTCCTTTATTTCGGACAAAATGTCTTCTGTAGAGGTATATTCAAAGTCTTTACAGTGAAATAAATTTCCAAGTACACGTAACACTTTCCAAGCTGGTCGGGATTCACCATAGGGAGTTAATGCGCCCTTTACTGTTTGCCAAGTATTATCAACATTAATGTATGTTCCTGAAGTTTCTGCATAAGGAGCTACGGGTAAAATAACATCCGCATAATCATGCATTGACTCGTGCTGGTAAGCAGACATTAAGACCACGAATTCAGCACCAAGCATCGATTGGCGCGTACCATAGGGATTAGCGAAATCAAAGCCAGGCTCTATGCCCATTAAAAAGTAAGCCTTTAATTTAGCAGTTAATGCAGCCTGGACATCTAAACCGGCGTTAGGATCGACCTTACCCGCGGTGGTTCTATGCGGTACCATCCCAGCCATCCAGGCACCCGCTGTATTAGCGCCACTCGTCAATCTAAGCACTTTGGCGCCGCTTAATTTTTCAATTAAATGGACTAAAGTACGGAGTAACGTTGCTTCAGGATGGTTTTCACAAAGCGCGCCAGTAATTAAGGATGCTTTTTCACCTTTCAGTGCTTGCGCAACATGTAGTATTGCCTCGTCCGCTTCAAGCCCAATTAATAGTTTTTGTACTTCTTCAGGCAATGATTTTAAATTATCAGCAAGTGCTAGGACAAGCTTGGCCAATTGCATTGGCATTTCCAAAGGCGAAATAACAAAACGCTCTTGCAACGCAAAGTTATATTCAAAATCTATAGGGTTAATCGCATAGATATTAGCGCCATTACGAAAAGCCTTGCGTACTCGTACACCAGCTAGAGGCACTTCCCGATCAATATTACACCCAATAAGTACAATCGCATTTTGGTTTTCTATTTCTGCGTAAGGCAAAGAACTTGCTGGCGTTGTTGCTTGGCTGTCTTGATCTTTAAAATCAGTTTGTTGTAAGCGGTGATCTAGGTTATGCACCCCAATTTCACGCATCAATTTTTGCAATAAATAGAGCTCTTCTAAGGTAGATGAACTGGAGGCAAAAGCAGCTACTTGGTCGCCGCCACTATGCTTAATGACGCGACTTAAACCATCGGCAGTAAATTTTAAGGCGGTTTCCCAATCAACAACTTCCCACTGACCATTCCGTTTGATTTGAGGCTTGCTCGCGCGCGTCTGACTTTTTAAGCCTAAATAACTAAAACGGTCTCGATCGGATAACCATGTTTCGTTAATTGATTCGTTTTCTTTAGGCACAGCACGCATCAACTCATCTCTACGCGTATGCAAATACACATTGGAGCCCAAACAATCATGAGGTGCGATACTGTCATGCTGGGTCATTTCCCAGGCTCTGGCCGTAAAGCGATAAGGTTTAGACGTTAATGCACCAACAGGGCATAAATCAATAATATTGCCCGAAACTTCAGACTTCATACTGTGCTGAACATACGTGCCAATTTGCATGTCTTCGCCACGGCCTGTTGCACCTAATTCTCTAAGTCCAGCAACTTCCTCGCCAAAACGTACGCAGCGTGTACAGTGAATACAACGCGTCATTTCTGTAGAAATGAGCGTACCTAAATCATCATCATTAACGGAACGCTTGGCTTCAGTATATTCCGACTCATCTGGACCAAAGCCCATAGAAACATCTTGCAGCTCACATTCACCACCTTGGTCACATATAGGACAATCCAGGGGGTGATTAATTAAGAGAAACTCCATAACCACTTTTTGCGAGTGTATTGCTTGTTGTGATTTGGTAAATACCTTCATCCCATTGGTAATGGGCGTAGCACAAGCAGGAACAGGCTTTCTACCGTTTTCCACTTCAACCAAGCACATACGGCAGTTTGCGGCTACGGATAGTTTTTTATGATAGCAAAAACGTGGGATATGAATACCCGCTTCATCGGCAACTTCGATGATCATTTTACCGTTTTCTGCTTCAAATGTTTTACCGTCGATTTCAATAGTAGTTGTCATGGTTAAAACCTTCTAATTATGCTGCAACGATGGAGCGTTTATGCTTAATGAAGTAGTCAAATTCATTATAAAAATGCTTAACAAAGCTTTGCACAGGCCAAGCCGCAGCTTCACCTAGTGCACAAATGGTGCGTCCTTCGATGTTATCCGCAACATTGACTAATTTTTCTATATCACCAGGCTCTCCGTGACCTTCTTTGATTCGGTGTAATAAACGCACCAACCATCCAGTTCCTTCGCGACAAGGAGTACATTGACCACAAGACTCATCCATATAAAATTCTGAAATTCGGTAAAGGGCATCAACCATACAGGTGGTTTCATCCATAATAATTACCGCACCAGAACCTAATCCTGAGCCTGCTTTTTGAATACTGTCGTAGTCCATATCCAGCCCCATCATCACATCACCAGGAAGAATGGGCATGGAACTACCACCAGGAATTACCGCCTTAATTCTACGAGCATCTTTAACGCCGCCAGCCAATTCGAGTAAGGTCTTAAATGGTGTTCCAAGTGGGATTTCGAAGTTCCCAGGTTTATTAACATGGCCGCTAACACTAAAGCATTTCGTACCGCCATTATTGGGTTTACCCAATTTTAAGAACCATTCACCACCTTTTTCCATAATTACGGGCACAGACGCAAAAGTTTCCGTGTTATTAATTGTTGTCGGCTTGCCGTATAGACCATAATTGGCAGGAAATGGCGGTTTGAACCGGGGTTGACCTTTTTTCCCTTCCAAAGAATTCAGTAAGGCAGTTTCTTCACCACAAATATATGCCCCAGCACCTAAATGATTGTATAAATCAAAATCGACTCCAGAACCTAAAATGTTTTTGCCTAATAATCCAGCAGCATACGCTTCTTTTAAGGCCGCTTCAGTACGCTCATAGGGCAACCAAAATTCGCCACGAATGTAGTTATAACCAACAGTGGAGCCCATAACGTATCCAGCAATCGCCATACCTTCGATTAATTGATGCGGATTTAAAGCCAAGATTTCCCGATCTTTACAGGTACCTGGCTCACCTTCATCTGAATTACATACAACGTATTTTTGTACGGGAGAATTACGATTCATGAAACTCCACTTTAACCCTGTAGGGAACCCGGCGCCGCCACGGCCCCGTAAAGCTGAAGTTTTTAATTCATCAATAATTAATTGTGGGGAAGTTTGTTCTTTTAATATTTTTCTCCAAGCACTGTACCCACCAACACTTTCATAAGCAGATAGAGTCCAAGGCTCTGGTAAATGAACTGTTCGGTAACAAACTTGATTTAATTCGACCACGGCAACCACCTCTATCTTTTATTGGTATTGTTCCAACACTTTATCTATCGATTCAGGAGTCAGATTTTCATGATAATCTTTGTCCACCTGCATCATTGGCGCATTGACACAAGCACCTAAACATTCAACAGATCTTAAAGTAAAACGTCCATCATCTGTGGTTTCGCCTAATTTGATACCCAATTTTTTTTGCAGATGATCAACTACACCCGCTGAATCACGCAGCATACATGATATATTGGTGCAGACATTAACTAAATGTGCACCCACAGGCTTGTGCTCATACATGGTATAGAAGCTAGCGACTTCGTAAACCGCAATAGGAGGCATCTCAAGATAATCAGCGATGGCATCCATTAATTCCGTAGTCAAATGATTGTGCTCTTCCTGAACAATGCGTAAAGCACTCATTACGGCTGATTGCTTTTGATCTGCGGGATATTTAGCTATCCAAAGATCTATGTCCTGCATTCTTTGCGCCGACACCAACTGATGTAATATTTTTGCTGAATTATCAGACATTTTTAAACCTTTATTAATTTAAATTGCAATTCTTTGTTTCAGCCAATCATAGTTGGGCTAAGAAGAATTAACGATCTATTTCACCAAACACGATATCCTGACTTGCTAAAATTGCGACACCATCGGCAAGCATATGTCCTTTCACCATTTCATCAAAACTGGATAAATGCGCAAATCCAGGCGCGCGAATTTTCAGTCGGTAGGGCTTATTCGCACCATCAGATACCATGTAAATACCAAACTCGCCTTTAGGTGCTTCAACCGCGCTATATACTTCGCCGCGTGGTAAGCAAAAGCCTTCTGTGAACAGTTTAAAATGATGGATTAATGCTTCCATATCATGTTTCATTTCAACGCGACGTGGTGGCGTAACTTTATGGTCATCAACACGAACTGGCCCAGGATTTTTCCGCAGCCATTCAATGCATTGTCTGATGATGCGATTTGATTGTCTTAATTCTTCGACGCGAACCAGGTACCGATCATAGCAATCCCCGGTTTTGCCCACTGGAATATCAAAATCCACTTTATCATAAGCAGCATAACTTTGTTTCTTGCGTAAATCCCAAGCAATGCCTGAACCACGCAACATAGGCCCAGTGAAGCCCCATTGTAAAGCCTCTTCTGGAGAGACAACGCCGATATCAACGGTACGTTGTTTCCAAATTCGATTATCCGTTAGTAAGGTTTCATATTCGTCAACACAGCGTGGAAAACGTTCTGTAAACGCCCACAAGAAATCGAGCAAACTGCCACAGCGATCTTCGTTAAGTTTTTCCACTTCACGTTCACTATGCCATCTTGATGCTTTGTATTGTGCCATAGTGTCTGGTAAATCACGCGCGACACCACCTGGTCGGTAATATGTAGCATGCATGCGCGCGCCAGATACGGCTTCATAGCAATCGAACAAATCTTCACGCTCGCGAAAGCAGTATAAAAATACGGTCATCGCACCGATATCTAAAGCAATAGCGCCTAACCATAAAAGATGATTTAAAATGCGAGTTACTTCATCAAACAGCGTACGAATATATTGGGCACGCACAGGGACTTCAATACCTAATAATTTTTCAATGGCATTAACGTAGGCATGTTCATTACACATCATAGATACGTAATCTAATCGATCCATGTAACCAATATTTTGAATATAGGGTTTTGTTTCTGCTAATTTTTCAGTTGCGCGATGTAACAAGCCAATGTGTGGATCGGCGCGAACAATTGTTTCGCCTTCAAGTTCGAGAACCAAGCGCAAAACCCCATGTGCAGCGGGGTGTTGTGGGCCAAAGTTTAACGTATAATTCTTTAATTCGATCATTATTCGCCCTTCTCATCAACAATATAACGGTTATCATTACGAATAACCTTAGGCACCAGAATTCTGGGCACTATATCAACTGGTGCGTAAATAACTTTTTGCAATTTTGCATCGTAACGCATTTCAACCTGGCCACTCAGAGGAAAATCTTTACGGAATGGATGGCCAATAAAACCATAATCCGTCAAAATACGTCTTAGATCTGGATGTCCTTCAAATAAGATACCATATAAATCGTAAGCTTCGCGCTCAAACCAATTTGCACCTTTCCATATATGATGTACTGATGGAACGATTAAATGTTTTTCATCAACAAAAACTTTAACGCGCACACGATGATTTTTGGGGGTTGATAACAAATGGTAAACCACGGCAAAACGAGGCTTGTCCAGTGCGTATGCTTTAGCGTCTTGGCGTTCTACACCGCGTGAAAAACCACTTTCGGTTGCAGAGTCTGTTTCCCAGTCATATTCACCATAAAGCAAATAATCCACCGCACAAAGATCAATAAGCTGGTCAAAAGAAAATGCGTCTAAATCACGCAGTTCCAACATTAATGTTTTTAAATTAGCAACATCACATTCAATAGTTACTTCATCGTAAGCAACAGTCACAGCATTCATATGATTTGCCAATTCAGTCTTTAGTTTTTCAACCAAATAATCATTTTTTGTCATCTAATTTGCACCTTTGATGAGCTTACGCTTCTAATATGTTTTTACGTCTGATTTTATTCTGTAATTGAATAATACCGTAAAGCAGTGCTTCTGCTGTTGGAGGACAGCCAGGCACATAAACGTCAACAGGAACAATGCGATCGCATCCGCGGACCACTGAATAAGAATAATGGTAATAGCCACCACCATTAGCACAAGAACCCATGGAAACAACCCAACGCGGTTCTGGCATTTGATCATAAACTTTACGTAAAGCAGGGGCCATTTTGTTGCATAGGGTACCCGCAACGATCATGACATCCGATTGACGAGGACTGGGACGGAAAATAATACCGAATCTATCCAAGTCATAGCGCGCAGCACCAACGTGCATCATTTCGACAGCACAACATGCCAAACCAAAGGTCATAGGCCACATAGAACCACTACGCGCCCACCCAACAAGTTTTTCGACCGAAGTCGTCACAAAGCCATTTTTTTGCAATTCTGCAACCGCCATAGCTAGCCTCTAAGCAGTTAAATATTAATGAAAAAAATATTCGCAAGTCCTCGTTCTTAACCAAACTCAGTTAAGGATCTCAAAGGGAGTACTAACCAAAGAGCCCTGACCTAATTGGATAATCAGTGTAGAGTTACGATTCGTTAAACTATATTCTGCGCTTGTAAATTATTCCCACTCTAAAGCGCCACGCTTCCATTCGTAAATAAAACCAATAACTAATAAACCGAGAAACAACATCATTCCGGCAAAACCAAACCAACCTAGTTTGCGCAAGGCCAACGCCCATGGAAAGAAAAACGCTGTTTCCAAGTCAAAAATAATAAAAAGTATTGCTACAAGATAAAAACGTACATCAAAAGGAATATGAGAGCTTTCAAAAGCGCCAAAACCGCACTCATAAGGAGCATTCTTGGCGGCATCAGGACTGTGTTTTGACAGCAAGGAACCTGCGCCTAACATTACTAGACCCAGCGCTAATCCGATAATAATGAACACAAGAACGGGTAAGTATTGAGATAGCATTATTTCACCTTGCACGGATTAAATGGTGCCGAAGGCCGGACTCGAACCGGCACGGCTTACGCCACCGCCCCCTCAAGACGGCGTGTCTACCAATTCCACCACTTCGGCAATTCTTTATTAGGGTCTATTGACCTTTTACTAATTTTATTCTTTTAAATCTTAATCTATTATTTAGTGTTATCACTACTACTGCTGTCAACAGGTACTGGAATTGAATTCACCGGCACACTGGTTTGTTGCGGAGCAGCTTGTTGTTCTGCTTTTTGGTATTGTATCGAGACTAGATAAGATAACAAGAGACTGGTGACAAAAAATGTCAACGCCAAACCACCTGTTAATTTAAATAGAAAGCTCCCTGTTCCCTGACTACCAAATAACGTATTTGAGGCACCAGAACCAAAAGCTGCACCAATGTCAGCACCTTTACCATGCTGAATAAGAACTAAGCCAATTAAGACTACAGCAACAACAACATGAATCATTAATATCAATTGATACATTTGATAATTTCCACAAACTGTTTCGCATTCAACGATGCACCACCTACTAAACCACCATCAATGTCTGGCATAGCAAATAATGCCCTTGCATTATTTTCGTTTACGCTGCCTCCATAAAGGAGCGATAAACACTCAGCATCACTACTGTTTATTTCTGCAATCAGCTTTCTAATAAACTGATGCACTTCTTGCGCTTGTTCTGGCGATGCAGTTTTTCCTGTACCTATTGCCCAAACAGGTTCGTAAGCAACAACACAATTTTGAAAACAATTTATGCCGTGTTCACTTATAGCCCGCAATTGCTTGGCAATTACTTGCTCTGTTTGGTTTTTTTCACGCTCAATTAGCGTTTCACCGACGCAAAGAACAGGTATCATACCATGTTCTTTTACATGGTGGAATTTTTGCGCCACAAAATTTTCATCTTCGTGAAAACCGTGTCTTCGTTCTGAATGACCGACTAGAACATAATGACAATTAAAGTCATTTAACATGGGCGCTGATAACTCGCCAGTGTATGCGCCAAAATCTTTTGGATAAACATTTTGCGCACCGATCTCAATAACACTGGTTGCAAGTAACGCATATACTTGCGGGATATATATAGCGGGTGGCATGACGATAACTTGAGCAGGACTATTAAAGTCTAGCAATTCTTTTAACTGAGTTGTTAATTGAATTACTTGCTGCAGCTGACCATTCATTTTCCAGTTGCCAGCGATTATTTTACGCCTCATACATTACCCTCTCGCTTTCAACTGTGGACTATACCCAAACTAATCTCTGATGTGTAGTCCTATTGCAACTTTTTTGTAAAAAACGTAGGTAAGTTCGAGGCTTACCTTCTATTTACCGAGACTAATGATGCAATTTTTGCTCAATGCGACTAATATCATCGCATAGCTGTTGTGCCTGTTGCATCACCAAAGATTTATCACTACCCTCAACCATAACGCGCAATAAAGGTTCGGTGCCTGAAGGCCGCAGTAATACTCGGCCCTCCCCCTGCAAACTAGTCTCTAAATTTCTAACCACCTCAATTACTTGCGAATTTCTCGCCAATAAAAAAGCCTGCGATGTTTTTAAATTAACTAAACTTTGTGGCAATAAGGTAATGCCATCTGTTAGTTGCTGTAGACTTTTTCCTTGCTTAATCATAATCGACAATACTTGCAATGCGGCGACAATTCCATCCCCTGTTGTTGTTTTATCAAGACACACAATATGTCCAGAGGCTTCCCCGCCAATTTTCCAATTTTTTTCGCGTAAGGCTTCCAAAACATAGCGGTCACCAACATTAGAGCGTATAAAAGGAATACCTAACTCAGTAAGTGCTATTTCTAAACCGTAATTACTCATCAAGGTCCCGACCACACCACCGTATAAAAGACCGCGCTCATGCCGATCTTTGGCAATAATATAAATAATTTTATCACCATCAAGCAAATTACCTTTTGCATCCACCAGAATAACACGATCACCATCGCCATCTAAGCCAATACCAATATCAGCTCCCGTGCTAAGTACGTTCTGTACCAAATGTGCTGGCGATGTCGAACCACAATCTTGGTTAATATTAAAACCATCTGGTTTATTACCTATGCAGGTAACCTGTGCTCCAAGCTCGGAAAATACATTAGGGGCGATGTGGTAGGTTGCACCATTGGCACAGTCAACAACAATTTTTAGGCCTGATAAACGAGTTAAAGAAGGAATAGTAGATTTACAAAATTCAATATAACGACCACTGGCATCGTTGACGCGGGTTGCCTTGCCTAATTTTTCTGAAGATACGGTTTGCATCGGCTTATCCATTTCCGCTTCAATGGCAAGCTCAACGCTATCGGGTATTTTCCCACCTTCGGCAGAAAAGAATTTAATGCCATTATCTTCAAATAAGTTATGAGAGGCACTAATAACAATGCCCGCATTAGCACGCAGGGTTTGCGTTAGATAAGCGATCGCAGGAGTAGGCATAGGACCTAGCAAGGCAACATCAGCACCAGCTGCGGATAAACCAGCTTCTAAAGCAGATTCAAGCATATAACCTGAAACGCGGGTATCTTTACCGATAACTACCTTTTTGCGATGCCCATTACCGCCAAGTACTCGGCCAACAGCCCAGCCTAGTTTTAATACAAATTCTGGATTAATATTTGACAACCCTACATGTCCACGTATGCCATCAGTTCCAAAATATTTACGTTGACTCATCCTATTCTACCTTTAATTTAATATAGAGGCTACTTAGCCTGACAAACCCTATCGATCATTATTAACGCTTGATTTGTTTCATCAACATCATGCGTCCTTATGATCGCAATCCCCTTCAATGCTGCATAAACAGCCAATGCAATACTTCCGATTACGCGCTCATCAACGTTTTTAGCAAGCACTGCGCCAATCGCATTTTTACGTGAAACACCTAAAAGCAGTGGCAATTTAAGTATTGAAAAACCCTCAAGCATCTTTACTAAATATAAGTTATCTTGCACTTTTTTGCCAAAACCAAAACCTGGATCTAAAATTAGGTGTCGCTTGTCAATGCCTGCACGAACACAGGTTTCAATACGTTCAATAAAAAACTGCATCACATCATTAAATACCCCATCGGAATAATGAGGATTTTGTTGCATATTTTGCGGCTCACCTTGCATGTGCATTAGACACACGGGAACAGCTAATTTTGCCGCCATTGCAAGCGCCCCTTCACGACGCAAAGCATAGATATCATTAATTACGTTCGCACCTGCAGCAACAGCGGCTTCCATAACTTCAGGTTTATTTGTATCAATCGAAATGCAAATATCTGATTGAGCACGCAGGTGTTTTATAACGGGAACAACGCGCTCTAATTCAATCACAGTAGGTACTACAGCGGCGCCAGGCTTCGTTGATTCGCCACCAATATCAATTAAATCAGCCCCTTGTTTAATTAAATGGAACGCCCGTTCACACGCTTTTTCCATTGAAAAAAATGCCCCACCATCAGAAAAAGAATCCGGTGTAACATTTACGATTCCCATAACGAGTGGTTTTTCAGGCGGACTATCCGGAGAAAGCTGGCTTCGATGTGCAAGCCAGCTCATAAATTGCGTTGAATTCACCTACTATTTCGCTCCAATAAAATCTTAGTGTTCTTCAGTAGGCTTTACTATTGCCTCAGAATCAGAAGATTTTGCAGGGGCATCATTAATCACCGCAACTGCCTCCAAAGGCTTGGATGTTGACCCCCAATCTTGCGGAGGGGAAGGCTCTTTTCCTGACATAATTTCACTGATTTGTTTCGCATCAATGGTTTCATACTTAATTAAGCTTTGCGCCATTAAATGTAAGCTATCCATATTCGCCAGCAAAATTTCTTTGGCACGTTGATAGTTTCTATCAATAATCGCCCGGACTTCATCATCAATTTGCTGCGCCGTTCTATCAGACATTTCCTTGTGTTTATTCATTGAACGGCCTAAGAATACTTCCTCTTCTTCTTCACCAAAGGTTAATGGACCAAGAGGCGATAATCCCCAGGTTGTAACCATCTTGCGAGCGATTTCTGTCGAACGCATAATGTCATTTGATGCACCTGTAGTAACACTTTCTGCACCGAAAATTAGCTCCTCAGCAATTCGCCCACCAAATAAACTGGATAATTGACTTTCTAAACGGCGTTTGCTGTGACTGTATCGATCTTGTTCGGGTAAGAACATGGTGACGCCGAGTGCACGTCCACGAGGAATAATAGAGACCTTATATACAGGGTCATGTTCTGGCACGGATAAACCGACAATAGCATGACCAGCTTCATGGTAAGCGGTTAACTTCTTCTCATTATCATCCATTACCATAGAACGACGCTCGGCCCCCATCATGATTTTATCTTTGGCTTTATCCAACTCCAGCATACTGACTTTACGCTTGTTGGCACGAGCGGCGAATAAAGCGGCTTCATTCACCAAATTCGCTAAATCTGCACCAGAAAATCCAGGCGTACCACGGGCAATATCCATCACTTCAATATTGTTATCCACCGGAACTTTTTGCAGATGTACTCTTAATATTTGTTCACGTCCACGAATATCCGGCAATGGCACAACCACTTGACGATCAAAACGACCTGGACGTAGCAAGGCAGGGTCTAAAACATCGGGACGGTTGGTTGCCGCAATCACGATAACGCCCTCATTACCTTCAAAACCATCCATTTCAACCAATAATTGGTTTAATGTTTGCTCACGCTCATCATGGCCACCACCCAAGCCAGCACCACGATGTCTACCCACGGCATCAATTTCATCGATAAAAATAATGCATGGGGCATGTTTTTTAGCTTGTTCAAACATATCACGCACGCGTGATGCACCAACACCAACAAACATTTCCACGAAATCAGAACCTGAAATGGTGAAGAAAGGCACTTTTGCTTCACCGGCAACAGCCCTAGCCAACAATGTTTTACCGGTTCCAGGAGAACCAACTAATAAAACTCCGCGCGGAATACGCCCACCAAGATTTTGAAATTTAGTTGGATCACGTAAGAAATCAACCAATTCTTTTACTTCGTCTTTCGCTTCATCTACACCAGCAACATCGGCAAAAGTAACTTTAACCTGATCTTCGCCCAGCAAACGTGCGCGTGAACGACCAAAAGACATCGCGCCACGACCACCGCCCCCTTGCATTTGGCGCATAAAGAAGATCCAAACACCAATTAACAGCAACATGGGGAACCAGTTGACAAACAAATGCAAGAGGAAACTTTCCTGTTGTTTCTCTTGACCACTAACTTCAACTTTGCTTTTTAACAACTCACCAAGCAAGGCATTATCTTGCATTGGCATATAAGTAACAAAACGTTTATTGTTTTTAGTCATCCCTTTGATGATTTTATCATCTTCAATGGTCACGGTATTAACCATACCTTGATCGACTTCTTTCAAAAATTGGCTGTAGGAAATTTTCTCGGCAACAGAGTTACGAGGCCCGAAATTACTGAAAACAGAGACCAGAACGATCGCGATGATCAGCCATAAAAATAAATTTTTTACCATGTCGTTCAAAGTATTAACCTCGTTAGTTGCATAAAGCGCTATATTTATGAGAACGAATTCTTAATCTATAAAGTTACTATAAATTATATCCCTTTGCCAGCAAATAGGTTTCTTTTGAACGCGCACGTGAGGCAGAGGGCTTACGAATCACCACTCTATCAAAAGAGGCTTTTGCCTGTTTTACTAATTCATCAAAACCTGATCCATGAAAAACCTTAATCAACATGGAACCACCTGGTTTTAACATTTTTTCTGCAAAATCAAAAGCCAATTCAACCAAATACATTGCCCGCGGGATATCAATCGCCGTCGTACCACTCATATTTGGGGCCATATCTGATAATAACAAGTCTACACCGCGTTTGGGAATTAAATTCATTAGTTTTTGCAAGACTTCATCCTCACGAAAATCCCCAAGAATCACATCCACATCCGGCAAAGAGTCCATTGGTAAAATATCCAGCGCAATGATACGCCCGCGCCCTTGCATACGCTCAGAGATATACTGAGTCCAGCCCCCTGGAGCGGCGCCAAGATCGACTACGGTCATACCTGGCTTTAGGAGCGACTCTTTTTCATCGACTTCTTTTAATTTATACACAGCGCGACTGCGATAACCTTCTGCTTGTGCTTTTTTCACATAAACATCATCAAAATGTTCTTGCAACCACCGTTTACTACTTTTGGTGCGACTCATAACGTTCATAAATTTCATTAATTTCATCTATGATACTGAATTTCACTACCGTTTCCCAGCAAAACGTGCAATAATTTACCATTTTATTATTAGTTTTTAAGGAATACCATACAGTGGACACCTCATTTAGACAATCGCTTAAAGCCCAAGCCCATCATTTAAAACCTGTAGTGCTTCTTGGTGCTAAGGGATTAACTGAAGCGGTTATTGCAGAAACAAATATTGCGTTACTTGCTCATGAATTAATTAAAGTTAAAATTAATGGCGCTGAAAAAGAAGATCGCATCCTGATGGCTAATGAATTATGTCAGCAATTAGAGGCGGAACTAGTGCAATTGATTGGTAGTACAGCGATTATTTATCGTAAGAATAAAGAAAAATAGTTAAGACCCCGCCGCCCTAAGTTCTCCAAAATGAAAGATTAATCAGCTGTCTCTAAATTGCGAGACAGCTCGATTAAAAAGTGGCTGGTAGTGCAAGAGGATTGTGAAATTCTTTTAAATACCGTTGCCCCAAGTGATAAGATGCATAATCGCTAATATGCCCTACATCCCTATAAACAGGAATGCCATTAATATCTGCCTTGCAAAGACCATCAGCACATTGCACTTTTTTAGGATCTAGCAAAATTAATTGTGGGTATTTAATTTTCATTTTATTAAATAGCTGGTCAAACCATTGATCAGAATAAGACGAAATTAACTTAAAATCACATTGCTTGGGATCATAAGGTTGCCGTAGTTTAATATGCCTAAAAAAGCAATCGTAAAAATTCTTTTGCATCAAGGCGCTGGTGTTAATTAGCACCGGTTTCGCCCCCGAAGCCGTGATAAGCGCAAGAGCGGTATCTAAAGCGATTTCCAGACGTTGTTTTGTTAAAGCCAAAGAACGTTCGTCCCCTGGCTTATTGATTATATTGTCATCAATATAATTACTCCACAGTTGCCCAATAATCACGTAATCATAATGATTTTCCTGAATCATGCGATAATATTTTTGGGTTTGCTCATAACAGTGCAGATAAAGTTGATTTTTATAGTGCCACCAATTGTAAAGGTAAATACCTGGCAAAACGATACAAGACGAGATACCTTGTGCCAAGATAGAGACATTAGCGTTTTGCCCAAGCGTATCCATAAATCCCCAATAATGATTAGAAAATGAGTCACCAATCATAAGTCCGGTTTTTGAATTCTGTTGCGTAGCTCCTAGTAAGCACTGAGGATTAATTTCGCCTATATCCCCACTCATGCACCGTGGTCGTTGCGCACTGGCATAGTGTTGCAATTGTTGATAAATAAAGACTAACTCTTTATTAAAACGCGAAGGCAAGCCATTATGACTCGTAATCAGATAGGCGCAAAGATGAATGAACACAATAGGGACGAGTAATAAACTCACCAACGTATAAGGAAATTGCATTGTTTTAAAGCGACGTGCCGGCTGTTCAATATACTTCCAGGAAAGATAAGCCACTACAAAAATAAGTCCATAGGCGGCGAGCAAAACGGTTGGAATCTCTGCAACAGAGTAATATCTTAACAACGCAAATACAGGCCAATGCCAAATATATAAAGAGTACGATAATAACCCGATAAAAACTAAGGGCTTTAACGACAACAGTTTCACACAGGATTGGGCCGGAGAAAATTTACCGAGAGCAAGCAAAAATCCCGTTGCTATACATACAAAAAAGGCATACCAATTAGGATAACCCAGTAATAAATGATCTATGCTGGCAAAATAAAAAATTAGAATTAATGCCAACCCACCGGCGACATTTAAAACCCGCTTATTAATGACAACTTCTTTCATGGGCATTAAAGCAATGCAAGAACCAATTAAAAACTCAAAAATTCTACTGGGAAGTTGATAATAAGTTTGTGCCGGCTGCGTTTTAGAATAGTGTAAACATAGACTAAAACAAACCACCGTCAGCAAGCACACAATGACCATTAAATAGTTTCTAAAAAGTCGATGCAGAGCATACATCACAAGGGGTAAAATTAAATAACATTGCCATTCAATTGCCAAAGACCAAGTGTGCAATAAAGGCAATTGCTGGGTGTCTGGAGAAAAATATCCCGTTGTTGCCTTATTAAAATAAACATTCGCGAGAAATAAAGATGTTTTACGCGCACTTTTGCTGTATTGAATTAAATCATCTGGCAAAAAAAATAATACCGCCAATAAGGTGGTAACCAATAGACAACAAATAAATACCGGTTGTAATCGCCAGAGTCTACGATTATAAAAACCGAGAACCGAGAAATGCTCCTTTATTAACGACTCATGAATAATGGTGGTGATAAGAAAACCTGAAATAACAAAAAAAACATCAACCCCGATAAATCCTGCGGGGAATAAAGAAAAACCACCGTGATAAATTAAAACCAGAATAATTGCAATGGCTCTTAACCCATCAATATCAGCCCTGTATTTCATTTAGCATTACTCGCGAGCAGAAAAGGCCAATATTCTATCATGCCTTAACAATGAATAAATAAGCCTAATTTAAGATAGCATGCTCAATCGCGTGACAGAGTTAAGACTATTGTATAAAATACGGGTAATCACCGCCAATTGCCTAACTGACCATTCAGGTGTACCATTTGGCAGAATATATATTCCCCTTTGCAACCAATCAAAAATAAGGGTATTTAAAATTATCGTATGGCCTATGATACTAAAACAGTTACCAAATGCACTGACATTGTTTCGATTAGGACTAATTGTTCCTTTTTTGATATTCTTGTATTGTCATGAATACGTCAATTCATTTTATACATTTATGCTCGCCGGTCTAACGGACGGCTTGGATGGCTTTTTAGCCCGACGATTTAACTGGCAAAGCTTTTTTGGCTCTTTTGTAGATCCGTTGGCAGATAAATTATTAATTGCTTCCAGTTTTATTTCCTTAGCATTGATTGGTGTATTACCTTGGTGGTTAGTTGCTCTTGTTTTCCTGCGCGATTTCACCATTTCGATGGGGGTACTGGCATGGTATCATTTTATTCGTCGTAAACTAGATTTTAGACCTACCTCATTAAGCAAAATTAATACGGCGTTGCAGCTTGCTTTGGTCACTTCCTGTTTATTTGAATTAGCTTTTTTCCACTTTCCTAGTTACATATTTAATACCTTAATTTGCTTAACCACGCTCACTACCGCCATTACTTATATTGATTATATGTGGACTTGGAGCAAAAAAGCCTGGCCTAAAAAAGAATTATCCCAATGAACAAGCAGTTGGCATTAGCCATAAAGTTAAATAATGAAGCAACCTTGACTGATTTTAACTGGGGCAACAATAAATTGTTGCAACAACAATTAAATCGCTTGCTAACCCTCAAAGAAGATCGACTACTCTATCTTTGGGGGGCTTCTGGTAGTGGTAAATCACATTTATTACAAGCATCTTGTCAAGCGGTTAATTTAACCCAGTCAGCAATCTATCTCCCGCTGAATCTTCTTAAGGAATGGGGGCCGCAAACAATAGAAGGATTAGAAGAACAAGCTCTAGTCTGTATTGATGATATAGATGCGATTGCGGAAGATAGCGCCTGGGAAGAGGCTTTATTTCACCTGTACAATAAAATCAAAGACTTGGATAAAGGGCTTTTAATTATATCGGGCAATCAATCCCCAACCACCTTAGCAATTAAATTACCTGATTTACGCTCTCGGTTAAGTTGGGGGCTAGTGATTCAATTAATGGAATTGAGTGATGAAGATAAAATTAATACCTTAAAATTACATGCGTTAAGACGTGGATTTGATTTACCCGAAAGTGTAGGGCAATTTTTGCTGAATCGTTGCTCTCGCAATATGCATGATTTACAGCAATTACTAAATCGCCTGGATGATGCATCCCTTGCAGCGCAACGAAAAATTACGATTCCGTTTGTTAAAGAAACATTGAAGATCTAGAAAAAAAATTTATTTTTAACATGAATGCTCCATTATGCGCATCGATGCCTACAAGACAAAACTATCTTTTGTTTTGAAAATAGTAACTATATTATCTAGGGTCTGTTGACATTTCTACTATCTTGGCCAAAATAGCGAAATAGAAGCAACCCTAACATGAATGCTTTTATCTAAAATAAAAATTTCTAACAAGACATGGAGCGCTCACGGTTGCAACCGATACTTCATATTAAATCGGAATTAATAAATGAACTCTATTGATGCTGTTATTTCATGGGTTGATGGCTACGATCCCGCTTATCAACAAAAATTAAGGATTTTCTGTGCACAACAAGGTATTGAACCACATACTGCGGTAGAACCAACACGTATTCATCAACACAATGAAATTCATTATTGCCTACATGCATTACGTCGCTTTGCCCCGTGGATACGTACTATTTACATCATTACCAATCAACAAATCCCACCAACTGTTACCGCGTTGCAAGGAACAGAGTTTGGCAATAAAATTAAAATTATTGACCAAAATGATTTACTCCTTAAATTTGATACACACTCCCCTGTATTCAATAGCCTAAGTGTTGAATGGCTGATTTGGCATATCCAGGGACTATCCAACCGCTTTTTATATTTAAATGATGATTTTTTCATTATTCGTGAAGTGACTCCCGATGATTTTTTTCGCAATAATCGCATTGTCCTGCGCGGGGAATGGAAAATTCAAGCAGCACAAAAATGGTCGTATCAAATAAAAAAACACCTCTATAACTGGCTAAGCAATGTTGAACCCCAACCAAAAACCAATCCACATCGCGCTTGGCAAGAAAAAAGTGCCCAACTTGCGGGATGGCATAAACAATTTTATCTATTGCCTCATGCGCCATTCTCCTTGATAAAGGAAACTTTTGAAGAGTATATCGCACAGGACACCCAACTTTTTACCGAGAATATTCGCTACCCATTTCGGCATCCAGATCAAGTCTCAAGCATCCCACTAATGGTTCACTTAGAGATGAAACGCCAACGTACAGTCTATGATTCAAATTACCAAGCGATTATGGTCAATGGCGCAACCCATTCTTTTAAAAAAATAAAATCGCGTTTGCATCAAGCCCATAATAATCGTCATGTTGCGTTTGTTTGTATACAGAGCATTGATCAGGCGCCACCAATAGTCCGAGAATATATGCTCAATTGGTTGCAACAGTGCATCGAATAAGAAATTAGCCCCTAACAAACAAGCGAGATTTATTATGAATTCGATGAACATTATTATCGATGTTACCCGAGTAGTACGCCGCTTAATGAAAGGCCGAACGCTTACTGGTATTGATCGCGTCACCATGGCCTATGTACACCATTATGCGCCAATCGCTCACGCCCTGGTGCGTTTAAGTGGGCGTAGCTGGGTATTATCACGTTCGCAATCAAACGCCTTATTTAGGTGGTTAATTACGCCAGGCAAAACATCGATGGCAATGCTTATTATTTTTAAAGGAATTCTAGCTAACTCGGACACTAAAAATAAAACGCATACCTTTTTATTGAATACTGGGCATATAGGGCTTGGTCAGTCAGATTATATACGGCTGATCCGTAAACGAGATATTAAACCCATTTTTTTTGTGCATGATCTAATTCCAATTACCTACCCAGAATATTGTAGTGTTGGCGAAGATATTCGCCATAAAGAAAAAATGAATTATGTCTTGACACTTGCAAACGGAGTAGTCACTAACTCAGAAGCAACACGTCAAGAATTAATGCACTACGCACAGCAAACAAAACAGCCAATGCCGCGCGCTAAAGTCGCCTTATTAGCCTCTGGTATTTTAGCTAAATCACCAGGGGCACGCCCCATAGATAAACCCTATTTTGTCATCTTGAGCACTATTGAACCACGGAAAAATCATTTATTATTACTGCAAATATGGCGTAGTTTATTCCAGCGTTTAGGTCAACAAACCCCTCATCTTTTTGTAATTGGTCAACGCGGCTGGGAATGTGAAAACGTGCTTGATTTGCTTGAGCGCTGCCACTATTTGCAGGATGTTGTAACCGAAATATCTTATTGCCAAGATGCTGATTTAGTAACCTATATTCATCACAGCCAGGCTCTGCTTTTTCCATCATTTATTGAAGGTTACGGTTTACCTTTGGTCGAAGCATTAACTATGGGCGTTCCGGTTATCGCCAGTGATTTATCCGTATTTCGGGAAATAGCGGGTAATACTCCTGAGTATATTGATCCTTTGGATGGTAAACGTTGGGAAGAATTAATTCTCGAATATGCCCAACCAAACAGCGTATGCAGAGCCGCGCAAATGATGCGCCTGCAACATTTTCAAGAGCCTACATGGCAAGAACATTTTATTAAAGTTGATTCGCTGTTGGCAGAGCTTAGTCATTAGGTTAATTAAAGGACTCTGCGCAAAGCCACTTATATACACCCAAGCCCAGAATTGTATTCTACTGATGGGCCATCCTCAGTGGGGCAAGAAGCAGATGGTTTTGCACGCATAAAGGAGAAAATATTTTCGCCAACTTTCGTTACTTTAGACAGCGGAATAATTTCAGATACCGCGCCACGGGCTTGTTGCCCAGTAATTTGAGCTGCTTGTTGCAATTCAGAAAATTGCTCTTTTAGGTGCGAAGCCCCCTCGAGGCGTTTTTTTAACAACGCAAGTTTTGTTGCTTCCTTGGCTAATAACTCTTGATCACATAAAGTCGCTATCTTCTCTTCATCTAAGCCAAACCAGCCACTAACAAGCGATTTTAAACCCGGAAGCTCCACAAACCAATAAAGACTAAACGCAGCTAAGCCAACGCCTAAACTAAAAAGAAGCACTGGCAAAGAAGCCGGTGTCACCGTTGTCATCAAAAAACCTAAAATAAAAAGAGAAACGGTTTGTCCAGAACAAAAGGCTCCACCAAAGAAAAGTGCAGCAGTCACCCCCGAAAGTACTAATTTGGTGATTTGCATTTGCTTGCTATTAAGTATCTGCTCAAATTGCTCGCCAGCCTCATCTAATTGGGCAAAGCGCTGCTGCAATAATGCGATAATTAATGCTAATTTTTTTAAATCTTCGGCTGAATATTCGGACAAATCATAATTCGCTATTGTTTTTCTTATCAGCTTAATTTCATCTAATTGGCGCAGATAAATATCCAATAACTTATGCGCATCACCTAACTTGACTCCGAGACCTTGGGCTAGTTTAACTAAATCAAAACCACAAAAAGCAATCATGCACAAGAAAGAAAATATACAAGCACTAGCAAGAATTACCGTCGCGGACAATGAAAAAATACCCAAAATGGTAACGACACTATCAAAGCCCTCACATGCAGCGACTAAGATACCGGCGGCAGAAAGCAGTATAAGTTTCAGTTTATCATTTGTCTTTGTTTGCTTTGCTTCCTGTGCGATGGCTTCATCCCCAACTAAAGCGCGGCATAAATCATGGAGTAATTCTGCTCGTAAGGACATCAGCATAAAGTCAATTTCTTTTTGTAGTTTTACCGATTTAGCAGAGGGAACGACTAAATTATTATCAAGCCAGCACTGTAGAGCGATAAAATCCAGTGACGCAGGCGCAGGAGGAATCACCCGTGAGTCAGAATCACACACAGCCTGATATTTATTTATTAATTCTTGAGAACGCAGACTAATCTCGATGCTGATTTCCCCACCCTCCTCATGCTTTAACTATTGTTTAACCTTGGACATAATACAATAAAAAGTGCGAAATGGGCATGGTTTATGCAATTTATCTTAAAAAAACAGGGTTTAATGCCTATTCATTAGGTACCCAATCGCATTTGATCTAATTTAAATCTAATTGAATACTTAAGTGAGTTCCTGTTGCCGCAAAAATAAATGTTCCCTAATGGGGGCCGGTTCAATTGCTTAAATGATTTTTGTGCGCAATAATTAATCATCTTAAGTTGGATTTAGCATGTGCCATGTCAAATAAAACCCATCAAAAACGACAACATAAAAAATTTGCATTTCTTATGGGAGCAATGAATCAAAAAGCCTTTTATAAGGCGCTGGGAAAAATTCAGGATATTTCTATTATTGCAAAATTTAATCAATCTGGATTTTCAGGGTTTTTACCTTTTTTTGATATGGGAGTGTGTGCCTTTTTTTCATTAGATTATGCACGAGCCGCTAATGAAGGGCGAGCCCATGAATGGATTAAACGCATTGAAAAACGAGATCAAGAATTTATTCGCTATTTAATTGCTGAACGCAATGAAAAGTATGATTTCCAGTTCTTCCCCCACACTATTGAAGAGCAACTTATCTCTCTGTCTGAATTAAATCGTGCCACTTCAAATTTACTCACTCACGCACACCCTATCCAAAACGTGGCGTACAATTATCAATATAACGATTTTGAATATGAACGTGATGCTCCCCATCCAAACAGTGCAGAAAATTGTGCTCAAATTATCGCGGATAAAATGTATCCCTTAAATTATTGCTCGCAAGACACGTGCATGGAGGCTCCTCATATCCAGCTTTCAATCACGGTGGCAAGAAAAGGCTTACTTCCGTCCAAGCCTTTTAGTCATTGTTTAATCTTTTCCATGGCGACGACAGAAAAAGGAGGCTTAGATCCTGCTCAACTGATATGTGTCGACGCGAATGCTGGCGCTTTTAAAATAAAAAATAATATTGAAGCCATAAAAAAATTCCTAGTTGCTTTTGATGAACGTTTAGTCGGTGGATTCAATATTGCATCTTACGAGCTAACCCGCGTCACTGTAGACTCAATTCCGAAAAAAGGTACTGATAAATGGGAGAACATGAAAGAATACATCCAAACAAATAAACAATTAGGGCATGATGCTAATTACATATTATCGGACTTGCATCAACTCAATGAATTCCTGCGCCAACAAGTGGAACAACTCGAAGCGAGCCGAAAGACCAAGAGGGTACTTTTTTTTAAAAATATATTTGAAACAACTACTGCTGAAAAAATAACAAAACTTAAAGAAATTCACAAAGATACGCAAATTAAACTTAATGAGTTATTTCAAGCAGGGGTGAATCCTTTAATGTATGATAAACAATTAACTGAAATAACAAAATGCATGTTTTCAGAAACAATGGATGCCGCCAAAATACATAGAAATTTCTTCTCCTTTGGTCAAACGGAGTCGGAAAAAAAACTCAATCAATTAAATCTTTCAATTAAAAAATGACATAGTAAATAACCTCGAATGGTAGCCTGGATGCAGGCATATCATTATGCACAAGTCTGTGCGGTACAATTTGTTCTTCCCGCAATGGCGATAAACGAGGCAAATGCGAACAAAGAACTCTTTATTAAAATATGCCGGTATATTTATCTGCTCTATAAACGCGTAAAAATGGTTATAGTCGCGAATAATACGCATTTTAATATAGAAGAAAATTAATACCTCAAAATTGCTCTAAACGATTTTTTGCATAAAATATTATATTTAAAGTACGTTTGCCTAGCATGTATAGTCTTGCTTGCTTAGTGATACAAAACATTTTTATGGGTTCAAGTCGTCAATATGGTATATTGTGAATCCAAAAAATTCTCAGGCATCTAATATGAATAAACAATTTGGTACAGTGAACCGATTTAACAAAATCAAGGGCTATGGTTTTATCACTCCGGATACAGGCGAAGCAGAGGTATTTGTTCACTTTTCAGAAGTTGCAGTAGCGGGCTATAAAGAGCTAAAAGAAAATCAACGCATAAGTTATGTGCTTATGGAAGGTGAGAAAGGTCTTTTTGCAACTAAAGTGGAAATTATTTTGCCAATTTAGGGCCTATTTAACGAAGTGATTGATAGCTCATCAATGCCAGCCATTTAAGATGGGTATTATGTTGATGCATTGACTTGCGCAATAAACAGCCATAGTGCTTTATGAATACCCTGCCGAAGCTATAAAAAAACTATGGCCATGATTTAATGAAAAACGCAGGGTTAATGTAATGTAGCTTGCATCTTACAATTTAACGGATCTTGGTTTTTTACCTTGTACTAGACTTACGAAGTAAGCAAAGAAAGGGTTTTCTTTGAAGCACAACTTAATTTCTTTGGTTCCTCCTGCTGCCAGAATATACTTCACGTCAGGTGCAAAATCACTTAGTGTTTTTAGCATCTCCGCATCGCTGGCTTTTCTTTGATCCAGAACCTTCATTTGCTGCTCTATCATTCTAATAGTGAGTTTGTAGTGATGATTTAACATATTAACCTCTTTTGGTCACAGGGCTTGATGGCAAATAATAGGGTCTCAGGTTCAATGGTGGGTATTAATGTTACAAATGGCATCAAAATCTCACGAGAGTGCATAGGAAATATTTAATATATGATGATTATGTCACATAATTGATGTTAAGGTATTAAAAACTTCCATAATACATATTAGAGCCATAAGTGCAATGAGGGGTGGTTACTCGTGTACAGAGATAGAAGTCGATATTTTAAAGATAGTTTACAGAGCCTATGTAAGCCATGGAGACACAAACTTCAGAATTGATAATGCTCCATTCTATTTTACGATTTCAGTCCTCGCGGCTTATACCGCAAGGCTGTTTTAATGGCAATAGGATCGTGGTCACTAGAAACCAATCGAGAGTTGATTATCCACGGTATTTAATTGTTCCAATTGCGATTTAAGATGGATAAAGTTATTTGCTCTTATTTTATATAACTCTGTGATAGCAGCTAAATCTTGACGTAAAAAATGCAGTTCCACTCCCACTCCATCAACGCCTAATGCTCCCATCTCCTTATATACAGCAAACTCAACCCATAATTTAGAATCGTAACCATACCAATCTTCACACTCATCAGTTATCAAATTAAACAATTCTTGGTTTGATTCGGGCTTAGAAATAAAATCAAGTCCTTGATTGAACTTTTGTTTAGAACAATATTCATAAACAACGTGCATAGGCAAAAGCTTTTGCGCACTGCCAGCCTCTTCTATCCATTGCAAATTAACAGCGTCCATTTGCAAATTAATATCAGCTTCCGAAGCATCAAGAAAATCTTGGTCTGTTTTGCGGAAATTAACTACGTTTTGCAGGGCTTTAATAATAATATTTTCAAAATCAAAATGCTTTTCTTTGATTGCTCTATTATTCAGTTGGTAGCTAACACCGTTGGTGTTTACGCCATCGTATTGCGAACGTAATCGTTCATATATTTGCTCCGCTTTTTTCTCCTCTTTAGGCAGGCAATCAAGCATCGCAGTCCACATGTGTTTATCTAAGGCCCACAACGCATATTCAAAAGCACTTATTTCGTTATCCCCTCTAAATTGACGCTCCGAACGATCAGTGATTTGTCCACGTTTATACATCAACGTGATATCTTTATTTAACATCGATACCACCTCATCATGTTCTCCATTCACTACATGACCCAATAGCTTACTAATTGTTTTACGTTCAGCTAGTCCTGCTCGCTCCCCATCGTTAAATAAGGTCCAGTGTGCCTTTGATATTATGGCTGTTTTAAATAAATTAGAGCTTGGCAACCAGCTTCCGATTTCTTTTTGGCAATCGTCTGGTAATTGGTTCAATAATTCCGTTTCATTATTCATACATTGTTCCGAGCGTGGCAAGAAAGGAAATTAATTATATTATTAGTTCAATATAAAAGCAATTATCTATACCCAGTCACGCCACGTCAATTTATCCTAAGATGAGGCATTGCCCCGCACTAGAATCTTTAGGCTCATTTTTTTCACATGTAAATAGTGAACTTGAATGGCTTTGTTTCCTAACCCTATTCCCTGGAGTCTTCTTCAAAATTTATGCAAATCTATAGCTTGCAGGCATTCCCAATGTGATTGTCTACTAATTTATAAATTATATGGCTCCTCAAAACCATCCTGAAAATAATGTCTATTAAATCGGATAATGAAGAATAATATAACTTAATTCTCCTAATCGATTTAGTAGACCGTTTAATGTTTACAGAGCCAGTTACTCAGCAAGGGTTCTAACCCATTGTGCGAAGGCCTCATTTTCGAATTCATAAGTATCTCGTGAAGACTTAAAAACCACATTGGTAATGTTTAGACATTACCCTCTGAACATGAGTAGAGTCTAATGATTCAATACCAAGCTTTAAAGCCACGGCTTTGCTAAAAGGCTTTAGAGATGGGTCTTGTGCAAGCATTCAAACCAATGCCTTTTGCGCCGCATCAAGCGCCGCCCATGCGCCCTCATGATTGTCAGTATGAACCATTTTATCTGCCACAGCCTTCATCGCATCTTCTAATGTTACAGTTGGATTAAATACCATATCGACAATCCCAACCAAAAACGGTTCGGGTTGTTGTTGAAAGTTAACAAAGGCCTGCCAGACAGGTATAATTGGCAATATCCGGCCGGTCGATTGATTGAAACGCTCTGCAATATATTCAACAAACTCACGGTTTAACAGAGGAAAGTCGGCTATGGCCGCTCCTGTTGAATAAAGCGGTGCATTTGAATTTGAAAAAACAGGTGCCAACTGTGTTCTAGAGGAACCAGTAAACGCTACTCTTAGACGATTTTGATCCCGTGTTATCGCGGCGGTAACGACTGCCTCATGTTCTTTTGTTTTTGCCAATTCTTGTGCTTCATCAATGAGTAATAAAACCGGTTTTTTTACACAACTCATCGACCAGAAAATCAATTTGCAAAGCGATTTCGGTCTGTCCTTTCTTAGAGAGTCCTCCCTGCTCTAGCTCCCCTTCAAGTTTAGTACCTGCAATTTCAGCCCGTGCTTTAAATTTTTTTACTGATGTGTTAAGCTTTGAACAGCATCTTTCGGCTCTAATGCACGCTCTAGAGCACGTACATAGGTTCAGGTCATCATACAAAAATATTTATTAATTGTATAATTATACGTACTCGATATAATTTTGTATATCAATGCTATTGCTTCTTTATAAAATCGGCTTTTCGATCACAAAAAAAACAAATATTCTCCGTACTGAAATTTACTTAAAATTTATTATTTAGATTGCATTGTTGTTAAAGTAAAGGATGTTACCGTTTTTGAGCGGTCGAAAGATTTAAAATCCCGTGGCGCAGGGATTACAATGTCAAAGGAATTACTTCAAATACTAATATCTAAAGACCTTATCGATAAAGAAACAACGGTGTATTCTTCCTCAACTCGGAGTTTTTACTGTCAATTACCAAGCAAACCTGACTATGGCCACTGCATGTGGAATCAAAATATTTCAATTGTTAGTCTTCACTGGGATACCCTTTTTCTTAATTTAAGAAAACGAATACCCGATAAACTATATAAAAATGAATGCAGAATAATCGATGTAAAACTCAAAGCTGGAGAACCTAGCCAAATACTACTGGAGTCCGGTGAAACTCAAGAATTTGATTTAATTATTTTCGCTGACGGATCGCAATCCATAGGAAGAAAACTTATATCTAAAAACTCTCAATTGACCTATTCTAATTATATAGCATGGCGAGGTACATTAGATTTTGATATGATAAAAAATAAGTCACCTTTTATCAATAACATTCCCTATTATTGTTTTAACAATGGTCACTTATTAGCCTATCCTATCAATCATAATGACATTAAAAAGTTAAATTGGGTATTTTACGAAAAATTACCTATAGAAGACTTAGATAATTTAGGTCAAACAACTCAAATTGATTTTTCAGAAACAGCAACAACACACTTGCATCAATTGGCAAATTCCAAACTACCAAAAACAATTGCTCAGATAATTATAAAGACTAAATCACCTTTTATGCAAAAAATTGTCGATGTTGGTGTAGAAAGACTTATTGTTAAAGGGGCTCTTTTACTTGGAGATGCGAGTGTTGTGTTACGTCCACACGTTGGTAGTGGTGCATCACTGGCTATACAGGATGCATTAAATTTAAGAGAGCAACTCGATATTTATGACGATATTTCTCAAGCAATTGCGCAATGGGAAAAATGGTACACAACTAATAATCAGGTTGCTATATCTTATTGAATGAAGGAATAATCCATTACCTGGAACCAGAAAAAATGAAAGGTAACGAATGTAAAGGGGCATGGTTATATACCCTAAGATAGAACATCTTTAACTACCTGAAAAATTTTCGACAGCACTATTTTTAACCACGGAATTTTCGAATTTTGGGGAATAGGGTGTTTATAATTCCTACTCCCCAATAGTTAAATCCAGTTATTGACGAGTTATTTCGCTAGATTGCTTACTGATTAAATCATCATAATCATCGTCTGCATTTGATAAAAATTTATCCTCATGATCAATTACAAAACCAGCAAAAATACGAATAATGCGATCATCTATTGTTTCCGGATAATGTACAGACACACTCCAAGTTTTATTACTAACATTACGATTCAAATCGGCAATAGGATGAAGATTATCGCTTGATTCCAAAATCATAAACCGATCGAAACTTGAATTTGCATAAGCAACACCAATTGTAGTAGCACTTCCTGCATCATCATACTCATAAATTGTAAATTTTGCAGATTCAGTTGTTGCTAAATTTCCATCAATAAAGCCTATTCGTACACCACGAGTATCATAAATATCGATTTCTTTAGCCCAATGGTACAAAGAGCCTAAAGAAAGAATTCGTGTAATACCTGTTGCCTGCCATCCATCTTTATTTGATAAATCATAATTTGTACGGATACGAAATGCACTTTTTTTAATAGAACCTGGATATGTTTCTCTTGGTGGCGATTTAATTTGATAGACTTCAGAAAATTTATAAATATCTTTTGTGACGATGAAATCATAAGGATGATCTTCATGAACACCAGCAACAGCTACATGAGAAGTGATAGAACATAAGACCAATAACCACAATACAATTAATTTACGCATTTTACATAGCTCCCAAGAGATTTAATACCTATTTTAGAAATGCCCGTTGTTGCCTGACTGAAGTTTAAAAAATCAATAAATTCAATTATATCTTCGTAAACCATTTCAGACAGAGGGTATGATAAATCAAATGCATTAAGGATTTATTAAGTGCTTCACGTAATACAATGGCTTTGCAGGGCAAGCGCATATTGAATGATGCTCCCTGCACTATTTTTTCAAAGTATTGAGGATTTAGAGTGGCCACATATCTTTTTTTCTTGATACTAAATTTATTAAAATGCTCTTGCTTAAGCAGATTAAGGACAATATGCCTGGCAACAACAAAATTCTCAGCCCCATAGTCTTTACGAATACGCGAATCATCTTCACTTAAGACGACATCCAATACCCAATGAAATCGATTTTCAATTCCCCAATATTGACCGTACGTTCACAGGAAAAAACGGATATAGGCCTTTGGGGAGCAATAGAACTGCCAACCTACTTAAACCATTAAGTTGATCTATATTTAAAGTGATAAGTATCACTATACAGATGAAAAGTAAGTAAGGCATTACGCTAAGGAATGGTTACTCGACTCCAATGATGCCCCCAACTTAGAGTCAATAACAAACAACAAGGTGTCAATCCTCAAATTTTTTATTCGACTTAGCTATATTATTGTTAAATAATCTAATATCATCGATTTACTCAACAATGCCCCGTTGTAGCGCCACTAAATTAAGGAGCGTTATGATTGTTATCTTCGTCCATGGTTGGAGTGTCACGCATACCAATACTTATGGAGAGCTTCCTCAATGGCTTGAAAGTCAAAGCAAAAACGGAACGCTGGATATTCAAGTTGGTAATATCTATCTTGGACACTATATCAGCTTTGACGATACAGTAACGGTTGACGATATAGCACGTGCATTTGCGCAAGCAGTACGCGATGAAATTACTGATAAGCTACGAGATGGGGAGCGTTTTGCGTGTATCACTCACTCTACCGGTGGACCCGTTGTTCGAAAATGGATGGATTTATACTTTAAAAATAATCTTGCACAATGTCCATTGAGCCATCTTATCATGCTGGCTCCCGCCAACCACGGTTCTGCTCTTGCCCAACTGGGTAAATCCCGACTAGGCCGTATAAAGAGTTTTTTTGAAGGAGTTGAACCAGGACAACATGTACTTGATTGGCTTGAGCTCGGAAGTGAGATGAGCTGGCAACTTAATGAAAGTTGGCTTGATTACGATTGCACTGCTCATGGCATCTATTCCTTTGTACTTACTGGCCAGAAAATTGATCGCCAACTTTATGATGCGGTTAACTCCTACACGGGAGAAACCGGATCTGATGGCGTTGTGCGCGTAACCGCTACAAATATGAATTACAGTCTATTGAAGTTACATCAGGAGGGGAATAATGGTGAAAATCTTGTTGTCGCCAAACTGATACGAACACCGCCTATGGCATTTGGGGTTCTACCTGGACGTTCGCATTCTGGTAAAAATATCGGAATCATCCGCAGTGTTACTATGGCCAATGCAGCCACTCATCCTACGGCAATATGGGTCCTACGATGCCTACAAGTAAAAAATCGTGACTCCTATAATACTTTAGCAAAAGAGCTAGATAAGATTACTCAAGAAACCCAAAAAAATGAGCATACAGAACCTGTAAAAACACTTATCTATAAACACGAGTATATCACCAATCGCTACTCTATGATTATTTTCCGGCTTATTGACGACCGGGGCAACCATCTTGTCGATTATGATCTTTATCTCACTGCTGGCCCCAAATACAGCGAGGAGGCGCTTCCTAAAGGTTTCTTCGTTGATCGCCAACGCAACATGCATAATCGAGGAAAACTGACTTATTTTCTTGACTACGATATCATGGAAGCCGGGATTAATACGCCCAAAATGCAAGGTAATCTGGGGTTCCGTATAAAGGCATACCCTGAAGCAAGTGACCAAGCCATTGCTTATTACAGGTTACTTGATTTTCATTCCTCGCTCGCTGACATTAACAAAATTCTTCAGCCGAATGAAACAGTAATGGTTGAGATCATGCTTCAACGACGGGTAGATAGAACTGTCTCTCGTATCACTAACAACCTTACTCCAGCAAAAATCAGTGTGAAACCGACTGGCAAAAAGGTAGATTGACATTTAACTTGTATGTACCTGTTGTCGAAAACTAACTGATCGAGGAAGCCAAAAGATGGAAAATCTTATCTATCACAAACTTTGAATTGTTTGAATTTTGAAGATCCAGTAAATTCAGAAGATGTCTATTTTAATTTTCCTCCATTATACCTAATTTGTGATAGACGCGGTACCGGCCTGTTGTAAAAGATGGTTTCTTTAAATTCATATAGTATCAATTCAGTGCGAATCTAATAGCATAAGGTGATTTATTGAAATTCTCTTTCTTGAATGAGAGCACAGAGAGCGAATCAGTTTTTTTTCTGAAAAGAAAAAGAGATATGTTTTATATCGGAAAGGGTAAAATGAGCTTCGTCCAATGCATGAGGTGTAGCGAGCTGCCCATCTCTTCCTCTAATTTGCATACTAATTATTCTGAATTCCTTATCTTGGTTATGGCGATTTAGTTTTAATAAAGGTAAAATTAAAGTTACAAATGTAAAAAAAGAAACATATCTATCGTCGCAAAGGATGGAGTATTTTTCATAACAATCAAACAAAAGTTTAATGATCATTTTTTGATTCTTTTCTTTGTATATAACTTTACCATATAAACAATGAGTTTGATGTTTGGAAGCATTGCTTTTAAGTTTTGAAAAAAATGATCGCTTGAAACTAATGTTGCTTCTTCCATATTTTCTAAAGGCATACCTCGATCTTTTTAGTTCACAAAATGAACATGTATATACCTCTAACCCAGTTTGTATATAACTTTTAAAATGTTCATCCAAATGGACGAAATCGTCATAATTTTTCATTTCACTAAGCACTAAGTTTACGCCACAAATTAATTCTTCATTATTACCTTTAGAATTTAAAAATTGATGAGAGTGAAGTTCTAAATGACTAGAAGACATTATATGACGAAGAGATTTAGTGTAATGAAAAACGTTATAATGTTGACTTTTCACGTATTTGTTGATTATTTTTTCTAATCTTTTATAGAAGATACACTCATGATTTCCTGTACACATATTTATTCTCCAGCGTCCATAAATAAAGTATAGATAAATATAAATCTATTAGCTTATTTTAAAAGCATTTTGAGTTTACATCTGACGTACAAAATGATCTAATTGGTTATTATTTATTGAAGTAATAAGAGGCTAAATGCAAGGAAGAATGTTCGATAAAACGCAACACCCTGATTATTTATTACTGGATAAACTAATACCTAAAAAGCATTTTTTAAGAAAAGTTAATGATTGTATCGACCTCTCCTTCATTAATAAGATTACAGAGTCTTACTATTGCTCTAATAATGGGCGACCATCAGTTGCACCAGAATTATATTTTCGAATGATGCTGATAGGTTATGTATTTTCGATAAAGTCGACGAGACAACTTGTACAAGATATTCATTATAATATTTGCTACCGATGGTTTTGTGGATTAACACTAACTGATTCTATACCGCATCATGCAAGTTTAAGTCGCATAAAAAAGAGATATCAAGTTGAAGTTTTTGAAAAATTTTTTCAATCCATTGTCAAACAATGCCAACTAGCCGGTCTTCTTCAAAGCCAAAGTGTAATGACCGATAGTACGTTAATTCAAGCAAATGCCTCATTAAACTCCATGCAACCAATAAATAAAGAAGTTCCTAAAAATATAAAACCATCTAAAGATGGTATCTCTGAGAATAAGTGGCATATTTCTAATAAAACTCATCGTAGCAAAACTGATCCTGATGCAACTTTGGCCTATAAAGCAGGTACATTGAGAAGTTTAAAATATAAAGCTCATGTATGTTGCAATAGTAAAAGCCGTGTAATTAGTGCCATAAAGATTACAACTGGAGCAGTACATGACTCTCAGCCATATTTAGAATTAATAGTTCAATTAAAAAACAAATTAATGTTGCAAGAAGTTATAGCTGATAGAGCATATGGCTCAGGAGAAATTATTTCTTCCCTTAATGATGCTGGTATTCAAGAGTTTATACCATTATTTACTACACGTAGTGGTAAAACTCAAGATACAGAAATACATGGAATTAATTATGATGAGATGAAAAAAACTTATGTCTGCTCTGCAAATATTGAATTTAAAGTGGGAAAAGTAAATTCTCAAGGTTATATTTCTTATCGTACCCATACAAAAGATTGCTGTGATTGTTCTTTAAAAACAATCTGCCAAGCACCTAAAATGAAGAATAGAGAAATACGAGTTATGGCACGGCATATTCATGCTGACTTATTTCAAAAAGTAAAAATTAAGATGGAATCTGATATATTTAAAGAAAAGTTACGCGAACGTTTATGGAAAATTGAAGGGGTTATGAATGAATTGAAAAATTATCATTGTCTCTCAAAAGCAAAGTATCGTGGCATTGATAATGTGCAGATTCAAGCATACATGGCTGCTGTTGTCATTAATATTAAAAGACTCGTTAATTTTCTTTTGTCTTTAATTACACCCCATCTTTTGATCAAATAAAGGACATCTTTTACAACAGGCCGGTACGTTATCCATCTCAAACTAAAGATAGTTCATTACAAATATGGACGCATTGCAATTTTTTCATAAAAATAAACGAGTTAACCAGATTTATCCCTTTTATTTTCATTAGTAAACCTCAAAAAAACCCTCCAAATTGCTAATAATAGTGCTCGAGAAACAAAACAGATTATGAACGTTGTTAAATATAGAGTAATTAATTTATTTTTTTGATTAACCAAAACCCATGACGTATAATTAATGTACGAACATTGAGAAAGGAAGCGCTCATGAGGAAAGTAATTATCGCAATGTTAGTATTTGTACCTTCAATTCTGTTAAGCAGCTGTTATGTTTCTTCCTATCCAGGTAGTTACTATTATTCTGGTTATGGCTATTCTCCAAATACTTATTATGCCAGCTATTATGGTGGTGGTTGGGGTGGTCGCTACAATAATAATGGTTGGAATCGACATGCCGGCTGGAACCACGGCAGCGGTTGGGGGCACGGTGGCTGGGGGCATGGCGGTGGTTTCCATGGTGGCGGTCATCGTCGCTAAAAATCACCCTTTATCCGGGTCAATAAACGGAAGCTATAGCCTAACCTATAACTTCCGTTTGCTTTTAATCGTTATGAGACTACAGACAGTGAATATTCTGTAGATTCTTCTTTCTGAGACGGTTCTGTTTTTATTATGGCAATATAACGACTTAAAAAAGGTGCCAATAACCACATGAATAGAGCAATAACAAAAGTTACCACACCAATATAGACAAAAACTTCAGTATAAATCATCAAGGATTCAACACCTGGCTTAATATGCTCAGGAAGTGCCGTATAAGAGGCGACGCTAGCCCCAATAAATCCGGCCACTGCCGAAGTTAAGAACCACATGCCCATCACAAAGCCCGCAATTTGCGCGGGAACCAGTTCAGCAACCATAGCGACGCCAAGGGCTGAGACGAGTAATTCACCAATGCTCTGGAATAAATAACTGGCAATAAGCCACCACGAAGACACCATGCCATTACCCGTATAAAAATAACGCGCAAAGTAAAGTAACAAGAAGCTCAACGCACACATGGTCATACCTAAGGCAAATTTGTAGGGGATGGCAAATAAAATCCCTTGCCGATTGAAGCGTGCATACACATGTGCTAATAAGGGACTCATAAGTACTATCCAGATAGGATTTAATGCTTGAAAGCTTTGCGCATCAATAATAATCCCTAAAAAATCAGGCACCACATTATTTACGGCAAACAAGTTAAGTGATGTTGGCATCTGTTGGTATAAAGTAAAAAAGATGACTGCCTCAATCATTAAGACAAAGGCAACGAGCATGCGAATCATCGCGGCCTTAGTTTCTTTTTGTGCCAGATAGCCGTAGTAAAGCACGACTATAGTGGTTATAACCCACAATAAATTTTTCGCAAGCAGCACGTGTTGTAATAAATAGGCAGAACTGACCGTGAACAAATAAATACCAACAAGGACGAGAAGCCACTGCAACAGTGAAATTTTATGCTGATCGGCCGCGGTATTAATTTGCGCAACATACTGACGTTGCAACCCATAATTTGCCAAACCTATTAATAAGCCTATAGAACTCATCATATAGGTATAGGAATAACCGTAACGATGGGCAATCGCCGGTCCTGCAAATAACGCAATCATGCTGCCTAAATTAATTGCCATATAATACAGCGTAAATCCACCATGCAGGCGTGGATCATTGCGCTCATAACATTTGGCTAATAAGTTGGATGGATTGGCTTTAAATAAGCCGTTACCGACACAAATTAAGCCCAAGGCAAAAAATACATGTTCTTTATCAGTGATAGCTAAAGCAAAATAACCACTTGCTAAAACAATCAATCCAAGCACAATAGTGCGTTTGGTGCCAAGAATCCGGTCACCTAAATACCCACCGATAACCACCATACCATAAACTAAGGCCGAAAACGCACCAAATGTATAGTATGAATCGCTATCGCCATAACCCAAATAGCGAATGAAAAAAAGCGTTAAAACCCCTTGAACTGTATAAAACCCAAACCGCTCCCACAACTCCAACAAAAAAATCATGTGAAATGCACGTGGCTGCTCACGAAGTAGGTTCAGCATGAGGCTTCCTTCCCTAAAGGGTAAACTTTTAAATTAAAGGAAATTTTTATTTTTTGCAATGAGCTTTTCGTTGCAGATTAAACTTAAGCTATGCATAAAGCTACGACTAATGAGATAAAGCGGCCTTGGGTTCCTCGGGTGCGCCCTCCCCCTCATCCTTACGTACCGTTTCACCTTCAGTATCAACGCGCCCATCATCCGCAGTTATGCAAGCAACAGAACTAAGTAGCGGTTGCGCATCCGCATTAAGGGCATTTTCTACGCTGAAACCCGTAAGAACCGCCTTTTTATCCCCCAAAAGCTCTAACATTGCACTCGTTGAATTGGATTCATGCGGCGTCTGCTCAGAAGGCATGCTCAGCGGTTGCATCACCCCTTGTAAAGAGTCATTATTGCACACATCCACATCTTTAGTAGTTGGCTCGACTTGCCCCCGATTAGTTACAGCAACCGTGTTATCAAGGGATTGTCCATCATGCTGATGTTCTTGTTGCGATGCTAATTGCGGCATATTGCTATTTTGTACCTCATTATCCGTTTCCGCGGCATTGTGGAACTTATTTATCAGCCAGTTTCCCAGCACACGTACTATAGGGACAGTAATGCGCACGGCCAGATATGCAAGGCTAACTGCAGAAACCCCTATTAAAATCGCCACACCAACATGTGGAAAATATAAAGAGGTAGCTAATCCAACTATGGCAAGTGAGGCCAAACTTACGCCTAAACCTTTATCAAGAATTTGTACGATGCCTAGCTCTTTTATTTTTTCCTCGATAACGTCCTCTTTTTCTTTTAAAGCCTCAATACGTTCTTTTTGGATCTGATGACGCTGTTGCAACGAAGCTATCTGTTCCGTTAAATGTTCTTGGTCTGTTGGCTGTTGCAACAGGGTGCGCAGCATTCCTGCCTCACGCTGGATTTGCTGCATTTCCTCTTCTGCACTAACGAGTTCACGACGGAGTGCTTTTCGTTCTTTACCTAAGATATAACGTTCACGTAAGGCTTTAGCTAATAAAAAGGTGCTCAGGCCTAAAGCAAGTCCTGCGCTTACTAGACCAATAATTGGCGCCGCGCCAGGAACAGTCAGCGCCGTAATCGCAAGACCAAGTAATACGGCAGAATACAGCCATCTGGCATTATTATTTAAAGTAATCGGCACGGGGCGTTTTAAAACAAATGCCGCAACATAAATCGCCGGAATCATTAAAAAATCCAAAGCCGCTAACGAAATCCCTCCAAATTGAAAGCCACTGGTTAGCGCAGCCGGAGGCGTACTATGCAACGCGCTAATAGAGGAACCTAATTGCATCGCCTCACTACTGACACTTTTAATAAAACGAGATAAAAAAGGAATACGCATTAGTAATGACAGCGGCACCTTCTTCTTTTTGGGAGTATAGGTAACTGGTTGTTGAATTCCTTGCAGGATGCTTTCAGCATCTTTTATATCTATATCTGCTATTTGCGCCGGTTCAAATGCCATTGGGTACCTACCAGATAAGGTTATTTATTATTACTATAGCAATTAAATCTTAAGAAATTCTGATGTTGCTTGCTAATCAGGCCAAAATTCAACTATATTTCCTCTTAGAGACTAAATTACCCCAATAAATTATGACGGCTAAAAAAGCCCTTTATCTAGCAGGTGGCGGTGCTCGTGGTGCGTATCAAGCAGGCGTTCTAAAAGCAATCGGCCATATTTTACAAACCAAAACACTGCCTTTCGAAATGGTCAGCGGTGTTAGTGTGGGTAGTATTAATGCCGTAGTGCTTGCAGAAAATGCAGACGACTTCCCAACAGCCCTTGATAAACTGGAAATGATTTGGAGTGAAATTCACTGCCAGCAAATTTATAAAGCCAGCAATTATGAGCTAAGTAAATCAGTCGTGCGCAATGTTAGTACGCTGATTATGAAGCAACGTCAAGCAGGCCACTTACTGGACACCACGCCACTAAAAACATTAATTGATGACACCATTGATTTTACGAGAATTGCCAAAAATATCAGTGAAGGCCATCTTAATACCTTAGAAATCATTACCAATTGCTATGAATCAAACCAAACTATTTCATTTTACGATCATAGCGGCGCTGAATTTACTGATTGGCATTACCCTCGCCATAGCAGTCAACGTGCAAACATCCAAGCAGAACATGTTTTAGCATCGAGCGCCCTGCCCTTATTCTTCCCCACTGTGCCAGTAGATGGCTTTCATTATGGGGATGGCAGCGTTGGCTTGGTTGCTCCACTACGAGGAGCCATTCGCTTCGAAGTGGATGAGATCATGATTTTGGGTACACGAGCCCTACCGACCTTTGTCGATCGTGAACCTTTCCGTGACAATGATGAAATTCCCTTCGCGCATATTTTAGGTAGTATGCTCAATGGTCTTTTTCTGGATAACTTGGATCGTGATATCGAAATGGTTAATCGCATGAATGAAATTGCCATGCTCTTATCCATGTGGAAAAAGCGCCACTCTCCTTGGCGGCCAATTAAAACCGTCCATTTACGTCCCAGTAAAGATGTCGCCTCAGTCGCGCAAGCGCATTTTAAATCCTTGCCGGTATTGCTCCGTTATTTACTCAATGTTTTGGGTGCTAAAAATCATTCAGGTGATTTATTAAGCTTCTTGCTGTTTGAACGCGAGTTTACGCGGGATCTACTTGAGCTCGGTTTTCAAGACACGATTAATAATGCCAAAACAGTCATTAAATTTTTTGAGTAATGATAGAAGGCTCAGCCAAGGGTCTGTTGACATATATAGACCTTGCCGAGTCTGCAATAGGGCGCACAGAACCGGTTCAACGAACAACATCTAGATACAAGCATGCAAAAAATTCAACACGCCCTGAGTTTCAGGCATAACCCCATGCCAAATAAAAAAAGCCTCGGCTGCCTGTTCCACTAACATGCCTAAACCATCAACAGCCGCACAATCCCAATCTCTGGCAGATTGCACAAAGGCTGTAGCTTCTCCTTGCTTATATGCTAAATCATAGCATAAGGGCTTGGTGGAAAAACATACCTCCGGTAAGGCAATGAACTCCCCAGCTAAACTTGCTGAAGTCGCATTAATTACCAAATCAAAGGGTTCATTTAATTCATTAATGCGCATGCATTTTATCTGCGGGAAAGCCTGTTTAAATTCCTCTGCTTTAGCTAGAGTACGATTAGCGACTACCAAAGTGGCGAGATTATTTTCCCATAAAGGATGCACAATACCACGCGCAGCGCCTCCTGCCCCGATAATTAACACCCGTTTCCCAGCCAAGGCAAGATGACGGCGCAAATCACGAATCAACCCAATTCCATCGGTATTATCGGCGTATAAATTCCCGGCATGCATCCATAAGGTATTTGCAGCCCTAGCCAGATTACAACGCACTGTACAGTGCCGTGCTAAGGAAAAAGCGTGTTGCTTAAAAGGTAAAGTGATATTAAGCCCCTTACCATTTTGTGCAAAAAAAGTGGTTATTTGCTGTTCAAAAGTCGATTCATCTGCTTTAATTTTGTGATAGGTTAAATGAATATTAGTTTGTTTGGCAAAATGCTGATGAATTACTGGAGATAAACTATGGTCTATGGGATTACCAACAACCGCAAAATACTGCGCCACTACATCCTCCTCTTAATCTGTTTTTTTATTGCCAATGCAGCCATAGCAAGCAATCAATCAATTAATGTTTATCTTAAACTAAAACCGGACAATCAGGTTAGTGCGCTTATCAAAGAATTTAATCAATTTTTAGAGCAACAAAAAGTATTTACTGAGTATCAAATTACTCCCTATATTAATAAACACCCGCTGCATGTGACCTTGTATATGGCAAGCTACCAAGAAACACAAATTCCCCAGATTATCAAACATGCCGAAACCTTAGCAAAGCAACAAAAACAAGTTTCCCTCTTAACGTCACGTTTTATCCCTAGCGGAGGTTATGTAATGTTGTCCGTGACCAATGATTCGCAAATACAAGGACTAAGTAATATGGCATTGAATGCTCTGTCTTCATTACGCAACAAAAAGGCGCTCATTCCTGCCTGGGCCGCTCAAGATATAGACCGACAGCTCATTTTTACGCAATACGGCAGTCCTAATGTGCTAAATTATTTTAATCCGCATTTTTCGGTGTTTGCAGCAGAGCATTTGCATCCCGATGATAGTGCACGTTTGCATAAACAATTACAGCAGTTAGTGTCGCAATTTGCGAAAAACCATCAGACGCAAGTACGCACCAACGCCTATGCGATTGGAGTGGGCATTGCTGATTCACAAGGACAAATCGTCAAAGAGTTAAAATCATTTTCATTGGAATAGAAAAGGATTATTTAAGTATCGCAGTATTAGAACATCCCCACGAAGAAAACAATAAGCAAATACTCGCGGATATTGAGAAATTACGTCAAGCAATTCATCAACAAATACAAGAAGCCGCTTACTTATTCAATTTTAATAAGTTTACATCGCAGCAATCACAGGTTTTAACCTTGATGCTGCAATTAATTCATGTCCGACAAAAGCAAAGTTAGCGTGGAACTTGCGAAATGAAGTGTACTGTACATTAATTCCTTAGCGTTATGGCAACGGCTTGAGCGTTATGGATCCCGCGGACAAGCCGCAGGACTTCGGATTTGGAGCAAATTCAAACAATGATTAATGAAACCACTTTTATTTTAGTTCAGCAACTAGACTCTTGGATACCACCTCGCCCAAATCGCGTGATAATTGTTGTTGTGCCAATTGTTCTAGTTGCTGGCGCATCAAGAGCTGTCTGGGTTTATCATAACGCTGCCAACGTGTGAATGGATTGGCTATCCGTGCGGCAATTTGTGGATTAATCTTATCCAAAGTAAGCAGCATCTCCGCCAGAAATACATAACCACTGCCATCAGGCGCATGAAAATTACGTGGATTTGCCATACAAAATGCGCCGATTACAGAACGTGCTTTATTCGGGTTTTTAATGCTGAAATCAGGATGTTGCAACAACTTTTTTACCTGGCTTAGCGTTGCGGGCAACTCACAGCTGGCTTGCAAGGCAAACCATTTATCCAAGACTAACTCATCTTTAGACCATTGCTTATAAAAATCATTAATGGCCTGTTCACGCAGATTTTGATGCGCACAATTAACCAATAAAGCAAAACTGGCTATTTGATCAGTCATCGTTTGCGCTTGGGTAAATTGCTGCTGACATGCGTCAATCGCCACACTCTCTTTAGATTTCATCATCAACCACAAACACACATTACGCAATTTTCTGCGCCCATAAGCAGGACCATTCATCCCATGATCTTCAGCTTGCCATAATTTTTGGTACATTGACTGCACCTGCTCATACAAATGCAGCCCCAACTGCGCACGAAAATAATCGCGGGCCGCTTCCACAGCACTCACATCAACAGTATCCAACATTGCCGCAACTTCTTCAAAACATGGAGGGGTCAACAATTCAGCACGTAGATCCGCATCTAAAGATTCATCGAGCAACACATGTTTCAATGCAGCAATTAATGCTTCTGGCACCTGCCATTGCGTACGCGGTAAGCCTAAACACTCGTGAATACAGTTCAGGACTAACCGCTGCGCGGCATCCCATTTCGCATAACCATCCATTTCATGGCGTACTAAGAAAATTAGCTCATCTTGACTAAGCTCATGTTTTAATTTAACCGGCGCTGAAAATTCTCGCAGCAGAGAAATGACTGGTTTTTCACTTAAATCAGTGAAGGTAAAGGTTTGTTCTGCTTCGGTTAATTCCAAAATGTCATGCTTAATTGGCATCAATTGACCTTTAGAGTCAAACAAGGCAACACGAATAGGAATATGAAACGGCTTTTTATCATGGCATTCAGGCGTTGGTGGGCAGCTTTGTTTCATCATCAAGCTTAGGTGACCCGGCTCATACTGACTGGTCACAACCACTTCAGGCGTTCCTGCTTGGCTATACCAACGTTTAAATTGCGTTAAATCTACCCCATTAGCATCTTCCATGGCGGCCACAAAATCATCAATGGTTACCGCATGGCCATCATGACGTGCAAAATACAAATCCATTCCTTTGCGATAACGCTCTTTACCTAATAAAGTATGTTGCATGCGAATAACTTCCGCACCCTTGTTATAAATGGTCGCCGTGTAAAAATTATTTATTTCTTGATAAGACTCAGGGCGTACAGGATGCGCCATGGAACTTGCATCTTCAGGAAATTGACTACTACGTAACGTCTTAACATCCATAATCCGATTTACATCTCGTGAATTCATATCACGCGAAAACTCTTGATCGCGGAAAACTGTCAAACCTTCCTTTAAACTTAATTGAAACCAATCGCGGCAAGTGACACGATTACCCGTCCAATTATGAAAATACTCATGAGCAACAACCCCTTCGACATCAGCAAAATCCTGATCGGTTGCGGTATCCGGACGCGCCAAGATGTATTTGGAATTAAAAATATTTAAGCCCTTATTTTCCATAGCACCCATGTTGAAATCGCTAACGGCGACGATCATAAAAATATCTAAATCGTATTCACGGCCATAAACCTCTTCATCCCAACGCATGGATTTTTTCAATGATTCCATCGCATGTGCACATTTATCTTCATTTCCAGGTTCAACATAGATGTGTAAATCGACCATTCGCCCAGAGCTGGTGACGAATTTATCACGCAACTGCGCCAGGTTACCGGCCACTAGCGCAAATAAATAAGAGGGTTTCTTAAAAGGATCTTGCCAAATGACCCAATGTCGTCCATCGCTAGCATCACCAGAATCAATTAAATTACCATTGGATAACAAAACTGGATATTGCTGTTTATCCGCCGTAATGCGCGTAGTATAAGTTGCCAAGACATCAGGGCGGTCCAGAAAATAGGTAATGCGACGAAAACCTTCAGCCTCACATTGCGTACAAAACAAATGATTTGAGCGATATAATCCAGATAAGCGTGTATTGTCTTGGGGATAAATACGCGTAACGATAGTCAGGGTTAATTCATCAGAGCAATGTTCGATAATTAATGCATCAGGAGACACCTGATACTCGGCTGGCTCTAATGGTCTACCATTCATTTGCACGCTGACTAATTCGAGTTCATCACCGTATAAATGCAAAGCCCCCGGATGCTGGCGCGTTAATTTAAGTTCACTGCGCACCAAGGCATGATCATGATATAAATCAAAATTTAAATTGACCGTGTCTACTGCAAATAAAGGAGCTTGATAGTTTTTTAAGTAAATGCTTGTATCTGGAGTGCTCATCATTTTTCCTTAAAACCTGAATGTGAAATTTATTGTCATTTTTATTAGACAATAAATCAATGATAACTTTGTAAAAATGCCTTGTTTTAAACGTTAGTCCAAACCGAATTATTAATCAATTAGATAAGATCCAATCCAAAAAAGAATTGTTACACTTTAGGGTCTAACCTACGTTTATAAACCAAAATAAAAAAATATCTAAGAATGATTGAGTTATCTATTAATTTTATGCCTATACTGAGTATTAAAGAGGTGGCTTCTCAAGTTAACTTTTGCGTGGCCATTAATAAAATAAACATACAAAAAAACACGTTATATCCTGCTGAGGGATAAGTAAAAGGGGATGGCTCATGAACACTCAAGATTTTTTGACCGGCTATACCAAACGCTTTGTTGACAACAAAGAAGAAGAAATGGGCTTGGATGAATATCTGGAATTGTGTAAAAACGATCCTTCAGCTTATGCCAATCCAGCAGAACGCTTGCTCATGGCTATAGGCGAACCCGAGATGCTCGATACACGTCATGACCCTATTTTATCACGGATTTTTTCTAATAAAATTATCCCACGCTATACTGTATTTAAAGAATTTTATGGCATGGAAGAGCCCATTGAGCAAATCGTGGGCTTTTTAAAACATGCGGCGCAAGGTTTGGAAGAAACCAAACAAGTGCTTTATCTTTTAGGCCCTGTGGGTGGTGGTAAATCATCCATTGCCGAAAAATTAAAAGACTTAATGGAAGACATTCCCTTTTATGCCATCAAAGGTTCCCCCGTATTTGAATCGCCGCTGTCTTTATTTAACCCCACTGAAGATGGCGCAATTATTGCGCGAACGCTTCGGCATTCCTTCACGTCATTTACGCTACTTAATGTCACCGTGGGCGGTCAAAAGACTGCATGAGTTTAATGGCGACATTAGCCAATTCAGAGTGATTAAAGTCAAACCTTCTCGCTTGAAACAAATTGCGGTTGCCAAGACCGAGCCTGGCGATGAAAATAATCAGGATATTTCCTCTCTAGTCGGCAAAGTAGACATTCGCAAATTAGAAGAGTTTTCGCAAGACGATCCAGATGCTTACAGCTATTCTGGTGGCTTATGCCGAGCAAACCGAGGTCTTTTAGAGTTTGTGGAAATGTTTAAAGCCCCCATTAAGGTGTTGCATCCATTACTTACCGCAACGCAAGAAGGCAATTACAATGCCACAGAAGGCTTATCGTCCATTCCTTTTGAAGGAATTATTTTAGCCCACTCGAACGAATCAGAATGGCAAACCTTCAGAAACAATAAAAATAACGAAGCATTTATAGACCGTATTAATATTGTGAAAGTACCTTATTGTCTGCGTGTATCAGAAGAGCTGAAAATATATCAAAAACTAATTGATAACAGCTCATTAACCCAAGCCCATTGTGCTCCCGGGACTTTAGATATGTTAGCGCAATTTTCCGTATTAACGCGTTTAAAAGAGCCACAAAATTCAAGCATTTATTCAAAAATGCGTGTGTATAATGGCGAAAGCTTAAAAGATACCGATCCTAAAGCAAAATCCTATCAGGAGTATCGTGATTTTGCCGGTGTCGATGAAGGAATGAGTGGGGTGTCAACACGTTTTGCATTCAAAATCCTGTCCAAAGTATTTAACTTTGACCACAGTGAAATGGCAGCCAACCCCGTCCATTTAATGTATGTGCTTAGAACGTCAAATTGAACAAGAGCAATTCCCTCAAGAACTACAAGAAACTTATTTAGGCTTTATTAAAGAGTATTTAGCCACCAAGTATGTAGAGTTTATCGGCAAAGAAATTCAAACAGCATATCTGGAGTCTTATTCTGAATACGGACAAAACATCTTTGATCGCTACATCACTTATGCTGATTTCTGGATTCAAGATCAAGATTATCGTGACCCAGATACTGGTGAAATTTTTGATCGCGGCTTACTCAATTTGGAATTGGAAAAAATTGAAAAACCAGCCGGAATTTCAAATCCAAAAGACTTCCGTAATGAAGTAGTGAATTTTGTTCTTCGCGCACGTGCTAATAACCGTGGTAAAAACCCCGTGTGGAATAGTTATGAAAAATTAAGATCGGTAATTGAGAAAAAAATGTTCACCAATACAGAGGATTTATTACCGGTGATTTCCTTTAATGCCAAAGCCTCTGAAGATGATAAGAAAAAACATGAGGAATTTATTTCTCGCATGGTAGAGAAAGGCTACACCAGGAAACAAGTACGTTTGCTTTGTGAATGGTATTTACGAGTACGCAAATCACAATAATAACACGAATGAAACTATCAAAGATCCCTTCACCTACTTGCTGGTGAGCGGTAAAAAGCGGGTACATAAATACCCGCTTTTTAGCTGAATTCCATGCACTACCTGCGTGGAATTAAGGATCAAAGTGTGGAGCTAACAATTATGTCGCAATTGATTGATAGACGACAAAATGCGGGCAAAAAAAGTACGGTAAATCGCCAACGTTTTCTTCGTCGCTATAAAAATCAAATCAAACGAGCGGTCTCCGATGCCGTCGGTAAACGCAGTATTACTGAAATTGATCAAGGCGAACAAATCACTATTCCCGCGAAAGACATTTCTGAACCCATGTTTCATCGCGGAAAGGCGGTCATGTAGAGCGCATCTTACCTGGCAATGATAATTTTATTGCCGGTGATCGGATTAAAAGACCGAGCGGTGGCGAAGATGGCGGCGGTGGTGGTGATGCCAGTAATAGTGGCGAAGGTGAAGATGATTTTGTCTTTGAATTATCGCGCGAAGAATTTCTAGATTTTTATTTTGAAGATCTGGAATTACCTGATTTAGTTAAAAAAGAATTGGCGCGCATAAGTACCTTTAAAACCGTACGATCAGGGTGTTAGTACCAGCGGTATTCCCAATAATATCAATGTGTTACGCTCGATGAAACAGGCAACAGGCCGCCGAGTTGCCTTGCCTCTCCTTATAAACGACAATTAAAAGAAGCCGAAGAGGAATTAGCCCACCTGCAAGCAGAACCCATACCCGATATGAGTCACCATCTAAAGAACTACAAAAACAGATTGAATTTTTAAAAAAGAAAATTACAAGCCGTACCCTTTATTGATACCATTGATCTTCGTTACAATCATCGAGTTCGTGTCCCCTCACCTTCCACGCAAGCGGTAATGTTTTGTGTTATGGACGTGTCCGGTTCTATGGATGAAGCCAAAAAAGACATCGCCAAACGCTTTTTCATCTTGCTTTATATGTTTCTCACCAAAAATTATGAAAAAATCGAATTAGTTTTTATTCGTCATCATACCTCAGCCAAAGAAGTGAATGAAGAAGAATTTTTTTATTCGCGCGAAACAGGCGGCACGGTTGTGTCAAGTGCCCTAGAATTACTAAAGACCATTATTGAGGCACGCTATCCACCTGCAAGCCTGGAATATTTATGTTGCTCAAGCATCTGATGGTGACAATTGGAACGCTGACTCACCCTATTGCCAAGAATTACTACAAGATAAAATCATGCCTTTATTGCAATATTTTGCTTATATAGAAATTATGCCGCGGCACCATCAAAGTTTGTGGGAAGTCTATCAACTCGTCAAAGAACAATACCCAAATTTTGCAATGGAAAATATTGATACTGTTGCTGATATTTATCCCGTATTTCGTGAATTATTTAAAAGGAAAACGGTATGAAAAAAAAAGCCTTTATCCACCGGGGCCGAATGGACTTTTGAGTTAATCCAAGCTTATGATCGTGAAATTGCCCGTATTGCTAAAGATTTTAAGCTTGACACTTATCCGAACCAAATAGAAGTTATTACGGCAGAACAAATGATGGATGCTTATGCCTCTGTAGGCATGCCTATAGGATATAGCCATTGGTCTTTCGGCAAACATTTTGTCGGTGTTGAAAAAAGCTATACGCGTGGACAAATGGGCTTAGCCTATGAATTGGTGATTAACTCCAATCCATGCATTTCTTATTTAATGGAAGAAAACACGATGGCGATGCAAGCACTAGTTATTGCCCATGCCTGCTATGGTCATAACTCATTTTTTAAAAACAATTATTTATTTAAAATGTGGACTTCAGCAGATGCCATCATTGATTATTTAGTATTTGCCAAAAAATATATTGGTGATTGTGAGGAACGTTACGGTATTGATGAGGTTGAATCCATTCTAGATGCCTGCCATGCATTGATGAATTATGGAGTAGACCGCTATAAACACCCGACCCCCTTATCCATACAGGAAGAAAAAATTCGTCAACAAAACCGTGAAATCTACATGCAATCCCAAGTTAATGAATTATGGCGGACTATTCCACAAAGCAAGCATGCGGCTGAACAAGGTAAGAGCAAACGCTATCCCGAAGAACCACAAGAAAATATTTTATACTTTCTTGAAAAAAATGCGCCGCTATTAGAACCCTGGCAACGGGAAATTGTGCGCATCGTGAGAAAAATGGCACAATATTTTTACCCACAAGGGCAAACTAAAGTAATGAATGAAGGCTGGGCTTGTTTTTGGCACTACACCATCTTACATGCCTTGTATGATGAAGGCCTCGTTACCGATGAATTTATGCTGGAAATTTTACAAAGCCACACCAATGTGATTATGCAACCCTCTTATAATAGTCCTTACTTCAATGGCATTAATCCCTATACCTTGGGCTATCATATGATGCAAGACATTAAGCGGATTTGTGAAAACCCAACGGAAGAAGATAAGGCTTGGTTCCCCTATCTGGCCAACACCGATTGGTTAACAAGCTTAGATACTGCAATGCGTAATTACAAAGATGAGAGTTTTATTGCGCAATATTTATCACCAAAATTGATCCGTGATTTAAAATTATTCCATCTTGTTGATGATGATCGCAGTCCTGAGCTTTATGTTAATGCGATTCATAATGAACCGGGATATCAAAAAATAAGAGAAGCCTTATCGCGACAACATAATTTAGGTTATTTTGAACCAGATATTCAGGTTTATTCGATTGATTTACAAGGCAATCGCGCCATGACATTAAGACATACCCAGCAAAATCGGGCACCCTTGGGTGAAACCACTTCAGCGGTATTAAAGCACCTTCATTCACTGTGGAAATTCCCGGTGATTTTGCAATCGATTGACCCGGATAATAAAATAACGGCAGAGTATCATTGCCCACCGTTGTCTCAATCAAAGACAGAAGATATGTAAATGAGAACCAGCGGGCTAAGACATAGCTCGTGTGGTTCCTTCATGCAAAATTAATTGCTATTTATTAGTGCTGCAGTTGCAAAAATGTCCACAGCATCTTCGATATAGGAGCGATGTAAGCCCACCTCAAAAACCTGGACACCAAAATGATGTAACCATTCCAGGGCCAGTATGTTGCATATTGTTCCAAATCACCTATATTTATTAATCATAAACAAAACATATATTGCAAATATTGAGCAGAAAATGGCATTTCAGGTGCGTAACACATGTGGCATATTTTAAACCAATTGCTCCAATACGAGCCATTATATAAATACTATCGCCACCATCAACAAATGTCCTAAAATGAATTTAAATTGACCGAGAGAAAAACATGGATACCCCTATAGAAAAAAATTCATGGAAAAAGCTGAAAAGATATGCCAATACCTTATCACCTATCGCTCATCCTTCTTCTAACAACTATATTGCAGTCAGTGAAAATATTTCTCTTGATTACAGCGGACAGCATGTTAATGAGCAAATATTGGCAGCACTTTTTGAAATCGCTTATGAAAGTCAACTGTCTGAACAGATTGATGCTTTGTTCGCAGGATACCCCGTCAATAATACAGAAAATCGACCGGCATTGCATACCGCTCTTCGCGCCTATGAGCATGAGGTAATACACGTCAACTATCGAAACATCGTTCCTGAAGTAGTTCAAGCAAGGCAAACAATGAAAACTATTTCAGCCCAAATTAGAAATGGAGAATGGTATGGTTATTCAGGGAAACCAATTACCGATATTGTCAATATAGGTATTGGAGGCTCTATGTTGGGCCCTTTTTTTTGTGTGGATGCACTAAGCACGTATGTTACTGACCGATTAAAATTTCATTTTATTGCTGAAATTGATCCTAATGTGTTCTCACGTGTTAGTGCAAAACTAAATCATGAAACGACACTTTTTATCATTTCTTCAAAATCTTTTACTACCCCAGAAACCCTACATCATCTGGATAATGCTTTTGCCTGGATGAATAAGCAACATATTGACAAGCACTTTATTGCAATCACTGCTAATGTGGAAAAAGCACGAGAATATGGTTTCAAACATATTCTACCTATCTGGGATTGGGTCGGTGGACGTTATTCTGTCTGCTCTACTATTAATTTAATCACCTGCATTGCTATAGGTTATGAACAATTTTCGGCAATGCTTGATGGCGCCAAAATGATGGATGAGCATTTCAAAAATACAAAATTTTCCCAAAATTTACCTGTTCTGTTGGGCTTATTAGGGATCTGGAATATTAATTTCCTAGAAAAGAATAACCTATTACTACTCACCTATTCGGAAGATTTGGAGTATTTTGTTCCTTATCTCCAACAATTGGATATGGAAAGCAATGGCAAATCAGTAGACAAGCAAGGAGGCAGGATCAATTATGATACGGGACCTATCATTTGGGGTGGCCCTGGGAATCATGCCCAACACAGTTACTACCAACTATTATGCCAAGGCACTCGAAAAATAGCCGCCGATTTAATCAGTGTCAAAACCTTTGATAATGAAGCCATTAATAAAATGTGTCTTGGGCATAGAAAAGTATTAACGCATGGTGTAATTAATGAAATGAATCCTTATTACTGTATTCCAGGAGGGATGTCGGTGAATCATCTTTCTTTAGCTGATTGTACGCCAAAGACATTAGGTTCATTGATTTCTTTATGTGAGCATAAAATTTTCGTGCAAGGCGTGATTTGGAATATTAACTCGTTTGACCAACCAGGCGTTGAGTGCTCTAAAAAGGTATTTAAGAAATATACTTAATAGCTCTATCACCGGAGTTAATTCTCTTTAAAGAGAAAAATTTACATTTTTTTAACCCCAAATTGCTGCGATGCAAAAAATTTACACAAAAAGAGCAAAATAAACTAGACCTGTGCTGATACATGGTCTAGATTGTTTATATAGCAACCAATCAGGAGATTATTGTTCTTCTCCTGTAGGGTAACAAATTAGAGACCTGAAGTCTTAGCTGATTTATGTGGCGCCAAATATTGAATTTAGCTTTTTAAAGAGAAATTATGGATAAAGAAGTTATTGCACTGTTTGATTTTGATGGGACGTTGACTAAAGGCCTGCCAAGTCGACTCCTATTTTTAAAATACTTGGCGGGCTTACCTAAAATAATAAGTAGCCTCTTGTCAAGTTTTGTGTATTCGGAACTAGGGCGTTCTAAGTTGGATAAGTTAAGTTGGCATGATTATCTCGATAGCCTTATTTTAAAAGGCCGAGATGAAAAAGAGCTTAATGAACAAGCCCAGCGTTTTTTAGAACAGGTTCTCATCAAGAAATTACGCAAAGAAGCTTTAGAACGTCTCAATTTTCATCAACAACAAGGCCATACTTGCATTGTGATAAGTGGGGCGTGGGATATTTATCTAAAGCCTTTAGCAAAACAGTACCACATTGAACAAGTGATTTGCACTGAACTGGAATTTGATCCGCTAAGTAATAAAAGTACTGGGCGTATGCGAAATAATTATTGTCTGGGGCAGCAAAAAGTAGATGAGTTTAAAAAACGATATACCCATCGAGATAATTATGTGCTTTATGCTTATGGAGACAGTATTCATGATCGCGCATTACTTAATTATGCCGATCATGCTTTTTACAAATGTTTTGAGTAAATGCCTCTTTAGTTACACCAAAGAGGCAGAGAGAAGGTTACTCAGAGGCTAATTCTATAGCAAAAGCAACCGCTAATTTGGAGAAATTAGTCATATGCTCCAAGCTCAACAGCTCCATAGTATCCGAGCTACTATGAATGTAGGGGTTGTGCTCATCAAAACTAGATTCACAGGGGAATGCCGCCGGAATACCTTCATCATCCCATGATGCATGGTCACTGCAACCATAGCCACATTGTGAATAATCAACGGGTACCTGAACATAGGTATCAATTAATTTAGCAACGAAATTACTCAAACCTCTATCAACATGATCGGTATAAACCCACATCGTTGGATCTTTAGGGTCAACACGATAACCAGTCATATCAAACTGAATTGCGGCTTTAACCGGGATAGAATGATCTTGGAAATGCTCGACTACATATTGGGAACCAACTAAGCCACGTTCTTCAGCAGCATACCAAATAATATAAATTGGCCGCTTAAAGGAGGCATTAGAAGATAATAGAACACGCGCCATTTCCATGATACTGGAAGAACCACTGCCATCATCACCAGCGCCAGGCATACGTCCATCAAGGGTATCCATATGTGCACCAATAACAATCCCTGGAGCCTTAATATCTTTACCAATAACCGTGACTAAAGAAGGTTGTTTATAGTGTCCTGTTTTTACAAAATAAGTTGCCGTATCCGTCCGACCATATTCAGTTGCCATCGCTTCAAATGTAGATTTTAACCAATTGGCAGCATCCACACCGGTATCTTTAGTTGAAGAACGATTATGGTAGGACGTTAAATGCGCTAAGGTTTGCCAGATATTATCGGCAACAACATTTTTTAAAGCGGCGTTCACTTCGTTCTGGTGTTTAATTTCATAAGTGCTTTTGTCGGCAGGCACTGTATGAGCTGATTTTTTTTGTAATAGGTTGCGTGCAGATTGCTGCTGTACAGTAAATGCAGCGCCATTTAAACGATGACTGACATTTACAAAACGACCACAGTGTACTTGATCAGCCAGATGACTTAGCACATCGACATCCGCGCTCGGAACATCAATAATCTTAAATTGCTTATTTTCTGCTAAAACATCATAAGCAGTAGTAATTTTAGCAGCCAGACATTGTGGTACTTGCAGTTGCTCATGCACGGGCGTACTTGTTGCAAAAACATGGGCGCTTGCTAACATTGAACCCGCAGCGATACAGGTCATCCATTGATTAAAACGCATATCCTCTCCTAATTGATGTTGAGCTTCAATGAAACTACATGAGGTAAATCATGCATTTTCACTTTACCTTAAATTTAACGGTTGAATCTACAAGCTGAAAAAATAAAAAAATAAACAGCTGAGCTATTTTCGCCCTTATCGCTATTGATAATCATTTTCATTTGCGATAAAGTCTTATTTCCACTGATTGAATGGGCAAATATACCACAATGAAGCCAAAAAACATCCCTATTAATCCCAAAAAGATCCCTTATTACATTTCCTTAACACTTCTTACGGCAGGAGCCAGTTTAATTCTTGGCTTTTTAAGTTTTGGGGGAATGTTTGCTCTGCTTCCGGTTTTACCGCTCGCATTTGCAGCTTTTGGTTTATCAGTTGCATATGAAGGGGAAATTTATTTACAGAACCTTAAGGGGGCTCTCAGTAAATTATTCAAACATAATTATTTGAAAAATCATCTGGCACGGGAATATTTACTGGAGAACGCCCCCCCAAATACCGAGTCTTCAGATTGTCCACAATTTTTCAAAGACTATGAAAAACAACTAAAATTGCATGCCATTTTTGGTCATAAAAACTTAGGCAAAGAAAGTAAAAAGCAAAAAAAACAAATCGAAAAAACGCTCAACGATATGGAAAAATGGTTTGCCTTACAGTTATTTCCTCGCAAAGAAGGAAAGCAATCTATATATGGTGAGGAATTAACAATCTGGCTTGCTAAAGCAGAACGACAGCAAACAATATGGCAGGAGCGTTTAGCAAAACGTCGTAGCACTTTTCATATTGTTGCGGGCTTTAGTACCCTATCAGCACTATTTATGGGGCTTGGTACAACCTACTTAGTCGTTGAAGCATTTAGTGTTATTCCCTGGATTGCCGCAATTCCTTTTGCATCCTGGCCACTCATTATTGTCCCCATGGCACTAGTCGCTGGCGCAGCCTATGGTCTGTTAACTTACAATACAGTAACGGATCTAATTAACAACGATACCTTAAATAAATGGTATAAAAAGATTCGTACTAATTTAAGCCAGGAACTCTCTTTACGTAACGTATTTATCGCAGCCATGGCCGTAGCACTGGTCGGATTAGCTATAGCACTGACCATTTGTACTGCGGGAACCTGGTGGACTATAGCAAGCAGCGCACGCCCATTATTTGACTGGATGAACAAGATCCCAAGCTTTGTTATGGGCGTAATTAACCCAATTATTACGGGCTTATCTGCTATATTTTTTAACGTACAAAATACCGCAGAATCCTTAGAAATGCTTGAGGAAATGTCTAATCCTGCTGCAGATAAACCCAATCTATTACAAAGGATGTATCAGGCAATAAACAATGGCATTAATCACCTGCGTGCCACAGAAAATTGGCTGCAGATACTTAATCCATTTCGCCTGCTGTTAAAGCTAGTCATGATGCCACTACGAGTCCTCTTGTTTATTGGGCATTTAGTAAGCATTGCTCTTACCGCCGATCGCGTACCCGGCATTCCCCAAATTTGGGCAGCGCTAATAGCGTTCATTAGCGAAGGTTTTGAAGACGTACATTATTTTACCGGACATAGCCCTGCTCATGAGCAGGGCCACGAACAGGAACACCAGGAGCCCACGCGCGAACTACAAACCTTAATCCAAGAACGTCTAGATGCACATGCCAGTCATAGTAATGATGCCGATATCCCCACTAGAATCCTAAAAACCATTGCGATTCCCGTCTATGTCTTGGCGGCTACTTGGGATTATTTTGCAAGCAAACTAAATAAATCCACGGCCACCGCGGATGGCAAACAGCAACCTAGACTACTTACATTGACCCAAGCTTGGCAGAAACAACGCGGTAATGAAGCCGAGGTTAATGTACATTTACCTATGCACGCAAAAAAGCAACCATCAGCCCATTGGCAAATAGAACACACCCTATCTTTACTGCAAAAATATGAGCAGAAACACCTCAACAAGGTAGTCATCGGCAGCTCTGTTGCGGAAGCGAAAAAGCAGGAACTAAGAAAATTACAACAGAAGATACAGGAAACGGCGCCTGAAGCGTTAGCAGAAGTATTAGCTGCAGCCAAAGCAAATCCAGTCTTCAATCAACATCGATTATTTGCTCGCCAAGGAGAGCCAACAAGCACACAAACCTTCCTTGACGAGCTACCCCAGCGTGTGCATGCAGCAAAGTGCGGCGCAATCGGGCTAATTTAAGGCAAAAAAGGAACGACTAAAGTGACAAGGATGTCCATTCGTTCCTGATGTAAATAAAAAATAGACACCACACCAATGCGTTAACTGCAAACCTGCTTACTGCTCACGATTTCTTCATAGACCTTTCCATATTCAGCAACCATTCTATCGCCGGTAAATAAGGCCTGATAACGTGCCGCAGCATTTTCGCCCATCACAGCACTTTTCTGCGGATTGTCCCAAATAAATTGCATGGCATCACGTAAAGCAACCGCATTATCAGGAGGAATAACAAAACCAGTTTCGCCATTCACATTAATAAAACTTGTTCCCGTGCCAATTTCTGCAGATATTAACGGCTTACCCATCATCGCACCTTCGAGAAGAGAAATACCAAACGCTTCTGAACGTAGATGCGAGGGGAATATTACGGAAAGACATAAGTCTAAAAGCGCCATTTTATCAGTATCTGATAGTCGTCCCAGAAAATGGACATGGCTTAAGTTCAATTTATTAGCATAAATTTTTAATTCTTCTTCAAGCGGCCCTGTACCCACAATCAAGACCGGAAATGTTGTCTTTTTCAATGCGTCTAAGAGAATATGCAGCCCTTTATAATAGCGCAGCACCCCGATAAACAGGAAAAAGCGATTACCAAACCTGTTGCGCCAATAAGTAGATTGCTCTGCCGTCGGCACAGGATAGCTATCTCTATTTAAACCAATAGGGATAGCGCTTACTTTATCCTTATATTTTTGTAACGTAGGACTACTTGCTAAATAATTAGGTGACGTTGCCACAATTCTATCTACTGAACTTAAAAAACGGTTCATTAACGGGCGATAAAAAAAGAGTAATTGTTGCTGGCGCACAATATCAGAATGATAAGTTAAAACAGAAGGCTTTCTAATCCGCCAAAATAGATGCAATACATCGGCAAATGGCCAGGGAAAATGATAGTGAATGACATCGGCTTTTTGGGCAATTTTTTTAAAATCACGTAATAAAGAAAAAGAAATACTATTTGAGGCAATCGAGAAATTTTCTTTATAACAAAGATTTTTGATTCCTGCATGCGTTATTTCCGTTTCTTGCCAATCTTTAGAAAGGGAAAGAACCGTATGACTAAAGCGTGGATCATTTGCTTTAGCCATTTGATAAATTGTTTGTTCAACACCACCAAAAGTATCATTTAAAAATGTCTTATAGACATGCAATATATTCATATACGTTCAACTAAGAATTTGTCTTGATGCTGCCTATTTCTTAATGAGCGAGCATACAGCCGCCTGAGCAACAGTTCTTACCTGAACAACAGAACAGATAAGGCAATCACTTTTGCAAGGCAACTAATAAACTCGCCGCGAGAAGATCATTCGTGCACTACTTTATTAACGACCTAAAAACCACCATCAGCAACTAACTTTTCACATTGCGCTTCTTTCATGTCTTCTTTCATCATTTCTACAACTAAATCATGGAATGACGTTTTGAATTCCCAGCCAAGCTTTTGCTTTGCTTTCGTTGCATCACCCAATAAACTTTCTACTTCTGTAGGGCGGAAATAACAAGGGTCGACTTCAACGATGCATTTTCCAGTAACCGCATCATAACCCTTTTCTTCACAGTCCTGACCTTCCCAATGGATGCTAATACCAATTTCTTTAGCCGCAATCTCGACAAATTCACGTACTGAATGTTGTTCACCAGTAGCAATAACAAAATCTTCTGCTTGCTCTTGCTGCAACATTAACCATTGCATTTCAACATAATCACGCGCATGCCCCCAGTCACGCATTGCATTAAGGTTTCCTAAATACAAACGCTCTTGAGTTCCCAGTTTAATACGTGCTAATGCGCGCGTAATTTTACGCGTAACAAACGTTTCACCACGCAGCGGTGATTCATGATTAAATAAAATACCGTTACACGCATAGACGCCATAAGCTTCACGATAATTCACGGTTATCCAGTATGCATATAATTTTGCTACCGCATAAGGACTACGAGGATAAAAGGGCGTCGTTTCCTTTTGTGGGACTTCTTGCACTAAACCGTATAATTCAGAAGTACTCGCTTGATAAAAACGGGTTTTATTTTCCAGTTTCAAAATACGAATTGCTTCCAACAAACGCAAAGCCCCCAGAGCATCTGAATTTGCAGTATATTCGGGTTCTTCAAACGATACTGCGACATGACTTTGAGCCGCCAGATTATAAATTTCATCAGGTTGTACCTGTTGTACAATACGAATTAAGCTGGATGAGTCCGTTAAATCACCATGATGAAGCGTCAAATTATGCCCATTAACATGGGGATCATGATACAAATGATCAATGCGAGCGGTATTAAATAGAGATGAGCGTCTCTTGACTCCATGTACGGCATAGCCTTTAGCCAATAATAATTCTGCCAAATACGCACCATCTTGGCCTGTGATACCTGTAATCAAAGCTGTTTTCACGTTTGTTCCTTATACGACAAATTAAACAATATCGATGTGTGAATAAAATTATTTATTCTACTGGTTTTTCTTGCTGAGATTGACACTTAAGCAGACTATCTTCTTTTTATGGAGAAGAACTATCTGTCTGCGTATATAAACGTACCTCGATTATTCGCATTCTGTAGCTTGAATAAGTTCCTCAACTGTCTGCACAGTCTGCCCAATTACGGAGACATTCTGACGTGTTTCTACATTGAGACGCAATAATGGTTCAGTATTCGATGAACGCAAATTCAAACGCATGGTGTCAAACTCAAGACTAATGCCATCAGTTCTATCGATGCTTGGATTAAATTGGGAAAAATGCGCTTCGACAACCTTCATTACTTGCTGCGGATTGTTAACCTTGTAATTAATTTCGCCACTGCAAGGAAAAGCATTGACGCGTTCATTAATCAGACTTCCCAGCGATTTACCAGAGCGACTCATGAGTTCGATAACTAGCAACCATGGAATCATGCCGCTATCACAATAAGCAAAATCACGGAAATAGTGATGCCCACTCATTTCACCGCCATAAATAGCATTTTCAAGGCGCATACGCTCTTTAATAAAGGCATGTCCCGTTTTACATTGTATGGCTTGCCCCTGAGCCTGAGTCACGATATCAATAGTGTTCCAGGTTAAACGAGGGTCGTGAATAATTTTTTCGCCAGGACTTTTTTCCAAAAAGGCTTCTGCCAGTAAACCAACAAGGTAATAACCTTCGATGAATTCACCGCGATTATCAAACAAGAAACAGCGATCAAAATCGCCATCCCAGGCAATGCCCATATCGGCATTATGGGCTTTAACCATGTTTGCCGTAACTTGACGATTTTCGGGTAGCAACGGATTGGGAATACCATTGGGAAAATCACCATTTGCTTCATGGTTAATTTTAATGAAGGTTACGGGAATATTTGCCGCGGCAAAACGTGTCTCAATCGCATCAATAACATGACCTGCGGCACCATTTCCGGCATCGACAAGCAATTTTAAAGGCTGTAGCTTTTCTACTTGAATGTAACTAAGCAAATGACTCACGTAGGCATCTAAGATACTTAATTGCTGCAATTGCCCTTTATGTGCAGACACTTGAAATTGATTTTCACGAACCAATTGCTCAATTATATGTAACCCACTATCACCACTAATAGGCACTGCACCTTTACGCACTAGTTTCATGCCATTGTAGTCAATTGGATTATGGCTGGCCGTAACTTCAATACCGCCATCAACGTCCAGATGAAATGCCGCAAAATACACTTCTTCCGTGCCGGTCATGCCAAGGTCAATCACATCAGTGCCCGCATCCATAATACCATGAGCCAAGGCTTGCTTTAGTGGCTCACTGCTATGCCGAGCATCGCTACCAACAACAAGAGAGCGCGCTTTTAAAAATTGGGCATAGGCAAAACCAATACGGTAAGCGATGTCTTCAGTGAGCTCAATCTCGAGCTTGCCGCGAATATCATAAGATTTAAAACATGCTAGTTTCATAGAAATTAAACCCGTCCGTAATTATCTTGAAAGCGCACAATGTCATCTTCACCAAGATAATCACCGCTTTGTACCTCAATCATGACAAGATCAAGAACGCCAGGATTTTCTAATCGATGCTTACACCCTGCAGGGATATAAGTTGATTCGTTTACCCGAACAAAAAACTCTTCATCACCATTAACCACTTTGGCCATACCACTCACCACGATCCAATGTTCACTACGATGATGATGCATTTGCAAGCTTAAACTTGCTCCGGGTTTGACTTCAATTCGCTTGATCTTAAAACGTTCATTTTGCTCGAGAATGGTGTATGTACCCCAAGGGCGATATACCGTACGATGCAATCTATAGGCTTCATGGCCACGAGCCTTTAATTGGGTGTAAATGTGTTTGACATCTTGTGCTCGTGACTTATCCGCGACTAATAATGCGTCGGGCGTATCAACAATAAGTAAATTATCAACACCAACAACGCCAACGAGACGATCATTACTTTTGATATTGCAATTGACAACATCATGCAACAGGATCTCCCCCTCAAGACGATTGCCATCTTGATCCGGCGCAATAAACTCATCAATTGAATTCCAGGAACCAACATCGCTCCAACCAATCTGACACGGCACTACAGCAATGTTTTCTGATTTTTCCATAACCGCATAATCAATTGAATTATCAGGAACCAGCGCAAAAGTTTTTTCATCTAACTCAAGACGCCTAATGTTTTTCTGGTCAAGGTATTGCGAATGAGAAAAACAGGTACGCACTGCGGCAAGAATTTCTGGGCAATGGGATTGCATTGCGCGTAACATCGTGCCGGCAGAAAATAAGAACATGCCCGAATTCCACAAAAAACGTCCCGAAGCCAGATATTGCTCCGCTTTTGCTAAAACGGGTTTTTCAACGAAACGTAAAACCTGGTTTGCTTCTGCTTCGATATAACCATATTCAGTCTTAGGCTCAGTGGGCGAAATACCAAACGTGACTAATTTATCGCGTTGGGCTAAGGCTATAGCATCAGAAACTGCGCTTTGAAAAGCATCCTGATCTAAAATTAAATGATCTGCAGCAAGTACCAACATCATTGCGTCTTCGCCATGTGTTTTAATGGTCTGCAGCACCGCAACAGCAATAGCCGCGGCCGTATTGCGACCAACAGGCTCCATGATGTAGGTGGTTGCCATATTACCGTGATTCACTTCATTGCTTTCTTCAATAATTTTGAATATAAATTCTTTATTAGTAACTACCAAGGCTTCGTGCACATTCGGTAATGAAGCGCCTCGAATAAAGGCTTTTTGAAATAGACTTTGGCCATCAGCAAGGCGGATAAATGGCTTGGGGTGTAATTCACGAGATACGGGCCAGAGACGTGATCCTGCTCCGCCACACAGTATGATTGGTATTAGCTGCATATAAATCCTGTTTTTCTTTTTTCTTAAAATTTTAAGGTCTGTGAACATCAACAGCGCATCGCGTGATGCCAAATTTACTGCGGTAAGAAAAATATTTTCCTGATGTAATCGCGTGCCATAACAATGCGAAACGAGTTCCAAGCATTCTCACTAAATCGTTGTTATCCATGGACAGACTTAGATTTTAACAATTTCACACAATACTTAAGGACGAATAGTAATCGCTTACTATTTTTTGTCAAGAAAAAATGTACCACAATTCGTATAAAATAAATTCACTTGCATCGATACGCTTGCAGTTTATATCACTAAGAAGAAGATTCTCTATGTAAATAAAATTTGCTAAAATGGCCAACTACTTTTCATTCAGATGAATATTATGCAAAAACCGTCAACGTCGATTCTATTTATTGGATTATTATCCGCCTTTTCCTTGTTAACCTTTGATCTTTATCAGCCCTCACTTCCATATATCACCAATTATTTTGATACAACCCATAGCCTAAGCCAATTAACCTTAAGTATTTATTTATTTGTTTTTGGCATTGCCCAATTAATTTGGGGCCCCTTGCTCGATCATTTTGGACGGCGCCGCCTATTGCCGGGCAGCCTTATGTTAGCGGTAATTGCCAGTATCCTATGCACCCTAGCCCCCAATATCTATGTGCTCATTTTCGGACGAGCCGTGCAAGGATTCGCCCTGTGCTGTGCTAATTTAATTGCATTTTCCACCGCCCGTGATTTTGAAAACGCCGTTGAACGCGCCAAAATTTTATCATACGTTTCCATGATCGTCTCTATATCCCCCATACTTGCCCCGGTGCTTGGTTCACTTATCTTTACCTACTGCGGCTGGCAAGCCAACTTTATGTTAATGGCCGGCATTGGCATTGCCCTGCTCCAGCAAACCAGGAAGAGTTTATGTGAATCCCCCTTTTGGACTCCTCCCAAAAGCGCATTTATCCTAAAAAATGCCGTCAACGCCTATAAAGAAATCATGGCCTCCCCGGTTTTATGGAGCGGTTCCTTCATTATGATGTTTAGTTTTGCCGCGGTAATGCTCTCGGTGATTAACTCATCTTATCTTATTATTGATAAGCTTGGTTTCTCGCCACTGGTATTTGGGATCATTTTTATTTTTAATGGTTTAAATATTATTGTCGGCAATTATTTAGGCATCGGGCTGCGTAAGTATTTTAGTATGGCCACAACAGCCTATTTAGGCAGTTGGTTGATTATCCTCGGCGGTTTTGCCATGTTAATAACCACAACTTTATATGGATTTAGTTTATATTCTTTATCCTTTGCACTCATTTGTAATTTGGGCATCAGCCTGACAGCGCCACCAACAATGTCATTAGCACTCTCTGACTTTAAAGAAAATTCGGGGGTAGCTCTGGCCTTTATTCACACCATACGGATGTTAGGTTCCTCACTCTTAACCATGTTAAGCGCGTATTTACTCATGCAAGATCTTAATACCTTACCCATAGGATTAATCGGCTGTGGTATTGGTGCCTTATACTATTGCTGGCGTTTCAACCAGTTGATGGCTAAGCCTGATGAGGCAGAATTTGAAGGCAGCGAAGCAGCGTAACTGGCCTGACCGGTTACGTTCAAGAAGGCATCTGGGATATCCTGCCACAGAGCCTTCTTAAAAATGAATAAATTATTAAGCTATACTACAAAAAAGTTGCCTTTTCTTCTTTATTGATGGCATAAATTGCCGGGAACGCAGTTCATAAACTGAAATAGGTAGATGGGCATTTCTCACAAAAACGCGCAACAAAACCATTGCATTTAATGGCACAGAAACTTCAGGAAAATGAAAAACTATGGGGGCAAAAAAATCGATCTCTTTTAGAGATTTGGTGCGATGAAGAGCGATTGTATTGTTTGGCAAAACAAGCTCTATTCCGATAAGACCATTACTCGTACCAGGATGTGCAGCACAAGCAATCATAATTTCGGAGATGGTTTCATTAACATTCTTCAAACGGTATTCTATAAAAATTTTCTGGTTAAGAAGAGGCCCTTTTTTTAAGCTTAAGCCCTTGGCATTCTGCATGTATTTGAGCGTTGACAACATGGCTTTAAACTGTGGAATTTCTTCCTTATTGCGAACACCGTTTAGTAAGTGCTCAAAACAATGTTGGATACTTTTATATTCTTCAGCTATCGACTTATATGCCGACTGATTTAAAGACGATCCGGCTATTTTTACAATATATTGAATTAATGACTGAGCTCGTCTTTCATAACTAACGGCATTAACTTCGTGACTATTCTGCATGAGCAGGTCCAGCAATTTAATATTATTATCCATATTAAAGGCGCTATGACAATAATTGCTGAGATTGGATTTTAGCCGCGTTGCATTGGCAGGAATTGATAAGTATTTAATTGCATCAAAAATACAGTCTATATCCTGCTCAATGTTCATTATCCCTTCTGCTTCGCCTAAGCCATCAAAAGCTGGTTCACCAAAAACAATAATGTTGGCATTTAAATAAAGCGCATTTAAAAGCACCGAATTTGTTTTATAAATAGAATTTGTGGTTTTCCCATAAGGATGAATGATTATATCAATTTTTTTATGCCTTAATTGATGAATATACTGATTGTAATCACTTAAAATATCAATTTCATCAACACTAAACAGGCATTTCCCGGGGTCATCACCCAGCAAATATTTTCTAACTGTTAAATTTATATCCTCACCGCTATTCTTTAATTTATTTAATGCGGGTACTACATATTCAAAAAATGACTCCCCGCGAAATGCGCCGCCAATGACCGCTACATTTATTCTGTGAGTCTTATTAGCTACTGGCAAATGATTATCAGCGACTGGCGGTAATAGAGCTTTATTTAAAATCGGGGGATAACACCATACTTTGGCATGTATTTTTTCCTGCAGAAAGAATGTTCTTAGCGTCTCAGTGCTCGTCAGAACCGCATCAAAATTACTTAAAATTTTTGTAACATTCTTCTTGGAATACCAAGCAAATTCTTCATATTCATTTTTAAGAGCAATAAAATTATCGTCTATATAATAATAACAAGGAATATGTAATTTATTTAAGACCGTTATAATCGATACAAAACTTTGCAGGTTACGATTGACAATCACGGCGTCATAGCCCATTAAGAAATATAAATCCTGAAGAGTATCCTGGCCAGGAAAAACCAGTTGTACTCTGTAATTTTCAGTAGCATTAATGCTTTCAAAACAAAGATGATAGTTCGTTGGCCCAGAACTATAAAAAGCTATTTTTTTTATTACCTTATTATTGGCAGAACCTATATTCTTAACCCAAAATTTAGACTGGTAAAACGCCAGTAAATCATCAAGATAAGCCTGCGCTTTATTACCAAATACCAACTGCGATTCAATAATATTTTTATCGGCAAAATTTTCTGGTACTAACTGCTGATTGCGATTACACGTCTTATAGAAGCGCGAAAAAGCACGGGGATCATTAGAGACATGACCAAGACTATCATTCTGAGTAATTGCATGCTCAGTGCCTACCATAATTTCAACACGTGTAAAAGAATAGTGCGTCGATATTCTTAACCACAGATCCATATCACATTCTCGTGCCATTAGAATATGAGGGTCATACAAGCCTATGGTTTCTAAAACGCTGCGTTTTAAAATGATTGAAGAATTAGCAATTAAATTATTAGTCTCATTGCCAGCAAAAGGCATCGTACCTGATACACAATGCTTTTCAATGCCCTCGTCCAGATAAAAAATATTCGCCTGTCCATAACAACAATTATAATCATTTTCCGTAATCGCGGTATACAATTCATCAATAGCATTAATTTCAAAAATAAAATCATCAAAGGCAAACACAATATAATGACCTGATGACTTCATAAACGCTTCATATTCTGAAATCGCCAGTAAGCCAATATTTTGTGGATGATGTATGCAGCTAATCCTCTTATCTATTTGCATATAGGCATCAATAATTTCTTTCGTTCCATCTGTAGAGGCATCATCTACTATAATAAGCTCGAACTCTTTAAAGGTCTGATTTAAAATTGAAACAAGTGCTCTTTCAAATAAACCAGATTTTGCATTGGCATAGGTCGGAAGAAAAATCGAGACTTTGGGCTCATATTTCTCATAATCAGACGAAGGCAGCCAAATAGAGTGCTCGATAATCTCCTTAACTAACATACTTACTCCAATAGTGATTTTGCTTATTTTAATAGAAAGAACAGGTATTCTTAATCAAGCTTTTTGGGCTTTAATTTTAAGACTATGCGGTTGAAAAAACATGAAACATCATTAGATTCTGTCCTTCAGGACTAGCTTCCACCGTAAAACCGGCCTTTTTATAAATATGAATTGCTCGTTCATTATGGGGTTTAACTTGGAGGTATAACGAATGGAGTTTTAATCTATCTTCACAAAATTGAAGCATAGCCTGTACCGATTTCCCCATATAACCTTTACCCGAAAAATCGGGGTTCACTAAGAATCGACCAAACTCCCCGGTCTTTTCTTGCCAATCGATGTTGTAAACCGCCGCTTGACCAACGCGATTTCCGTGCTTATCTTGAACCAGAAAAACAAAATCATTCTCTTTAGCAAGATAGTTTTTATACCATTGGGAATGGTCCTCAAAGGAGACCATATTCGTACTATTAAACCACTCACGAAATTCATTGCGCCATTGCAGAGTAAAAGGTAGATCCTCAGAACTTAAAAGTTTGAGCTGAATTTCCCCATAACCAAAGATTTCTTGTGTTTTTTTAATCAAATCTACATCCATAAAATCATTCCTTTAAACTGCTTGGGCACTATATTTAATATATTCGTTCCAGACTTCTTGGGTTGACCCATCCATCATCACCACGCCTTTATTAAGCCATATTGTCCGTTCACAAAAACGTCCCAATAAATCTGGTGAGTGAGTAGCTAATACCAATATTTGCCCCTTCTCCATAAAAGACTCCATTCTCTTGGACGCTTTTTTTGTAAATGATATATCCCCAGCTCCGACGACTTCATCTAATAATAAAATCTCCGGGGTAATGGCCGTTGACGTAGCAAAAGCAAGCCGAATAAACATCCCTGCAGAATAAGCACGCACAGGATAATTTAAAAAATCTCCGAGTTCAGTAAAAGCAGCGATTTCCGGCATTTTTTCTTTAATTTCATAAGCACTCATACCCAATAATTTGGCACGAATTTGGATATTGGCCCACCCGCTCATATCCATTTCAAAGCCGGTTGCTAATTCAAAGAGAGGACATACTCGCCCATTAACCCGGCAACTACCGCTAGTAGGATGATAAATATTCGCCATTACTTTTAACAAAGTGCTTTTTCCAGCGCCATTCAAGCCAATTAAACCTACTCGCTCGCCTTGAGAAATATGCAAATTAATATCAGAAAGAGCACGATAACCAGTATTAACCTGGCGTGAAAATAAACTTGCAAAACCAGCCTGCTGCATATTTGCTGGAGGATAATCAACCGTTGCACTATTGAGGGTAATAGAATAATTCATAGCCAATATGCCACCTTTCTATCAAATTTTAAAAGTGTGATTAATGCCATACACCAAACAAGAACCCCATAAGCAAGAGCAAAATAATATACTTCATAATTAGCCATATGAGCATTCAATAAAGGGTATCTAACAATTTCAATCAAATAATACAAAGGATTGAGTTTATAGACAAAAGCCAGATTGCGTGTAGCGAGCATATCTGCAGTAAAAACAATGGGCGTTACATAAAATAAAATCATAAATACGCCACTTAAAGCAGGAGCTAGATCGCGTATTTTCACACCCCAGTAAGAAAAGATAACAAGATGCCCCAAGCTAATAAATATTAACAGTAAAAGTCCTGGGAAAGCCCATAAGCTTCCTAAACCAAAATAAATATTTTGACTAATCGCAACGATAAAAAACACAATAAAACCAACGAGCAGATTTAAAAAAGCCGATAAGAAAAAACGCAAAATATAGACCTGCTTCGGCATGGAAAATTGCTTAACGTAACCTTCCGAAATTACAAAAGTTTGACAGCCTTGAACAATTGTCGATGAAATAAAATTCCACAAAATAAGACCAGAAATCAATAAGGGAAAAAAGGTGGAGAGATCTTGCTGAAATAAATGGCCATAAACATAACCAACTCCGCCAGCCATTAAAGATAGATTAATAAAAACCCAAGACACCCCCAAACGCGAGCGGCGAAATTGATTGCGCATATCCTGTAAGCCCATATGCACCCACACAGACCATGCTTTTAAGGCAAAGAATGAATCAGCCAGGATTTTTCTTTTCTCAGAAACATTAATCTCTTTTACTGCCTCGACCATATATTCCTCACTATTTTACGACAGGTATAATTTAGACCATAACTTTTATAGTAATCACCTGCACGCTTTATTTTATACCTCACTGCAAGCAGTTTTTGTTCTAACTTGATAGAGAAACATCTCATTAAAGTCACAGACTTTTTTACGCGCCGCTTAGAAATATTATGAAATTGCTTACGCCAATCTTCAGCAATTCGTTCATGATTATAATTTGCATGTACATCATTAAAAGCATTTAAAACCATTTTGTCTCTAAGTACCTGATTAGCTATCAATTCTTTTAAAGCGTGGTACCAAGCGTCTTCATTGTGCTCAACCAAAAAGCCATTCTCTAAGTGCGTAATGCAATCGGAATAAGGGGGGATATTTGAGTAAATTCCAGCGATACTACAAGCCCCATATTCTCTATATTTTAAATTAGATTTGGCCTGACTTGAAAGACCATTATGAAGAGGCGCGATACCTATATCGTAATTCATTTGGTATTGTTTTTTGATAAAACAATCATAAGGATAAAAATTCTCATCATAGACTACATTTGTATACGTTTTTAGCTCACCAGGTACAAATCCATTAAAATAAATGACTACTTGTTCACGATACTCGTGCAAAATTCTTTTTAATGCAGGAATAACCACAGAAAAATCTTGCTCTCTATATAAACTGCCTGAATATAAAATTTTGATTTTTTCAGACTTAGGTTCCTTTTGCAAGTTATCAATTAACTCAAAATCAAACGCTGCCTTCATCGAAATAATATTTTGATTTTTAGACATAATATATTTTTTTAAAGGTTCAGAGCCCGTAATGACCACGTGAGCATTGCGAATAAAGCCATTAAGTGTTTTTATAAGTTGCGGGTTTGAATAACACTCAGCCAAAGCCCCTTTTCCTTTTCCAATTTCCCAGAAATTGTCATCCAAATAATAGTAATATTTTATTTTGTACTGCTTCATTAAATTAAGAATAGGTTTCAATGAAGGATCGCAAATACGAATAAATAGGATCAAGTATTCATCAGATAAAATATCTTGAATTTTTATCTTTGAAGCTAAAACAACGTTTAATTGATAATGCGAACCCATCTGTTTTAAGGTTCGCACAATGATTTCTACAGTAGGTATAACGCCAGGAATAACAATCAGAAGCTTGTTAGCCATGCCATCCCTTAAAGTGTATTTTTAATATAAAATTGTCTGATTATCTCACAAATATGCACAATATCTTCACTTTCAAGATGCAGATGCAAAGGTAAAGAAATAACTTGTTCACTAATACGATGCGCGTTAGGGCAAGTACCAAAACCATAAGAATACGGTTTATATTCAGTATTGTCTCGATAATGAACACCGGGAAAAATTTCATTTTCTTGGAGGTGACTCATCAAATCATCGCGGTCTTCTACCATAATTTGGAACAGATGTTGTGCTGATTCACAGCCTTCAATGTTCTCAACAAAAGCAATTTGTGGGATATTTGCTAAACTATTTTTATATTCACTCGCTAATTTTCGGCGATATTGATTATCTTCATCAAGATATTTTAGCGCCACGATTCCCAAAGAAGCCATGATGGAATTACCATGATATTTAAAACCAATCTTTTCTACATCATATTTCCATTTATAATTACCCTGCTTGGTGGTGCGCGCGAAGGTGTCTTTATTAATGCCTAGCCAAGTTAGTTTTCTGCATTCCTCATCAAAAAATTTGTCTTTAAAACAAATCATGCCGGAATCTGCTGTAGGTAAATTTTTCACAGCCTGAAAACTAAAGATGGTTACATCGGCTTCATGGCCAATATGTTTACCTTTATAACGAGTACCCGCCATATGTGCCGCATCAAGAATAAGCTTCAAATTATGTTTTTTACATAAATTCGCAACTTCCTCTAGTCTTCCCGTATTGCCGCCAATCCCCACATAAATTACCGCGCGCGTTCTTGCAGTAATATGCGCCTCGATACTTTCTGGACTTAAACAGGAAGTACTATCAACATCAGCAAAAACAGGTTTTAATTTTTCATAAACAATTGCATGATTCGTTGAAATAAACGTCAAAGGGGTAGTAATGACTTCATCGTCATTTTGCCAGCCATAGTGAGACTTAAATAGATTAAAAGCCAAATGCAAGCCGACTGTATTGGAATTTATAAAATGGGAATAAGGAAGGCCAGTATACTCATTCCATTTTTCCTCAAAAATTTGTGTTTTAAAACCTAGGCCGGTCCATGATTTATCAAGACACTCCCTAATTTCCTCTAAACACTCTTCCGTTCTAAATTTTGGCACAAAAACCTGGATTGCCATACGTCATCCCTCAGCAATATAATTCGTTATCAAATAAAACCAGTAGTCTAAAACAATTTCATACTTTCTTCTAGTGCTCTTTTTCCGGGTAATTTTTACGTCCCGTGGTTCATTACATTAGAACCCAACGCTACAGTTAAAATGCGTCATTTATGTCTCCTCCTGTACAAGATAAAATCACTGATTATTCTATACTTTATAGTGAGGCACCTCTCTATTTTACCCCACATCTGGAACAGCACTCAAAGAACAATTAGAGAATTTTCGCAAAACTTCTGATTTTAGTTTTTTTCAACTTCAATATGGGACGTTATTAGATAATCTTAAAACCTGGTGTGACCAGCATGAGTGTGGTGTTTTGCTTAATGATGCATTTACAGACAATGAAGAACTATTCCCAGCCTTTGCACTCCTCAAAAAACATTTATTTGGCAAGAATCGCTATTTCGAACATGGTGAGACTGCATTCTTTAGTGAAGGGAAAAAGAACCTGGAGGAATTATGGTTGTTATTGGAAAACAAGCACATTTCGCTTGAGGGAAACCCCCAGGTACTCAGAGAATTACAATCAGGCTTGAATGTATGCGCCGATGGAATCCAAACCAATATTCGCAATGCTACCAATGAGTTAAAAGCCCATATGGGCATCAATGAAGCGTTGCAACAAATTAAAACAGAATTCATTCAGCAGCATGCACTTCAACCAATAAAATCTCTATTTGGTGAGGAAGAAGATTATGAGTTCTTTGAGATTCACTCTGTCAATGCCTATTACAATCACATGGCCAAAGACTTTGGATTATCTAAACGAGATAACAGCTATATTGCTACCATAGAAAATGAAATTAGCACTTCAAACCGACTGCATTTCAAGAAAATCTTACAGGAGCAATTCACACCGCATACAATGCTGGGGCTTTTACTCGTCAAACTTCGAGGTGATTGGAGTGCGTTGCATACTGAGTTGGGCGAAGAACTGAAGACGCTTAGAACAAACTGGAACACGATAACAAATCCTGAACTGCTCCAAATAATGGGGGATAACGCTTTATTTTCTCAAGAACAAAACCTGTTCACCAATGCGCTGGAGCAATGGAACCAAAAATATGGGGCCTTAATTACGCTGAGCTTTTATGATTTGGCTGAGGTTGACGATAATGGTCTGATTGTACTCTCTGATTTACCCACTTTAACCAAGCTCCAGGAACCCAAAATCATTAAAAAATTTAGCGAACAGTACCTGGAGTCTGACAACCAGTTCAGCTTGCAAATTGAATTTAGATTCCAAGCACCAAGAGCGTCTTCTGAATCGTTACGCCCAGGAAAATAAACCGGGTGCACAGAAGCTGATAGCCCCCCTAGCGCGAAGAGAGGAAAATCAAGAAACAAATGTACTCACGCTCTTAATTAACGCGCAACAATGGGCTTTAATTGGTACTCTGTTACAACAAAATTTGCTCACCGCAGAACAGCAATGCCTCATTCCGGAGGAAAGCAATTTATTAAGTACAAACACTCAATACACCCCTGCCTTCTTTAATGTAATCAATAATAATGAGCTAAAACGCAGAACTATGGATGAACAGGATGAGTGTTCTAATGAGCCCAACTTAAAAAAAAGTAAACCTTAAGGCCCCATTTTACGGTCCGTGTCACGAGGGGCCACTTTAGGTAATCATCTCACGGGGAGTGGCTCTAAACGTCTTCACACTGCAAACGTAGCCGCTGCATGAAAAGCCACTCCTTGTTGATCTTTCTTTGATAATTGCGGCAAGCCTGCAAATGGCCAGATGATTGCCAACTCCGGATCATCCCAAGCAATACACTGTTCATATTCAGGAGCCCAAAAATCGGTGGTTTTATATAACAATTCCGCGCTGTCGGATAAAACGACAAAACCATGCGCAAAACCTTCAGGAATCCACAATTGTTTGTAATTTTTTGCCGTTAAAATCTCGCCAACCCACTGGCCAAAGGTTGGTGAGTTACGACGTACATCAACCGCCACATCAAAAACCTCGCCGGCAACAACTCGTACGAGCTTACCCTGTGCTTGTTTAATTTGATAATGTAAGCCGCGTAACACATTTTTTGCTGAGCGCGAATGATTGTCTTGTACAAATTGTACCGGATAGCCAACTGCCTCATCAAATCGTTGCTGATTAAAACTCTCCAAAAAAAAGCCGCGCTCATCACCAAACACCTGTGGTTCAAACATGAGGACATCCGTAATTGCTAGCGGAGTAGTTTTCATGCTAATGCTCGCTCATCTAATAATCTCATTAAATACTGACCGTACTCATTTTTAAGCAATGGTTGGGCTAACTTTTCTAACTGTTCAGCATCAATCCACTCCTGGCGATAGGCAATTTCTTCCAGGCAAGCCACTTTCAAACCTTGGCGATGTTGCAAAGTACTCACAAACATACTGGCCTCAAGCAATGATTGATGTGTTCCAGTATCCAGCCAGGTATGCCCTCTACCCATGATTTTAACATTGAGTAATCCACGCTCAAGGTAACAGCGATTTAAATCGGTAATTTCTAACTCACCGCGTGCAGATGGTTTTAAGCCATGCGCCAAACTTACAACATTTTGATCATAAAAATAAAGTCCTGTAACCGCATAATTTGATTTAGGGTATTGAGGTTTCTCTTCTAATGAAATTACTTTGCCCGTTGCATCAAATTCAGCAACACCATAACGCTCAGGGTCATGGACATGATAAGCAAAAACGGTAGCACCAAGCTCCTGCTGCATCGCTTTGGCGTATAAATGGTGCAGATCATGGCCATAAAAAATATTATCTCCTAAAACCAGCACGCAAGGATGATCATCAATAAAAGACTCTCCTAAAATAAATGCTTGCGGCAATCCGGCAGGCGTTGGTTGGATCACATACTCCAAATTTAAGCCCCATTGCTCACCAGTTCCTAATAACTGCTGGTAAAGCGGCATGTCTCTTGGCGTTGAGATAATTAAAATGTCCCTAATATTTGCCAGCATCAAAGTGCTTAAGGGGTAGTAAACCATTGGCTTATCAAAGACAGGTAACAATTGTTTTGAAATAACTGTAGTAGCTGGATTTAAACGTGTGCCAGCTCCACCGGCTAAAATAATCCCTTTGCGCCTCATGCAAAAAACCTCATATTAATTAATTGTGTAATCATGCGATCAACATACATCGACCAATCTGGAAAAACTATTTGTAGCGCCCCCGATAAAGCCCTAGTATCCAATACCGAATTTTTAGGACGCACTGCTGGAAGCGGGTATTCTTCACTTGAAACAGGCTGTATTTTAGATGGAACTAAATTGAAGTCAATCTGTTGAGCCAGGGTTTTCTCTAAAAGATAACAGGCTAAACCATGCCAGCTAGTGATTCCATTAGCGGTAAGATGATAAATACCAGGCATCAATTGTCCTTTTTGCGCAGCATAAATCGCCAACAAGGTCACATCACTAATAAGTTCAGCCGAAGTAGGTGCACCATATTGGTCAGCAACAACCGATAAGACATCTTTTTGCCGTGCCAAATTTAAAATAGTTTTAATAAAATTATGCCCATGCTGGGAAAATACCCAGCTGGTTCTGAAAATATAGCCACGACAGCCACTGTTCTCAATGGCTATCTCTCCTGCCGATTTTGAGGCTCCGTAAATACTTAAAGGTGTTCTCAGGTCAGATTCAATATATGCACCTTGTTTTTTGCCATCAAATACATAGTCAGTGGAGTAGTGGATCAATAAAGCATCGTGTTTTTGTGCATACTCGGCCATAACAGCAACTGCGTGTTCATTAACTAAGTAAGCCTGTATTTGCTCTTGTTCTGCTTTATCCACAGCCGTATACGCTGCGGCATTAACAATAATATCAGGCTGAAGCTGTTTTAGTACGTGTATCAGGGCATTAAGATCGGTTAAATCAAGCTCCTCTCGTCCCAAAGTGATCAATTGCCCTAAAGGCAATAAACTGCGTGACAGCTCTCGCCCTATCTGACCCTTTCGCCCAAACAATAATATCTTCATGCAGATTATTGCCCCAAATAACCTGCAAGATACCACTGTACTGTTTTACGAATTCCTGATTCAAAGGTTTCGCTGGGCTTCCAATCCAATTCGAGAGCAATTTTTGTCGCATCAATAGCATAACGTCGATCATGGCCAGCACGATCGGCGACGTAACTTATTTGGCTTGAGTATGATTGCGCATCACGTCGGGGAGCGAGTTCATCCAAAAGCGCACAAATGGTATGGACGACCTCAAGGTTTGGTTTTTCATTCCAGCCGCCAATATTGTAGACCTCGCCTAATTGGCCATGAGCTAAAACGGTGCGAATTGCAGCGCAGTGATCGGTTACGTACAACCAGTCACGAATTTGCTGCCCATCACCATAAATAGGTAAGGGTTTACCCGCGAGCGCGTTTTGTATGCACAGAGGGATTAATTTCTCTGGATGTTGGTAAGGGCCATAGTTATTAGAACAATTGGTCGTTAATACCGGTAGACCATAAGTATGGTAGTAGGCCCGAACCAAGTGATCTGATGCAGCCTTACTGGCAGAATATGGGCTATTAGGCTCATAACGATGCATCTCTGTAAATGCTGGAGCATCAGGAGCAAGAGAGCCGTAGACTTCATCCGTTGACACATGCAGAAAACGAAAATCATCTTTAAGAGGAGAACTAAGATGATGCCAATAGTTGCGGGCCACTTCCAAAAGATGAAAGGTGCCAACAATATTGGTTTGCATAAAATCAGCAGGGCCATAAATGGAGCGATCCACATGACTTTCTGCCGCAAAATGAATGATGGCACGCACATTATGCGCAACTAATAATTTATTGAGCCGTTCCGAATCACTAATATCGGCATGAATAAAAATATAACGCGGATCCGACTCAATACTCTTTAAATTGGCCAAATTGCCAGCATAAGTCAATTTATCTACATTAATCACAGGCTCATCATTAGATGCCAGCCAATCCAATACAAAATTACTGCCAATGAAACCAGCACCGCCTGTCACAAGAATAGTCATACTTCCACATCCCAATTATAGGTTTAAATCTTATTCAACAGAGCCCCGATTAATAATCCTATTTGCCCTATAGTAGTTTGTCTATATATTCCCAGTAACTTTATTTGTATGAATTTCGAAAAAAACCACCCTTTGCGTGCCTTTTCAAATTGCTCAAGCAGTCGTTTATTTTCTGGAGTTAACAAATGTGCTACTGCAAATAAACTTTTGCAATTTAGATCCATCCAATGTTTGAAACGCCTTTGCAAGAACATCCGTATTCGATAACATCGTGCGAACAAATTGGTATTACTACCCACTAAATTAGTCGCATGTTGCCGATAACGAATAGACGGTTCGGCATCGTAATAAACTGTGCCACCGGCGCCACTAATTAATAAATAAGCCCACCAATCATGCGACACGATGTCCGTATGACTCTTCGTTTGGCGCAAAAGATTCAACGCCGCTCGATTAAACATCATCGTATTGCCACCACCAATATTCTGAGCTAAGGCATTTAAAAAACCAGGTTGCCTCTTAAACAAAGGAGAATACCCTATAACATTCAAATATTCATCCACCAACTGCGTTCGGCCACAATAAAGGGCAGGCACAGTTTCAGGAATACTTTGAAACCAGGTAAGTGCCTGCTCCAGTTTGTGGTGCTCCCACACATCATCTTGATCAGAAAAAGCATAATAATCACTTGTCGTGTTTACTTTAGTGATGAGTGATAAAAAATTAGCAGCAAAGCCTTGGCGTGGGCCATTACAAATTGGAATATTATATTGATTGAGAATTTGCATTGTCTGATCGCGCGAGCCATCATCAGAGGCGATTATTTCCCAATTTTTATGGGTTTGTTGAACAATAGAATCCAACTGTTCCGCGAGATAACGCTCTCCGTTATAGGTCGCAAGGAGGATTGTAACTCGAGGCTCATGCATAAAAGAGTCCTTTTAGGATTAGCAGATTAGAGAGAACGAGCCAAAATGAAACGAAGCTTAATACACGACTATTCACGGCATCTCCAAGTATCCATTATATAAATTGCATCAGGCGCACGTTATTCACATTTCATTTAAAATGTAAAATATTCCCACCATGAAAAGTTCATCGATTGTAGCAATGTCGCTTTAAAAAAGTCAATTTTGAATGAATTAATGAGTAAATTTAATGATGTTAACGTATATGTTACATAAATAAACGAAACACCCTCTGCGCATAACCCTAATTACTTTGTAACAACAATTCCTGTGCATGGGAACGAGTTTGCTCCGTAACCTTTAATCCTCCGAGCATACGCGCTATTTCATCTATTTTTTCAGTGGACTGCAACAAGGAAATACGTGTAAACGTTTGCGTATTGTCACTTTGTTTTTCCACCATAAAATGGTTATGCGCCGAAGCCGCAACCTGTGGTTGATGGGTGACACAAAAGACCTGCAGACGTTCGCCTAGTTTGCGTAACATCTGTCCGACAAGGGCTGCGGTAGCCCCGCCAATGCCGACATCAACCTCATCAAATAATAAAGTGGGCGTTGAGCCTTGTTGGGCGGTAATCATTTGAATGGCTAAACCAATGCGTGATAGCTCTCCCCCAGAAACAATTTTACTGAGTGAATCAGGTTGCATGCCTGGATTGGTGCATACTTTATATTCGACTTTGTCCAAGCCATGTGCATGCATCTTATCTAATGGCGATAACTCAATCTCGACCCAACCTTTAGGCATGCCTAGTTTTTGAATGCTGTCCGTAATTTCTTTAGCTAATTTGCTAGCCTGTACCTGCCGTGCCTTCCTCAGCTTTAAAGCAGCAAGTTCATAAGTCGTCACCACTTGCCGATATTGCCGCTGTAAATCCGCTAATTTTCCTTCACTATCCTGAAGGCTTTCTAATTCTTTTTGCAGCTGCTGTGTATAGGTTGGCAATTGGCTGCTATCAATATGGTACTTGCGCGCCAACTGATGAATTGCGCTCATACGGGTTTCTATTTGATGCAAACGTTCCGGATCAAGATGAATACGTTCGGCAAATTGCTGCATTTCAGCAATTGCTTCTTCACATTGAATGAGTGCGCCATTAATTAACTCATGGGTATTTTTGATTTGCGCTTGCTCTTGTGGTAATTGATTAATCAAGTGCAATATTTGGCTTAAACTAGTGCAAATATTCGGTTCATCTTCGGCATTTAATAAACCATGCACCAGCTGACTATGTTGTAAATAGTCCTTAGCATGATGCAACATTTGATGTTCTTGATATAAGACTTCAATTTCTCGTTCCTGAAGATTAAGCGCGGAAAGTTCTTCAATTTGAAATTGCAATAATTCAATGCGGTCAGCCGCTTGTTCCTGACTTTGCAGAACATCAATTTCCTGTTGGATCTTTTGGCCTTGTTTATAAAGACGTGCTACATCATCCAATAAAGATTGATTCTTAGCGTACTGATCCAATTGTTGACGATGCGTTGCATGCTGCATTAACGCTTGATGCTGGTGTTGGCCATGAATGTGTACCAGTTTTTCGCTTAATTCTTTTATTTTTTGCAGTGGGAACGGTTGACCATTGATGTACGATTTGGAACGGCCTTCGACATAAATAACTCGGCGCAAATAAATTTCGCCATCATCACAGGCTATGTCTTGCTCCGCTAACCATTGTGCCGGTTCTGAATCCTGATGCACATAAAAGCCTGCGGTGATGTCGCATTTTTCCTGGCCAGGACGAATAACAGAAGCATCCGCCCTCCCCCCCAATGCCAACATTAAGGCATCGATCATAATCGATTTACCGGCACCAGTTTCGCCAGTAAAGGCCGTCATTCCCTGAGTAAAATCTAATTCCAATTGGTGTACAATTGCAAATTGTTCAATGCACAGAGTTGTGAGCATGATTTATCCCTGATGTTTGGATTCCCAACCGAGCTTAGATCGTAATGTATCATAATAATGATAATCAAGGGGATGCAATAATCGTAATTGAAGGCTATCTTTTTGAATAGCTACTTTCTGACCAGGCTTTACCATCCGTGATTCATGGCCATCACAACTGACACACAGATCCGCTTCATTACACTGATTAATATGCAACTCAATTTTTGCTTCGCCGTCAATAACCAAAGGACGCGAACTTAAGCTATGAGAAAACATAGGCACTAAAACAATAGCGTTGAGTTGTGGGTGCATAATTGGACCCCCTGCAGATAAAGCATAGGCCGTTGAGCCGGTAGGAGTCGATAAAATCATTCCATCAGAACGATAATGACTGACGAGTTGCTCATTGATGTATACAGAAAACTCAATCAAATGCGTCTCGTTACCCCGCGATAACACCACATCATTAACCGCATCACCCTCAAAATAGGTGGTCGTTTCATCATAAATGCGGGTGTGTAAGAGAAAACGTTTTTCTTCAGTGTATTGTCCCGCTAAAACGGCACTAAGCTGAGTTTCAATATCATGTGGTAAAATATCGGTTAAAAACCCTAAACGTCCACGGTTAATCCCAATCACGGGAGTATTTACTTTGGTTGCCATTCGGGCGGCAGAAATCAAGCTACCATCACCGCCGATGACAATAATCAAATCACTTTTTTCGCCCATCTCATTTTTCGTTAAGACAGGCAATTGCACATCAAACCCCAGCAAAGTATCAACATCTTGGTACACTTTGATGTTTTGTTTTTCCAAAAAATCAACCAAGCGGTGTAAACTTTCGTTTACTCCTTGGTTCGCTCGGTGTTGACGTGCATACAAAATGACGCGTTTAAATTTACTCTTCACTATTCGCTCGTGATGCTTTTTTGCGTTCATGTTCTTTTAATGCTTTTTTACGGATGCGAATCGATTCAGGCGTTACTTCGACCAATTCATCGTCATCAATAAACTCTAATGCCTGTTCCAGGGTCAATCTAATTGGCGGCGTTAAGATGATGTTTTCATCAGTACCAGAAGCACGCATGTTCGTTAATTGTTTCTCTTTGGTAACGTTCACGACTAGATCATTATCACGAGCATGGATACCAACAACCATGCCTTCATAACAAACCGTTTGCGGCTCAACAAATAAACGACCACGATCTTGTAAATTAAACAGAGCAAATCCACGGGCTATACCCTGGCAATTAGAAATTAATACACCATTAGCGCGTTTACCAATACGTCCCTTAATTGCTGGACCATAATGGTCATAAACGTGGTACATCAAACCAGTACCTGACGTAGACGATAAAAATTCGTTATGGAAGCCAATCAGACCACGCGTAGGTACAATGTAATCCAGACGCACCCGTCCTTTGCCATCGGGAACCATATCTTGCATCTCACCACGGCGCTCACCCAATTTCTCCATGATGCTACCCTGATGATTTTCTTCAACGTCTACAGTCACACGCTCATAAGGCTCTTGCTGTTCACCATCAATTTCACGAATAATCACTTCAGGCTTACTGATGGCTAGTTCATAACCTTCACGACGCATGGTTTCAATAAGAATGGATAAATGCAATTCACCACGGCCAGAAACTCTGAATTTGTCAGGGTCTTCGCAGTCATCAACACGCAAGGCAACGTTATGCAGTAATTCAGTATCTAAACGCTCACGAATTTTTCGTGACGTCACAAACTTACCTTCTTGACCAGCAAAAGGCGAATCATTTACCTGGAAGGTCATACTGATGGTTGGCTCATCAACAGAAAGAGCTGGCAAGCCTTCAACCATAGCCGGATCACAAACGGTATCAGATATCTTCAGTCCCTCAATACCGGTAATTGCAATGATGTTACCCGCACTCGCTTCTTCAATTTCAACACGATCTAAGCCTTTAAAACCTAATAATTGTAATAAACGGCCAGTACGAATATTGCCGTCTTTATCGATTATTTTTACCGGCGATTTTGCTTTTATTTGTCCACGACTGATGCGGCCAATACCAATAGTACCAACATAAGAAGAATAATCCAGAGAACTGATTTGCATCTGAAATGGCCCTTCAGCATCTACTCTTGGCGGGTCTACTTTATCAATAATCGTTTGTAATAAAGCACTCATATCCGTGGCTTCATCTTCTAAATTCAATTTAGCATAACCATTTAATGCTGAGGCATAAACGACAGGGAAATCTAACTGCGCATCAGTTGCGCCTAAATTATCAAATAAATCGAATACTTGATCCATAACCCAATGCGGTCTGGCACCTGGACGGTCAATTTTGTTGATGACCACAATAGGGTGTAATCCACGCGCAAAAGCCTTTTGGGTCACAAACCGTGTTTGAGGCATAGGCCCATCGACGGCATCCACTAACAACAATACGCTATCGACCATGGATAAAATACGTTCTACCTCACCACCAAAGTCAGCATGTCCTGGGGTGTCGACTATATTAATTTGATGATTGTTCCAATACACACAGGTATTTTTAGCAAGAATAGTAATGCCGCGTTCTTTTTCTAACGCATTAGAATCCATAACACGTTCAACTTTAGGTCCCCGTTCATTTAGAGTACCTGTTTGTTGCAGTAATTTGTCTACAAGTGTGGTTTTGCCATGGTCTACGTGAGCAATGATGGCAATATTGCGAATCTGATCAATCATAAATAGCCTTTAAAGGAGAAAACAGTATATTTGTTCATAGATTCGCCATTATACATGAATGGATGGCTAAAACCTATTGGCTTCTTAAGAATATATTCGCGATTAGTCCCATCTTTCGCGACATAATTCATCAATAAATGGAAAATTTGGGCTTAACCATTAAGTAACAAATAAAATAACTCATGCAGCACTTTTCTTATCGCCCCAAATCAAAGCACTTAAAAAACGAAGTGGCCTAGTAAAACGCCAAGATGTACTAGAACGCAGAGCACCAATCATTTGTGTTAAGGCAATAATGTGTTTTTGTTGTTCCATGAGCGTTGTATTGGACTTGGTGAGCTGTTCATTAAGTACCGCTATTTCACTTGCCTGCTTAAGGCAAAGTTGATTGGCGTGCAAATTAACTATTGAATTTTCAATCTGAAATGAAAAGAGCCTCCGTCTTGTTTTTTTGCAACCAGGCAAAGCCTGGTGAAAAGAGCATAAACGTATCACTTACTAGAACGTTCTCGTATAATGGGCAAGCCCCATGGCTACGCAGCTTGCATCATCACCTAAAAGCGAACATATTTAGAGCGTTAAAACCCGTGAACAACGAACACCACGTGCTCCTCCTTTAAGATTGGCGTCATAAATACTAGTCCATTTAATGACTTGATTTTTTAGCCGTGCATCGATTCTATTCGCATTGAATTAATTCCTTTTCTGATAATAAAGCAATAAAACCAGTAAGATAAATTTTTCCTGGATATAAAATAAGTGCCCATTTTATACAGAAATACTTTTCCTTTGCTAGACTCATAGTGAAAGACTTAAAAAAGAGGTGGCCATGAAACAATTAATATTACATCCCACCGATATTTGCCAATGGCATGCTTTAGTCAATGAGGCTCAAGCAGCGACACGGCTTATTTTGAGTGAAAATACAGAGAGTTATTTAGTCTTTTTATTAATGCGCTTTTCTCAAGGACCTAAATTAATTGAATCAATAGTAGCACTAGATTTTTTAGAATCCATGCATCGCCCCCGCCCATTACAATTACAGCTCATGCGTGATGTAGGGGATAAAAGCTTACTCTTCTGTGGCCTATTTCCTGGAATTGCAAAACGACGCCACGTCAGTATCAATTACTTTGTTGACTTGGGACAAGCAGCCTATTTAACGGTGGGGGAATTAGAGGAAAAACAATCGGCCAGTTTGTATTTTCAATTAAGTGAGCAATTTGCCACTTTGCAACAAATATTGCAGGCTATGCGCGGAGAATACCTGCAGCTGAATCAGGTTGATTGCCAACTTATCTCTGCACTAAAACGTACCCTACAGTAACGCGCGCAACTTATTGGTGCATCCCCATCGCTGGGTTCTGGGGATGCACACCATCATCCTTTACGAAATAACAAGGTCACATCAATCGGGTCGAAAAAATATTCTTTATTACAAAAATCACAGCGAATATCAATTTGCCCCTGTTCTTTAATTAATTCTTGCGCCTCTGCTTCACCTAACACAGTAATCACCTGCTTCATTTTTTCCTGGCTGCAACGGCATTTAAATTGCGTTTTACGACCATCAAAAATCCTGACTTCAGTCTCATTATAAAGACGATAAAGCAAGGTTTGATTATCTAAGGTCAATAACTCATCTTCACTCACCGTTTGCCCTAACTGTACTGCATACTCCCAAAACTGTTCACGATGAGTAGAATCTTGCCCAGGCATCAATTGCAGCAACATTCCCGCAGCGGCTGTATCATTAACTGCCAACCACACGCGCGTGGAAATTTGCTCTGATTGCGCAAAATAATTCATCAAGTTTTCGCTCATCGAGGTAGCTTGAATAGGCACGGTACTTTGATAGGAACTGGTTTGATTATATTGATTAATAGTCATTACCATTTGTCCAGTAAGAAAGGCGGTGGCATAATCAATAGTTTCGAGATTTTCTGCAAATTGCGCAAAGCCCCTGACATTGAGTTCATGGTCGCATTGCACTAATAATAATGGCAGGCGCTGATCTCCTTGAAACTGTAAATTTAAACTGCCTTCAAATTTAATACTGGATGCTAGTAATAAACAAGAAATCAGCGCTTCGCCCAATAGATTTTTCACCATGGGTGGGTAATTACGCTGCGCCATAATGGTTTGATAGGTTTTTTCAATATGCACAATTTCACCACGAATATTGGCATGTTCAAAAATAAATCGCTGCAAAATATCAACTTCTTTCATAACAAACTCTTACGATAAATATCGTCTTATTCTACCATAATTTTTTCTTATAGCTTCTGGAGAAATTAATATCTTGAACTATACTTAAAACACTCCCCCGAAAAAATTGAGGAAACATCATGATAGACAAAAATCTGCTTAACCCCTTAATCAAAACTTTAGACAAAGTGATTTTAGGAATTGAAGAACCTCTGGAAGCTGACAAAAAGCTTGAATTCATTGAAATTGATACGGAAGAAGAGTTTGATGTAACGCGTTCTATCAATTAATGGTTGATTCGTAGTACCAGAGAGGCAATAATTCGCTCTTTTTCCTGAGCGAGAACTAGCCATGCTAAACAGCCACCAAAAGGCAGCCGTACATTACATAGACGGTCCTTTATTAGTTCTTGCTGGTGCAGGAAGCGGTAAAACACGAGTAATCACGCAAAAAATAGGCTATTTGATTAATACCTGCGGTTATGCCGCAAATAGTGTATGCGCAGTAACATTTACCAACAAAGCAGCCAATGAAATGCGTGCTCGCGTGGCCGCAGTCCTTCCAGCTGCCAATCGCCGTGGTTTAAAAATCGCCACGTTCCATACCCTAGGCTTGAGCATGATCAAACGTGATCTGGCTTTATGCGAGTTAAAAAAAGGTTTTTCTATTTTTGATAGTGAAGACTGTTTGCAAATTTTACGTGGTTTTTTACCCGCGAATAAAGCAACGGAACGTGATTTTCTCTTACAAATTCAACAACGCATTTCGCGCTGGAAAAATGATCTATTAACACCAGAACAAGTCTTTCGCAATCCGCCTGATGCGCCATTATATGAAGAAGCAGCCTTACTCTATCCACGCTACCAACAGGCCTTAAAAGCATATAATGCAGTTGATTTTGATGATTTGATTCGTCTGCCCGTTACGTTGTTGCAAGAACATCCCGCAGTATTGGAATATTGGCAAAATAAAATTCGTCATTTATTGGTGGATGAATACCAAGATTCAAACACCAGTCAATATCTGTTTGTAAAATTACTCACTGGAGTACGGGCGCATTTTACCGTGGTCGGCGATGATGATCAGTCAATTTATGCCTGGCGTGGCGCAAAACCAGAGAATTTAAATCAATTGCAAGCCGATTATCCGCACTTAAAAATCATCAAATTAGAACAAAATTACCGCTCAACAAATATTATTTTGCACGCCGCGAACCATCTGATTGCCAATAACCAACATCTGTTTGACAAGAAACTATGGAGTGATCTGGGGCAGGGGGATTTATTACGGGTGTTGCGCTGTAAAGATGAACAGGATGAAGCCGAACAAGTGGTTACCGATATGATCAGTCATAAAATGCGTTCCCGCACCGAATATGGTGACTATGCCATCCTCTACCGTGGCAATCATCAGTCACGAATCTTTGAAAAAGTACTGCGCCATTATGGTATTCCTTATAAAATCAGTGGCAGTCAATCATGGTTTGCTAAAGCCGAAGTCAAAGATGCCTTTGCCTATTTAAAGCTACTTTGTAATGAAACGGATGATGCCGCATTTCTCCGCGTAATTAATACGCCCAAGCGCGGCATTGGCGAATCCAGTCTTGATGCCTTGGGCCATTATGCACAAGGCCGAGGAATCAGTCTTTATGCCGGGGCAGATCATCTTGCCTTAACAGACGCCATTGCCGATAAACCACGTAAAGCCTTATTGCAGTTTAAATACTGGATCGAAGTAATTAAAAAACGTATAGCTACAGGCCCAATAGTAGAACATTTAAAACAAATGATTGAGGACAGTGGCTATGAAGCACATATTTACGAACAATGCGATACACCAGCCAAAGCACAAAAAAGAATGGATAATGTCTGGGAACTTATCGAGTGGGTTGGCCGTTTACTGGCGAAAAAACCCGAACATACCTTAGCCGATGTCATTAATAAATTGATCTTAATTGATATATTAGAACAGTCTGATGAACAAGATACGGAGTCATTACAACTCATGACCTTACATGCGTCAAAAGGATTAGAATTTCCTTATGTGTATCTGGTTGGCATGGAAGAAGAATTGTTGCCTCATCGGGTTAGTATTGATGATGATCAAATTGAAGAGGAACGACGCTTGGCGTATGTTGGGATTACCCGTGCCCAAAAAGGGCTTTGTTTTACCTTAGCCAATCAACGACGTCGTGGTGGGGAAATGCAAGATTGCTTACCGAGCCGATTCCTAGAAGAATTACCGCCTAATCATTTGGAATGGTTTGGTAAAAATGTCGCGCGTTGTGAAGAGCGCTCTAAGAATTTAGCCAAGTCTCATTTGGCTGGCTTGAAGAATATGTTGAGCGATTCTTGACGCAGGATCTAAGCATATGATACGCAGTTGGCCGATTAGCTAATTAAGTGCCCAAGTATGATGTAACTGATACGCACGGCCATTGGGTCTTGTTCCAAAGAAGACTTTCACCTGATATCCTCTTCATCGCGCTGATTTTCTTCATATAATCCTCTTTTGAGGCGAAAAGAGTTATATAAAATAATTTAAAATCAGTGGGTTATTTCTTATTCTTCATTCTTGTTTCAAAAATTGTCCTCAGCAAAGGAGACTATCCCTGCATTGTATTTTTCTAATCAACATGACATTATCAATTTAACCTATTCGTGAGATGGAACTAATAAATAAAACAAGGAGTTCAAATGAAAAAGTATTGTATCGGTCTCTTTGCCGTTGCATCAATGCAATTATTAACTTCATTGCCCGGTCACGCGTGCACCGATTTTCGCTTAAAAGCACAAGATGGTACTTTACTAATTACCCGCAGCATGGAGTTTGGACAGGACTTGAAATCAAACCTTCGCAGTTCGCCGCGAGGCAGACAGATCTCCAGTATGGCCCCCAATGGCAAACCGGGTCTAAACTGGAAGGCAAAGTATGGTTATCTTTATCTTGATGGTTTTGGGGTAAATGCAAGCTTTGATGGAATGAATGAGCAAGGTTTATCTTTTGAATATTTATATCTGCCCGGTGAAACCCAATATCAAAGTGCTCCCGAAGGCAAAGAAGCACAAGCACTTTCGTACTTTATGTTTGGCGACTGGGTATTAAGTAACTTCAAAACGATTGATGAAGTAAAACAGGCTCTTCCCGGCATTTATGTGGTACAACAGCAGCTTCCGCAACTGGGTGATGCGATACTTCCTGCTCATGCGTCCATTTATGATGCCAGTGGTAATGGAATAGTGGTTGAGTTTTATAATAACCAAATTAATGTCTATGAAAATATGGGCATCATGACTAACTCACCTAAATATAATTGGCAAGTGACTAATTTGCGTAATTATTTAAATCTCTCGGCAACAAATGCTAACCCCATTACCCAGGATGGAATCACCTATACTGCAACTGGTCAAGGTTCTGGTGCAATTGGCCTTCCGGGTGATGCCTCGCCTCCTTCACGCTTTGTAAAAACAGCGTTTATGGTTCATAACGTAGATCCTGCCAACAACAACGCTGAGGTACTGAATCTAGCTCAGCATATTATTAATAATGTGGACTTGCCGGCAGGTTATGTGCGCTCCATAGAGAATGGCAAAACACAAAGCGATACAACAGAATGGGTGGTGTTTAAGGATATTAGCCATAAGATATTTTATTATCGTACTTATAATGACATGACTTTACGCTCTATTAACATGGCAAAAGTTGATTTTTCAGAAGGAGCAATCCCCCTAAAAATGCCGCTGGTTATGCCTCCTTATGTGATGGACGTAACCGAACAATTTTTAAAGACCAAAGGATAATATGGATGAACCTGAAAAACGTGACTAAACGCTTATTAAGGAGCTTCTTGGCAACAGCCAGCATGGCATCTGCCGCCGATTCAGTGCAAATTGATGTTGCACCTTACCTTTGGGCCACCAGTATGCATGGTCAAGTTCAGGTAGGGCCTGAGCGTGTTTCTGTTTCGCAGTCATTTGGTGATCTGATGAAACATTTTCAAGGCGGAGGCATGCTCTTTGTCAATATTCATAAAAATAAATGGGGATTATTTGGCAATGCCTTGTATTCCGTTTTGAAGGATAATAATACTTTTCATACGATACCTATCGGCGCACGTAATAATTTTGGCATTTTTAGCGGCGGCTTTTCTTATACCTTAATTAATAAACCTGTTTTTGATACTCAAAGCCCTACATTAACTTTAGAGTTATTCGCCGGAGCAAGATTTACTTTAAATGGATACTAAAGTAAATTTGGGGCCTTTTACTTTTAAAGATAATCAATCCTGGACTGACCCCATCGCTGGAGCGCGCTTGACTATCCCTTTAAAGCCACGATTGCATTTTATCATCTCCGGTGACGCTGGCGGCGCTAATTCTCATTACAGTTATGACGTCCAGACTTACTTGGGTTATCAGACAATCAAACCGATGTTATTTAATAATATGACTTTATATTTGGGTTATCGCTTCTTGCATCAACGTTTTGCCTCTGGAAGTGGATTAAGATATTACCTGTGGGACATGGATATCAGCGGCCCCGTTCTCGGTTGTAAAACCGTTTTTTGAATAAAAATAGGACTTTGGGTTTTGGCCCAACAGCAGTGCGTACTCGGTAGTAGAAAATACCGTCTTTACAAATAAATACATTCAATAAATCTACTGATATACTGAATTAATGAATTAATGAATTAATGAATTAATGAATTAATGAATTAATGAATAAGAATATTATCCTCCTTATTGTTTCTTTTGCCATGTTTATGGAGGCAATAGATACCACCATTATCAATACTTCTATTCCGGTCATGGCCCATAGTTTACAGGTCAACCCAATTGATCTGAAATTAGCCTTAATTAGCTATCTGTTAAGTTTGGCAATTTTTATTCCTATCAGCGGTTGGATTGCCGATCGGTTTGGCGTCAAAAAAGTATTCATTATTGCTGTGTGCGTATTTACTTTAAGCTCAGTTTGGTGCGGCTTTACCCACGACTTGGAAGGATTAATTTGCGCGCGCATCGTACAAGGCCTGGGTGGCTCATTAACCATGCCTGTAGGCCGCCTCATTATTTTACGCACCTGTGAACGGCACGAACTCATCACCAAAATGAGTCTGGTGGTGATGGTTGCCTCATTAGGAATGATGCTCGGACCCTTATTAGGCGGAGTCATCACCCACAATTTTTCTTGGCGCTGGATATTTTGGGTTAATGTTCCTGTTGGCATTTTGGCCGTGCTGTTCTCCATAAAACGCTTGCCCCCCATGCCAGCTCGGCCAGTACCACCACTGGATAAATTGGGCTTTGTTCTTTTTGGCAGTGGCTTGTCACTATTAACCTTCGGCCTATCCACACTCAGTGAAACAGATATCAGCATGACGCGCTCGCTGATGCTGCTGACACTTGCGTTTTTATTATTACTTGCCTATACACAGCATTCTCGTAAACGGAAGCACCCCATCATAAAAGTAGAACTACTGCGCAGCCGTACTTTTGGCGTATCGGTGATTAGTAACTTATTTACTCGCTTAAGCTTCGGCGGTACGCCTTTTTTACTGCCACTGCTGCTGCAAATTGGCTTAGGCTACTCCGCGCAACTTTCCGGATTTTTACTTGCCCCAATTGCCGTAGGCGTGTTTTTAGTAAAACCATTATCCGTTTACATCTTACGCTGGTTTGGTTATAAAAAATTATTAATTTTAAATACCATCTTAGTCAGTATTTCTTTAGGGTCTTTTTGTTCGATTAATGCGGCCTCAACAATATATGGTATTAGCCTCTTAACTTTTATTTATGGATTTTTAATAGCCCTCCAATATACAGGGATGAACTCTTTAGCTTATGCCAATGTCACGGAACAAGACATGAGCGCAGCAACCAGCATCATGAGTACGATCCAGCAATTAGCCCAAAGTTTTGGCGTAGCGGTTTCTGCGATACTCCTAAGTATCTTTTCAAGTCATCATCTTTTATCAGTCAAAATCTTCCATCAAACCTTTTTAATGCTTGGTGTGCTCACCCTATTATCCGGGGCAATTTTTCTGTCATTGCGAAAAGAAGATGGTGACGAATTAATTAAACCACAAATATGAATTTGTGAATAATTAGAGTTTTTGGCAAAAATCATCTATGATGTATGCGCATTATGTGTGTTTTGGCATTAAATTGAAAAATATTAAAAATATTTAATAAAAAAACAGCACAATTGATAAAATAATGCTACAATGCTCTGGTAACAATTTAGGAAATTAACATGTCAGATAAAATACGCGGTACAGTAAAGTGGTTCAATGAGTCCAAAGGTTTCGGTTTTTTAGAAAGTGGCGGTAAAGATTATTTTGTACATTTCAGTGCAATCCAAGGCAGTGGTTTCAAAACTCTTGCTGAAGGCGCAACTGTAATGTTCAAAGCAAGCAATGGCCAAAAAGGTCCTCAAGCTGAAGAAGTTGAAGTAGTCTAAATCATATTTACTCGCACCCCGTTCATTTCAGAATATTGCATTCTGGTGTGAACGGGGTGTTTTCTTTTGTGCCTTTCTTTAATTTTATTACCTGTTTTTCTAAAAAAAGTGGATCCTCGACAAATTATGAGTAGAATGTATTTTCTGTTCTAATTAAAAACTACAAGGATCCGTATATTATGAGCAAAAAAATTGCCGTCATTGTTGGAAGCTTACGCAAAGAATCCCTAAATAGAAAAATAGCGCATACCCTAATGGCATTAGCGCCCTCCTCGCTTGCTTTACAAATTATTGAAATTGGCAACTTATCCTTATATAACCAAGATTTTGATGACGAAGGTCGTGTTCCAGAAGCCTGGACTCACTTTCGCGAACAAATGAAGTCCTGTGACGGCGTTGTCTTTGTTACCCCAGAATATAATCGTTCAATTCCCGGTGTACTAAAAAATGCCATTGATGTCGGCTCCCGTCCTTATGGACAAAGTATCTGGAGCAAAAAACCAGGTGCCGTCATCAGTGTATCTCCTGGTGCCATTGGTGGCTTTGGTGCAAACCAGCACTTACGTCAAACCTTTGTATTTTTAGATATTCCAGCCTTACAGCAACCAGAAGCCTATATAGGCCATGCAGGAAATTTATTTAATGCGCAAGGCGAACTGGCCAGTGAAGATACAAAAAAATTCCTGCGCAATTTTATCGAAACATATGCCAATTGGGTTGCACTCAATACGCAACAATAATGTTGTTTCAACGCCATCAATAGATCAAGTATACTCTTTCTTAATAGGGAAGCTTGAGAATCGGCTCAATGAATCAATTGCCGATGCAGAAGTTGACGGTCACAATATAGGCAGTGGCAAAATGCTTGGCGACAATTATGTTGTTATAGATAATCAAAAGAAGTACAGTGTGGGCGAAACAGCTTTAACCCACACTGTTTTATTCACGCATTACTTGAACGTTAATTGCGAATCAATTCGGCAGACGAGGGGTTAACCTCAATTCCACCGCACTTGAGAGCACAACCTAATAGTAACTCAACGTCCTATCATCTGTATTATCCTGTTGCTTACGAGTATCAGTTTTTGAGCTTTCAGCAAAAAAGTTGTTAGGATTCGCTTTTTCAGTCCGTTCTTTACTACGAGCAACATCAATATTTTTAGAATCTTTATTATCAACATGTCCAGTAGGTACAGTGGCAACACTTTGTATAGCTCCACTCATTCTGAGATTTAACGTTACAATCATGGCAGAAACGATTGAAATTAAAGACAACTCTAATTTATCCGCTGAATTTTGGTTTAAAGTTGATTGTACTTTGACTAATAAGTCGAGTGCTAATTGCGGATTTGCGTTTTGATAACTCATCGCGAGAATAAAATCGACAAACAGTTGATTGGGCACTAACTTTTTGAATGCACGAGCAACCGCTTCATGAGTATATTTAATTTTATTCTTATGCCATAGATTCATTACAGGAACATCTTGCCGTAATTCCTCTATTAAATAAAGAAAATCCTTGAGAATTTTTCCTTGAATAATTTTTGCCGCATCCTGGTTTACCAGAAAATAAGGATCTTCGACTGTTTCCTTGAATTTATTAAAAAGATAAGGGAAGGCATCACTAGCCCATAGAGCACAATCGCTAGGATCCTTACTATTTAATGTGACATACATCTCACCATTTTTTCTGTCTTTGGCAATTTCATCATCAAATAATTTAGAAAACTTAGTAAATATTAACTCTCTTAACGAACTTATAGATTCTTGAGAGCTCCCAGGCTTAACTCCCGACAATTCCTTATGAAATTTTTCTGCAAAACCTGTTTTAGCTTTTATTGCTGATTTTTTGTATATTTGACTAGCCCATATGTCATATACAGTAGAACCGACTAATACATAACTATTTTCCCCATGAGCGTCATTGGTCAGATAACTGCGACATTTAACCTCGTTCTTTTGTTCCACAGATAAATTGCTCAAAAGTAACTCAAGATACAATGCGCCTGACAGCTCACCACAATTCCCTGCGCCTGTATGAGTGACACAAGCGTCCATAACATATACATAAAACAATTGATTTAATTGTCCTTTATTATTGGCGAAATTCCTATAGGCTTTTGTTGCTATATTGCGATAATAGCCATTCAAGCCCCCAGTAGGATTAGTTTCGTGATTTGCTGCTCCCAAATAGTGCCTTTTATTTACTCGCTCGATGGCTGATTCAACAAGCACTGATAAATCCCAACCAGTTTGTTCTGTTTTAGAATACACTACTACCTCCAATAAACAAATTAATCTAAAAAAAACCAATTGTATTTAAATTGCCCTATTAGGTCAATTAAAATAATTTACTGTGTCAATCCAAAATTAAAGTGTCCCCTTTATTCTATTTGTATGCACATTGGTAATAGGGGAGTGAGACCTATTACCATTGGTTGGCTTTATTACAATCTGCGCATCGAGGAATTGTTGTGGTAGAGAACTGCATCAATATTATTTATTTGCCAAGATACTGCTTTTTCAACCCGTTCTTTATAGGTATTTTTGGCCCTCACCCATTATGCGATGAGTTAATGGATGTCTCATCGCATAATGATTATTGTACAATTAGTACCGTAATACATTTCATAAATCTATTTTTTGAATTTGAGACGCTACTTCTTGAGTATTAATACATGGAACACAATATGATTCTTTATTTTTAAAGAACGTAAAGAAACCCCGTACTCCTTTTTCATTTAATTTATTCACTGTACCAGTTATATTTCCTCGATTGTTAAAAAAATGATAACAATCGACCAAGTAACTAGGGCGGACATAGGTCTCGAAATTTATTTTGGTTTTAGTACTTAATAATTCGCAGGTACTTGTAGGCTCAATAGAAACAGAATTATCCAGCATAGGTTGAGCGGTGGTTCTTAGGTTTTTTAAAAACAATTCAACATCATCATGATTGTGAATAATTTGTTCAACCATAGTGAGATCATTGATATTCGAAAACGAAGGCAGATGATAGTCAATATATGAGTTATCTAAACATTTCGATGCATAAGGATGCAAAAAAAGAATCTCTTTCAGAAGATATTCATTTGCTAATGCATCAACAAGGGGTTTATAGTGCGCTTGACCTACAACAAAAATCACCCCTTTTCCTTCCTGCTGGAGTTCTAGCATATTTTTCTTAAATGCTTGGGTACGCATTTGGTCTAATTTATTTATTCCCGACATGCGATTACTGAGGCTAGTTTGCGCCTCTAAACTATTTACTGGCTCCAATTGTTCACTTGCTAAGTCAATACCGCAAATTTTTATATTTTTTCCTACTGCCATTGTAAGCATATTGAGCTTTTCTTTATGTCCTGGAAGCTCTTTGAACCACAAGGCCATTTCTTTATAATAGCGAGTAGATACGTAGTTGTGCAATAAATGCTGTAACTCACTATAATCCATTGAGGGTAAATCAACAGATATTCCGCGCTTAGCTAGGCATTGATTCGCATCGGCAAGCATCTTTTCTATAAATTTTACAGTACTTTCAATATCGGCAATCGTTTCTTGTTCGTTTTTTTCGCACGGAGATTCAATGCATAAAGTATCGTACCCTGATGAATTTAAAAATGGCAGTGCGCCCATTAATACTTTTTTGGGCGCTACATCCCAGTGACGCTCAAGTAATATAATAATTGGTAATGGCATTGTAAGTATCTCGATTTATTTTAAGACAAAGAATTGTACGATAAAAAAACAACATGCTCAATTAATGCCCCTATTTATTCGGGCACCATTTTTATAGGAAAACCCCACCTATATCCAGTTCGCATACCCCCGTTTCTGTAATTTAAGCCGTTAATAAGTCATCAATCTGCAAATCGAGATTTTAGTCTCTGGTAGAAACTCAGACGTTTACACCTAACCTTCCCAACGTTCGATGCCACTCTCAATACCAAAAAGATCAAGAATTCTCCCAACACTGTAATCAATGATGTCGTCTATAGTCTGCGGTTTAGTATAAAAGGCGGGCATCGCCGGACAAATAAGGGCCCCTTGTTGTGTAACAGAAACCATATTTTGCAAATGACCTAAATGCAGCGGGGATTCACGTGGCATTAATACCAGTTTGCGACGTTCCTTTAACGTTACATCTGCAGCACGTCCAAGCAAATTAGAACTAATACCATGGCTAATTTCTGCCAATGTTTTCATCGAACAGGGGGCAACAATCATACCTAAGGTTTGAAACGAGCCGCTGGCAATACTCGCGCCAATATCATTCCATGGATGATAGATGTCAGCTAAAGCCTTCAATTCGGCCAAAGACAAATCAGTTTCATATTTACGGGTTAATTGCGCCGACTTGCTCACAATAAGATGCGTCTCAATTGAGGCTTGGCGTAACATTTCTAAAAGACGAATACCATAAATCATTCCGGATGCACCACTTATACCAACAATGATTCGCGCTGTACTCATAGGTGATTCCTCTTATATTGACTAAGTTAAAACAGTATAATTATTCCATATAAATAAAAATAACGCACGAAAGGCCATGCTTCAAAACAAATAGGGTGGAAAATATAGGGATAAAGAGGTAAATTGCATGGACGATAAAATAAAACGACGTGACTGAACAAGAGAGGAATAATGCAAAACACAGCTCTGACAACAGAAAATACATCACCCGTGGAATCTTTTCCTGTTGCCATTATAGTCGGTGTGTTCAATCGAGAAATAACGCAAACCTTGCAAGAGGGAACTATAGTCCAACTCATAGCGCGTGGTTTTAACCAGCAAGACATTAGCGTGTATGAAGTGCCGGGGGCAATAGAAATCCCCTTAGTGGCCAAACGCCTGGCTATGGCTGGCAGCGCCAAATCAATTATTACCCTAGGTTCGGTTATTCGTGGCGATACCAGTCATTATGATTTAGTTTGCGATCTGGTGAGTCAAGGCTGCATGCAGGTTTCTTTAGAATATAATATTCCGGTGATTTTTGGTGTATTGACCACCGAAAATGAAGAACAAGCCTGGGATAGATTAGGTGGAAAACATGGCCATAAGGGTGTTGAAGTCGCTAATGCCGCCATTTCCATGCACCAATTATTGAATCAATTACCAAAGTAACATAGGCTTAAACCTCATGACCAATCAATACGAGCAATTTGAGCAGCGAAAACAAGATCACATCAAACTGTCTTTAATGGCGGAAAATCAAACCACGGACTTAAGTACTTTAGACACGATTCATTTGGTGCATGACGCCCTACCCGATCTTGATTTTACAGAAATCATCATTGCCGGAACACGATTTGGCAAAATAGTGAAAAAGCCGTTTCTCATCAGTTCGATGACTGCAGGACATCGTCGTGCCAAGCACATTAATCGCCATCTCGTTGAAGCCTGTGCACAAAGTGGCTGGGCAATGGGTGTGGGTTCGCAACGACGCGAACTGACCGATCCGAAGGCCGCTTTTGAATGGGAACATTTACGGCGCGATTTTCCGCAAGTAAGCCTATACAGTAATTTAGGCATCGCCCAATTGATTAACACCCCACTAACAGACATTCAGCGCTTGACTGATGCCCTACAAGCGGATGCACTAATTATCCATTGCAATCCATTGCAAGAATGCATGCAACCTGAAGGCACAACGAATTATAAAGGCTGCTGGCAGGCCTTAGAGAATTTAATAAAAACACTCGCCTTACCCATTATAGCCAAAGAAACGGGCTGTGGTTTTTCGCGCGACACGATGATGCGTTTAAATAACATGGGAATTGCCGCGATTGATATAGGTGGCTTAGGCGGTACGCATTGGGGACGGATTGAAGGACATCGCGCAACCCAGGATCCAATTCGCCATCAGGCAGCGATTACCTTTAAAAATTGGGGGATTGATACGGCAACTGCCGTACGATATGCCACGGCTCTAAAACCTTCCTTTGAAATTTGGGGCTCCGGTGGCGTTCTCAACGGACTTAATGCGGCCAAGCTATTTGCCTTAGGAGCAACAACGGTAGGCTATGCCAAACCAATGCTGGAAGCCGCTTTAGAATCTGCAGAACACGTGCATACGAAAATGTTAACCATCGAATATGAATTAAAAGTTGCGATGTTCTGTACTGGTAGTCGTGTATTAGGTGATTTAACACAAAAGTTATTGTCATAATGAAACCCTGCTGTTGGGGCAAACGCCCCCTAGGTGTCAAATTAAGGGAAAAGAGGCCTTGTTGATACGCTCCAAGAAGCTTTTTTATTAAGCAAACGACGCCTTGCGATATTGTTCTTTACGCCAGGAAATTTGCAACATCACAGCAAAAACTCCAGCCAGCAAGCCCAGCACCAACGCAACCATCATAATCAATCTTTTCTTCGGTGCAATCGGCATATTAGGCGTCTTGATCGCGCCATCCAAATGAAAAACAGCAACTTGATTACGCTTGACCGCTAATGACTTATAAAAGCCCAGTTCCGCTTGTAATGTGCGTAACTTGGGAATAAACGCATCATCCGACTTACGCTCGGAAAGATTGTTAATCTCTGCGCGTAGTAGTGCAAGATTCGGTGGATACTTGCTATTCGGCGCACTATCAAAAAGATCGTCTTCATTTTGCCGTGCTAATTGAGCGACACGCATGGTTTCCTTAAGTTGAGTAATGCGGTCATAACGTTCTACTTTAGCGGTTTCACGCGCCCTATCGATTTGTTGCTGTAAATTATAAGCTAAAACGGAATTTTGCTGTTTAATGTTATTAAGAATCTTAGTCAACGTTTGCTCTTGCACTACCCGCAAAAATTGCTTTAACCACATTGCCACTTGCTGGGGATTATTGCCACGAATCGCTACTGTAAATTTAGAAAAAGGCTCCGATACACCTTTAGGGTGTTCGATGATGGCGAAATTCTTGATAAAAGAGGCATACATTTGCGCGGATGAATATTTTTCTTTTTGCTGCTGCGATAAAGAAGATAGATAAAACTGATTAAAAAAAGCATTTTTAGCTGTTTCAGATAACAGCTCATTATTAAAAATAAGGTAAATATCCTCCGCGCTCATGGGTTTTAATGCCGATTTATTCCATGAACGTCCAAGATTAAACGCGGCGATGTCCCCTTCGCTGGCAGCCGTGACTTTAATTGCCGCCTCATAAACAGGTTTACTGAAAAACACAACGGCAAATCCTAGAGCCAGCCCCAAAAGGGTGGTTAATACAAGCACTCGTTTTTTTTGATAAAAGATGTGGAATAACTCCATCAAACTAATCTCAGTGTTACTGCCTAAGCTCTCCATTTGCACCGTAAATACCTCTCTAAAATTCCATTAAGTCAGGGGTTCATGCCTGTGCCGGATACTAAAATACTAACGATAATTATGTCAAAGGATAATTACCCGCACCGGTTACAAACGCCGCCAATTGACAAGAAAAAAGAAATTACGTATTGTCGATACTTATTACAGCCCCTAGTAATGCAGTAAGAGCTAGCCAGCCAGGATAGACGTGAGTTTTAAAAAAAACCTTATCGCCAATTATGCCAGTCAAATCTACATGACTCTGGCAGGCGTTCTTATTTTACCTTTATACCTAAAATACATGGGCGCTGAAGCCTATGGCTTAGTTGGTTTTTTTGCCGCCTTACAGAACTGGTTTAATATGCTGGATCTAGGCTTAAGCCCGAGCATTTCGCGCGAAACAACGCGCATGCGTGCTGGTGCGTTAAGCCCGCGTACTTATCGTGAACTATTACGAGTCTTACAACTTCTTTTTTTTGTGATTATGCTCATCGGTGCAGGGGCGCTATTCCTGCTTGCCCCCTATGTCGCTCATTCCTGGCTTAAAGTACAAAATCTACCACTAAGCGAGGTACAAACTGCAATTCAATTAATGGCCGCCAGCGTTGCGCTGCGCTGGATGTGCAGCATATACCGCGCTACCATTATCGGAGCGGAGCAATTTATTTGGCTAAGTTATTATACCTGGGTCTTTACTACCTTGCGTTATCTTGGCGTGTTGCTGGTTTTAATCTACATCGGCACGACCCCCTTTCTATTTTTTCTCTATCAAATTATTATTTCCGTCTTCGAATTAGGATTCCTGGCAATTAAAGCAATCAAAGGTTTTCCTGTCTTAGCCAAAGAGGAACGCCTAACCTGGCGATTAGCAGACTTAATCGCCACCATCAAACCCATTTTACCTTTTGCTCTAAGTATCTCCGTAACCTCCTCAATTTGGATAGTCATCACCCAAACCGATAAATTGATTCTTTCCAAGCTATTATCCCTAACTGAATATGGCTATTTTACCCTCGGTGTTCTTGCCGCCAATGGCGTCATGCTCTTTAGTGCCCCCTTTAGTATGGTACTCATGCCTCGCATGGCGAAAATGAAAGCTGAGGGCGATGAAAAAAACCTGCTGACTTTATACCGCCAAGCAACCCAATTTGTTGCCGCCATCACCATCCCCGCAAGCATCATCCTGGCGCTGTTCCCCGAGCAAGTGCTTTGGCTGTGGACGAGTAATCTTACGGTAGCACAAGAAACCGCCCCCGTGCTGCGCTTGTATGCATTGGGTAATGCGGTTCTGGCATTCACCACGTTCCCATATTATTTACAATATGCCCATGGCAATCTGCGCTTACACTTAATTGGCAATAGCTGCTTTGCCGCGGCATTAATCCCCGCGATTATTTGGGCAACACAGCACTATGGCATGATTGGTGCCGCCTGGGTATGGCTCTTAGCCAACCTCTGCTTCTTTATCATCTGGACCGCATTCGTACATCAACGTCTAGTGAAAAACATTCATCTGCGCTGGTTGTTTGCAGATCTCGCCCCCATTATGGTAATTTCTTTACTGTCAATCTTCGCCCTTAATTACTGCTTTACAACGACGAGTGATAAACTAAGTTTGGTGATACAAATTGGCTTTATTGCCACAACAACCGTGCTGCTGAATCTCTTATTTATAAAATTCACCGCGATTATCAACACCCTTAAAAAATTCTGCAGAAAAGGATACCAATGTTTCAATCAGCGTTAATAATTGCACTAATGACCTTTAGCATCATCACGCAAGCAGCCCTTCCTGCCGATCCAATCCAGCGCTGTTTAGATATTAGAAGGCTTGCAGACTTTACCACAAGACAAAAAATGGCCGCCAAAGAGCCCGGTGTGTTGCGCTTTAAATTTCATAAAATTTCAGCATCAGAACTACCGTTAGATAACCCTGCGGGCAATATGAATGAAGTTATCAAAGCATTAAATAATCAAATTAAAAACTGCGCTAAAAACCATGGTGAATATCAGGCGGTGACTATTGCTGGTCATAAATTCAAGCGCCAAGAATGGTGCCTTAATACCAACAAAAAAATGCTTACTCTTGCAAAAGCTGCCCATGGCGATTTTCAAAAATATTTAGCAAACATCAAAACCGAGTTTGACTGGTATAAAAGCGATGGCTGGCCTGAAAATCATGCCGGATTTAAAAAGGGTGAGTTTCAATTTACTGCCTATTACGCACCAAGCGCTGTTGACGCTCGCAGCAAACGCGGTGGCAAATTTTTATATCCTATCTATGGCAACCCAGGTGTTGTAAATGCAGCCTCGGAATGCAAAAAGTTTAATTTAAAAACGCCCCTTTGCGGCGTTGATCCGCTTACCAAAATGGCGCGGGGATTTTGTCTGAAAAATACCAATGGCACATACTCTGTAGTTCCTGACCGACATGAAATTGATCATGGGGCTTTAAATCAAAAATATATAATTGGCTATGTTAAAGACCCCAATGACCCTGCTTTTTTAATGGTTGAAGGCTCTGGTTCATTAATTCTTGATGGCAAATTATTTCATATCAATTATGATGGCGCCAATGGCAGGCCACGCACCATGCTTGGTCGCGTAGTCCAATGCGCACAAGACCCAACCTGCGGCGGCAACCTTAATACAATGGAACGTTGTGCTAAAGATCCTAAATGTCATGATGAAGCCAAATTACGCTGTAATGTGTCGAAAGAAATTAAACAAAGCGCGGCATCAGAAAAGCAAATTCGCCAATATCTAGATAACCCTCTTAACCGCGATAAAGCTGCCGACTTGCGAAATCGCGATCAAAGCTTTGTATTTTTTGCTAAAGAAGATGGTGGACCTTATGGTTCAGAAAACATTTCTCTAACTCCTCATGTTTCATGCGCAACCGATCACAAGGTAATTCCTGTGGGAATGAGTTTTATTTATAATTGTAAAAAATCTACTTCATTGTGTGTGGCCCAAGACACAGGAGGTGCCATTATGGGCGCTCATGTTGACGTCTATAAGGGAGAGGGTGACCAAGCTGGTGTTGAAGCAAATGCCCTAAATCACACCGGCTCATTATTTGTAGCGCTGCCAAAACGTGCATGAAAAAGGTGATGGACCCTGTTTAAAATTGGCTCCATCACCCTTCTAAGCCCTGTCTTAATTCTTCAGTGATTTCAAGTTGGATTACTGCTTTGTCATTGTCATTTTTATATAAAGGACTACCGCCGATTTTTGCCAATTGCCTTGCAATCGGTTGCTTATCGCTCCTAACCTCTGCCACATACCAAGGGTGTGTTCGGTTAATTACTTGACAGCCTTGAAGCCATGGCCGATTATAATAATAATTGTCTTGTTCGTATGGCAACTTTATGGTGTTTTGATAATTGTCCATAACACGAGCCGCAATAATCGCATTAGGCGTAATTAGTGCATTATGTAAACAAAAATGATTAGTCTTAGACTTTACACGCGTTACACCATAATGTTCGAGAAACATTTTCGATTCATTTATGCGTCTTGTTGAAAGACACGCTAAGGGAATAGTCGTGTTAACAATAATGCTATAAACATGGTGACTATGCAAATTAACAATGGCCTCAGCTTCCTGATAAGTTAAACCGACGTGCAATGGCTCTTCATTCCTACGTGTTAAGATGCGAGCTAAACCGTCAAAATCAAAATTTCTTTTAAGTGCTTCGCCACGATAATTTTCAGGTAAAAGGGGAAACTTAAAATAAAAATCATCTGCTTTACTGTTGTCAGAAGAAAAAATGATGCCGACCGGAATAAATACATCCACTAAGCCATCTTTAAAATCACTGCCCTTTTTAGGCAAGTATTCATTGATTAAATACGCCGTATAATCCAATTGGCGGTGTTCTGTTTTTGCCTCTAGCGAACCGGTCGTCATGGAGGCAACCGATAATTGGCTACAATAAAACTCATAATATTTATTTAGTTTAGCTTGCGTATTAACTTGCTCATAAGCATCTAGTAGTTCATAAAAATCGGCGGTTTCTTTTCCTGATTGATTCACTGTCTTTATAGGATGAATCTGACCTGCCTTGATAATAAAAAGTTCCTTAAGTTCAGCAAAATCTAACATTGGGTTAATAGCTAATACGTCAAAAATGCCCTTTCCCATGTTTCCTCCTCACATTTTCCTTAATTTCGAATAGAGCATAACTTACTAGCGTGAAGAAATACATGCTGCTAGTTAAAAAGCTACTTGGTTTTTGGGTTAAAAATTCTTCAAGAAAGCCGTGTTAAAAGATGAAACAACGATCTAAAAAAATACAGCGGAGCTCTACTGGGCAGAATTAAATGAAAATCTCAATTTTATTTCAAACAGGAGCTGGAGCCGGCCTTGCTTTTTTGCAAGGCCGACTGATATTGAAGAAAAAAGCAAGGCCTGAATCAAGATCTTCTATTTTTTACTTTGGTAAAATTACCTGCCTATAAAGGTAAATTAAACCACTTAATGTTTCCTTAATAAATTAAATGCATAATTATCTGTCGTTTTACTTCAGAGACTAATATATGCCTGCTAAAAAAGAGAATAAGCCGTTGGTTGCTAACCAACAAGAAATAGAACATCATAAAGAACTAAATATTGTTCTGCAGAAAGAATATTTAATTATCGAACCACGTGATTTACATCCAATTCTTGCCACTGAAAGTGTACGCAGTTGTTATGCTGTACTTATTTATCATCCGAAGAAAAGTGCGATTCTCCATTGGGATGATAATATCTGTCATTCTGAAATAGACCTCTATGTAAATAAATTTCTTGGCGATGATTTACAATTTAAAGATTGCACTGTCCATCTTATTGGTGGTTGGAATGATCATCTTGAATCAAGAAAATCCGGTGAATTTTTGAAAAATTATTTTTCAAAGACAAATTTAATCCTGGAACATTACCAAAAGAAAAAATCTACAGGCTCTCTAGCGGCTCAAGGATTCTCTTTAGTCAGCATGGATTCACGCACCGGCAAAGTGTTTACCCAAAATAATTGGGAAAAAGGCGGTGTAGTTTTAAATGATGATAAATACCGCGGAGAGGACACTTCAACGCGGTTTCAAAATTTCAAATTTTTAAATTTAACTCATTTACAGGATGATCAGTATCCAGATTCCGGCACACGAATTATACCTAGAGATAATTTTTTTACGATACAATCAACACAAGCCAATCAATTATGTGTAGCTGCCAAAAATAATAGTATCGATTTACTGATAAAATATATTGATGAAGGAATTACACATGTAAATGCTTCCCCCAAAAATGCAAAGGGTTGGACTCCACTGCATTATGCCTGTAAATTTGGCAATTATGATGCCGCTCGATTATTAATAAATAATGGGGCGAATTTATATCAAAAAAATGAGGCGGGAAAAAGTGCCCATGATCAAGTAACGGATCTTTTTAGAAAAAGACAACTCCAAGATGCTTATCGATTAGTAAACTATAATATGTCTATGAATGAAGAAGCCTTAGTTAATTTTTCCATGTTCTCAAGACATCCGGAAAGAATTAAGCAAAATTTACGCACTGAATTGTCAAAGGTCAATCACTTATTAGATACTTCAGAAGGTTTAACGCAGCTAGAAGGTTTACTTCCTTAGCATCCAGCGATGCAGGCCATGGAATATCGACAACAAGGCCTGCCCCCAGATCGTTTTCAGAGCATTCTAGGATATCTCTGAACCTGAGAGTGGTGAAAAATTACTCAATAGGCTATAAGAGCCGTCTTTTCCATTGCGTTCCTCTTCCCAAGAAAAAGCAGGTAAAGAGCTTATAGGGTTATTTCTTTCGTTAACACGATCGGCTATATATTTTATTAATTTAAATGCGAGTATACAAGGAACTATTATCGCTGGCTATTGCAGCAGCAACCTAGAAATGCCCCTTGGGGCTTAGTGTAGCAGGATACTATAAGTAAACACACATCCTTAAAAGCGTCTATTTCTAGAATATGATGGTTATTTGCACAACAAGCTGTTGCTTTATGCGGATCTAGTGTACAATATAATATCAGTAAATCTATTTTATAGTCAAACGAGGAAATGTTGTGCCTAGTTGTAATTTAAAGAAAGATGTAGACTCAATGAGTGATAATAGCGCCCGTCTACGCGAGAAATATAGAGTTAGTTTTAATTCAATTGAGCACATTAATTGTGCTAATCGGATATTTTCTGAAAAAATCACCCTAAAAGGTTCTACGCACACAATTGAAGAATGGCTCGAAACTAAAGATCCTGCTAAACGAGCAGGTTTTCAAGCCTCAGCAGCCCGTTATATACCGGAAGCTTTGTATTTTCTCGAAAGATTACTTCCCTATATGATGGACATGCGGCAATTGCTCCCTTTTTTAGAAGAAGAAGACCGAATCTGGGACGTTTTAAATACCGATATCGAAACCATTGATGAAAAACAACTTGAACAAACCTTAGAAGAAAAGGAAAAAAACTACAAGGAAACTAAAAGTTCTTTGAGCAAATCTGAAAGAAAAAAACATCAAGCGGAAATTAGAACCATCACAAACCTCATACTGCTTAAAAATGATTCATCTGAGACCGTAAACAGATTAGTAAAAGATATCTATCAACTACAATTAGAAACTGCGCAAATATTAAATCACGCCTACCAAAACCTTCTGGAACTATGGAATGGCTCACTCCGAGAAAATTGCTTTTTACCACTTAATCGTTCTGAAAAAGCAATTTCTGATATTAAAAATGGTAATATAGAGCAACTTATCAGTGAAATCGAAGACCTCCTGCACAATTCTGAAGTTAGGATAAAAAAACCATTATTTAGTCGTGAAACGGATAAAAATAATTTTTTTAACGACCCCCATAAAAGAACCAATACACTTTCCCAACCTATGGCTAAAGATGAAGAAACCGAGATCAAAGACCCTGTGGAATTATATTTAAAACTCCAACAAAAGCGAATTTTTTTGCTAGATGGATTTAATAAAGTATTGAGTACAGTGGTTTATGATGCCGTAGGAAATGAAGGGATTAGACAATGTGAGCGTTACGAATCTGATTATGAGAAAGGGGCCCAAAAATGGCAAAATAGCAAACAATTGCCTGACCCTATCCAAGCTAATGACAATAATATTGCAATAGTTGCACGCTGGATTTACAAAAATGTTCTCGATATGAATAGTACGTTCACTAGCCAAGAACTGTCGAAAACAAAACCAGGCTTTTTTGAAAAATTGTTAGTTAAGAAGTCTCTTCTGAACGCGCCTCTTACACCACGAGTTCATAAATCAACCTCTTATTCACAGGCAGAATTGGAAAAAATCAATAAGCTTGAGAAGAAAATAGCGCCTATAGCGGAAAAATTAATGGATTGCCAACTTCCTTTAAACCAAAAGGAAAGAACGAAATATTCAAAGCTGCTTACAAAGTTTAATTCTTTAGTAACACTAAGACCAGAGTATGCAACGTTACAGAAAGAAATCGAGAACTTATTAGCCCCACCAGAGACTAAATCTAAAGTAATGGAAGAATCACAACAGAAAAAAATCTAATGTGAATAATCGCAAATAAAGTGTGGTTGTGTAATTACCGAGGAAAAATGTCGGATTAATTACCAAGCGATTAGGTGGTTGCATTCACAGATCAGGGTTTGCCTTTTAATCTAGTCACAAAAGACAAACCCCAGCGTGAACACGCGGCTATTGGTGGCATTCCTCCAAGGCAAAATTGGCACGAACGAGCTTGAACCGCTATTTTTAGCCGCAGTTAAAAATGGCGGTTACCTATGCAGTCAGGCTTACTCAGGCACTCCAGCAAGACCGACAAACACAACCACACCATCACCACCTGGATTAGATGTAATATCTATGAGCGCGCGCGGTTTCCAATTATTAGAAGTCCATGCGTTACCTGCTTTGTCAAAAGCAACCTGTACCAAACGCATCAGTGGATTAAATGAGGGAGGGCCTCCTGGTCCATAAAGTGGCGTACCATTATGTAGCAAAACCTGACTCCCCGCGCTAGGTAAAGTATATCCTGTCGGCGGAGATATTGGATCACCTGTTGTTAAACCAAGGGGACATTTAGCGATATTAACACCACAGAGTTTTGAGACCGAAAAATTGGTCGGTACCCCAACAAGCGGCTGAAAATTAGCCACCCAAACATTATCATCACCATCCAGAGACACGCCCCATGGGCCGGAAATCCCCCCAACCCCAGAATAGGAATGTAAAACGGCTCCCAATGGATTCACGTTGAATCACCTACCGACGCCACCCAAGCATTTCCCTGGGAGTCTATTGAAACTTGCTTAAGCGAATCGCCAACCGAAGTATCAGATAAATGCACGATGCTATTACCTATTAGCGCGTACCTACTGACAACATTAGAGGTGGAATTTGTTACCCAGGCCACGCCTGCTGCATCAAAAGCAATGTCAAACGGTCCACTATTGGCTGGCTCCTGATAATAAAATGCGGTATTGGGATCACCATTTGGAAAAACCACAATACGATCATTTCCGTAACTTGCAATCCAGATGTTATCATTTTTATCTGGAACAGTTCCTTGTGCCCGCTCTACATAAGAGAAGTAACCTCCTGGGCCTGATATAGGAATCCCTGTAGAAGTAAACTCGGAAACAACTCCTTCAGTAGGCACGCATGCTGGGCACGTTCCCCAGCCAAAAGCACCAACCCAGATTGAGCCCTTCTGATCAATCGATATTCCAAATCCAGTACCCAACAAACCACCACCAAAAATAGGAGAAATAGGCGTATTATTACTTCCGTCTGCAGGTTGACCATTCGACTGCAAAACCATGATGTAATTACTGGAATTAGGTGTTCCCTGAATAACATTGTTACTAATCCATGCAAATCCTTTGGAATCAAATACAATTGGCGCAGGACCACCAAAAGGAAAGTCATCATTGCCGGAATTATTAAACTTTACCGCAAGGGTCCAGGCATCCGGTACAATCGCCAGTTTTGGCAGATACACGGCGGACACTGCATTTGCTAAAGTAAAGATGCTAAGGACATTATTTGCTGGATTATGCGCTATATTTAATGCGGCTTGTAATGTATTTGTTGGCATCTGGGCATTTACTGTAGTCGCGGCAAACAGGGGCAAACAATTAGATGCGTTTAAAACACAGGGCATTAACAAATTGGACAATGAACTCACGGAACGTCGTGCATTGGTTTCATCTGCATTAGGCGAGGTCTGTATAACCGATGATAATTTACCTTCAAGCGGAGAAATTAAATTGTTGTTCATCGAGGAGGCTATTTCCAAGCCCAATGCATTCCCATAGATTTGCTCTCCTTGGAAAAATTGCGCCATGGAATAAGCGGCTCCAATCGTCGTCATTTCATTGATAGTAATCATCGGCAGTATGGTTGAGCCAATAATGGTAGCCAGTTTTGTGGTGTTATTCTTATTAGCAATGGCATAAAAAATAACATCTGTGCCTGATGCTTGCTCCAGAGGAATATTAATATAAAATTTTCCAGAACTATCGGTTGTAGCACTACCAACGATCGTGGCCATGGATTGACCGGCTTTATAGATAATAACGTTGGCGTTGGCGATCGGAGTGATAGACTCGGTTCCTCCTGATTGAACCGTTCCACTAATGGTGGCGGGTAAGACCGTGACGTTTAAAGGATAATTCGTTCCAGCACACGCAGAAACATTAGGGCTGCAGATAAAAAGATGATGGGTTGGGTTAGTATCTGTCGCGAAAACCTCGCCGGACACTAAAAGTGTCCAAAGTACAGCTTGCTCCGCGTGTCAACGTAAATGTTGAACCACATAAATCTGGATACATACTATCCGAGATAACTTGAGTAACATTGGGTGGTAAATATTTAACAAAGCCATTATTCAATGTTCGTTGAGTATTATTCGTTACCGTGTAAAAAGCTGGCACCCTGTTGCCTTTAACCAGTTGCGTAGGTAATGCTGTCCCTGACTTTGCTGCAATATTATATGCGACCGCATAGGCTGGAATGCTTTTTACAAGAATAGTCATCACTAAAAAAAGCACGTATTTCCAGTAAAGTCTCATCGTGACCGTGTCCTTATCAAATTATTTTCCAAAATGCCAGGTGACTTGGGCGAGCAAAGCATGCATATAAAAATTGGATTGCCTCAAGGTCCCTGAAAATATCTTATCGTCAAGAAAACCTTTTCCAAGGTTTGCCTGACCCAAATTTGCAAACCGATAACCCACCCCGACTCGACAATTTTTGGCTACATCAGCGTCCATTCCTATACCAACGGCATAGGTAAAACTGGTTTGTGTGTGGTTGGTGAATTCTGGCGTAAAGGTTAAAAATGGAGGAACATTGACCCTATAATCATAAGCCTGATTGAACGCTGTACCCACCCCCAAGGTCAGATATGGGTGTATTTGATTCCTTAATGTTGCCAGTAACTTAGCCTCAGCCAAAAACGATTGATTTTTTACTTTATAATGCCAAGAAAACAGATCAGAAGATTCAGGATCTACACCTTGAATTAAGGTATTGTGTTCAGAAGAAAACGCACCAGGGTCATAAAATCCAATTCCCATCTGGAGCAAAAATTTGGCATTGAGTACTATTTCAGTGCCGGTATAAACCCCCAAGATGAAACGTTGCGAAGACGAATGCTTCGCAGAATATTGATAAGTAGTATAATCATTATCCATAGTCAACATTTGAGAGCGCCCAACATTTGCTACAGCTAAACCGCCAGAAAGCGCCAGGACGGGAGAATACCACCAGGGGGATACATTTTCATGAGCTATTGCAGCCTGACAAACACTAGAAGCGAGTGTAAATACAAACCCAACTGAAGCCAAGAAAATTATCAGGAAAAATTTAGTTTTTTTTTACATAAAAAATCTTATTTATCATAATCTTACTTATGAAGTAAATTCACCGTTAATGCTCCATAGTAACTCGCCTCTATAGAGTTCGTCATCCACCTACACTTAAATAAACTACTGAACCTCCCACCACGCCTGGAACATTAAAATATTCCATAATAAAGCGGAAAAATTCCCCTTGCCTTGGCCATGCTGTACCCACATGCTTCGCACGGCTTGTGGGTTAAAAATTCCTTCTTGATGTAAGCGCTGTTCATTAAGTAAAACCTCAGCCCAAGGCTGCAACGGTCCGCGTAACCATTCGTGCAACGGTATAGCAAAGCCCATTTTGGGCCGCTCAATTAACTGCCGCGGCACGTAACGATATAACAATTGCCGTAAGGGCCACTTGCTTTGCCCATCATGTAACTTCATGGTTAAAGGAATAGTCCAGGCAAACTCGATTAAACGATGATCAAGAAAAGGCACCCTGGTTTCCAGAGATACTCCCATCGCGGCCCTGTCCACTTTTACCAAGATATCATCAGGAAGATATGACATGAAATCCATCGCCATCATGCGATTAACCTCATCGAGCTGCGCCAGCCCCGCGACATGCTCATCCATAAAAATGCTAGGTTCTTGCCCTTTCGTCATCAATAAAGAATAAGGAGCATCATGGTGCGAAATAAGGCGACGATAAGCTTCATTAACCGATGCGCTGGCTAATACATAAGCTCCTTTATGCACTTTGCTGCCAAACTGCGCGTACTGTTTCAACACCGGTAACAAGGAGGCAAATTTATCCCAATGCGCCGGAGCGATTTGTTTCATTACCGTTGCCATCCCTTTGCGCATCGGCAAGGGGATTCGATTGATTTTACCCCAAAGCTTCGCGGTCATCGTATAACGATTATAGCCACAGAATAATTCATCGCCAGCATCCCCACTCAGGGCGACCGTCACCCCTTGTTTGGCCAGCTCTGAGACTAAAAAAGTCGGGATTTGCGAAGAATCAGAGAACGGCTCATCATACAGAGTGGATAATTTAGGAATAACGTCTAAAGCCTCTGCCGTACTAATGTAAAGTTCAGTATGTTGGGTACCTAAATGTTCGGCCACTGCCTTAGCATACTTTGCCTCATTGTATTTCTCTTCATGAAAGCCGATTGAAAAAGTACGTACCGGTCGTAACGATTGGGCTTGCATGAGCGCCACCACCGTTGAGGAATCAACGCCCCCCGAAAGAAAAGCGCCCAAAGGCACATCAGCAATCATTTGTTGGGCAATAGCGGCTTTAGCCAAGCGCTCTAACTCATCAACCAGTTCAACCTCATCGCCCTTAAACGACGTGATTGAACCAGCTACCGCTTTTTGTGCTGCCGACCAATAATTGGTGATGATTGGCTGCGGATTTTTTAATGACAGCCGCAATAAAGTTCCGGGGGCTAATTTATGAATATTTTTGTAAATCGAGTGCGGTGCAGGGATGTAATTGTGGCGTAAAAAAAGTGCCAAGGCGTCGTGATTCAGCTCTTTCTTAAAGCCAGGATGAACCTTTAATGCTTTTAATTCCGAACCAAAAAGAAAAACCTCATCCTGCCAGCCATAATATAATGGCTTTTCTCCAGCGCGGTCGCGCGCCAACGTCAATGTCTGTAACTGCGTATCCCATACCGCAAAGGCAAACATCCCCACCGCACGGGCGATGGTTTGTTCAATTCCCCATGCAGAAAAACCAGCAAGTAAGGTTTCCGTATCCGAATGCCCGCGCCAGGCATCGCTATTTAATTGCTCTCTCAAGATTAAATGATTGTAGATTTCTCCGTTAAAGGCCATCACATAACGGCCATTTGCGGACAACATCGGTTGATGTCCTGCGGGGGATAAATCAACAATTGCCAGACGCATATGCGTCAGTCCAATGCCAGCTTGTGGATCAAACCAAATGCCATGATCATCAGGGCCTCGATGCGCTAGAGAATCACCCATTGCCGACAAGAGTTGTTCAGCCATTGACGACCAATCAACCCGAGATAAAACACCTGAAAAACCACACATTAATGAGATAACTCCGTAAGTTCCCGATACAGCTCATAAAAGCGGTCGCGAGCCTTATCTATAGAAAATTGTTCACGCACCCGCCTTGCTGCGCGTATCCCTAAACGTTTGCGCTCTTCTGGATGCATGCAAATTATTTTCGTCAAACCAACGGCCAATGCCATCGCATCATCGGCGGCAACAAGGACGGCGGTATCACCAGTTAGCACCTTTGCATCACCAACATGCGTCGCCACACAAGGCAAGCCCATGGACATGGCCTCCCCTAAACCATTGGGAAAACCTTCGGTACGTGAGGGCATGCAAAAGACATCCATAGCCGCAAGACACTCAGGAATATCATGGCGCTCACCTACTAAAATAAATGAAGAAGTTAAGCCAAATGAATCAATCTGATGCATTAGTTCTGCATTCTGATGATCGCAGCCACGGCCAACCAACATAAAATGCATGCGTTGATTGTGTATTTTTTCCAGCAAGGCTACCGCCGTAATGAAAATGTCCTGCCCTTTATCCAGATGCAAGCGGCCAACACAACCCACGACAAAATCAGTCGCGCCGATACCAAATTCTTGGCGAATACGTTGATTATCAACGCGCTGGGCATCAAAACAAGTAAAATCAAAACCATTAGGGATAACCTGCATTTTTTTGGCATGGTAACCATAGGATATATGCTTTTTTTTCGCCGCCTCAGCAACACAAATAATCTTTTTTGGTACCACATAAGAGAGCATGGCACACAGACGCATCAACCAATAAGTCTTCCTGCTGTTTAACGGCACAAAGGTATTACGGATGCCCCAAACAACATTACGACATCCTGCCATGCGCGCAGCCAAGCCACCAAAAAAATCCGCATGATACATCCAGGTTTGCACCATGGCCGGCTTATTGGCCTTAATGAGTCGCACCAGCGCCCTAAAATTCGTAGATAAGGAGGATAAACAGCGAAAATCCAAGGCCTTAACTTGATACCCCGCTAATTCAAGATGCACTCCGATTGCCCCCATGCCACTGAGCGAGATAATCAGAACATTGTTTTTTGAATCGGGATCAGAAAGTAACAAACGCTTGAGCATTTGTTCCGCACCGCCCACATCAAGCCCGGTAATAATGTGTATGATTTTATGAGGATTATTCACGAAGCTATTCCCACTCAGATTTGCCCATATTAATTGTTCAATGCATAAGACTGAGCCCGAACGTTCCTATCGTTAGCGCAAACCTGTTCGTAACTTAGAAAAATCAAATAAACGACAATAAAGGGTAATTTATAGCGCACAATTGTTCCCACATTATTAACCACTAAGCCATACATGAACAGCCCTGAAAGTAAAAAGAATAACCAGATGAGGGTTTGCTTGGGAACCTTGCGGTACGAATGCCAAGTAAACCCCAACAGCAAAGCCGCCACAGCAATATTTTCCAACGACTGTATCTGCTGAAAGACGCCTTTGCACACCCACGGCCAAGGCGCAAATAAAGTGCGCAAGATGCCCAAAACACCATGATGTAAAAAATCAATAAAGCTGATGATGGGGTGATAATCCGCCATAAGACCACCATCCTCTAAAAACATGCGCACACGGTAGTACTCAACTTTGTCAACAATGAACGGAAACGCCAGATAAGAGACCAACAACAAAGCGCCCAGTACGGCAACAAAATTTTTGCGCGTAAACGCCATGCCACTGAATTTATCCACAAGATACACGATTGAAAACAATACCACCATTAATGCGTTTTGCATTTTTACCTGTACCAATAAGCCAATAAAAATTATCGTGAATAAGTACCAGCCGCGCATTAAGGTCCACAGTGCGCATAACATCAGGGTGCAAATCAACATCTCCCGTAAGCTCAAGGAGCTATAAAGAAGCAAACTTGGATAGAGCATTAAAAACCACAGTATCCACCCTCGTAATTTGAGGACCGCTGAAGCCCAGATAAAGACTGCGATCATTAAAAATTTATTAAAAAACCCAACGCTGTTTATTGTTTCGACAAAGGGCAAAGGTAAAAAAGCATACATATATGAGGCTTCGGTCACGCGAATATTATAATAATTGGAATTGTAACTAAAGTCGCGAATACTACTTAATATACGCCAATAGAGAAATTGATCCGGCATATACCGGGCATCAAATAAAACATTATTCAAACAAAAAGGAACAAAACTGATAAGCGTCAGACAAATGGCATGGGATAATTTAATTTTACCTAATAAACGCGCTGCAAAAATAACTACCAGGCATACCAACAAATTAGGTAGATCCCAGATCATGAGACATATTCCTGGGTTAATGAGCTTAATTCATGGTAGATGTTCAAATGAGCGGCAACAATACGTTCTATCGCAAATTCACGTTCGGCTAATACACGACCGGCCTTACCCAGTTGCTGCCGATAATCAGCATCTTCAATTAATTGCTTCATCGCCACAGCCAACGAATTCGGATCACGTACCGGTACTAATAAACCGGTTTGATTAGGTTCAATGGCATCACGACAACCAGGAACATCCGTAGTAATTACCGCACGTCCACAGGCAGCAGCCTCAACTAATATTTTAGGTAAGCCTTCGCGATAAGAAGGTAAGACCACGAGGTTAGCTTGTTCGATTAACTGGGCAATATCCTCACGAAAACCAAGCAGCGTAACATCTTCCTCCTGTTGCCATTGCTCTAATAAAGAGCACTCAATAAATGCAGGGTTTCCTTCATCAGCATCACCAACCAATAAAAACTGGGCTTGAATGCCAGCCGCTTTAAGCAGTTTTGCCGCAGCAACATATTCCAAAACCCCTTTATCTTTTAATAAACGCGAAATCATCACCACAACCATTTTATTGGTTGGCTCGGGTAATGCGTTATAAGCGAGCAAATCAACACCAGAGCCACGAATTAATACGGTTTGTGTTGGTAAACAAGCCTTGTTTTGCAAGAATAGATGGCGATCATCCGGGTTTTGAAAAATAACTTTCAAATGGGCATGCCCTAAAGCCAGTCGATACAGTTGACTAACCCCGGCGCGAAAAAATTTGGCACTAGGCGTCTCCGAAGTGAACACATAACCCAAACCAGAAACTGCCGCAACGACCGCCGGAATCTTAAGTAAGCGAGCCATTAAACCACCATAAATAATCGGCTTAATCGTCACCAAATGAACTAAGTCCGGCTTCACCTTGCGTATTAACGAGTATATAGCCGCTAAGCTTTTTAGTTCCTTAAACGGATTTTTACCACTGCGTGATAAAGGGATGACATGAAAAATAAAGCCTGCATTTTTAATTTTAATGCAGGCCTTTGCTTCAGGAGTAGCGACATGCACCTCAAAACCGTTTTCCCGGGCAGCAATGGCCAAAGGCAAACGATGAGAGATAAAAAATGCTGCATCATTAATTATGAACAACAAACGTCGAGCGCTCATTATGCTCCTATAAACGCAAATCGCTGGCTTCAGCAGAAAATAGATACTTCAAATCGTAAAGCACATGTTCTGCTTTACCATATGAACGAATCGTTTCAATTCCCATTTGTTTAAATTGTTGATGTGCAACAGCCATCACAATACCATCATAAGATTGTTTGGCAGGATACTCAACCAAATCAAGTCCATATTCTTGTTCTACATCCGCCGGTGCAGCCCACGGATCGCAAACATCGACAGAAACATTATATTCTTTTAATTCATTAATAATATCAATGACCCGCGTATTACGAATATCCGGACAATTTTCTTTAAAGGTTAAGCCCATAACCAAGACCCTAGAGCCTTGGACATGGATTCGCTCCTTAATCATTGCTTTAATTAGCTGCGACACCACGTATGAGCCCATACCATCGTTTAAGCGGCGCCCAGCGAGAATAATCTCTGGATTATAGCCTATAGCTTGCGCTTTATGCGTCAAATAATAAGGGTCAACACCAATACAATGGCCACCGACCAATCCTGGGCGAAATGGTAAAAAATTCCATTTTGTTTCCGCAGCCTTTAATACGGCTTCCGTATCTATTCCTAACTTGTTAAAAATAATGGCCAATTCATTAATCAAGGCAATATTCAAATCACGCTGAGTATTTTCAATAACTTTCGCCGCTTCGGCGACTTTAATGCTGTCGACTTTATGCGTTCCCGCAACAATGATTTGCTTGTATAAGCCATCAACAATATCCGCTACTTCTGGGGTTGAACCCGAAGTGACTTTCTTAATTGACGTGACACGATGCTGTTTATCACCAGGATTAACCCGTTCAGGGCTGTAACCGGCAAAAAAATCCTGATTAAACTTCAGGCCAGACACCTGTGCAAGGACAGGAACACAGACTTCTTCAACCGCTCCTGGGTAAACAGTAGACTCATAAATAACAATATTTCCTGGCTGCAAGATACTGCCAACCAGCTCACTGGCTTTAATTAACGGCGAAAAATCAGGCCGTTTGTATTCATCAATAGGTGTAGGTACAGTAATGATGTATGTGTCGCAAAAAGCAATATCATGCAAATCTGCAGTTAAATATAAATGGTTTGCTTCACGTAATTCCGCCTGGCTTACTTCCAAAGTACCGTCATTACCATTTTTTAATTCATTAATCCGGTTCACATTTATGTCAAAGCCCATTATCGAGCGCACCTTGCTAAACTCAACGGCTAAAGGCAGGCCTACGTATCCTAAACCGATTAGTGCAAGCTTTCTTTCATCAACCGATGTTAACATCAAATCCCCATTGCTATTTATAATTTTTATTTGTTTATGCAATTACTAAATAAGTCGTAGAAAACCCCAATGTTCAACATCCTACGCCAAGGTATTTTCGCTGACTTATTACTTATGAGCTAACCTGTTGACGGCCATGTGGATGTTTAGATACCGCATAATAATCCAGGTACCAATCCACAAAATGCTTCACGCCTACTTCAATAGGGGTCCCAGGTTTATAACCTACATCCTGTTTCAGGGCTTCAACATCAGCATAGGTATCAGGCACATCCCCTGGCTGCATCGGTAATAAATTCATCTGCGCCTTTTTACCAAGGCATTCTTCCAATACTTCAATATAACGCAATAATTGCACAGGACTACTGTTACCAATGTTATAAACACGCCATGGCGCCGCACTGGTACCCGGATCTGGGGATTCACCTGACCATTCTAAATTAGGTGCGGCAACATGGTCATGCACACGCACTATTCCTTCAACAATATCATGGATATAGGTAAAATCGCGACGGTGATTACCAAAATTAAAAACGTCAATAGGCTCATCGCTAAGAATCTTTCGCGTAAAATTAAAAATAGCCATATCTGGACGCCCCCACGGTCCATAAACCGTAAAAAAGCGTAATCCTGTAGTGGGTAGTTGATATAAATGACTGTAGGTGTGCGCCATTAACTCATTGGCTTTTTTAGTTGCCGCGTACAAACTCAAGGGATGATCCACATTATCATGTACCGAAAACGGCATCGTTTTATTCGCACCGTAAACCGAACTGGAAGAGGCATAAGATAAGTGTTCGATACGATGATGGCGACAGCCTTCAAGAATATTGACAAAGCCAACCAGGTTGCTGTCAACATAAGCATGAGGGTTTTCCAGTGAGTAACGAACTCCTGCCTGAGCGCCAAGATGAATGACACGTTGAAAACCATGCTCAGCAAATAATTGCGCGATGCGCTCGCGATCCGCCAATTCGAGGCGAATAAATTTAAAATTGCTAAAATTAGCTAATTTTTGTAAACGTGCTTGTTTGAGACTTACCTCATAATAATCATTAAGATTATCGATACCAACAACCTCATCTCCACGGGCGCATAATTTTTGTGCCACATGAAAACCAATAAAACCAGCTGCCCCGGTTACTAAAACTTTCATTAACTCATCCCCAATTTACCAGCAATTTCCAACTGATGTGCCACAATGCGAGTCAGATAATCAAACTCTATATTAACCCATTGCCCTACTGTCAATAAACCGAGTGTTGTTTGCGCTAAGGTATGAGGAACCAACATTAATTTAATCCGTTGATTTGCAACTGAGTTAATCGTCAGGCTTACCCCATCTACAGTAACGCTCCCTTTAGGGATTAAATACAACATAGCATTAGCATCAAATCCACTCAACTCAAATTCAACATATTCATTAATGTTTTTAATATCATGAACTTGCACAATCGCATCAACGTGTCCACTGACATAATGACCACCAAACCGTGTTGAGGCAAGCATCGCCCGCTCCAGATTCACCGCATTTCCAGGAGTCAAATTTGCCAACGCGGTGCAATGCAGGGTTTCAGGAGAAACATCAAAACTTAATTGCTTCGGGGTTGACGGAAGGAGCGTTAAACAGACACCATTCACAGAGATACTTTCACCGACTTGCAACTGCGCAAAATCGGCGCAAATAACCAGGCGATTAGCACCATCCTGATTCTGGTTACTGAGTACGTCACCTGTGGTCTCTATAATTCCGGTAAACATTCATGCTCCTGCGCGGTTTAAATGCGCGTTCAACGTTAAACAACAATTATCATAGCACAGAAGAAATAAGAGAGAATCATTGCTGGGTGGTGGTTTTACGCATTTTTTTATAGAAGGACTGCTAAAATAACACATTCTCTGTAAATTGGTTTGTAATTCAACAATAAGGCGGTGCAGGAGCATAACACCGCTGTTGGGCCAAGGCCCAACCTAACAGGGTACATGTTAACTAAATCAAGGATTGATTCAGATGGTTTCCTGACGAATTAAGGGCAGCAATTGTGGTCTTAACTGAGCAATTAAATACTTAGAACCTACCTCGGATAAATGATTATCATCGCTGTAATAAGGTTCGCCTTGAGCGCTTAAAGAATGACAGATCGTCGGCGTGCAAAAAACTGCATACGGATCAAAAAAATAGGTATGCGCCGCATTATGTGCGAAGTACCTCAACATTTTATTAATATTAATGGCTTTAATATTTGCTTGAGCCGCCGTATCAATTTTACTGATGCAGCGTTCTTTGCTTAGAGCAGGACGAGTTAAACAGGCAAACGAATCGTTAATGCCGGCACCAGGAACATCACCGATAATAATTAACGTCCGATTACCAATTAATCGCCGTAGTTTATCCAATTTACGCAACAATGGCTGATAGTTGTGTTTTTTAATGCTGTTTAAATCAATATGCCATGGTTGCGCACTGTTTAAATCACTGGCCATTAAAATTTGAAAAAACCAATATTGCGACAAAATCAGGATTGAATCAGATTTTTTATTTAATTGGGTCAAGGCTTGTTTTAATACATTCGGACAAATACTATTCCAATCATCACCTGGGGTCGTGCGCGATAAGCCCGGTAAAATCAAACAACTAGAACCAGCCATATAAATCGATTTATGGTAAGGTTTAGCAATTTCCTGCGCCAAGCCATACTGCAGCATTTGCGCATGACTGTCACCAAGTAAGACAATATCAGGAATGTCCTGTTTTGTTTTATGGGTCCAACCAAAGGGGTAGGCAAAACCTTGGCCACCAAAATGCGCCTTATGATAGTCTAAAGCAATTTGTCCGGGGCTAAATTGCGCGCCCTTAAGTTGGGGAATACGCCACTGTAAGCCGTTACTCAAGTACAAAGCAAGACCACAACAGGCAGTTGCCGCAATACCAGGAATCCATTTGTAAATCAGTAGCTGTTGCGCTTTTTTATCTTTAACAATAGCGTGTCGAAACGGCTGTTCGATGTAATAATAGGTAAACATTGCCGCCAGAATCGAACAAAATATCACTAGGCACTGGGCGCTCAGTGAGGTGATTTCGGCTGAAGTAAAGTACGAGTAAAACACGATAATTGGCCAATGCACCAGGTACAAGGAGTAACTGATTAACCCAAGGGCTACGGACATCCTATTGGAAAAAAGCCAACCGGCATAGTTTGCGCTACCGGCATAAATAACCAACGCCGCACCTAGGGTTGGAATTAAGGCATTATAAGAAGGGAAAAGCGTATCCTTGCTAAAGGTTAAAACAGAGAATAGCATCATGCCTAAACCTAAGAGGCAAAACAGCTCGGTCAGCACGTTCCATTTGGGCCTGAATTTGATTAGCCAAACCATTAAGGCACCAATACAAAACTCAAAAAAGCGAAAGGGCATCAGATAATACAGCGCCGTAAGGTGACTTTTCTGAAAAACAAGATTTAGACTAAGACTAAATAAACCCAGCACACCAATGGTAAGCGGCAGCCATTTTAGGTGCCCTTTGCGCGCTACTAAAAATAAAATGAAGGGCCAAATAAAATAAAATTGTTCTTCAACGCCTAAAGACCAGGTATGCAATAACGGCTTATAGGTAGCCGTTGCATTAAAATAACCACTTTCTAGCCAAAACAAACAATTGGATAAGGAAAGCGCCGCCGTTGCCATAGAACGCCCCAGCGCACGTAAGTGGCTCGGCGCAAATAAAATAAGGCCGGCGATTAGTGTACAAAACAAAACAAAAAAGAGGGCCGGAAAAATTCTTTTAATCCGTCGGCAATAAAAATTAATAACATTAAACGTCCCCGTTTGCTCCAATTCCTTAACGATTAAGCGGGTAATTAAAAAACCACTAATCACAAAAAAAACATCCACCCCAACAAAGCCGCCGGTGATAACAGGAAAATTAAGGTGAAATAATAAGACGACGACTACAGCAAAAGCTCTTAATCCATCGACATAATTGATGTATTCTTTTGACTTAATTTGCAACATATAGAATCCATATAAAGATTAAGGGTCCCCTCTCTGCCATTAAGTTAAGGAAATCTGTCACTCGCGCAGAGGCGTTAACTTAAGGAGATTAACCTTGTCTATACTCAGCCCGAACGGGTCTGGATGGCGTTTATGGGCTTTTTTTCCTTAGCTTGACGCCTACGCGGGGACGACAGGTTCTGGAAGATTTGCAGCATAAAAGGCTTAACTTAATGGCAGTGAAAGCCCGAGCTACTCTTGACTCAAATGCGTCCTGCGTTCTTGCATTGTTTCCACGCTATTAATGACCGTCTGGTGACAAATTTCTTGCAGCACCGGAATATCTTTCAGTGGTGTACCCTCATGAATGGTATAAGCAATAAGAAAACTATCACGCCATATTTTTTCATTCAGACGTGCTTTGGCTTTCATCCATAAGGCAATCCAGAGAAAATGAAATTGCCATTTATCACGATGCAATTCCATTTCGTCAGCAAATACAGCATCCATAGCCGCTTCTAAGCGACATACTCTAATACCATCAACAAAACTGCTATTGTGATTGACGATTTTATCAATTAAAGCATTTTCCAAATACCAAGATTCAGTGAATGATTTGCTTTTTAGCCAGGATTTTGAACGTTGCAATGATGCAGAAATTACCTCTTGGGTAAACGGTGTAATTTGTACGCTAAATTGTGTAAAAAGATGTTCTAAATCTAATTTATTGGGGCGCAAACGTACGCCTAACAATTCCTGAATCTCTAAGAAATGCACATGCGGAATTTCATTTTGTTCAACGGTTATCGCCAGGAAATGCTCAACCATCATGATGAAATAATCTAAATCCACATCACGCAAAGTCACATTTTCATCAAAGGCCTGACTATAATAATCCACTACTTCTTTGGCGGAAATAGCCGGGGTTATCCAGGCATCCTTAAGGCCTAAGTCATATTTCAGTAGTAAACCACAGAGTCTGTGTTTGCGATTTTTACGGGCGTGGATGAAAATACCTTGTGAACCCGTACCATCAACTTCGGTCGCCTTGATACTGGCCTTTGCTCCTTCAGGTTCAGGAGCAAACACCACACCTTTTTTGCGTTGAATCTTAATCCAACTATTAAACAAGGCATGATAACTTTCTGGATACCAGCTCATAATGGTCTGTAGTCGCGACAGCGAAATAGAGGAAAAAGAAACTTTATTGATAATAAGTCCCAATGTGGTTATCGCCACTTCGCGCACATCGGCTTTGGGATGTAACAAAGTAAATAAACCAATGTCCGCGCCCTCTTCAATGCTGTACAAATCCAAAATCAAATCAGCAAAAAAATCGGCGGGCATGGCATAACTTTGCGCGAAAAAATTTTCCGCGATTTCAAAAACAGAAAGATCGGATAATTCATGAATTAAATCACGAATCGCATCCAAATGGGATAACTCGCCATCATCAGGAGTCAAATCCTCTTCCTGGCTGGCCAAATCAAAATAAGCATTTTTTAAATCATCAGTTAACTCAACATGGGCTTCATAGAACGAATTTAATACGGGCAACCAAAAACTTAGACTATGCTCTTGTGTGTTAATGATTTCAGCCAAATGATTCATCAATTGATTTAGTGTTTTGGCACTTACTTTGTTACTGGCATCAGCAGCACCCTGAAGTTGGGCAACACAGATATCAAGTGCAAAAACGCAGGCAGAATAAGCAGAAAGCCCTTCATCAAGCTGTTCTTCTAACTTAGAAATAATCTCAATTAACTGGAATGCTAGCTCTGGTTGTTGAAAAAATAAAGTATATAACTGAGGTTCTGGATCCGCCTTTTGTTCAATTAAAGTAGCCATCTCAGAAAGTAAACGTTGTAGCTCTACCGAATCATTGGTCATATTTTTTTAGGTACCTGTCTTGGCCTACCGTCATCATCAATTGCGACAAAAATAAAAACACCTTCTGTCACTTGATAAGGATCGCTTTGTGTTGCAGGGAGAGCCCATACTTCAACACTCATTGTCATCGAGGTATTACCCTGTTTGATTAGGGTTACATAACAACTGATTAAATCACCCACATGCACTGGCTTTAAAAAAGCCATTGAATGAATCGCAACCGTTGCCACCCGCCCTAAAGCTACTTTTTTTGCTAAAACACCGGCGGCTAAATCCATATGCGAGACAATCCATCCACCAAAAATATCGCCATTCGCATTCGTATTTGCCGGCATTGCCAGCGTTTGGATAGTCAACTCACCTTTTGGAGAATTAGTCATTATTCCTCCTAGCCCTCTCCCATTGCCAGGAGAGGGTATTTTCCTTTAGTTACGTTTTAATTTAGCTAAAGCATCGGCCATTGCGGTATTAAATACGGTCTTCTTAACCGGTTCCGCTTTTTTAGCCAGCTCAGGTTTTTTCTTATGTTCTGTGCGTTTAACTTCTGGCTTTTTCGCATCAGGCGCTTTGGCTTTTTTCTTAACTAGTGGCGCAGAAGCACTGTCATCTAATTTCATGCTCAAACCAATACGTTTACGCTCTTTGTCCACCTCAACGACTTTCACCGTAACGATATCGCCGGCTTTAACAACCGTACGGGGATCGGTAATGAACTTATTAGTCATTGCAGAAATATGCACCAAACCATCCTGATGCACACCAATGTCAACAAAGGCTCCGAAATTAGTAACGTTACTTACAACCCCTTCAAGAATCATGCCTTCATGTAAATGATTGATGTCTTCAACACCTTCTTTAAATTGCGCAGTTTTAAACTCAGGGCGTGGATCGCGACCTGGTTTTTCCAATTCACGCAGCACGTCTCTAATCGTAGGCAGACCATATTGATCATCGACAAAATGGCTTGCATTAACACTGTGCAATACATCCTTATTGCCAATTAGCTCTAAGATACCAATATTCTTCTCAGTACTAATCTTTTCAACTAAAGAGTAAGCTTCAGGATGAACGCACGAGGCATCCAACGGATTATCACCATTCATAATGCGCAAGAATCCTGCTGCTTGCTGGAATGCTTTTTCCCCCATACGATTAACATTCTTTAATTGCATACGGTTGCTAAATGCGCCATGTTCATCACGATACTGGACAATATTTTTTGCCAGAGTATCGTTAAGACCCGAAATATGCGACAACAGCGCCGCTGAAGCCATATTGATATCAACACCTACCACATTCACACAATCTTCAACAACACCATCAAGGCAGCGTGCCAGACGCGTTTGATTCACATCGTGCTGGTATTGCCCCACACCAATTGATTTGGCTTCTATTTTCACTAATTCAGCCAAGGGATCTTGCAGACGACGAGCAATAGAAACAGCGCCTCTTAAAGTTACGTCTAAATCAGGAAATTCCCGAGCTGCAATTTCTGACGCAGAATAAACAGATGCCCCAGCTTCACTCACAATAACCTTGGTCAGTTTTAGATCAGGATACATTTTGATTAAATCAGCAACCAAACGCTCGGTTTCACGCGAGCCGGTGCCATTTCCAATACTGAGCAGGTTCACTTGATATTTTGCGGCCAATTTTGCCAAATCAGTAATGGATTGATGCCATTCATTTTGTGGCGCAAAAGGGTAAATAATGCTGAAATCCAAAAGCTTTCCTGTTGAATCAACCACGACCACTTTAACCCCAGTTCTAATGCCCGGATCAAGGCCAATTGTGATTTGTGGGCCTGCAGGAGCGGCAAGTAATAAATCACGCAGATTGCGCGAAAATACTTTAATCGCTTCTTCATCGGCGCTTTCACGTAATCGCGTCAATAGTTCCAACTCAAGCTTCGTAAATAATTTAACTTTCCAGGTAAGGCGTACAGTCTCAAGTAACCATGCATCGGCCGCTCTTTGTTTATCTGTAATATTAAAATGAGCCGCCAATTTATCTTCACCATAAGATAAATCATGTTCTTGCAGCGTTAAACTAACCTGTAACACACTTTCACGACGGCCACGGAATAAGGCTAAAGCGCGATGTGAAGGGATTTTTTTAATAGCTTCGGCGTAATCGAAATAATCAGAGAATTTATTTACTGTTTCTTTTTTCTTAGAACTGCCTACTGATTTGACTACAGCATGCTGCCATAAGTATTCACGTAATTCATTAATTAGATCCGCATCTTCAGCAAAATGCTCCATTAAGATGTGGCGCGCACCGTCTAATGCCGCTTTTGCATCGTCAATGCCCATTTCCGCATTAATAAATTGTAATGCATGCACATCGGGATCCAACGTAGGATCCTGCCAAATCGCTTGTGCAAGTGGCTCTAATCCGGCTTCCACCGCAATTTGCGCTTTAGTACGACGTTTCGGTCTAAAGGGTAAATATAAATCTTCAAGACGCGTTTTGGTGTCCGCAGCAAGAATACTTTTTTCCAATTCTGGAGTTAATTTCTCTTGTTCACGAATGGATTGTAACACCACTCCACGACGCTCATCCAACTCACGCAAATAAAGCAAACGTTCTGCAAGAAAACGTAATTGCACATCATCTAATCCTTCAGTAGCCTCTTTACGATAGCGCGCAATAAAAGGCACTGTTGCTCCCTCATCCAACAAACGAATAGTGGTTTCTGCCTGCGCTACTTTAATTTTAAGTTCGTGCGCAATAATCGTTGCTGACGTCAACATCTCTTGAGTCATTTACTTCCCCGAAAAACATGATAAAAAATCGCCACATTATTACTCAACAGTTACTGATTTGGCAAGGTTGCGTGGTTGATCCACGTCAGTACCTTTAGCAACCGCAACATGATAAGCTAATAACTGCAAAGGAATTGTATAAACTATAGGTGCAATCCAGGAACCACAAGTAGGAACCTTAATCAAACGGGTACCCTTTGTATTCCATGTCTGAGCATCATCCGCAAAGACAAATAATTGACCACCACGTGCACTTACTTCATGTAAATTAGATTTTAATTTATCTAATAACTCATCATTAGGTGCCACCGCAATCACTGGCATGTTTTCATCAACTAAGGCCAATGGACCGTGCTTTAACTCACCCGAAGGATAAGCTTCGGCATGAATATATGAAATTTCCTTAAGCTTTAAGGCCCCTTCTAAAGCGACTGGATATTGCACACCGCGCCCTAGGAATAAAGCATTAGCCTTATTAACAAATAAGGCAGCCAAGTCTTCAATTTCTTCATTCATTTGTAATATTCGTTCACAACAAGCAGGCAATTCTTGTAATTGTTGCAATACATCCTGCGCACGCTCATCATGACTCAGAGCAGCAGCTAACATTAAGAATGCCGCTAATTGCGTAGTAAATGCTTTAGTAGAAGCAACGCCAATTTCAATACCTGCTCGGGTTAAGAAGACACAATCGGCTTCGCGAACTAAAGTGCTCGTTGCCACATTACAAATAGCTAAACTAGCTAGATAATCCAGCGATTTTGCTTTATGCAAGGCGGCTAGTGTATCTGCTGTTTCACCGGATTGCGATACAGTGATAAATAAAGTGTCTTTAGGCACAACGACATCACGATAGCGATATTCACTGGCAATCTCTACTTGTGTTGGTAAACCCGCCAAAGATTCCAACCAATATTTAGCAATCATACCCGCATGATAACTGGTGCCACAGGCAACGATATGAATTTGTTTCACTAATGGAAATACATTCGATGCGCGCTCGCCAAAACTCGACCTAAGCACCTCCATACTGCTCACGCGTCCCTCTACCGTATCAGCAAGCACCTGCGACTGCTCACAAATCTCTTTCAGCATGAAGTGACGATAAGGTCCTTTACTAACCGTTTCCGAATCACTATTTAACAAATGAGTAGGACGCTGCACGGGGGCTCTGGACGCATTATACACGGATATTTTTTTTGCCGTAATAAGCGCACTATCCCCTTCTTCCAAATACATCACTGATTGTGCAAATGATTTTAATGCCAGTCCATCAGAGGCGATGAAATTTTCGCCTCTGCCCAAACCAAGGACTAGAGGACTGCCTTTACGAACGGCAACTAATTCAGAGGGGCAGTGCTGATGAATCACCCCTAAAGCAAAAGCTCCATGCATATCGGCTGCAGCGCTTTGCACCGCTGCTAATAAATTTTTCGATTGCGTGTAATAATGATGCACCAAATGAACAGCAACTTCACTATCAGTTTCTGAAGTAAAAACATAGCCCTTGGCAATTAATTCCTGGCGTAAGCGATCATGATTTTCAATAATGCCATTATGCACTAAAGCAATTTCACCATGCGATAAATGAGGGTGGGCATTTTGCTCAGAAGGTTTACCATGGGTTGCCCAGCGAGTATGAGCAATACCGATATTGCCAGCGATCGCTGTTTCAAGCATCGCCTCAGCCAAATTCTGTACTTTTCCTTGAATTCGCACCCGTGTCAGATGCGAATGCACATCAATTACCGCAATGCCTGCAGAATCATAGCCACGGTATTCCAAGCGACGCAGACCCTCCAATAAAATCTTACTGACATCCTTTTCAGAAGCTGCTCCCATAATCCCGCACATAATATGCTCCTCGTTTCCATCATCACGCAACGAACTATTTTATAAACAAAAAATACGAATTATGCCACAAACATGAAGAAATCACTAAAGGTTATTATAGCACAGCTATTGTTCTCAAAAATAATGATTAAGCTTTATTGCAAACCCTGCATGCACTAAGAACCAGAGCGCACAAATACCGTGCCCAAACAATACGCAGGTACTGTTTAGGCACGCTCATTTAATTAGTGGGATTTTGACAGGTTACGGAGTACCCATGGTCTCTCATTGCGTTACAGACTTCATAAGCAATAAAGCTATGTCCCCGCGTCGTTGGATGAATCTCATCCCAGAATAAATACTGCTCCGGAGTGCCGCATACATGATAATTCTTCTCCCCGGCAGCAAAATTCTTATCTTTATACAGCAACACCTGTGCATAACGTAGCACAAAGTTATTCGCAAAAAGTGAGGAGCGTAAGGCATCGTACATCGGCAATTTCACATCAATGCACGCCTCAGTAATGTTAGTAAACCCGTAATTTTCCGGGTGTTTTAAGGCGCGATCTAAATATTCGCTCATATCAACATACAAAAAATTAGCCTCAGGGTAGACTGTTTGCCACTCTTTGATGTGGTTTTGTAAGCGTTTATTATGAATATCAACCGCGGCATTCAATACGTCGCGATCGCTGGTATTGCTCATGCGCGGAGTTTCTCCCAAATGCGGCAGCCCCATAATGACAAAGCGTCGCGCACCAGCATTCGTTAATTTAGCAACGGAAGAAGCCAGGCCAGAAAGCACATTATCAATATAAGTGCTCATTACCGACGTATTGTAATTATCTTCAAAGTATAAAACGTTGATGTAATCATTATTCCCGGAGAAAATAAAAAATAAGGTTTCATCACTCAGATTTTGATGCTCCAGCAAATAAGCTTGTACCGCTAAGCCCAGACTTGGAGGAACCAACTTACCCACGATCAGGTTTTTAATGGAGCCCAATGGATGACGAATTAAATTCCAAACAGTTAACTGATAATCATAAGTAGCCGTCCAACTACCGCCAAAGGAGCGGTTCAAATACACATCAATATCCTCTTGAGGTATTGAAATCATTTCAGCCAGATACTCATTCCATACTCGGCCATTGGAGAAACGTGAATTCCAATAAGGCTGCCCCGGCAATACCGGAACTAATTTAATTTTACTGACTAAATTCGCGATATAAGGTGCCAGCTCTTGATCAAAAAAGTCAGTAACAACCGCCATACCTGAATCAAGAACCATTTGTGGAACATAATATTCATCGGCAAATTCAACCATCTTATTCAAGACAAAAGTTTTAAACGGGGTTACTAAAAAGGAGGGATCATCTTCTTGGCGTAAACTTTTAAGCAGATGGGTGGTGTTTCCCGTATCCGACAAGCTATCACCAAAAACAACCATAGATTTTACGGGAGTAGCCGCATAGCCAACCAAGGGGACACACAAGAAAAGAACGAAAAACCAACGAAACATCCGAATGTAGTTCACCATATTATCTCCTTATAAATAGTAAGACAGACAGCATCCTCGCGAACCCCAAAACTTTTTGTTTTAGTATATAACAGTATGATCTCTGCTTATTTTTTGTCAACGAATCGGGGCCATTTAAATAAAGTGGATTCTCTTTTATTCCATCCGCAAGCCAGGCGAAAAGAACTAGATCTAAGGTGCATTTTATTCATGCCTATTGATTAAATTGTGAGTAAATGGTAATTTTCGCCGAATATTTTGCTTACATTTCAGGTAGTACAATGCAAGAAATCGTCATTGCCGCATTTTATAAATTTGTTTCTTTGGAAGACTATGAACGCATGCGCGAGCCGTTATTGGCTAAAATGCACGAACATCATATCAAAGGTACGATTATATTAGCGTCTGAAGGAATTAACGGTAGCTTTGCGGGCACACGCGAAGACATGGACCATTTTTATATCGTCATGCATCAAGACCAACGTTTGGCAGACTTAAAATTCAAAGAAACCTTTGATAAAGAAAATCCTTTTGAAAAATCTAAGGTAAAACTTCGTAAAGAAATTGTGACCATGGGCATCGGCGATGTCGATCCATTGAAATCCGTAGGGACTTATCTTGATCCAGAACAATGGAACGAATTAATTAAAGACCCTGATGTGGTCGTCATCGATACCCGTAATGATTATGAGTTTGAATTAGGCACCTTCAAAAATGCCATTAATCCAAATACAGAAAATTTCAGGAATTTCCCTGAGTACGTGCAAGCCCATTTAATCGATAAAAAAGACAAAAAAATTGCCATGTTCTGTACTGGTGGTATACGCTGTGAAAAATCAACTGCCTATTTAAAAGATTTAGGCTTCCCAAACGTGTACCATTTACATGATGGCATCCTAAATTACATTGAAAAAATGGTCACAGAAAAGTCACTCTGGGAAGGTCAGTGTTTTGTTTTTGATAATCGGGTAGCAGTTGACGAACATTTGGAGCGCGTCTATCCTCAATTACCATTGGATTACAAACACGATCGCGTCAAGGAATAAACGCAGTAACTTCTCAATAAGTTTGGGCAACCCCCATACCCCTACAGGGATTTTTTCCGAGGATTATTGAGAAGTGACTAAACGCAGCAGGCATCTTAAATATGACAAGCAAAAAAAAATCCGATTCAAGCATCGCACTGAATCGCAAGGCAGGTTTTGATTATTACCTTGAAGAACAATATGAAGCAGGCCTTGTGCTTGAAGGCTGGGAAGTCAAAAGCTTACGTGCAGGAAAAGTAAATTTGTCTGATGCGCACGTCATTATCAAGTACGGAGAAGCCTTCCTACTCGGCGCCCAGATTCAACCATTACTGACCGCGTCAACGCATACCATTCCCGACCCTACTCGTACACGCAAGTTATTGTTAAATCGCAAAGAATTAAATCATTTAATCGGTAGCGTAGAACGTCAAGGCTACACCATCGTGCCATTATCTTTGTATTGGAAAAAAAATAAGATCAAAATAAAAATTGCTCTGGCTAAAGGTAAAAAAGAGCATGATAAACGCGACTCGATCAAAGATCGTGAATGGCAACGCGATCGATCGCGCATTATAAAGAAAACAGGAAGGGACTAATGAATATCGGTGACTTTGTACCTAATTTTGCTTTCGCAGCAACCAGCAGCATGAACGCGCATTTAAATGATTATCAAGGCCAATATGTTGTTCTTTATTTTTACCCTAAAGATGCAACGCCAGGTTGCACCACAGAAGGTCAGGACTTTAGAGATGCGTATGCCCAATTTCAAGCTTTAAATGCGCAAGTCTTTGGGATTTCCCGTGATAGCTTAAAATCACATGAAAATTTTAAAGCCAAACAAAACTTCCCCTTTGAGCTAATTAGTGATGCTGAAGAGCAATTATGTCAATTGTTTGATGTAATCAAAATGAAATCCATGTACGGCAAGCAAGTACGTGGTATAGAACGCAGTACATTTATCATTGATCCGCAAGGAAAACTCGCCCACCAATGGCGCAAAGTACGAGTGAAAGGCCATGTTGACGAAGTGCTAAATGCGTTAAAATAGCCTGTTACTATCCTTCTAAAGCGCTTGCAAGGGCATGGTAAAATAAAAATATTATTCTTGACTCAAGCACTTAGCCTTAGCACAATGAGAGTTAATACAAAAGGATATTACTCCCATCGAAGTCGCCTGTTTGCGACGTAGATATATGACTGAGGTGAATCATGGATACTAGCAATACACATAAAAAACTGTTTGTACTTGATACGAACATTTTAATGAGCGATCCAACGGCCATCTATCATTTTGAAGAGCATGATATCTATTTACCGATGGTGGTGCTGGAAGAATTAGACAACCATAAGACCGGGATCTCTGAAGTTGCGCGTAACGTAAGACAAACAAACCGCATGTTAGTCGAGCTGATGAGCAACGCCTCGCATGAACAAATTGTCTCAGGGCTACCAATCCCCAGCTACATCAACTCAGACAAAAAAAATAGTAGTGGCAAACTCTTCTTCCAAACAGATGAATTTGATCTGGTAGTTCCTACCACCCTCCCCGGGCATAAAGTAGATAATACCATCCTAGCAACCGCCTTAGGCTTACAAAAGAAATACCAGAGCGCAAAACAAGTCATTATCGTCTCTAAAGACATCAACTTACGCATCAAAGCAGGAATACTGGGTATTCCTGCTGAAGACTATTACAACGACCAGGTACTCAATGATGTTAATCTCTTGCATCGCGGCTTACATATATTAGACAACAATTTTTGGGATACGCATGCGAAAGATATGGGCTCCTGGCAAGAAAGTGGCAAAACCTTTTATAAAGTTGCCGGCCCCTTAATCAATCAATGGAACCCCAACGATTGCATTAGTACTGAAGATAATCAATTTCAAGCCATCGTCAAAAAACTGGATCATGAGCAAGCGGTTATCCAATTAGTACGTGATTACACGCAAACAAAGCACTCTGTATGGGGAATTACTGCCAAAAATCGAGAACAAAACTTCTCGCTCAATTTACTGCTAGACCCCGATATTGATTTTGTTACCCTACAAGGCCCTGCGGGCACAGGAAAAACCTTGCTAACTATTGCCGCAGGACTAACGCAAGTCCTGGATCAAAATCGCTACAGCGAGATTTTAATGACACGGGTGACCATTCCGGTTGGCGAGGACATTGGTTTCTTACCAGGTACTGAAGAAGAAAAAATGACTCCGTGGATGGGGGCACTTATGGATAACCTGGAAGTGCTGCACAGTTCGCAAGTAGGCGGTAGTTTTGGACGTGGCGCAACTCAGGACTTATTACAAAATAAAATTAAGATTCGCTCATTAAATTTTATGCGTGGCCGTACGTTTTTAAATCGCTACATTATCATTGATGAGGCGCAAAACTTAACCGCAAAACAAATTAAAACCTTGGTTACGCGCGCAGGTCCTGGCACCAAAATTGTTTGCCTGGGTGACATTAAACAAATTGACACCCCTTATTTGAGTGAAACCACATCGGGATTGACCTTTGCCGTAGATCGTTTTAAACATTGGGAGCACAGCGCGCATATGAGTTTAACGCGAGGCGAGCGTTCAAGACTTGCATTTTATGCAGCAGAACATTTATAGTATGCGTTTTACGAGGATGCACCATGTCTGATCAAGCCATCACTTTTGATGATGTTCTACTTGTTCCTTCTTACAACCACCACGAATCAAGACGCGTGGTGGATACCACAAGCACAGACCGCTTGGCTAAATTAACCTTGGAACTCCCGGTAATCAGCTCCAATATGGATACCATTACGGAAAGCACTATGGCTAACTTTATGTCCAGTAAAGGAGCAATGGGGGCGTTACATCGTTTCATGAGCGTGGACGAAAACATCCAGGAATTTAAAAAATGTTCGGGGATTGTTTTTGTTTCTATTGGCTGTACTACAGCAGAATTAGAGCGCGCTGAGGCATTGCGTGATGCGGGTGCTGATTACTTCTGCGTCGACGTGGCTCATGCTCATGCGAAGTATGTTGGTAAAACGCTAAAAAGCTTACGCCATCTACTTCAAGATCGCTGCATTATGGCCGGTAATGTGGCAACCTATGCCGGTGCTGATTATCTTGCTTCGTGCGGTGCGGACATCATTAAAGCCGGTATTGGCGGTGGTTCTGTTTGCAGCACGCGGATTAAAACCGGTTTTGGCGTCCCCATGTTAACCTGCATCCAAGATTGCTCGCGCGCTGACCGCTCCATTGTAGCCGATGGCGGCATCAAAACCTCTGGTGACATTGTCAAAGCCTTAGCTTTTGGGGCCGATTTTGTCATGATCGGCGGGATGTTGGCAGGCACCGCACCGACTCCCGGTGACATAATTCAAAAAGAAGATGGCAGTAAAGTAAAACGTTACCGAGGCATGGCCTCCAAAGAAGCACAGGAAGACTTTTTGGGGCAAATGCATGAGTGGAAAACGGCTGAAGGTGTGGCTACCGAAGTACCATTCAAAGACAATCCTGATGCAATTATTGGCGATATCGTTGGCGGTTTAAGATCAGGTCTTACCTACGCAGGTGCCGATACCATCAGTGAGCTACAACGCAAGCTAAATTACCTTGTCGTCACTCAGGCTGGTCGAATTGAAAGTTTACCGCATAAATTACTAAGCGGTAATTAGGGTCTGTTGCCATTTCGCTAGATTGAGCCAAAATAGGTTCATTTTCGAGCACCGAAGCAGAGCATACATCAAGTAGGTACGCATCGGAGCACAGAAAATCAACTCATTTTGGCAAGACAGTAGAAAGGTCAACAACTCCTAGTACTCTTTCCAAGGGAAAAAGATCGTTTGAGGCATCAAGTTAGTTGAGGTAATTGTCCAATAGCTACCCGAATTTTGATACTTCTCGATCTTTTTCTTTCACGTTCTATCAAGTTTTTTTTCTCAAGCTCAACAATCATGCGGTGAACGGATGGTGGTGAGACATTAAAATATCGTTGCATGTCATTTTCAGCGGGTGGTTGCCCATTAATTTTTGTGTAGTAATAGATAAAAGCCAAGTATTGCCCCTGCTTTTCCGTGTAAATTTTTTCATCTATTTGTTCTGCTATTAGGATCGACAAGTGATGAGTTTTATGATCAGATGTCATGTAATTAAACCTTATGGATCAGGGTATGAACGTCAAATATATCGTAGAACTTAATGAATCAGAACGAAAATTTTTATTGGATTTGATTTCAATTAGTGTCCATTGCTTGTAGTGATGCGCCCAAAGGGCGTTCGCGATGGACGCTGCAATTACTTGCTGATCGCCTGATTGCATTGACCGATTTAGAGAGCATTTCACTTGAAACTATCCGAAGCCGTCTAAAAGAAAAAGAAATCAAACCTTGGCAAAAAAAAATGTGGTGTATACCAAAGTTTGATGCAGATTATGTAGCACATATGGAAGAGATACTTGATTTATATGCAGAACCTGAGAATCCTTTACAGCCTGTTGTTAACTTTGACGAAGCAATGAAGCAAATGATAGCTGATACTCGAGAGCCCATACCAGCCAGTCCTGGTCAAACAGCAAAGCAGGATTATGAGTACAGACGGGTAGGCACGGCGAATATTTTTTTGTTTTTTGACCGGCATCGAGGATGGAGAAAAGCAAAAGTAACCGAACAAAAAACAGCCAAAGATTTTGCTGAGTGTATGCAGGAGCTAGTCGATATACATTATCCGAATGCAGAAAAAATACGCCTTGTGCTTGATAATTTAAACACCCACAATCCAGCATCATTATACAAAACTTTTGCCCCTCAAGAGGCACGCCGTATTCTGCGTAAAATAGAATTTCATTACACACCCAAACATGCCAGTTGGTTAAATATGGTTGAAATTGAAATTGGTAATATGAACCAGCAATGCCTTGATCGAAGAATCGCAGATTGGGAAATGCTTAAAAATGAGCTTAGTTCATGGGAGAATGCTAGAAATAATGAGAAAGCAACGATTAAGTGGATGTTTGATTTAGATAAAGCTCGTGCTAAATTGACACGAGCTTATGAGGCGCTCAACCTGTCATAACCTCTTGGAAAGAGTACTAGTTTATATTGCATTTTTTATACCTTCTGTTGCCGTTTCTGTTTCGTCCGCACCTACCGTAGGCTTAGACGTGGATGACACTTCGGCATCATTCTCGTCAAGAGAACCGTCCCCACCAAAAGTGTTCGCCATATCAGAAGTGCTTGCGGATGCAGTATCGGCGGATTGAGTTAATTGAGCGCCCTCATCTGCTTGCGCTGTTTCGCCCGTGCTTGATGTTTCACCGGGTAAAGCAGTAGCTTGCTCATCATTTGCAAGTTGCCCCATCTCATCATTAGATGGACCAACGTTTTTTTGGCTGGGGGTCACGGCCTTATGCACAGCATTGGCAAACGAATTCGCAGCAGAATTCATCAAATCACTAAAGGAGTTAGTAATTTTATCTTTAATACCATTAACAGCATCTCTCGCAGCCGTCACCGCTGTAGAATTATATACACTATCAACTTTTTGATCGATTTTATCATTCATAAACTGCTTTGCTTCATCAAGAGCGCCATTCAATGTTTTCATCGGTTGCGTATTTTGGAGGCTATCCCAAGCCGCTTTACCTTTATCTTTGATAAAGTCAGTTATTTGTTTATTGGTCTCTCTAACAAAACTTTCAAGCTCATCCACCAACTGCAACATGGGATCATGCTTCTTATCCTTCTCTTCTTTCTTCTTTTCCTCATTGCCAGGCTTAGGTTTTTGCGCTTGTTCGGAAGATTGCTGTTTTGCGTCTTCGTTCTCATCCTTAGCAACGTCCTCATCAGGAACAGGGGTAGGAGTTGGTGTTGGAGCAACCTCCTGAGTAGGTTGAGGTGCATTGGTTTTTAAATTTGCACTAGTTTCTGGGGTTGGCGAATCGGCTGGCATAATTAAAATCCTCAAAATAATACCACCAAAGGAAGTATCATTATTACTTTATATTAAGTGTAGAAGATAGTTTTTAATTTGTACAATGCTGTATTTATCTAAGCACAGACAATTAATTTGACTATAAAGCAAGATCATAGCAAGATGATGCGTTGAATAGATTTAGCATTAATAACAATTTACACAAATTTTGCAAAACGAAGGATCTATGAACAAAAATGACTTTCGCTATATGCGCCGCGGGAAACAATTAGCGGACTTAAAAGAAGATGATTTTGCGCTGCTAAAACCCATTGATCAACGTGGAAAAAGTGTGGGGCGTGCGGTACTGCTCCTCCATGGCTTTTCATCTTCCCCTGCGGTTTATCGCTATCTTATCCCCCAATTAAAAAATTATGATGCAATTGTCTGTCCAGCGCTCCCCGGACATGGCTCAAGCATTGACGCATTTTCACAAACAAAATCAACCGATTGGCTTAGCTATACGACTAGGATTTGTGATGAATTATGCAAAAAATACAAAAAAGTTGATATTATTGGCCTGTCTATGGGTGGTTTAATCGCCTGTAAGTTGAGTGAACATTTTGCATTTAATCATATTTTTCTCTTAGCCCCGGCCTTAAAATTAAAGATGAATGTGGCGCGCTATTTAAAATTAGCAAGGGTATTACAACACCTTGGTTTTATGGAAATACGCGGCGCCGCAGGGAATTTAGTTACTGATGAGCATGCAGAAATTTCTTACAAAAAGCTGTCAATTGCCACTATAATGGAAATGTTTCATTTGGTGCTGGATCACCAATGGATAGCACCTAAGGCACCGGTGGATCTTTTTTTAGGTGCGCAAGATAAGGTGGTTTCATCATCCGAAGTAGAAGAGCTATTTTGTAATTTAGCCAATACATCCATCCATTGGTTAGGAAACTCTGCCCATGTTTTGCCTTTGGATAATGATCTGAGTCAGATTATTGATTGTATTAATTCGCTCTAACCTGGCTTTGCTCGCTCATGAGGGAAACATACCGCATGAGCGACACCGATTAAGGAAACTGTTTGTTGTAACGATCAAAGTCACGTAGATTAATGCGATCCCATTCTCGCATGTCTAAGACAGAGCCATCATAAGCCATGAAGTCTGCGCGTGTATTGGGAAGATTATAATAATAAATATCACTGGCATCGCTGGCCAAAGTACTTTGATGGTTTACCGAAGAGATTTCCGCAACAGCATGTCCATGCGTTTTCACAAAACTACGTTGTGCGCGCAAATAACGTCCTTTAAAATAAGCATGCCCCCAAAGTTCTAAGTCCAAGCGCTTGACCGCACCGGCTAATTGAATGCGCGCCTTATTATTAGCACGAACCTTGAGATCATCACTTTTGATCCAATACAAACTGAACCAAACATTACCATCAATCATTAAATTAGTAACTGTTGCTACCCCCGATAATTGCACTTTGGGACTACCCTGCAAATAAATTTGCAGGGCTGGCGTATTAATGCCACTAATTTCCGTCACCCCATTGCCAGCAATATCAAGTCGGCGTAAACCAATAGAACCACCTAATTGAGTCGTGCCTTGATTAGCCAAGGCAAGGTCTAAGGCACTAGAATGTATCTGACTGCCATTAACTAAACCAGCACCTTTGTAACTAAAACCACTTAAATACTGTGTTTGAATATCCGCATGCACGGCACCATGCTGCGGATAACCACCACCTATAGATAAATACAAGGTATTTTGGACGACCACCGCTTTGACCTGTTGTAAATCACGCGGATCACCTTTGAGCACTACTTGCGGTTTTCTATATCCCGTGTGCAAAGTAACATTAATTTGACCTTGTGCCTCGATACGATTAAACACGGTTAATTGTTTGTATTGTGTGGTACTCTGATAAGATAAGGGCATCGCGGACACTGGGGATTTTTTAGCGCCATGATGCGCGCAAGAAGCCAAGAAAAAGGCAATTAAAATCAATGAATAACACCGCTTTAGCATAATCTTTATTCCTATATCAATAATTCCTCTACATTAGAGGAAGTTTTCATAATGTGCAAGGCAGTGCAGGCGATAACTACATCCCTTATTTTGCTTTTAGGTAATCGCTACAAACTCATCTTGATTAAAATCAGAAATGTTCACCGTACGTGGACATGCATCACGATATTGATAGCTAGGTGCCAGCGCAACTAACAACGCCAAAGATTCATCGAAAGGTATTAATGCAGGTAATTGAATATAAATATCCACCAGTATGCCATTTTTACAACCCAGATAGATTTTCCCAGCATTATTAGCACCAAAAGCCTGGGCGATCTTTGCGCGTAACGTAGCCAGTGGCACGGCTTTACCCTGATTTTTGGTTAAATACTGGCCAAAAACTGATTGATCCACTTCGGTAACTAAGCGCTGAGCCAAAGAAAAATAATCATTTGCAGAGCGCGTTTGGCAACTGCCATGTTTATTCCACTCGTGGCGTTCTAAACAACTGCCATACTTATAGCTTGGCATTATTTTTTTTAAATGCTCCGCTATTTCTGGAGACAAAGCTACAGGTGAGTAATCACAGTGATTCGTTTGTGGTTTCACCCCGCAAAAACCATAATGTTGACCACAGGCATTTTGATTAGGCCATAAGCCGTGCAAAGTGAGATGTTGCGACTGGTATGAACTTTTCGGCAAATGCAAGCATTCAGGTTTACCTGTTTCATAGCCATAAGTCTGGCAAAAACCAGGTTGGGAACTTAAGGCTAAAATATTGGAGTCAGACATCCCTGTATTCGTATCACAGATGCCTGTAAATGCAGCAAAAACTTGACTGTTTAGCGAAAGGAGCCATAAACACAGGGCAGGGAACTTTATCATTTAAGACACTCCAACCAAGTTTCATTTTCATTAGTATACCGAAGAGGATTTTGAAAGCCAGTTTTTTATGCTTCGAGCTAAAGATTTAGATTAAACTAAACTCTTTGTTTTTAATGGTGATTTTTTAATTCTTGAACGCATAAATAAAAGCACTTGCCAAGAAAAAATCCCCCTCCTGCAGACAAGCAAAAAGGAGATTTTATTTTATAAACTAACATCCAAACCCAATGGCGGTTCAGCGTCATATGAAGCATCGTTGTTTTTCTGCAACGTGTGCTCCTCTGCTTTTTTCGGTTTAAAAAATGCATGCTGCTCTTTGAAGCTGCTTTCTCGGACTACTAATTTACAAAAATCAGTATATTCCTTCTCGGGAAACTCAGTAGGTAATTCCTTCATTTTCGCATCAGGAGCAAATAAGGCATTAACCAGGAGATTAGAGGCAATCGCTAAACCGAGTGCCGCACCGAGCGCCGCAAAACCAATACCCATGGGTAAAAAAACCAGACATGAAAAGATAACCGCCGGAATGAGCACATCGATCATGAGCGAACGCACTAACTGGACGGATTGCAAAACAATCATTTGTTTTTGATATTCACTCTCCGCTTGCAGTTTTTTAATTTCCAGGTAAAGCAGCTTTTTCTCATTATCATTTAAACTGGAATTTGCCTTCAACTTCTCTTTGAGCAAATCAACCTGCACTTGAAATTCTATGGTTGCTTCTTTTCGCGCGTGGTGTGATTTATAAATTTCAATACCGCCCTTAATGGCACTGCTAATTACCGTAAAAGCAAAACACAAAACCGCACCGACAATGCCTAAAGTTACTGCGGTTGCCGCAGTAATAGGCATAAATGGTGCCGTTAAGACGATGAAAGCAAACATCAAACCGATGGCATAACCAATGTTATTGTATAAGCCTAATTTTTGCAGTTCCCAGTTGCGTGAACAGCGTTTTTTTGCACGCTCTAAGGTTTGCAATTGCATTTGCATTTTATAGGCTGCCAATTTTCGCTCTTCTTCTGTTTCTGCTTCTTTTAGAGCATCAGATAATAACTTCCCTCTTGCCGTCGTTAATGCCGCAATGTCTTTATCATACTGCGCCATTTCTGCATTATGTTTGGTTTGTTGTTCCGCAAAATCCCATAACGCCATACTGATATCAAAAACTAAAAGCACGATGGTTAATGCATCGGCCCAAGGCCCTAAAACCTTACCATTGAGCCAGAAGAAGCACACTAAATTGGCCGTACCCCACAGTGAATCATTCAGCAAGGCAAATTTTCTTTGTGCCCATTGGCTCTGAAAACGTTCAGACCAAGGTGTATCTCCTTCTTCTTTACTCATCCACGGGCCTTTAATCGTATGCTTGAGTAATAAAAATAAATTCAGCGAAAAGCGAAAATAATATAAGCTCCAGCTTAGCGTTCCCGTATAAGGATCGGGCGCTTTAATTACCTCTGTTGCTTGCTGCGCATTATAAAAATCGTTGGGCAATAAACTGAGCATGGTTTTTATAAATGAGGAACCCCAAACCCAATACAGCCTCTTTTCATTAAAAGCCCCTAATGCATCAGTAATTGTTTTTGTTTTACGATCCATGAAGGCAACCATTTTCGCCGCAAATTCTTGCGCCAAGGGAATGCCACACCAGGCAACTGGTTTGTCAGGAGAGAGATAGGCTTGCTCTGGGCATTTAGTAATCCGCGCTTGCCAGCTAGGATTAAGCGCATCTAGAAGCTCTGTGCATTGTTTAATTTGCGCATCATATGTTTTGCTATTTTCTGTTTTTTGATGTGTTAGTTCATAGTGTTTTTGCGTGAGCAACAGCACATATGTGATTATGAGCTCATGAGTTAATTGCTCCCTTCTTTTTTTTAATTCCTCATTACCTTCTTGAAACATATAGGGAATCATGACGGGGTCAATCTTGTCTAAAATACCTAAATAAAAACTTAAAGGACTAAGAAAATCGCCGCCCTTTTTTTCGCGGTTATGTTCAAGCAACTCTTCATAGCCTATAGTATTAAAAACGTTAGTGATGAGATAAGATTGAAGTATTCCACTGCTTGTCGTCATCTTGTCACCCCGATAGTTATGTATTATTGACGACTCATTCTTTATATATAGTCGTAAAAAATAAGCGTGCTTCTTTTTATAACATAGCATTTATTTTGCAAACAAGGAGGGATTTGCCCGATTTACAGAATTGATACTTAATTTTGCGCAATTTTGTAGGGTCGGCTGACACCAGGATTGAAAAAAAGTCGTCTTGTAATTCGCGCTTATGGCATAATTAATCCCTGATGCATGAAACACCAATAGATTAAGGGTAAAGACAATGAAAAAAGCTGTAGTGTTATTATCTGGTGGATTGGATTCAACTACCTGTTTGGCTTTAGCTAAAGCCCAAGGTTTTGCCTGTTATGCCATGAGCTTTTCTTATGGACAAAGGCATACGGCTGAATTAATTGCAGCCACCCGCATTGCCCAACATTATGCGGTCACAGAACATAAAATAGTCACTTTAGATACCCAATTATTTCGCAATTCCGCCTTAACCGATGCCACTATGGCAGTTCCCGATTTTCAAGAAAATGTTGAAATTCCGGTAACCTATGTTCCCGCGCGCAACACCATTTTCTTGTCCATGGCTTTAGGCTTTGCCGAATCGATAGGCGCACGTGATATCTATATTGGTGCCAGCTCCGTTGATTATTCGCATTATCCTGATTGTCGCCCTGAATTTATTGCCGCATTTCAGACTTTAGCTAATTTAGCAACAAAAGCCGGCGTAAGCGGCGATCCATTTACTATCCATGCGCCATTGCAACATTTAAGTAAAGTCAAAACCATTGAATTAGGATTAAGTTTAGGGGTGGATTACAGCCTGACGGTTTCCTGTTATCAGGCAAATGATGCCGGAGAAGCCTGTGGCCAATGTGACAGTTGCACCTTTAGGAAGCGTGGTTTTGCTAATGCTGGCGTAGCAGATCCTACTTTATACAAATAAACTTATGACTTTTATAATAAATTTAAACTGAATACTTTAATCAAAAATAAGTGGAGAAGTTACAATTTACTGCATCTATCCTTAAAAGCCGTTCATAAACCGCTTCAATGAATCAGAAAATAGCCAAATTGGATTAAATGCGTGTATTATAAAAGCAAAAACCCGTGATTAATCAGCAAATTTACACTTTTGTTACAACATACTGAACATTTTTGGTTCACGGCTTACAAAATCATTGTTATGATTCGCCCGATGTTTATAACTTTGGAGAAAAGCATGGCTCTTTCATTTAAGAAAATTCTAATTGGTACAGTAGGTCTTTCTTTAGCGGCTAGTGCTGCTGTTGGTTTAACTTTATTCTTATGGCCTGCTGCTTTAGCTGCTGTTGCTAGCTTTAGTGTTTATGGTCTATCAATCGCCGGTATCGTTGGTGCGAACACACTGCTCCAAATTGGCGCTACTGCTGGTTTAGCGTTTGCAGCTACGTCTGTTGCTAGTTCGTTTCTCGCTGCGCTGTTTAACACCGCTTCTTGGATTAAAGATGCGTGTTTTAAACCCAAATCTGCTGCTCAAAACCCTCATCGGGAAGAGCCACTACCAGAAGATAACAGTGGCATTAGAGTGACACATGCGTTAGGCGGATCTTCAGCCCAGACTAAACCCCCAGTAGAACCAATTCATTCTACTCTATTTACTCCTAAAGCTTCAAATGACCCTTCAGTAGACGCTGAAGCTACTAGTACGCTCAAAATCTAAGCGAATTTAGTAATACCCGACGCGGCTTAGGCCGCGTTTTTCTTACCAGCAAGACATTCCCACGTTCTCATCACTTAGCTACAGCATTTAATTCCTAATTACGTTATAATCAGCCGTTTTTACACATGCAGGTCCATCAGGTTGATGAGGAGTTTAATTAACATGTCAACAAACCAAAAATTAATGGCTACAGAACGAAAAATGCTGGTTACCAGCGCTCTTCCCTATGCCAACGGACATATACATCTTGGGCATTTAGTCGAACACATTCAAACCGACATCTGGGTACGCACTCATAAAATGTCGGGAATCCAATGCATTAGTGTCTGTGGAGACGATGCACATGGTACGCCAATCATGTTGAAAGCCGAGCAAATGGGCATTACCCCCGAGGCATTAACAGCGGAAATCAAAATAAGCCATGAACAAGATTTTAAGGGTTTTGCCATCGATTATGATTGCTACCACACCACCCACTCCCCCGAAAACCAAGCCTTAGCATCCGCTATTTATGAAAAACTACAGGCTGGCGGTACTATTGTTAAAAAAACCATTCGCCAGGCTTATGATCCGTTGAAAGAAATGTTTCTCCCTGATCGTTATGTCAAAGGAACCTGCCCTAAATGTGGCGCTAAAGATCAATACGGCGATAATTGCGAAGCCTGTGGCGCAACCTATGCACCTACCGACCTAATTGATGCCATATCGGCCATTTCCGGTGCTAAACCCGTAGAAAAAGATTCAGAACATTATTTCTTTGATTTACCACGCTTTGAGACTTTATTAAAGGAATGGACCCGCAATGGGCATCTACAAACTGAAGTAGCCAATAAATTAGATGAATGGTTTGCCGCAGGCTTAAAACAATGGGATATTTCGCGTGATGCGCCCTATTTTGGTTTTCCAATTCCTGGTACTACCGATAAGTATTTTTACGTCTGGCTGGATGCGCCCATCGGTTATATGGCCAGCTTTAAGAAATACTGTGATGAGCATGGCGTGTCTTTTGCTGAATTCTGGGATAAAGATTCTCAAGCGGAATTGTATCACTTTGTGGGCAAAGACATTGTCTATTTTCACGCCTTATTCTGGCCTGCGATGTTAGCAGCCAGTGACCATCGTCTGCCAACCGCGGTTTATACCCATGGCTTTTTAACCGTTGACGGTCAAAAAATGTCCAAATCACGAGGGACATTTCTTGAAGCACGGACCTATCTTGAACACTTAAATCCTGAGTATTTACGCTACTATTATGCCGCTAAACTCAATGGTCGTGTTGACGATCTGGACTTAAATTTTGAAGATTTTACCAACAGAATCAATGCGGATCTCGTAGGCAAAGTGGTGAATATAGCCAGCCGATGCGCCGGTTTTATCAATAAGCGATTTGACAACCGCTTAAGCAGCAACTTAAATGAGCCACAACTGTATACGGATCTGCTTAATATGCGTCCGACAATAATTGAAGCCTATGTTTCTCGCGATTATGCGCGTGCCATTCGCCTAATTATGGATTGCGCAGATAAAGTAAACCAATACATTGACACCCATAAACCTTGGGTACTGGCTAAAGAAGAAGGGCGTCTGGCGGAAGTACAAGATATTTGTACGATGGGGATTAATTTATTCCGTATTTTAATGACTTACTTAAAACCAGTATTACCGCTAATGGCCCAAGCGGCAGAACACTTTTTAAATTGCCCTCCATTAACTTGGGAAGCCATCGATAACCCTCTCTTAAACCACAGCCTTAATACCTTCCAACCCTTAATGGTTCGCGTTGAAAAAGAAAAAATTGAAGCGATGCTTGCCCAATCCAAACAGGTGCATAATGGCCTCAGTTAAAGAAATCGATGCACTCTTGCCACAAACCCAATGTGGCGAGTGTGACTATGCCGGTTGTTTGCCTTATGCTGAAGCCTTAGCGCAAGGCACCGCTGCCATCAATAAATGCCCTCCGGGTGGAGTCGCTACGGTCAAAGCCTTAGGCGCTTTATTGCATATTGACACCACGCCTTATGTGGATGATGCCTTGATTAAAACCCGCGCCCCGTCGGTAGCGGTGATTCGTGAAACCGAGTGTATTGGCTGTACCAAATGCATTAAAGCCTGCCCGGTAGATGCCATTATTGGCAGCGGCAAATTAATGCATGCGGTCATTGCCCATGAATGCACTGGTTGCGGCCTATGCGTTGCCCCTTGTCCAGTAGATTGCATTGACATGGTGACCTTAGCTGCCCCAGATTATGATCAAGAGTTAGCACGCCAACGCTTTAATGCCAAACAAACACGCTTATTACGTGATGAGCATGAACAGCAGCAAGCCTATCGCGAAAAACGGCTTTTGGCACTGCAATCCGCCAATCAAGCTCAGGATATCAAAGCCAAGCAAGATTATATTCAACAAGCTCTAGCGCGGGTAAAAGCGAAAAAAATGCATGAATAAACAAAAAAGACGTGAAATTTTTATGCGTTTTCGCGCGCAAAATCCGCAGCCAACGACGGAATTGATTTATCATTCTGCCTTTGAATTATTAATTGCGGTGATTCTTTCGGCGCAAGCAACTGATGTCAGCGTAAATAAGGCAACAGCTAAATTATTTCCGGTGGCCAATACCCCCCAGGCTATTTTGGATTTGGGCGTAACGCCATTGAAAGAGTACATTAAATCAATCGGCCTTTATAATAGTAAGGCAGAAAATATAATAAAAACCTGTGTCTTGCTGCTCCAGAATTATCACGGAGAAGTACCCAACCAGCGTGATGCATTGGAATCTTTGCCCGGTGTAGGGCGTAAAACTGCAAATGTCGTCTTGAATACGGCATTTGGCCAACCCACTATGGCCGTAGATACGCATATATTTCGCGTGGCTAACCGCACGGGTATTGCTAGCGGCAAAACACCTTTAGCCGTTGAATTAGGCTTATTAAAAAATATTGAGGCAGAATTTTTACACGATGCACATCACTGGTTAATTTTACACGGACGCTATGTCTGTACCGCAAGAAATCCACAATGCCGTACGTGCATTATTCGTGATCTCTGTGAATTTAAAGATAAAAATTAGCCTTCGTATAAAATTTTGGCCATTTAAATGATAGCCACATGCCTTAATTTCGTCCCTATTTTCATTTTCTGTGAAACTTGTCTGTGCTTTATACAAAAAAGTCTAGCATTCCTGATTTTTTACTCTTAAAATAAAATCTCGATGTTTTAGGGAGAAAATTATGGGATGGTGGTCATCGATAGAAAATGGAACTAAAGTTGTTGGCGAAACAATTAGTACAGCGGCTACATGGGCATGGAGTTGGACGTATAAGCCCTTAGTAACTACGACGACCTACGTTGCCAACACTGTGGTTTACCTACTTAAACAAGGCGTCGCCTTAAGAGAGGCCATTCCGGCACTCGCAGCCCCAGAATCAATGAAAATTCTTAAGGCGGCCGCTCATATCACCACCCACAAAATTATCCCGCTAATAGCCATAAACTCATTAAATGGCCTCTTACTAAGCACGGTTCGTGCTGGACGCAGCGATGAAGCTACCACCTTGTTTGATAGCACCTTACTCTCCGCGACAACCCTGATTGATTGGGCTGTTTGGAGTTATACCGCCAGAGAAAGCGCAGAATTAGTAGTTGAAACATTAGCGCTTAGTACTGTAGGACCGGCCGCCTTTATGGCTCACAAAACCGCGCTTCCCCTAGCGCATGATGATCCATGTGCCCAGGCCAAGTGCACGAATAAACGCATCCTTAAAGGCGCGTTTAAACAACCCTTGCTCATACTTGGCAATGATTTGTTAACCTATGCGGTAAGCTCTCTCCCCCACGTTGGCTCACCACTCTCATTGATATTATCTGTCTATTTTTATGGTGATTACATTAGTCGCTCAGCAAATCCTCACTGCGAACGACATCGAACCACCGATTCAGAATTATTATTGGCCTTAGGTTTATCATACACTGCAACAACCATGATCATGGAGCGCTTTTTAGCAGCGACAGTGGGTATGCCTCCGGTTTTAGTCGGAAAAACGCTAAATCACCTCTTACTTTTATGGCATATTAATACCGCCGCCCATATGGATATTCCCTATGTTGAGTTAGGCAAAGGAACCATAACTATGGATCCTATAGTTGCTTATGAATTTATGAATAGCGTGATAACCGACATCGCATTTGCCGGCATCATGGACAAAATGGCGAAAATATTTCATCCAGAACCCAATAAAACACCTATAGTCTCGATTTCATGGATATTAAAATCATTAACCAATGTATTAAAAAGTGATTTAGAAACAGAGAATTCACCGCAACCAGGGTTCTTTAAGAAAGCCGCCCATAAGGCGTTACCGCCAATATTCCGTAGCAGCAAAGATGCTGTGCACGATCCTGTCTTAAGTATTTTTTGGGTTGATCTGCAAAAACTCCTAGTGGAAATCTTATATCATGTAAGAAAATATGGTGGTAAGCTTGAGACCCTAACCAATAGCAATGTGCCAGTAGTCGCCGGCGCCGTGAAAAAAATCCTCCCGCAAGTGCTCTGGGCTGAATATGGTATCTCGGTAAAACTAAGCACCTTTATGCTCAAATTATGTAGAGAGGAAGATTTTCACGAGTTTTTATTAGCATTCAAACTATGGCTTGACCGCCATAAAGTACAAGAAAAACAAGAGTTGGCCCCAGTTCGTCCAAACCAATTAACGAATTTACATGAAGGAAAGAGTCAAGCACTATTTACGCCACTATCCGAAATTGAAAAAACGTTTATTGAGGTGTCCCCCCATCCAGCAACCCCTAAAACACAGCGAGTTAACGTGGATATGTCAACGCCACAAGCGCGAGAAACCGCGGAGAAAGTCGAAGTACATCCAATGAGTCTTTTTAATCCCGAAGCACACAAAAAATGGACTAAGCGGCTGAGTATCAATTCTGACAGCCAATCACCTAGCCAAAATGTGAATGATCCTCGGTTAAAATAGGATCTTTTAGTGCATAAAATGATTGCAATCGCCTGAATCCAGGTGATTGCTTGCTATTTAAAACATAATAATGCTATATTTACGTGCGGATTAGCTTATTTAAAGGCAATTATAGGTAAATAACCCATACATTTTATTATGAATATACTCACACTATGAAGCACTCTTTGCCTTCACAACAGTCACCTGGTTTTTTATTTCTGACAGTAAGTATCATTATCTGTCTAACTTTACTAATCAATGTTGCCTTTAAAATCATTATCCTGCAAGGAATGATGTTTTCGGTTAATAGCTTAATTTGCCCATTAACTGCGGGTTTATATTTAGTCGCATTACGCCGATGTACTGTTAAAGAACAACGTCATTTACTCAATATTTCATTAATGACGTTGTATACCTTTTGCATTGGCGTTTATATATCCATTAACTTACCCGCTGCAGAATACATGCACGACAATCCGGTATATCAAATAATTTTTGATGATATTCTTAAAAAATTCTTTGCCGTGACCATTGCTTTTGCATTTAGTTTTTACGTACCCCATCTCCTCTTATGTGCAAAGAGCAGTACTCTTTTAGCCTCCCCAAAACAGTGTATGCTTTTGGCATTGCTGGGTGGTTTAAGTTTCTTTATCATGAATTTTTTTCTCTTGTTTTTAGGGACACACGTCCATAATTTCCGCCAAATCATGATTGATTCCATGATGATTGCCTCTTTCCTGCTCCTTATTATCGGTGTACTGTACTTGGCAATGTTCTTGAAAGACCAGAAGCCATCGTGTCCACAGCGTGCTTATGAGCCTTTTCCGCTATGCTATTACCTGATCTGCTTTGCCATAGTCATTATGCTTATCTGCTTAGCCTGCGAATACCGCATCGTCGCCTTTATTGGCCACAACCGAATCTTAGCCGTTAGTGCTCTATTTTTTCCAATTATCTTAATTATCAGCACTGTGGTTGGTGAGTTATGGGGCTACCGGGTAAACCTAAAATTTGGCTTGATCATTAGCGCAACGCAATTCATCTTTGATAGCCTATTAATGGGCATAGTTGCCTTGCCCTCACCTGAGTTTTTTAATTTAAATCCTTTTTACAGCTACATTATGCTGAGAAGACTACCGGCCGATTCACTAGCCTTATTAGCTACCTTCATGAGTAATGCCATGTTATTGCATTATCTAAAACAACAAAAGATACAACGCCCGTACCGAATTTTAATTGCCAATGTTTGTGCGAATTCCTTATTATGCTTAGTTGATTACAGTTTGCTGTATGGGGGAATTTATCCTTATGAGCAAATTATTAATTTGGTGGTGAATGTTTGGCAATATAAATTCGTTATGACCTTGCTGTCATTGCCGCTAATCCTTAAATTATGTTCCTCACTGGGGAAAAAGCAAGCTTTGGCTGTGCAATGCGAGCAAATTTAGAGCAAAATCAGGTTGACGCTGAGCTTACGAAGCCCAACAACGAAGCGATCTCCAGGAGGTTAGGCGGCACTTCGTTTAGCGCCAACCACAAATGAATTAACGCGACATTAATTACTTAATCATTCTTCACTGGACGCTTCCAACCATAAATGGTTTTTTGTCGTGATTCAGTCAAAGTAAGTTCATCAGCAGGAACATTTTTACGAATAGTGCTGCCGGCGCCAATAGTAGCGTATGCACCGACGGTTACCGGAGCAATTAATTGAGTGTCGGAGCCAATAAAAGCACCATCCTCAATCACGGTCTGATGTTTATTTACGCCATCATAATTACACGTAATAGTACCTGCGCCAATATTTACTTTTTTGCCTAAACGCACATCACCAAGATAACTCAAATGACTGGCTTTAGATCCCTCATCAAATAGCGCTTTTTTGGTTTCAACAAAGTTACCTATTTTACAATGTGCCGCCAGTTGGGTACCCATTCTTAAACGTGCAAAAGGACCAATGGTACAATCATTACCAATTTGACACCCTTCTAACACGCTTTGAGCATAAATTTCCGTGCCGGCTCCTAAAATCACATCGGTTAACACACAATTAGGTCCGACAAGACAACCATCACCAAGAATAACCTTGCCGTGGAAGACACAGTTCACATCAATGAACACATCTTTGCCACAAATTAATTCACCACGTACATCAATGCGATGTGCATCAGCAATAGCGACGCCCTGGCGCAACAACCGCTCGGCTTCACGCACCTGCCATACACGTTCCAATTGCTGTAATTGCAAACGATTATTAACACCTTGAATCTCAGCCACATCCTGGGTAGCCAGAGAAGTAATTACGGTTTGACTCGCTACGGCTAAGACAATAATTTCCGTTAAATAATACTCGCTTTGTGCGTTATTATTGCTTAACTGCGGTAACCACTTGGCCAAATCAGCTGCGCTTGCACAGCAAATACCCGAATAAATTTCTTTTACATTCTTTTCTTGCTCATTTGCATCTTTTTCTTCTACAATGCTAGAAACTTCACCTTGATTGTCTCTAATTATACGGCCAAGGCCCGTAGGATCTTCAAGGTTGGCGACTAAAAGTGCCAAAACAGATTGATGACCATCTGCTGTTTTGCTACATTCAATTAACGATTGCAGGGTGTTTACGTGGATAAGAGGTACATCCGCGGATAAAACCAAAACCTGTGCTTGGGGTGGGATAAAAGGCAAAGCTTGCATTACCGCATGTCCAGTGCCCAATTGTTCTGCTTGATGGACCCAATGCACAGACAAGTCAGGGAGTGATTCCTTTAGTTGTTCACCACCATGACCATAAACAACATGAATTGCATCAGGATTTAATTGCTGCGCAGTTTCCACTACTCGTACTAACATTGGCTTTCCAGCAATTTGGTGCAGTACTTTAGGAGTATGGGAATACATTCTTTTGCCCTGTCCTGCAGCTAAAATGATAATGTGTAAATTCATAAGATTTGTTATTTCCTAGATTAAAAACAATAACAGGTATGCGATTAAGCAGTCTGCCTTAGTATGATGAATAATGTAAATACGGGTATGATAAAATAATTGCAGTTCAAGGAGTAGAGCGATGACTATATTTGTTAAAACATCTCAAGAATTGATCGAGCGCGTATTGATAAAATCAATTGAAGATTCAATTGCTGATGATAAAAACGTGCTTTACAGTTGGTGGAGAAATACTAGTATTTCTGAGGAACAACGAAAGGTAACTCGTGATTTACAAAAAATTATTGCTGCTTTTTTAAATAAAGAAAGCGATAAACACAGTTTAGAAGCATTAAAAACAATAATGAGTCAAGTCGATACAGAGGTTGAGGATTATCGCAAAAAACAGAAATGGGACCGAGGGCATCTTAATGCAACTTTAACAGGGATAAATTCGAACCTGGATCGCTTTTATAATAAGATTAGTGCCTTAGGAATTAATCCTATCGAGTCAGTCGACGACACCCAGGGCGCAAAAAAAAGCTTTTCTCTGGTAGATGTCGTAGACGATGATGACCCCTTTAATATCCTTTGCGCTTATGCCGTCTATTATTTAGGTGAGCATATTCTTTGCCCCCCTGAAGACGGTGTTTTTATTAAAATAGCCAATTCAGTTTCCAGTTGTATTTCCCAATCTTCAGCAATAGAAGTCAGAGCCCAAAAAGAAAACTGCCTAATTAATCATATTCTTGCTTGTAAGAAAAAAATAGATGGCCTGGATAAAGAAGGAGACGACTATCACGTATTACGCAGAACATTTGTCATTGAAGAAATAAATGCCATCCTTCGCGATAATACGACGATTTGTGAAGAATCAAAACCAATTAGCACCATTCCCGTGCAATTAACTGCATTTGCCGTAGCGAAAATTAAAGCCCCAAGCATGAAGCCTAGCCGTGGACGACTAAAAGTCGCGATGGAAAATGCGCTGGAGGAAATTGGCGAGGTCGTTGCACCCCAACAACATTTAGTAGCAACTCTTTAAGACGATTCACTTAGCGTTGTAGGCTGGACTGTAAATCCTGTGGGCTCCGCAGCGGTTATAATTGTTTGCATTAATTCCAAATCAAACATCCCACTGCGTGTCCACAGGCTCCATAACCATCTAGCTATTAATCATTGTAGCCCGGTGTCAGCGCAGCGAAATCAGGGAATTCACTGCTGCTGCATCCGGGCTACTATCCGATATCTCATGAGCTTCGTATGCAAACCGACTTGAAATTATTTACTCAAGCAGATAATTCCCCACACAGATTTGTTTCCATCTGCAGCTTTATTTGCGCCGTATCTAATTTTTTACTTAATAAATAGAGTAACTTACAATGAGCCGCTTCAGGCGTCATATCATGGCCACTGATAAGACCGGCTTGTTTCAAGGTGTGTCCGGTCGCATACTGGTTCATCTCCACCCGCCCCTGTTGGCATTGGGTGCAATTAATAATAATCACTCCACGAGCACAGGCATCTTTAAGCAAACTTAAAAAACGAGGATCATTATTTTGCGCGTTACCAGCGCCATACGTCTCCAAAATTAAACCACATAAAGGCTGGTTTAAAATATAGGCCAATACTTCAGAGGCAAAACCAGGAAATAGGCGAAAATTGGCAATAAATTGTGGCTCTATGGTTTGTAAATGAAACGATTGGGTCGGCGCTGGCAACGAAAGATGGGGATCAAGCTTGATATCAATGCCAATCAAAGCCAAATGCGGATAATTAGGCGAGTCAAAGGCGGCAAAACCTTGAGCACTCATTTTTTGCGTGCGATTACCACGCAATAGGCGCTGGTTAAAATAAATGCATACCTCATGGATGGGCTGATGTATGCACAACCAGAGAGACGTCACAATATTATCAATCGCATCGTTACGTACTTCGGATAACGGGATTTGTGAACCCGTGATAATCACCGGTTTCGCTAAATTCTCCAGCATAAAGGACAATGCAGAAGCCGTATACGCCATAGTATCCGTGCCATGAAACACGATAAAACCATCAAAATGCACATATTCATCGGCAATATCGTTGGCGATACGATTCCAATCACTCACGGTCATGTTTGACGAATCCAATAAAGGGTGATATTCCTTAATAGTAAAGTCAGGCATATCCTGATGTTTGAGCAGCGGTATTTGCTCTAAGGCTGCAGCGACATAACCAGGAGCAGGTTCATAGCCATTTGCCGTTTTGATGCAACTAATCGTGCCGCCGGTATTAATAATTAAAATACGTTTTTTCATATGACTTAAAATTAGAGTAATTGTCCTAATTATATAACTATAGCAGCTGCGGCGAAAGCAATATGCTCATCCTGCAGCGCAACCTTCTGCTTGCGGCACACCGGTGCCCACCTAGATAAGTTGATTTTTTTTAATAATAATTACGGATTTAATTGCCAAAGTCTTGCACTTTATGGAAAAATCAAGGTATTAGCGGTTTAATCTAAACAGTGACATCATGGTGATTGATCGTGCCGGTTATCGGTTGAACGTAGGTATTATCCTCGTCAACGAACAAAACAGAGTTTTTTGGGGCAGAAGAAGCGGGCATGATGCTTGGCAATTTCCCCAGGGTGGGCTCGCAGCGGGCGAAACATCAATACAGGCGATGTTTCGCGAATTACATGAAGAAGTAGGTTTGGATAAGGAAGATGTCGAAGTCATCGGCTCAACAAAACGCTGGCTTAAATACAGACTCCCGAAACAATACCTACGTCATGGCAGCGAACCTTTAGTTATTGGCCAAAAACAAAAATGGTTTTTGCTCAAACTGGTTGCCAGTGAGCAAAAGGTAAAACTGGATTTGAGCGATTCGCCAGAGTTCGATAGCTGGCGTTGGATCGATTTTCATGAGCCAGAGGGACAGGTTATCTTTTTTAAGCGCCAAGTCTACACGCAAGCGCTAAAAGAGCTCGAACCTTTATTAAAAAATCGCCGTACGCCTTATGGCCTAAAACGGAAAAAGAGGTAATCATAGGCATCGATGCTCAAGGTACTTAAACGAATAGTTCAAGAAGTCACCGCAGCCCAACATCTCTCAGAGGCGCTGGGTATTTTGGTGCAACAAATTAATAAAGCCATTAATGCCGAGGCCGTTTCCGTTTACCTTATAGATACCAAACACGCGGAATACGTCCTTATTGCAACCGAAGGCTTAAACAAACAAGCCGAGTTTCGCGTGCGTGTCTCCATCGACAGCGGCTTAATCGGTCAAGTTGGTCGTCGTGAAGAACCTATAAATCTGGAAAATGCCCCATTGCATCCAGATTTTTATCATCACTCCTTACTCGGTGAAGAGCGTTTTAATGCCTTTCTGGGCGTGCCCATTATTCAGCATCGCAAGCTTTATGGCGTCTTAATTGTCCAACAAACCGAACAACGTTGTTTTGATGACACTGAAGAGTCATTTTTAATTACCTTAGCCGCACAACTTGGCGGCATTATTGCCCATGCTGAAGCTACCGGTGAATTGGCTGAATTAACCCAGCCCAAGCCGTTAGGCGGTGTCGATAAAGTTGATGCCACCCCCACAACCTTGGCAGGAATTGGCTCGGTTCCCGGTATCGGCATCGGTACTGCCGTCGTGGTTTACCCGCAAGCGGACATTGATGCCGTACCGCGCCACCCAGTAGAAACGCTTGAAGAGGAAGTGGGGACGTTTTACGAAGCTCTGGAAGCGACCAGAGACGACATGCAACGTTTAGGCCGGCGCATGAAAGCCATTGTCGCGGAAGAAGAACACGCCCTATTTGATGTGTATTTACGTATTCTGGATAAAGACAGCTTAGGTATTGAAGTAGAACACGTGATTCGTGAAGAAAAAATCAGTGCGCAAGCGGCATTAGCGATGGTCATTAAAAAACACGTGGCGCAATTTGAAAGTATGGAAGATTCTTATCTGCGCGAGCGTGCCAGTGATTTTCGCGATCTAGGTCGTCGTGTTTTAGCGGCCCTACAGTGGTCGCAACATGAAGAAATCGTCTATCCAAAACGCACTATTTTGGTTGGTGAAGAAGTCACCGCAGCCGCACTTGCTGAAGTGCCTGAAGGATGCTTAGTCGGGGTAATCTCCGCGAAGGGCTCTAATAATTCGCATGTCGCTATTTTAGCACGCGCCCTCGGTGTTCCCACGGTCATGGGCGTTCGTGGCTTAAAACTAGAATTTGTTTCACGACGCGCCCTTATTGTTGATGGTTATTACGGCCAGGTTCACGTCTCTCCCTCTAAAGCCCTCTTGAGCGAATTTAAACTTTTAGAACAAGAACAACAGGCATTAAATCAAAGCTTAGTCAGTTTACGGGATAAACCCGCAGAAACTACCGACAGCTATAAAATTTCGCTGCAGGTAAATACCGGTTTGGCGATGGATGCAGGCTTGTCGATGAGTGTGGGCGCTGAAGGAGTGGGTTTATATCGCTCCGAAGTACCCTTTATGAGCCGCGATCAATTCCCTTCCGAAGATGAACAAACGATTATCTATCGCCAAACATTAAAAGCATTCGCCCCACGTCCAGTGACGATGCGCACGCTGGATATAGGTGGCGATAAAGTCCTGCCTTATTTCCCGGTAGAAGAAGACAATCCCTATTTAGGTTGGCGAGGTATACGCATCACCCTGGATCATCCCGATGTATTTCTCATGCAGGTACGCGCCATGATGCGTGCCAGTGAAGAATTAAATAATTTACGCATTATGTTGCCAATGATCACCAATTTGAGTGAAGTAGAGGAGGCAACCTACCTTATTGAGCAGGCTTTTGCCGAATTATTGGAAGAAGGCTGCCTTATTGAAAAACCCAAATTGGGCGTCATGATTGAAGTTCCTGCTGCCGCCTATTTGGCGCGTGAAATTGCCAAACGCGTTGATTTTATTTCTGTAGGCAGTAATGATTTGACGCAATATCTCCTGGCCGTGGATCGCAATAATGCCCGGGTTGCCGCACTTTATGATGCCATGCATCCTGCCATGTTGCGCGTACTGCTCAAAGTAGTTGAAGGCGGTCATGCTGCCGGCGTTGAAGTCAGTATCTGTGGCGAAATGGCCAGTGATCCTCTTGCCGTTATTTTATTGATTGCGATGGGTTTTGATACCCTCAGCATGAACTCAGCGAGTTTACCACGGGTAAAATGGGTCATTCGTAATTTTGCTATTGCCAATGCCCGCAAAATTTTGGCGGAGGTATTAGAGTTTGAACATCCAGCAGAAATACGCCTGCATTTAGAAAAAGCCTTAGAGGCCGAGGGCTTGGGAAGCTTAATCCGCGCAGGCAAATCGTCATGATAACCGCGCTGGTTCTCCAGGGCATAGTTTATGCCCTCCTCGGCGTCTTTGCTGGCCTGATGGCCGGTATTTTAGGTATCGGAGGGGGCTTGGTAGTTGTCCCTGGTCTGCTTTTTGTTTTTCAGAAAACGCAAATGATTCCCATAGCAATCGCGATGCATGTCGCTGCCGGCACGTCCTTGGCGGTGATGATCATTACCTCTCAGGCTTCATTAAGAGCGCATTATAAACTGGGGGATATTCGTTGGTCTGTCTATAATAGGCTTTGGCCAGGAATAATTATTGGTACGATTTCTGGAGCCATAGCCGCACAATGGGTACCTACTTATTGGCTGCAAATTATCTTCGCTATTTTTTTACTGGCTGTCGCCCTAAAAATGCTCATGGATGCCAAGATTACTCATAGTGAAAAATCTCCTAAACCGTGGGTTAACCATCTGCTCAGTTTTTTTATTGGCTTTAAATCCGGCCTTTTAGGTATCGGTGGCGGCCTATTAATCATTCCCTATCTTATCTATTGTGGTTTTGAGATACGAAAGATCGCGGCCGTTTCTAATTTATGCACCCTGACAGTGGCGCTTATAGGTTCCATGGTGTTTATGGTTACCGGCTATCATGAAACCGCGGCAATCCCCTATACGACAGGCTATATCTATTGGCCCGCGGTGTTATTGGTCGCGACCTTCAGTAGCGTGACCGCCCCTATTGGCGCTAAATTAAATTACATCGTCCCGGTGCAGCAATTAAAGTATGGGTTTATCGTCATCTTAGTATTAACTGCACTAAAGATGCTCTTTTAAAAGGAACTTAACGCCTTATGTTCATCTATCCTTATATTGATCCAGTCGCTTTTTCCTTAGGTCCCATTCAAGTACATTGGTATGGTCTAATGTACTTAGTCGGCTTTGTCAGCGCTTGGCTGCTTGCCCATTGGCGGATGAAACACTATCACTTAAACTGGACTTCAGACCAAATCAGCGATCTGATTTTTTACGCCGCTCTTGGCGTAATTATTGGCGGACGCGTCGGTTATATGCTTTTTTACAACCTACCAGAACTCATCCATGCACCATGGAGTTTATTTGAAATCTGGCAGGGAGGCATGTCCTTTCATGGTGGTTTGCTTGGTGTATTGATGGCACTATGGATTTTCACCCGCCGCTACCACAAAGCCTTCTGGGACGTGGGTGATTTTGTCGCACCCTTGGTACCCCTTGGTTTAGGGGCTGGGCGTATCGGTAATTTCATCAATGGTGAATTATGGGGACGGGTGACTGACATGCCTTGGGCTATGGTGTACCCTCATGTCGATGAGCAACCGCGTCATCCATCAGAACTTTATGAATTTGGTTTAGAAGGAGTCGGGCTCTTTATACTCGTGTGGTGTTATGCCCGCAAACCACGCCCTGTTGGTCGTATATCCGCTGTATTCTTAATCGGCTATGCTGCATGTCGTTTCATTGCCGAATGTTTCCGCCAACCAGACCCCCAGTTGGGTTATATTGCCTTTGGCTGCCTAACTATGGGTCAAATTTTATCGATTCCCATGCTATTATTAGGGCTTTGGTTATGGTGGGCTAAGCGATGAACACGTATTTGCACTTATTAGAGCATATTTTACAACAGGGCACGGAAAAAACGGATCGCACAGGGACTGGGACTTTATCCGTTTTTGGTTATCAAATGCGTTTTAATTTACACCAAGGCTTTCCCTTGGTAACCACGAAAAAATTACATATGCGCAGCATCGTACATGAATTGCTCTGGTTTTTGAAAGGGGATACCAATATTGCCTACTTAAAAGAAAATGGGGTTTCCATTTGGGATGAGTGGGCGGATAGCAATGGTGATTTAGGCCCGGTGTATGGTAAGCAATGGCGCAATTGGCCAACTGCTGATGGACATCATATTGATCAACTCAGTGCGGTAGTTGCGCAAATTAAAAATAATCCTGATTCACGGCGTTTACTGGTTAGTGCCTGGAATGTCGGTGAGTTAGAGCAAATGGCCTTAATGCCCTGCCATGCCTTGTTTCAATTTTATGTCGCGAATAACACGCTTTCCTGTCAATTATACCAGCGTTCTGCAGATGTATTTTTAGGGGTGCCCTTTAATATCGCATCCTATGCCCTGCTGACCCATATGGTGGCTCAACAATGTAACCTTGAGGTTGGAGATTTTATTTGGACCGGGGGAGACTGTCATTTGTACCTTAATCATTTAGAACAAGCTCGTACCCAATTGCAACGCGCCCCCTTACCTTTAGCAACGCTCAATATCAAACGTAAGCCCGCATCCTTATTTGAATATGTCTATGATGATTTTGAATTCGCTAACTATCAATCTCATCCAGCCATTAAGGCACCGATTGCGGTTTAGCCCTCTCACTGCAATGACCTCTGCCTACTTCCTGCGGCGTGTCTTCTGGATACTGGGATCTTGTGGCAAAGCAAGATCTCCTATATCCCGCGAACAAGCCGCGGAATACAGGAAAAGAATCAAAAAGAACCTCTTAAAATAACCCCACTTTATGCAAAAAGAAAACCTTATCCATTAAATTCATTGAATGACCTCTACATCGTTGAAAAATTGTCCATTAAGCAGCGCCACCGCGCCCTTTATTGCGCCTATTTTCAAGTAGTTTGCCAAGTTGACGTATTCCTTTTTTAACAGGTTTATCTTGAGGTAGTACTGATTTTTGCTCTTTATCAGGAATGGTTTTTTCGTGGTCTTTCATTGGGACTCCTTTTCTCGAAGCACCTTGCTCGACGCTTTCTAGAATAATTTGATTTTATTTGCCCTTAAAATTGAACAAAATAAAATCATCTATTTGGGCAATAAACGATTATTGGCCGCATAAACCACTCTCATCGTTCATGCTGTAGTTCTACGTCATCATCTTCTTGTAAATATAGCAACCAAAGAGACAAATCTCCAGCCAAATCGTGATATATAGATATATAAGAGAAGAACCAGTTACATAATTTTTTTATATACACTATCCTTTATTATAACGTACTATAACGAGCTATTTAGGTGCAAAAAATACAGAGATGACCTCTTCTCTGACTGACTTGATAAGGACTTCTTCATGCAGTCTATAACTCTAATACAAAAAAAAACCATAATATTGAATCATCCATGCTTTACTAATTTGACTGAAACAGAAGGCTCTGAATTAGTAAGTCTTTTTATAGAAACAGAACTTTCAGCAGGACAAGACATCGTCAGACAAAATGAATTAATCGATAACATTTATTTTATTGCCAAGGGCAAAGCGGAAGTACAACGTAACGAAATAATCAATGAGCAGGAACAAATAGAGATTCTATCCACCTTAACTGAGGGTGAGGCAATAGGTTTAAGTAATCTTGGTTTTTACTCAAAGACGGGTAGACGAACAGCAACCGTTACTGCAATTACCGATATTTTACTACTCACCATTAAGCTTAAAGTTCTGCAAGAATTTTTAAATGAATCCCCCCATATCAATGAATTCATGCAGCAAAGTGCTGAGGTGATGCTGCGGATGCAGCTAATCAAAAAAGCAGCCCCATTCGCAAAAATCAGTATGGATAATTTATATTGGCTTGCCCAACAAATAACCGAAACCAGACTTACTAAAGACAGTGTGCTATTGCAAAAAGGAGAGCCTGGTGAATGCTGTTACCTTATTCAATCAGGAACAATCGAAATCTATATCCCAAACACGGATGGCAGCGATACCTCGATTGCCAAACTCACCACACCCTCAGTATTTGGTGAAACAGCAGTGCTGCTCAATCTGCCACGCACGGCGTCCGCACGCGCACTTGAAGAGAGTCATTTGCTTGCTTTAGATCGCCACATACTCGAACACATAACCAAGATAGAAACACATACTGCCTCAGCATTAGAAAACCTAGTTAAGTTACGTAACCGCCCCTTGCGTCTTCCTCATATCGAACTCCATAAACAACGAACAAATGATGGCGAAGAAATTATTACCCTTAAGAATAGTCAAAAAAATAATTATTACCGCTTACAAGAAGAAGGACTTTTTGTCTGGAATTTACTCGATGGCAAGCATACGTTTAGAGATATTACCCTTTTATTTAATCGCGAATACCAAATCTTTGATTCAGCCATGATCTCTGAATTTATTATGGATCTTGAAAAACATAGGTTTATCGAAAGTTTAACTATCACGGAGCATAAGCGCGAAGAAAAAGCCTACTCATTAACGAAGACCCTTGCTGGTATAAAAAAGGTCATGGAAGCAAGTATCTGTTTTGACAATGTCGATGAGTGGATGACTAAAACTTATAATGGCGGAGTTCGTCATTTATTTAACAAATTCACCCTTTGGCTCTCAATTACGGTGATGACGCTAGGATTTATTTTCTTTATCGCCAACTTTAATTACCATATTGAGCTATTTCGTCACACCGCTCATTCCGGCTGGACGCTTTTAGCCGTCATTCTCATCATGAATTTTACCGTCATCCTACATGAACTAGCCCATGGCTATATGACCAAATTTTTTGGTAAAAAAGTGGTCAATTTTGGCCTGGGTTGGTACTGGGTTGCACCGATTGCCTTTTGTGATACGAGTGACATGTGGCTGGCAAAAAAAAACCAACGGCTTGCCGTAGATTTTGCGGGTCTATTTGTTGATTTCACTTTAGCCGGTTTCGCAAGTCTATTAGCCCTATTTGCTACAAACCCGTTCTTGATGATTTTTTTATGGCTGTTTGCATTTTATAAATATTTACTAGCCTATTTGAATTTAGATCCAATTTTGGAGTTTGATGGTTACTATATGCTCATGGATCTATCGGGACAAGATAATTTACGCGAATCCTCACTGATGTGGCTCATTAATTTGTTTCAGGGTAAACGCAAAAAAATGGCCAAAACAAAAGAGCATCGTTGGTACAAAATCTATTTGTTTAGTTGCCTGGCCTATATAAGCGGTAGCTTTATCGTGAATTATTATGTGATTAACATCCTGCTTACCGGTATCTTAAGTACGAGCAAACCAAGCTTAGCGTACTTATTAACTCTGTTCGCAGTGACGGTTGCGCTACTTACTGCTTGGGATAAAATCAAGAAAGAACATAATACTATGTCCCTAAGCGAATAGAACCGCAAAGACGAATTAAGCAATTATCCATAGATTAATTTAATAAATGATGCCTTTAGCGCCAATAATAAAGATTCCCCAGACCCCAATGAGAATATGGGAAACAGAGACGCCTATAAATGAATTTTCCTTATGAAATAACCAGCCCCAAAACAGGCCAGGAATAAACGTTAGTGCAGCAAAGGTTAAACTCAAATGCGAATGGACTGATGAAAAAATAAGATTTGATAACAAAATGGCATTCCATTTGCGAAACATTTCATTGCCAGGTAAAAAAGAGAAAAAGGTAGATTGCAAAGCACAACGAGCCACCAGTTCCTGAACCGGTGAAAAAAAGGAGTATAAACACACCACCGTTAAATAAAGTTTCCAGCTAAATTGCCCATTATCCATCCCTTCGGCAAAGCCAGAAAAAACGCCGACATGCTGAGGATTGGCACCAAAATAAACTATGTATGCTTTAAGAAGGAGAAAAAAAATCATCACCGGTAATGAATAGAGTACGGATTGCCATACTTTCTTTGGCCACTGCTGGGTGGTAATCCCAAACTGTTTTAAGGGCAAGCCGGTGAAGCGCATTGCACCAATAATACCGATTGCAAAAAAGAAAATAAGGCCAACCGAAAGAAAAGTCGTATTGGTTAATTCTTTTTCTATACCTATCAAAGAGGTAAGTGATATGGTGTAAAGACTGATTAGCCAGAACATCGCGACCATAAAGACACCAAGTACGTTGCGCGCTTGCGCTTGCTCTAAGCTTTCCTCCATTTTCTTTACGGTAATTTGATTTGTATAACGGAGTTTTTCCGACAACATTTTTGCCATATTACGCGTTAACAACAAGAGGATGTGCGGATGTTTTTTCACCTCGGCTAACTGAAAACTTAATACCGATAAGTCTGATTTAGCCCTAAGCGACGCAGAACGTGGCTTATTTTCAATCAGCGCCATATCACCAATGATGTCATCTTTTTTTAAGGTGGCTAATACGTGCGAATGCTTGCCATGCAAGTGATGCTCCGTATTAATATAAACCTCCGCCTGACCTTCAAGAATAATGTAAAACGCATCAGGCTCATCATGTTCATGAAAAATAATCGCCCCCTTGGGAATTGCTAATCGCGTTCCTAAATCGTCATAAAAGGTAGCTAACTCTTGGGAGCTAAATTCTTCGGTAAGCACACTATGCAAATTTAGCTTATTTTTAGGAAAATGAACGGTTGATGTTGCTGACCATTGCAAAGGCTTAAGCTTTTTTAGCAAGTTAGAGTACACAGTATTCATAAAAATTCCACGAGCAAATATTATACAATCCTGTATTGAGCATAGTATGAGTTTTCTCACATCTCCAGTTCCGCCGAATATTAACTAGCCTTTTTTCTGCTTAAAAAAGATTAATTGCCCTACGAAAATAGCGCAGCGTACTATAAAAAAAAACGGAACCAATCACTGTAAGTGCAGCAAATTGTGGCCATACCGTATCCCAACCTGCCCCCGAAATAACACGGATTGTGCCAACATTACGGGAGCCGCCAGCATGATCGTTTGTACTATTTCAGGCATATTTTCTCGCGGTGTAAAACCACCAGATAGCATCTGCAACGGCAGGATAATAAGCATTAATAATAAACCAAATTGCGGCATAGAACGCATCTTCGTTCCCATGAAAATACCCGTGGATGTGATCGCAAAATCACTACCTAAACCTTTAGGTTGGATGTATTGCCAAATAAGAACTGCAAAAGCACCTAGAATGACAACACCTATTCCAAGCCGCCATTTTTGCGTCCCGTTCTCTGTCATCTTGATGCCCCTTGTCGATCCATTGCCATAGAGCAGAGTGCTTATGCAAAAAAAGTATAGCTGATTTGAAACTCGCCCGATACATGCAAATACCTGTTTAAACGCTACGTATGCAGACACAGAACCTAAATGCAATCAATAAGATTGACCATGCTCTATAATGAATGTTATCAATTTCGTTAATCCTTATAAAAATCCTGGAGTTAGGGACATGCCAGAGGTAATTTATTTAGATCTTACGCAACAAGAGAATGCCGCACATATTCAAAATTTAATCAATATGAATCCACAGATTAAGGAATTTTTGCTTACTGAGCACTATGCGATTAGCCATGATTTGAGTGCCAGGTTAAAACAAACCTTAATCCCGTTTCAAAAGCCACCAGAAACAATGAAACCAGAAAAAAAGGGGTTCAATTATCGCTATTTTGCAGTAGTTGCTAGCGCGGCTTTTGGCGAAGGCTCTTCGGGACTCATTCGTCAGGTCCTAGGGGTATGGAAAATTGGTCATGGACAAGCCATTTATAAAATAAAAGCGGAAGAAAAAAAGCAACGTTTATTAAAATCAATCTTTTTTAAAAAACCGCTGGAAAAAGCAGTAGAAAATGCCAGGCAGCTCTATGCAATGCCGCCACTCATGGTGCAATTAGTAAAAGAAGAAGAAAAACGAAAAATAATAACGAACCTAAAACGTGAGCAAAAAATCACCCACATAGCAGCACATATGAGCGCTAAATATCCCATTATTGAGACCGATGATGGGGTACATCTATTGATACGTAAACAACCTGGCTTAACACTTAAAACATGGATAAGCTGGTTGCAACAATATCCTCAAGGCTTAACCCTGATTCAACGTTTATTATTATGCATTAATTTATATGAAACCTTAGAAACACAAGTACATAGACTAAAGGTTGAATTAAATACAGGCCAACAAGCGCAACTTATTCATCGCGATATAAAGCCGGCCAATATTATCGTTAACTCTGAGCGCCTTAGTTTAACCTGTAACATTATCGATTATGGCTTGAGTACTTATATGGGAGATATGTTGAGCAATGGTGCGGGCACCCCCTTATATATGGAACCCCATCAGCTCATTCAACCCGCTAAAGTCCAAGAAACAGATGATTTATTTTCCTTGGCCATCATTTGTGCAGAAATCTGGGGTGAGCGCCAACGAGCGCAAATTCAAACAATGAGTGAGCTAGAAAATAAAAATAAGAATATCCAGTTTACTGGCTTATTTAGGGATAGGAACAATTACTCGCTAGAACAGCAAATTGCCATTAGTAAAATTCTGCAGCAATGCACCCGTTTTGCTCGAGAAAAACGCTACAGCAAACAGGAAGTAATTAATGCTTATAAAAGCCAATTATTAACCGCCTATAACCGTTTGCATACCATGCATCCTTACTTGCAGGCACGCATCTTTGCTCTGCAAACCCAATTACACACTTATGCCGATCTCGATGAAACAGCACGTTCTTTGTTAGATCAGGAATTCATCGCGGCTGATTTTTTAATCGATCATACCCCAAAATTAAATAATCAGGAATTAAAGGCAGGGCGGTCACTCGCTGCAATTTGGATTGAATATTGCGCGACCCAAATTAGTGCCATCACCACAACAACACTACCTGCTGATACCCCTAGAGGCTTGCAAGAACAGAGCTCATGTTTATATCAAACGCGCATTGCACCGGTATTGCCAAACAGCAGGATGTTGCTTGCCATTGTTGCTGATTGGCAAATCAGCAACCGTTTATCGACATTGTTTCAAGATTTAAAATTCATCGACATTAAGACTTTTGATTTATTGTATAATTCTTTTTTAGACCCCAAGAACGATGAGCCTTTATTAGAACGGGAACCCTTACTTAAACGCAGCATCCACCAACATTTAGAAAAAATTTTATTTTTTGCCCACTTACCTCATCAAATCAAAAACCGTTTTGAAGATCTTTGTCAACGGGCTTTAGATACACAAATCGCCAAAACAATACAGTTTGAGCATGAATTTAATGATGCCAGAAATCTGGCGGCGCTTCATGTTTTTTATGCCCAAATCTGTCCTAAGGCAAACAAGCAACTTAATGTATTATTGACTCCTGAGCAATCGTTCCAAGCAGTTTTTAATGAAATGTATCACCATTACCAGGAACAAATCACGCAAAAATGGCATGCAGATTTACAATCCTATATTAAAAATACGCATACCCCTGGATTGCTCACCTCCATATTTCCCGCTAGCCCGCAGCGTCAGGTAACAATTGATAATTTATTTAAAAATCTGAAACAATTATTTCAAGAAAACAAAGCAATTCACTTATTGCCACAGCAAATTATGGCCTTGCTTACTAAAACCATCTCCCAAGTAGAACAAGATCATCAACAAGGGTATTTGGGGTATGTGGGAATCACTACGAGTACACTAGCGAATGCTTTAAAAGAACTAAAAAAGGACATACGACCAAAGTATATTCTTACTGAAGCAACAAGTTCTACCATGAATTTCAATCCGCTCTCTTTTTAGTTTGCTGCAGCAATCTTAAAGAAATGACCTAGAATTAAACTAGTACATCAATTCAAGGAGTGAATCATGTCGCTATCAATGTATGACCTGACCATACCCGTAATGTTACGTGGCATTGATATTTTAATTATTTATATGGACAAAGCAGAACACTATGCCGAGGAAAAAGGGATTGCTCCTGAAGTCTTAATCACCGCTCGACTGGCACCTGATATGTTGCCCTTATCAGGGCAAATCCAGCGTTTTAGTGATAATTGCAAGGGCAGCATTGCCCGTTTAGCGGCGGTTGAGGCCCCAAGCCTTCCTGATAACGAAACAACATTCGTAGAATTAAAAGAGCGCCTGGCAAAAACGGCTACTTTTTTAAAAACCATCAAGCCAGAACAACTTGAAGGCAGTGAAAATCACCTTATTGAACTAAAATTACGTGGTTTTAGTACAACGCTGAGCGGCAAAGCCTATCTGTTATCGATGGTACTACCCAATATTTTCTTTCATATGACCACGGCGCACGATATTTTACGCCATAATGGGATGAGTATTGGCAAGTTGGATTATTTAGGCAATTTTAACTAAGGAGTAGTAGCCTGGTTGCTTGCAACCAGGCTACTCTGGATTTTGAGTTATTCCTGTTTGGATTGCGCATTATAAAGAGCACGCATCACATCCGGTAAGGGCACCGATTTACCCAGAGTGTAATCTACCCAAACGATTTTACTTAGCCCCTGCGCCATCAGCACATCATTTTGATATAAATCATGGTCCATCAGCATACTGGAATTACCAATACTGTGGATCTTCGAGCGCAAAGTAACCGTAGCCGGATAAATCACCGGTTTTAAATAAGTGCAGGCGACGTGAATAACCACCGGCCCTATTTTTTCGGTCATGCTAATATTAAGCTCGCATAACCAATCAATACGTGCTTCCTGAAAATAATCAAAATAGCGCGCATTATTAACATGTCCCAAAGCGTCCATATCACCCCAGGCAATAGGAAATATCTTTTCGTGTACCGTAATTTTTTGTTCTGTCATGATAAGTCCATAGGATCGACGTCCACATTCCAGCGAACACCATTACTTAATTTATTAATTGTTAACCACTCGCGCAATTGTGTCAAAGAAGTTTTAAGAACTTTTCGTGAGGATGATTTAATTAATAATTGCATCCGGTATTGATTAGCCTTCCGCGGCAATGGTGCAGGCGCAGGCCCCATTACCGTAAGCGGATGACTTTGCATGTACTCTTTCGTTGCCTGTAAAAATTTTAAGACGCTGCCAGCAATTTTCCCCTGAGCGCGAATAACCGCTAAATAATAAAAAGGTGGTAATTGTGCCTGTTGACGAGTTGTAAGTAAGGCTTCGGCAAAATTATCATAACCTTGCTGAATTAATACATTAAGTAAGGGATGATCTGGCAAATGCGTTTGAATTAAAACCTGCCCAGCGTGCTCGGCACGCCCTGCTCGTCCAGCAACCTGGGTTAATAATTGCCCTAATTGTTCCAGGGCACGAAAATCCTGATTATAAAGCCCTGCATCGGCATCGAGAACCACCACTAAAGAAAGACGCGGAAAATGATGCCCTTTGGCTAACATTTGCGTTCCCACGATTAATTGTGCCTCACCACGATTAATCATCTGCAAATGCTCATCCAAAGCATTTTTTTTGCGCACGGCATCACGGTCAATACGAACGACATGCGTCTCAGGAAAATAAGAACTTAAAAATTCATGCACCCGTTGAGTGCCCGCCCCCACCGGAATTAATTCATTGCTTTGACAACTACGACAATGCGTTGGCGTTCTTTGGGTTAAACCGCAATGATGACAAATCATTTGCCCGACTTGTTTATGCAAGGTTAAATGACTATCACAGGCGCGACAATCTGCCATCCAACCACATTGATGACACAATAAAACGGGGGCAAAACCACGCCGGTTAATAAAAACTAAAACCTGATTTTGTTTTTGCAAATGTTCTTTAATTAAGTGTAAGGTCGGTACGGCTAAACCATGTTGCAGGGTTTGCGCACGTAAATCGATTAATTGATAATGCAAAGGTGTGGTGGATAAAGCCTTATGCGTCAAACGCAACAATGTGTATTTATCTTGTTTACTGTTATGCACGCTTTCCAGACTGGGCGTAGCTGAGCCTAAAATAATAGGAATATTGGCCAAATGAGCGCGCATTAATGCAGTATCACGCGCCGAGTAGCGCACGCCTTCCATTTGTTTTAACGAGGTATCATGTTCTTCATCAATCACAATTAAACCCAAATCAGGCATCGGCGTGAAAATTGCCGCGCGCGTACCAATCACCATTTTAACTTTGTTTTCCTTGGCCAATTGCCAGGCAACTTGCCGTTCTGATTCATTTAGACTGGAGTGAATCACGGCAATAGCCTGATTAAAACGAGCAGTAAAACGTGCTAATAATTGTGGTGTTAAACCAATTTCCGGTACCAACACCAATACTTGTTTACCCTGCTGCAAGACATTGGCAATTACTTGCAAATAGACTTCAGTTTTACCACTACCGGTCACTCCTTGCAGTAAAAAGCATTGATATTGCTGTAATTGCTCACTAATTGCCGTTACCGCCACCGCCTGTTCTGAATTCAAGTTTAAAGCCGGCGACCTGGGGGTTTCGTCACGTTCGGGCACAATGATTTGTTGTGATAAAGAAAGAATCTGCGCGGCCAATAACTTCAGTAATTGGCTGGAAGTAAAACCTCTTTGCGTCAAACACTGCTTACTCACCGGTTCGGTTTGTATCGCTAAAAAATCAATTAATTCAAGCTGCTTACGCGCACGCGCTGCTACTAACTGTTTGGCGTCTACAACCGGCAGCGCCAATTGATAAAAATCCCCCATAGGTAATTGGCAGCCCTTACCTAAACGGTATTTTTTAGGTAAGGCCAAGGGCAATACTTCAGACAAGGGTGATTGATAATAACTGCTTATCCAGGCACATAAAGCCAATAAGTCGCGCTGAATTAACGGCTCTTCATCAATAATCGCACTAATGCACTTTAAGGATGAAGTTACTTCTTGAAACTCGTTTTTAGCCAGGATAATCCCTAAACGAGTTTGCTTGCGAAAAGGCACCCAAACACGTGCGCCCACGCAGGGATTGAGCCCGGCTTCGGCTTCATAATCAAAGAAATCACGGTGAGTATGAGGAATACACACCTGATAAACCGTTTTCATGCTGGGCGTTGCCAATCATGGCTAGCGGATTGTCCAGGAGCAGAGAAAACTTTCACAACGACTTTATCAATACGATGCCTGTCCAATTCAGCCGTGTCTTTAATCAGCTCATTAACAAACCAGCGTGACAATTCCTCAACCGTAATGTTGGTTACGGGCAATATCGTGACATCTTCTTTAAGAAAAGGAATTTTTTTATGGTTAAACGTAAAATAATAATAAGTTTCATCTTCCGCGTATTCTAAAAACGGAGAAAACTCCGGCATTAAAAAAGTTTGATTTAAATGACGGCATAATCTATGTATCCGTTCTTTATAATAGCGATAATCAAAAGTCATGCCATTTTCTTCAACCCACGTGGTTAAAGCCAAATAGACACCATACAGATGACCATGCAAGGGCTCGCGTTCGGTCGCAGAAAAAATAGTCGTATGACCGGCAGAAAATTTCATTGCTTCTTTCTGCAATTCTACAGTAGTCAGGTATTTTTTTATCTTCATAAACTCACTCGTTTATCCAGTAATTGAAACCCATTTAAATCAATTTCCATATTCTTATTTAGGGCAATGACTTTAAATAACTCCCCCATTTCACTTGGTTGAGTCAGTTGTTTTATTGCTTGTTTCGCCTTTAATTGTTCGACCTCATTCTCGAGGCTATTCACAAAGCTTAACAAACCATTGGCCAGTAAAAAAGAGGCTTGGTTCGTATAACCAGCAACATGAAATCCTGCCTGCTGTCCTGCCTCAGCCACATGGGTAAAATCAACATGTGCGGTTATATCTTGCTCACCTGGATGCAACAGCGGATCAGGATGACTGTGATGTTGGTAATGACACATCAAGGTTCCTTGCTGGCGATCGGGATGATAATACTCATGCCGAGGAAAACCATAGTCAATTAATAACACCACGCCTTGGTTTAAGATACGATAAATGTTCAGAATCCAATCATCAATAAAAAGATTGACCTCGGACAGATAAGGAATCGTTTCTAAATGCAGCCGCTGATTAATGTAATCGACTAAACGTAAATTTTGACAAGGTTTGAAGACCTCGTTTAATTGCTGTTGTTCGTCTAAGCTAATATAACTTTCCATAACGCCGTGTTCGGTGCGCATGAAGCGATGTACGGGCATCGCATCTAACACTTCATTTGCTAAAATCACACCATTAAAAGACGTTTCTGGCCAGTGCTCCAGCCAAATCACCTTATCCGCCAAATGCGGAATTTTCTGCCGAATGAGCTCAGCCTGACGATGGCGCAAGTTCGCACTGACCTCCATAATGTAATACGCTTCGGGCAAACAATTAAGCAGCGCAAGATGCTCTAATACCGCCACACAAAGTGCGCCGGTACCTGCGCCAAACTCAAGTAAGGCAGGGACATCAAGCGTCATCATGATTTGTTGGCATTGATTAGCCAACGTTTTACCAAATAAAGGCGTTAATTCAGGAGCAGTGATAAAATCCCCCTGTTTGCCTAATTTTTGCAGGCCAGAACTGTAATAGCCTTCCCTAGGGGCGTACAATGCGAGTTGCATGAATTCAACAAAGGGCAGATCCTGCTGGCGCAACTGCGCTTGTAATGTGTGTATTATACTCATAGCCTAAATAACTTAAAAAATTGAACCGTAGCCTAGACCCTAAGCTACTCTGGAATGGGAAACATACCTTGAATCCAACAAACAAACAAGAAGCTAAAGTAGCTTTAGTTACCGGCGGCGCCCGGCGAATTGGGGCAGCTATTGTCAAAAAATTGCATGCTGCAGAATATAAAGTCGTTATTCATTGCCGCCATGCTGTAGCCGAAGCTCAGATGCTTGCCGCCGCCTTAAATAAACAGCGCGCAGATAGTGCCTTTGTTTTACAAAGAGAATTAACTGAGCCTGAGGCGGCGCAAAAACTAATGACCGCAATCATCAATTGGACTGGCCGTTTGGATTTATTGGTGAATAATGCCTCAGTGTTTCTCCGCAGTGACGGCGCGGACATGGGTATAGCTGATTGGAACATTATTTTTGATACAAACGTTAAAGTCCCATTTTTATTAAGTCTTGCCGCCCGTCCTTTATTGGCAAAGCAATCAGGAGTCATTATCAATCTGACCGACACTCATGCCGAAAAACCGCTTTCAGGATATACCATTTACTGCCAAAGCAAAGCCGCGCTCGAAATGCAAACCAAAAGTTTAGCGCGCGAGTTTGCACCGGAAATTAGGGTAAATGCCGTGGCACCAGGTGCGATTGCCTGGCCCGAACATGCAAATAGCCTAAGCCCAGAAATACAACAAAAAATCATTGCGCAAACCCCATTAAAACAACATGGTAACCCTGAATTTATCGCGCAGGCGGTTTGGGCTTTGGCAGAAAATCCCTTTATTACTGGACAAATATTAAAAGTAGATGGCGGGAGAGGTTTGGCAGGCTGAAGACTCCTTCAGCAAACCAATACCGACTCAGCCTGTTCTACGGCGTTCAGGGAAACCGACTTAACTGGTGTGAAAAAAGAATGAACTGTTCCCAATGTAATACCATAAATTACTATATTAATTAATGATTTTAGGAGGTTACCAAGATAATCACCCCAGCCTAAATCGCGAACCAATATTGGCTTGGCATTATTGATTATTGCTGCGCATTCTTTTTTAAAATTCTTGTTGGCCACCAAGCGATCCGCATCAGGGCGTTCTAACGCAGTATAATATTCATCACGTGCTTTTTTTAATTGAGCTAAGGATTCTTGTGCTTTGATTGTAGCCGCTTGAAAATGATGTTGCTCCACAAGGCCAATTTTATTGTTAAGCCCCCTTAAGGCGACATCAATTTTGGCAAAAATCACCCCAATCTGAGCGCGCCGCGCTTCGTCTTCCTGCACTTTGCGGCGTTGCGCATCTTCCTGCACTTTGCGGCGTTGCGCATCTTCCTGCACTTTGCGGCGTTGCGCATCTTCCTGTTCTTTACGGCGCTGTGCATCTTCCTGTTCTTTACGGCGTTGCGCATCTTCCTGCACTTTGCGGCGTTGCGCATCTTCTGGTTCTTTACGACGTTGCGCATCTTCCTGTTCTTTACGGCGTTGCGCATCTTCTGGTTCTTTACGACGTTGCGCATCTTCCTGTTCTTTACGGCGTTGCGCATCTTCTGGTTCTTTACGGCGTTGCGCATCTTCCTGTTCTTTACGGCGTTGCGCATCTTCCTGTTCTTTACGGCGTTGCGCATCTTCCTGTTCTTTACGGCGTTGCGCATCTTCCTGTTCTTTACGGCGTTGCGCATCTTCCTGTTCTTTACGGCGTTGCGCATCTTCCTGTTCTTTACGGCGTTGCGCATCTTCCTGTTCTTTACGGCGTTGTGCATCTTCCTGTTTTTTACGGCGTTGTGCATCTTCCTGTTCTTTACGGCGTTGCGCATCTTCCTGTTCTTTACGGCGTTGCGCGTCTTCCTGTTCTTTACGGCGTTGCGCGTCTTCCTGTTCTTTACGGCGTTGCGCGTCTTCCTGTTCTTTAGTCTTATCAAACTCAGTAACAAAATTACTCATCACATCGACTTTATCCAGTAATAAAGCAAAGGGAGCTTTCTCAAGCAAGCCTGGCGGGCAAATGGCGCCAACTAATAACGAAGGCTTGGCATTGGCTACGGTCAATTTATTGCCTATAGAGGCTAGTGTTTCTGTTCTATCCTTTTTGTATTGCGCATAACTTTGTGCATACTCTGCGAATACAGTCGTTGTAGCATTCGTGTTTAACAGGCAATAATGTCCATCAGCCGCATAAAGCACAATCTCCATTTTTGGCGTGACCACATTACCATCAATCTCGCGCAATACCATCGCATTTGGATTATAGATAGTAAGCCGCTGCCCCAAAAGCTTAATTACCGGGGCCACATCGTTTTGCGCCAACTTAACACCAGGAGTGGCCAATAATTGACAATACTTCGGATACCCCTGCTCATTCCAATAAGCAATGAGTGCTTTATTCTTATCCTCGCCATTGGTCGTAAAATAATGCTCAAATTGCTGTTCTTGCTGCGATAATGTATCTTGTATATCGCACTGGGAGCGCCGATGAAAATATTCCAGAAACTCCTCATTAGCAGCATATAAAACACCTTCTTCGCCCATTAATAATTCGTCTTTAGACATAACCGCTCTAAATTCTGTATAAATTATAAATTTATGCAGTACTTCTGCATGCATCGCATCGCGAATTTTAAGGTTTCCTGCCATTTGTGTAGCAAACCATTCACGAAAGAAAAAACCAAGCACCAATGTTTTTTCGAAAATAAAACTTGCCGCGCATGATTTGTCATGAGGATGATGACGTTGCGAATATTCGGCAAATAAAGACAGCGAATCCTGATGGGGAAATCTTTTTTGCAATTGCGATGCCGGACTTTCATCCCCAAGAATAGAGACAAAAGTAAACAGCTCCTTCGGTAAAGGCAGCTTATTGGCAATAAGATACATTGCGTAGCTATGAAAAAAACAATTATCAAATGCTGCGGCAACATCTAATGCTTGCTTTATTTTTTCAGACAGTTCTTTTGACATTTACCTAACCCTAACACGCCCAAAAAGAGCAACAAATGACCATTGTAGCCTCTTTGCAAACAAATAGACAGCTTATTTTCACTATTGTACACAATTTATTTTCTGGTTCTTATTTTTTGAGCGCGAGACTAAAATTCTAGAAGATTAAATTTGACCAAATTTAGAACAAAATATATACTCCTACAAAATATACCTTCTTAAATAGATCACATGCCACATTCAAATTTTAATGAGCACCTTTTGAGATCATATTCTGAATTAAAGAATAATAACCTAAACTTATCATCAATTTACGAGGATGAACCACTTTACTTTACTGCGAATGAGTCAGAATCCGATACCAATGAGCAGTTAATAAGCTTTGAAACCAGCCCGAGGTATGGTCAGTTTAAACAACAGTACGCGACTCTAGTACAAAAACTAAATCATTGGTGTGAGCGCCACGAAATACTCGTCAAAACCCAAGAAGATCTCCCCCCTGAAGATGGCCTCCCAAAACCAGCCTTTTCTGTGTTTCTGGAACGCCTGTTCGACGAACGTAATTATTACAGTATTCGCAAAGCAATACTATTCAATGACGGAAAAAGGTCGCTCGAAAAACTTTTATTACTGCTTAATGACGAAAGTATTCTGCGCCCCATTAAAGAAAAAATTTTATTAAACCTACAACAGAGTATCATGGTTTGTGCCGATGGCACTTTAACGAACATTGTTGATGCCAGGGATGATTTAAAAGAGGCAAATAAAGGGATTGCCTTCTTGATAAGAAATACGCTACGCACCCTTATCCAACAACATGCAATTGAGTACGCTCGAGCAACATACAGTGAAAAAGAGTTGGCAACGAATACAATGCATTATGGGAACGCCTACAGTAATTACGTCGCAAAGATGTATGGTATTGCGCTAAAAAAGGATGACTTTGTTTCTGCATTGCATGTCCCTGCTTGGCGACTACAGCAATTTGAACGGTTGTTAGATGAGTTAATTACCCCTAAAGTTGTGCTAAGATCGTTAATGTACTCTGTTACAGAATATATTGCCTTAATGCGCGAACAATTTCATGCGTGTTTTTTTAAAGAACACCATGCCATTCCCTTAAAAGAAAGCGGTACATTATGCAATGAAGGCCATAAGTTAATAGCTACTTGGAATAAAAAATATGATACGCTCTTCCCTCTAGATGCAAATAGTTTATTTCAATTATGTGATGATGGCACCGCAGTTATTGCATCCCCTTATGATGAAGCTCCGCTACGCAAAAAAATGGCACAAAAGTTTAATGCGTTATTTCTGACGAAGAGCAGCAAGCGCGTATCGCTAAAAATAAACAGCAATAGCTATCTAATCATAGAACAGGGATTATACTGGAAAGAAGAGGGCCTCGAGGTACTTGAATTTAAGCCAGAAGAACTTGCCTGCCTAGAAAGAAATCAGCCCGATTCATTAACTGATTTGTCTAATGACAATGAATTAATTGAAATATTCCCTGAGCATAGTCAATCTTTAATTCATACTGCTGCCGTGCAATACAACCCACTCCTATTGCTTGAAGGGCGATATCTGGCACTACTTATGGCTCTGATTAGTTATCACCCATTATCTGAATCCCAAAAAAACCTAATTCAATCACCGCAGTTTGCGCAACAAATGATCGCTCACTTATCCCGCCGGCAACAGGTGCAATTACTGGAACAATTAGGTGAGCACAACTTATTAAGCCCAAAAGTACTGCTGCGAGGATGGCCCAGTATTTTAGCGACAGACAGTAAAAGACAACTTGCTTTCATTAAAATATTATTGGCGCAAAAACGCTTAACACGTAAATTATGCGCACAAATAGAAACAAAAGAGCAGGAACTCTTGGGGCGTAATATTATTTGGTCATTAATTGCTCATGAACATTTTTCGCTCATAGAACAATTAATGCAGCAAAAGCTACTCTCTCCAGAAATACTTGCTGCGGCCCCTAAAAATGGGATTCACGCCGGTAAAAATATCTTTTGGTTGCTCGTGTACTATGCACGATCCGCCCTATTTGAACAATTACTGGCGCAGTTATTTGAACAAATATTGGCTCAAAATCTATTAACCAGAGAATTACTGGCAGCAAAAGCCAAACCAACCTCGAATGAAGCCGGAGTCAGTGCCATTTGGTTGTTGGCGGAACGGCAATGTTTTAAGCTTATCGAGAAATTCATCGCCAAAAAATTGATAACCACCGAGATGCTTGCTGCCGCTCCAGAAAAAGAAGGCCTTGCTGATCGCAGTTTTTTTTGGTTCTTAATTTATTACAACCAAGATCGCCTACTCGAAAAATTATTCATACAGGGTTTATTTACCCCCGCATTCCTCGCGACAACATTAGCAGAGAACTCTGTTGCGGCAGGAGCAAACAACGTTTGGTTGTTGATAATTCATCAAAAATTTCACTTATTAAAACAATTAGTAACTAAGCAGTTGTTAACAACGCCAATGCTTGCCGCCGCCCCCTACCAAGGTGACAATGCCGGAGTAACTACATTTTGGCTATTGGCTAAAATGAATAACATTGAACTCATCGAAGAATTATGCCAGCAAAATCTCTTAACCACAGAGTTACTAGCCGCTGTGCCAAAAGATGAAGAAGGTACCAATGCAGTTTATGAGTTAAGTCTTCACCGGAATTTTCGGTTGCTCGAAACCCTATTAAATATAGGATTGTTAAACCAAAAAATCGTTGCCGCAGCACCGAAGACAGGGCCCGATAAAAATAAAAATCTCATTGCCGTATTAATTGAGAATGAGCAATTTTCGCTCGTGGAGAAATTAGTAGAGCATAAACTGGTCACGCCCGAGGCACTACAAACCTTTAGCAACAATATCATCCGCATACTCGCAAGCAAACAACAAATTTCTCTAGTACAAAAAATGGGGGAGCAGGGATTAATAGAGGCCGCCGTAACGTCTTCCGAATTATTGACAGTTGACCGGGACGAGGCTGCTGAGGAATTTATAGCCATTGCCAATAATCGATGTGGCCTATTTTTTCCTACCGAGAAGGTGACAAAAGTATCGAAAACAAAAAGAGAAAATAACCGCAATGAGTTCTAAGCGTATTGCTGGATAAAATGCTCAATTGCAATTAACGAGGTCAGCTGATAGAAATGGGTTAATGCCGCTGCATCAAATAGTGAACCAAAATAATAGCGGACTAAAGACTTACTTTGTAAAACCGCTTTATATTCATCTTCTAGGATGGCCAAACCGTGTACATGAGTCAAAAAAAGATTGATTTTTTCAGCCAAACTAACTGTGACGAGGCCTTGCCCTAGCAATTCCTGATATAACCAAGGACGACCGCTCCCTGCACGCGAAATCATATAGGCATCACAGCCGCTGTGTGCAACTGCTTGTTGTAAACTTGTCCCATCAGCAATATCACCATTAGCAATAACCGGAATCGTAAGTACGTTTTTAATTTGCGCGATTTGCTGCCAACTGGCAGCAACATCATAATCATCAAACCAGCGACGACCATGCACGATCAGTGCGTCCGCCCCCGCAGCGGCAATTTTTTGTGCCAGCAACAAATCATTGTCATTCCCTTGAATACGAATTTTAATCGTGAGGGGGATGGTAATTGCCGCACGTACGGCGTGAACCAAGCTAATTAACTGTTCTGGCCGCTCTAGCAGCGCACTTCCAGCACCTTTCTTACGTATTTTGGGCTTGGGACAACCGCAATTAATATCAATTAAATCCGCGCCCTGCATTTGTAATTGCTGTGCTGCTTGAGCTAAAACATGGGGCTTCGTACCGGAGATTTGATAAGCAAGTATTTGTTCTTGCGCTGCGCGATAAATATAACGTGAATTTACCGTATGTTTATGCAAAATATCCGCAGCAGAGCTCATTTCACTGACACAATATGCCGGCGCTCTATATTGGTTGAATAATGTTCTGAATGGTGCACAGCTATACCCCGCTAAAGGTCCTTGAATCAAGCGGTGTGGGAGCGTAAGGGAGCCTATTTGCAAAGGGCTGTTAAGAAAAGTGTGCATCGAATCAATTCAAGGATATAATAATGGGGAATTTTAACATATCTAAAAAAAAATCGAACCAAACAGGGATACTCCTTCATGGATAGACATTATTTATCGCCATTAGAATTACTCATGATTGCCACACAACATGCCTATGCAGCGGATAATCTGTTGCAACAATTAACGGATAATACCTTAAGACAAGGCGATACCCTCTTCGTATTAGCCCCAATTACTTCATTAATGTATCACGCATTTCAACTAACCTTAAAAGCCTATGCTTTGCATGACCATCGCCCAATCAAAGAATACAAAAAACTCATGGAACTGGTTGAGATAAACAGCAACCTGGGTCTTTCACGCCAAGAAATTGGCTTACTAAAAACGCTGTCACGCCAACAAGCGTTTCATAAGGGCGCTGATTATGATTTATGGGAAAACCAACAACAATTACATGTTTTTTGTGAACAGATTATTTCCCTATATCAAAAATTACAAATGATGATGCCACTGGAATTGCATCCTGATTATCAATCTTGAGCAAGAGCAAAATCAATTGCAGCTGACTCTTGGCATCTGGCCCATTTCACGTTAGGATAAGTTTTTTTTTATAAACCTCAATGGGTATGTGTTATGGAGCAAGTAGAAGACAAAAATATTATAGATTCGGTACAACAACAAATACTGCAACTAAGTCAGCACCTAAATTCGCGAATTTTAGGGCAAAAAGGCTTGATCTCGCGCTTATTAATCGCCTTGCTTGCCGATGGTCACTTGCTAGTGGAAGGGGCGCCTGGCTTAGCAAAAACTCGCGCAGTTAAAGAACTTTCTGATGGTGTTGAAGGTGATTTTCACCGCATCCAATTTACCCCTGATTTATTACCTGGCGATTTAACTGGAACGGATATCTATCATCCGCAAGATGGCTCTTTTGTATTTCAACCAGGCCCGATATTCCATCACCTGCTTCTGGCTGATGAAATTAACCGCGCGCCAGCAAAAGTACAGTCAGCCTTACTTGAAGCCATGGCAGAACGACAAGTCACCATCGGTGGCAAAACCTATCCTTTACCAGAACTGTTTTTAGTAATGGCGACCCAAAACCCAATCGAACAGGAAGGAACTTATCCCTTGCCAGAAGCCCAGTTAGACCGCTTTTTAATGTATGTTAAAATTGGCTACCCGGATGCTAAAGTAGAACACGAAATCTTGACTTTATCGCGCAAAGAAGCCTTAGGGGCTGCCTTGGCAACACCTAAAGCAGTCTTTGCCAAATTACCGCAAACAACCTTATTTGCCGCGCGAAAACAAGTATTAAAGGTTCATACCAGTGATGCCTTGGAAAACTATCTGGTACAATTAATTGTTGCCACCCGTAATCCAGGTGTATACAGCGAAGAATTAGGGCGTTGGCTACGTTTTGGCGCCAGTCCACGCGCAACCATCGCTCTAGATCGTTGCTCCAAAGCACATGCTTGGCTTGCTGGCCGTGATTATGTGACACCAGATGATATTCATGTCATTGCCCATGATGTCTTACGGCACCGAATTTTATTAAGCTTTGAAGCAGAAGCAGAAGGAATCACCAGTGATGATTTTATTGATTCCTTATTACGCTTGGTTGCTGTTCCTTAGCGCGAGGTTTTTATGGCTGATGGCGTTATTGCAGAATTAAATGAACTGATTGATTTAAGACGTTATGCACAATCAGCTCATTATCAACCGGAAGGAAAATCCGTACGTGCAGGCACTCATCTTTCCAAGATTCGTGGGCGCGGAATGGATTTTGCTGAAGTCCGAAATTACCAAGCCGGTGACGAAGTCCGGCACATGGAATGGCGCGTTACGGCGCGTACTGGCAAAGCACATGTTAAAATTTATCAAGAAGAACGCGAACGCCCGGTAGTCATTCTCGCCGATTTTAACCCCTCGATGATTTTTGGCACCCGTATCGCCTTCAAATCAGTCGTTGCCGCACGTTTGGCGGCGCTTTTAGCGTGGACGGTAATCAAACAAGGTGATCGCGTGGGAGGGCTATTATTTTCAGCAGCAGAACATAGTGAATTTACGCCTCGCGGGCGTGATTTAGGCGTTCTGCCACTGCTGGCCGCGCTAAGCCGCTATACAAAACAAACCGAGGCACAACGGGAAATGCAGCCCAGATTACTTAGTGATGCGTTAATTCGCTTACGCCGAGTCGTCAAACCAGGAAGTATCATCGTATTAATCAGTGATTTTTATTCCATGGATGCAGACTGCGAACAGCACTTAAGCCGATTATGCTACCACAATGACCTCCTTGCCTATCATATTTGCGACCGCATCGAATTAGCCCCCCCCAAACCCCAGCAATATGCCATTACTAATGGCGAACAAGAAATCATATTGGATACAAGTTTACGCGCGGTCAATACGGCGTATGAGCACTACTGCCAGCAAAGAATAACGCAGTTGCAAGAACAATTTAAACGCATGCAGATTCAATACGTACAAACTACTGCCGACAGCGATTTACCCCTGTTAGTCCGTCGCACTTTTCCCAGGAGGTCACGTGGCTAAAACCGCTCCCTTGGCACAATTAAAAGATATTCATCTTCCAGAACCCGTGAGTTGGTGGCCACTTGCCCTTGGTTGGTATCTGCTTATTGCGCTTGTTTTACTGCTGGTGCTATGCCTTACTTACCGTGCTTATAAGCGTTATCGCTATGCTTTAGCTAAAAAGCAAGCCTTGGTTTTATTGGCAACCTATCAAGCACACTATGAAAAAGAGCGTAACGTTCCATTAACCAGCGCCCGTATTTCCGAATTATTACGGCGCGTGGCTTTAGTGTATTTTCCCAGAGAGCAGGTTGCGAGCCTGCACGGCGAAGCCTGGTTGCAATTTTTAAATCAAACTGGCAACGGCATTGATTTCCACTCCGTACGCCACATGCTGTTAGACGCCCCTTTTAAAACACAGGACACAATGAACCTTGAGCCACTATTTAATCAAACCCGGCTATGGATTAAGCAAAGGAGAATACCGTGTTTACATTAGCCAATCCCTGGGTTTTATTACTGTTACCCTTAGCTTTGCTCGTTTGGTTCCTCATACCCAAGGCAAAAATAAAACTACCGACAGCATTAAAAATACCATTTTTTGCGGCCATGGTTGGCATTGCCAATCAAGAAAAGCATTCCTTTGTCGCCCAATCCTCGTTGTTGATTCCGGCATTGGTTTGGTTATTACTGGTTTTTGCGATGGCCGGGCCACGTTGGCTTGGTGAGCCAAAACCCATAGAGCGTGAAGGATACAATATCATGATGGCTTTGGATTTATCAGGCAGTATGGAAATCCCAGACATGATATTACATGGTCGCCCCGCAAGCCGCTTAACTGTAGTTAAAAATGCCGCAGAGCAATTTGTCCGTGACCGCTTGGGGGATAAAATCGGTTTAATTCTCTTTGGTAGCCGTGCCTATCTGCAAACACCACTAACCTATGACCGTCAAACAGTGCTTTTACGCCTTGAAGATGCAACCGTAGGACTTGCAGGAAAAACAACGTCTATTGGTGATGCGGTTGGCTTGGCCGTGAAGCGTTTAGATACCGTGCCGCAAAAAGGTCGCGTGATTATTTTACTGACCGACGGCGCCAATAACTCAGGCATCCTCGAACCCTTAAAAGCAGCTGAATTAGCGAAAGATGAGGGCATCAAAATCTATACCATTGGCTTAGGCGCAGCGGCAGATCCCAGAGCGTTAACGAATGGCTTTCTCATGCAAGCTGCCTCTGCAGATCTCGATGAAGAAACCCTAAAAGAAATGTCCTTCATGACTGGAGGACGTTATTTCCGAGCGACTGATACCGAAACCTTAAATTCAATTTATAAAACAATTAATCAATTAGAAACAGTAAGCCAAGAACAAGCGAGCGTACGTCCACAAATTGAATATTATGCGTGGTTTGTTGGCTTAGCCTTATTGCTCAGCCTGTACTGGCTTGCTGGCAAAGCAAATTTGCGCTTAAGAACAAATTCGTTGCTGCGCAAGCAGGAGGCCTTAACATCATGATCGCCAATTTTCATTTTTTACGACCTTGGTGGCTACTAATGAGCCTGCCCTTATTAGGAGTAACCATAGCCTTGTGGCGACAAAAACCCCAACTTCATAACTGGTCTGCAATTTGCGATCCCCATTTGCTGGATCATTTACTGCAAAAAAAAGGCCAGGGACAACGCATGGGGGCTCTGTCTTGTTTACTTATCAGTATGCTATTTATGATTATCAGTAGCGCCGGACCAGTCTGGTATAAACTGCCGGTAGCAACTTATAAACCAGTGCAACCTCGAATTTTAGTATTGGATATGTCTGAGAATATGATGGCAGGAGATTTAAGTCCTAGTCGCCTGAGCCGCGCCAAATTTAAATTACGCGATTTATTGGCACATAAAGATATTGGCCAGTTTGGTCTGGTTGCCTTTACCGGGGAGCCCTTCATCGTTTCCCCACTTACTGACGATGGCCAAACGATCGCCTCCTTGTTGTCCTCATTAACCCCAGACATTATGCCAGTCACCGGACAAAATCTCACCAGTGCTTTGGATGCAGCAAACCAATTAATCAAACAAGCCGGCTATGCTTATGGACAAATCTTAGTATTAACTGCGGACTCACCTTCTTCACAAGCCATTGCTTTGGCAAAAAAACTGGCGCAAAGCGGTATTTCTTCATCGATTATGCCGGTTAAAGCAGATAAAAAGTTAAATCCTTTGTATCAGCGTTTTGCCGATGCAGGTGAAGGACAATTATTAAAATACAGCTCTGACTCCAGTGATTTAACACAATGGATTACTGCCAGTGCGAATAAACAATTCACCCTGAATAAAGAAGAAGATATTCCACTATGGCGTGATGAAGGACGCTGGTTTTTAATACCGGCCCTACTTTTACTTTTGCCCGTATTTCGCCGCGGTTGGCTGCAGAGGATTGTTGTATGAGCCGTTATTTAGTTATTTTACTGGCCTCATGTGTGTCTTTATCAACTCATGCATGGCAATGGCAAGACTTATGGTCCACCCCCGATCAACAAGGACAAGATTTGTTGGCCAAAAAGCAATTTAATGAAGCTCAACAAACGTTTACCCGCAATGACTGGGTCGCTACCGCCGCATACCGCGCAGGTGATTATCAAAAAGCCGCTGAGTTGTATCAAGAATTAAAGAATGAACAAGGCTATTATAATAGCGGGAATGCCTTAGCCCATTTAGGACAATATGAGGAAGCAATCAAAGCGTACGATAAGGCCCTAACGCTTAATCCTGCCAATCAGGATGCAATTTACAATCGTAAATTAGTTGCCAATTTATTGAAAAAAGACAAAGAGCAACAAAACAAAGAGCAGCAAAACAAAGAACAACAAAACAAAGAACAACAAAACAAAGAACAACAAAACAAAGAGCAACAAAACAAAGAGCAACAAAACAAAGAGCAACAAAACAAAGAGCAACAAAACAAAGAGCAACAAAACAAAGAGCAACAAAACAAAGAGCAACAAAACAAAGAGCAACAAAACAAAGAGCAACAAAACAAAGAGCAACAAAACAAAGAGCAACAAAACAAAGAGCAACAAAACAAAGAGCAACAAAACAAAGAGCAACAAAACAAAGAGCAACAAAACAAAGAGCAACAAAACAAAGAGCAACAAAACAAAGAGCAACAAAACAAAGAGCAACAAAACAAAGAGCAACAAAACAAAGAGCAACAAAACAAAGAGCAACAAAACAAAGAGCAACAAAACAAAGAGCAACAAAACAAAGAGCAACAAAACAAAGAGCAACAAAACAAAGAGCAACAAAACAAGGAACAGCAAAATCAGGCTCAGCAAACGGAAGCTGATCGTGAAAAACAACAGGCAAAAGAACAATGGTTACGGCTGATTCCAGATGATCCAGGTGGATTAATGCGTGAGAAATTTTTACGTGATCATTTAAGAAGACAACGTGGATGGTATCAATGAACAAGTTAATAATAAGTGGTTTTTTTTGTTTATTCAGTGTACTGGCCCAAGCGGAAGTGCAACTGCAACTAGATTCTTCACAAGTCAACTTGGAGGAACCGTTCCGCTTAATGTTAACCCAAGATAATCTCCAAACCGGTAGCGGCATTCCCGATCTAACCCCACTACGGAAAGATTTTTTTATTGTAGGTACTGAACGCAGCGTTAATTACTCCATTATCAATGGTCAGACTCAATCCTCCAGCACCTGGACGATTACTTTAAAAGCCCAAAAAACGGGGACGCTAACCATCCCCCCCATAAAAATAGGCAACGAACAAACTACGCCCTTAAGCATTACTGTAGATCCTACTGATGCGAACGCTAATAACGCCGCGATTAAAAAGCCCTCTCAACAGCAAGATATTATGTTAACTACAGAAGTTAATGAGAAAAATCCCTACGTAAATCAACAAATTACTTATAAAGTCACCTTATATAATTCAAAACAATTGCTCGACGCTAATTATCAAGGTCCTAAGGTAGACAATGCGTTGTTAGTACCTCTTGGCAGCGAAAAGCGTTATCAAACCCAAAAAAATAACGTGCAATATCTTGTTGAGGAACAAAGTTATGCTATTTTCCCGCAAAAAAGCGGCTCCTTAAAGATCACCTCCCCCGTCTTTAATGCTCTGGTTTACAACTTTGAACCGCAACGCGTCAAAGTCGAAGATAAAACCATTACCTTAGACGTACAGCCCACACCCAAGCAGTATGCAGGCAAGGAATGGCTACCTGCAAAACAAGTTAAATTAACTGAAAAATATGAAAATATTAGCCAAACATTAAGTGAGGGCAGCACATTGGTGCGCACCGTAACATTAGAAGGAATCGGTATCCCGGCGCAACTATTACCAACGCTTAATTTTACTGAAACCGATGCCTTTAGCGTCTATCCAGAAAAGGGACAAGAAAAAAATCAAATTATCCAAAGTGAACTGGTTAGTACTACTGAAATTAAAGTCACCTACTTACTCAATAAGAGCGGTAAAATCACCATCCCAGAATTAAGATTGCCCTGGTTTAACACCGAAACCGGTAAAGAAGAAATAGCAACTTTAGCGCCAAGAAACCTCGAAGTCAGCCCATCAACCACAGTTTCTGCAGCGCCACATAGCAAGCAACCGGCAAGACCAAAAACACAAGACACTCTCGCTACAGCACAAACCACATCCGAATCAGCGCCCCCAGCAAACAATTGGGCATGGCTCGTTGCCGGATTCTTCGCCCTAGCCTGGCTCCTGACTTTAGGTTTATGGGGATGGCAAAAACGAAACCGCAATACTGGCAAAGGGACCTATAAAAAAGCCATGCACGAACTCCATACCGCCTGCACCCAAGGCAATCCTCAACGAGCACGCGATGCTTTATTAACATGGGCACGTTTGCATTGGCCTGATGCCCCCATGTTGAATCTGATGGATTTAACTCGTCTGATAAGCGAGGCATCATTAAAAAAACAAGTGCAAATCCTCTCGCAAATTTTATATCAGGACACAGAAAAAAACTTATGGCGTGGCGATGAATTATGGCGTAGCGTCCAAAGTCTCAAACAAACAGCGTACAACGCTAAAAATAAAACTGCGATTTTGCCACCAATTAATCCAGCTTAAGGCAAATTAATCTCTGATGATTGAGTTGCGTGTGGAACCCCAAGAAATTCGAGGACGTGTTTACAATTTATCCCTGCGGCAACATAGGCGGTGGGCATGAATCGTAAATCCTAATTTATTTGGAAATGAGCATAGTTTTTTATTTCTTATCCACTTGTCGCAATTTGCGATTTTTTGTCGTCATATGCCATAATTACTTTGACCATAATGGTGGCGATAAAACATGGCTCAATCGGTAAGATTATCAGATGCATTAGTTAAACAAGCCAAAGCTTTTGGTGAAGTAATGTCTTGCTCTGGAGCCGGGCAAATTGAACATTGGGCAAGAATAGGAAAAATTGCGGAAGAAAATCCTAATTTATCCTATGAGTTTATTAGATACAGTTTGCTGGCAAAAGCGGAAATAGATAATGGCTTGGTTGATGACTATGAATTTGACCATTAAGTAATCCAACTCATTTAAGAAAATTGTAAAAAAACTACCTAAACAGTATAAAGCTATCCTCGATGAGGAAGTCAGGAAAGTAGTAAATAATCCTGATCTCGGAGAACGTAAAAAAGGCGACTTGGATTTTTTAAGGATTCATAAATTCAAACTGGCAAACCAAGAAGTATTATTAGGCTATATGTATGAAACAGATGAAATCATATTGATTCTTGTTGAAATTGGAAACTCATGAAAACTTTTATCGCGATATCAAAAATAACATCTAAAAAATTACTGTAGACAATGTATTATTTAGTGTATGTCTTAATGAGTTATAACAACTTTATTTATAAGGTAAGTTTTCAATAAACGGTCGCGGTAGGAACAAGAGTTACCTCCTGCCCGCCCCTACCGTCTCACTTCATGTACAAATTGACAAGATAAGGGGTAACTCTTGTTCCTACCGCGACCATAAAATCTGAAAAACAACGGTTATGTCTGCTATTTCTGCCGAATAAGAGCTCGGCTAATATTCCACTTCCAGCTTTTGATTAGGTCTTTCACTCGAGCATTTGAAAATCAAATGACCCTATCTATAATTAAAATAGACCATTGGATAGATTCTGGAGAGCTTTGTGCCTAGAGAAAGACCCATAATTCAAGACAAAGCCGTTATAGCGAAGAGAACCAAGGGTAATCCTATTGGAGAGGCACTCAGAGAGGCTGATTCTATGCCGGTTTCTCCCATGACTGTGCGCGAACGCGAAGATGTGCTCAGTCGTTTAAAAAATACTATTAGTGCGTTAATGGATGATGCTGAACGCACTTATCAAAAAAACTGTCATAAACCAGGAACTAGAGATGTAGATCCTGATTACATTACTCGTCTAAGTACTAATGAGTTCTTTTTTTATACTAAAGAACCCCTTACTTTGAATGAGTTCGAAAAATTACAAAATAAAATTACTGCAAAAGCGGAAACGCTCTCTCCAGGAGTGCAATTAATTCTTGGTTCTTTTGCTGTAAAAACACATAATTACAAAGTGATGAATGTGACACCCCATATTACTTGTGGGGAACCACCAGACTTTCAATTCATTGTCAAAAATAATACCTCCCCTATAGACGTCCGCTATAAGATGCCAGATGGGCGCGGGGACACAATAACACTTAGTAAATTTGATAAGAATACATATAATCCCGCTCTGCCTATGCCAAAAATCAGGGTCAATGGAACCGTTACAGCATTTTCTTTTAATAACATTATATCCTGCAAAACCCCTGGTGGTACTCCATTCGTAACCGCTGTAGATATTTGCTTAGACCATACGTATGGAGTTGCGAAGGAAAATTATTATACTTTTACAAAAAATAACACTGAGCGATTAAAACTGCCAATTTCTCATGTTGTTGTATCCAATAGTATCACTGTAGATAAAGCACAGTGCCTTGGGGCCAATATAATGCACGTTGATCCTTGTGACTCACCCAAAAAATGCAAAAAAAATATTCCACAGCAAAAGGGCACCTTGCGAAAGTTTGAATTCGGAAATGACTCTTTTAGAATATTTGAGGTGGCTCGTGAGAAAGTTTACTGCCGTATTGAGCACAACTATGCTCATAAAATCTCAGATCACTCAGGTGGAAGAGATCACAAATCTTATGCTGTCGCCTTATCAAAAATCAACTTTCAAGAACCACAAAACACGCCTGAATTCAAAAAATTTAAGCAAAAATATCAAGAACTTGAGGGTGATTATTTGAAAATTCAAATTTTAGAGGATATTAAGGAACAAATTAACGAGACCACCTCAAAAAAAGAATTAGATGAATTAAAAGAAACAGTAAAAACTTCAGATGAATACACGGTGTTAAAAACAGGACAGGGTTGGTTTACTCAAAAAACGGGCATCAAAACGTCCTCGATAAAAGCATTAGAAAGTATGTTTGAACAACAAGAGAAGTACTTATCTGACGCAAAGCCAACATCTTCAATTTAAGGATCTAAATTTAAGAATGAATTAAGCGGTGTTGGTACGAGTAAGAGATAATAACCATGATTGGGATAAAATCTGGAAAACAGCGGTTATGTATGCTATTTCTGCCCAATAAGAGCGTGGCTAATATTCCACTTCCAGCTCTTGACTAGTTTTTTCAATCGATCATTTGAAAACAAAATGACCATATCTATTATTAAAATAACACATTGAGTAAATTCTGGAGCGCTTTGTGCTTAGAAAAAGACCCATAATTCAAGACAACGCCGTTATAGCGAAGAGAACCAAGGGTAATCCTATTGGAGAGGCACTCAGAAAAGAGGATACTGTGCCAGTTTCTCCCATGGCAGCGCACGAACGCGAAGAGATGCTCAGTCGTTTAGAAAAGAGTATTAGTACGTTAATGGATGATGCTGAACGCACTTATCAAAAAAACTGTCATAAACCAGGAACTACAGATGTAGATCCTGATTACATTACTCGTCTAAGTACTAATGAGTTCTTTTTTTATACTAAAGAACCGCTTACTTTGAATGAATTTGAAAAAATACAAAATAAAATTACTACAAAAGCGCAAGCGCTCTCTCCAGGAGTGCAATTAATTCTTGGTTCTTTTGCTGTAAAAACAGATGCTGGTAAAGTGATGAATGTGACACCCCATATTACTTGTGGAAAACAACCAGACTTTCAATTTATTGTCAAAAAGAATACCTCCTCTATAGATGTCCGCTATAAGATGCCAGATGGGCGCGGGGACACAAATACACTCCGTACATTTGATAAGAAGACGTATAATCCCCATATGCCCGAAATTATAATCAATGAAACCACTAAAAAATTCTCTTTTAATAATATAATATCCTGCAAAACCCCTGGTGGCACTCCATTCGTAACAGCTGTGGATATTTGCTTAGACCATGCATATGGAGTTGCGAAGAAGAATTATAAGGCTTTTGCAAAAAATAACCCTGATATATTAAAACAGCCAATTTCTCATGTTGTTGTATCCAATTGTATCACTGTAAATAAAACACAGTGTCTTGGAGCCGCTATAATGCACGTTGATCCGCGTCACTCACCCAAAAAATGCAAAAAAAATATTCGACAGCAAAAAGGCACTTCGCGGAAATTTGAATTCGGGAATGACTTTTTTAAAATATTTGAGGTAGCTCCTGAAAAAGTTCACTATCGTATTGACCACAACTATGCTCACAAAATTTCAGATCACTCAGCGGGAAGAGATCACAAATCTTATATGGCCTCCTTATCAAAAATCAACTTTCAAAATCATAATACGTCTGAATTTAAAGAGTTTAAACAAAAGTATCAAGAATATGAGGGCGATTATTTGAAAACTCAAATTTTAGAGGATATGAAGGATCAAATTAACGAGACTACTTCAAAAAAAGAGTTAGACAAATTAAAAGAAAAATTAAAAACTTCATATGAATACACGGTGTTAAAAATAGGACAGGGTTGGTTTACTCAAAAAGCTGACATCAAAACATCCTCGATAAAAGCATTAGAAAATATGTTTAAACAACAAGAAACGTATTTAGACTCCCCTAAAAAAACACCTTCAATTTAAGGCTGTAAATTTAAGAATGAATTAAGCTGTGCTAGTATGAGTAATAGATAATTTGGAACGGATCACAGAAATTTCGGAGAAAATATGAGAGCAGAAATATTGGAAAAAATTACAGGAAATAAAAATTCGAGTAAAGTTAATTTAGCAGGCATGAGTATCAGTGATGATGAAATTACGGAAATAATGGACGCTATTAAACAAGTAAAGCCCGCTGTTTCCATAATTGATTTGGATAATAATAATATTAGTGATAAAGGCGCCATTATTTTAAGCAAAAATTTATGTGATTTTAATGAAATTAAAGAGCTTAGCCTACAATATAATAATATAGGAAAAGACGGTGCTATTGATTTATTCAGTCTTAAAAATAATTTCTCTGAAATTGATATTTTGTTTCATGGGAACAAAATTGTAAATGCAGCTGAAATGGATGAAATCGAACACTTAGCTTTTGGAGGGTCTCCAAAACCGTAGTAAGTTGAGCCTTGACCCAATGGCACTATCTTAAGTAGTCTTTCACTAAATCTTTGAGCGCAGCTCAGCCTTAGCAAGGTATCGCTAATCCGCATCTACTATTGCCAAAGTCGGTTTGTTGCTATGGAATAACTCATCAGCAGCGCTCGTTACTATAATACTCAGATTAATTCCTCGCTTTAGCCCTTGGGTCAATTGTAAAAAAAGTGTATAATTGCTCTTTTTGTTACACAATTAATGATCAGATTATGAATCTTGAAAAATTATATGATGTTATTGTAGTAGGCGGTGGCCATGCAGGTACAGAAGCAGCCTTAGCTGCCGCGCGCATGGGTGTGCAAACTTTATTGCTGACACACAATATGGATTTATTGGGACAAATGTCGTGTAATCCCGCCATCGGTGGGATTGGCAAGGGCCATTTAGTTAAAGAAATTGATGCTTTAGATGGCGCAATGGCAAAAGCCGCAGATAAAGCCGGCATCCAGTTTCGCACCTTAAATGCCTCCAAAGGACCGGCGGTGCGTGCGACACGAGCCCAGGCCGACCGCGTACTCTACCGACAAGCGATTCGCGAACAATTGCAATCACAACCCAACCTGACTTTATTCCAGCAAGCAGTCGATGATTTAATTATCGAAGGCGGGCGAGTAAGCGGCGTAGTTACGCAATTGGGCTACACCTTGCGCGCCCGCGCAGTTGTCCTGACGGTAGGTACCTTCTTAGGCGGTAAAATTCATGTCGGCATGAGCCAATATGCAGGAGGACGCGCGGGCGATCCACCGGCGATTGCCTTGGCCCATAGCTTACGTGATCTTGATTTACCAGTTGGTCGCTTAAAAACCGGAACACCGCCACGTATTGACCGCCGTTCACTTGATTACAGCCAAATGGTCGAACAACCAGGAGATACCCCGCTGCCCGTATTTTCTTACACCGGTACGCTTAGTGATCATCCCCAACAAGTATCGTGTCATATCACGCATACCACTGAAGCAACGCATGAAATTATTCGTAATAATCTGCATCAATCGCCGATGTATGCCGGCGTAATTGAAGGCGTAGGCCCACGTTATTGTCCATCAATCGAAGATAAGATCGTGCGCTTTGCGGATAAATTATCCCATCAAATTTTTGTCGAGCCTGAGGGTTTAACAACGGAAGAAATTTATCCCAATGGCATTTCTACCAGCCTGCCTTTTGATGTCCAAGTACAATTTGTGCGTACGATCAAAGGCTTTGAAAATGCCCATATTACCCGCCCAGGTTATGCCATAGAATATGATTACTTTGATCCACGCGGATTGACGTCGTTCTTACAAGCCAAACCGATTCCCAACCTATTCTTTGCCGGCCAAATAAATGGAACTACAGGCTATGAAGAAGCCGCGGCGCAGGGAATCATTGCCGGGATGAATGCAGCCTTACAAGTGCAAGAAAAAGAACTCTGGTGCCCACGTCGTGATGAAGCCTATATCGGCGTATTAATTGATGATTTAATCACCTGCGGTACCCAAGAACCTTACCGTATGTTTACTTCACGTGCGGAATACCGTTTGTTATTACGTGAAGACAATGCCGATCTGCGTTTAACCGCCAAAGGCCGTGAGCTTGGCCTGGTGGGTGATGAGCGTTGGCACCAGTTTTCTGCTAAACGCGAAGCCATAGAGGCAACCCAAGCCTTACTGCATAATACTTGGGTACGCGTCGGCCATAATGACGTCTTTAAAGAAATTTTGCTCAATCCCATGCAACACGATAACCGCGCCTCTGAATTCATCAAACGTCCAGAAATTAATTATCAGCATTTATTAATGTTAACGAATCTGGGTTTGCCCGAATTGCCGCCTGCAGTCAGTGAGCAAATAGAAATTCAAAACAAATACGCCGGTTATATCGACAGGCAACAGCAAGATATTGAAAAAATGCGTAAACAGGAACATACCGCCTTACCAGAATCACTTAATTACAGTGAGGTGACTGGTTTGTCCAATGAAGTCATTCAAAAACTAACAAAGATAAAACCAACCTCGCTGGCACAAGCAGGTCGTATTTCCGGGGTTACACCGGCGGCCCTATCGTTACTTTTGGTCCACCTGAAAAAACAACGGCTCAAAGCATGAACAATGACGCACAGAGCAAATTACTGCTGGAGCAAGGATTAAAACAATTTGGCCTGGGTACTCTTGGGACCCCGCTCTCCGATTATTTATTCTTACTTAAAAAGTGGAATGCCGCTTATAATCTGACCGCCGTTCGCGATCTTGAATCGATGGTCAGCAAGCATATACTCGATAGTCTGGCTATCTTGCCCTGGGTAAACGGAGAGCGCATCATTGATGTTGGTACCGGTCCCGGACTGCCAGGAATCCCTCTTGCAATCGCCAAACCGGAACAAAACTTTGTTTTATTAGACTCTAATGGCAAAAAAACACGCTTCCTTAATGAAGTAAAACGCCAATTGCACTTAAAAAATCTTGAAGTTGTACATTTTAGGGTCGAAAACTACCACCCGACGCAAGGTTTTGATACAGTAGTAAGTCGAGCATTTAGTAGCCTTGCACAAATGATTAAATGGACAGAACATCTGGTTGCCAATGATGGAATATGGCTGGCAATGAAGGGACGCCATCCTGATGCGGAGCTGCTCGAAATAAAACAAAACTACAAAGTCGAACACTATACTGTTGAAGGTGTTGAGGGTGAACGCTGTTGCGTCCTTATAGAGAACACACAACCAAGGAATTAATCATGGCGAAAGTCATAGCCATTGCCAATCAAAAAGGTGGCGTAGGTAAAACTACTACCGCTATTAATTTATCAGCCTCCCTGGCGGCAAATCGCCAACAAGTCTTATTAATTGATTTGGATCCCCAGGGCAATGCAACCATGGGTAGTGGTGTTGATAAAAACCAATTGGTGCATACCACGAATGATGTGTTATTACACGACTGTCTGGCCGAACAAGCCTGTCTGACGACAACCTGCGGTTATGATTTGCTTCCTGGCAATGACGACCTAACCGTTGCTGAAGTTAGCCTCATGGAACGCAACCATCGGGAAACCTTTTTATACAAAGCATTACAACCATTACAAAGCAGTTATGATTACATTCTGATTGACTGCCCACCGGCATTGAACACATTAACCATTAATGCGTTTGTAGCCGCTGATTCCGTACTCATTCCCATGCAATGTGAATATTATGCACTGGAAGGTTTAGCCGCACTCTTATCCACCATTGAGCAGGTGAAAGCTTCCGTAAATCCACGCTTGCACCTTGAGGGCGTTCTACGAACCATGTACGATGCGCGCAATCGCCTATGTTCTGACGTATCAAAACAATTAATTGAACACTTTCCTGCAAAAATCTATAGAACCGTAGTACCACGTAATGTCCGCCTGGCAGAAGCACCCAGTCATGGCATGCCAGCACTACAATACGACAAATCATCCCCAGGTGCCGCAGCCTATATGGTACTGGCTTCCGAGGTGATTAATAAACAGGCTGTAGTAGGTTAAATGGGGTAATTTATGACAGTAAAACGCAGTGGTTTAGGCCGTAATTTATCCGCCTTATTAAGCCAACCCGCCACTATTCTTTTAAATGAAAAGCCAGCGGCTGAAAGTCTAAAACTTGCCGTGGAATGCTTACAACCAGGCAAATACCAACCGCGTGGTGAAATGGAAGAAGCACCATTAATTGAATTAGCTGAATCCATTAAAAAACAAGGACTTTTACAGCCCCTACTCGTACGCAAACTGAGTGAAGGCCGTTATGAAATTATTGCGGGTGAACGCCGCTGGCGCGCCAGCCAACTCGCGGGGCTCAGCGAAGTTCCGGTTATTTTAAAACAAGTTGATGATGAAACAGCTATGGCTATGGCCTTAGTGGAAAATTTGCAACGCGAAGATTTAAATGCCATGGATCAAGCACGTGCCATGCACCGATTGACCGATGAGTTTTCCTTAACACATCAACAAGTGGCCGATCTCCTGTGCAAATCGCGCACAGCCGTAAGTAATTACTTGCGTTTGCTAGCCTTATCAACCGCGGTAAAAAAGCTGCTGGAACACGGCGACATCGATATGGGGCATGCGCGTGCCTTACTAATGCTTGAGAAAGAACAACAAAACCAGGTAGCCCAATTGATTGTTGCTAAAAATTTATCAGTGCGCGAAACAGAAAAATTGGTGGAGCGCGTTAAAGCAGGTAAAGCCGCTGAAGAAACCATAGCAGTTACAATGCCTGATATTCACTACCAGGAACAAGTAAATAATTTAGCGCGACAGCTGCAAACTGCAATTAAGTTAAAACCAGGTAAAGCAGGTAAAGGCTCACTGGTTATTCATTACGACAGTAGCCATAGTCTGCAAAAAATTATTGAACAATTAATGGATTAAGACCTTCTTTAATCCTCATGTTTCAGTCATCGGTTGGGTCCATTTGACCCAACAACATCAATGCTTATCTGCAACCTTATACCACTAATCAACAATGAATGTTGGCTCAAACGACTCAACATTCAGATATCCCTTCCATTTCCGCAAAAAAATAATCACCTTTATCTTTATTTGAACTAAAATGTAAATAGAAACCCTGTCTTTTTGCTCGACACTGAATAATGGAGATAGACGTGTTGATTCAACCTGTGCAACCCGTATTTGTAGTTGTTAAAATTGGTGATGGTGATCATATGTGCCAAATGGTCAGCCTTAGCGATAATCACTTAGAATTAAAATGTCATGACTATTTTGAAAAAGAAAGTCAGGTCTCATTCCTTGGCAAATACTTTCGTGGACGCGCCATAATTCAAGAAATCACCTTCTCTAAAGTGCATTTTATTTATCAAATGAACATTGAAGAAATCCAGTTCCAACCTGGTTTATTGATTAACACCCGCCTATAGTAGCACCCTCATAAAGAACAAAACGCTTAATTTTACCCCAAGTTACAGAGCATATCTAACAAATCTAAGCGATAAAATACACTTAGCCTTGAAATTATATCCCCCAAAATGGGTTTAGAATTTATGACTCTGAACTAGGTTACTAGAAGAATCTTCCTGCAAACCTAAAATATCGATAAGATTGGTAGATGTATCCGCCGAAAATTGTTTAAAAAGCTGCAAAAGGCGTTTTTTATCCTCTGACGTGTACGTCTTAATAATCTTTGAAAAAGCAACTATATCTTCATTTTCCTCTGTATCTGACTCTTCATTTTCCTGTATAAAGGTCTCTTCAAAATAGTCAGGATAACAATTTAATAAAATTTCTGCTCTTTCAAAATTTTTCTGCTTAAAACAAAATAAGATAGGATCCATATCATTCGCATCAAGAAAGTCTAAAATTTTATTAAAATCGATCTTTTCCTTAAGATGATGAATTAATGTTTGAAAAGAATCGTTGCCAAGTAGTTCAATTGCTTTATGTAAAAAAGATTGCTCTGTTCTATCATAGCTTGCTGTATTCACACCCGATGCAACTAAAAAACTAATAATGTCTAAATACCTATCAAGAGCTACCAGTCCTTCATTATAGCCTTGCAAGGCAAAAAATAAAGGGCTCATTCCTGAGTGATTTTGCTGTTGATTTACATTAGCTCCCGCATTAATTAACCATTTAACATTTTCAATCTGCCCCCAATAACAAGCATACATAAGTGCTGTAAATGAATCTGCCTGACTAAAATCTAGGATTGTCTTAGTATCTTCATCTAATTTAATAAAAGGCAAATCAATTATTTCTGGAACAAGCACTTGTTTATTATGATCAATACTCGCAGTTTGACTTCCTTGCAAACAAAATAAAGAAGATAAGGATTCATGGTAATTCAGTTCGTCATCATCATCCATGTCATCCTCTTCGTCATCAATAATAATCAAATTACTGCCTTGAACAATCACATCATCATCGTCTTCATTAAGGAGCATTTCTTTGTCTTGATGCTTAGTTATAGCTTCACCACCATAATGTTTGAGTATTTCGACCCCAAGGTGCGTCACATAAAATAGATCACCTTTTTTAATTTTAAATACTGGCAAATCAATATTCATTGTAACCAATTGATATTCGCCCACCTGCGCATTGTAAACTTCGCTTGCAGATAACCAACTATCATTGGGATTAAGAAAAAAGAACTCTGAAATAAAGCGCTCTTCATGGGTATTGTAATCAATTAACAGTTGCTCACCGGCCTGAACGTTCCTTGTTGCAATAACATCTACCACATTATTTTTACCGATCGTTTTTTCAAAAAACGCCACATTATCCTGCATATCGGAATAATTAATAAATCGTGTAAAATTCCCTTTAAATTTGGCATCAATAATATTTTTTTTAATTTTCATTGCATAACTGTTATCACTATCAGATTCTTTTAAATAGGCTTCATATGCCGTCTCACTGCTATATACCGTTCCTGTATAGGTTCCAATAGTCTCTCCCTCTTTAATATTTGTTTCAGCAAATACCCCTCGGCCATTAAAATTTCTTAATAAGTCAACCACCTTAACCGAAACCAGACTGGGATTATCGTGCTCAGAAGGGATATAATCGTCAGGCTTCATATTATCGATACCTAACTCACGCATGGTTTGTTCAATTTTTTTCTTTGAATTTCGACTAGCTTTACCTTGTTTAAAAAAAGAATAGTGACTAGTCATTTTTGCTGAAGCAAAATGCCTGGAGCCTTTCTTTGTAGTCATAAGAGAGTATCAATATAAGTTTACATATATACATTATACGCAATGAGCACAAAAAATCCATTGCGCGCATTAATGTCACTAAATTCACAGTTGCGAATCAATTTAGTCAGGCATGTGCTTGAAAAAATGAACCGAAAACATGATATAATGTACAAATTAAAAGCACTAAAGAAGGTAAAATCCATGACAAACTACTACTTTGGAACTGCCGAAGAACGTAAAGGCAATAAGGAATATACCAATAGCAACTATAGAGCGGCCTTAACCCAATATAAAGAAGCCCAAAGAAAGCTAATTAAGATGGGATCCCAAAGAAATTTTAAAAAAGATGCTCCGTATCAAGATGCCTTAGCCTATGTTCTTGGTGAAATTATTATTACTACGGCTGAAATTGCTTTAGATTGTTCAGAAAAAACATTAAATAATACAAAAATAACAGCAATATGGGCACTAATACCAGGCTTATGCAGCGACATGGACGCTCTTTACAATCAAATTAATCACAATGCAAATCTTAATACAAATGAGGATAGAGTAAACACAGTATATAAAGCACTCACTGATGCGTGCAAAAAGATCGGTAGTGAACTCATTAACTCCATAAAAAACCGGGCTAAATCTACAGATAGAATTACGAACGCCATAGATTGGTTTCTTGAAGCAGAAAAATATCTGAATAAAACAACAAATGACGCAATAAGCATTGATCTGCATTTTGACCATTTAGAGCGATTAGAGAGTGGTTTTGAGCGCACTCAAGACCATCAATTTATAAAAAAAATAAAATCCTATCTCGATGCAAATTCATTACTGCAATTAACCTCTCTATCTCATGAGGAACAATTTAAAACCCTATATTACCAATTTTTAACCCTTATAAAGAATGAAAATGAAAGTGCTCATGACTTAGGGAGTGAATGTAAAACACTCATCGAACTATCACGAGAATTAACTAAGGAACATCCTTTTGTCCTTAAATTTAATCAGTTAACTGCCAGTATGGAGCATGAAGAACATCTTACTGTAGATAGTGAAGATAGTTTGACAAATCAGGAAGCTCGGATTAGCAGAGAGGATTCAGATGAAGAAGTGCTCGCCAAAAGAAAAAATCAACAGCCATGCACTAAAAGTAAAAAAGTAGCAAAGACTAAGAACATTGCAAACGACTCCTCCACTGACACAGATTCTGACACAGATTCTGACACCGATAACGACCCCCAGGATAGTTCAGCAACTAGAAAATCAAGGGACGCTAAAAAAGTGGCAAAAAAACGTTCAAATAAATCGACTATTGCTGCGAATTCAGAGCTTGTGATTGCTGAAACTTTAAGTGAATTTTCCCAAATATCATCCTATAATGACCCTGGGCTCAGTGTCCTAACCAAACGTCTCCGAAACCCTGATTCTATTGAAAAGCAACAAACACCAGCAAAAATTAAAAAAAATTCTGCTGATGTACCTCCAAACAATTGCTCTTCATCACAACAGCCCGCGCCAACAAATAGTGTACTGCCGTCACAAAAACCGTTTACGTTTTTCACCCCTTCACGACTCATCTCAACCAGCACTGCACCATTGCATAATGGCCATCATGTGGTGTTCAAAAATGTTATAGTCGAAATAACGAAAATGTATAATGATAGTGATCTTTTAGTTAATTTATTATCACTAATCGGCGATTTCTACGCTCTATCTAATCCATCATTACTCTTGGGAAATATTTCATCAATGTCCGCCCCATTCCGTGAAGCTTCTAACAAAGCTGAAAACAGAAGGCAAGATTCCTCGTCCATCTTTGCTCAGGTCATAAAAAATAATATTGCGCAAATTCAAGAGATTCCCAATATGGATGCCCGTGACATAGATAAACTATTTGATAACCTTGTTACTTTTATTACCTCAAAAAGTAATGCATCTGAAAATATCCCCCAAAGAATGATGGCTGAATTAATAGCAATAAAATATAAATTGGCATTATTAGAACAGGCAAATAGTTTAAACGAAGAAATCAACCCGGTAAGAAGTTCTTTTAATATGGAATAGCTTTACACGGCTCAATGGAGTGATACTCCATTGAGCCTGTTAATCTAAAATGCATTAACATCGCTAGTCGCACTTTTAACGGTTCTTCCATAGCCAACTGGCTGCTAATAAAAATTTAATGTTATTATTAGCCACACATTATTAATTCAAGAATGCCTAAAAAATTTTCATGAAGAAGATACTTGTCTTTCTGTTTTCTATTGACCGATTTCGTTCTTATGTCGTCGTTGCCGGCATGCTAATGAAGAAGGTAAGTAATCGATGAGTACTATGCTGCAAAGCGCGTCGAGAAAACTGTGGGCCTTAATTATGTCCTTTGTTACGGGTACGGTGGCTTTTGCGGTAGTCCCGGCCATGCAAATGCTCATGATTGATGCCGCCAAGGGTTCTGAAATGCTCGCTTCAGCGATGGTACAAACAAGTGAGAATATGAGAAATACCTTAGGTGCTTATCTAGGAGGATTACCAATTGCTGCAGGTTTTAGTTATAGCTCTCCCGAATATGTGGGCATAGCATTAGCATTTTTTGGCTTAATAACTCTGCTTTATTATTAAGCTCACACGTAGTACTGATAATTTTTTAAAGTCACACGCTTCTTAGTAGCTCTGGTGTTTCATGGTACTGTTTTAGCAACAGCACCATAGTATAAACTAGTTAATACAAACTACGGCCGCACCACAGCTTGGATCCAAATCATGATTAAATCGCTCGCCAACGTACGGCCGACAAGCAGAACCATGGCGATTGTTAAATAGGGTTGCAATATTTGGGTATTGCGTAATACGTAGCTCTTTAGGAATAACTACCGGTGCAATCTGACAGGCAGGAGTGTTATAGCGTAATAGAGTCTCGCGAGAATAGGTTATTCTGGTCATAAGGGATGATCCGATTGATTAAAAAATAGCATGATAGCAAAAAAATATTAGGACTAACGTAGGTTGGGTCAAACAGCCCAACCTACAAAATTTACAACCAATAAACAAAAATAAAAAGGAATAACCACACCACGTCGACAAAGTGCCAATACCAAGCCACGCCTTCAAAAGCAAAATGACGCTCCGGCGTAAAATGGCCGCGTTTACAACGCACAAGAATCACAATCAGCATGATCGTACCTAAGGTAACGTGTAAGCCGTGGAAACCGGTGAGCATGAAAAAAGTGGTTCCATAGATACCGGAAGATAACGTTAAATTCATTTCGGTATACGCATCATAATACTCATAAGCCTGGCATATTAAGAACAAGATACCTAAAGCAATGGTTAAGCTCATACCAATCAATAATTGATTACGCTTATTTAATTTTAAAGCCCAATGCGCCCAGGTAATTGTCACCCCTGACGTCAACAGGATTAGGGTGTTAATCGCGGCTAAGCCCCAAGCCCCCATTGCCTCATGCGCACCAGCAAATATTTGGTTGTCAGGGTTAACTAATACTGGCCAAGTCGCTTTGAAGTCAGACCATAAAGTAAAGTGCGTCAGGGGATGTACCTCACCACCCAACAGAGGGATTGACCACAAGCGAGAATAAAACAAGGCGCCAAAAAACGCGCCGAAAAAGCACACTTCAGAGAAAATAAACCAACACATACCCCAACGAAATGAGCGATCAACCTGGAGATCATAAACGCCTTTGCCATTTTCATAGATGACCTGGCCAAACCAGCCAAACATCATAAAAATAACGAGTGCAAGACCTAGAGTAAATATGTAGGGTCCATACCAATCATGATGAAGCCAGGATGCTGCTCCCACCAAAAAAGTGGTCAGTCCGCATGATCCAACCAAAGGCCAGTGACTGGGCTTGGGGACGTAATAAGTACCATGTGCTCCCATTGTATTTAAGTCTCCTGTATCAATAATTCGTTAACTTCTACCCGTCACATCAAACAAGGTATAAGACAAAGTGACCGTGTTTACCTTTTCAGGTAAATCTGTATCTAAATGAAAGAGAAGGGGCATATTCATTGCCTCGCGACCATTCAACGTTTGCTGAGTAAAACAAAAACATTCCGTTTTTTTCAGATACTTGGCGGCAATACCGGGTGTAACACTAGGTATTGCTTGCACCGTCATCGGATGATCGGTTTTGTTTTCAGCGTAAAATTCTAACTTTACTATTTCTCCGGGGTGAACCTTGAGCTTATGCACTTTGGGGTAAAATGCCCACGGCACACCGCTATTATTGGTCGCTACAAATTCGACTAAAACCTCTCTATCTTTGGCAATTTTAGCCGTAGTTAGCATCATAAGCTACCGCTTCCGTGTTGGTTTTGCCATTAATCCCCAGGGTCTTGCACAGACTGTTGTAAATAGGAACTAAAGCAAAACCAAAAGCAAACATTCCTAGTACTACAGCGGCTAAGATTACTAGTAGCCGCTGGTGATTACTTTCTTTATTCATACAACTTTACCTATTTTTTTACAAATTTAATTCAGGCGGCGTTGTAAACGTGTGGTACGGTGGTGGCGAAGGCAAGGTCCACTCTAAACCTTGAGCGCCTTCCCAAACTCTGGAGGTAGCCACATCTTTATTGGTGCCTCTCTTTCTTACCGTGGCAATCACATTATATAAGAACAGTAATTGCGAGAAGCCAAAGATAAAGGCACCTACAGTCGCCATCATATTAAAGTTGGTAAATTGTAATGCATAGTCAGGAATTCTGCGCGGCATACCGGCTAGTCCCAAAAAGTGCATGGGGAAAAAGGTCAGATTCACAGAAAACACCGATAACCAAAAATGCCATTTACCCAAGCGCTCGCTATACATATGGCCAGTCCACTTAGGTAGCCAATAGTACGTTGCCGCAATCAAGGAAAAGATAGCACCAGGAACAAGCACGTAATGAAAATGCGCCACCACAAAATAACTATCCTGGTATTGGAAGTCTGCAGGAACCAATGCCAACATCAACCCAGTAAACCCACCAATGGTAAACAAGAAGAGAAAAGCCAAGGCAAATAACATGGGGGTTTCAAAGGTCATTGAGCCCTTGAACATAGTACTCACCCAGTTAAATACTTTAATGCCTGTTGGTACTGCAATGAGCATGGTGGTGTACATGAAGAACAGTTCTGCACCTAAAGGCACTCCTGTGGTAAACATGTGATGCACCCACACAATAAAAGACAATACCGCAATACTCACCGTCGCATACACCATGAAGTGATAACCAAACAAAGGCTTACGACTAAAGGTAGGAATAATTTCGGAAATAACGCCAAAAGCCGGCAATATTAAGACATATACTTCAGGATGACCAAAGAACCAAAATATATGTTGGAATAAGATTGGATCACCACCACCTGCAGCATTAAAGAAGCTGGTACCAAAATGACGGTCAGCCAACATCATGGTTACCGCACCTGCTAATACTGGCATGATCACAATAAGTAAGAAGGCAGTAATTAACCAGGTCCACACGAACATAGGCATTTTCATCAGCGTCATGCCTGGAGCGCGCAAGTTCAAGATGGTCGCAATAATGTTAATCGAACCCATAATGGATGAAAGACCCATCATATGGATTGAGAAAATCATAAAGTCAGTACTAGGTGGTGCGTATTGGGTGGATAAAGGAGCATACATAGTCCAACCAAAGTTAGGGCCACCACCGGCATGAAACATTGTTGAAAACAACAAGGTAAATGCAAACGGGAGGATCCAGAAACTCCAGTTATTAAGACGAGGTAAGGCCATATCTGGCGCGCCAATCATCATCGGAATCTGCCAGTTTGCCATCCCGGTAAATGCGGGCATTACCACCCCGAATAACATGATTAAACCATGCATGGTTGTCATTTGGTTAAAAAAGTTCGGGTCAACAAAACGATGTCCAGGTTGAAATAATTCAGCGCGAATCACCAAGGCCATGGCCCCGGCAACAAAGAAGCTAATCATCGCCAACCACAGATAAAGGGTACCAATATCTTTATGGTTGGTAGTAAACAGCCAGCGCTTTACAAATCCTAGAATACCTTTGCCTTGCTCAGGCCCATGATCATGATGCTCATCGTCATGTACTAATGTATGACTCATTGTAAACCTCCAGCTTTAACTTTATTAACCATGGTTGGTTGTTTATTAGCATTTTTCCGCTCCGCAGCAACAGCGGCAGGTTGGATAGTATCGTTGGTATTATTGCCCCAAGCATTACGTTCATAGGTAGCAATCGCTGCAATTTCTTCATCACTAAGCTGGTCTTTGTAAGGCTGCATTGCCGAACCAGGTATACCGTTGAGGATGATGTCTATATGACGAGAAATAGGATTACCAACGGCCACCGAACTGCCTTTAAGCGCAGGATACAGTGGTGGTAAACCTTTGCCATCGGTGCGATGACAGGCGGCACATAATTGTTCGTATTTATGCTGGCCCAGCGTCATTAACTCATCACGTTGCATTTCTTTTTGCGCAGCGGGTTGGACTTCTTCACTGGTATATTGATCTTGTTTTAAGCTTTGTGCAGCAACCCATTTATCGAAATCTGCCTGACTTACGGCTTCCACAACAATCGGCATAAAGCCATGGTTAATACCACAAAGCTCTGCACATTGGCCACGATAAGTGCCCGGTTTTTCAATGGTCGCCCAAGCTTCATACATAAATCCTGGGATCGCATCACGTTTAATGCCTAATTCAGGTACCCACCAAGAGTGAATTACATCGTTGGAGGTCACCAGCAAACGAATTTTTTTATTAATTGGTAAAACCAATGGTTTATCAACTTCGAGTAAGTACCACTCATTTTTTTCTTGTTTATTTTGAATTTGCGATAAAGGCGTAGATAAGGTACTGAAATAAGTAATGCCTTGATCAAGGTACTGATACTGCCAGCGCCATTGATAACCCACTATTTTAACGGTAACTTCGGACTGTTTTGTATCATCCATACGAATTAAAACACGCGTAGCAGGTACGGCAAGACCAACCAGGATTAAGAAAGGAATAAGCGACCAGATCACTTCAAGACGTGGATTATCATGGAATGATGCAGGCTTATAACCTTTGGATTTGCGGTGGTGAATCAAGGAATAAATCATTACTCCAAACACGACTACACCAATAATGGCACAGACTACCATACAGACCATATGTAGATGATAGATATCTTTACTGATGGGTGTTACCCCCTCGTACATATTTAACTGCCAGTTATCCGCAGCAGCAAATACTGGCTGGCCAGCAATCAATGCGCCGAGCATTGTCATTAATCTACAGATAGTTAACCTGTTTAACATCCCAATTCCTCATCTCGTCAAGAAGCCAGGCAATGCCTGGCAGTCGATTTAATTTTTTATACTTATAATCTACTGCAACCTGTGTTGTGCAAACAACCCAGAGCATTTATTTTTACCACAATGAATAATTACCTTCAGTTTTAGATTTACTGACCATGTACTTAATCGCTTCGATTACTTCGTTGCCAGTACATTGTGCGCAGCCACCATTTTTAGGATGTTTTTTCCCATTAACAGTGTTTTCAATCAATATATCCATATTTTTGGCAATTAATGGCTTCCATATTTCCTTATCGCCGATTTTTGGCGCGCCTGATTTGCCTTCATTGTGGCAAACGGCGCAATTTTCATTGTACACATCGGCGCCATTAGCAGGAAATTTAGCTGCACCGCCCGACTTAAGATCCGCCACTTCGGTGCGGGTCAAGGACTCATTAAGCAGATAATCTACCGCAGAAACAATGTCGTTATCAGAGCAAGTCACACAAGCGCCTTTAACCGGCATTGAATTATAGCCATGAATGGCACGACGGTACAAACCGGTTAAGCCACTAGTTTTCAGACGAGAATACCAGTTCACCGCATCACCGATAAGTGGCGCTCCCATTTGCCCATCTTGGTGGCAAATCACGCAGGCAGTATAATAAACCTGTTTGCCACGTGACAGTGATGGTGGCGCATTAGAAGGAGCGAGTCCCAATGGCTCTTCACTCTCTACCGTTTTTAGATACACGGCAACAGCCATGCGATCAGCATCCGTTAAATACATCATACTATTATGATTGACTTCCGCCATGCCGCCAGCTACTGGTCCAGCATTATTAATCAGCTGATTCTTTTTGAACACATCAGTAACTTCTTCATGCGTTGCTGATGCCAAACCATATTTAGTAATGTTTGGCGCCCAATAACCGTCGATAAAGGAACCGGTTAAATAATACTTGTTTTTAGGCGCACCAAATGGATTTAATGGCGTATGACACATACTGCAATGGCCTAAACCATCAACAATGTACTTACCTTGATTCCATTCAGGAGATTGTTTTTTATCATATTGGAAATCATGAACTTCTGGGTAAAAGAACAATAAATTCCATCCCCATAAACTAAGGCGAGCGCCAGGAACACCAAAGGGAAAGGGTAGCGATTTATTTTCTTGACGCACTGGTGGTAAGCTCATGAAATAAGCATACAAAGCCCGCGCATCTTCCTCAGTAACTTTAGCAAAGTAATAGTATGGGAATACTGGGAAATAATTTCTCCCTTGCGGATCACGCCCTTCTTTTAGCGCACGGATAAAATCCTGTTCGGTCCAGTTACCAATACCGGTTTCTTTATCGGGAGTCATATTAGGACTATAGAATGTGCCAAAAGGCGTTTCTATTGGTAAACCACCTGCATAAGCAGGTGTTCCCGCATGTACGTTGGTATGACAGGAAATACAGTCGCCCATTTTGGCCAGATATTCCCCGCGTTGAATTAAGTCCTGCTGTGCACCCTCAGCTGGAGCAGTAGGTGGATAAGCCGGATAATATCCATCAATCAGCTGTAATTTCTGTTGTGCAGGAACCGTTTCAGCTTGTACTAATTGACCCATCACGCCTAGCACTGCCATGGTTGCAGCAACAATCAGCTTTCTTACTAACAAAGAGCCCACGCTCCCTCCTATTTGTTCTTATTTTGTACGCTTCTCTTGAGGAGACAGAATAACCGACGCATTTTATACTCTACAGCGGCTAAGTTGCAATGTTATAATCACGATCTTAACCTTTAATTTTATGTTATTTATCTATGCTTGTTTATTTTAATGGCTTACTTTTAGGCCTATCGTTAATTATTGCATTGGGGCCACAAAACGTATTCCTGATAAAACAAGGAGCGCGTAACAATCATGCGGTGCTTTCTGCCGTCATCTGCTTTCTTTGCGACCTGGTGTTAATCAGCGCCAGCATCACGAGCTTACATGAGTTACTCTTACTGCGCCCAGTCCTACAAGTCTGGATGATGCTGTTTGGCTGTGTCTTCTTGCTGTTCTATGCACGAAAAGCGCTCAAAAATGCCTTTGCAGAACCAGAAGCAATAACAGAGCATACCATACAACCACAAAATAAAACGCAAATTACCCTTTTGGCTTTAGGTTTTAGCTTGCTCAATCCACATGCCATCATTGATTCCGTAGTCATTATCGGCGGTGGTAGCAGTGAATATCCAGATCAAGAACTCACTTTTTTAATGGGCGTGGTAACCTCCAGTCTTATCTGGTTTAGTTCATTAACATTTACTGCCCACTATTTTTCCGACGTTTTGGCCAAAACTACCGTGTGGAAAGGCATAGAACTGATTAGTGGACTGTTAATGACGATTATCGGCATTAAATTAGGTTCTGATTGTCTGCAATTAGTTTTAGTTATGCTTGAACAGCAATAAACAGCGCTTAGCACTTAAGATATTAATATAAATTGGGGATTTTTTAAAATAGAAAGGGCCAATCGGTGTGTCGCCAATTAACCCAGTGGAATGACACATAGCAAGTCCAACCTCGCACAATGAATATCTCACAACTATCCCCTTAGTGTCAACTTATTTACCATAAAGAACATTCATAAATTAGCGCAACACCCCAAAAAACGACCATTGTTGTTCTTATTCTATTCCGTTACACTTAAGCTTTTTAAGCAATTGAGTCCCCATGTTTTACGGTGATACTATTCAAGAAACCCGACAAATGTTCTTTAGCAGTTGGGATAAGTACCAACAACAACAGCCCTTACTGCCCTTAGAAAACGAGATTGTGCAAGTCATCCTAGCACATCCCGAATACCATAAAACCTTGAAAAATCATAACAAATTTCAACAGCAAACCTATTATCCTGAGTTGGGAGAAACCAATCCCTTTTTGCACATGGGCCTGCATCTGGCAATTAGAGAACAGGTAGCTACTGACCGCCCTCCTGGAGTTCATGCGGCTTATAAAAAACTGCTGGCAAAATATGCCGCCCCTTTGACGGTAGAACATTTAATGATGGATCAATTAGCGGAATGCTTATGGCTATCGCAAAAGAATAACTTACCGCCCGATGAACAGCATTATTTAACCGCCTTAGATAATCTATAAGTGACAGAAATTCCCCGATTACGACTGCGCTTAATCCAGGTTACGATTTGGGTTAATTTATCGGTTAGGACACAGAATTTAACTGGGTATCTCATTAAAGATCGGTTAACATGTAGCATTTAATAACCAAAGCCAGGTGATTTATGACCGATCAAGATAAAACCACTCATTTTGGCTATTCTTCGGTAGCCTGGGACGAGAAAGAAAAGAAAGTTGCTGAAGTTTTTCATTCCGTAGCAAAAAATTATGACATCATGAATGATCTCATGTCGCTGGGCATTCATCACTTATGGAAACGTTATACGGTCGAATTGAGCCAGGTGCGACCAGGGCAAGTGGTTCTTGATTTAGCCGGCGGGAGTGGCGATCTCACTCGCTTATTGGCAAAAAAAGTTGGCGATACAGGGCTAGTCGTCCTAGCGGATATAAATTCAGCCATGCTTAATGTAGGACGTGATCGTTTACTGGATGAGGGCATTTATAAAAACATTGATTTTGTCCAAGGCAACGCACAATGCCTGCCTTTTGCCGACAATAGCTTTCATTGCATCACCATGGGTTTTGGTTTACGGAATGTGACCGATAAAGATGAAGCACTGCGTTCAATGTACCGTGTCTGTAAACCGGGTGGAAAATTAATGATTCTGGAATTCTCGACCCCGGCGCTCCCAGGCTTAAAACCTGTTTATGACTGGTATTCTTTTACTATTTTACCTAAAATAGGCAAACTTTTTGCACAAGACGAAGCCAGTTACCAATACCTTGCTGAATCCATCCGCATGCACCCTAATCAAGAAACGCTGAAAGAGATGATTGAAAATGCCGGATTTGAAGATTGCCACTATCATAATCTAAGTGGTGGCATAGTTGCCTTGCACATTGCTTATAAATATTGAGTCAATTATGTTAAAAAAATATTCCCTAAAAGCACTACAAAAAGCCATTAATAAGGCCATGCGCTTAGATGAGCATATGCCGGCCAAATTACAGGCACTCGAAAATAAAACACTGGAAATGATTATTGCACCGTTAAATGTCAATTTCTTTATCCATTTTAAAAATGGTGAAATCCAGTTGCTTGATCGCTATGATACGCGTGCGGACACCATCATTCATAGCAATCCTCTTGGCTTAATCCGTTTAAGCCTATTACCGGCATCGCAAGCCCGTTCTTTATTCAATGATAAAATCCGCATGTCCGGTGACATCGAATTAGGACAACAAGTTAAAAAACTATTTGATGAACTGGATATTGACTGGGAAGGGCATCTGGCCCATTTTACCGGCGATGTTGTCGCCCATCAGATTGGTTCGTTTATCCGCAAAGGAATGAACTTAAAACAACATTTTGACGACTCCATGCGGCAAAATTTGTCTGAATACCTCCAGGAAGAGCTACGTGTCGTCCCATCAAAAAATGAATTAGAAGATTTTTTTGCCGGGGTTGACGAACTCTCATTAAGTGTTGAACGCTTACAAGCCCATGTAAATCATTTACTAAGTCGCCATGAAATCGATTAAACAACTCATTCGTATCCTCCACATCAATTACATTCTGGCTAAAAATGGACTGGATAATGTGGTGGTCTCCCTCAGAATTTTTGCGCCGCTGCGGTTTATTGTCTATTTAAATCCGTGGAATTGGTTCCGCAAAGAACATTTAAGCCATGGTGAAGCCTTGCGTAAATCGCTAGAAGAGCTAGGACCTATTTTCATTAAATTTGGTCAAGCCCTTTCTACTCGCCCGGATATTTTACCCCCCGAAATTGCGCAAGAATTAAGTAAGCTCCAAGACAAAGTGCCGCCGTTTTCCAGCACCCAGGCCACCGCAATTATCGCCCACGCCTATGGCGCGTCGCCTTATGAAGTCTTTGCCGAATTTGACCCGGTGGCTTTAGCCTCAGCCTCCATGGCTCAAGTGCATGCCGCGACCCTAAAAACGGGTGAAGATGTTATTATTAAGGTGCTGCGGCCTAATATGCGGCGAATAATCGAGAGCGATCTCAGTATTATGCATACCCTCGCCAAATGGGCTGATCGCTATTGGCCGGAAAGCCGCCGCTTAAAACCAAGGGAAATCGTCAAAGAATTTGAGTATACCTTACTTGATGAGCTTGATTTACAACGAGAAGCGGCGAATGCCGCGCAATTACGGCGTAATTTCGACCGTTCACCTATCTTGTATATCCCTGAAATTTATTGGGATTACACCCGTTATAATGTAATGGTCATGGAACGCATCCATGGGATTCCCGTTTCTGATTTAAGCACCTTACAAGCCCAGGGTGTGAATGTAAAAAAATTGGCTGAACGTGGGGTAGAAATCTTCTTCACCCAGGTTTTTCGTGATTGTTTTTTTCATGCCGACATGCACCCAGGTAATATCTTTGTTTCCTATCAGCATCCTCAAGATCCCCAATATATTTGCATTGATTTTGGCATTATGGGTACATTAAATGACAATGACAAACGTTATTTGGCAGACAACCTACTGGCCTTTTTTAATCGTGATTATCGTCGGGTGGCGCAATTACACGTTGAATCAGGCTGGGTAGCCCGTGATACTCGGGTTGAAGAGTTTGAAAGTGCGATTCGTACGGTTTGTGAACCAATTTTTGAAAAGCCCTTAAAAGACATTTCTTTTGCCCAGGTCGTATTACGCCTCTTCCAAGTAGCGCGCCGTTTTCATATGGAAGTTCAGCCACAATTGGTTTTATTACAAAAAACCTTATTGGCAATAGAGGGCTTAGGACGCCAACTCTATCCTGAACTGGATCTGTGGGCAACCGCAAAGCCCTTCTTAGAAAAATGGGTAAAAGAGCAAATAGGCCCGAAAGCATTTTTCAATCAGCTAAAACAAAATATGCCTTTCTTTGCCGAACAATTACCACATATGCCAAGGCTAATTTTTGATCTTCTCGAGCTGAAAAAGGAACAACTCATAGCCGCAAAAGAATTAGCGACCACCAAACAAGAGCCCAAAAAATCAGGCATTAGTTGGAACGGTATTGCCATTGGTGCCAGCCTGTCTTTCCTGCTAGTAGCTGTTCTTGACTACCTGCATCTTATCAATCACAAACAACTCTCAGTTCTGGCTTTAAGTGGCTTCGTAATTGCTGGACTGTTGGCTCTGTTTAACCGTAACGCGAGGAATTAACATGGGACTCAGTGGCATTAGCCCCCTTTCTTTATTATTAATCCTTATCATTATTATCGCTCTTTTCGGTACCTCTAAATTAAAAACTATAGGTACTGATCTGGGTGAGGCAATTAAAAATTTCCGCAAGGCGTTGCATGATGAGCCCGCAAATGACCGTTCCCAAGAGGATAATAAATCGTTATGAGTATGGAACTGTTACTGATATTCATTGTTGCCTTAGTGGTATTTGGACCGACGAAATTACCCATGTTGGCCACGCATCTGGGACTCTTAGTGCGCAAACTCCAACACCTAAAAGCCCAGGCCAACACCTTTTGGCAACAACAACTTAATGAATATCAATTGCAAGAAAATAAACGCAAAGCAAAAGAGGCGGACCAACAATATAAAGAATTGTAAATTAGAGCAAGAGTATTTTCGAGCAGAGAAGTCAGATTCCAGCGGCCCGAGCAATTAGAATAAATATACATCAACCAAAGCGATTAACGGGCTGATGGCAATAAGGCGCCTTGCGGTGTTTGGCATAATAATCCTGGTGATAATCTTCTGCAGGCCAAAAAGCCTGTACTGGCAGCAAATGCGTTGCCACTTGATAACCACGCTTACGCAACATTTGCACCAAGGTTTCTGCCTCGGCTAATTGCTCCTGATTATAATAAAACACAGCGCTTTGGTATTGTTGCCCCAGATCAGGGCCTTGGCCATTTTTTTGTGTCGGATCATGGATTTCGAAAAAACGCTTTAAAATCTGGTGATAATCCGTTTTATCTTTATCATAAAGCACCCGCACGGCTTCATAGTGGCCAGTATTGCCCTGACAAACCTGCTCATAACTGGGTTCTGATACGCTACCGCCAGTGTAGCCGACCTCAACGCGCAGTACCCCAGGAATTAGCTGTAAGAAATGATCTACCCCCCAAAAACAGCCTCCGGCCATAATGGCTTCTTCCGTATCCAAAACCTGGCTGTCCTCTACAAAATCAATGGCGGCTGAATTCACACAATGGCGTAAATTTTTCTCGGTAAAATATTCACCAGTAAAGACATGCCCCAAGTGTGCATCACAGCGCGCACATAAAATTTCCATGCGCAGGCCATCACTATCTGACACCTGCTTCACCGCCTGCACAACATCCTCATCAAAACTGGGCCAACCACAACCCGAACTAAATTGACTTGAGCCGCGAAACAGGGCCAAACCACAACGTCGACATAAATACGTCCCTTGCCTCATAACCTGATTGTAAGCTCCAGTATGAGGATATTCAGTGGCTTTATCACAGATTATCCTTTTTGCTACCGGGGTCAAGCTGGCTGTTTTATCAAGATATGCATTCATAGGCGTTACCGTTGTTGTCCCTGGCAAATTTTATCCGCTAAATAACCTACAGCGCCTGCATAATAAATGGAATTATTATAATGCAAGATCATCTTATAATTGGGAAACGTCATGAAGGTTGGTCCACCCAAAGGTTGGACAATACTTGCCTGCAAATGTTGATAAGGAAGCGCTTGGCCATCTTCGGTGCGCACGCCTAAGGAACTCCATTCACTAACTGGCTTGACAATAGTCTTACCTTCCATCGCCATATTAAAGTTCTTCGGTAACTTGACTTGAATGGCCCAAGGCTCACCCGTTTGCCAGCCATTTTGCTTCATGTAATTCGCAATGGAAGCAAAAACATCGGGTTTGCTCCTCCAAATATCACGATGCCCATCGCCATCATAGTCAACGGCATATTTCACCCAGCTGGAAGGTAAAAATTGTGGTTGTCCTGACGCACCTGCCCACTCACCTTTAAAATCAGCCAAACTGACGTGCCCTTCATTAAGAATACGCAGTGCAATAAATAACTCTTTACGGAAAAAGTCTTTACGGTTGGAATCATAAGCCAGGGTAGCTAATGCCTTAATGACCGGGAAATTCCCCATATAGGTACCATAACTGGTTTCCATTCCCCAGAAAGAAACGATAAAACAAGGATTAACCCCATATTTTTTGGCGACCTCATCCAATACCGCCTGATTCTTTTTAAATTCCTTACGGCCGATGGCAATACGGTAATTATCCACCCGCGTACTACGGTATTTGCTAAAGGTTAAACGATGTTCCGGTTGCGAACGTAAAAGCCCTTTAATTTGATGGCTAGGCTCATGAATACCGGCAAAAGCACTGTCAAAAATCTCGGGCGAGATCCCCTGACGCAAAGCTTCGGTACGTACATCAGCAACCCATTGATTCCAGTTTTGCTGTGCAAAAGCAACGTGATGCATTAAAACACATGCTATTATTGCTAGCCCCCACTTTCTCATAACCTTTCCCCTTGATTTTTTTACTATTTTAAATTTATAACTTAAATGTATTTTATAAGATAGACCATTTGCAAAAAACCGGGGAATAATTTTCCTCATTGATGTTGGTGAATAACAACAAATGACTCCCTAACACGCTTAATTCGTTATAAGCTTTACTCTCTTGACTAAAATACTCATTCTGTACTGGAGTAAAACCATGACTAAAAAAACTAAAATTCTTATTGCCGCCGATGCCCCGCACAGCGATACATTCATGCAACCTTCTTTGAAGCAAATGGGCAGTATAAAAACCAAGAACAAACACTAGGGGAATTACAACAGTATTTTAAACACGATAAATATCATTTTTTTAATCATTGCAAGACCAGCTCAGTTGGCCAGGACACAAGCCATGCGGAAGAAGATGGCGTTCTGTTAGTACCTACTCCGTAAATAGGGCAAGGTGCTGGGAATAAAATTCCCAGCACCTTTTTAAGTGTTACAGTGCTTTCATAAACTCAGTTAAATCTGCTTTTTCATCTTTAGTTAATTTCAGCTCTAATACCAGGTTAAAAAACTCGACCGTATCCGCCAATGTCAACAAACGGCCATCATGCAAATAAGGAGGAGAATCTTTAATGCCTCTTAAGGGGAAGGTTTTGATTGGTCCATCACCAACAACCTTCATACCATTAACCATTTGTGGTGGATAGAATTTCTCCGTCTGTAAATTGTGCATGGTATTGTCTGTATAATAAGGCGCAGCATGGCAAGCAGAACACTTAGCCTTGCCAAAGAATAGCTCCTGACCACGCATCTCTGCAGGCGTTGCCTTCGCAGGATCTAATTTACCTTCCCAATTCAACTTGGGTGCGGGAGGGAAATCAAGAATTTCCTGGAATTCCGCCATAAAATGAACTTGGCTACCACGTTCTAAGATATTCACACCTTTTTTAGTCGCAATCACCGGATCCCCATCAAAATAAGCCGCCCGTTGTTCAAACTCAGTAAAATCTTCTACTGTTTTTAAGGCGCGTTGCGAGCCAAATAAACGTTGAATATTCATGCCACGCAATGTTGGCGTGTCCACGCGATGGCGAAACTCTTGCGGCCGAGCCTCTCCAGTCAAATGTGTTGCTTTATTCGTATGGCCATTAGCATGACAATCAAGACAGGCAACACCACGACTTGGTTTTATAGTCCGGCGGTCTTCGGTTTGGTTAAACTGTTGTTGTGGAAATGGGGTCACTAATAGGCGCAGCCCTTCCAATTGCTTGGGATTTAATATGCCATTAAATAATTCATAATAGTTATCAATGGTTACTAACTTTCCTTTGGATACATCACCTAAATCAGGTCGCGTAGTTAAATAAATAGGCGCTGGGTGCGGCGGTAAAAAATGGTCAGGAATATCATAATCCAAATCAAAACGAGTTAAATCACGACTTTCTTGTTTGTTAATTTCATCAATAGCAAATTTAGGAAATACCATTCCCCCCTCAGGGTGATTAGGATGCGACAAAGGCAAAAAGCCCAAAGGAAAAAGGCCTTGTTGCTTAATCTCTTCGGGTGTCATTTGACTTAATTTTTCCCACGTTATCCCATCAGGTAGCTTCACCCGTACGCCTTCTTGCACTGGTTTACCATTACTCATCTTGGCATCTTTGGAAGGATTATTGCTTAAGTCATAACGCTGCTTTAATAGGTCTTGTTGCTTTTGATTAATACTCTCTTTTGCCGCACTCATACGTTGCAAAATACTTTGGAAGGATTCATGAATATCCACCGGCATATAACTTGAAGGGACTGATTGAGTCGCCGCCGCCTCATCCGCGTACGCAGCAAAAGAAACCATACTGCATGTTAAAACCGCCAATCCCAGAGATTTCTTTAACATATTAAATTCCATTTTAAAAAGAGTTTTTTTATCATAGAGTACTTAGTTTATAAATTCAAATGTAATAAATACTCTTTGCAAAAACCACTATTTGCACTCGTTGAACACTGATGGCAATCGTGCAGCAGTCAAGCGTTAGGGGATTACTCACTACGCAAAGAAACCACAGGAGTTAATTTTGCAGCGCGCCGGGCTGGGTAAAAACCAAAAAAGATGCCGGTCGCCGCGGAGACCAAAAATCCAGCCAGCGGCGGAAGAATGTAAATAGTAAAAGTCCAGGCACTAAAGTAGGCGACTATCCACGTAAAAATCAAGCCTAAAATGACGCCAAGTATGCCGCCAACTAAAGACAACATGACTGACTCAACCAAAAATAAGGCTTGAATGTCACTATTTTTTGCCCCTACTGCTTTACGAATACCAATTTCTTTTTTGCGCTCACTCACTGAAACCAGCATAACATTCATCACCCCAATACCACCAACTAACAGTGAAATACCGCCAATCACTCCCAACAATAAGGTAAAAATATGCCCCTGACTCTCCATGCTGGCGATAATTTGCTTCGCACTACGAGGAAAAACACTGAGTTTCGGCGAGATGGAACTGATAAACTGTTTGATTTCATCAATGATGTTATCGATGGGACTATCCGGTTTTAATTCTAAAACGGCATTATTTATTTTGGCATCTTTACTGACCAAACGAATACCCGCCAAAGGAATAATGGCCGCCTGATTCACATCTTCATTAAAAAAGCCATTTTCCTTCCAATGCTCAGCAACACCGATGATGGTATATAAGGATTGACCAATGCGTAATTGCTTGCCAATTGGGTCATCAAAACTAATTTGTTTAATTTGCTGCGCCAATCCATCACCAATCACACAATAATGCTCAAAGGATTCAACAAAGGAGACAAAATGCCCCTGCGCTAATTTAATCTTCACAATTTCGGCCAAATGTTCGTCCGCACCAATAATTACCCCTTGCATCAATTTTCCTTGAAAACTTAGTGGTTGGTACGCCGTACTGTAGGGAGCAAGATTAACTACATAAGGAATACGCTCCGGTATTTTCCGCCATTGCTCAACGGATACAGAATCACTATTGCTCGGTGATTTACTGGGATTTTTCTGATAAACCGCAATAGCCAATAAATCCGTTCCCAGCGCTTTAAATTGTTCCAAAGCCTTTTCCGTAGCCAATTGGCCACAACTAATTAATGCCACCACCGCGGCGGTTCCCACCAAAATACCTAAAACAGCGAGAAAAGAACGCAGCTTTGCTGCGGTTAAATTCACCACGGCTTGTTGGCATAGAAGGGAAAAATTCATTACGAAGCCTCCGCAATGACCGCGCCATCCGCCAAGGTAATGCGACGCTTACATAAAGAGGCAATATGATCATCATGAGTGATCATAATAATAGTGCGTCCTTGAGCATGTAAGGTCAAAAATAAATTCATCACTTCATTGCCAGTACGTGAATCCAAGGCGCCAGTCGGTTCATCAGCTAATAATACCTGTGGTTCGCTGACAAGTGCGCGCGCAATGGCAACACGTTGCTGCTGGCCACCGGATAATTGGGTAGGCCGATGCTGGGCGTAACGCTGCATGCCGACGTGCTCTAAAGCCGCATGCACCCGCTCATGCATTTCAGCAGCAGGAGTGCCACGGTAAACTAAAGGTAAGGCCACATTTTGCAGGGCGGTAAAGCGCGGCAATAAATTAAATTGCTGAAAGACAAAGCCTATATTTTGATTACGTAATTGTGCTGATTCATCATCCGTTAACGCGGCCACATTACGCTCTTTAAGCAAGTAAGTTCCGGCATCGGCTTTATCCAATAAGCCAATAATATTCATTAAGGTGGATTTGCCTGAACCCGAAGCACCAACAATAGCCAATAAATCACCATCATAGACCTTGAGTGAGACTTCTTTTAATACCGTAGAACTAATGCCTTCGAGATGATAAGTTTTTACGATATTAGTGAGGCTCATTAATGGATGCCTGCCAGGGTTTCCGTTTTCAGCGCTGCAATGCAACAAGGTTTCACTCATAAACCACCACATCACCTTCTTGCAAACCAGTCTCCACCACGACTGAATCCGCTGTTGCGGCGCCGGTAGTAATAATCCGTTTTTCAATAGTACCGGCAGCATTTTGCACCTGAACCACACTTTGTCCTTTTTCACGCTTAACGGCAGCAATAGGAATAGCCAGCTGCTTACCGCTATCCACGCTTAATTCAATCGCCGCGCTCATCCCCACTTTGATCCACTGTTGTTGTTCTGCGGTTAACGACGTCACTTCAACTACGGCGGTAAAAAATGGCAGGCCATTACTGGTAGAGGATGCTTGCGCATTCACGGCCACCAATTTTCCTTGCAAGGGGTGTTTACCAAAGGCTATGCCGCTAATCGTTGCCTGCATGCCACTGTGAATCTGGGAAATATCAATTTCTGGAACTTCAATTTCAATACTAATTCCGGATAGATCACCAATTAAGGCAATCACCTGACCTGACTTAACCGAAGAGCCGATGGTAATACGTGCGCTTTTATCTTCACCGGCTTTGGGCGGATACAGTAAAATACCATCGCTTGGTGCCTTTAATTGAATTAAGTTATGCTTTGCCGCTAAGATAGCACGTACTTTATCAAAATCGGCCAAACTCAGGGTGGACATTTTTTTTGCATTTTTTTCATCTACCTTTTCCAACATTTCGCTAAGCTTATGCGTGGATTGCATCAAGGTCACCCGTACCGTATCCATGTTGGATTTTTCGCTTAAATAGTTATTTTTCGCCAATAAGCCGGAATTCCATAATTCATGGGTTCCTGCAAATTTAGCTTTAGCAACGGTATAACTGTCTTTAGCTTTTAAATATTCCGTTAAGGTATCATTAAATTGTTTTTGTAACTCATTCGAATTTAGCGTTAAGATCACATCACCGGCGCGAACCAATTGCCCATAGTGAAAACTCATCGTCTCAACCACCGCTTCCATAGGACTGGTTAAAGTACTTTCATGTAAAGGCTGAATCGTCCCAGTAAAATGCAAATTTTTATGCGACGCTTGTGCTTTCACTGCAAAACGATGCAAATCCTGCGCTTTTTGCGATTCATGCCCACCACAGGCCGACAAAAGCAGGCTCGTGAACAGCAATGTAACCATACGCCACAGCCATATTTTTAAAGATCTTGTCATCCACCATACCTTAGTTTAATTTTCCAGTGATCCAGCGTGGTGCCTAACGTTCGTTGCAGCGCTGAGATCTGATTAAGATACGCAATTTTTGCTCCGATTAATCCGGATTGCGCTTGAATCAACCGATCCTGAGTATTATTCACGTCCAAAGCAGTGGCTATGCCAGCTTGTTGCTTTTTCTTTTCCAAAGCATAAGACTGTTCGGCCAATTTCACCTGTTTTTGTGCCAATTGATAGCGTTTGGCCAAACTACGGATGTTATTAATGCTGTTCGTAATACTGGTAATCAATGCTCTTTTAGCAGCAATCAAATTTAAGCGGTCTTTTTCTAAACGGATCTTGACGTTAATTAATTGACTACGGCGACTGACATCATGAAAGGGCACCGTTACGGTCAAGCGTGCCGCCTGGGTCAAGTTATTACCATTATAAATACCGCGTACCCCATTATTGCCCCCGGTTACATCATTTTGGGTACCGCTTTGTACCGAAGCACCTAAATCCACTTGCCATAATTGTTGGTTTTTAGCAATTTTATAAGCACGCTCATCCGCGCGTAAAGCCATTTTTTGTGCCAAATAAAGAGTATTATGATTTAGGGCCTGTTCAATTGTTTTCTGTAAATCAGGGGCGATAATTTCTTCCACCGTCACATCACTGGGTACAGACAAATGAGTATCCGGATCGAGACCTATGGTTTGTAATAAGTCTTGGGTTGCCGTTTGAAATTCATTTTCACCCTGCTCCACCATTAAACTGAGCGACTCAATTTGGTACGATTGCTGAATATTGCCTGTAGGTTCTAATTGCCCGGCTTCTATTTTTTTCTGGTTAATTTCATAGGATTTTTGCGCTTCCTTTAACTGCAAACGCTGATTTTGTAGATTATTACCACTTAAAATTAAAGTACGGTAGGCCATGATCACTTGCGTAATTTGATCAGCAACCGATTGTCGTAAACTTAATTTATTTAACCATTCATTATCAACCGCGTCTAATAAGGCTGCTTCATTCACATTTTTGCCAAAGCCTCGTAATAACGGCTGGGTTAGCGAAAAATTTAATACTGGATTAAAATTGTTATCACCCGATACGTTGTTATCGATACTCAGATTTGCTTTAGTGCCAAGCTTCGTCTGCACATCAAATTCGGGACTTGCCAAAAGGGTATGCGTCGTATCCGAACCAATACCGTTAAATCTACTTTTTTGAATGACTCCAGATGCGCCCAAAGCATATTGCACTTCAAATTCGTTATGCGCCAGACGCAATTGATAACGTTGTACCACCCGGTCTAATTCCGCATTTTGAATATTAGGGTTATACCGCAAAGCCAATAAAATCGCTTCGCGCAACCCCATATGATGCACACTTTTCTTGCGTGCCGCAGGTGAGGTAGGTAATTCTATCCAGCCTTTAAGCATAAATTCAGGATTAGCAATTGCTTTTTGGAGACGTTCTTCAGCCCGCTGCACCTGTAAATCTTCCGTGCTTACCATAGCCGCAGCATGGAAACTAAGCACACTATACAACAAAAACCAAGAGATTTGTTTCATAAACCTATTCATTTAGCATCGTTCCAGACCGCAAAGCGTTGTTTATCTTGCAAACGTAGCGCCGTTAATTGTCCGCCCCATAAACAGCCGGTATCAATGGCATGAATTTTAGGATTAGGGCACATGCCCTTTAATGCAGCCCAATGCCCAAAAACAATCTCGGCGTCAATATTTTTACGATGGGGCGCAGCATACCAAGGGTAGAGATTTGCGGGAGCGTCAACAAGTGCCCCTTTATAACTTAAATGCAGCCGGCCTTCGGCATCACAAAGACGCATACGAGTAAAATAATTAGTGATTATGCGTAAACGATCCATGCCCTGTAATTCATCTGCCCACAGATCGGGTTTATTACCATACATATGCGACAGAAAATTGCGGTAATGCTTCCCAGAAAGCATCTCCTCAAGCTCCTTGGCAAACTGCTTTGCCTGGGCTAAATCCCATACTGGCGCAATACCCGCATGGCACATCACCACATTGAATTCAGGAGCATGATACAAAATAGATTGTTTTCTTAACCAATGCCCTAAGACCTCGCGATCGGGCGCATTAAGGATGTCTTTGATGGTATCATCGTGGCCTTTCCAAGGTTTATCACCAAATAATGAACCTAATAAATGCAAATCATGATTGCCTAAGGTCACTCTAGGCGCCCGTGCTAAAGAGCTTAGCAAGCGCAACACCGCAAGCGATTCGGGACCGCGATTCACTAAATCACCAACAAACCATAAGCGGTCCACAGTATCATCAAACTTAATTAATGCCAACAGCCTTTGTAAGGGTTCATAACATCCTTGTACATCACCAATCGCATAGTCAGACACCGTTTTTTGCTCCTGGCCGTACTGCATTGCCGCTGTTGTCAACAACTAACCATTGCCCGGCAGCATTTAGTTTTTGCAAGGAAGAAACGGCTGCTGCATTTAGTTGGCTCAATTGAGTATGACTACTCGCTCTATTGGTCAACTCCATCGCGGACATCGATTCCACTTTGCCCGATAGATGTTGTACTTTAACTGATACAGGCAGTGCAATAGCATACTTGGAAAATAGGACGCCACGTTGCATCTGCTGATTTTGCATTTGTTCAAAATGGACAGTCGCACTACCATCTGCTCCGCGACTGTGTAAGCCTAAAGCCAAAAAGCCATTTTGTACGGCTTGCCAATTTTTATACTCCGGATGTTCGCGCACGAATAACTGAAACATTTCTTGACACATCAGCATGCCACCAGGAACCATGAATAAAGGCGCTTTATTAATCATAATCAGCCCTTCATCCAAAGATTTTATCATCCATTGAATAAAATCAAGACCAGCATTTTGTTCTTTTTCTAATAAGGTTTCTGGTGTACCACCAGCAAAGGTCCCGATGCTACCATAACGTCCCGCCGGATGATTGCTGCCATGGCGATGCATAAACTCGGTAAAATAACGCTGAATGGCAATAGCATCTGCACGAATTAAGATGGCTCCCAAAGTACCTGCAGAACGCTCATCCTCATTGAGTAAGGCCAACCAAACCGCAAGCACCTCAGCATGTGACGCAATCCAGGCAAAGCCACTTGCCGGGATTAATGCCTTAGCAAGCAGCAAATTGATACGGCGGCGAAACTCAACCTCAGGTTCTTTTTGAAACTCATACGCATAATACTGACCGATACTGCCCAAACTCTCGAGCAAAGGATTCCATTCTTTTAATAACTTCCGATTGACATCAAATAAACTCACCTGGTAATCGACAAATAATTTGCCAAGCCCTTGTAAAAAGGCCGCTGAATACAAGGCATATTGCCACAATAATTGTTCTTCGGATAAGGAATCGCCTGGTTCATGCACCATATATTCCTGAAATAAACTTACCGCAGCTTCTGTACGATTCAAGGCATGGTCGACAAGACCGCCAGGTTGTGAGTAATAACTGTTTGCGGTCTCTGGTAAATTTTGACAATAAAGAACCAGGTTATCGATAAGAGTCAGACATAAACGCTCATAACGCGATGGTTCCAACTGAGTCAACTCACGCATCTTTATGAGTAATGCCTGGCGTCTGTCCTCAGTCAAAAAATGACTCGCAGGTATTATGCGGGTTAAATCTTTTATAGATTTTCTTTGCGTTGACAAAGAATTTTTACGCTCACGGTGAAACAAAGCCATCTCCATAATGATTAATAACTCCAAACTAAAATTAAAGTAACTATTCAGCTCAGCGCAACATCAAATATGGTGAATAATTACCAATCAATCCCTGATTGTTTAATTTTACACTAATTGGAAACAAATTTCGCTAGTTGAACATATTCAGCGACCGAAATTTGCTCAGGCCGTCTACCACCATCAATCCCTAAATCAAGGAGTTGCTCTGCAGATATGATTCCTTTTAAATTATTATTCAAGGTCTTACGACGCATGGCAAAAGCGCTTGCCACTAAGCGCCCCAACTGCTCCACGGCAACCTGTTCAAAGGGAGATTTCTCATAAGGCACCAAACGCACCACGGCCGAATCAACTTTAGGGCGCGGTTCGAAGGCTTCGGGTGGAACAGCAAATAAATAATCCACGTCACAGTGATATTGCAACATCACGGTTAAACGCCCATAGTCTTTAGTACCCGGTTGGGCCGCCATACGTTCTACAACCTCTTTTTGTAACATAAAATGCATGTCGTCAATAAAAGGCGCAAAGCGCAGCAAATGGATCAATAAGGGCGTAGAAATATTATAAGGCAAATTACCAATAATCCTTAATTTCGCGCCAAATTGACTGTAATCGACTGTTAACGCATCTGCGGCAATTAGATTTAATTTTCCTTGCGCAATCGGTAATTCAGACAAATACTTTTGTAAATCCGTATCAATTTCAATTGCCGTCATCCGCGTTAAGCGACGTAGTAAAGGTTCGGTTAATGCCCCTAAACCCGGACCAATTTCCAAGAGATTATCTTCAGGCTGTGGGTTAATAGAACGCAAAATGTCGTCAATTACATGGCGGCTCTGCAGAAAATTTTGACCAAAACGCTTACGTGGGCTATGCCTCACTTTATGTCATCCAGAAAAAATAAAAATGAATTATATCCTGCTTATGAACTGAATACTAATTTCAAAAAAATAAAAACTGCTGGTGCAAAACAAATTTGTGCGTCAAATAGATCTAGAGCGCGATTTAGCACCGTACGGCAACATGACAAAATTTAGCTAGCATAAATTTCTTAACATGGGGTAAAATTCGGCCACTATGAACAAGGTTGGAATGAACAATGACCTATAGAAGAATGTTAAAATCAAAAATCCATCGTGCCCGAGTTACTGAAGCGGATTTGGATTATGAGGGAAGTATCACCATTTCACCAGAGCTTTTAAAAGCCGCAAATATACTTCCTTATGAAGCGGTCAATGTGTGGAATGTGACGGCCGGCACTCGTTTTGAAACCTATGCCATTACTGGCGAACCAGGTTCTACTGAACTCTGCGTTAATGGCGCCGCCGCGCATTTGGTAACGCCTGGCGATTTAGTAATTATTGCCACCTTTAGCCAAGTACTGGAAGAAGATTGCGCCCATATAAACCCAACCGTAGTTTTTGTTGATCAATTTAATCGCATCAAAGAAATGCGCCCTGAACGTGTTGGGTTGAAAAATGGGGCGCTTGCCGAGGCTTGATTTAACGCAAAGAATTAAGGTGCTACCATCAAAATGTCGTTCTCCCAATAACGGGCATAGGCGTCAAGCTAAGGAAAAATCCTCTTCCTACTTCTCGCGGCTTGTCCGCGGGATCCAGGGATCTTACGCAAAGACGAGAGAGCAGGATTCCGCAGACAAGCCGCAGAACTTAGGAATAGGGCTTAGCTTGCCCCAGTTCAACTAATGAGTTTCACACTACTATGTTAATCCATCTTCTTGAACTACGTCGCCGCAGCATGCAAACCTTACTTTGCTTTGCCGTCCTCTTCTTATTATTTTTCTTCCTGGCCAACAATCTATTCCAAGTCATGGTCAGCCCATTGCTCCACAGCCTTTCCGCCCAAGAAGGATTAATTGCCACCCAAATTACCTCCCCCGTTTTTACGCCACTTAAACTTGCTGCTGATGCGGCAATGTTGCTCAGCGCCCCCTTGGCTTTATTTCACTTTTGGCGTTTTATTAGCCCAGGACTTTATCAAAGCGAACAGAATGTACTCCGCAGCGCGCTCATATTCAGCCTCATTTTATTTGTTGCCGGAGTATCCTTTTGTTTCTATCTCGTGCTGCCATTCATGTTTCAATTTTTTGCTCATGCTCTGCCTAAAGGGGTCCGTTATATGCCGGATATAGCCTACGCCATAGACTTTATCACCCATATGCTGTTGTTATTTGGTTTTTGTTTTCAGGTACCCTTGCTCTGCTTTATACTCGTTCGCCTAAATATTGTTGCTCTTGCCACCCTAAAAAAAATACGTCCTTATGTCATCGTCAGTGCATTTATCCTTGGCATGCTCCTCACCCCCCCTGATGTCTTTTCACAAGTCACCCTGGCCGTACCACTTTGTTTACTTTATGAACTCGGAATTATTCTCGCTATTTATTTGCTCTAATCAGCTCGTACCCCCGAATACACCAACCAAACAATGATTATATTCTATACTTTAAGTATTAATAGTGCGCACAGATGGGGATTGAAATGACCGCGGAAAAAATTGAAGAACAAATAATACGGATAAAACAACAGGTTGCTCGCTTAGAACAACAGATAGGTGATGTCAAAAGAAATCGCGACAGCCTAACTCAGAAACACGCCGACAAAAAAAGATGTATTGAAGCACAAACACAATATTTACGTCAGATATTGGACAATATAGGCAAGCTAGGCCGAAAATTAAAAGCGCTCCCCCAAGAATCGCTAGCGCAAAGAGAATGCATTGCGCTAGAAAAGCAATTAGCAGAACGACAATATAACGCAGAAGAAGTAGCAAAACTCAAACCCTTGCACGATGAATATGCAATAGCCGGCGATAAACTCTTAGAAGCAAAAACCAAATATGAAGAACTTATGCTTGAGCTGGCGAGAGAAAAAACGGTTTTAGAACAAAAAAATCAAGAAGTGGCGGAACAATTAGTGCGTGCACAGGAAAAAATACCAACTGAAATAGAGCAATTAGCGCGTGCGCAAGAAAAAACCAAGAAAGCAGCAGAGCAATTAGTACGTGCCCAAGAAAAAAGCAGGCAAGCAGCCGCACAGCGTGCGCAAACAAAAGAGGTGCAAAAAAACCTGGATCAAATAAAACCATTACCCCCTTATTCAACCTAAATAGACAAAACCTCATGTATTTTTCGAGTGTCGCAGCGAGCGGCACCCGTATTTTTGCAAATTCCCCCCAATAACATGCATTCTTAATGATCAAACAAGATTTATAAAATATACTATGCCCACAAATAACCCACAATGAATTGGTATCAACATGACAGCAGAAAAAATTGACTCATTAGAAAAGAGCTTTCAAGAAAAAAAAATAGCACTTACAGAACAAAGCGAAAAAAAAGCACAACTAGAACAAAGCGATAAAAAGCTCAATGAAGACCTACGAATACAGGCCAATGCCATTCAAGATATTCTTAACGCCGTTCAAAAATTGATACGCAGCCATAGTCTCCCCATCCCCCCCTATCAAAGAAAAGATCGGCAAGAAGACGACTCTTTTATTACTAGACAAAAAGAAAAATTACTTGCCCTGGTTGCTCATAATCATCCCGAACATGACCACTTAATAGTACTTTTAGAGGGCATCAAAAAGTGTGTGGATTCACATAAAGAAATACCGCAACAAGAGATAGAAAAACTCATCGTTGCCTCTCAATTAAATGACTCTACGCCATCTTTTAGCTGGTTAATGAAACAATTAGGCTCAAAAGAACAGGCTTATCAATTCGCTACTAAAGACTCAAAAAAAGTGGAAAAAATCTATGGCATCTTCGACTTTTTTACTAAGAGAAAAGCCAAAGAAAAGCAAGCATTCCACGACATCATTACCCAGAAAATTAAAATACTTACAGACTTGAAAGCATTAACCAGATATCAAGATATGCTAACAAAAGATTATGAAGAGATAGCTAGTCTCAACGAAAAACAAAGTAAACTGCCTAATATTATGAGCATTAACTCTGAAATTAACGTGCTGAGTACACGCATAAAGGACATTGAACTTGAGCTAGCAATGGCACTTAAGGCGCAACAAGAAGCAGAGCTTAAGATGCAACAAGAAGCAGAGCTTAAGGTGCAACAAGAAGCAGAGCTTAAGGTGCAACAAGAAGCTGAGCTTAAGGTGCAACAAGAAGCTGAGCTTAAGGTGCAACAAGAAGCTGAGCTTAAGGTGCAACAAGAAGCTGAGCTTAAGGTGCAACAAGAAGCTGAGCTTAAGGCGCAACAAGAAGCTGAGCTTAAGGCGCAACAAGAAGCTGAGCTTAAGGCGCAACAAGAAGCTGAGCTTAAGACGCAACAAGAAGCTGAGCTTAAGGTGCAACAAGAAGCTGAGCTTAAGGTGCAACAAGAAGCTGAGCTTAAGGTGCAACAAGAAGCTGAGCTTAAGGCGCAACAAGAAGCTGAGCTTAAGGTGCAACAAGAAGCTGAGCTTAAGGTGCAACAAGAAGCTGAGCTTAAGGTGCAACAAGAAGCTGAGCTTAAGGTGCAGCAAGAAGCTGAGCTTAAGATGCAACAAGAAGCTGAGCTTAAGATGCAACAAGAAGCTGAGCTTAAGATGCAACAAGAAGCTGAGCTTAAGATGCAACAAGAAGCTGAGCTTAAGGTGCAACAAGAAGCTGAGCTTAAGGTGCAACAAGAAGCTGAGCTTAAGGTGCAGCAAGAAGCTGAGCTTAAGGTGCAGCAAGAAGCTGAGCTTAAGGTGCAACAAGAAGCTGAGCTTAAGGTGCAACAAGAAGCTGAGCTTAAGATGCAACAAGAAGCTGAGCTTAAGATGCAACAAGAAACAGAACTTAAAGCGCAGCAAGAAACTCGCGCTAGCTTAGTCGTGGAGCTAAAAAGACTATTAAATAATTATAAAGAAGCGCGTGCAGAAAAATACCATGTAAAAGACGCATTCGCCAGCACCGATAAAAAAGCGCGGGAAACATTTGTCACCACCATGAATGCGTTGTTTGATGCCTACGAGACCAGCGGTACTAGTAACGAACTGCTCGCCACGATGGCTGAGCATCGCTTGAAATTCCCCGGGATTGATCTCCAATCAACGTTAAATAAAATAACCATTAAATTAATGGATGCAGATCCAGTGCATCATTCTGAAGAGGTAATCGTGCTTGAAGCACAGCACAAAGACCAACAGAAATTAGACGCATTGTATAATGGCTTAAATAAAATGGTAGCTTTTGCGAAAGACTTAACGGACAAAAAGGAACAAGATATCGTTTCTCGCTTAGCCGGTGAACTACGCCAAGACCTCGATTGCTTTGTAAAAAAAGAGCCTAGTGAAGCAGCGTATCAACACTTCAAAACTAAATTTAAAGCCAGATTACACAGTGAAGATAGTATCATGAGCAAGCATGAACATCTTTGGAAGCCAATTGTTGCCAATCTCTTAATCGCCTTATTTTCTTTAGGAACGCTAATCGGCATTCAGGTGGTACAATCTAAAATTACTAGCGGCTGCGTACGTTTCTTTGCTACTGAAACAGCAAAACAAAAGATGATAAATCAGGTTGAAGAATTAGCATCTACACTAAGCGCTCCTCAAGGCAGCAATTAAACTCAAGGTAAATGCAAACTTACCGATATAGATCCAAAGTGCTCAGATAAGAGCGTCTCTTGCCCTACGGTCATCGCGTAGTTAATGCGCGATGACGCTAAGAAAAGGATCTTTAGATGGATAAAATTGCTCGCTTTAATATAGGGGATTTAGTAATACATAAACAAAGTCGTTACCGTGCGATTGTGGTAGATATAGATCCCTTATTTCAGGCCTCCGGCCGTTATAATCCTCAAGCACCACAGCGAGAATTTGCAACCCGCAATCCTTGGTACCGTTTACTGGTTGATGACAGTAGTCAAATGACTTATGTTGAAGAGTGCATGTTAATTGCCGATACCAGTGAACTCCCGATTAATAACCCCCATGTAGGCATGTATTTGCAAGAGCGCGGCGGGCAGTATCATAATCCAAATGCCAAACATTAAACAAGCGGCAGCGCACGTCGCAAGGATTAAGAAGCGGCGTGCCTATCTTCAACTAGGTGCTACGCAACATTAAAACCATCAAGGCAATAAAACCAATCAAGACCAGAGCCAGCACGCCCATAGTAAAGAAACTCTTGTTTAAATTTTCACGGCTAAATTGATCCGGGTTTCCTTTAATCGAGCGGTATAAAACAAAAAGTATCATTCCAGCACCGATAAGCCCTAAAATCTCATAGAATGTTTGCATGAACTTTCCCCCTATTTCACTTCAAAACTAAATGCATCAGAATATAAATGCTCAGCGGCGACACCATGCTGAATTAACGCATCGCGTGTACTGTACACCATATCAAAAGGCCCGCTAATGACAATTTGCCAATCGGCCAAATTATGCGGATGTCTAGCCAAAACAAAAGAAACCAGCGGTGTTGCATTTTCATCAGACAACGAAGAAAAATAATTAAACCGCCCCACATGCGTCTGCCAGCTATTGACCTTCTCATCCATATACAAATCATTTTGCATGCGTGCCCCCCAAAACAATTCAAAAGGCCGTTGATCTGTAGTAGATAATAACTGTTCTATCATTGCCTTTACGGGTGCAAATCCAGTACCACCCGCGATAAATAAGATCGGACGCTGCGCATCCAAGTGCTCAATACTGCATACACCAAAAGGCAAACGAATCGTGACCGAACCCTGTTCCTTAATGTGTGCAAATAAGCGTTGATTGTAGGGATTTTCCAGACTATGACGAATATGTAATTCATATTTATGCGATCCCAAAGGCGCATTCGCGATTGAATAACTAAAGGCTTCGTCTCCAAAAAGAATTTGCAGATATTGCCCTGCATGATAATCCACGTATTCTTCCGGTGCCAAAACCAATTGCATAATCGTATCGGTTAATGGTGTAATTTGCTCGACCTGTGCCTTAATGATTTTTTCACTCATATGTCCAATCCTAATGATGGCCAATAACCATTCACTTTTTTTAAAATCTCTTCATCCATAACAATAGGCAGTCCCCATTCTCGCTGCGTTTCACCAGGCCATTTGCTGGTGGCATCCATACCCATTTTTGAGCCTAAACCAGAGACTGGTGAAGCAAAATCAAGGTAGTCTATAGGTGTATTATCGATCATGACCGTATCACGTGAAGGATCCATACGCGTAGTCATCGCCCAAATCACATCCTGCCAATTACGCGCATCAATATCATCATCACAAACAATCACAAATTTGGTATACATAAATTGCCGCAAGAAAGACCAGACGGCCATCATAATGCGCTTGGCATGCCCTGGGTATTGTTTTTTAATGGTAACCACCGCCAAACGATAAGAGCAGCCTTCGGGCGGTAAATAAAAATCAATAATTTCGGGAAATTGTTTTTGTAATAAAGGAATAAACACTTCATTCAGAGCAACGCCTAAAATAGCCGGCTCATCGGGAGGACGCCCCGTATAGGTGCTGTGATAAATCGGTTGCTCTCGATGCGTGATCCGCTCTACGGTAAATACCGGGAAGGATTGTACTTCATTATAATAACCCGTGTGATCGCCATAAGGTCCTTCAGGAGCCTCTACACCAGGCTCTAGATACCCTTCTAAAATAATTTCTGCGCTGGCAGGCACATGCAAATCATTGCCAATACAACGCGTCAGCCGCGTGCGTTGCCCGCGTAATAAACCAGCAAAAGCATATTCCGATAAGCTATCTGGAACTGGTGTTACTGCCGCAAGAATAGTTGCCGGGTCAGCGCCTAACGTCACCGCCACTGGAAAGCGTTCGCCAGGATAAGCTTGTTGCCAAGCCTGATAATCCAAGGCACCGCCACGATGTGACAACCAACGCATAATTAACTGATTTTTATTTAAGAGTTGCTGGCGATAAATCCCCATATTCTCCCGAGTCTGATGGGGACCTTTGGTCGTTACTAAGCCCCAGGTTATCAAGGGGGCAACATCTCCAGGCCAACAAGTTTGAATCGGTAGCTTAGTTAAATCAACGGCCTCTTTTTCCCAAACATGAGTTTGGCATTCAGCGCCGCTGACGTATTTGGGCGCCATATTTAAGGCTTGCTTTAATAGGGGTAGTTTGTTAAAGGCATCTTTGAATCCTTTAGGAGGCTCCGGCTCTTTTAGAGCGGCTAATAATTTACCCACTTCCCTTAAGGCACTAATACTTTCTTCCCCCATCCCCATAGCCACGCGCTCGACGGTACCAAATAAATTGGTTAAAACGGGCATGTGATGATTGGCTGTATTGGTAAAAAGCAGCGCTGGGCCACCAGAACGTAAAACGCGATCACTAACTGCAGTCATTTCAAGATAAGGTGATACTGGATAATCGATACGTTTTAATAAATCACGTGATTCAAGTTGCGCGATAAAGTCTCTTAGATCAGAGTATTTCATTAAAAATCCCTCGCAATCTCGCCAATTGTAGGTTTGCAATAAGACCCTTCTCCCCTTGCAGGGAAAAGGTGCCTATCATTGCCATTTAATTAAAGAAATCACATCTACCCTGAACCGTTCGGGGTAGATGAAACAAAATCCAGCACTTAATGACAATGAAAGTACCCCTTAGGGAATTTTTTTCTACTCTTGACGTTTCATCGCATCGAAGAATTCAGCATTCGTTTTATGATTCTTCATGCGCTCAATTAAAAACTCAATCGCATCACATTCATCCATAGATTGGAGAATCTTACGTAGAATCCATGTACGTTGTAAATCTTCTGGGCTTAATAACAGATCTTCACGACGTGTTCCGGAACGATTAATGTTAATCGCAGGGAAGACTCGTCGTTCAGCAATATTACGGCTCAAGTGAATTTCCATGTTCCCGGTTCCCTTGAATTCTTCGTAAATTACTTCGTCCATCTTAGAGCCCGTATCAACCAAGGCTGTAGCAATAATCGTTAAGCTACCACCTTCTTCAATATTACGAGCGGCACCATACAAACGCTTAGGTCTTTGTAAAGCATTGGCATCAACCCCCCCAGTCAGCACCTTACCTGATGAAGGAATTACCGTATTATAAGCACGGGCTAAACGCGTAATCGAATCTAATAAAATCACCACATCACGTTTGTGTTCAACCAAACGCTTGGCTTTTTCGATGACCATTTCGGCGACTTGCACGTGACGGTTTGCAGGTTCGTCAAAAGTACTGGCAACTACCTCACCTTTCACTGAGCGTTGCATTTCGGTTACTTCTTCAGGACGCTCATCAATCAATAACACAATGAGGTAACATTCTGGATAATTCTTTTCTATAGAACGAGCAATGTTTTGTAACATTAAGGTTTTACCCGCTTTCGGCGGAGAAACAATCAAACCACGTTGTCCACGACCAAAAGGAGCGCATAAATCAACGACACGGGCAGTTAAATCTTCGGTACTGCCATTGCCTTGCTCCATAACCAAACGTTCTGAGGCAAATAAAGGAGTGAGGTTTTCGAAGAGAATTTTACGTTTGGCACTATCGGGTGAATCATAGTTGATCTCATCAACCTTCAACAGGGCAAAATAACGCTCACTGTCTTTGGGAGGACGAATTTTTCCTGAAATTGTATCCCCTGAACGCAGACCGAAACGTCTGATTTGACTGGGTGAAACATAGATGTCATCAGGACCGGCTAAATAAGAGCCATCTGCAGATCGTAAGAAACCAAAACCATCAGTCAGGACTTCTAAAACACCATCACCATGAATGTCTGCGCCTTTTAAGGCGTGAGCCTTAAGAATGGCAAAAATAATTTCTTGTTTGCGCATACGGGAAGGGTTTTCGACACCAATCTCTTGTGCAATATTGAAGAGATCGGCAATAGGCAATTGCTTAAGTTCGCTAAGATTCATACTTCTCACTTGATTTGTTGTTTAAGAATTGAGTTATCCGAGATAATTTATATTAAGAACGGCGGCTAAGGATTCTGCTGCCTATGTGACATTTTATATTCCAAAGATGCCACATATTGCAAACAGTATCACAGCTTTACTTCAAGATCCAACCTTTTTACAAAGAAAAAAATATTTTAAGCGTGACTTTCAACAAAAGCGCTTAATTGGGATTTAGATAACAACCCCATTTTGACCGCTTCCACTTGACCATTTTTAAATAAAATCAAGGTAGGAATGCTCATTACCCCAAATTTTGCCGGTGCTTGTGGGTTTTCATCGATGTTAATTTTTGCAAAAGTAACCTCTGCTCCGTGGGTTGCGGCGACTTCTTCCAATATTGGCGTTAGTGCACGACAAGGACCACACCATTCAGCCCAGAAATCAACTAACACAGGCTTATTGGCATTAATGACGTCTTGGTCAAAGCTTGCATCTGTTATTGTTTTAATATGATCGCTCATGGGTAAACCTCTGTTGTTTAAAATTCTTTGTATCCAATCTTCTATTATAGATCACCGGCGACGGCTTGCAACACACTCAATGCAGTAATTGCTGCAGTTTCTGTACGTAAGATCCTCGGGCCTAAAGATAAAGGCTGAAAACCTTGGGCGCTAGCGCTATGCACTTCCGCATCGCTTAAGCCGCCTTCAGGACCAATTAATAAAGCAATATTGCTCTGGGTAAAAGTATAATCACGCCAATTTTTATTGCCACCTGGATGTAACATTAATTTTAATTGCGCCGACTCTTCTTGCAGGTAACGCGCCAAAGTTAGCGGTGGATGAACCAGGGGCACTGTATTACGTCCTGATTGCTCACAGGCGGCAATCACGATGGCCTGCCATTGATGCAATTTTTTGCCCATCCGTTCTTGATCTAACTTAACCACGCAACGCTCGCTAATAATTGGGGTAATGCTGGTGACACCCAATTCTACGGCTTTTTGCATCACCAATTCCATCCGTTCGCCCTTGGAAATGGCTTGTGCCAAATGGATGGCCAATGGCGACTCTTTATTTATTGCTGTTACCGCGCCAACAACAACCATAACCTGCTTTTTTTTAACGACCTCAATGGTCGCTGCAAATTCACGATTATCACCACAAAATAAAGTAAGGTGTTCACCAACTTGCATCCGTAATACTACAGCAACATGCTGACTGGCCTCAGGGGATAATGCTAAAAGATCACTACTTTGGTAACTACCTGGTTGATAAATACGTACAGTTCTCACGGTGTCTCATTCCTAAAATAACTTTATGATAAATTAACTTTGTTAAGTTTAAATTAAGGAATTGCGGATAGCTATAGCAGCTTATATGCATTGGATATTAGGAGATGGACGTTATCAAAACACCTGAAACAAATGCGGAACCTGAACAATTACCTTATGAGGTCAATTATAGCTGCAGAATAACAACGCCCTGTGCTAAAATTTTTCCTTTTACCAAGGAACTTAAATACCATGAGCAAAATACGTATTGAATCGGACAGTATGGGCGAAATTGAAGTCCCTGCAGATAAATATTGGGGTGCACAAACTGAGCGCTCCCTTCATCACTTTAATATTGGCAAAGACATCATGCCCCGTGAAGTGACGCATGCCTTCGGCATTTTAAAAATGGCCGCGGCCTTGACGAACATGGACTTAGGCAAACTTCCCAAAGACAAAACAGATTTGATTGTTAAAGCTGCAGCTGAAGTCAGTAAAGGTCAGTTAGATGCTCATTTCCCCTTGCATGTTTGGCAAACTGGCAGTGGTACCCAATCAAACATGAATGCCAATGAAGTAATCTCCAATCGCGCTATTGAATTGGCCGGTGGTGAGATGGGCAGCAAGACTCCAATTCATCCCAACGATCATGTGAATATGTCACAGTCATCCAATGACACCTTTCCAACGGCTATGCATATTGCCGCCGCACTTGCTTTCAATGAAAAACTTATCCCTGCGGTTAAAAGCTTACGTGACGCTTTAGCTGTGAAAATGGTAGCCTTCAAAGACATCGTCAAAATAGGTAGGACGCATTTACAAGATGCCGTACCAATTACTTTAGGACAAGAATTTTCAGGCTATGTCGCCCAGCTTGATGCCTGTATGCAGCGCTTGCACGAAGTATTACCTGAATTGTATGAATTAGCTGCTGGCGGTACCGCTGTTGGCACGGGCTTGAACACCCACCCACAATTTGCGACCAAAGTTGCCGAACACATTGCACAAATTACCAAGTTACCGTTTGTGAGTGCGGAAAATAAATTTGCCGCTCTAGCATCACACGAACCTTTAGTGTTCGCCCACGGCGCCATGAAAACTTTAGCTTGTGCCTTAATGAAAATAGCCAACGACATCCGCTGGTTAGCTTCAGGCCCTCGTTGTGGTATTGGTGAATTAATTATCCCTGAAAATGAACCAGGTTCATCCATTATGCCAGGTAAGGTAAACCCCACGCAATGCGAAGCGATGACGATGGTGTGCGCGCAAGTACTGGGTAACGACACCACGGTAGGTATTGCCGATAGTCAAGGTAATTTTGAGCTGAATGTATTTAAGCCGGTAATTATCTTTAACGTGTTGCATTCCGTGAATTTATTAACCGACAGCTGCCGCTCATTCCAAGAATTTTGTGCTGAGGGCATAGAACCCAACCGTACTGTCATTGATTATTACTTGCATCACTCGCTGATGTTAGTCACTGCGTTGAATCAGCATATTGGCTATGATAAAGCAGCCAAAATTGCCAAAACAGCGCATCATGATAATTCGTCTTTACAAGAAGCAGCAGTAAAGCTGGGCTATTTAACTGCCGAGCGTTTTACCGAGTTGGTAAAACCAGAAGAGATGATTGCGCCAAAATAAAATGTGGGGTCTGCAGACCCCACATTTTTTACTTACCCATATAAGAACCAATTACACCCCGTAAGCTTCTAGAGCATAATAGCGCAGGCAAAGTTATTATTCGCCACGCCATAAATTAGTCTTCATCAAATCAAGTATTGCATCCCCCTGACCATTGATGATCGCTTTCATCATGTATAAACTAAAGCCTTTGACTTGTGCCGCCTCGATCGTTGGCGGAATAATCAATTCATTACGATGTACGGCAACATCAACAATCACCGTCCCATCATGGGCAAAAGCGGTATGTAAATCAGCATCTAAGGTCGATGCACTATCAACCCTAATTCCCTTAATACCAACAGATTGAGCCAAAGCAGCAAAATTAGGATTCACCAAGGAAGTAGCATAGTCCAACATGCCCCCAACATGCATTTCCATCTCCACAAAACCCAAGGCACTGTTGTTAAAAATAACGACTTTAATCGGTAATTGATGTTGCACCAAAGTGAGAATATCGCCCATTAACATCGCAAAGCCACCATCGCCGCAAAGCGCCACCACTTGGCGCTCAGGATGGCTAGCTTGAGCACCAATGGCTTGTGAGAGCGCATTAGCCATGGAACCGTGGTTAAACGACCCCAATAAGCGCCGTTTCCCATTCATCCTTAAATAACGCGCGGCCCAAACTGTGGGCGTACCTACATCGACAGTAAATACCGTGTCATCATCTGCAACTTGACTAATCGCTTGTGCCAAAAATTGGGGATGCAATGGTTTCTTATCGGCTGTTTGCGTGGCTAAAGCATCAAGACCTTGTCGTGCTTTTTGATAATGCGCGCGCGCCTTTTCCAAATGGCTACTGTCTTGTTTGCTGCTCAACAGTGGCAATAAAGCCTTTAATGTACAGGCGACATCCCCTACCGCACCCAATGCTAGATCGACGCGTTTCCTTAACTGCTCTCCGTGCAAATCAATTTGAATAATTGGTGCTTTCGTTGGGTAAAACTGCCGGTAAGGAAAGTTAGTACCTAACAATAATAAGGTGTCACAAGCCTCCATCGCATAATAGCCCGAAGAAAAACCAATAAAACCGGTCATCCCCACATCATAAGGATTATTCGGCTCAATAAAGGGCTTTGCGCGCAAGGTATGAATTACCGGCGCTTGCAAGGTATGACATAAGCGCAGCAGCTCATCTTGAGCATCGGCAGCGCCAATCCCACAAAATACGGTCACGTTTTTCGCAGCATTTAAACGTGCAGCAATATCTTTTAAAACAGGCTCTGACGGCACCACATCCGGGTGCGCATAAGCAAAATTGTCTTTACTCGCCAGGTATCGAGCTTGCTGTAAGGCAACATCTCCGGAAATAACTAAAACAGCAACCCCTGATTTAGCCTTGGCTGTTTGCATGGCGATATTTAACAGGCGCGGCATTTGTTCAGGGGTTGTCACTACTTCGCAAAAGCAACTGCATTCTTTAAATAAAATATTAGGGTGGGTTTCTTGAAAATAGTCGCCACCGACTTCGGGGCTGGGAATATGCGCCGCAATCGCTAATACGGGAGCACCGCTACGCTGGCAATCATAAAGACCATTAATTAAATGTAAATTACCTGGCCCACAGCTCCCCGCGCAAACTGCCAGCTCCCCCGTTAATTGCGCCTCAGCACCTGCGGCAAATGCCGCAGCTTCCTCATGACGCACATGCACCCATTCAATATCTTTATATTTTTGCAGCGCATTCGTAATACCATTTAACGAATCGCCCACAATTCCATAAATGCGCTTTACTCCAGCATTATTTAGTGTCTCAACCAGTACTTCTGCAACATTGGCCATTACAACCTCCCTGTGACAGTCATCCTCTCATTTTAGTACGCGGGTAGCATAATGCTATTTACCCCTCACTTGTGAAAAAGAAAGGGGTTGTAGAAGTAAAAACTATTGAATTACAGGAAGTTGTGGTGCTGCCTTACGAACGGGTCCTGGTGTTGCTTGTTGCGTAGGATCTTTAGACGCATAGGTTTTTTGTACGGGTTTAGACTTATATGCCACGGGTTTATGTTGCTGTGCCATAGGTTCATAATGTGTGTCTACGTGTTTTGAACGCTGCATATCCCACGTATTGCACGCCGTTAATCCTACAGATAAAGCAATTCCCAAACACCATTTTGCTGCTTTATAATTTATCATTATTTGCTCCCTGCTCAGTTAGTTAACTTATTAAATATAAATTATAAAATTTAAAATGACCACCTAAAAGTAAGAAGATTTTATCTGCTGCCTACTCATGCAGGAATTGTTGGTGTTTTCGAGCTTGTTTTTTCAATTAACCCCCTTATAATCGATCGCATACTATTGAATAAAGGACTATCAACATGATTTACCCCAATATACTTGCCACCATCGGAAATACGCCAGTAGTAAAAATTAATCGCCTAGGCCAGGAACTAGCCTGCGAGATCTATGCTAAATGCGAATTTTTTAATCCCGGTGGCTCGGTGAAAGACCGGATTGGTTATGAAATGGTGGTTAATGCCGAACGTGATGGCTTGATTAAGCCAGGCTATACCCTCATTGAGCCAACCTCGGGTAATACCGGTATTGGTATTGCACTGGCAGGCGCAGTATTAGGCTATAAAGTGATTATTACCATGCCCGAAAAAATGAGCCAGGAAAAACAATCGGTACTTGAGCGCCTGGGGGCAAAAATTTATCGGACACCAACAGAAGCTGCGTACAATGATCCGGAGAGCCATATTTCACTCGCGAGAAAATTACAGGCACAAATACCTAACTCCCATATTCTTGATCAATACGCAAACCCCAATAATCCTAATGCCCACTACCGTGGTACCGCTCAAGAAATCATTGATGATTTTGGCCAGGACTTACATATGGTCGTTGCCAGTGTTGGTACTGGCGGCACGATTACCGGTATTGCCAAACGCCTTAAGGAGTTCAACCCAGCTATCAAGATTATTGGGATTGATCCAGAAGGCTCAATCCTTGGCGGCGGGACGGAAATCAAATCCTATGACGTCGAAGGTATAGGTTATGATTTCTTCCCGGATGTTTTGGACAATAAATTAATCGATCAATATGTTAAAACCAATGATAGCGATTCATTCCGCACCGCAAGACTACTCATGAGTGAAGAAGGACTGTTAGTGGGGGGCTCATCTGGCGCAGCAATGTGGGGCGCATTACACGCTGCGAAGTCATTAAGTAAGGGACAAAAATGTCTGGTTATTTTGCCTGATTCGATTCGTAATTACATGTCTAAATTTGCCAGCGATGAATGGATGAAAACTCAAGGCTATCTATAATTAATAGATCACGTTCTTCGCCCGTGCCCAGGCGAAGAAATATACACTTAACGAAAAGAAGAAGAAATAGGTGTATTTTCAAATAATTGATCTTCCTTGATTGCGCCTGCAGCAATCCAACTTGCTATCTTGTTGGCCAATTCAATAATTGGTTGCTTCGTATCAACCGCTCCCGTGGCAACCACTGGATGCTCGCTGTGTGCTAATTTCATAATAAAGGGCGCATTATGCAATTGTGTTGGCAATAAAGCCGTGTAATGAGCGCGTAATTGCTCATAAGTTAACTCACCCGCATCAATCATACTTAGTATTCGATGACGCTGTTGCTCATAGACATGTAAACACCGCTGATTATCGCTGGCAATTGCAGCAAAGATATCGGCCATATTCCCATCTTTAACATTAAGAGTCTCCGCGGGTTTGATGGTCACCGCCAACTGCCCCACATAGGTAAAATCAGCTTTACGTTTTACCGCCGGATAGTAATCCTCATCCTGAACCTGAAGGACCAAGGCCGCATGATCGCGATCACCATATCGTTCTCGCCGTCTTAATTCTTTTCCTGGTTCTTTAAAAGATAAGGTAATCGGTAAGCCTAAACTATGTGCCAGTGCTTCTAACGCACATTCAGGTAATTTAGTATTCGAAGCACGTAAATAACTTTGCGCGCTTAAATTCGCAAAAACGCTGCGGTAATTTAAATTTAAATGATCGGCGTACAATTCATCAACGGTTAATTGCTGCAGCACATAAGCCATGCATTCAACTAATTCAGACATCCGCGAGTTATTTAATAGACGCCCCATACGCTCTTTAGGTGTAGTTAAATAAGCATCATTAGCAACATATTGCGGAAAATATTGCGAAAAACAGCCTAATATTTTTTTTATGGTCGCATCGTTAACTGGTGAGCCCGCGTGTAAATAATCAATTAGTGCCACTGCAATCGCTTGAAATTGCTTGCCACCAACATTAATTACTTCATAATTTTCGCCCTGCTGACTACCATGTTGAGCTGGAGCTTTAAAAAAACCACGGCTACTAATATGTGCCCCCATAACATGCCCCCCTACTTTTAAAATATATAGTCATTCTAATGAATCTAAATTAAGGAAATATTAACTAATGACTGCTCTGCAGTTATATTAGTCATTGTTTTCAAAATAAAGATCTCACTATAAAATAATCACTGGCATCATAAGTCTAGACCATCTGCGATATGTTTACGCAATTTGGGTAATTAAGGAAAAATATGGACCATTATCAAGAAAATGATTGGATTCGCATCAAAGAACTACTGCAGCATACAAGCGAATTTATCGCCTACTTCGAGTTGGCGGAAACAAAAATGCGCGAATGGCGTCAAGAAATAGAACAACAAGCCATACGCCTGCAACAACAGCAAGAAGCACTGCAGGTCTTAACCGAACACTCCTTGGCCCAGATTAATAAACACAGTGAGCAAGCAACGCAAAATATCAGCTCGCAATTGGGTCAATACGACCCACAGCAATTTCAACGCATTGCCCTAGAAAGTTGCGAACAGGTAAAACGTGCCGCAAATAATGCGGTTAATAAAAGTAATAAATTGCTCCAGATATTTCATCTACGCTTTAATTTTTTTGCCGTGCTCACGACCCTTTTAACCGCCTTCATTGTGGTGCTCTATCTTAATGGTGAATTGCCTTGGGAAATGCACCATCAAGCAAAAAACGAACGCCAAGCAGGGAAAGTACTACTGCAAGCTTGGCCCAAATTAAGCCAAGAGGAAAAAACAAAAATATTAGGGTATATTAGTAATTCTTAACTGATTATTTTGCATAGAGGTTGGGCCATGTGGCCTAATCCGCATTGCGCTGAACTGTAATTACAATTGCTAAGGACCTCTGATTGATTTACTCAACCTTTCAGCTTCTTTATGTAGTACTACTACTGCCGTTACTGTTCCTCTATATTCATGACAAAAAGAAACAATTGCGGATTAAGCAATGGCAAAAGTCCTTAAATTTACCGGAACATGCACGGGTTTTTCAACAGCTATATCAACATGAAAACGGCTTTATTCTGTCGCAACAAGCACGCAAGAAACAAGATGCTATCGATTATGTCTATGGGGAAATTACATTTGTATCTTTTCTCGCCTTATTGTCGTTAACGAAACCGGATGAGAAGAGCATATTTTATGATTTAGGTTGTGGTATAGGTAAGGCCGTGTTAGCCTGCGCCATGGTTTTTCCTATACGCAAAAGTGTAGGCGTGGAAATTCTCCCTGAATTATATTTTGCTGCCTGTAAACAGACCAAACAATTAGCAAGCATAGAAAATTATGCGAAACAAACAAAAAAAATTGAATTCATTCTGGGTGATTTTCTTAAGGTTAATTTAGATGAAGCCACAATTATTTTTATTAATTCTACGGCCTTGTTTAATCCAACCTGGAAAACGCTCTGCGCACGACTTGAGTATTTACCCCATCTAACCACAGTGATTACCACCAGTAAAGCCTTGCCCAGCAAGCATTTTAGCGTGGTGATACAGACCAAAGTTGAGATGAGCTGGGGCGTCGTTTTTGCTTTTGTGCATGTACGAAAAAAGAATAATTACTAACTGTCTTGAAAACATTGAATAATTTTTTACCCGATCTATACTTATAAAACAGGGGCATTGTCCGCACCTAAATCTGTATTGGTGACAGGCTTTGGAACACGCGACAATCACGAGGTGGGTATGATTAAATCGGAGCTCATTGAACACATCGCTGCTCGAATGACGCATCTTACTGAAAAGCAAGTAGCTGATGGCATTAATAGAATATTAGAATTAATGAGTGATGCACTCATTAAAAATCAACGCATTGAAATTCGTGGCTTTGGTAGTTTTTCACTACATTACCGGCCGCCACGTAATGCACATAATCCCAAAACTGGAGAAAAAGTGGTAACTAAGGCAAAGTATAGCCCTCACTTTAAACCCGGCAAGGAGCTGCGTGAACGTGTTGATGCCTCACGCACACATTATGAGCTTCCTGACGCTGAAGAAGAATAACTGACTTTGACCAGGGTAATGGGGATATTAGAATCTTTAATGAACACTCGGATTTTAGTGCATCGCGCATGAAAAAACTCTGGGAGAGCGCAGCATAGATGGCTATGTGAACATTTTCCAGAGTTGTTTCATTAAAGATGCGCCCAATACGGCCGTTCGAGATTAAGTGCGCGGTAAGGTTACGCCCGTTTGCCCTTGATATTTACCGCCACGGTCACGATAAGAAACGGCGCAAACTTCTGTCGCTTCTAAGAATAGCATTTGTGCAACGCCTTCATGAGCATAAATTTTGGCCGGTAGCGTTGTTGTATTCGAAAATTCTAAGGTGACATGCCCTTCCCATTCGGGTTCTAAAGGAGTCACATTCACAATAATGCCACAACGTGCATAAGTTGATTTCCCAAGACAAATAGTTAATACATTACGCGGTATACGAAAATATTCTACGGTTCTGGCTAAGGCAAAAGAATTAGGAGGAATAATGCAGACATCCGACTGTACATCCACAAAGCTATTCTCATCAAATGCCTTGGGATCAACAATGGCAGAATTAATATTAGTAAAAATTTTAAATTCGTTAGAACAGCGGACATCGTAGCCATAGCTCGATACACCATAAGAAATAATGCGCCCGCCAGCATTTTCACGCACTTGGCCTGATTGGAATGGCTCAATCATTCCCTGCTCACGCGCCATTTTTTCTATCCATCTATCTGATTTAATCGACACAGTTAAACCTCATAGCTTTTGCAAAAAGAGAGTTCTATCATAAAAAACAGAGAAAAGAAATGTTTTGCGGCGAAGTATTGACCAGCGCATCCCGGCAATTCCCGCGGCAAAAGATACAAAGATGCGCATTCCAATAGACCCCTTTATTTTTTAGGAGCCGCCATATGTGCCAAAATTTCGCCTAATTCCATAGGCATAGGAAAAACAATGGTGGAATTATTGGTGCCGGCAATAGCAGCCAAAGTCTGTAAATAACGTAATTGCATGGCTTGTGGCTGTTGCGCTAAAACTTGCGATGCTTGCAGCAATTTGGCCGAAGCCTGCAACTCCCCCTCGGCATGAATAATTTTCGCGCGCCGTTCACGCTCGGCTTCAGCCTGTTTGGCAATTGCCCGAATCATGCTTTCATCCAAATCAACGCGTTTAATTTCAACATTTGACACTTTAATACCCCAATTATCCGTTTGTGCAGCCAAGATCTTTTGCACATCACTGTTTAAGCGCTCACGCTCTGAAAGCATTTCATCCAGCTCATGTTGCCCCAATACGGAACGCAAGGTGGTTTGTGCCAATTGGCTGGTTGCTTCATAATAATTTTCCACTTGAATAATCGCATTTTCGGGCGCCACCACCCGAAAATACAAGACGGCATTCACCCGCACTGAAACGTTGTCTTTGGAAATCACATCCTGACTCGGAACATCCATCACAATAGTACGCAAGTCAACCCGTACAACTTGCTGCAGAATAGGAATAATTAATACCAAACCAGGTCCTTTGACGCGCCAAAAGCGCCCCAACATAAAAACAACACCACGCTCATACTCCCGAAAAACCTTAATTGCTGATGCTAATAATAATAGAATTACTGCGAATATCACCCCAAGAAAAGGTGTCATGTTATTCTCCTTAATTTATGGGTTCCTCTTCAACCTCCAAGGTTAACCCGCAGTTGCCAACGACTTTAACTGGTCGCTCATTAGCAATAAAATGTTGTGAACGCACACTCCAGATTTCACCGCGAATTACCGCCTGCCCTTCAAGATTAATGGCTCCAAGCGCGCGTCCTTCTGCACCTAATAAAACCGTTAGCCCATTTTGGACTTTTTGTTGCCTTGCCTTAATTACCATCCCCAAGATAAGGATAAAAATTAAAATATTCACCACCGCCATTGCCCAAATCACAGACCAAGCAATTTGATACGCGGACGATTGGCTATTAAGAAGCATAATGGAGCCTAGAACAAAGGCCACTGTGCCACCAACACCAAGTGAGCCAAAACTAGGTAAAAAAGCTTCAGCCACAATAAAACCAACGCCCAAAAGAATCAATGAAAAACCCGCGTAGTTCACCGGTAATAACTGAAAGGCATACAAGGCTATGAGCATGGATATCACCCCAACAACTCCCGGTAAAACAATACCGGGGTTAATTAATTCGAAGAAAATACCATAGATGCCCAGCAAGAAGAGTAGGTACGCTACGGTAGGATCGGTAATTAGGGATAAAAAATAAGTACGCCAATCCGGATTAAGCATTTTAATTTCTGGATTACTGGTATGCAGCGTCATTTTTTGATTATTTTGGCTGACCACGACCCCATTTAATTGTACTAATAAATCCTGCGCGTCGCGCGCAACATAATTAATAACTTTTTCTTTTAATGCTTCTGTTGCGGTTAGCGTTGCGGCGTTCAATACCGATTTTTGGGCAAAAATTGGATTCCGCCCATGTAATTGCGCTAAAGAACGAATGCTAGCAACCGCATCATTCATAGTTTTCTTGTCCATGGACGAGGGATGCTTTTCTGGGCTTGCTTCACCGCGCAATTCAGTATTCATGGCTATTGGACTCGCAGCTCCTAATTGGGTTCCAGGTGCCATAGCCGCCAAAGTACTGGCATATAATATGTAGGTTCCAGCACTGGCGGCTCGGGCACCAAGGGGACTAACATAAGTGACAATCGGTACATTGGACGATAAAAATTTTTGCATAATGACGCGCGTGGCCTCATCAAGACCACCGGGTGTATCGAGAAAAACAATAATCAAATCAGCATCTTGTGATTTATCAATACTACGCGTAACGTAATCAGCCGTCGCCGGGCCAATGGGGCCTTTGATGCGAAGCTCTATTATTTTTGCCGCAGACAGTGATGATGAATAAGCAAGAAAAACAAAGAGTAAGAAACCTAATTTGTTACTTATTTTAAAAAATAATAATCTCAATCTGCGGGCAGCTCCTGCAACTTTTGACATGATGAACGCGTTATCCATGCTCATGCCCTTTGGTGAACTATTATTATATGTTTAAAGATAGCACAGTAATTAACTTATGCCTTATTGTGGGTGTAAGTTGGGTCAAACGACCCAACTTACACTAAGTATGGCCTACCAACATTTTATTAGAAATAAACACCAATTTGTGCCGAAACGGTATCGGCAGAATGGCCGGTTCCTAAGGTCGGGGCATTAACAACCCCACTAGGAGCGGCGCCATTTGCAAATTGATAGGTGCGATAATCAATATCATGGCGATATTCAATACTCTCCACCGTATCTTTCCAAATAGAAATATTAAATACACCAATAAATCGTTGCTTTGGTAAATTTAATGCTAATGCCTGTGTAGACCATTGGTAGCCCACTCCTACTGATGCCGGCCGATTAAAGGTCTTGAAGGTCATATCAATTTCTGTTTGCACTGCTTGTGGACGCGCACCACGATTATTAAAACTCAAATCTTGCATCCTAAACGCTTCAATTGCCCCAACCCACTCTGCCGCAAAATTAAAGCGGTCATAGCCTAAATTGCCATAAACATCGATCGCCTGTGTTTTCTGTACCGCTTCATTGCCATGCAGTAAGGAGCCAAAACCAGCAAAGGTTCCGGGAATTGCAGCGGTGTTTTGCATACCGGCAGAATCAGCGATGGAGCTAATATAACTTGCCCCTACTTCGCCCGTAAGCTCTTGATGTGCAAAGGTATAACCTAAATTCAGACCACCAACACCTGATTTGCCTAAATTAGTATCACTGCGATAAATATAGGTCGCCGCAAAAGGACCAGTGGATTCTTGCGATTTATAGCCTAAAATAAATGGTCGTGTTTTCGTGCGCGCCAAATTCATCGTCAAAGGTGCGCTGATCATTGAGCTTGAATAACGCCCAAACGGTACATACAATTGACCTGCAGTAAAATATAGTGGTGTTTTATCCAAATTACCTATATTCACAAAACCTAAGTTCAAACTAAATGCTGAGTTATCAATCCGTGGACCAATTTCTGGCGGGCTATCATCATAGGCAATTGACACATAGGCTTCCACATTCTGATTTAGTGCCGCGGCAACCGCCAACTCGCTGGAGCCTAAATCTATATCCGCATTCGTATTACCAAGATATGCGCTATTGATCATACCAATAGGTTCTGTTTTACCACTAATGGCAATAATGGGTCGTTCAGGAACGGGATAACCAATACTTTTATATGCATCATATAAGCGCCGGCGTTGTTGCATAAGACGAATATCACGGTTAATACTGGAAATATTGACAATGTAGTCCGAACCATCAAATGCCGGTCTAGCTCCCAAGTAAGGAGAAGTAACCACAGGCGTTCCTGCAATGTAAGTGACCACGCGATTATCGGCAACCAAGGCCGTAGGATAAAAGCCGATGGATTCTGGATGTTCATCTGGAGTATGTACCGAGATACTCGATGAGTGATACCTGGCCATATTGAATTTTTTATGCTCGCGCGCTTCTGGATGTTCTGCCTGTTTTCTAGCAGGAAGCGCTGTTTTTTTAACAACTGGTTTTGCCTTGTGCGTCACTAGTTTTTTTTGTAACGCAATTAATTGTGATTGCAGTTGTTGCGTTTGCTGTTGTAACTGCTTTATTTCACGTTGCAGCTGTTGATCATTTTCCGCATAAAGTGGCGATGACAAACAGACTAAGGCCAATACAATTTTTTTTAACTTCATGCGGCTACTCCTGTTTATTATTTTTACTTCCACACAGGGTGGGGGCGGAAAGTATATCTCGGCAATTTAGTACTGGCTAGAGTTAAATTAAAACTTAATTGAAAAAAGGATAACCAAGGTGGTCTTTGTAAGAGCGGGATTATTGGCTGAGGGTAAATTACGCAGGCTGATTAATAAATAAAGCATCGTAGGTTAGGCCACAAGGCCCAACCCCGACAATACTGCCACTAAAACATTGACTTATGCATTACCAACAATCTTCATGCCAAAATAGGGGCCAAAAAGTCCGTAATTTACGGAACTAATTTGTGGATTTGTTGGTACTTGGAATACTTGCGTGCTCAGGGCATTGAAATAATTTACCGCTTGGTAGCCGGCATCAATATTTACCGTCGCTTGCGCAAAATTATAGGCATAATTTAAGCCAAGTTTTGCTTCTAAGCTTGGAACAATTGCTTTTTTACGGGCATAAGGCTGTGCGATAATTGCATTAAATCTAGTTGCCACATAACCTTCATGATAACGAGATGTGCCATAGAGCAGTGAGCCAGAACCATTAGCAGTCAGACTTAAGCCATTGAACAGCTCATAAGAATAATCAATACCAAGCGTAGGACCAAAACCTTTATAATCGGTATTGTTAAAAATGCTGACTGGCGCAATAGAGGCAATTATGCTATTAGCATATAGGTAAGTTTGTGCCATTGATTGAATATTGGCATATTGCATACCACCGTACAAACGCATTTTATCGCGAGCACTCATATCGACATGCTGTCCCATAACGATATTGACTTGGTCCAGTCTGTTGTTACTGTCCATGCCAGCAGGCAAGGACAGCGTACCCACACCAGTGACGACAAAGGGAGCCAAAATATTTCCTTGGCTGCCACTACTGCTAAAATGCATCCAATTAACCGTCACATCATTACCAGTATTGAAATGATAAGAACCGATAATACGGTAGCCCCAGTTCCAATCATTTTTTACATCTTTAAGCCGAGAGTCTTGTAACCCTGTTGTCGGATTATATTTTCGTTGATAGCCTTTAGCCGCACCGTAAATTGACTTTAGGTACAGAGCTTCGGCACCTAAATCCCAAAGTCTTGCTTCACAAGGAACAGTAACACTACCAGGTGTACACACAGGCCCCATCGCACCGGCTGTTGCCAAATTACTCAGAGTCAATCCCAATACAGCAATCGTTGTTTTCTTTAACATAAGAACTCCATTAGAAATTAAAAAGCCCATCATGCAGCGTGACGGGCTTCATAAAATCTTAATTAACCAAGAAATTAAACATTGCCAACATACTTTAGACCAAAGTATGGGCCTGAAGCACCAAAATCACTAGATGTAAATCCACCGGTAGTAGTAATCATGTTTAATGGACTGAAGTAGTTAAACCACATGTAACCAGCATCTAGAATAATATCACCTTGAGCCATTGCATAAGTGTAGTCAGCACCTAATTTAGCTTCTACTTCAGGAACAATAGATGTTCTAGAACCATGCAGTGGTGTGAAAGAGCCTGTACTTAGAACGGTGATGCCACCATTATTGAACTTAGCCGTACCAACTAATACCGCAGCAGCGCCTTTAGCATAGATACCAAAGCCATTACCAAATACATAGTTTAGATCAAGCCCTGTACGTGGACCAAAGCCATTATACTCAGTAGTTAATGGGAATGTTTCTGTAGCTTCTAAGCCAACTGAGACTAACGCTGGTGAAGTGATAGCATATTGTGTTGTTGGCTTAATGCGTGCGTACTGGAAACCGCCGTGGAAGCGTATTTTTTTGTTTGCACTAAAATCAACAAACTGACCTAATTCACCGTTAACAGCGTCCCATCTCATTTGTTCTTTAACGAAAACAGCCGTAGCAGAAGTATTAAATGCCGCAGCATTAATCGCGAGTCGGTGATTATTTGTATCTAGGTGATACCAGCTGATGGTAACATCGTTACCAGTGTTGAAGTGGTAAGAGCCTTCAATTTGGAAGCCCCAATTCCACTGACCACTTAGGTCGTCAAAAACACTGCTGTTATTAAGACTTGGGTAGTAAGAAAAACCATTATTAGTTGTTGTTTGCAAGTATAGAGCCTGTCCGCCAATATCCCATGCCATTTTTTCGCAAGGAACAGTGACATTACCAGGGGTGCAAACTGGTCCCATGGCACCAGCGAATACCGTACTGCTTGCAAATGCAAGGACAGCAGCCGCTGTTTTTTTCAAATTTAACATGCTTATCTCCACTTTTTTATTATTAATTTCCATTTGTTACTAATATAAAAAAACATTACCTATTAGTAACGGTACGCTTCTCCGCCCTAAGTTGAGAATCATACTCTGCTAAATTATCCAGTCCAAGTTGGTCAAAGTCAACACTGTTGTCGAAAATTCTTAGATGGGTAACGACTTAATATTAACGGTTGATTTCACGCCAATATAAAGAATGGAGGACATTAATAACTACTTGTTTTATCGATATATTTTAAAAAATTTTTGATTAAAGTAATTAAACCATCTAGAAGCAATAACGCTACTTAGTTGCCTATAATTTATCGTCTTATTCGACAGCTCTTGGAGAAATTGTACTCCGTACAAAAAAGGCAAAGTATCTATATTGATCGGAAACAAGTCAAGAAAATTAGCTTGAAAAATGATTATTTTCCACAGACATAGTTTATTTTTACCCAGGCGCGCCATTTCTTGCCCAGGAAACGCCTTTACTAGTCATTACTGAACGATGGCTAATTTTCACGGGACAGCTTGCGATAGAGAAGGTTTTGATTCGCTAAAAAAAATCCCCCGTTATCATATTGATGATAATGGGGGAAAAAGTGGGAGATTAAGCTAAATATTGGTAATTAATTAAACGTTACCAACAAATTTCAAACCAACGTAAGGACCAGAAGCGCCGAAGTCAGTTGTTCTTGTCTCATAAGTAGAAGTTGCAGTATGGACAGCATTGAAGTAGTTAAACCACATGTAACCAGCATCAAGAGTTAAATCACCTTGTGCCATTGCATACGTGTAGTCAGCGCCTAATTTAGCTTCTAATTCTGGAACAATCGCTGTTCTTGAACTATGAGCATACGCAACGCTAACAGGAGCAACATCACCTGTAACAAAAGTACCTACGTTACCATTGAATTTAGCTGTACCAACTAATAATGCTGTAGCCGCTTTAGCATAAACACCAAAACCGTTACCAAATACATAGTTCATATCAAGACCAGTACGTGGACCGAAACCGTTGTATTGGTTGTTTAGGTAAGTGCCTACTAGCGCAGTATCAGGAGCAGTAAAAGCAACGCCTCTTTCAGATTTGATACGAGCGAATTGGAAACCACCGTGGAAACGCATTTTTTTGTTTGCACTGAAATCAACGAATTGACCTAATTCGCCGTTAACAGCATCCCACTTGTGATCCACACTACCAGCTAAACTTACTACGCCATTAGTAGCATAGAAGTTGTGATGACCTGTATCAAGGTGGTACCAGTTAATGTTGATGTCATTACCCGTGTTGAAATGGTAAGAACCTTCTAATTGAAAGCCCCAGTTCCAACGATTGTGACCATTGTTGTTATTTGTGTTGTAGCCAAAGTCGCTATTATTTACAAGTTGTAAATCAATCGCTTGCCCACCAATGTCCCATGCGGTACGTTCACAAGGAACGGTCACATTGCCTGGGGTGCAAACTGGGCCCATAGTACCTGCAAATACTGCACTGCTGCCTAAAGCGAGTACTGCCAATGTTGTTTTCTTCAAACTAAACATGCGAAGTCTCCGTATAAGTTATTATTAAGTTCCTATTTTTGTTAATAGCGAATAAGCCACCAACAAAACATGCTTACATCAAATTGGTGCAAAGCATGAAAAGAAGTGCAGTATCTAGATCGAAGGAAAATAAGTCAAGAAAATTAAGTAAAAAAATCCAATATTTTGCATGGCGCTTTTTTTTCAAGCACCTGAATTTCTTTATCTTCTGCACCTAAAACCACGTTGCAGTCCGCTTTAACGGCATTTTAAGACTACTTTAAGGCAGGGTTAAATCACCCCATTTACTTGAAGAAAATGGGGTGATAAGTGGGAGATTAAGCAAATTACTGCTAATTAAACATTACCAACATACTTCAAACCAACGTAAGGGCCAGAAGCACCAAAGTCAGTTGTTCTTGTCTCATAAGTAGAAGTTGAGGTATGGACAGCATTGAAGTAGTTAAACCACATGTAACCAGCATCAAGAGTAATATCGCCTTGTGCCATGGCATAAGTGTAGTTAGCACCTAATTTAGCTTCTAATTCTGGAACAATTGCTGTTCTGGAACCATAAGCATACGCAACGCTAGAAGGAACAACCTCACCTGCAGCAAAAGTACCTACGTTACCATTGAACTTGGCAGTACCAACTAATAGAGCAGTCGCTGCTTTAGCATAAACACCAAAACCATAACCGGTGAATACATAGTTCATGTCGATACCAGTACGTGGACCAAAACCGTTGTATTGGTTGTCTTGGGAAGTACCTATAGCCGCAACATCAGGAGATGTAAAGACAAAGCCTCTATCAGACTTGATACGAGCGAATTGGAAACCACCGTGAAAACGTATTTTTTTGTTCGCACTAAAATCAACAAATTGACCTAATTCGCCATTAACCGCATCCCACTTTTGGTTCACTCTACCAGCTAAATCTACTACACCGTTAGTAACATAGAAATCGTGGTTACCTGTATCAATGTGGTACCAGTTAATGTTGATGTCATTACCCGTGTTGAAATGGTAAGAACCTTCTAATTGAAAGCCCCAGTTCCAGCGACTGTGATCGCCACTGTAATTTGTGAAGCTATGATTGTTGTTATTTACGATTTGTAAATCAATCGCTTGTCCACCAATGTCCCATGCAGTACGCTCACAAGGAACGGTTACATTTCCAGGAGTGCAAACAGGTCCCATTGTACCTGCAAACACCGCACTACTACCTAAAGCGAGTACTGCTGCTGTTGTCTTTTTCAAACTAAACATGCTAAGTCTCCATCTATTTTTTTTATTATTAGGTTCGCATTTTTTTTATTGATAACTTACGGCTCAAAAGTTACCAGCAGCATGCTTTCGTCGCTTTGGTTCGAAGCATGCAACACCATGAGTATGGCTGCGAATAAAAATAAATCAAGAGAACTGATGAAAAAAATTGTAATATTTTTCAAATAGATATATTTTTTATTCACGGGCGCTATTTTTTAATCAGACTGATAACAACTCTCCTATTCAATGCGCGACCAGCATCGGTATCATTTCGAGCAACGGGTTTTAGGGCACCAAACCAAGTTACGGATAATTGTTCCTCAGGCACCCCCAGAGTAATTAAATAATTTTGCACTGCTTGCGCACGTTCCTGAGAAATTGCATTGTTATAGCCTTTACGCCCACTTTCATCGGCATAACCAACAACACGAATTACTTTAATTTGCATGTCCGCGGCAACATACTGCGCGACACGACGGAGTTGCGCCTTATCCTCATCCGTTAACTCACGACTGTCTGGTCCAAAATGAAACACGCTTTCTTTAACGCGATCATAGCCAAATGGCAATAGATTCCCCACGCATTGCTGATAACGTGAATACGGCTTTTGAAATCCTGCCGGTGTTAAGGCAACGGTAACACCAAGACCCAATTCAGAGCGATAATTAAAGGTGGTCTCATAACCCTGCGATAAGTAAGTCATTAATTTTAAAGTAGAGTCACGTTTTAAATAGATACCATAGGCTCCAGGATTGATCATCAAATTGCCCACGAAAAAAACCGAGCCGGCAGGTTTCCATGCGGGGGGTCTAACGACGATTTTCGCCGGTAATGGTCGTGGTAATTCATCCCACTTGCGTAAAATAAAATGCGGTGGCTGGGCGGCATATTGTTCAAAATAGCCCACACCATAATTTGGTATGGTGAGCGATAATCCACAACGAATTGGATTGCCACTCACATGCCAACTGCGGTCTCCTAAAGGAAGAGCGAAGTTTACATGTCCCATTGCGAAGGTTGCACTAACAGAAATTACGTAGCTGGCTGCGACACGTTTTAAAAACGTGTATCGATTAGGTCCGAATTCCATTTTTAATAATCCCCATGACTTAATTCATGTTATCCTTAGATATCGACACTGATTCAAGAATCTTTAATTATGCAATCACTAATTATCAATAAACCTGATGATTGGCATGTCCATTTTAGAGACAATGACATGCTGCAACATACCGCAACAGCAAGTGCGCAACATTTTGCACGCGCCTTGGTTATGCCCAATCTCAAGCCAGCACTGACTGATTTATCTTCAATTGCCGCCTATAGAGAACGAATTATTAGGGCACTGCCTCCGCACTGCACCTTTAATCCGTACATGACTTTTTATCTCAACAATTCGGTCAGCGCGGACGAGTTAGAACAAGCGGCCGCCATCCCTTATATTTTGGGCGCCAAACTTTATCCGGCAGGCGCTACCACAAATTCGGAGGCGGGCGCCAAATCATTAAACGAGCTTTATCCATTACTGGAAGTATTACAAAATAATAATTTAGTGCTACAAATTCACGGGGAAGTCACCCATGGTGACATTTTTGAGCGTGAAGCCTTATTTATCGAGGAATATTTAAAACCACTCGTGCGCAATTTTCCTAAATTACGCATTGTTCTCGAACATATTTCCACTAAAGCCGCCGTAGAATATGTCAGCGCAGCTCCTGCAACTGTAGCCGCCACTATTACGCCACACCACCTCTTATATAATCGCAATAAATTACTCGCCGGCGGTCTTAGACCCCACTACTATTGTTTGCCTATCCTAAAACATGAACAAGATCAAAAAGCACTACAGCAAGCCATATGCAGTGCAAATCCCAAGTTTTTCGCCGGCACGGACAGCGCCCCGCACAGCATCAGCACTAAAGAAAGTGCCTGTGGCTGTGCGGGAATTTATTCTGCACCTTTTGCCTTAGCTCTTTATACGCAAATATTTGATGAATTAAATAAATTAACCTTACTCAATCATTTTATGGGGCGTTTTGGCGCAGAATTTTACCAATTACCCATCACTCAAGAACAAATTGAATTAATTAAATCCCCGCAAATCCTAGCGAATTACCTGCCTTTAGGCACCGCTCAAGTGGTGCCCATAGCTGCCGGTGAAACCATTCAATGGAGTATTCATGTCCCCGCGTGATAGTGTATTAAGTGTGCAGATGAAAGAGCGATTCCGTGGTTTTTTACCCGTTGTTGTTGATGTAGAAACCGCCGGTGTTGATCCACAAAAAAATGCCTTATTAGAAATGTGCATCGTGATCTTAACGATGGATGAACAAGGTAATCTGCAACGTAGTGAAAGTCATTTTGAACATATTTTGCCGTTTCCTGACGCAGTACTAGATCAAAAATCATTAGAGTTTAATCATATTGACCCATTCCAACCGTTGCGCTTTGCGGTGGATGAGAAAATTGCGCTGGAGCGGTTATTTAAACCTATTTTTGCAGCACTCAAAAAAACCCGTTGTCAACGTGCTGTTTTGGTAGGGCATAATGCCTGGTTTGACTTGCTATTTGTCAAAGAAGCGATAAAAAGAACAGGCATGAAATCACCATTTCATGCCTTCACTTGCTTTGATACGGCAACATTGGGCGGCTTTATTTTTGGGCAAACAGTATTGGCAAAAGCGGCACAATCAGCAGATATTGCCTTTGATGCACGTGAGGCGCATTCAGCGATTTATGATGCCGAAAAGACTGCGGATTTATTTTGTCATATGACAAATAAATGGCGCATGATGCAAAACAACGCGACGTGAACCATTGGCTCTGTTAACCTTTCGCTAGTTTGAGTCAAAATAGTAGAACGGTTAACAGCCCCACAGAAAATTATAAATCGCCAGAATGTTCGGATAGATAAGCAGCAACACCTTCAGGAGAAGCCTTCATACCGGCTTTACCTTTATTCCAGTTTGCCGGGCAAACTTCGCCTTTTTCTTCAAAAAATTGCACCGCATCAATTGTTCTTAAAAGTTCTTCAATATTACGACCAATTGGTAAATCGTTAACAATCTGTGAACGAACCATACCTTTAGTATCAATGATGAAAGCACCACGGAATGCAACACCAGCAACTGGATGCTCAACACCATAAGCCTGACAAATGCTGTGGGTCATATCGGCCGCCATCGTATAACGAACCGGACCAATACCACCTTTGTTTACCGGCGTATTGCGGTACGCATTATGCGTAAATTGCGAATCAATAGACACGGCAACCACTTCAACATTACGGCTTTTAAATTCTTCAATACGATGATCTAAGGCAATCAGTTCAGAAGGACAAACAAAGGTAAAATCTAAAGGATAGAAAAATACTAATCCATATTTACCCTTCAAATGCTCATGCAAATTAAATTTATCAACAATTTCACCATTACCCATCACCGCCGCAACGGTAAAATCAGGAGCCTTACGTCCAACTAATACACTCATTCTTGATCTCCATTAGAGCACAGGCAAAATCCTGCGCGTGTTATTATTGTTGTTATATAGAGCCAATCACTAATTACGCTGCAATTGCATCGCGTAACATCGTTTCTAATTCACCTTGCTGAAACAGTTCTGTAATAATATCTGAACCACCAATTAATTCCCCTTTCACATAAAGCTGAGGAAAAGTAGGCCAATCGGAAACCTGCGGCAATGTTTGGCGAATATCAGGATTAGCCAAAATATCAACATAAGCAAAATCAACGCCACATGATTCGATACACTGCACCGCACGCGCAGAAAAGCCACATTGAGGCATCTTAGGCGAACCTTTCATATACAGCAAAATGGCATTTTCTGCGATTTGTTTCCTAATTTTTTCTAAAGTATCCACTCGTTTGTACCTTTAATAATAAATAAAACGCTCATTATGGCGAAAAGCCACCAAGGCCGCAACTTATAAATGAGCCTGCCAATGAAATTCTGGTGCTAAAATTTAGCAAATACCAAGCATATAGATTATACACAATTAATGCCTCAGCTGTACTAATAATAAACATTTAAGCTTAAGAAAATATTAGTCCTCCTTTAAATTTTGCCAATTGCAAGCCAAGCTACTCTGTATCAGTGAAATTTCAATAAGCTGAATAAATGTTTAGTTCATCGCATTGAATATCATATTCATCCTGCTACACTTACGACAAAATAAATCAAGGAGATTATCGATGACCTTTACACTGCCCGCATTACCTTATGCTATGGATGCTTTAGCACCACATATATCTAAGGAAACTATTGAGTATCACTATGGAAAGCATCATCAAGCCTATGTGAATAATTTAAATAAATTAATTCCAGGCACTGAATTTGCGTCAATGTCACTTGACGAAATCATTAAGCAGGCAAAAGGCGGTATATTTAATAATGCAGCGCAAATTTGGAACCATACTTTTTACTGGCACTGCCTGAGTCCAAATGGCGGCGGCGAGCCAACTGGCAAATTGGCCGATGCGATTAACAGCCATTTTGGCTCTTTTAACGAATTTAAAGAACAATTTACCCAAGCAGCAGCAACAACATTTGGTTCCGGCTGGGCATGGTTAGTGCAAGATAGTACGGGCGCCTTAAAAATTATCAGTACCAGTAATGCCGGCACGCCAATGACTGAAGGATTAACAGCCTTATTAACTTGCGATGTGTGGGAACATGCTTATTACATTGATTACCGTAATGCACGTCCTGACTATATCGGCGCCTTTTGGTCTTTAGTGCACTGGGATTTTGTCGCCAGTAATTTAAAATAACAACAATGATTCACAGTTGCTCCCCTCTCCCACAGCGGATGAGGGGATTTTTGTAAAAGGAAAACACGATGGCGTTAATTACAAGTTATAATCCGATGCCCATAGCCTTCACTCATGGTAAAGGAGTCTGGTTGTATGACGAACAGGGAAATGAATACCTTGATGGCTTAAGTGGGATAGCTGTTTGTGGATTAGGCCATGCCCATCCTGATGTGACGAAAACCATCCAGGAACAAGCAGCAAGACTATTGCACACATCCAATACATTTCACATTAAACAACAAGAATTACTCGCCGAAAAACTCACAACAATGGCGGGTATGGACCAAGTGTTCTTTGCCAACTCAGGCGCAGAAGCCAATGAGGCCGCCATTAAATTAACCCGTCTTTTTGGTCATAAAAAAGGGATAGAAACACCATCAATTATCGTCATGGAAAAAGCCTTTCATGGCCGAACTATGGCAACCCTAACCGCGTCGGGAAGCCGTAAAGTACAGGCAGGATTTGAACCATTAGTACCTGGCTTTATTCGCGCCCCCTTTAACGATTTAGAGGCTATTCGTACTATTGCAGCAAACCGGGAAGATGTAGTTGCCGTGATGCTAGAGCCTATTCAAGGTGAAGGCGGTATTTATGCAGCTGAAGAAGGCTACTTGCGTGCCGTAGCTAAATTATGCGAACAACATGATTGGATGCTGATTTTAGATGAAATTCAAACCGGGAATGGTCGTACGGGCAAACTCTTTTCATGCATGCATTACGGCATTCAACCCGATGTGCTAACCACGGCTAAAGGCCTCGCCAATGGCGTTCCTATCGGCGCGTGCATGATGAGTAAAAGAGCGAACGATTTATTTAAACCAGGCAATCATGGCTCAACCTTCGGTGGCAATCCACTGGCTTGTGCAACCGCCTTAACCGTCTTAGAAGTTATGGAACGCGATAATATTTGCGGACTGGTAACAAAAAATAGTGCCCTGTTGATGGATAAATTAATCCAGAACCTAGGTGAACATCCTCATGTTAAGGCAATCCGGGGCAAAGGATTTATGATTGGCATTGAACTTGACCGACCAGCAACCGACATGCGCCCTCTAGGTCTTGCCAATGGCGTCATATTTAACGTCACTGCGGATACCGTGGTGCGTTTACTCCCGCCACTCATCATTAATGAAGATGAGATTAATGAATTAGTAAGCCGCTTAACGCTAACGATTAATCAATTCACCAACAATTAATCTCAGACTACGTACTTGTTGCCGCCCTCCTAGTGAACGGCAACAAAATCAAGGCATCAGCACCACATTTACTTGGGGCTTTGGCTCATTTTCGTCGTAACCATTCATTCACGTGCTGTTTTGTCTCATCAATCACGACCAGCAATTGTTGATACAAGCGTTCGAGCAATCGGGTATGACCGGCTTTATGATAACGTTCTAAGTATTGGCAGGCATGTACTAATTTTTCTGCGCCACAATAAACAAAACCACTCTTTATGCGATGAGCCAACTGTTCCACCGTACGCCAATCACCCCGGTAATGCGCCTGGTGTAACGCGGCTAAATCAGTGGGCGTTTCTTTTTCTATAATCGACACTAAGATATTCTTGAGCAGATTGATATCGCGCCCCATACCCATCAACGCACTTTGGGCATCAAACACCGTAAAATCTGCCAATTTAAATAATTCATCTTCAGTCTGGGGCAAACCAGGGCCAAGAGTGCTTATTTGCTGGGCGGCTGTTGCGGTCAAGCAGGTGTAGTAGCCATTATTTGCAACGAAGTAAGTGTTCTTAATGCGGGCGAAGACATCGGTAGTCATCGGCTTGGTATAGACCTCATTCATTCCTGACTGCAAGCAATTTTTTTTTATTTTTTCTTCTGAATGAGCGGTTAAGCCAATGATTGGTATTGGTGGCTTGTATTTTTCTTTTTCAAACATACGGATTTTACGGGTTAAATCAATACCTGATAATCCTGGCAAACCAAGATCAGTAATAATTAAATCAAATGATTGGGTTTGCGCTAATTGCAAGGCTGCCTCGCCATCCATGACACTGGTAAAGCGACACTGCGATTGACTGATGAGATTTTCCAACGTATACAGCGCGATTTTATTGTCTTCAACCAGTAATAATTTAGGTTGTTCTACACTATAATTTTCTGCAAAAGACGTCTCTATGGGTTGTTCCACCGCTACTTTTATTCCATCCGTTATGTGCACAGGCGGCAGCTGCGACAAACCGCTACCAATTGCCAAAGATAGATCAAAATAAAAGGTCGTTCCCACACCCAGTTCACTACTAAGAAAAATCTCGCCGCCCAATAATTCAACATATGATTGAGCAATATGCAAACCGACCCCATGCCCGGTATGCGTTCCCTTATTGGAAGGAATGATACGATAAAAACGATCGAATACTTTATCTTGCAACTCTTTGGGTATACCTATGCCGGTATCGGTAATCCGAAACTGCACGAGCACATGCGTCTTATTTTTTTCTAAAAGATTAACATGAATTCCTACCTGCCCCTCTTGCGTAAACTTAATCGCATTACCCAATAAGTTTAATAAAATACGATGAATTTTGGTCTGATCGCTCACTAAAAATGGCGGAATCGCGGCATCAACAAAAGTAACTAAATTAAGACCTTTAATCAACGTTGACGGACGTTCAAGTTGCACAATGTCATCAATCACCTCGTGCAAGTTAAACGACTCTTCATGTAAGTCGTCTTCATGAGCATTATCTGCCGAAACCACATCCAGGATTCCATTCAGCATATGCAGTAGTTGTTTACCACTTTCACCAAGCCAGTGCGCATATTGCTTTTGATTGGCATCGTGCACATTATCTTCAAGCAATTTTGCCATGCCAACAACACCAGTTAATGGGGTGCGAATATCATGGCTCATATTGGCAATGAATTCCGTTTTTGCATGGCTGGCCGCTTCAGCAGCTTCTTTTGCTATGTTCAGATCGGCCTGTGCTTTTTTTAGTTCGGTAATATCTAAAGAATTACCTAAAATGCCAATAATATGTCCTTCATCATCGAGAAGAGGCATTTTAATGACCGTGAAAAACATCGTTTTACCATTAAGGGTAACGGTTTCCTCAAATAGAATTGGATTTTTATTCTTGATTACCTTTTCATCATTCATGCGCAATTCTTCGGCATATACCGGCCAAAGATCCGAATCAGTTTTGCCGACAATTTCGTTTACCGACTTAAAGCCAAGGGTCCGCAACAAGGTTTGATTACAACCTAAATATTGCGCTTCTTTATTTTTCCAATAAAAATTACCCGGCACACAGGCAGATATTTTTTTAATTTGATCAAATATCGTAATATTTTGTAACGCCAAACGTTTTTTATCGGTATTATCTTTTCCCAAAATAATAAATGGTGCGCAATTGCATTGGTTGGTAAATTTCCAGGTCATGTAGCGTTTTAATTTATTACGATGCATTACATAATTAAAATTAAAACCTTCGCCGCGACGAATAGCGTTATATTTGGAAAAAGGAAAAGGCTTTTGCGTGCTTGGATCGCAATAAATGGATTCAAACGGTCTCCCGATCAGTTCCTGTTCGTTCCAAGCCAAGAGTGCTTTTGTTGCCTCATTAAAACCGGCAATGCAATAATCATCATCCAAAATAATAACGCAGTCTTCAGACAACAAAAGAAATATTTTCAATTGTGGATGCAGCAAGTCTACTGAATCTTTTTTCATGGTCAGCTAATCTAAAAAATGTTAATCCATATCCAAGAAACCGGTTTTTTCTAAATAATTAAAATAAGTAGTTAACATATGCTGGTCTATTAAAGGAAACTTCATTTTGTTTTCTTTAAACGCATGGAGTGTATTTTGATTATTAGCAGCAGCGATCTTCTTTAAGTTATCCATCCAATCATTATCATTCTGATTAATATATAAAGTAATTAATGAATAAAGAGCATTTTCAGGCGTTGCTTCCTTTGCCAGAAGGTCTCTCCATTTTTTAGGCGAACATAATGAGAGGCGATATCCTCTTTGCTTAAGATAAGTCATTAAGTCATTCCATGCAAGTTTATTCGGATTAATTAAATTGAATATATTATAAGATATTTTTTTATTGAGTGAGGTTTTAACGATCATTTGACTGACATATTCTACCGGCAGAATATCCAGCTCAATATCCCAATCGGGCGCAAAACCTAATTGCAAGCAGCCTTTAATTAACATCAGTAAATGATTTTTTTCTGGTGCAATAATACCCGAAGTGGAATGCCCTAAGATCCAGCCTGGCCGATATATTTTGATTGGAAACTGTTGCTGATGTGCTTTGGCCAGTAATTGTTCTGCTACCCATTTAGTTTGACTGTAACCATCACGGGGGGGGGGATTAGGGTGGGTGTAAATAAAATCTTCGATAATGGTATTCACATTATCCGTATAATTCCCCGCAGCGGATAAGGTAGATACATAATGAATGGGAATTGATTTTTTCATGGTCGCTAATTTTAGTAACTCTTTAACACTTAAAACATTTGCCGCACGTAATAATTCATAGCTGTACAAATGATTTACCGCCGCGCCATTATGGTAAATGATGTCTATGGTTTCTGCTAAAATCATAAACTGTTCCATAGACAAGCCTAAATAAGCCTTTTCTAAGTCACCAACCAATAAACGAATACGTGGATCATCTTTAAATTGCGGCGCATAATAATTTAAAGTACGCTCCCATTTATGTTTTACCTCCTCGGCATCTTTACCGCGAATCAGACAATAAATTGTTGCCGAAGTTAAATGATACAGTTGATATAAAAGGCTAGAACCTAAAAAACCATTGGCTCCCGTTAATAAAACTGCCTGCGGTGTCGCATTAAACGGTTGCGCTTTTTTAGGCAAAGAAAGGAGGTTTAATTCCGTATCAAAATGCCAATGCTGCATGAGCGAAGATGTTTTCAGTTCTGGAATACGATTTTTATCAATCAAATGCGCTAAATGGGCAATAGTTGGGGTGTCCAGAAATTGTTGTAACGGCAAATCATAGTGAACATGTTCTTTAATTTTTAATACCAATTGCGTCATCATCAGTGAATGGCCGCCCAAATCAAAAAAAGAATCATGAATGCCAATTTGGTCTAAGGCAAATAAGGCGCACCATATTTTTTCCACGTTTTTTTCAGTTTGGGTATGGGGAGCAATATAATTTGCATGTAATGCATGAAAAGAAAAATTAGGCAGGGGCAATTGGGCAAAATCAACTTTACCATTCAAGGTGAGTGGAATTTTGTCTATCTTAATGAAGAACGAGGGTATCATATATTGCGGCAGATGTTCTGCCATGTAACGTTGAATATCGATGATTGCGGTTTCATCATTAAGAATAATGTATGCAGCAATAAATTTTTGCTGCTGTTCATTTTCAACAATACGCACGGCGCATTGATTCATAGCGTCATGATGCAGCAAAACCGTATAGATGGCTTCAAGCTCGACACGAAAACCACGAATTTTAATTTGATTATCATAACGCCCCAAATAATCAATGGTGCCATCGGGCATCCAGCGCACCACATCACCGGTTTTATAGAGCAATCCTTCATTGTCATGATATAAATCAGGGATAAATTTTGCGGCAGTAAGCTCAGGACGATTCAAATACCCAAGTGCCACCCCATCACCACCAGTATATAATTCGCCTGGCGCGCCAACAGGTACCGGTTGTAAATTTTTATCGAGAATGTAAACCGTGGTATTCGCAATTGGTTTCCCTATCGGAATTGAGAGATAGCCCTCCTTTTTAGGGCTAATCGGATAACAGGTAGTAAACGTAGTATTCTCTGTCGGTCCATAACCATTGAGCATGTATTTAGGCGCGCCTTGCTCCGCATAAAGAACACTCATGATGTGCTCTGCATTTAATACATCACCACCAACTAAAAGGTACGTAAGCATGCGAAACATAGCTGGATTTGAGAAGGCATATTCATTAAACAATGCCGAGGTTAACCATAAAATACTAACCTTTTGCTCAAGCAGAAATTCGCTAAATTGGCTAACATTAAGCAAAACCGTATGCGGCACCGCAATCAGAGTGGCCCCATTTAATAAAGCGCCCCAGATTTCAAAAGTTGCGGCATCAAAACCAATGCTTGCCGCATGTGCCATACGATCCTTGGCCGTAATTTTTATATAATTTGTATTCTTTACTAAGCGATTAATGCCTTTATGCGCAACCATAACCCCTTTGGGTTTGCCGGTAGTTCCGGAGGTATAGATAATATAAGCCAAATCATCTGGCCTAATGCTTACATTAAAATCAAATGGCGCCTTAGGTAACGGATTGCTGATTAACTGATCTAAAATCAATAAAGGCACCGCTTGATTAGCACAACAAATCTGGATTTTATGTTTTATGGCTTCTGAGGTTAATACCAAGATGGCATTACTGTCACTTAAAATGAATTGGATGTGATTTGCTGGATAATTGATGTCAATCGGAATATAAGCCGCCCCTAATGTTAAAACAGCAATTAAGCCAATGATTAAATCAATTTTCTGATCCGTACAAATCGCAACATGACTGCCCGGGAAAACCCCTTCTTTTTGTAATTGATAAGCCAGTTGATTCGCTTGCTTATACAATTCACGATAAGAAAGCGTCCTTCCCTCATAAACCAAAGCTATTTTTGCTGGATTTTTTTGTACTTGTTCGCCAAACAGCGTTACTACATTTTTATTCCTGGGGTATGGGGTTTGTGTTTGATTCCAGGTCACAATTAACTGCTCTTGTTCTTGTGGCGAAAGTAGGGGCAATTTTAGAACAGCGCATGTTGGCTGTGCGAGCATCTCTCGCAGCAAAATAGGCAAATGCTGTACGCTGTTTTCAATTATCCGGCGCAGCTCTGGACAATTATCACGACTGAACCATTGTATTTTATAGTTGTTCGAAATACTGATAATAATTGACGCATTAAGTTCATGAATTTGTTTTTTAAGCTCTTTTTCATTGCCGATAATCACGGCGATGGGGTAAAAGGATTCTAAGGTTGCTGATAATTCCGGATAACGATAATAAATATCATTGGCAAAACTTACGTGTTTATCAATTAGAGATACTTGCTTAAAAAAATCAGCCAATAATTCTTCTACAGTAAATTGGTCGTCAATAGGCAGCGAAAAAGGAACTATTTTGGAAAATAGTGGCGCAATTTTTTCTGGCAATTGGTGCAATTTAGGGTGCGAAAAACCAAGACCAAAACGTCCATTATTTCCCAGACGGCACAGATAAATGAATAAAGCGGCCAGAATAAAATAATCCTGTTTATCCGCATACTCACTGTCAGAAGATAAAAACAGTTCCGCAGCATCAAAGCTAACCAAACACTCCAAAGAGTTATCCTTAGGCACAGCCAATGCCTGAAAAGGAAGCATTGCCGGGTTAAAATGTTTTACCTGCTGCACCCAAAATAGTTCATGGATCGCATACATTTCAGCAATGTATTCATACTCCAGTAAACTTAGTTCCGCTTCTGAAGCAAGGGATGAGCCTACCGTTAAATCATAGTGATGCGCAATTTCGCTTAAAGTACTTAGTGCGCTCGTGTGGATAGGAATGAACTGTTCTAATTGAATGATTTGATTTTTGGTAGCAACCTGCCAATAATCCGCAGTTAACTTTAACAAGGTACCTGGCGGTGCATTGCTGTGTACAGCAATCATGCGAGCCTGCGTAACGAGAAAAAAATCCGTGCCCAGATTAAACTTAGGCAATCCCAACCGATTGTGATAATGATGGCCTAAATTAAGCGCGCGGCACATGCGCTCAATAGTTTCTGCCGACTCATGCCAGCTGATCCACCCACCATGGCGAGGTTTTTTATAATAATCAAAATAACTACGCTGTTTTAAATTTTGTGGAATGGCAGTAAGCTGTTGCCAAGTAAGATCATAAATTAATTCTTTAAAGGTATTGAGCGCTTCCTGATAACATTTCACACTAAGGCTTAATCCAGTCTCGTCAGGTTCTATTTCAATAAACGCCTGCTTCAAAATATCGCCAGCATCAATTTCTTCAACCATGGTATGCCAGGTAACGCCATGGCTGCTTTCATTATTTAAAATGGCCCAGGATGGTGCATGCAAACCGGCGTATTTAGGCAAAGGACTATTATGGTAGTTAATTGCCAAACAGTTAGCCTGTTGGAGCAAAGAAGCTGGCAGAATAACGCCATTAACAATACTAAACAAATAATCAAAAGCGGTTATGGACAATACCGGATGCGCATCAGAAAATTTTTTAAAATAAGGGATTTTTTTGTGTGCTGCGAACTGTTCTGCGGCAGGAAAAGACGAGATAATACCTAATATCAGGTGATTATAAGACAAAATAATTTCCGCACATTCCAATACTAGTTGATCGTCCCCGATTAGATAACAATTAAATAATTCTTTTTTCAAAAAGAACTCCTAGTTTGTTTTTATTAAGCCTGCCGTACAGGTGTATTATACTCTACGTGCCGAAAATTAACACTTTTCGCTTTTTTTAAAGCAACTCCTAATCTATCCTGATAATGAGATGCATACTTTATGCCACACAATGAAAAGAGCAGAGAATGACTTCAATCCTAAGCCAGTTCCAGATAATATAAGGCAACATCCTTAAAAATATGATTACTATGCGCACTAAAACCTTGCTTGATACGTTACTCTCCGAAGTGGATAACGCGCTGCGTACGATTTTGCCCCCCACAAAACGCGCCAGCACCCGTAATTCTCCGGCTATTGCTCTTACTGACAGTGTTCTTTCCGCTCGCGAAAAAAAACATGTGGCCGGATTAATGCGCGTCAATCTCGCTGGCGAAGTATGTGCACAAGCACTGTATCAAGGCCAAGCGTTAACCGCACGCTTAGAACATGTAAAACAACAAATGAGTGATGCGGCGGCAGAAGAAACCGATCATCTAGCCTGGTGTGAAGAACGTCTCCATGAATTAGGTTCTAAACCCAGTATTTTCAATCCTCTTTGGTACAGCGGTTCTATTTTACTTGGCGCGCTGGCGGGCTTTGCTGGCGATAAAATCAGTTTGGGCTTTGTTGCTGAAACGGAGCGCCAAGTCTCTGCTCATTTACAACAGCATTTACAAAAATTACCGCTCCAGGATAAAAAATCACAAGCTATATTGCAGCAAATGCGCGAAGATGAAGAACAACATGCAACGGCTGCTGTAAATGCAGGAGGCATAGAATTGCCTTATCCAGTAAAACTATTGATGAGCATGGTTTCTAAGTTGATGACGACCAGTAGCTATTACCTATAGATATCCTGGCCCATCAGCAGCCCTGATGGACGTCCACGGAGCACTCTAAGCATGGATCACGCGACTTTATTTACGCTATTTGTTATCTTGGTTGCCCTTATTTTTGATTTTATTAATGGTTTCCATGATGCGGCAAATTCCATCGCAACCATTGTCACCACAAAAGTACTCACCCCGAGACAGGCAGTAGTCTGGGCCGCATTTTTTAACTTTATTGCTTTTTTAGTATTTAATGTAACCGTAGCCAAAACTATTGGTGAGGGCCTGATCGATGCACATCTGATTGATGCGCACTTTATTTTAGCGGCCTTGCTCGGCGCAATATTCTGGAATTTAGTGACCTGGTACTATGGATTACCCTCCAGTTCTTCGCACGCCCTCATTGGTGGATTAGCCGGCGCCGCCATTGCTAAAGGAGGATTTTCGGCACTGAAAATTTCAGGTTTTACCAAAGTACTGATAGGTATTATTATCTCGCCCATCGTTGGTTTACTGGTGGCGCTCCTACTAACCTATTATTTAAATAAACTCACTCACCGCAAGAAAAGAAAATTCAAACTAAAAAAACTATTTCACGGAGCACAACTAGGTACATCAGCCATGCTCAGTCTAACGCATGGCAGCAATGATGCCCAAAAAACAATGGGAATTATTGCCCTGTTATTATTCTCATCCTCCTGGATTGAAGGCCCTTTTTACGTCCCGTTCTGGGTGGTTATTTCCTGCCAAACGGTAATCAGTCTTGGCACATTAGCCGGTGGCTGGCGTATTATACATACCATGGGCACCCAAATAACCAAACTCAATACGATGAAGGGTTGTGCGGCGGAAGCAGGTGCGGCAATCGCGCTATTTACAGCAACTCACTATGGCGTGCCCGTCTCAACAACACATACGGTAACCGGCGCCATCGCTGGCGTAGGCTTAACTAATGGCAGCAATAGCACACATTGGCGTGTTCTTGGAAGAATTTTCTTTTCATGGTTACTCACAGTTCCCGCTGCGGCAATGGTTGCCGCAGCCTTGATACTCCATGATATCTAATAAGTAATTAAGGCCTTATTCTTTGTTTGTTGCCAAAACACTAGATGTTCGGCTGTATGCAAAATAAATAAGCAACCCCAAAACCATCCACGTCACAAAACGAATTAACGTTACCCAAGGCAAATGAATCATAAAATAAAAGCAGGTTAACGCCCCTAAAAGAGGAATGTAGGGCATTCCAGGTACCTTAAAAGGCCGTTTTACATGCGGTTGGCTATAGCGCAAATACACCACGCCAATACACACAATAATAAAGGCAAATAAAGTACCGACATTCACTAATTCAGCCAAAACATCGATGGGAGTAAATGCCGCAAGTGAGGCCATGAGCAGACCACAAAAGAGAATAATCCGCGCTGGACTATGTTGCCCCTTACTGGTTTTAGCAATAAATTTAGGCAATAAACCATCACGTGACATGGCCAAAAGGATACGTGTTAAACCATAAAATAACACCAGCATCACCGTAGTAAGCCCAGCAATAGCGCCAACGCTAATAAAGCTTGCGGCGACCTTATATCCTAAGGTTAATAAGACATTACTGATCGGTGAAGCTACATTCAGCGTGGTGTAATGCGCCATCCCCGTTAACAATCCTGCCACAATAATGTATAAAACCGTACTAATGACTAACGAACCGATAATCCCTCGTGGCAAATCGCGCTGCGGGTTAATTGCCTCCTCAGCAGCCGTGGATACGGCATCAAAACCAATATAAGCAAAAAAAATTAACGATGCGCCATTGATCACCCCACGCCAACCAAAAGGCATAAAAGGAGACCAATTGGCAACGTGGATTTCTGTAGAAGCTATCACGATGAAGAGCAAAATAATTAAAAGTTTGATACTTACGATAAGATTATTAATGCGCGAGCTCGATTTCACGCCCACAATCAATAAGGCCGCTAAGAGAGCAATAATAAACACTGCCGGCGCATTTAAAATACCACCCGCAATGGGCCCATGGAGCAAGAACCGGGGGATAGGCATTTTGACTGCCACAAGAAAATCAGCAAAATAGCTACTCCAGCCCACCGAAACAGCAGAAACAGAAATGGCATATTCCAACAATAAATCCCAGCCGACAATCCAGGCAATCAATTCGCCAAAGCTAGCATAGGCATAACCATAAGCACTACCACAGCCACCAATAGACGATGCCAGTTCGGCGTAAGATAAAGCAGCAAAAACGCAGGCAACACCTGCCAAGATATAAGAAAAAATAATTGCCGGACCGGCTTGGGTTGCCGCAACAACACCGGTCAGAATAAAAATCCCGGCGCCAATAATAGCACCTACGCCAAATAAAGTCAGATCAAGGGCGGTGAGGCATTTAGTTAAATGCGATTCAACCTTTATTGATACGCTGATCTCTTTTTTGCGAAACAAGTCCATGGTAGTATGCTCTCGATTTTGTACCCTTCATTATTATTTAAGCAAAAATTTTGCCAACATAAAATAGCAAAAATTGAATCAATAGCTATGCTTTTAGTTTATATTAAAGCAAAGTCATAGGTTAAAAACTAAATGAGAAAGATAATTATTGGCTTGTTACTGCTGTTCTCTCTGGAGACATTTGCCACCGAAAAACAGAAAAACTGCTCTTACAAGCTTCCTTTATTTAAACCTTTTTGCCAGCGCTTGCACCAAATTTGGGATGAGGGTAAGACAGAACTGTATATTTCCGGATATGCCTGGCATAACCGTTACACCTATAGCCGCGAACGCTTACAGCGAAAAAAATACAATGAATTAGCTTGGGGCGGAGGAATAGGTAAAGGTTTTTTTGATGAAAAAGGAAACTGGCATGGCCTGTATGCCTTTGCCTTTCTTGATTCACATAAAAACGTCGAGCCGGCCATTGGCTATGCCCGTTTATTTGTAACCTCATTTACTAAAGATTTTAAAGCAGGTCTTGGTTACTCCATTTTAATAACCGCCCGTCCCGATATCATGCATAACATTCCTTTTCCAGGCGTCGTACCTTGGGCAGGCATCTTCTTTAAAAAAATATCAGTAAAAGCCGCCTATATTCCCGGCACCTCAAGCAATGGCAATGTTTTGTATATGGTAGGAACCTATACCATTGATACGTAAATAAGTTAAGCACGACAAAATTACGTCTTTTTACAATAATGTGCTATGTTTTTAAGAATCAATCTAAGGGACTGTTAATATGAAATCATTTATCGAACAGGCGCAATTTTACGCCACCTACCACCAAAACATCATGACCCGTTACACTCATATGGCCGGTGTACCACTTATTATTCTCTCACTCATGATCCTGTTAGGTTTTGTACAAATTATTATACCTGGTGTTTTTGCCAGCAATCTGGCCTGGTTCGCAACCATCGCTCTATTAATTTATTATTTCCTCTTAAATTGGAAATTGGCTTTGGCGTTGACACCAATTATGCTGTTTCTCTTATGGATATCACACTGGTTTAGTGCAGAAGGTCCAACAACTTTAGGGGTATGGATGTTCATCATTACCTTTGTCGTGGGTTGGGCATTACAATTGCATGGCCATTATTTGGAAGGAAAAAAACCGGCGTTTATGGATAATTTATGCCAGGCTCTCATTGCCCCGCTATTCCTGGTTGCCGAGCTGTTTTTCATGGCGGGTTATATGAAATCATTACAAGCACAAATTCATGGCGCCGCAGCTAACGATTTAGACAACGTGTAATTTGCCAAGAAATTGTTGGTTGGGACAAACGACCCAACCAACGTGAGCACTAAATTAGGCAAATTGCTGCATCATGATTTTATAACAATAATGAATCTTACTATTGCGTTTAAAATCTTGATCGATAGTTTGGGCGCTAATATCTTGCACTGCATACTTTTCACTAAGCCCTGGATCTAATTTAAATTGACGAAAATTAGTTGAAAAATATAAAATTCCATCAGGGTTCAACAAGCGCATGGCTGCCGTCACTAACATCCCATGATCACGTTGAATATCTAAAGTATCCGTCATGCGTTTGGAATTGGAAAAACTCGGCGGGTCTAAAAAAATCACATCAAAACGATCGCGGGTCATGCGCAACCATTCACGACAATCATACTGGATAAATTGATGGCGCGCTAAATCAAGCTGGTTTAATTTGAAATTATCCTCTGCCCAGCAAAGATAAGTATTGGACAAGTCCACATTCGTAGTTATGGCACCCGCTAAAGCGGCATGAACGCTGGCACTACCGGTATAACAAAAACAATTAAGAAAACGAGTTCCAGGCTTTAATTTGGCAAAACTTAAACGCAAAGGACGATGATCGAGAAATAACCCCGTATCCAGATAATCATAAAGATTTATCTTTAATTTAGCCTGCCCCTCGGTCACAACCATGGTTTGCCGTGTTTGCCCCATTTTTTGGTATTGCTCACTGCCTTTTTGTTGTTTGCGTTTTTTCACCACCAATTTATCCACGGCAAAGCCCAAGGCGCGGGGTACAACTTGCATGACTTCCAAACTGCGCTTTTCGGCCTTATGGGCAGGAATACTTGCTGGGGGGGCATATTCTTGTAAAACTGCATAATCATTATAAATATCAATGGCATAAGCATATTCGGGCAAATCAGCGTCATAAACACGATAACAGGAAATATGATTCTTTTGCGCCCATTTATGCAAATGACGGTAATTTTTTTCTAAACGATTTAATAACATGTGCGCGTTTTCGGATAAAGGAGCATCCAGAGCACCTTTTAATTCATTAGCGGCACTAAGTTCAAAGCAATATAACTTACACTCTAAAGCGCCGTTATACAGGGTATATTGTTTATTAGAACGTAAACCCATAGCTTTAGCTAATACGGGATTTGAAGTAATCACCGCCGCCTTCCAGCCTTGATAGTGCTCATGCAAGGCCTTACCCAACTGTTGATATACGGGTACCAGCTGGGTAGTATCACCTAAACGCTCGCCATAAGGAGGATTACATACCAATAGCCCCTTGGCGGCAGTTGCCTGAATTTCCTGCATCGCTAAAATCTTAAATTCGACTAAAGGCGCAATACCGGCACGTTCGGCATTAGCGCGAGCAATCGCAATGGCTTTAGGGTCGGCATCCGTACCCAACAAGCTCACCGGCAAAGACTTAACCTGTTGCAAGGCATCGGCACGCAATTTCTCCCAGAGAGACTCTTGATGCTGTGCCCAATATTGCACGGACTGATCCTGACGTAATAAACCTGGCGCAACATGCGTTGCCATCATTGCCGCTTCAATTACTAAAGTACCGGCGCCACAAAAAGGATCGTGCAGCGCATAGCCTTGCGCCGCCAACTCAGGCCATTTAGCACGCAGCAATAAGGCCGCAGCGACATTTTCTTTCAGCGGAGCCATTCCTGCTTGAGTACGATAACCACGCTGATGTAGGCTGTATCCCACCAGATCAAAGCTCACCGTAAGCTCATCATTTTTTAAATAGGCATGAATTAAAATTTGAGGTCTTTCTTTATCAATCGATGGTCGCGAACCATTTAAACGACGAAAATGATCAACGATGCCATCTTTAACCACCTGGGCACCATACATCGTATTGCGTATATGATCCGAGGCGCCATGAAATTCGATAGCGAGCGTTTTATCGTGGCTAAAAACTGTTTGCCAATGAAATTCGGTACATAGTTGATGCAGTGCCTGCTCATTACCGGCGTAGCCGCTAAAAAGAATTAACTGGACACGGTTCGCAATCCTTGACCACAGGCATAATTGATAAGCGGTTGCCAAGCTGGCTTCGCCATACACGCCTTGGGGGCTGACACGTGTAACCAATAAACCTAAAGCCTTGACCTCTGCTTCTAATAGGTATTCAAGCCCTCGCGGACAGCTTACGAACAAGGAATGATTCATATTATGCAGGACCTTAAATAACGAAAAAGAGCTTTAGCAGCACCGGTATTTTTTTCTTTTTGCTGATCATCAACCGCTTTTTTAATTAATTGTCTTAATTGCTGTACTTCTTCAGGATGATACGCTGCAATAAATTCCGTCAGTGCATCCTTACCCTCATTAAGCAAACGATCACGCCATACCTCAACTTCATGAAACGAAGCTGTAACCGCACTTTCCTCGGCAATAATCCGCTCATAAGCAGCAATAATTTCTTCAAAATCTGCAGCGCGCATCAGCTTACCAATTAACTGCGCCTGCCTTCTCTTCGCCCCATGACTTTTTATGGCTTTGGCATCAATAATGGCTTTATATAAATGATCGGGAAGAGGCAATAGATCCAACTTAACCAAGCTAAGATCGATGAATTTCACACCGATTTTTTGCAAAAAATCGGCATCTCTTTTTTTCTGTGACTTACTGACTGGCTCATCCATAGTATGACTGTTACCTAATAAAAATGGAGCTGATTATACTACAGGTGGCTATTCAGCCGCTACCAATGAACCAGAAGGAGGTGATTGTCGATAATTCTTGCCAGGGCGATTACGCAAATACGTGCGGCCTACGGCAAAGAAATTATAAATCAAAATAAACACTAACAAGGAATGCAACCACGTAGTCGTTAATTGCATAAATAACGGCATGGTGATAAAGACCCCGGCACATCCGGAAAGGCTTAAAATTAATGTTTTCTTTAAGGGAATTTTATTCTGCTGTAAAAAAACCAAGGTTGTTAATGGTTGTTGCATGGCTCCCGCAGTTGTCATGATAGGAAAAGCAACTGCCGGCGAAATATTCATTAAAAATAACACGCCTTGCACCATCACAAACAAACCAACGCCCACGGAGGTAAGCGCACCGCACACAACTAAAGCGAAAAAACCGATGACTAATTTCCACGAATGCAGGGCGGTTAATTCCCCACCAATCGGCAATAATCTAAATTGATGGGAAATTAACAGCGTAATAAGCAACGCAAAAGCACAGATCATCGCCAGACGTATGGCTTGCTTACTAAGACGACTAACAACAAAACCACCCAACAAGCCGCCAACACAAGTTCCGACAACCAAAGTTAATAAGGTGGTTAGGTCAACATCAATTAATTTGATAAAAAATAAGGATTCTATAGTGCCAGGAATCACCTGTGCGCCATTATTTACCGCGGGCATCTCATCATCATTAAACGTCCCCATTAATTTGGCTAAAGCAACATTAACCGCAAAACTGCCTACACCTAAGGTATCCGCAATAAAGGCAATAACCCCACTTACACTTAACTTAATGTATTGTGATAAAGATAAGGCTTCAGAAGGCTGACGAACAAGCTTGAGAACCATCACGGCAACACAAAGCAAGCTTAATAGCAGTATGCCTAGAATAATTGAATAGATGACCATTCGGCTCCCAACCTAAATGAATAATTGACAACAAGAACAACTACATAAAAATTGCATACCAATTATATACTAATTATCTTGATCAGCAAACAACATTTAGACTAAAAAACAAACTTTGTGAATTATGTAAATACATTGCCTGATCAAGACTATTAATTAAATAGAGCAGGTCGCTGTATCAATACCTACTTGAGCAAAGATCGTTTTCAGTGCATTGGTATCAACAGCCAAATCACGGGCACTATAAAGTACACCACATGCGCCTTGGGCAAAATCGGTGGTTGGCGTCCAATATTTACTGTTGGCAATGACCATGACATGATACGCTTTTTTAATGCTAATATTTTTGGCTAATAAATAAAATGCCTTATTAAATATGCCACTGGCTGCATGCACGATAAAACTTTGCCGGTCTTGCGGGCTGGAGATATTCGCATTAGCAAAAGCCACTACATCAGCATAGCTGATGGCGCAATAAGCGCCTTTGCTTTGTGCTAACGCTTTATCCAAGCAATCTGCCGAACTGCCATCGGAAGAGGGCAAGTCCATAAAACGCAAAGCTTTGCCCAAAGAGTCACGCACAATTGTTTCACCTATCCCCCAAGTAACCACATTAGGCTCTAGGTACATTTTATTGTAAAGCTGGGGAAATTTTTCCAACAGATACGCACGTGCTGCTTGGCCAGCCATATCCGATAAGGATTCATTAAGCGCACCAGACTCATCATGGTATTCTAGATTTGCATGTTGCTCAGTAAAACCATGGGTCACTTCATGACCAGCAATATCCAAAGAAACCAAGGGATAAAAATCAGCGCCATCACCAAAAGACATGTATTGTCCATCCCAAAAGGCGTTATCATAATTTTCACCAAAATGCACCCGCATCACCAACTGTGCTGGCGTCCCATTTGGGTGTTGTAACGCATTGACGCCATACCATTCCTGATACATCTCCACAATGGTATGACCAAAATAATAGGCATCATTTGCTGGTGAGAAAGCACCATTGATACGATCTTCGCTGTTATTGTTGCAAGAATATTGAAAAGGAGTCGCCAAAAGATCATTCCAATCCCAGGCAAATTTTAAATTAACTAATTTAACTTTAGACGATTCCATCGTACAGACCGTCCCATTTTGCGCCACCTCTAAAGCCGGCAACCCATCTTGACCGTACCAATATTCTTTAACTTTTTCATTACCGCCAGGACCATGATCTGCAAAATTTTTAATGTTATTCCATTGCTTAAGCAATGTGCCACTGTGCGCATCAATAACAAAGAAAGGCCAAGCGGGCTTGCCATTGCTGTCCGTACTTTTAAATGAAACTTGATACACGAGGGTTAATTCATTACCCTGACTCGCCCTAATCTGCAATTCCATCTGCGCTGCATTCATCGGCGCTTGCGGATTAAAACTAAGCCATGCTTTTTGGGCACTCTCAAGAGCTTGTTGTTGGGTCAAGTCTGGATGCGTATTTAGCTGAATATCCTCGAATAAATGACCATTAACTTGTGCGTTGTTATTAGTACTCGCCTCTTTGCTAATCATAATTTGCGCCCCAACAACGGGTACACCCAGATACATTTGTTGATAACGAGTAATCACCTTGGAATCTTTTTTGGTTAAATTGATTTCTTGCAAAAGATTATTGTCTGTAGTAGAACTCGCCTTAGCATGCGCTGATTTTTTGACTTTTTGCAGCAAGGGAAAATGCTTTAAACTGCTAAGTGGCGCTTGATATAAATCGACTGTTTCGACAGCCAGCACATCACAAGAAAGAAGCACTAAAGTAAATCCAAAAAGTTTTCTTAACATAAATTTTGCTCACAAGAATCACAATGACGCCATAGTGACACAAAAATGGACAGCAAGCAAGTTAAGGATGATGATGCTTACTAAATCATTTAATTTATTTTGTGCTGCCTTATTTGCAACTTTTTCTCTACGTACTTTAAACAGCAGTCGCCATGTCAAGCAATTATCATTTCGAACAAAAACCAACCGGGAATTTAACTTTTTAATTTATTTTCCTGCATATCACTTGATATTTAATATTTCCTTAATAATTACCTTGCATAATTTTAGCTCAACCTACCTCGTTAATCGGCGTAAACATTAACGATTATTATATTCATTGTGGTGAATCATATGTATAAAGACTTAATAGAAGAAAGCGAACAAATAATAAAAACAGCAACGAGACCACAACGATATCAAACATTTCTAGATGCATTAAAACAACAAAAATACGACGAAGCTCTCCTTTTGGGGTGTAAATACAGTGATCCAGCCGATAGCAAACTTACCGAGTTACTCTGCACGTTAATACGGCATGCGAAAACACTCCCAATCAATGTGAATAGAATAGATAATGACCAAAAAACCCCCATTGATTATGCAATAAAAAATACGAATTATAATTTGCATTATGCACTGAAAAATGCAAAGGCGCAGATTAATGAAGAACAAGAAAAAAAATGGACGAAATCACTACAGCGTGTAGTAGAAAAAATAACTGCGAAACAAGATAAACAATTCAAAGAAAGTGCCGAAAATATTCAAAAAAAATTTAATAGCTTGCCGCATAAATCGGCTCAAAAAAGCGATGCAGAAAATGCTGAAAAGGATATGGATCGACTTTACTGTATTCTTAACATAATAGAGCACCTGCAAAAATATCACGGCGACCTCAGTAATACCTCGTTTATCAACGGCAAGCTCAGTCCTTTTGAAAATGATGTTTTGTATAATTTACGCATCGCCCAAATAAGAATATGCATTAACTGGATATCAACGATTGTTGCTAATTTATCGGGCTCATTAAGGAAAAAATATGTTGGCTTTTTGAAACCACTGGACTGGATAACGCTAGAACAACTCGGTGGAATTATAAAAGAAAAGGAAGCGGACATTATATTTATGTTGAGTTTAGGCACCATCCCTCTAAATGAGCCATCAGCAGAAATGAAAGAATTGATGGGACTGACTGCGGCTGCAAGGTTCATTGAAGAATATTCCGAGAGCGAAGAGCTGATTGAATGTGCAGTCACTAATATTAGCGCGGATCTGCCTGCTTTAAAGAAATTTTTCAAGACAGTAGCATACAATCAGTTGTACGCTTCGGATCCTACGGCAATACCGACAAATATTGAGCAGGTTAAATTACCAATAACGCGCATCATCACCCGCCACTTTAATGAAAATAAATTTCTGGTCGAATTACTGCGTTTATTGAACTATAAATTTGACCTCATATCCATAAATCCGGACCTAATAGGGCAACCGCTATTTTATCAACAATCGCATCTGAGCCAGGATGCGCTCAAAACACCACTTGGTCAACATGCCTTTTTACGAAAACTACAACGCTTGGGCGAAATATTTACGGGAAAAAATACTGATTTTAGCGAATTTGATCAAACCATTGATTATCAGGCAGTAATTCACTTGCGAGATTTTATCTGTCATCAAGATGAAAGCCACAATAAGCATTTTATTGATGAGCTATTGCAGGAACCAAATAAATTACAACAAATTTATGATGAAGATTTGCCTGGACTAATGGAAAAAATTGGCCATTTCATCGATCTTAGGGACGCACGCTATGGCGGTTATCATGGTGATGCGGCTAAATATTGGGCTCATGTCTTACAGATTGAATTAGGACAGGAAACACCACCAGAAGAGCTCGATCCGGTTGTTCAAGCACCACAACGACGCGCCACTGTGGAAAAAGAAGAAGAATTTAAACAAGCATTTGCCAAAGCAAGAACCATAGAGGCGTTTAAAAATACGCTTTCGGATGATGATGCTGAAAAACTCGAACAAACTTGCTGTGGCATACTCGCTGGCACGGTTAACGCACCCGATACAAAAGAGCGCGGGCAATTACTCAAGCCATTTGCCATATTTAAGAAAACAGACAAGTCACTCTATGAGCAGATAGTAAGAATCATGACCCAAGCCACCACTCGTCCATCAACGACTGAAGATGAACGCGTTGAGGCGCGCAAAAAGTTAGTTGAGGCAGCAAAACAACGTCTGATAGATAAAGAAAACCGTCTAACTGGACTAACAACAATTCGTACCCTGGTAGCCCAGATGGAACAAACACCTGAACGTCAGCACCAACTTAATCCAGTAAAAAGAATTGCTGCGGCTATTGAAGCGGCCAATAATATCAAACTATTCTTAGTAGAGGCAGGATATCTTAAGCACGGTTTCTCTCATACGACTATGGAAGCTTGGGATGAATACAACCAAGGAGTCAACCAAAAAAATTTGGTTTCCTTATTACTAAAAAATCATCTGTTAAATGACGCTCTGGAATATAACGCCGGGCAACTGCTGCAACAGCTTGAGACCATCCGAGGCTATAAGGAAGCTGATTTTTGCCAATCCTTAAAGCACGATTATGAAGCCTTAAGGTCATTAAGAAATTATATAGAGCATGGACATCCATTAATTGAAAGTTATGATGAGGAATTTAATACACACTCATCATGTGCAGGTCAACGCCAAAAAATTATTGCTCCTGAACTAATTAAATTGGTTTTTGTACTTCTTCCTGATTTACAAAAAATTAAGACTGCGGTAGAGAAGAATGAGGCGATAAAGAGAGGTGTTTCTCCTGATTTGCAATCCAAACCAGTAGGATCAATTGATGCGCCAACACACTTAACCTTAACCAGTACTGGTGGATTAGCACCATTAGTGATGCCAGGTTTCTTTGGCCGTAACCGCTCAAGAACGACGACTCCGACAACACCTGACGTAAGCTCATCGAGCAATTTCAGTATTTAATGCCAAGGTAAACTCCTGAGGGCTAGCCAAGCCCTCACTATTTTTAATTCTTAATCAAAACTTACCCCTACGAAAATCATCTAAAGCCTGCATCACTTCCATGGTTGTATTCATCACAAAAGGACCATGACGAACAATAGGCTCGTGCAATTTTACGGCAGCAATCAATAAGCATTGACCATCTTTTTCACCACTTAAGGTCAGCACATCACCCGCGCCAAGTTTCGCCAAGACGCCTTGTTGTACCACCTGTTCACCAACCAGTACTGCGCCTGAAATTACCAACAGTACGGCCTGATAATCATTAGGAATCTGCTGTTGCATCTGGGCCCCCAACGGCAAAATAATATCAAAAAATAAAGGCGCTGTTGCAATACCGGCAATCGGTGAGCTGGTCCCCTTATCCGTTTGGCCAGCGATCACTTTAATCAAGGCGCCCGTTGCATTTTTTTCCACCGGCAGTTGCGCACTCAACAGTTCCTGATAGCGCGGCTCACGCATTTTTTCGGCTGCTGGCAAATTTAACCACAGCTGCAAACCATTTAAGCGCCCACTCTCTGTAGAGGGCATTTCAGAATGAACAATGCCTTTGCCAGCCGTCATCCATTGCACATCGCCAGCGCCAATCGTCCCTTGATGTCCTTTATTATCTTCATGGGTAATTGCACCATCCAGTAAATAAGTAATGGTTTCAAAACCACGATGCGGATGCGGGGGAAAGCCCGCCATAAAATCAATGGGGTCATTACTATCAAAATAATCAAGCAATAAAAGAGGCTCAAAATCATCGGTGCGTTCAACACCAATATAACGGTGCAATTTTACCCCGGCACCTTCACGAATCAATACACCATTTATTAATCGCTCTACGTTAATATTGCCCATGGCGACGCCTCCTATTAAACCAGAATTTCCCGCATATGCACGGCAACCAACTTAAGACGGTTACTATTTAAGCATAGTTCAAAAAATTGATTTCCTTTTTGCAGGCAAAATCTAGCGAATTAGATGGGGATATACGGGCTAAAAACAAACGTTTTTTATGGAGCAATGAATTATATTTAGGGGCTGCTAACATTTCGCTAAATTGCCCCCCAAGAAAACAGGGGGCAAAAGAAGGCAGGAAAAAATTAATCTTGATCGTGACAGCTTTTAAATTTCTCAGCCCATTTCTCTTCCATTTGTTTCATTTTATTTTTTAGTTGTACTTTTTGCTGATCATTCAGAATCGCATAGATTTGACTTTTAGCCATAACTTTTGCTTTCATCAGGTCACCCAGCAATTTAACTTTTTTATCGATTAAATCATTAACTGCTGCTTGATCCATTGAACCTGAAGTAGCCTGCGCATTAATTTGCTTGCTCAAATCACGCATTTGCTCACCATTTTGTTTCATGCTGGCTTTTAAATTATCTAAAATAGGCGTTACTTTTTGTTTTTGCGCATCATCAAGTTTTATTGATTCAAGCATTTTCTTCATTCCTTCACCGCAACCTCCAGAATGAGCAAATACCGTTGAACTGATGACTAAAGTGCACGCTAATGCCAGTGTTCCAATAAGTTTTTTATACATGATACTATCCTTAGTTTTGAGTTTAGTGAAAATCATAGACAAGTATAGACCTATATTGGGAAAATTGGTTGAAATAGTGACAAAAATCATTTGTACAATGCTAAGATGTCACGGTGCTCGTGAGGTTAGCGACAATATAAACGCATGTACTGGCATTGTTTAACAAAATATGTTTTGCTGTGAGTACCATAAAATAGATTGCCATTCCAATATCCGCATGAGGTAAGCATGAGTTCGATAATAAAATTTCTCCTGTCCGCTGTCATTTTACTCAGCACAGCCACGGTGGGACACGCCGAGGTTCTCCTTAAAGACCTGCATGGGCATGACATTGCATTTTCTTCCTTAAAAGGAAAATGGGTATTGATTAACTACTGGGCGAGCTGGTGCAAAACCTGTGTTGCTGAAATTCCTGAATTTAACCGTTTTTATCACAAACACGAACAAGATCCAGTAGCCGTGTTTGCCGTAAACTATGATGCATTGCCTTCGCCCCAGCAACAGAGCTTGATTCAAAAATTAAAGATCCAATACCCTTCTTTACGTTCAGATCCTGCCTTTGCCTTAGGTTTAGGTGATATTATTGGTGTGCCGGTTACCTTTGTATTTAATCCACAAGGTGAGTTGGTTAATACCTTATATGGCGGTCAGGACCTTAGGGCATTAGAAGAAGCGATTACGGACACAACCGTCACCAAAAACGGCTAAGACCTCACTTAAACGTGGGCGCGAACAAACGCAGTTTTTGTGCCCGCGTAATCCTAATCTTGAGTAACCAATCCCCTTCATCACTTAATGATTCCTGCAAAATCGCCCCTAATTGGTACAATTGCGCCCGCAATTTTGCCTGAACGGGCTTTAAGACTACATCCTCAATCAGCACGGCACCGTGTAGCTGCGTACTAATCGCCTCTTTTAATAAATCCAACCCAATATTGGCGGCAGCAGAAATCCATACCTTGCACCATTCTTGATTATAATCAATCTTGGCTTCCCAGCCCTCTTGCAAATCAATCTTATTAAAAACTTGAATTACCGGAATGTCATTGACACCAAGTTCATCCAATACCTGCTGCACCGAAAAGACGGTATCACGCCAATGCGGATCGGAAATATCGATCACATGCAATAATAAATCGGCCTGTTGCGTTTCCTCTAATGTCGCGCGGAAGGCCTCAACCAAATGGTGCGGCAAATCACGAATAAAGCCTACCGTATCGGCCAAAATTACGCTGGAAGCCCCTGGCAAACTTAACTGCCGCATAGTGGGATCTAAAGTCGCAAATAATTGATTTGCCACATAAATACGCTCACCCGTCAACGCGTTAAATAAGGTTGATTTACCCGCATTGGTATAACCCACTAAGGATACCGTAGGCATTGCTGCTTTACGTCGCGCTTGACGGTTCTGATCACGGCTACACCGTACTTTTTCCAGGCGACGATTAATGTATTTAATCCGCTCGCGCAGTAAACGCCGATCGGTTTCTAATTGCGTTTCGCCCGGACCACGCAAACCAATACCGCCTTTTTGCCGCTCCAAATGCGTCCAACCGCGGATCAGACGTGTTGATAAATGTTGTAATTGCGCCAGTTCAACCTGCAACTTACCCTCAAATGTTCGCGCCCGTTGCGCAAAAATATCGAGAATCAAACCGCTGCGATCGACAACCCGGCATTCAAGCAAGCGTTCTAAATTTCGTTCTTGAGAGGGGGATAATTCATGATTGACTAAAACCAATTCAGCATCAAGCGCCTTAACTAGCTGCGCGATTTCCTCAGCTTTGCCCTTACCCACATAATACTTAGCCTCAGGAGTAGCGCGTGTACCTAAAACACAATCCAGCACTTCTGCATTTGCAGAACGCGCCAACTCTTCAAATTCTTGCAATGCCTTCTCAGCATCAACCCCAGGCAGTGCCAATTGCACCAATAGAGCTCGCTCACCACCCTGCGGACGTTCAAACACTACCTAATTCTCCGACAAAAACACCTCGAATAAAACAATGTAAATTGGGTAATAAGGCTTAATGGTGCTTAGTTAAAGATAGTGCACGACAACGCGAATCCTTAACTAAATACCACCAGACAAGACAACGCAACTTACATTGTTATAAAGTGTGTCTAGTCTGCCACAGTTCCTTCGCTTCCACCAGTTCCCTCTTCCATAGGAACTTTCACTGCACGTGAAGGTACCACCGTAGAGATTGCATGCTTATAAACCATTTGGGTAATCGAATTCTTTAACATCACTACATATTGATCAAAAGAATCGACGACACCATGTAATTTAATTCCATTAACTAGAAAAATGGAAACAGGCACCTTTTCTTTTCGTAATTCATTCAAAAAAGGGTCTTGTAATAAATGATTTTTAGACATTGCCTACTCCTTGTTGTTATTGTAATTTTAAAAGGCAAAACGTGCATCTAATATCTTATTCGACTTTTTTTCAGAAAACTTTAGCTTAATTTCATGACAGTTTAATTTTAATCCGCTACTATGCTTGTACAAATTTAACCCGTTAAAATAAACAAGGGCTTAGATAATTGTAGTACAGAAGAAAAAAATCAGTTGACTCTGCTGCAAGAATCATATAGTGATCCGCAAAAATACGTTAGAATAGTAACCCTTATCCACCATTAAACGTTAAGGAAACATAAAATGGCCTATAGCAAAAATGAGATATTAGGATTTGATAACCCTTATAACCATTTAAATGATGGTGATGTATTAGCTGCGCACCAAGAAATACTCGATGCGCTCGACCACGACAGAAAAGCAATCCTTGCCAGTGCAATAGTTTCTAAATGCCCGCCAGAGAAGCTTAAAGAGTTTGGTCGCGCCTTAAATGCTTTGGGCTCACCAATGAATAGCAGTGAAGACACATTCCATGCAGTAATATTCCCCTTACATCAAGTAAAAACCCGAATGTTTAGTTTACTAGATCCAAAGAATCCAAGACCGCATACGACCTTAGAAGATTCATTAGATCTTTTTAATGAACACAAACATTTCGCTCGGCACGTAGTAATAAATCATGAATCAGCCCTTGCGGAACGACTGGCTGCATTAGCCCCAGAAGAACGTAATAAAGCAGCTCAATCGATCAAGAATGCATTCCCGCAAAGCCCACTGACCGAAAATATTAACATCGCCCTTACCTTACAGCGTAATATTGAGCACTTCTTATTAGGCGCCCAACCAGAACAATTTTTTACTAGTCGTGATTTTAGCCGCGAGCACTGCCAGCTCTTTGCCAATTTATTTACGCCCATCCAAGATGAGCAGGCGCAAGATATTGGCGTGAAATTAGCAAAAATAACCGCTGCGGAAACACGCCAAAAAGTTGAAGAAGGTTTAAAATCATTAACCACCTCCGCTCATGCCAAAGCCAATCCATTTGCGCTCATTCGCACCGCAATGAATGCGAATACCCTCTCAGTTGCCAGCAATGCGTACTCTTCATTTGCTAGTCCTGAAAACTCAGAACACAAAACGCAAAAAGTGGCGAATGCCGCCACATTGTCAACAAACTTATCCTAGACCGCCCGATGACCTATTTTATCGCGCAGTTTAAACCTCTTTGCCCTTACCTCGTAAGGGCTTCTTCTTATGATCCCTAAGCACTATAGGAGTAATTTAATGGTCCATGAAAAACTAACCGTAGCACTAGTACAAGAACAATGGCATGAAAATCCAAAAGAACATCAAGACAAACTCGCTGCCGGAATCCATGCAGCAGCCCAACAAGGCGCAACAGTTGTCTGTTTACAAGAACTCACACTAAGCCCCTACTTTTGTACTCGCTCCGATGTCGATGGTACCCCCTTTATGGAAGACATCCATACTGGCCCCACCGCCCAATTTGTGCGGCAAATGGCAAAGGCCAATAAAGTAAGCATTACCGCATCCTTATTTGAAAAAGCCGGTTATAACACCGCCGTAGCTTATAATGAACAGGGCGAATTAACTGCCATTACCCGTAAACAGCACATACCCAGTGGTGAAAAATACCATGAAGATTTTTACTTTAAACCGGGTGATTCAAACTATCCAGTCCACTCTATAGCAGGGCATCAATGGGGCTTACCCACCTGTTATGACCAATGGTTTCCTGAATTATCACGTATTTATGGCTTAAAAGGTGCCGAAATTCTCGTTTATCCGACCGCAATCGGTGGTGAACCAACCGCACCAGGCTTTGATAGCCAGCCTATGTGGCAAAAAGTAATGGTGGCACAAGGCATTATGAGTAATACCTTTATTATTGCTGCCAATAGAATTGGTTGTGAAGATGGTCTAGAATTTTATGGCAGTAGTTTTATTAGTACTCCCATGGGTGAAATTTTAGCGCAAGCTCCACGGAATGAACCCGCAGTATTAGTTGCCGAGTTAGACTTTAGTAAACGCGCCTTGTGGGGACGATTATTTCCGTTCGCACAACAACGAAAACCTGAAACCTACCATGAGCTAATTAAATCCCGTTAATACTTTTTTGGAACATCAAAACCTATGAACATCAATGCATTACCCGAAGAAAATTTATATAACATTGAAAACTGGGGTGAGGGATACTTCAGCATTAATAGCAACGGGAATATTGAAATTAGTAGCGCCCCAGGAAAAAAAGGCGTTGAACTGCAAGCGATTGTGAAGGAGGCCAGCCGCACAGGCTTACATTTGCCATTATTAATTCGCTGCACGGATATTTTACATGACCGAGTACAACGTATTTACCACGCCTTTGCCCAAGCGATTACCGAAAATGAGTATGCTGGCTCCTACAAACTGGTATACCCCATTAAGGTAAACCAGGAGCAGAGTGTGGTCAGAGAACTGTTAAAATCACCAAATAATCCTATTGGCTTAGAAGCGGGTTCAAAACCGGAGCTCATGGCAGTAATTGGGATGCTTAGCAATCAGAAGAGCACTATTGTCTGTAACGGCTATAAAGACAGCAGCTATATTCGCACGGCGTTAATTGCCCAACAAATGGGGCATCAGGTATTTATCGTCATTGAAAAAAAATCAGAGCTAGATATTATCCTCAAAGAGTCAGCACGGCTGCAAATAAAACCATCTCTGGGAGTACGCATTCGTCTGGTCAGTAAAAGTGCAGGAAAATGGGAAAATAGTGGTGGTTCTAAATCCAAATTTGGCCTCAATGCCAAACAAGTGCTTGAATTAATCAGCCAACTTAAAACGCATAATATGCTTGATTGCCTGCAGTTAATGCATTGCCATCTAGGCTCACAAATTGCCAATATTCATGACATTCGCCACTGCATGCAAGAAGTAGCGCGTTATTATATCGAACTGCGCCAATTAAATGCACCGATTAACACCATTGATGTGGGTGGTGGTCTTAGTGTGGACTATGAAGGAACGCGTTCCAATGAAGGCTGCTCGATGAATTACAGCCTAAATGAATACGCAACCCATATTCTGTTAGCCATCAAACATCTATGCCAAGAAGCCGATATACCTGAACCCAATTTAATTTCTGAATCAGGTCGCGCATTGACCGCCCATCATGCCGTAGTGATTTCCGATATTTCGGACATAGAAATGAATGATAAAGCCCCCGTACTTCCAGGTATTAATGAAGAGGACTCTTACGTAATTCGCGATATTTATGATACTTATCAGGCAATTACCAACAGTTCGCCTATAGAAATCTATAACTATGCCGAACATTCACTAAATGAGGCTCACTCATTGTTTAAACATGGGGTAATCAGCCTGCAAGAAAAAGCAAAAGTAGAATCATTCTATACGAATATCTGTATGGAGCTAAAAGAATGCTTAAGTGAAGAAAATCCCAGTGAGCAAGCCTTATTATTACGCATTAATGAGAACATGGCGGTTAAAATATTTTGCAATATTTCTTTTTTCCAATCCATACCCGATGCCTGGGCTATAGGACAAATTTTCCCCATCGCCCCAATTTCACAGCTTAATGAATTACCAAGCATGCACAGTATCTTGCAAGATTTAACCTGTGACTCAGATGGCACCATTAAAGAGTATTTGGGCAGCTCCCGCGTTAACTCCACCTTAATGCTGCCAGCTTACAACAGCAATAAACCCTATGCTTTAGGCTTCTTCCTGGTCGGTGCTTATCAAGAAATACTGGGTAATCTGCACAATTTATTTGGCGATACCAACTCATTGGATGTGAAACTGTTTGATGATGGCACCTTTGAGCTGAACGATTTAGTCAGCGGTGATACCATCACCAACGTATTGAATTTAGCCCATTTTGATACCAAAAAGCTGATTCAATCTTATGAAAAGCAATTAATTCAAGCCGAGTTACCTAAAGAGAAAACGCTATTTTATTTGAATGAATTAAGAAGTCTTTTCTCACAATTAACCTATCTTGATGGTAATCAGGAGTAATAATAATGACGCCCAAACAAACTGCTTTTTTTATGCCCGCAGAATGGTATCCCCATGAACGCTGTTGGATGGCTTGGCCTTGTCACTTAGACACTTGGTCGAAAATAGGTTTAGACAAGGCACGCGTGGCTTATGCACGCGTAGCCCATGCTATAGCCCAATATGAGCCGGTGACCATGTTGGTTCATCCCCATGATGAAGAATCAGCACGCAGCTTATGTGGCCATGACATCACCCTCCAAACACTAGCCATTAATGATTCATGGACCAGAGATACTGGCCCAACTTTTTTGCTGAACAAAGACAAGCAACTTGCTGGAGTAAGCTGGATTCATAATGCTTGGGGTGGCAATTATCAAGATTGTGCCTTAGATAATGAAATTGCCGGTGCCATTCTCCAAAAAACCCAAGCCTTAGCTTTTTCTGCCCCCTTGGTTATGGAAGGTGGTTCATTTCATGTTGATGGTGAAGGCACCATTTTAACTAGCCGTGAGTGCTTGCTTAATGCAAATCGTAATCCACTGCTGAGTCAGCAAGAAATAGAACAATACCTCTATGACTTCCTCGGTGGCGAAAAAATTATTTGGTTGAATAAAGGTCTCTTAGGCGATGAAACTGATGGTCATATTGATGAAATTGCCTGCTTTATTGCCCCAGGCAAAGTATTGTGCCTGATCACCCATGATAAAGAAGATCCTAATTATGCAAACTTGCATGAAAATTTGGAAATTCTAAAATCAGCTACCGATGCTCAAGGACGCAAATTTGAAGTTTACACAGTGGAGCAACCACCAGCAACCTATATGGATGGCGAGCGTCTGACTTTATCGTACATTAACTTTTATTTAGGTAATAAAGGAATAGTCATGCCTGCTTTTGACCATGAAGCTCAAGATAAAGCCGCTTACACGTTGTTTACCCAACTATATCCTGATTATCAAATAACCCAAATTGATGCCCTGGATGTATTTGCCGGGGGCGGGGGTATTCATTGCATTACCCAACAACAACCAAAATCGTTAAGAAAAAGCTTAGAGAGGTAAAGCCATGTGGCAAGACAAAGCCCGATACTCTTTAAGAGATTTCTTACACGGCACTGCTCCATCCACCCAATGACAATAATCGCAGACAAGCTATACTAGAACTTCAAAGGGATGACATGGATATGTCTGACAGGATGTCAAAATTGAAGGGACCAGTACACGGATGTACTTCGCTGCACGGAGGCAGCACTGTTTACTGCAAATTAATTTGTTCTATCTTCTAACGCGCATAACCCAATTGCTGCAATCTTTTTGCGATAACCAACTGTATATTATCACGTGCCCTTGCAGGAAAATATTGATATGCATCAAAAAAATCCTGAGCATTAATCGAAAGAAAGCGACATGGCGTTAAGGTGCTAACGCGCGCTGTTCTGGGAATTCGTCTTAAAATAGCAATTTCCCCAAATACATCACCAGGGCCTAATATATTAATGCGCTTTCTCCCCGTATTAATGTCTTTGATGGAAACAAGCATCTGGCCTTCGATAATAATGTAAAGTTTATCCCCTATTTCACCTTGTTCGATTATTATCTCATCCGTACCACATGATGTAGTAACGCTTTTATCAGCAAGCATTTTTTGTTCTACAATCCCAATGCCTGAAAAAATGTTTGCATGATAAATGGCGCTAAGTACGTCAGAATGAGATAAGCCGGCACGTGATGCCATAAACACCAACCTTAAATTAAAAGTCCCTTATTTATTTTTAGTTTAGTACATATTTTAAAGTATCGAATCGATAACCTTTTATTTTTTATTAATAATACTCATAATTGAATTAGCATATTCAATGCCTTCAAGATAAGAACGGGTTAAATCCTCTTTTTGATAGGGGGACTTTTCTATTTGGGCAAAATCAGCCTTTTCATAATCAATAGTCAATTGCAATATTTCTCCTAATTTCCCATGCTGATGGAGAAGCGCCTCATTGAATTCATCAGATAATTGGATCCTGCTTAAGAGTGAACTCATGGATTCATTAAGAAATAAATCTAATGTGGAAAGGATGCCTACGGTATAGGCTTGATGAGGATTAGCGTGCTCTGATAACTTTGCGAAACATTCGCACATCTTCGCGCGAATCAATGTGCGCTCTAAAAGATCGGGGAGCAGAACATCCTCATTCGACATCAAAAACAAGCTTAACCAATCACGAATTTGGTTTAAACCTAATTTTTTAACCGCCTCTAGCAAGGAATCAATTTTTTTGCCACGATATCCAGCAACTGAATTAGCCAAGCGTAAGATGCGATAACTTAATTTGGGTATTTGTAAAATGAATTCCTCTATCCGTTCAATGGCAACATTTTCATTATTAAGTTCGGATAATAAGCGAAGAAGAATATTTTTATTTTCCGTAATCTGCTGCCCTTTTAGTGAATTCGGCTTGTTTAAGAAAAATCCTTGAAAATAATCAAAACCAAGATCCATACAATTATAAAACTGCTCAAGATCCTCAATTTTTTCAGCTAACAATTTGCCTTTAAATTGTTTTAAGGGGACTAATTGCTGCGCGATTTGTTGTTTATTTTGATTTAAAACATCAATTTTAATAATATCAGCTAGTTTTACTAGGGGCGCAGTTTGTTCATTATATACAAAATCATCAAGAGCAATGATATAACCTTGTTCGCGCAAGCTGATGAGACTGTCAATTAATGCTTGATCAACCACTACTGTTTCCAATACCTCAATCCCGATACGTTCTTTAGGTAGTAAACAAGGTATTTTCTGCACTAAATGGTTGTGGGTGAAATTGATATAGGCGCGCTTATCGCCAATAATCGTATTTATATCTAAGCTGGTAAATAATTGCGTAATCACGGAAGAAGTTTCTATATCACCAGCAATTTTACTACTATCAGCATCAGCGGGATTAGGGTTGCGGTATAATAACTCATAGGCATACACCGAACCATTTCTATCATAGATTCCCTGGCGTGCCAATAATGTTGTTAATAGTTTTCGATCCAATTTAAAGCTTCTAGTTGCGTCTTTATGATAAAGTATAGAACAGATTCATTTTTTAACCCCGAACTATGGATATTTTAATTTGAATAGTGCCGTGATCAACATCGAAGGGAGTTAGTGATCACGGTACTCAGAGAATATGCAGGATTCTCGGCCAATGATAAAACAGGCCCTAATGGAAGTTAAATTGCTTTAAAATTTAGGTTTTGTGATTTCCCCATCCTCATCCTCATCCTCATCCTCATCCTCATCCTCATCCTCATCCTCTAAATTAAAATTTATCCCTTGCAAGTTAAGCTCTTCAATGGGCTTCACTTCAATTTCTTCTTCATTTAATGGAATTGTTTTTTTAATATTTCCCAAATCATCTTTTATTTGTTTGATTTTTTGGGGATCATAGCTGAGATATTGTGAGTCTTGATTCCAGAGGACTTCTTTACAAAAATCGGTAAATTTAGTTAGCGCAAGGCCCAAATATTCTAGAGCACTAACAGCTCGTTGTTCTTTTAAGGCAATAATTACTTCAGCTGCTTTTGAAAAAACCATACCGCGTTCTTTTAAATCCTGTAGAATATTGATATTGGTTCGCTCGACTGCACCAGTATTCATTGAGATGGTTTGTAAAAATTCTTTTGAAATCTTAGGAGCCTTATCTATTAAATCGAGGACTATCCCACACTGATTGTATCGAATTGCATCCAGTAAATAATTTAACTTATCTTGCACATCTAGTTGTTCACTAACCGTTTTTGACAACAATAGATTCACACACTCAGTACTACCCGCTTTAATTGCTTCTCTAATTGCATCTTGCAAGGGACTTTGTTTACCACAAATCGCTTTAGAAAGAATCATGGAGCAGCTTTTTTGTTGAAATTTCTCCTTCTCTTCTTCATTTAGCGCTAAATATTTAGGGGTATTATTTATTCCTTCCAAGAGCTCTGGCGATTGCTGCTTTAGCTGTAATTCAACATGCTCAATGATCTGCTGTAATAACTTCGCATTCCCTCCCTGAGCCGCCAAAGCAATAAGATTTAGAGACAAAGGAGAACCTAATTTATCGAAAGATTCCTTAAATTTTTCGTTTGCTAATAATTCATTAAACGCCTCTAATCTGCCCGTAGTTATAGCTAAAAGAAGAAGAATAGATATATTTTCTGTATTGTTCTCTTGTTCAATTTGTTGAAGTAAAGGCTTTAAAGACTTCACATTATTTTTTTGTATAGCCGAACTTGCGGCCTTATATGCATCGCTTGCTCCCTTATCAATTAGTGCCTGTACCTGTTCGTCATTACCAATTGCTGCGACTACTTTGAATGTATTAAATTCTTTGCCATCATCAGTAGTAGCTAATTTATTTATACTTTCTTTATCCAGATACTTATTGTATAAATTTATAGCGTTTGGAAAACGCTCTTAGTTCAGCCGTAGGATGTCTAATCACATGAAGTTCCATCCCTAGATGACCATCTTTGTACCTGAAAACCCTTTGGTGTAATTCACGTATTAAGTCATTTTCATTGTCAAACTCTTTAGTCCCTGAGCTGTAATTAGGATCATAGACTTTGTATTTTCCATCTTTTTTATAAACTGCTACAGTATGATTGACACTGGATACTTGCATAACTTCTTGATCTTTAAGATCAATTGTTTTTATGATGTTGACCCAATTTAAATCGGTTGTAGCTAACCCAAAGTCAAAAGAGGAGGTTAGACTCTTTCCATCGATCTTGAGCATCTGGATAGATGTCGATTGACTCAGTTGTTGATTATAACGTTCGGGCACAAAACTTAAGAGGATCTCCGTAGCAAATAAATTGATTTGGCTTCCTGCCTCATCATCAATCTTTTTATTTACAAACTGAATCAGTTGATTTATTTTCCCCCAAAACTCAGATTCCTTCTTCTCTAAAACATATTTTATATACACCGAGGCTAAACCATTACAAATTCCATTTTCATTCATAGATAATGGCAAATTTTGAGATCTAAGGTATAGGTTAAGATGATTAATAATAATATCTTGACTTAGTTCTTTACCCATTTCTTTATCCTCTGAAGACATATTAATGTTGGTTGACGTTTAACTAGTGCAGCGTTCACTAAAGTCAATCAACTCGGAGCAAAGCGAGGCTTTTATTTAAGTGTATTACGACCTCTCCTCATTCGCCAATTTATTAACTTTTTTGTCTCTTGTCACAATCGCCGGGTAGGTGATTATGGTATTAATGTTTCTTCGTTAATTAATTGTTCAGAACAAGGTGTTTGTCAGCAATTCCGTTTATGATTGTCGGCATTAAAAGAGTACTCTGGTTCAGAGTCTGATGCCTAATAAATATCCAGACAAAAAGGATTGGAGTATTCCCAAACAAAAATATAAGATGAAAACAATAAAACACTGACTTACTAACCGCCCTGAATTATTCAACAAACAAGGCTTTACTGATGCATTCAATCCAACGTTCGATACCACAACAAACTCGGGTTGGATCGGCTCGTTATTGATAAAAGCCCTATTACTTAGATGATAGAAAACTATAGAACCTATATGATATGGAAGATAATACGTCAGGATGAGCAAATCAGAACAGGACTTCTGCGTGCAGGATTGGAAGGAGGCTGGCTGCTGCGGTTGCTCATCCCTATCATGCAGTTTTTCTCTAAAATAGCATCATTGCCAACAGCATATTGTAGTGATTTTTTGTTTTTTCCAATAACAAATTCCAATTGAGACTTCTGTGCTATTCGCAGTGTACATCAGGCATTTAGTTAAAAAAAAACCATTCCCAATCGAGAATTGGAAATGGTTAAGAGAAATAGAGTAGTGCCCCTAAAGAGGGTTAAGGCCAGCTTGGATCAATCACTACACATCAATATTTTCTGCATCTAAAGCGTTAGACTCGATGAACTCTCTCCTTGGCTCAACATTATCTCCCATCAAGGTAGTAAAGATAGCATCGGCAGCTACTCCATCTTCAATGCTCACTTGCAACATTCGTCGTGCTGCAGGATCCATCGTCGTTTCCCATAATTGCTCAGGATTCATCTCGCCAAGACCTTTATAGCGCTGAATAGTTTGTCCTCTTTTCGCTTCATCCATCAACCAAGCTAAGGCTTGCTCGAAATTTTCTACCTCTAACTGTTTCTCAGCGCGTTTAACATAAGCACCTTCTTCAACCAAACTGGCTAACTTTGAGCCTAAAGCAACCATTTCTTTGTAGTCTTTAGAGTAAAAGAATTCAGCCGTCATAGGAATATAATTATCCATACCGTGTTGGGTCACAATAATTCTTGGCACAAATAAATTAGTATCCACTAAAGCATGGGCTTCTACCTGATATTGCTCAGTCTTACTATCAATTTGTTGTAAACTTAAATGCAGCTGTTTACACCAATTAACTATTTTTTCTTCCTGACTAAAATCTTCATTTTGCAATACCGGCAAATAAGCTACGCGCTTCAGAATATCAGCAGGATATCTGCGCTTATAACGCTTAATAATTTTTTCAACACGCCTAAATTGCTGTACCAGCTCTTCCAAAGCCATTGCCGTAATTGCTGGCGCATCTATTGCTGGATAAAATGCCGCACCATCTAAAGCTGACTGGGTCAAATAATCAAATAAGGCTTCGTCATCTTTAACATATTGCTCTTGTTTGCCACGTTTTACTTTATACAAGGGTGGCTGTGCAATATAAATATAGCCACGTTCCAGCAACTCACGCGTCTGTCTATAAAAGAAGGTCAGTAATAGGGTACGAATGTGCGATCCGTCAACATCAGCATCGGTCATGATGATGATGCGATGATAACGAACTTTATCCGGATTGTACTCATCAGGTCCAATACCACAACCTAAGGCTGTAATTAAGGTGGCTACTTCTTGTGAAGCAAGCATTTTATCAAACCGCGCTTTTTCAACGTTTAATATTTTTCCTTTAAGTGGCAAGATGGCTTGAAATTTTCGATCACGCCCTTGTTTGGCAGAACCACCCGCAGAATCTCCCTCTACCAGATACAATTCCGATAAAGCAGGATCCTTTTCCTGACAATCAGCCAATTTCCCGGGTAAACCGGCAATGTCTAATGCGCCTTTACGACGCGTCATTTCACGCGCACGACGCGCAGCTTCACGTGCCCTGGCTGCATCGATAATTTTAGACACAATTGCTTTAGCAATGGCAGGATTTTCTAAAAGAAAATCATTAAATTTTTCAGAAACACTGGATTCAACTGCTGATTTTACTTCTGAGGAAACGAGTTTATCTTTAGTTTGTGATGAAAACTTGGGATCAGGCACTTTTACTGAAAGCACAGCCGTCAAGCCTTCACGGGCATCATCACCTGTTGGCGATACTTTTGCCTTCTTAGCATAGCCTTCTGCTTCAATGTAGTTATTCAATGTACGGGTCAATGCGGCTCTAAAGCCAGCCATATGAGTACCGCCATCGCGCTGAGGAATATTATTAGTAAAACAGTACAGCGTTTCTTGATAGGAATCATTCCACTGCATGGACAGCTCAACCACAATATTATCTTTTTCAGCGACCATTGAAAACACAACCGGAGTAATTACCGTTTTATGTTTATTTAAGTGCTCAACAAACGCTTGTATGCCTCCTTCATAATGAAAGGTATCTTGGCGTTGTGAGCGCTCATCAAATAAATGGATGCACACGCCAGAATTTAAATAGGATAATTCTCTTAAGCGTTTTGCTAAAATATCATAATGAAATTCAATATTTGAAAAGGTCTCTGCACTAGGCTTAAACCAAATTTGCGTTCCAGTATTATTTGCGTCACCAGTTACAGCAATCGGCGCATCAGGAACGCCATGACGATAATGTTGCTCATAAATTTTGCCATAACGACGGACTGTTAAATGCAGTTCTTCGGATAAGGCGTTAACTACAGAAACACCCACACCATGCAAACCACCAGAAACTTTATAGGAGTTATCATCAAACTTTCCTCCGGCATGTAAGATCGTTAAAATAACTTCAGCAGCCGAACGCCCTTCTTCTTGATGAAGATCTACAGGAATTCCCCGACCATCGTCTTTAACGCTAATCGATTCATCAGAATGAATGGTAACAAAAATCTCTTTACAATAACCGGCTAAAGCTTCGTCGATCGAGTTGTCAACCACTTCAAAAACCATATGATGAAGACCGGTACCATCATCCGTGTCTCCAATATACATTCCAGGTCTTTTTCTTACGGCATCTAAACCCTTCAGAACTTTAATATTACTCGAATCATAACTAGCATCAACGCTCATCAGAAGGTCCTCTTTAAACCCTATTGCACGATTTCAAAATAGACCTAATGATAGCATAATTTGCGTGTAGTTTGTATGTTTACACAAAGAACTAGCTAATGATTATCCTTGAGAAATTACATACAGATCAAAATATATATGGCTAATGTTTATCCCTTGTGCCTATATTAAATCATGCTTACCGGCTATCTTTTTTATGCAAAATTAACTAAAAACATCTGTTACGTACTATTATTCCAAGCGTAAAACAATATCATTTCATTGGCATGGCTTATATGTTGCTATTGATTCGAGTGATTCTGGTTGCTCGCAACCAGAATCACTCGTACACTTTGTTTCACGTGAAACATTTATTACTAGTATAAGATGAAGTTTAATCACAGTTGTTTTAAACTGAGAGAAATTCACGAAAAAACCATACTAATACTGAGAAGCATCGTTGTTTTAACCTTCGACATATCGCTTTGGATATAAGATCAGATATTGTTGATTTTTTATGCCGCGAAAAAGTACATCATCCTATTCAGATTTCGTTGCGAAAGCGGAGGTATTCGTGCACAAATGAACTCATTGGACATCGCTTAAACAATTTTATATATTCGTAATACTCTATTACTTGAATTCAATCATAGCAACAATAAATGCGGCAAAAAGTCAAAAAACTAATATTAAAGAAGAAACCATATAAAATATCTTTGTACGGGACAAAAAATTGAGATAGGCCTAGAAGTAGCTCATTGATTCATAGACAATTCATATTATTTTCTGACCAAGGAAAGGACGTGACGCTATGGAGATCAACGAGCTACGGGATATTTTAATATGGTTATTTTCATTGAAACAAGGCCAGAATAACATGTTTTGTTGGCACTCATAGATCAGTGTATTGTGCAATTTGAAAAAGATATAATTACAGTGTTATTGGCTGACAGAGAATTTATAGGCTCAGATTAGTTTCGATGGCTTAAAAAAGAGCGTATTCTATGGAATAGCAGAGACCTTATGGGAGAAGCCGTCTACCTGTCTGCATTAAAGTTGCCAGATGGTGAACAATTAATTGTAGTAGCAGATGAACTGTCAGGTTTTGCAATCAATAAATATGGGATGCGCTGGGAAGTTGAAACACTTTTGCATGTTTTAAAAAGCAAGGGGGTTTAATTTTGAGGCCACACATATTACCAAGCCGCAACGTATTGAAAAACTGCTTATCCTACTGACGATTGCGTTTTATTGGGCGCATAAGACGGGGGAGTGAAAACATGAAAAAAAGCCAATTGAGATTAAAAAACACGGTTTGAAAGCTGTGAGTTATTTTCCATACGGGCTTGATATGTTATGTGATATTGTTTTAAATGGTGTACAACAAGCAGATAATTTTTTGAATCATATAGTTGGATTTTTAAACAGTACTGCATTGGGTGAGGCGGAAATATGACTTTTGTCCCGTACGAGGATAAAATATAGCCTTAAGGTTCTATTTATACCTAAACAGTGGTTAATAATCCATCAACAATCTCATAGCATACACTGTACTTAGAACCACAATAAGTACTTAAAGGAATAGGGTTAGCAGTAGTAGTAATTACATATTGCCCTGCCCGAGTGGACAAATAGGAAAGTAATTTTTTTTGGTGTGGTTCATCCAACTCGGCTGGTAAATCATCAAGCAAATAAAGGCAATCGCGATCAAGAAGGTTGCCCTGCGCTAATTTCAGCGCAATTGAAATGATTTTTTGTTGTCCGCGCGACAAAAACTGCTTTGCTTTATTTAAATTACTTTCAATAAGAATATCAGCCTGGTGCGCTCCATGTTGGGTATATAATTTATGATTATCACTAACAAAATTCTCAGCAAGAATTTGTTCTAAGTCTTTACCTGTATTTTTTTTATCCCAACCTTTAAAATAATGTAGCTGGCAAGTCAAATCACTAAGCTCACATAAAACCCTAGTAAATTCCTGCTCCCAGCGTACAAAAAAATCTTTACGTACTAGATCCAATTGCTCGGCTAGATGACTTAATTGTTTATCCCAGGGAACAAAATGGGCGTACGGTGCATGTTTTTTTAAAAGAGCATTACGATGCTTCAGTACACGCTTGTAATCCTTTAACAAGGCCAAATAATTAGGTTTCACGTGAAACAATCCCCAATCGAGCGCACTGCGTCGCACCGAAGGACCGGCATCTATAATTTGAAAAATATCAGAATAAAAAATCTGACAGGGCAATGCGTAAGCCAATTGACTGGTAGTAGAGCAAAATTGATTATTGAGTTTTATTTGTGTTGGTTCAGAAGAAGATTTTTGAATACTAATTGTTTCCTGCTGGGCAGCACGAGCAAAAACAGTAAATGTAGATTGCCCATGACTAATAATAGGAGAAATTTCACGAGAACGAAAGGAATGGCCACAACTTAAAAGATAAAGCGCTTCAAGAACCGAGGTTTTGCCACTTCCATTAGCCCCAGAAATAAAATTAAATCTGGGATTTAACATTAACTGTGTTGATGCGATATTACGTAAATGATGAATTTTTAATTCAGTAAGAATCATATTTTCATGGGCATAATGATGTATTGATAATTATCATTTTCTAATGATTCAATTAAAATACTACTGTCCGTTTGCGATAAAGACACACGAATTTGCCCATCGCCAAAATGTGAAAGCACATCGAGTAAATAAGTAGCATTTAAGCCAATTTTTAATTCATCACCTTGAGTTTCAGCAACTAAGGATTCAACAGCCTCTTCTTGTTCATTATTATTAGCAATCAACGTCAATAAACCCGGCTGCAAATGCAGCATCACGGCTTTAGATTTTTCATGTGCTAAAATAACAATCCGCGACAAAGCACGCTTTAAAACAGAACAATCAATAATAATTTGTTTATCCTGATTGCGCGGAATAGCTTTGGCATAGGGGGGGAAACGCGCTTCGATTAATTTAGATAAAAATACAAACTGACTGCTTACTAATTTAAAATGAGATTTACCAGCGGCTAAAGATACATTTTCATCATCAATGCAATTAAGAAGGCGTAATAATTCTTGAACCCCTTTCTTAGGCAATAATAATTTTTTATCACTTACATGGCTACACTGATAACGACTAATAGCCATTCTATGCCCATCTGTAGCTACAGCAGAAATAATATTCGGTTCAAAATCAAGAAATAAGCCATTAAGAAACACCCGCACATCTTGTTGTGACATGGCAAAATGGGTTGCTTGTAATAATTGCAGTAAAACTAAGCGTGGAATGCTCAATTCAACATCATTACATTCATCTTCACTCAGCGGATAACCTTCGGCAGGTAAGGTCGTTAATTTAAAGGAACTACGCCCTTGCTTAATGGTTAAAATACCATTGTCAAAAACTAAATTAGGACTTTCCTGATCATCCAAAGAGCGAATAATATCAATGAATTTTTTTGCAGGAACAGTGATCGCACCAGTGGTATTACGCGATTCACACGCCACTTGAGCAGAAATTTCTATTTCTAAATCAGTCGCGGTAATAAATAATAAATTATCAGAAATTTTAAATAAAAAATTAGACAATATGGCCAAGGATTGTTTCTTATCAACAGCACCAGCAACTGTTAGAAGAGGGGTAAGTAAATCTTCTTTTTTTATCGTGAATTCAAACAAGATAGACTCCATATTAAGAAGACAAGATACGCATTAAATTCTTATAGTCTTCAGCAAAATCACTGTCATCCTGAACCAATTCCTTAACCTTTCTACAGGCATGGATCACCGTCGTGTGATCACGACCACCAAAATGATCACCAATTTCAGGCAAACTATGATTAGTTAATTCTTTACTTAAGGCCATAGCCATCTGCCGTGGTCTGGCTATAGAGCGGCTACGACGTTTTGATAAAATATCAGCCACTTTGACCTTGTAATACTCAGCCACTGTTTTTTGGATATTTTCAATCGTAACTAATTTATCTTGTAAAGCCAAAAGATCACGTAAGGCTTCATGAACAAATTCAATGGTAATCGGTTTACCAGTAAAATGCGCGTTAGCGATAACACGTCGCAACGCCCCTTCAAGTTCTCTGACGTTCGAACGAATGCGTTTAGCAATGAAAAAGGCTACTTCATAAGGTAATTCAATATTTGACTGTTCTGCTTTACTAATTAAAATAGCCACGCGCGTTTCTAATTCAGGAGGTTCAACCGCAACAGTTAACCCCCAGCCAAAACGAGACTTCAAACGCTCTTCCACTCCTTCAATTTCTTTGGGATAGCGATCACTGGTTAAAATAATTTGCTGCTGCCCTTCCAATAACGCATTAAACGTATGGAAAAACTCTTCCTGCGAACGGTCTTTACCCGCAAAAAATTGAATATCATCAATAAGTAACGCATTTAGTGAACGATAAAAACGTTTAAATTCATTAATTGAATTGGTTTGTAGTGCCTTAACCATATCCGCAACAAAACGTTCGGAATGTAAGTACAATATTTTTGCCTCAGGGTTATTACGCAGGATTTCATTACCAATCGCATGCATTAAATGTGTTTTCCCTAAACCAACCCCGCCATAAATAAATAAAGGGTTATACGCGTCACCAGGTCGTTCAGCTACCTGCATGGATGCGGCACGTGCCAGTTGGTTCGAGTTACCTTCAACAAAGCTTTCAAACAGGAATTTTTTATTTAAGTGACTGCTCTTATAGTCTACTACTTTTTTAGGTGCGCTTTTAGCGAGCATGATATCGGCAGCAGGCGCAGATTTTTCGCCAGCAGCAACCGTGCCTGAACCAGTAGAACCTGATTCAGAAGCCTTACTACCAATTTCAATGGAAATGGATTTAATTTCATCACCACTAAATTGTTTGATTAATTCTTCAATACGTGAAAAAAAATGTTTTTTTACCCAATCAACAACAAAACGATTAGGTGCTAATAATACCAAGCGTTGCTCGTCAGTATGAGCCTGCAATGGACGTAGCCAGGTATTAAATTGCTGTGCAGAATATTCATCTTGCAACAAACCTAAACATTTTTGCCAAACAGCTGCTGACACAAGTAACTCCTCTTCAAAGAAGAATGGTAAAAAGAAAATTAAACCTGAAAATCAGATTAAAACTAATTATCCACGAATATAAATAGTGCCACTGAACGTATAGGGACAGCAAGATAATTAAGCATGAAATTTACAGTGAAAATACTGCTATTCGCTACAGCACGAACCTGGCGATTATACTCAGCCTTTGCCATAAAGGTAAAGTTATCCACAAGAAAAATTCATAAATAAAGCAAATCACAATAAATTTCAACGTAAGAATAAGCTATGGATAAATAGGCTTAAATGTTAAGTATAAGATGGAGATAAAAAAGTGGATAACGCAAACAATAAAAGAACTTACAAATAGATCACAGGCTAAAACCCTGTTTATAAACAGGGTAAAAATCGCGTTAACACATTGAATATTAATAAAAAAATAATATTATTAACAGGGAATGGCTTCCTATATAATAAACATAAGTTTTTTAAATAAAAGAATTATATTAATTATTAGCTGGTGTGAATAATTCGTTTTAACTAAACAAACACGTGTAAAACCCTTTTTAGCGAATCATTGCAAAAATTTTTACGCTGTTTAAATTTTTAGCTCACTCAGCTCTGTAACAAAATAAATAATCTCTCGAGAAAAGCTATTTTCATCTCATTTACCCTAAATTAATTTTTCAATTGCAGTAGTTCAAATACGTTAATGCAAATTAATAATCGGCTTAAAACACAATATGAGCACGTACAGCGAAGATTATAACGGCTCTATAACTGCCTAAAAGATAAAAAAACCCCATTTTATCGGTGTATTACCATCAAAAAAATTTTATTATGGTAAATAACAATACATATTGACTTAAGTTAGTTATGAATAAGTAGGGGTAAATAAGGCGTATAAGATGAAGATAAACCCGTGGATAAATAGTCATTGTAAAAAATCTACAAAGAGATCACAGGCTTAAACAGGATTTACAAACAACTTAATAATGAATATAACTGTATGAATATTATAAGAAATAAAATGTTACCAACAGACAATGGCTTCCTATATTATAAAAATAAGTTTTTTAAATAAAAGAATTATTTAATTATTAACAGCGGTGGATAAATTCGCGTTTAAACAAAACAAAACAACGCCTAAAAGGCAATCAAGCAAAAAAATAATCAATCAGGTAAATTGACAGTAGAAAAAAAGTTCTCTATCATTGCCAGCCTCATAATTTCATTAACAGGTTCATCATGAAACGCACCTTTCAACCCAGTAATTTAAAACGTAAACGCGATCATGGTTTTCGTGAGCGTATGGCTACTCGTGCCGGCAGATTAGTTATTAAGCGCCGTCGTGCTAAAGGCCGTAAACGTTTGTCAGCCTAAGTGTTTGCCTTTAATAAAACACAGCGATTATTAACTAAAAAAGATTATAATCATGTGTTTGAACAAGCAAAAAAAATTGTAACATCCGAATTTATCATTCTCTTTCGAGAGAATAACTTAGGTTATGCCCGACTTGGGCTGGCGCTATCAAAAAAAATGATTGCAAAGGCTCATGATCGAAATCGTATTAAGCGGCTAATAAGGGAAAGCTTTCGGCAAAAGGAATTACCAGCCGTTGATATGATTTTTTTAGCAAGACAAGGTGTCGCAAAGCAAGCAAACTCAAACATCAACACCAGATTGGGCAAATCATGGGAAAAATTAACCTCATGCTTCGGCAAATAACATGCTTACCAATCAAATTGTATCAATATTTGATTAGTCCCTTGCTAAAACCCTCTTGTCGCTATTACCCTAGTTGTTCGCAATATGCTGAAAGTGCCATCAAACAACATGGCATAACCAAAGGTTTATGGATGGCTTTAAAAAGAGTATTACGCTGCCACCCTTGGGCACGAGGTGGTTATGATCCCGTACACCCTAACGATGAGAAGCTTTGATGGATATACGACGCATTATTTCATATATGGCGCTTGCGCTAGTTAGTTTATCACTTTGGAACGCTTGGCAAGCAGATTACCCTCCTCAACAAACAACAGTAGCAAATTCCAGCAATCAACAACATACTGATGAACCTTTGTTACCACAAATGGGAACGAGCGGTAATTCTGCAGATGCTGCATTAGTTAATCCTATTGCGGAACAAACACGAACTCAATCTGCACCATTAGTGCACGTTAAAACCGATGTGTTAAACGTTGCCATTGATTTACAACAAGGTGACATTGTTTCTGGTCAATTGTTGGACTATCCCTTAAGCGTAGATGAAAAAAATAAGCCTTTTCCGCTGTTACAAAATGATGCGAATGAGCGTTATGTTGCCAATAGCAACCTGTTTATTGCAGCTGGACAAGCAGTTAAAGCCTTAGATTTTGCTTTTACTACAGAACAACCACAATATGAGTTAGCTGCAAATCAAAATCAATTAGTGGTTACGCTTAATGGTAAAGAAGACGATTTGGCAGTAAGCAAAGAGTTTATATTTACCAAAGGCAGTTACTTAATCGATGTAAATTATAAAATTGTTAATAAAGGCAGCAGTGAATGGAAAGGGTATATGAATACCCAACTGTTACGTAGTTCGCCTAAAGAAGATAAGTCAAGTGTGTTTCATGTAGGTTCCTACACTGGTGCTTCTTATTCTGAGCCAGGAAAGCATCATTACCAAAAAGTAAGTTTTAGTGACATGGGTAAGGCCAATCTGGATGTGGACAGCAATGGCGGATGGATTGCCATGCAACAACATTATTTTTTAAGTGCCTGGATTCCTGATGCGCAGAGCAATAATAAATTTTATACGCGCGCAATAAATGGTGATTACACTATTGGTGCTGTCAGTCAGCCAGTTGTCATCCAACCACAAGAGCAAAAAACGGTAGGCGCTAAATTGTATGTAGGACCAGAAATTACCAGCGTCCTCAAAGGCATTGCGCCATCTCTTGATTTGACTGTGGATTACGGCATCCTTTGGTTTGTATCTTCATTATTATTTTCGTTAATGAAATGGATTTATAATGTTGTCGGTAATTGGGGCTGGTCTATTGTTTTAGTTACTGTGTTAATCAAATTAGCCTTTTATCGTTTGTCTGCCACCAGTTATAAATCAATGGCTGGTATGCGTAAGCTACAACCTAAATTGCAAGCTTTACGCGAGCGTTATGGTGATGATAAAGCTAAAATCAGTCAGGCAACCATGGAACTTTACAAACAAGAAAAAGTAAATCCATTGGGTGGATGCTTGCCTATAGTAATTCAAATTCCCGTGTTTATTGCTTTGTATTGGGTGTTATTAGAGAGTGTTGAATTAAGACAAGCTCCATTTATCTTCTGGATTAAAGATTTGGCTTCTGCTGATCCTTTTCATGTCTTACCGCTAATTATGGGGGCGACCATGTTGATTCAGCAAAAATTAAATCCAGCGCCACCAGATCCAATGCAAGCTAAAGTAATGATGTTTTTACCGGTGTTATTTACTGGTTTGTTCTGGAATTTCCCTGCTGGTTTAGTACTTTACTGGATTGTAAATAATACCTTATCGATATTGCAGCAATGGTACATTACCCGTAAATATGCTGATGAAAAACCAGTTAAGAAACTTGCTGTTACAGCAAAATAAATGTCTACTGATACTATAGTCGCCATAGCTACCCCACCTGGAAGAGGTGGGGTAGGCATTATCCGTTTATCAGGACCTAACGCATACGCTATAGCCATGACAATTAATGGTAATAAAGCGTTGTCACCGCGATTAGCTACCTTTTGTTCTTTTTATTCTGATTCTTTAATTGATCAAGGCTTAATGCTTTATTTTAAAGCACCGCACTCTTTTACTGGTGAAGATGTCGTTGAAATTCAAGCTCATGGTTCTCCGGTAGTACTTGATCTGTTAACTAAGGCTTGCATTGAGGTTGGCGCACGTTTAGCACGACCTGGTGAGTTTTCGGAACGTGCGTTTTTAAATGATAAAATCGATTTAACGCAAGCCGAAGCTATTGCGGATTTAATCCAAGCCAGTTCCCAAACTGCGGCGCGCATGGCGTTAAAATCTCTGCAAGGCGAGTTTTCAAATAAAATAAATCAGTTAAATGAACAACTCATTTATTTACGTTTGTATGTTGAAGCCGCGATTGATTTTCCCGAAGAGGAAATTGATTTTCTTAATGATGGTAAAGTTTCGACCTTACTGCAAACTATTTTGGCAGAGCTTACCGCAATTCGTTTGCAAGCAAATCAAGGGGTTATGTTACGTGAAGGTCTATCTTTGGTTATTGCTGGAAGACCTAATGCCGGTAAATCAACCTTAATTAATAACTTAGCCGGTCGTGATATTGCCATTGTCACTGAAATTGCCGGAACCACGCGCGATGTGATGCGTGAACATATTTTATTAGATGATATTCCCTTGCACATTATTGACACCGCTGGCCTGCGTGAATCAGATGATGTGGTGGAAAAAGAAGGCATTAAGCGTGCTTGGCAAGAATTAAAAAAGGCAGATTGTGTGTTATTGGTTGTTGATATTAACGATCCAGAACACCATCATCTGTTAACGAAAGAAATTAGAGCCGCCCTGCCCACTGAGGTACCAATTATTACCGTCTTTAATAAAATTGATACGGTTGCCCAGGTGGCGCAAGTACAAGAGCATGCCGTTTATCTTTCAGCAAAATCAGGTGATGGAATTAATGGTTTAAAGCAAGTTATAAAAGATGTGGTTGGTTATCAACCCAACGAAGGGCAATTTCTTGCCCGTCGTCGTCATTTGCAAGCTTTAGATGAAGCCAAAAATTTGCTGGTCATCGGGCAACAACAATTATTCGTGCATCGTGCCGGGGAATTATTAGCTGAAGATTTACGCCTAGCGCAGCGAGTGCTATGCGAGATTACCGGTGAATTTAGTTCTGATGATTTATTAGGGCGTATTTTTTCCAGTTTTTGTATTGGTAAATAATTAGTGGCCATTCACCACAATTCGCCCTGCAGGCAAATTGTGGTGATGAAATTGTCGTTTGGCGCAATATGAGCGTTAAGTTAAGCATTAAAAGACAATACTTTATTGGTTTATTTTATGCCTGTAAGTTTGAACTATAACCATTACGGTTAATGGTTATAATGATTATTATCTAATGCGACCATCCGCGTAATTATTTTTTTTAGTCCCTAAATAATTGTCTTATAAATTGCGACCTTTTCGCGTATCTAATTGAAAGCATTAATTACATAATATGTAAAAAAAACACAAAAAACAGCTTGTCAAAATAAAAAGCTGATGATAACGTAGTACAAATGGAACTTTCTGCCCTTTTTTTGTGAGGATTGTGTTATGGGTTATGCAAAACAAAATGAAGCGTTTATCAGCAATAAAAACCAGTTTTTTACACAGCTGCACGCCAAACACAATCTTCATATGAGTACCCAAATTGCAGAAGCAGATGAATTAGTCAAAGCTATTGATTATCGTTTTTTACTGCAAAATCAACTTACACTTGAAGCTGAATTTACGCAAATTTTTGCTGTATTAAAAAAGCAAAAAGATAAGAATAATGAAGCGTTTTGGCTGTATTGCTACTATTCAGCCTCCCTTCTGGAAACTTTTTATACGTCTTATTCACAAAAAGCAAAAGAGCAGCACTATCAACAATTAAAAGAGCAAATTAAAAAGCGCCTCGAGCAAGGATCGCAGAAAGAAGCAGAAGCGCGCTTTATTGACTCCTTGCAAAATAGTTTTCTTGAAGGCTTTCGTAATCTTATGAAAGCGCCATTTCATCTATCGCTTTTACGTGATTATGTTGCCTATTCAAACTTATGTCGTCTGTATTGGGTTTTTTGTCGTCTGACTATTACCAATGGCCTGGCTTTGGCAAATGCTTTGCAATTTATTGACAAAATAGATGCCGTGTTGGGTACGCATACCGATGTGGATAAAATAATTTCCGTATTTCAAGCCCCGAATGGCGTGCTTAATTATTTTAGTGTGGGCTTGTTTTTGGCGCGCTTTATAATTGACGCCGGTTTATTAATTCGCCATACGTTTTTCCCAACGGAGGCAGAAAAAAATTCCAAGGCAACGGCTTTTGAACGTTTTAAATATGAGCTTTATAAGCGTCACTGTAATTTTGCCAATGACTTAGTCTGGGCAACGGTTAACTTTCTCACTAATTTTAACCACATCACCAATATTCCGGGACCCGTAGCCGGAGCAGTGACCGCCGTATTTTTAGGTTTTGATGTGAGTATGCTGTTGTATAAATTGCATTTGGCCAAACAAGAATATTTGGTAAAAAAAGCACAGTATTTACAAGAAATTAAAAATCATACTAACGCGACTTCGTCTATGGAGTTAAGTGCTGAGGAGCGTTTACAACACGTAGCAATGTTAAACCAGCAATTAACAGAATTAGAAATTAACTGGCAAACCAAAAAGGCAACTTTTTGTTTTGCAGCAGCAGCAGCTGCCTTGTTAATGTTTGGCTTTTCTGCGGCATTGATCTTTAGCCCACCCGGGATAATTGTTGCCAGCTTCTTTATCTGCCATCTTGGTATAGTCATGTATTTTTCTACCGCTGCTTATGGCAAATATACGGAAAAAAGTCTTTATCTGCAGCACGCTGAACTTAATGACGAAAATCTTGCTGTGGCAGGGAAAGAATTTGAAATAGCACGTAATGATTTTATCTTTACTATGGTGAAAAATACGGTGATCCCGATGGTACTCATTACGACGTTTGCAATTTGCTGGCCGGCAGCAGTGGCGTTAACAGCTGTTTATTTAGGTTATGAACTTTACCATGCCTTTGATCAGCATAAGGGTAATGAGGAAGTGAAGCAATTGGCGCTTGCAGCAGATGTTGTCGAAGTGGGTAGCAGCGGTACGGCTTGTTGTTAATTTTTTACCTGAATCCGCCGTCAATTCCCTTCTCCCCTTATTGGGAGAAGGGACATTTCGATTTAAGAATTAGATTTTTTTAACTGCAAGGCCAGCTCATAAAGTTCATTTTTATTGGCCTTGCTGAGTTTACAGGCGATAGCAACCGCTTGTTTTAAAGGTAATTCTGCAAGTAATACCGTAAGTAACTCTTCATGTGTATTTTTTTGTGGTGGCTGCGGACGGGGTGGAATTATTAGCACAAACTCACCCTTAGTACGCGCAGTTTCTGCTAAGAGCCAATGACTAACTTCCACAACACTTCCGGTTATAAAACGCTCAAAAGTTTTTGTAAGTTCTTTGGCAAGGACTATGTCACAGTCTGCTCCATAAACAGCGGCAACATCATTTAAGCACTCAAGAATGCGATGGGTGGATTCATAGAAAATTAAGGTATGCGCTTCTGCTTGTAAGGATGCTAGTTTTGCCTGGCGTGCACTTTGTTTGGCTGGCAGAAAACCTAAAAATAAAAATGAGTCACAAGGAACACCAGCCGCACAAAGCGCGGTAATTAAAGCACAAGCACCTGGAACAGGAATTACGGGAATTTCATGGGCTCTGGCCAGTTTCACTAATAAATAACCCGGGTCACTAATTAAGGGCGTGCCTGCATCACTAATTAAGGCAATTGATTTTCCGGCTAAGAGTTGCTCGATAATGTGTTTACTTTTGTCATTTTCATTATGTGCATGCAATGAATCAAGATTGTTTTTTATGCCTAATGAAGTTAATAGCTGCACCGAGTGCCGAGTATCTTCCGCCAAAATGAAATCCACAGATTTCAGTACATTCAATGCCCTATGCGTAATATCCTCACGATTACCAATGGGGGTTGCAACGATATAAAGCGTTCCTATTCCTGTTGCTAGTGAGTTTGTCATAGTTTATCCTCTTGCGTTATTACTCATTAGGTGTCTTAAAAACATGTCTACAAAATTATATAAAATTCGTGTATTTACCTTGCTGACATCTACTTTGTTTCTGTGTCAGTGTACTTCCGCAGTTAATTCTTCGGTGACTGAGACCCCAACACCTACTCCTATGCCAGCAGTCGAGAAGGAAAAAACTAAAAATCCTTATGCTTTGTCTACTTCCACTTATCTTATCCAGGCTAAAAATCAAGAGGGTAGTGAAAAACAAAAATCGCTGTTGCTTGCTGCAGGGCGAACTATTTCTGAAGGTCAATGGCGACAGGGCGCTGCCATTTTAGCACAGACTGCCGATTTAACACCGGCACTTATGGATGAAAAAAATATTTTATTAGCGCAAATTGATGTTATGCGCGCCCACCCTAAAGTTGCTTTAAGTAAACTGGCAAGAATCACAGAACAGCAGAAGTTGCCCGCTTATCAACAAGTACAATTCCATGAATTATTGGCACAAGCCTATAGTGCTACCGCTAAGCCCATGGAATCAATCACTGAGCGGATTAAACTAGAACCTTTATTGATAGATGAAAACAGTCAAAAAGCCAATCGTCGCAAACTGTGGTTAACGTTAACTCATTTGTCGCCAGTTGCGTTAAATACCGAGGCTGCATTAGAACGTCCGCAATCTGAATTACAAGGTTGGTTGCAATTAGCTCTTATTGCACGCCAATACCGCGATAATTCTAAAGTATTGTTTACGGCTTTAGAGCAATGGCAAATGCACTTTCAAAATCATCCTGCCAATAATATTTTGCCTCAGCCGCTCGATTCTATTGTCAATAAAATGGTAGCCCAACCAAAGCAAGTGGCTCTTTTATTGCCTTTAAGTGGTGCATTGCAAGGTCCGGGAACGGCCGTGCGCGATGGTTTTATGGCCGCTTATAAACAAAATAACCATGACGCTGCCATGCAGGTCAAAACTTATGATACCAGCAAGGGGGATGTTGCTTCTTTGTATCAAGCAGCAATTACTGAGGGTGCTGATTATGTTATTGGTCCTTTAACCAAACCACAAGTGGCAGCAATTGCCACATTACCGCATCCGGTTCCGACATTACTATTAAATGATTCTGAGGCTAAAGCACAGGATAATTCTTATTTATTTGGTCTTTCGCCCTTAAATGAAGCGGTGCAAGTGGCTATGAAGGCACGCGGTAACGGTTATAGTCGCGCCTTAATTATTGCTCCCGGCAATGAATGGGGCAATGAGGTGACTAAAGCCTTCATCCGGCAATGGCAAAAGAAAGGTGGGCATGTTGTGGATACGTTTTTATATGCTGAAAAGGATGATTTGAACAAAAAAATGAAGGATTTTTTGCATATTAGTCAGGGGCAACAACGAGAAAAGCGCTTAAAAGAATTATTAGGTTATACTATTCAATCGGTTATTAGTCGTAGACAAGATTTTGATATGATCTTTTTATTGGCTTACCCTTCTAAAGCGCGGCAAATTATGCCGCTATTAAATTACTATTATGCCGCTGATGTCCCTGTTTTTGCTACGGCCAGTGTTTATGGTGGCAGCGCTAATGCGCTTAAAGATAAAGATTTAGATGGGATTATTTTCTGTGATATTCCCTGGGTCTTTTCACACCAAATGGGACGACGAAATTGGCCTGAGCAATTTAATAGTTATAACCGCCTGTATGCTTTAGGCAAGGACAGTTATGCTTTAGCAACGCAATTAAATCAGTTAATATTGTTTCCTGCGGATGAGTCAATCTCTGGTGATGGCATTTTATACCTTAAACCATCGCAACAGGTTGCGCGTGTCTTGGAATGGGGGCAATTTAGGCAGGGTCTGGCACATTCTTTAGGTGAGACCACTTAATTGACTACGCGTGAAAAAGGACGTATTGCTGAAGAAAAGGCTCTAGCTTATCTAGAAGCGCAAGGCCTTAAATTAGTCACACAAAACTACAATTGTCGTGTGGGTGAACTTGATTTAATCATGCGTGACCGGGATTATTTGGTTTTTATTGAAGTGCGGGCGCGTGTTTCTGCTGATTTTGGCGGTGGTATTGCAAGTATTACTTATGCTAAAAGACAAAAAATAATAAAATCAGCATTGCATTACATGCAAACCCATAAAGCGCAGAGTCAATTGCCAATGCGCTTTGATGTAATCAGTATTGATGGAATATCAGCATCGATTACCTGGTTAAAAGATGCCTTTGGCATGGATTATTAAATTAGTAACGCTCTCATCTACTTCGCGCCTCCTTGATCCACATAGCTGAGGTGGAGGTAAGCAATAATTAAGGTTTAAAAAATGGTTCAAATGGAAGAAAGAGTAAGACATCTCTTTGGTATTAATATCGAAACAAAAATAGCGCTTGCTGATGCTTTATCTGATTCAATAGCAAGGGCTGGTCAGCGATTGGTTAATTGTTTGCTCGGTGATGGTAAAATATTATTGTGCGGCAATGGTGGTTCAAGTGCTAACTGCATGCATTTTGCTAGTGCCATGTTCAATCATTTTGAAGTGGAACGCCCTTCACTACCGGTTTTTAATTTAAGTGCTGATGCGCCTAGTATTAGTTCCTTTGCCAATGAACATCATTACAGCCAAGTTTTTGCACGGCAAATACAAGCACTGGGACAAGAGCAGGATGTATTGTTATTATTAACCACCACGGGTAATTCGGACAGCATGTTGCATGCGTTGCAAGCTGCGAATGAACGTGGCATGGATACCATTGCCTTAAGTGGGCGTGACGGTGGCGTTTTGGCCACCCATTTAGGTCCAGAAGATATGGAGCTGCGTGTTGCGTCAGATAGTTCGGCGCGGATAAGAGAGATGCATCTGTTCATATTACATTGTTTTTGTGATTTAATTGATCAGTCATTATTTGGTCAAGTTTTAGGATAAAAAAATGAATTTAAGTTCTAAATTAAAATCCGTTACCTTAGTTTTAGTTGTAACGTTACTCAGTGGTTGTGTCGCTGCAGTGGTTACCGGCGCAGCTGTTGGTATGGTTTACGATAGGCGTGGCATGATGACTATTGAAGCCGATACGCGTTTATTTCATGTAATTCATAAAAATATTGTCACTAATCGGCAATTTAGCGATTCGCGAATACTGGTGACTAGTTTTAACCGTGTTGTTTTATTGGTGGGACAAACGCCAACGGCATCGCTACGTGTTTTAGCTGAAAAAATAGCGCAAAGCACACCAGGCGTAGAACGTGTTTATAATGAAGTCATTGTCAGCTACCCTATTCCATTAACCCAACGTACAAAAGACAGTTGGATTACCAGTCAAGTTAGAAGCAGTATGCTCGCCAGAAAAGGACTGGAATCAGGCTCTATACGCGTAGTCACCGAAAATGGAGCTGTTTACTTGATGGGGATTGTTACAGATAGACAAGCATCTTTAGCGGTTGATGTTGCGCGACGTATTAATGGGGTTCGTAAAGTCGTTAAAATTTTCCAATATATTCGCTGATATGTTGCAACAAGGACGTTTTATTTTATTGATTATGCTCACGTTGATGGGGCTGTTTGGCTGTTCTAGTAGCAGTTTATGGACAGGTGCGTCATTGGTTTATGATCGACATGATGTTTATAAAAAACTAGACGATTATCATTTATACGTTAAAGTGAATAATGCGTTAACGGTTGATCCCTTGTTTAAAACCCCCAATTGTGCCCTGGATATTGCCGTTTTTAATGGCGATATTTTAGTTGCTGGTCATGTGCCTACTCCAGAAATAAATGCAGAATTACAACGACGATTAAGCAATATTAAAGGATATCGCCGTTTTTTTAATGAGGTACGTGTTCGTGACATCCCAGCAAATACATTACAAGACAGTTGGTTAACTACGAAAATTCGTAGTCAAATTTTTGCCGATTCTTCTATTGATCCTAACGCTTTTAAGGTAATTACCGCAGATGGTACTGTTTATTTAATGGGAGATGTCCGCCCAAGCGAAGCTGCAACCGTCATTAATATTGCCAGACGTACCGCAGGGGTAGTCCATGTAGTTAAAGTGCTTAAATATTTAGTGTACCAAAAATAGCCGCTGCTTTATTGCATTGTAGGATGATTACGAGCAGATTCCTGGGGCTATAGATTATTCATCCATCGCACCCAGGATGTCATTTAGGTTAATGGAATTGTCCTTTGTCCGGTCGTTTTCTCATTTTTCTTAATTTAAATTCACGCAACAGTCCAGTCGAACCATTTAGTTCTTCATCATCTGTATTGTTGTTCTGATTACATGGATGAGATCGACAATGCTTGCGATACTCTAGGTGATGCTTGTTATGCTTGTGATGTAAACCATCGTTATAGCGAGCTAACATTTTTTGTTGCAGACTGGCCGCGGTGTGTTGGATCTTATCAGGCATGTTATTTCCTTTGGCGAGGTTAATAAACATTACGTACTATCCATGGGAGGATAATTACGTCCCACATTATAAGTATAGACATTAAAATCAAGATCTGATCTATTACTGATCTTTTTGGTTGTTTTTTGGTGCTGCATTGCTTTATTAGCTGGGCCCGTATTCATCCTGATCATAGCCCGCGCTACTGTAAATAGAATGATTCGCAGAGCTGTCGGTGTCTGATCAGGAATAGTGTGCGTTATTTGGGCATAAGCGAGTACGCGCAGCGCTTATATCATATAAGGCGAACCGCTACCTATTTTAGAATGGCCAGTGCGTTCGATTTCCATCTCGCGGATTTCAATTAGTAGTTTATCTATTTCTTCTTGATAATTACCGCGTTCAATTTGTTTTTCAATATTTTTAAGTTTATGGCGTAATTCTTCTGTATTTATATTAGGGTCGTTACTCGCAATTTGATGTTGTAGTTCCCATACTTCATTGCATAATTCATTGTTTATTTTTGTCAGATTACGGGCTTGTTCTCTTAACTCTTCTTCAGATGGTTTTTTCGCACGACCACCTAAGTCATTAAATAATTGAAATCTTTGATATGCCATAACATTATCCTCATTTACTAAGTTTAGATTAACTTTTCAGTTAATTGCTTTAAATTTGCTGCCTGGATTCACTGAGTATAGTAGGCTCATAATTTGTGCATGCTGGCGCATTTCTAAAAAGGGCTTTAAGGTTCTTAAAAGAGCGCGCTGCTTTCGATTCGTCAAGTATCTCTTTATTCTGCTGATCTGTAGTTTTATAAATCGTGCCTCTTTTACCTAAATGCCTGTGCGAGGCCAGTGCTTCTTGTACCGTATTAATTTTTGTACTGGAAATAATCTTGCTACGTGCTTCAAGGGGCGTGTTAAATAAAGCTTCTTCTATTTGATTGGCTTTATTATTTTTGTGCAGGGTGAAAAATCCAGCGCTTCTACGTAGCGCCTGGATGGTTTTTGTTACCGCCGCTACCTCCGGAGAATTCATAATTGCCAGTATTGGCTTGATATCGGTTTTCAACTGATCGAGTTCATTAATGCTGTGCGATTTGCACTTTAGATCAAGCTCAAATAAGCGGATGTATCGTTGTAATGAGCGGTCTTTAGGGTGGGCATGTATTTTTATCAGCGTTAGTAATTGCTGGCATTCTGCATGTAATTCGCTCACAGAATCTTTGTGTCGCGAAGCGTTCGTGTCTTTTGCTGGAGTGGCAGGTATTAATTTATCACGTAGCATTTTAAAGTCTAACTCCAGGCGAGCATGTTCTTTTTGAGGGATAATCGGTGAGCCAACTGCTTTAAATTCTTTTAAGTAGCGAAGAAAATTTTCTGCTTCTAAACGTGCCGCAGGTGTTTTCAGGTAGGCACTAAATGATGGGTTCTGGCAGGCACTCATCGTTAATTCATCGCGACGTGATTGCAACAAGCTGAGGTAATAGGAGCCACCAGCAGGCATGTATTGATCAACAAAATGTGCCAAATAACGATTGGGGATTAGACTTATTTTAAGTAAGGCTTCATTCGCTTCAGCGCGAAATTGTGTTGAGCTAGCCAGTGTAGGGTTAATGATGTTGCTTTTCGCTTGGTATACATTTTCTTTAACGACCTCTAACCAATTAAAGGTATAGTTATCTTTGCTGGGATAAGGAAGCTTGGCAATTGCATGTGGTGTTAATTTATAGCGACCAAGAAAGTGAGATTCGGCAAAGCACCAATCACCGTCGATCTTGATCACCTTGTTTTGTTCATCAAGTCCTATATTACCATTTTTTAGATCAATTTCTTGCAGATACAGAGCACCAACAGTAATTTGGCCTAAGCCATGGTAGTGGCCATTGGCAAAATTATGCGCTTCACCTTTGGGTAGATTGCGATAACCCAGAACCTCTTCAGAAAGGATATAATAAGTGCCCGTTACCGGATTGGATGCAATCAGAGTTTCAGGTTGGTGCGGAATTAGTAAGCGGAAAAACTCTTGACTCAATAGTTCGATTTTCGCTTTTGCGGGATCCGGCATTTCTTTGCTTATCCATGTTTTGGGGTTGCCTTTTAAGCTCCCCCGGCACACCTTGTGCGAAAATTTAGCGCCTGTACCGATTTGGGTATTCTTAGAGGGGCTAAATTTAGCAATATTAAACACCCGCATATTTTTACTCATTAAGAATTTGCTTGCTGTATTATACATGAAAAGTATTAACATTCGATAAATACTGTTACGATCGTTGATCATTGAATCAGGATGTTTTATAATCCGCGCGGTAAATCGTAGGTGAATATGTGAACAAACAGCTGAGTAAGCGCGGAATTGTACGGTTGTGGCTAATACAGCTAGGCACTACATTAGTCTTTGCTGCTTTATGCGCGGTACTCTATGGTACTAATGCAGCAGCTTCAGCATTGCTTGGTGGTATGGTCTGCGTTGTTCCTAACGCATATTTCGCAATAAAATTATTTAAGTATCAAGGCGCTCGATCTGCAAAACAGATAGTAAATAGCTTTTATAAGGGCGAAGCTATGAAAATAGTTTTGTCAATAATGCTTTTTACTGCCGTATTTGTATGGATTAAAATTACGCCGTTGGCGTTTTTTGTCTCGTACATCATGATTTTAATGACGCATTGGTTTGCACCCTTGATTATTGTTAATAAACAGAATAGGCCCGAAAGTGACTGAAATGGTATCTAGCACAAATTACATCAAGCATCATCTAACGTACCTAACCTATAACGTCAGTGACATGAAAATGGGTTCTGGTGGCGGTTTCTGGACTTTAAATCTCGATACATTGTTTTTTTCTTTAGCCATCGGGATTATTGTTTCGGCACTCATGTATTTTGGTGCGCGCAGAGTAACAACCGGGGTTCCTGGCAAATTGCAAAATTTTGCCGAGCTGATGTTGCAGTTTGCTGACAATCAGGTAAAAGATTGTTTTCATGGTCAAAGCAAATTAATAGGTCCTTTGGCGCTAACTATTTTTATGTGGGTATTCCTGATGAATTTCATGGATATCGTGCCTGTAGATATACTGCCAATGCTCGCCAAGACTGGCGGCGTTCACTATTTGAAAGTGGTGCCAACGAATGATTTAAACTTGACTTTTGCCCTGTCAATCACCGTATTTATATTGATTATTTTTTACAGTATTAAAATAAAAGGCGCCAAAAAGTTCATTAAAGAACTAACATTACAACCTTTTAACCACCCTGTATTTATACCTTTTAACCTGTTGCTCGAATTGGTTGGCCTGATTGCTAAACCTATTTCTTTAGCACTGCGGTTATTTGGAAATTTATACGCCGGCGAATTAATATTTATCTTAATTGCCTTGCTAACCTTAAATGCTTCAATAACATCACCTATTGGTACTGCGACCCTAGGCTTTGCCCAGTTCATTCTGGCGCTTGGTTGGTCAATATTCCACATTCTGGTAATTACATTGCAGGCATTTATTTTCATGGTGTTAACTATTGTTTACCTTAGTTTGGCACACGAAGAACATTAACCGATTTATTTTCATCATCCATTTTAAAGGGGATAAATATGCAAGCTGCTAGTTTAATAGCACAAGTTCAAAGTATGACCGTTGTTGCGGTTGCCTTGTTGATTGGTTTAGGTGCATTGGGCACAGCGATAGGATTTGGTTTGCTTGGCGGCAAATTCCTAGAAGGCTCTGCTCGTCAACCTGAAATGGTGCCAATGTTACAAGTAAAAATGTTCATCGTTGCTGGTCTGTTAGACGCGGTAACAATGATTGGAGTGGGTATCGCATTGTTCTTCACTTTCGCAAACCCTTTCCTAAGCAACCTGGGTTCTTGATAATAAATGATTGGGGCGCTTTAGCGCCCTGATTGTTGCAGGAGATATAACGGTGGATATTAATTTAACCTTAATAGTACAAATGCTGGTATTTGCCGCTTTTGTTTTATTTACCATGAAATTAGTTTGGCCCCCATTAGCAAAAGCACTCGAAGAAAGACAAGATAAGATTGCTGATGGTTTATCCGCTGCTGAGCGTGGCCGTAAAGAACTTGAATTGGCACAACATCGCGTAAAAGATGAGTTAAAGCAAGCTAAAGTTCAATCAGCTGACATCATTGAAAAAGCAAACAAGCGTGCAGGCCAAATTATTGAAGAAGCAAAAGAAGTTGCGCGACAAGAAGCTCAAATGCAAGTGAAACTTGCCCAAGAGCAATTGGTGCAACAAGTAAATCACGCAAAAGAAGAGCTGCGCAAACAAGTTGCCAAATTAGCAATAACTGGCGCTGAGAAAATTTTGATGCGTGAAGTGGACGCTAAAGCGAATACTGCACTGTTAGATAACTTGATAGAAGAGATTTAATATGTCTGATAGCACCACCATCGCCAGACCTTATGCCAAGGCAATTTTTGAATCTGCCTTAGCAGAGAAAAATTTAGCTGAGTGGTCAGTAGGTTTGATGACACTCGCACAAGCCGTGTTGAATCCTGAAGCTGCGCAGTTTATTGAAAACCCTGCATCGACAGTAGAACAACATATTGAGTTGTTGCAGGGCCTAATCAACTCTGGGGTAAGCGAATCAATCAATAATTTGATTTCATTACTGGCTACCAATAAACGATTAATGCTCTTACCTGAGATTAGTGCTTTATACGAAGTACTTCGCGCAGAGCAAGAAAAAACTCTGGATGTAGATGTAAGTAGTTTTTCTGACTTATCTGCCGCACAGCAAGAGCGTTTAATTGAATCATTAAGTCAGCGCTTACAGCGCAAAGTCTCGTTAAAAATTAGCATTGATCCTTCCTTGCTTGGTGGAGCAATCATTCGGGCAGGCGATTTAGTTATCGATGGTTCGGTTCGGGGCAAACTCAACAAACTTAGCACCGGCTTGGCCGCTTAATTTAGAGGATAATTTCCATGTCAGAACAAGTAGCGTTAAATCCTTCTGAAATCAGCGAATTAATCAGAAAGAAAATAGAGCATTTTAATGTAGTATCTGAAGCACGTAACGAAGGTACCGTTGTTAGTTTAAAAGACGGCATTGTTACTTTACATGGTCTAGAAGATGTCATGGCTGGGGAAATGATTGAATTCCCAGGTGGTGTCTATGGTTTGGCATTGAACCTTGAGCGCGATTCGGTAGGTGCGGTAATTCTTGGTGATGCCACTTCTCTAGCGGAAGGTCAAAAAGGTAAATGTACCGGCCGTATTCTTGAAGTGCCAGTAGGTAATGGCCTTCTCGGTCGTGTAGTTGATGCCTTGGGTACTCCCATTGATGGTAAAGGTCCAATTGATGCAGCCGGTATGTCGCCAATTGAAAAAGTTGCGCCAGGGGTTATTGCGCGTAAATCAGTAGATCAACCCGTACAAACCGGATTAATCGCGATTGATGCGATGGTTCCAGTAGGTCGTGGCCAACGTGAGTTAATTATTGGTGACCGTCAAACCGGTAAAACAGCGATTGCTATTGATGCCATCATTAACCAAAAAGGTACTGGCGTTAAGTGCGTGTACGTTGCGATAGGTCAAAAAGCATCTTCAGTAGCATCGATTGTCCGTAAATTAGAAGAGCATGGCGCATTAGAACACACCATCGTAGTAGTTGCTGGCGCCGCTGACTCTGCAGCATTGCAATTTATTGCACCTTATTCTGGTTGCACCATGGGTGAATACTTCATGGAACGCGGTGAAGATGCACTGATTGTTTATGATGATTTAACGAAACAAGCTTGGGCATATCGTCAAATTTCATTGTTACTACGTCGACCACCAGGTCGTGAAGCATATCCTGGAGATATTTTCTACTTGCATTCACGTTTATTAGAGCGTGCTGCGCGTATTAATGCCGATGAAGTTGAAAAATTAACTAAAGGCGAAGTAAAAGGCAAGACTGGTTCATTAACAGCACTACCTATTATTGAAACGCAAGCGGGTGACGTATCTGCATTCGTACCAACTAACGTGATTTCGATTACTGACGGTCAGATTTTCCTTGATGTTGATTTATTTAACTCTGGTGTTCGCCCAGCGATTAACTCAGGCTTGTCTGTATCGCGTGTAGGTGGAGCGGCGCAAACTAAGATCATGAAAAAGCTAGGTGGTGGTACGCGTTTAGCACTGGCTCAGTTCCGTGAATTAGAAGCGTTTTCACAGTTTGCTTCGGATCTTGATGATGCAACACGTAAGCAATTAGAGCGCGGTCAACGTATTACTGAATTAATGAAGCAAAAACAATATTCACCATTCTCGGTAGCCGAGATGGGTGTTGTCTTATTCGTTGTTGAAAAAGGTTATTTAGATGATGTGCCATTAAATGAAATCGCCTCATTTGAAGCCTCCTTGCATGACTACATGCGTACTTCGCATGCAGCATTGATGCAATCAATCAATGAAGCAGGTGCTTACGATAATGACATTGAAGCAAAATTGAAGCAAGCTGTTGAGGACTTTAAACGTACAGCAAGTTGGTAAGTCAATTAAAGGCGAAGTGAGATATGGCTGGAGCAAAAGAAATCCGTTCGAAAATTTCGAGTATTAATAAAACTCGAAAGATTACTCGTGCAATGGAAATGGTGGCAGCAAGTAAAATGCGCAAAACGCAGGAAAGAATGCGTGCATCCAAGCCTTATGCCAATAAAATTTATGATGTGGTAAAACACATTGCTCGCGCGCATTCTGAATACAAACATCCATTCATGAGTCATCGTGAGATTAATCGCATAGGTCTTATCGTGGTTACTTCTGACCGTGGTTTATGTGGCGGTTTAAACGCAAATTTGTTGCGTGAAACGATGCGTACTATTCGTGATTGGAAAGACTCAAGGTAAGGAAGTGGATATTGCTGTTATTGGTCGTAAAGGCCAGGCGTTTTTTAAACGTGTCGGCGGCAATGTACTTGGCATCAAAAGATCATCTTGGCGATACGCCAAGCATTAATGATCTTATCGGTATTGTAAAAGTAATGTTAGATGCTTTTTACAGTGGGAAAATTGATGCATTACATATTGTATACAATGAATTTGTTAACACCATGACCCAAAAGCCATTGGTGAAACAATTGTTACCATTGCCGAAGTCAGAAGATGACAGCATGACAATGGGGCATCATTGGGACTATATTTATGAACCTGATGCTAAAGAATTGCTGGATAATCTTTTAGAACGTTATATCGAATTACAAGTGTACCAGGCAGTAGTAGAAAACATTGCCTGTGAACAAGCAGCGAAAATGATTGCCATGAAAAGTGCAACCGATAATGCTGGTGATTTGATTAAAGAATTTCAATTGGCTTATAACAAAGCCCGACAAGCTGCAATTACGCAAGAATTGGCAGAAATTGTTGGTGGCGCAGCCGCTTTATAAGAGGGTATATAATGAGCAGCTTAGGAACAGTAGTAGAAATTATTGGCGCGGTCGTGGATGTTGAATTTCCACGCGCGAGCGTTCCAAAAATCAATGACGCATTAAAATTGGTTGATGGCGATTTAGTGTTTGAAGTACAACAACAGCTTGGTGATGGTGTTGTGCGTACTATTGCTATGGGAACTACCGATGGCTTAAAACGTGGCTTAAAAGCGCAGAATACAGGTCATCCAATCCAAGTACCGGTCGGTAAGAAAACCTTGGGTCGTATTATGGACGTTTTAGGTCGTCCAGTGGATGACGCCGGTCCTATCGACGCTGAGGAGCACTGGGCTATTCACCGTAAAGCACCAAGCTATGAAGAACAAGCTGGTAGCCAAGAATTATTAGAAACTGGTATTAAAGTAATTGACTTACTTTGCCCATTTGCAAAAGGTGGTAAAGTTGGTTTGTTCGGTGGTGCCGGTGTGGGTAAAACCGTTAACATGATGGAACTAATCCGTAACATCGCGATTGAGCACAGTGGTTACTCTGTATTTGCTGGTGTGGGTGAACGTACTCGTGAAGGTAATGACTTCTATCACGAAATGAAAGATTCCAACGTATTGGATAAAGTATCATTAGTCTATGGTCAGATGAATGAGCCACCAGGTAACCGTTTGCGTGTTGCGTTAACAGGTTTGACGATGGCGGAAAAATTCCGTGATGAAGGCCGTGACGTATTATTATTCGTCGATAATATTTATCGTTATACTTTGGCTGGGGTTGAAGTATCTGCATTGTTAGGTCGTATGCCTTCAGCGGTAGGATATCAACCTACGTTGGCGGAAGAAATGGGTATGCTCCAAGAGCGTATTACCTCGACTAAGACTGGTTCTATTACCTCGATTCAAGCGGTATACGTACCTGCGGATGACTTGACTGATCCATCACCAGCTACTACCTTTGCGCATTTAGATGCAACGGTTGTATTGTCACGACAAATTGCTGAGTTGGGTATTTATCCAGCGGTTGATCCTTTAGATTCTACTTCACGTCAATTAGATCCATTAGTTGTTGGTCAAGAACATTATGATACAGCGCGTCGTGTACAACAGACTTTACAACGTTACAAAGAGTTGAAAGATATTATTGCCATTCTGGGTATGGACGAATTATCGGAAGAAGACAAACGTGTGGTAACGCGTGCACGTAAAATTCAACGATTTTTGTCACAGCCATTCTTCGTTGCTGAAGTCTTTACTGGTTCTCCAGGAAAATACGTATCGCTTAAAGATACGATTAAAGGCTTCCAAGGTATTCTTGCTGGTGAGTACGATGATTTGCCTGAGCAAGCATTCTATATGGTCGGTAGCATTGAGGAAGCAGTTGCTAAAGCGAAAACCTTATGAGGCAAGATGATATGACGATAACAACGCACTTGGATATTGTTAGTGCTGAACATGAAATATTCTCTGGTTTGGTTGAAATGGTTGTAGCGACTGGAGAATTAGGTGAAGTGGGTATAGGCCAGGCCATGCTCCTTTACTGACTGTTTTAAAACCTGGTGAAGTACGACTTACTTTACCAGGCGGTCAGCAAGACATTTATTATGTTCAGGGTGGTATGCTGGAAGTACAACCAAATTGCGTCACCATTCTTGCTGATGTGGTTGAGCGTGCAGATCATCTTGATGAAGCTGCTGCTCTGGCTGCAAAAGCACAAGCAGAAGCTGCTATGGCCAATAAAAGCGAAGAAATGGATTATTCCGTTGCCGCTGCTGAATTAGCGCGTGCAGTTGCACAAATTCGCGCCATTCAAAAATTCAGAAAAATCATTAAATAAGTACAATATCCTTAGAAAATCTCGGATTACGCAAAGCGGTAATCCGGGATACTTTCCGATATCCTTACTAAAAATCAAACGATTAGTGTTTAAAACTGGATTGAGTAGCTTCTGATGCCGCTAAAAATGTGCTATGCCCGCTAATTTTTTTCGCAATAATCGCTTTTTGTGCACGGTCACTAGATTCTATTTCTGTTGTCATATCGTCAGTCATTCCCAAAAAGCCAGACCAAAATCCTTTTGCTTTAGCTGTTTTTTGCGGGGGTAGCCATATGGTCATTGGATCTGCCCTGCTTACTTGTTCCTGCTCCTGGTCGCTGAGCTTATTATTCCGGCATTTTTTCTCATAGTATTCAGTAAAATTAGTAATGGCTTCGATCTTCTTGCCTTTTTTACTTAATATGCTAGAAAGTTGTAATTTTAATAGGTTATTTTCATCCACTATCTGTTTGTTTTCTATGGTAAATTCGTTATCTGCTATGGTTATCGTTTTTAGCGCAGCTATGTGTAATTCATTTAAAATGTTGTCAATGTTTTCCGGAGGGGCGCTCAGCTCATTTGCTGTAAATTGTTTGAGCCGTTGCAATGCTTTATGCAGGGTAAAATAATTAAATAATAAGAACGTTGATGCGGGCACTTTTGCTTTGAACCAGGCGAGTAATGATGAATGAGCACAGGTGCCATTAGTTTGTAAGGTTAGTGAGCGCTTATCATCATGCAGTTTTCCCTCATTATATAAGCTTACAAACAAATTGTTCATTTTCGCTGCTGATTTATCATCACAAATAATTACTGGGGCTAATAACATTTCAATGAATTGATTATTAATAAGATCCGATAGATTCAATGGGCTCGTTACTTTAATTGGACGCGTTTCTTTATTGCTAATCAGGGAGAAGAAAATAGTCTTATAACTTGCTATTGCGGTTTCGCCAGCACCCGTATTAATGATTTTAAAAATGACGTTTTGCTCATCTATTTTTTGGCATTCAATAACGGTGGCATGGCCGTCGCTTTGGGTGCGATATCCATGCGGAATAATTAATGATTCGCCAGGAGGTAAAGCCGCGATGGCCTTTTGCACTTGATAAGATAAATCAAAAATAAATTTTTGCTGAATTTCTTCGCTGTTATCAAATTGATTTAAGATGCTAATTGTATCAAGTTCATTAGCTAATTTGGCACAGTTATCTATTTGTTCAAGCATGTAAGTAAATTGTTTCTGCATCTGTTTATCAATACGAGAGCTTTCATGCTGAATAAAATCATGCAAATCATTGCGGAAATGTTGGTAGGCCGTTGATACACTTTTTCCGTGTAATATTTTATGGTGGGTTAAATTAGTAGTACCCATTAAATGATGTGACAAATAAGTTAGTTTGTCTTGGGCAGAATACTGATCATAATTAGGTGACTTAAGTAGAGTTTTTAACTCGATGCCAAAAAAGCGCATTAGGCGCAATAAAAAATTGGGATAATAAAGTTGGTCATGTTGTGTTGATGCATTAGCATGTGTGATCTTAATCGTTGCTATAATGGTAGATAATTCTTTTTCAGCAGAAGAGCGAAAACCAAAAAAAGCAATTAATTTTCCCCATAATGTTTTTTTATTGTGAACAAGGACGCTTAATTTTTTAAGTGGTGTGAGAAGTGCCTCATAATATTCATATTGAGCACGGTGGCTGTCTTCGCGGGCATTATTGTATTTTTCAAATAAAGCTAATGCTACTTTGGCAATTTGTTTAATTTCCTCTTGAGTAACGTCGGCTTGAGTGAATACACCATCGTTAATATACTCGGCTAATTCTGCTCTTGCTTGTAAATTAAAATTCATATGCACTCTTAATGAAATTATAAAACTTACCCATTATATTGGGAAAATATTAACATTTTATTAATTAGAGTTTTGATTTGAAAATTAAATTTTGTACGGGACAATTTTTCAAAAGCAATTCTCCGGTAGTCCCGAGATTAAACAAGAAGCATATTTGTTAAATTGTTTTGAGTTGATTTTAACAGTAGTTAATAAATTTCTAAGAGTATCCAATCCCAGTCTAAAGAAACTATTTTGTGGTTTTTTTTAAGTTTTCAGCCTGATTGGCTTTAACTGAGCGTACCATTCTCCAATTTTATGAACTCAAACAACGCCTATAGCAAGCAGCACAATTAATTTTAATTACGATGCTTATGCTGATTTATTATAGATATTTAATGAGGCCTGCTTAGTAATGCGTCACCAGGAGTAAATAAACTGTTATAAGTATAAATGAATCAAAAGGGACGCATGTTTTCTCAAAATACTTTCTTAGCCTCTATTTTGTATTGAATTAATATTAAAACTTCTGTAAGAATATAGGCTGTGCTTCTTATATCGAAATAAATATAACCGGCTAATCAATAAATCGCTGCGTGCCATGGACGGCTGAAAGCCGAGGTGCGTAGTCCGCGATTTACGCAGGAGGGATGCGGAGTAAATTTATATACAGAGGTTATGCCATTGGTGCAGGCATACGCTTTACGCGTTTAGGTTAACATAGCTAATTTATTTTTTATTTATAGGTTATTTTATTTTCAGGCAAGGGTTATGAAAAAATATTTAAAGGAAGTGAGGCAATACTGTTTAATTAACATATTGTTGGCAGGAGTAATGGCTTTTTTTACAATGATGGCTCAGGCGGGCACCTCTTTGTGGACGTTGACACCTTTGACAGCAACAACCGTATCGGTACCAGCCAATCAATCAACAATTGTACAATATCTAGTGACAAATAAATCGAAACGACCATATACAATGACGATGACTCCTATAAAAGGGGTTACGCAACTCACAACTGCCCCTGGTTTTTGCGGTAACCCATTTACTTTATCTACTGAAGGGGCTGCTTGTATCTTATCCTTGCAAGTGCATGGAAATTTGGTAGGTAGGGAGGCCTTATCTGGCCCTGTTATTTGTAACCAAGGCTCCAAAATGCAATGTTATAAGCCCAGAGCAGCTGATGTGCTCGTAGTGAATGTTATTGCTAACCAGTATGGTGTCGGTGGAACTGTTTCTGGGCTTGGTAGTGGCAATCAAGTGGTATTACAAAACAATAATGGCGATAACTTGACGGTGAGTGCTAATGCTTCCTTTGCTTTTGCCTCTGCAATAGCGGATGGAACAAATTATGCGGTTACCGTATTGTCGCAACCTGTTGGGCAGACCTGTATGGTAAGCCAAGGCATAGGCTCTATAAATGAAGCGGATATCACCAATGTAATGGTAACCTGCACAACCAATACTTATACTCTTGGTGGAACTGTTTCTGGGCTTGGCAGTGGTAACCACATGGTATTACAAAATAATAATGGTGAGAATTTAGCTATTAGTGCCAATGGTTCGTTTACATTTGCCACCGCGATCGCCGATGGAACAAATTACGCAGTCACTGTATTACCTCAACCCACTGGGCAAACTTGTACCGTAACCAATGGCTCAGGAACGATTACTGAAACGAATGTTACTAATGTGACGGTGACTTGCTCCACGAATAGCTATAAGGTTGGTGGTATGGTTTCTGGTCTTCTTAGTGGTGAGGATGTTGTACTACAAGATAATAATGGTGATAACCTGACCGTGAGTGCCAATGGTTCGTTTAATTTTGCAACGCAAATAATTTATGGTGGGAGCTACACAGTTACTGTGTTGACGCAACCCACAGCACAAACCTGTGCTGTGACCAATAGTTCAGGTACGGTAACAAGTAATGTGACCAATGTTAGTGTGACCTGTGTTACCAATCCAACCACGCTTTCTGCCAGTGTTTCAATTTTAGCTTTATCCGTAAATTGTCTGCCATCAAGTCCTTGCGCAGGATTTCAAAATGCCGCGTTAACAGGGAATCCCAGAAAAATTACTATTACAAATACGGGATCTAATGTAGCTGCAAATGTTACTTATTCAGCTTCACCTAGCTTGCCTTTTGATACGAGTATATCACCAATTAGTTGTGCTACAGTTCCACCTAATGGCACTTGTGTATTCACTATTACACCAGGAAGTAACGCAAGTGCTTCGCCTGGAAATACCAACCCTACACCGATAACGCTTAGCATTTCAGGTGATAATACTAATACGCTAGCGCCAGAAATTAATATATTATCTTATGGCAGCGTTTATCAGGGAGGATATATCTATTCCGTCGACGATAACTATGTTGATCATCCTGAAACTGGGAGTATTGGGGGAAAGGTACTCACTCTTGGTGATCAGGCACCTCCTTTTCCAAATGGGATCGTCTGGAGTTCAGGAGGAAGTAAGGGTAGTGCTAATCCCTCTGGTGTGAGTTATGATGAGCTTCCTGGGATTGATAATACTTCCACACCAGCGTCCCAGTCTCCTACTTATGCTGTTTTTTTTGCAAATTTTTCTGCGCTATATAGCCTGCCACCTTCCTCTGCGCCTTCTTCATCCTTTGGTAATTGCCAAGGCAATGCAGATGGTTTCTGTAATACGAATAATATCATGGCCTTTTATGGTGTTTATCAGACCAATTATGGCATAGCGGCAGTCGCGACGGTGGCAACACCAATTACTGATTATGCTGCGGGACTTTGTAAACAAACGATTAATGGCTATTCTGACTGGTATTTGCCAGCTATTTGTGAGCTGGGGTATGATAAAACTGGCGCTGGCACAGGTTGCGGTTCATCCAGTACTCCAATATTACAAAACATTGAATCTAATCTGTCAGACCATAACATTGTGCCAGCGTTTCAGGGGGCTTACTGGAGCTCCACAGAAAACTCGAGTGATGCTCAGCATACCGCCTGGTATCAATATCTCGGAAATGGTGCTGCTGATAAGCAACAATCAATGGATAAGTATCGGCTAATCGGAGTTCGTTGTTCCCGAATTTTTTAACCATAGAGTTCCTGGTTTTGTTGCAAAAAATCCATTGAAGGTACCGAGATTGATTCATCTAAATTGGCACGCCAATTTAGATGATCTCTGCCCTTGTAATTGAAAAATTAATTAACCGGTTATTTTTATTCTATGCCAATACACAGGGTTATCCACAGGGAGTACAATTTATTAAATTAATTAATATTTATAAAAAACAATATAATCAATACGTTACAATATGCCCCCCATCTTTTTTGAAAAAACATACAAAGTTATTCACAACTAACAGGGTGTTTCTATTTCTCACATGCTCTTAGCTTTGTTAAAATCACTTTGCAATACTGCACGACGATGGTTAAATAGTGGTTAATATTACGATGACTAAAAAAATTATGAATGAAGTTGCAGAACAAAAAGCCTTAACCGAATTTACTGAAAAAGCCTATCTGGATTATTCAATGTACGTAATCTTAGATAGGGCATTACCGCATATTGCCGATGGCTTAAAACCGGTACAACGACGCATTGTTTATGCCATGTCTGAACTTGGTTTAAAAGCGACGTCCAAACATAAAAAATCGGCGCGTACCGTCGGGGATGTATTGGGTAAATTCCATCCTCATGGTGACAGTGCCTGTTATGAGGCGATGGTCTTAATGGCGCAGCCTTTTTCCTACCGTTATCCTTTTGTCGATGGACAAGGAAACTGGGGTTCTCCCGATGACCCGAAATCCTTTGCTGCCATGCGTTATACTGAAGCGCGCCTATCTGCTTATGCCGACGTGCTGTTGGCCGAATTACAGCAAGGTACCGTCGATTGGGTGGATAATTTTGATGGCACACTGCAAGAACCTTCCTTGTTGCCTGCGCGGTTGCCGAATATTTTATTAAATGGTGCCACTGGGATTGCGGTGGGGATGGCTTCTGATATTTTGCCACACAATTTGACCGAAGTAGCGAATGCTTGTGTGCATTTACTCGATAATCCCCTGGCGGATTTAAGCGCTATTGCGCAGCATATTAAAGGCCCAGATTTTCCGACCGCCGCCGAAATTATTACCCCACCAGAGGCGATTGCGACGCTGTATGCAACAGGGCATGGTTCGATTAAGATGCGCGCCATTTATAACCCGGAAAAACAAAATATCGTGATTACTGCGCTGCCTTATCAAGTATCTGGCGCCAAAGTAATGGAACAAATTGCTTTACAGATGCAACAAAAGAAATTGCCCATGGTTGAGGATTTACGCGATGAATCTGATCATGAGCATCCTACGCGTCTGGTGATTATTCCACGTTCTAATCGTGTTGATGTCGATGGCTTAATGTCACATTTATTTGCCACGACCGACTTGGAACGCAGTTATCGTGTGAATTTCAATATGATTGGCCTCGATGGCAAGCCACGAGTAAAAAACCTGCTAACCATTTTAAACGAATGGTTAATTTATCGCGTTAGCGTGGTAAAAAGACGCTTGGAATACCGTCTAGCTAAAGTTTTAGAACGCATCCACGTGCTGGAAGGATTACTGGTTGCTTATTTGAATATTGATGAGGTCATTGCCATTATTCGTGAACATGAGCATCCTAAGCAAGGCTTAATCGCGCGCTTTAATCTCAGTGAACGGCAAGCCGAAGCTATTTTAGAAATGAAACTGCGTCATTTGGCAAAATTAGAGGAAATAAAAATACGCAGTGAGTTAGATGAACTGAGTATTGAGCGTGATCATTTGCAAAGTATCTTGGCCAGCGAACAGAAATTAAAAAATTTAGTTAAAGATGAGATCATTAAAGACCGTGATGCGTTTGGCGATGTTCGCCGTTCACCAATTATTGTCCGTCAAGAATCACAAGCATTAAAAGAAGAAGATATTCTCCCGAATGAGCCGATTACGGTCGTGCTCTCTAAAAACGGTTGGGTACGTGCGGCTAAAGGCCACGATATTAATGGCAGTGAACTTAGTTATAAAGCTGGGGATGAGTTTAAGGCGCAAGCAACAGCACGCTCGAACCAACAAATTGTCTTTTTTGATAGCGAAGGTAAAGTATATTCGTTACCAGGTCATTCTCTTCCCTCCGCCAGGGGGCAGGGTGAGCCATTAACCGGTAAATTAAATCCTGCAGAAGGCATTTTATTTGAGACGGTTGTCGGTGGTGAAGCGGAGCAGTTGGTTTTATTAGTCAGTGATGCTGGTTATGGCTTTGTGGCTAAAATGGGCGAGCTTTATGTGAAAAACCGTAATGGTAAAGCCTGTATTAAATTGCCTGCAGCCAGCCATATCTTACCACCGCGTATCTTGCCTAATCAGGAGGAATTATTGGTGGCTTGTGCCACCAGTGTTGGGCGTTTGCTTATTTTTTCCATTAAAGAGTTGCCTGAATTATCACGAGGCAAAGGGAATAAATTAATCAGTATTCCTGCTACTAAAACAGCATCACGTGAAGAATATGTTATTGATGTCCAGGTTCTCTCCAATCAAGATGTGTTGACGGTGCATGCTGGAAAGCGTCATTTCACGTTAAAAGGAGCTGATCTGGAGCATTATAAAGGGGAGCGTGGTCGTCGTGGCAACCACCTGCCTCGTGGTTTGCAGAATGTAACTCAGTTACAGGTTATCAGCGCAGATAAGGCTCTGTCTGCATCGTAGTAAAGCCACTAGGAGCGATAAGCACCTGGTTTCTAGTGACTTTGGTGGATTAAAGCGGTTATTAATCCTAAATTAGCTATGAAATCAGAAATAGTGATGATAAAGTCTTCTAATGTCATGGTGTTAAAGCACAATGACATTGTGTTTCCATGAAGGAATATAGTTAAGATAGGGAATTATCTGCCCCATGTTAAAGACGTTGATTTTTGCCATATGCTTATTGCTTAGCGCTTGTATGGTCGGTCCTAATTATAAAGAGCCGCCCAAGCAAGTTGCCACGCATTGGGCGAAAAAAAATGCTTTCGTTAAAGAAAAACCCTTCAAAGATACGAAATGGTGGCAGGAATTTCATGACCCTGTACTGACCTCTATTATTTATCAGGGTTATCACAACAATTTATCCTTACACGCAGCTGGGGTTAAGGTGTTGCAAGCGCGCGCACAATTGGCGCAAGCTGTAGGTAGCCTCTATCCCCAACAACAATTAATATCTGGTAGCTACAATTACACGCGCATTGGTGGTACTTCCTTCCAACAAATTTTGCCATCAAGTTTTGATACCGCCTCCTTAGGTTTTTCCGCGAATTGGGAACTGGATTTTTGGGGTAAATATCGCAGGGCAATTCAAGCAAATGATGCCGCTTTTTTAGAGTCACTAGCTGCGTATGATAATGCTTTAGTCACATTAACTTCGGATGTTGCGACTACCTACATTAAAATTCGTACTTATGAAGAACAAATCAGGATCACCAAAGCAAACATAATTGTTCAAAAAACGGGCTTAAGAATTGCCCGTGCGCGTTATAATGCAGGGCAAGCTAGTCTTGTTGACGTAGAGCAAGCACTTACTGAGTTGGCACAAACCGAAGCAACTTTGCCAGCAAACGTTGCTAATTTACAAAAGCAAAAAGATGCATTAGCAGTTTTACTCGGCACGATTCCTAACGGTATTGACCGTGTTATTCAGAAAAGTCAGGGCATACCTAACGCACCTTCATCGGTTGCGGTAGGCATCCCTAAAGAAGCTTTAGCCAGACGTCCTGATATTCATCAGGCTCGATTAGAAGCGGTAGGGCGATCCGCATCTATTGGCGCTACAAAGGCTGATTTGTATCCTGCTCTGTCATTAAGTGGTGCCTTTGCTTTTTCCTCAAATAATATTGGTCAATCCTCCATTACCGATATATTCCATTGGGCGAATCGTAATATTGTCGCCGGTCCAAGCTTGAGTTGGCCTATCTTAAATTACGGCCAAATTACCAATGCGGTGCGCGCACAAGACGCATCCTTTCAACAAGCCTTATTAAATTATATGAATGTTGTCTTAAAGGCTCAGCAGGAAGTGCAAGATAACATTACCGCTTATATTGAAGCAAAAAAAGCAGCACATTTCTTGACGCAGGCGAATACGGCGGCGATTAAATCACTACAATTGGCTTTAATACGCTACAAAGAAGGTGAAACTGATTTTACACCGGTGCTTAATGCCGAACAGCAACAATTGAGTGTACAAACCTCGCTGGTTAAGGCCCAAGGTGATATTCCGCAAGCTTTAGTGGCGCTTTATCGAGCCCTTGGTGGTGGCTGGGAAATTCGTGGTGGTGATGATGTGGTGTCGCAACAGATTAAAACCGAAATGGCGGCACGCACTAATTGGGGTACGTTGTTACAGCAACCCAATCACCAGCCACCGGTTACACGCAAGCAAAAAATAAAAGAACTTTATCTACCAAAATGGTAATCCGTATGAACTTTAATAAAAATTCAAAACCAGTCAAATTCGCAGGAATCGCTGTCGCGGCGTTGTTTTGTGTTTATGTCATTGTCCATCTGTTTACAAAACATAATCCGCCGGAAATTCCTCCGCCACCAGTCGTAGTGCAAAAACCGCAATTAAGAGAGATGGTTGAATATGTGACGCAAACAGGAACTACAGTTGCCTACAACTCGGTTAACTTGGTGGCGCGTGTTGAAGGCTTTTTAGAAAAAATTGAATTTGTTGATGGCTCCTTTGTTAAAAAAGGGCAAGAGTTGTTTGTGATTCAGCCGGAGCCGTACTTGGAGCAATTAAAGGCAGCCCAGGCTACAGTGGCCGCACAAAAGGCGGCGGATGCTTATAATAAGTCGGAATATGCACGCCAAAAACGAATGTATACCCAGAGCGCCACCTCATTAAATGAAGTGGAAAAATGGCTGGCCAAGACGCAAGAAATTACCGCAGAAATAGATAAGGCAACAGCAGAAGCCATTAATGCGGCAATTACTTACAGTTACACCCATGTTTTAGCGCCATTTGATGGGCGTATTGGTCGCCATTTAGTGGATGTGGGTAATTTAGTGGGGAATGGTACCGCGACTAATTTAGCAACAGTGGAGCAGATTGCTCCGCTTTATGTTTATTTTAATCTTAATGAGATTGATTTAATTCGCTTGCGTGCCGCGGCCCGTGCGAAAGGGCTTAAGCCGAAGGACATTAATACTATTCCTGTAGATATTAGCATGCAAAATCCAGTTGATTTCAAATACAAAGCCACCTTAGATTTCATTAATACCGGGCTTAATGCGTCTACCGGAACAATGGAATTACGCGCGGTACTACCCAACAAAGACCATACCTTTATCCCTGGCCTGTTTGTGCAAGTACGCGTTGCGATTACGAAACCAGCACAGCAATTAACGGTGCCTGATACGGCGGTGCTTTATGACCAAATTGGCCCTTATTTATATTTAATGGATAAGGAGAATAAGGTGGTCTTAAAACGGGTGACCTTGGGCAGTGTGGAACAAGGCTGGCGTGGTATTGTTAAAGGTTTGGACGCGCAAGATAAGGTGATTGTTGATGGACTGCAAAATGCAACGCCTGGAAATAAGGTAATGGCGCAATCGTCGTCGCAAGAATCAGTAACCTCTGCTAATTAAGAATTTCTGTTGCTGGGCGAAGGTCGGGTAGATTAAATGAGGCGCAATAGAATTTTTGCTTAAGGATGAGATGGTGTTGAGCCCTCAGGCCAACCTACAGTGAGACAATATAATGATTTCTAAATTCTTTATTGAGCGGCCAATATTGGCAAATGTCATCGCGCTACTCCTCGTGCTGCTAGGAATGGTGGCTATAGCTGTTTTACCGGTGGCACAATATCCGGCCATTGTGCCTCCTACTATTCAAGTAACAACCACATACCCAGGGGCGGATGCAAAAACTTTAATTAATACCGTTGCTCTTCCCATTGAACAACAAGTCAATGGCGTAGAAAAGATGTTGTATATGCAATCGACCAGTACCGATAGTGGTTCTTATACGTTAATTGTTACTTTTGCCATTGGTACGGATCTTAATTTTGCGCAAGTATTGGTACAAAACCGCGTACAGGCCGCGATGGCGCAGCTGCCAGAATCAGTGCAAAAACAAGGCGTGGTCGTACAACAAAAATCTACGGCTATTTTGCAGTTTATTACGCTTACCTCCGAAAATGGCAAATATGATGGTTTATTTTTGGATAATTACGCGGCCATTAATATGCAAGATGAATTGGCGCGCTTGCCTGGTGTTGGTAACGTGCTTATTTTTGGTACGGGTACTTATGCGATGCGTGTGTGGCTTGATCCGCAAAAAATGCTCTCTTATGCTTTAAACCCTAGTGATGTATTGAATGCCATTAGTCGTCAAAACCAAGAGGTTTCTGCCGGTCAGATTGCGGCTCCCCCCACATCGGGAGCTCAACCCTATCAGTTTACCGTTAATGTGCCGGGGCAGCGTGCTAATCAGGAAGAATTTGCTGACATTATTATTAAAACCATCGCAACACAACCTAATGAAAGCGCCAATGGTAGTAGTAGTGCCAAAATCGTGCGCATCCGTGATGTCGGTCGTGTTGAATTAGGTTCTTCCAGCTACAGCCAGTTGGCAAAACTCAATAATAAACCTACTGCGGCGATTGGTATTTATCAGCTTCCTGGTGCTAATGCCTTACAAGTGGCGAAAGAAGTACGCGCGACCGTAGCGAAAATGGCTAAAAAATTTCCTCCTGGGATGCAGTATTCAGTTCCATTTGATACGACCATTTTTGTCAACGCCTCCGTCAACGAAGTGTATAAGACCCTATTTGAGGCGGGTATTTTAGTTTTAATCGTTATTCTTTTTTTCTTACAAAATTTTCGCGCAACCCTCGTGCCTACAACAACCGTACCGGTGACGATTATTGGTGCCTTCTTTGGCATGCTCTTATTGAGTTATTCGATTAATTTATTAACCTTATTTGCTTTGGTGTTAGCCATTGGTATTGTGGTGGATGATGCGATTGTGATTGTTGAAGGTGTAACCCAACATATTGAACGTGGTACATCGCCCAAAGAGTCGGCGATCATTGCGATGAATGAATTATTAGGCCCAATTATTGGGATTACCCTCGTGCTGATGGCCGTCTTTGTGCCGGCAGGCTTTATGCCGGGGTTAACCGGCGCTATGTATGCACAGTTTGCTTTAGTCATTGCCGCAACGGCGTTTATTAGCGCGATTAACGCGATGACGCTAAAGCCAACCCAGTGTGCTTTATGGCTAAAACCTGTGGATAGTCATAAAGAGAAGAATTTCGTATTTCGTTGGTTTGATAAGATTTATTATCCGGTAGAAAATACGTACATTAGTTTTATCGATAGACTGGTGCATCAAACTAAAATAGTTTGTTCCATTGGTCTTCTTTTAGTGCTGTTGGCTATTTTGGGTCTGAGTCGAATTCCTACAGGGTTTATTCCTATTGAAGATCAGGGTTATGTCATGATGAACGTGCAATTACCTGATGGGGCTAGCTTGGGGCGTACCGAAGCTTTGCTGCATAAGCTCAGCGCGCAAGTAGCTAAAGTAGATGGTATTCAGGATGTCATTACTATTGATGGGATATCCCTATTGGACAATAGCGCTAATCTGGCCAATGCTGGTGCTTTGTATATCATGTTTAAGGATTGGAGTGTGCGTGGCAGCAAAGAGGGATTATTACCGCTTTACACCAAGCTTAATGAAATTGCCCAAAAAACGCTTGAGGCCAAGGTGCTCGTAATGGTACCACCCCCAATCCAAGGTTTAGGCTCTTCGGGTGGTTTTCAAATGCAGCTTGAGTTGCAAGATGGCTCGTTTGATTATCGTAAATTACAAGCAGCGACGGATCAAATGATCCGTTATGCGAGTCAACAACCTGAATTACAACGGCTAATGACTTCCTTCCGTGCGTCAGTGCCACAGGTCTCTGCACCGATTAATCGCATTAAAGCAGAATCATTAGGCGTCAAAGTGGGTGATGCTACCGATGCATTACAAACTTATTTAGGTTCTTCCTATGTGAATTTATTCACTAAATTTGGCCAGGTATTTCAGGTTTATGTGCAGGCAGATGCCCCTTATCGAATGAGCATCGAAGATGTACGTAATCTGTATGTTAAAAACCAGTCGGGCGATATGGTGCCCCTGGGTACTTTAACTGATATTTACCCTGCGGTCGGTCCTTCGCTCATTTCGCTCTATAATTTATATCCATCAAGTAATATTTATGGCATGGCCGCTACCGGTTATAGCTCAGGCGAGGCAATGCAGGCTATGGAGCGGGTAGCCAAGCAGGTTTTACCGGCAGGTGTTTCCTATGAATGGACGAGTACGGCTTATCAGGAAAAAATAGCGGGCAACATGAGTTATTATATTTTCATTTTGTCGTTAATCTTGGTGTATATGATTTTAGCGGGACAATATGAAAATTGGGTTACGCCGGCAGCTATTTTATTAAGTGTCCCTTTAGCCTTAATCGGTACGGTACTGGCTTTATCGGCGCTGGGATTGGCGAATAATATGTACACGCAAATTGGCGTTTTGCTTTTAATTGCGCTCGCGGCCAAGAATGCGATTTTGATTGTTGAGGTGGCACGTGAACAACGACAAGTCCATAATAAATCCATTGTGGAATCGGCTGTGCTTGGTGCTAAGACGCGTTTTCGTCCGATATTGATGACTTCTTTTGCTTTTATCTTAGGGGTGATGCCGTTGGTGTTTGCCACCGGCGCAGGTGCTAATGCGCGCCGCTCTATTGGTATTGCAGTTTGTAGCGGCATGTTGGCATCTACCTGTTTGGCGGTGGTGTTTGTGCCTGTTTTTTATGTCATGTTGCAAAGCTGGCAGGAGCGCAGACAAGCGAAGAAGGCAAAAAAACTGAGTCTTGCTACAGCAAAGGAGTGAGTAATATTGAATTTAGGCGCTAATTAAGTAGTGACATATGCATTTTTGGCGCAATTATTGAACCATTAGTTAATTAATAATTATCAAAGAATTACATCGATGCAAATTTAGCGTAAATTTTTTATAGTTTGCTTATAAATCCTGCTACAATCTAAATATAAAGGTTAAGTAGGGGGCTGATATGCTAAATGAGCAACAAGAACTACAACGCGTTTATATGGAAAGGCTCCTGACCAAGGCGTTAATAGCGGCCTTGAGTAGTAAGAGTCCTTTAAATTTTGATCCACAAGGACGGGTGTTAATTACGGTCTCAAATCAAGAAGATCGGGACTTGTTTTTCAACGCCACTGGCCGTAAGCCTGCAGAAAATACTACGGTAAGTTTGGATGTTACGGCTGATTCCGAGCTTAAAGCTAAATACCTGAAGCATTATGGTTTGACGGAAGAGCAATTTGTGTCGCTAGAGCGTTCGCGCGGTAGTATTATTCCCTTACAACAAGAATTTCATTTTCATCTAGGTTTAGCGGCGCGCACCTATACCAAAATGGATAAGGAACGTTTTCCTGAAGCAAAAATGGATATTGCTCATGAAGCAGCCATGACTCGGGTTAACGAACTGGTCACTACTGCTTTTAAGGATGCGCTTAAGAAAGCGACTAAAGATGGCAATATGGATGATGTAAAATTAGTTAAGGCTTTGGACAAAGCACGCAAAAGTATTTCTAGTGAAGCGCACCCTATTTTTTTGGAAGAGGTGGTCAAAGCCACTGGCAACCGTTTGACGAAGAAAGAAATGAAAAACCTGCATGTCAAACACACCGCTGAAGTAACAACCGCTACTAATAATGATTTATTGCATGTTGATCAATCTCTAGGTCTATCTACTTGGATTGGTGGTACCGATGTGACTGCGCACGATCGTGGTCAAGGTATAGACCATCTTGCCAATCGCCAAATTATGACGGTTGCTTTAGCTGAGGGCAATCAAGGCATGCCACGGGTGCAAATTAGAACCCCTTCTCTTGATGTAAAAGAGGGGATTATTTCTGATAAGGATAAGGCAAAGGGTAAAGAAGGAATCACTAAGGCTGAGGCGATTAGCGATGTGGCTACTAAGCTTGCCCACCTGCAAAGCAGCTATAACATGCGCGATGCGATTAGCAGCAATGCGGTGGGCAATAAAGCCTTTACTTATAATCTACTAACAGCAGTTAATGATCGTTGGGAGGGTGGCAAAAATAAACAATCACAAGGTGCCCGTTTTATTTTAGCGGGCGCGCATGAGTACAATGCCAGTCAGCTTAATGAAACAGATCCGGTATTTTGTTTGGTGCAAAATATATCAGTTAATGGCTTTGGTAAGAGTTTAGGTTATGATGGCAATGACTTAAAAACGGAAGCAACCTTGATGGCAGAAATGGCCATGTTGCATAATTTGGTTGATAAGAACGACAGTCAAAAAGCAAAAATCGAACCTGTTTTTACGCAATATAAGGATTATTTAACATCCGATCGCAGTGAACAGTCTTTTTTTTCTCAGTCTGAACAAGGCAAAAAAGCAATCGCCCAGATTAAAGAGATTAAGGCGGGATGGACCAATACTAATCAACGTGAAAATGTGAGTGAGTTGGACACCGTGAGCAAAGCTCGCGGCGCCTTAAAAGCGATGATGGCTAATGACTTGCATCAGCAACATCAATACGCTAAAGCCTTCCAGGCATTGTCTATTTTTGTTGAGCAAGCATCCATTGCCGGTTGCAAAAGTGGTAATGAGCGTGCCCAGGCAATTGCGGGCCGTGTTTCTGTCTTAGATAGTGTTGCGCATAATCCCCAAGATCCTATTGTGCAAGCCATGGTTGCTCTTGCCAAGGCTGAACCCAAGGATGTAGCGACAAAAGCCGCGGTTTTAAAACAACAAATTGATACAAAATATGACCATAACTTGCAATCAGGAATATCGCTGATTAGTGCGGCAGACCAAGGTGCGGCGGCGAAGGTTAATGCGAAAAGAGGCCTTGCTGGTTTATATAATCGCAACTATGCCGAAGAATCCACCATGGAGCATCTGCATCAGGGTAAAGCCGGTAAAATGCAAGCACATAAAGGATTGACTAAGCAAATGGCTGAGGCGGCGGAGCCAAAACCCAAGGGCTTTTTTGCTTTCTTGAATGACAAATTAGGTACTCTGGGTCGGGCTGCTATTGCTATTGCTGCGGTTGTTGCTGTGGCTGTAGCGGTTGTCATGCCCGTTATTGCGCCCGTACTCATCGCCGTTGGCGCATTCGCATTGGGCGGAGCAAAGATTCTGCACAATGAGCATAAGAAGGAAGAAAAAGCTAAATTTGCCCAGAAAATGGAAACGGCTGAGCGTCAGCATTTCCAACCTCATGCAGATAAGGTTGAGAAAAGCCATGTGCAAGCTCAAGAGGAACACGCGAACAAAGCAACTGCTACTACTGGGGTGAAACAAGATGTAATTGGTGCGCCCCCTGATTTTAGAAAAACAAGTCCTGTAGCCGTAGTCGACAAGTCAGTTAAAACGGAGGTGCCGTTAAATCGACAACAAGTTGTGCAACATATGGCGAGTATGAAAGGGGTTTTAAACGAGATAAGAAAAAGCGGTGCAGAACGCGAGCAGGCAGTCGCGAACCCCGGTGAGGACGTGCGTAGTAACGTTGTCCCACATTAGCACGATGGGCTGTAGTTTCCTCTATTACCCTGTTCACAAAATCGGTTGTGCCATGCGTTTGCTTGGCACAATTTTTCATATGTTTCCCGTGAAACACTCGGGGCTGTTCTAGTGTTCTAGTAAGTTCTTAATGCCTTCTTGTTGCGCTGTAGACAATTGCGTTAACGGCAGCGTTGCTAATCCTGCCGCCTTATATAAAGGGAGCATGTTGGTGTTTTCCATTGCCTTTAAGTGTAAGGCAAGCGTATTTAGGTCGCCACGTCCTAATGGACCTGTAAGGGCGTCAGCAATGCGTTCGCTTTGCTGTATATTCGTTACATTACCTTGCATCAGATTGAGGAGCATACGTCGGCTTTGCTGCGCTTTTAGGCCTGCTTTTAGTAGCAGTTCTTCACTGCAGGCAGCAAGGGTAATTAAATAGTTTGAGGCAATGCAGGCTGCTGCGTGGTACATGGCTTTATGTTCAGGGGCAATGGCCGAGACATAAGCTCCTAAACGAGAAAATGTTTCCTGCAACCAGTCACATACATCTGTATCGCCCTCTAAAACACAATCCACCTGATTAAAGGCTGTTGCGTCCAAGTAATTACTTTTAAATGCTTTTAATGGATGAAAACTAGCAATCGCACAATCCTTGGTTTGCAGTGGCGCGAGCAATGATGAGTTTAATACCCCGCTGCTGTGAATTACAAAACTTCCGGGTTTTAAGCGGGCCTGGCTGCTTAATGCGTCCACCAGCGCAGGAATTGCATCATCATTACAACAGAGCCAGGTAATGTCTGCTGCAGGTAATTCTTTGATTTCTGGCACTGCCAAGCCAAAACCAAGATCCTGGCAAGCTTTATAAGCACTGTCTACGGTGCGATTACAAATAGAAAGCGAGGAAATGGCGTGCACGCTCGTTAACGCAAGCGCAATATTTTTGCCGAGTCGACCGGCGCCAATGATGTTGCATTTCATATTATTGCCTTGTTACATTTTACGAGAAGTTTGTTTGTTTGCATCATTTAGGCTAAAACTTGCATAAATAAGGCAAGTTTTGCAAAAAAAAATCACCATTGAACTTCATTATTGGTTATAATAATCACAATTTGTCATTTTGGGAAATGAATTATGCCTTACTTGGTAAAGGGTAACGCACAGCAAATTTTTTCAGCTTTCGGTCATCCCGCGCTTGTTGCTCAAACTAATGCTCACGATATTCGCAACGAAGATATTTCACGAACCCCCTTTATCGGTACGCCGCTCCAGGCAAAACAGTATTATGTTTCATGGCGGCAAATGTTCGCGATGCGCTATTATACGCAGGGCAACATGTCTGCTGGTATTTTACAATGCTTATTCGGTAAAGAGCCTTTAAAAAAAGAAAATGAAGGTTTTGATGAGTATATGCAACAGTATGCATGTCAGCATTTTGCTTACATGGATGACCATGGAGTCCCCTGTGGTCTTATGGTTATGTCGCGACGCGATGATCCGAGTCAGTGGATGATAGGTTTGATAAGAAAAACCCAACTTGACCCCAAACACCGCGAGGTAGTGCTTTTATCCAGCTTTGATGTGGCTAATAAGATTGCACCTAATGCGCCAATTAAGGTGCAACCGGTGTCATTTGCCAATAATCATTTATTGCGGCGGATGAATTCTGTTGTTGCTCTTGAATTATTAAATCAAGCGTTTAAGGATGAAAATGGCTTAATTAATAAGCATTTTCTTGCGCGACTTAGTTTAATAACGCGGACTCTGAAAACCACAGAAGATGTGCTTTTACGTGACCCGATTAATTTGCCGGCACTTAATGTTACGCGGCTCTTTGCTGATAATCATGCTCTGGATTTAATGATTAACTACGACATTCACCATGATTTGTCTTTTGCCATGCTAGCCGATTGTTTGTCTGTTGACAGTGGCTTAGGTTGCGAGCTTGAACGGGTGCCGTTAAAGGATGGGGAGTGGCTGGTAAATAAAAATCTGTTGCAAATGACCCTTGCTTTTTACGAAGCAAAAACATTGGCAAATAATCGCGAACTACTTGAAGACCGTCAGTTTATCCGTACATTGAGCGGCTTTATGTGGGATCGGGCACAAATAAAATTAATTTCTTCCCTCTATCAGCAACCTTATGAGCCAACTTTCATGAAGCTCGTGTTGTCCGAAGAGGCCTATTATAGTGCTGCAAATCAATTGGTTGATATGGGGTTGCTACAGCATGCGCCACGGCATTTTGAGAATGCGGAAAAATTAGCGCAGTTACACTATATTCATAGTGTAGCTGATGACGAGGCTAAAAGACTTTGTTTGGTGTTTTGGGTGAAAGGAGAGCTGTCTTTAGATGGGTATAGGGAATTAGTTGCAGCAACCGAAAAATATCCGTTAATGGCTGCGACCTTGATTGACTTAGATCGTAATAATTTTGTCATGGACGGGATTATCGGTTTACAGCGTTTGGCATTGACGCCCCGTAAACATTTACAACGTTCAATTAAGCACCACTTTTTTTCTGAGCCAAGTGAGCAATACTCCGCTCATGGTCTTAATGAACTTAATGATAATGAATTAGAGGCCGCGGCTAAGGCGCTGTATGTGTTAAAACGTTCTGGAGTCACGGAGCCTGCCGCATATCGTTCAATCATTGATAGTAATCAACATAAGGCAATGGCTTTGCGGCTATTTTTACCACAAATTGCAACCATAAAGGACATCGATAAGCGAAAAATATTAATCGATGTCCTTTACGCTGGTGTGAACAGTAGCATTGCTCATCAAGGACAAGTGGTCCAGCAAATAACGGATAAAACTATTTTGCCTGCGGCGAATAAGTTGTGCGAACGCTTTATTTGTGTGACCCATTTACAAGACTTGGGTTTTAACGATGAAGAAATTGTGTGGGTGGCACAAGAGCAAAGTGAGAAAGCTAAGTGTTTTCGGCAAATTATTCTTCGTGTTGAAGCGCAGTGTAAGATAATTAGCGAGCGCCTAAGCGGAGCTGCGTCTTACCGTACTATGCAAGAAGTGTGGCGGAACGATGAATCCACTTATAGAAAAGATTTGTACAGGATTGCTTATGATGCCTTCATGAATGCTCATGTGCAGACTTCTCTTGCGGAGGCAACACAACAAATTAAAAAGGTTGAATTAGATATATTGAATATTGTCGATCCGCCAATTAAATCCGATGTATATAAAGCACTCATCGCCATCACAAATATTTTAATTACAATTCTAACCTTAGGGGTTGCGAATTATATTAAATTACAACGTACTGGTAATCCTTTGTTTTTTACCCAAACTAATTCAGGTGAAGAAATGCGTGCTCTTAGTAAAGAGATTATTAATACCATAACGCCTGATGATGAGGCAAATGAAGCTATCCCAAATTTATAAAATTCTTTTCCATGTAATGGTTGGGTTCTGAAGCCCAACTGAATTTTCCTTTCTAAATGTCCAAAAATGCGCTAAAGCCTAACTATTATTCTTGAACTTCTTGAATATTTCTGCTTAATATGAACTATTCTATATGGACTAATGTGATTTAATGGATTAAATATGAGGATTCCAAAAAAAGCACTTAGAGAAAAATCTCTAACCAAGGAAAAGCGCATTAGTGGTGATTCTTCTCATGAAACCTGGTTGGTCCGGTATATTGAGAACAATGAGCTAAAGTGTGGCTTTTTGAAAAAATTAGAGCCGGATGGCCATTTTCCAGAACTATTGGCTAAAATGAGTGTTGCCACCTCCTCCTTTAAAGCCTCCTTTCAAGGCAGTCGTTCAGCTAAAGAATATTTAGTCTTTGATGACAATGATAAGATTGTCGGTATTCTTTCTGGTGCACTCAAAGATTTTAAATCGTTTAATTTTGCTTATGAAGAAAAACCGGTCGATGGTTCTGAAAAAGAACAAGTGATTCCGAGCAAACAAACACTTATCGAAAACAATACGATGGAGACTTTATTCGGGCGTTTGTTTTTGGGAGATGATGATCCGCATCCACATAATCTGGGTTTAAAGGGTGATATTGATTTTGATATGTTCTGGTATTGGTTTGTCATTTATATGAAAGGTACCAGACCAGGAATTGCTTTACCTAAAAATCGTGTTAATTTAACCGTTCTTGATTATGAGCGCTTTCCCTGTGTTAAAGATTCTACGCCTTATCACTGGCCCACATATACGCATCCTGGCCAGGAAAGTATTACCTCGGTTTTGCCTGAAGTAGTACAAAAACCAATTCTTTCTGCGACCTTACCTAGTGTTTTGCCTAAGGTTTATGCGGCTCCAGAGCAATTTGCCAGTTTAGCTGCTGATCCTATAGCCCAGGAACAAAAGGTGATGACGGCGTTAAAAATATTATTGACCTATCAGCCTGAGGTATTACAGACGCGCTTAACGGACCTCTTTGATGAGCTTACCTTGAATTATACTGCTTTACCGCCGCTTGTACGTGCAAAATATGAAGAAGAATTTCCTCATTTATGCAATGAGAAGACGAATAAAAGTTCATTTGTTAATTTTATGATGAGCATGTATCAGCAGCATTATGATAATTTATATCGGGTTGTGGTTTTTTATATGGGGTGTGAAAATAATGGTTTTGGCGTACCGCTACTGGGAACCAGTAGCGAGCTTTATAAAAAGCCTTCCTTCTATAAAAATATTGCCAAGTGGCTAAAGAATGAAAATGACACCACCTATGCCAATGAACCGGAGAATCAAGCCAATTTAAATGAATTAAAAAATCGTTATCACCAGGTTTGGCGTGATTCTTATACGCTTAAGTTAAAGGCATTGCGTGATGATGCGATTAATTTAACCAGTGCCATATGCAAATTGGCTACCCAAAATGGCAAAATTGAAAAACCAGTGAGTAAAGAGATTAGCGATGATAGTTTAATTAGCGCGTTGCAATTATTTGGTTCGTTAGAGAATATATCGGTTAATGCGGAGCTGTGTGTTGATGAGGAGACGCTATTATATAAGGCCTTGATGCTGCTGGTGGAATTTACTAATAAATTTCAGCAGACAATTAAAAATTATTATGAAAAAAAATGTAGCGATTTGACCGATGTAGATAATCATAATTTTGTACGGCAGTTAGAACGACTATGTGGTGATTATGAATATGGGCTTATGGAAAATTTAGCGCAGGCCACGACTCCTGCTAATGAATTTGTGCGGATCATCCGTGAGCTCAAGCAGTGTGTGCAACAGGCGAATTTCAAAGTACATTTACTCACGACCGATGAGCAAATGCGTAATGTACATACTTCCATTGATAAGGAAGTATTACCCTTGACTCACATCAAAGTAATAAAACAATATAAAGAGGCGTTCTTTCAGTGGGTCGACTATTTACCCGCTGAAACATTTAATCAATACATTATTGATATTATTAATAAAAAATATGCCCCGAGCATGCAATTGTTGTCGACACGGAAGCGGGCGCAACCGGTGAAAGATTATGTGCTTAAAAGCACAGAAAGTAACAGTAATAAATTGGCCTATATTTTAGGTTCGAGCAATGACGATGAGGGCGCCTTAAATACTGAAATCGTGCGCGAACTGACGCCGATTATGTTGCAGACGAATTATATGCCTAGCGTTATTTCTGCCAATAAAGATGGACGTTTTGAACAAAATATTGCAATTTTTGTGAAAGCCGTAGCCTCCTTTGCGCGCGGAGAAAATGACCGGGGTATGCGTCAACGTCGAGAGAATGAATTTATTCATCTTTATAGTGACAAAGGGATCGAACTATTCTTTGAGACCATGTATGAATGGGTGGGAAATTTGCCGCCCTATAAACGTGAGACTTTAAGCACGCAGAAAAATCGCTTGACCCTTATCGTTGATGAGGCCTTAAAAAAATATGAGGCTAACTTATTTTCTATTTGGAGTACTTCCAGGAAAGATACGATTACTAGCTGTTTTCGTGATAAAAACAGTAAAATGGCATTGGCTTTAACCTTTATTGCTGGGAGCAATACCTCAACGGCAAGCCAGCATTTATTTATTGATATAGTTAATGAAATAAAACAAGATCTTCTTAAGAATCCAGGATTAAAGAAAAATCCAGGCTATAATTTAATTAATTCATTTATTGAAAGTGAGAATAAATATTTTTATTTTGAGCTGCTTAAAACGTGCTCTGTAACTGAAAAAATGTCGCATTATATAGAGATAAAACCCAAAGTGACTAAATCATCTGAGGAGTCTGAATTCATCCTGGTTTAAAATGGCAAATTGTGGCTGTGCCCAGTATCGGTTATGATTCTGCTTTTTAGATTCTGTGAGTACCTGTATGTCTTTAGACTTATTAAAAACTTTTCCTCAATACATTATTCCTAAACATGGTCTCACTGCTTTGGCAGGGTATTTGGCAGAAGTTAAAGAGCCCAAAGTAAAAAATTATATTATTCAGCGCTTTATTAATAAATATCAAGTGAATATGAGTGAGGCTTTAATTGAAGATCCCACCGCGTATGCCTGCTTTAATGATTTTTTTATTCGCCATTTAAAGCCAGAGAGTAGGCCCTTGGCGGCGGCCGATCTTATTTCGCCGGTGGATGGGTGTGTGAGCGAAATCGGCGCAATCCACGAGGGGCAATTAATTCAGGCCAAAGGACGTCATTATTCAGTGGCAGAACTGCTTGCTTGTTCTGATGAACGCGCCAAACCATTTGTTAATGGACAATTTGCTACCTTGTATTTATCCCCTAAGGATTATCATCGTGTTCATATGCCGATGGATGCCGAGCTTAGATCTATGACTTACGTGCCTGGCGCATTATTTTCGGTGCAACCAACTACGGCGCGTGTTGTTCCTAAACTCTTTGCCCGTAATGAACGCCTGGTTATTTCTTTTTCGACTAAAGTTGGGCCAATGATGATGGTTATGGTTGGAGCAACGATTGTGGGGGCGATTGGTACTTGTTGGCATGGTGATGTGAAGCGAAGTAAACAGAATATTCTTTTTGATTACAGCCAAGCGACAATGAATAAAGCGTTGGGGCAAGGGGATGAGATGGGTTATTTTAAACTTGGTTCCACCGTAATCTTATTATTTGCTAATGGAGAGCAGGTGCATTGGCAGGAGCATTTAAAAGCGGGAAGCGCAATCCGCTTTGGTGAGGCGCTGGGGACTATTGCGGCTGCATAATGCGACTGCTACACGGTCTGGATATCGCTTCCCGCATTAGCGTAAGACTGGGGCAAAATGCCCCTATCTATAGGGTAAGGATTACGTTAGGCACGGAGAATCGCCTGTATGCCTTCGGTTTTCTCTTTGAATAAGTGCTTTTTCTTGCAATTCACTTAAGCGCCATTCACTCAAATTTTTTTGATTTTCTGGAAGCTGGAACCATAAGTAGCCAGAAGAGTGCGCTAATGGCAGGGATTGGACATTTAAGCCATTAACCATGTCGATTTCTTTTGCAGGCAATTTTCCATTGCGATTAGGAGCATAGCGGATAAAATTTTCTAGAGTATTTGGTGGTCTTTTAAAGTAGAGCATAACTAATTCACCATGCGTATCTGTAGATGGCAGTGTGACCGTCTGTTCATGTCTTTTTTTGGTTCGTAAGCATTCTTTAATTAGGAATTGTAGTGGTATGATTTGCACTAGTTCTTCCTTATTTCTTACAAATACATCTGCGTTGTAATTTTCATTATCAAATGCCCATCCCTTGGGAATGCTTATATAGATATAACTCATAATTATTATAATATTTCTATTTACCAGACTTTCCACCCTAACAAATAATTATTAAGGAATTATTAAGAAGTTTGATAAGATAAAATTTTTTTTCGGGGCGATTTCTTGGTTAATGGATAAAGCATATTTTGAGATAGATAACGGATCAGTTTGGTGTAAAAAATGAGCAGACATTACACGCACTGCTAAAAATTGGACGGATTACCAGCCTTTGATGTTCATTTTGATACTAATATCTTGTCTACAATTAAAATTAACAATAATCTCTTAGCAAACTGAGGGAATAAAAAAATGAATAATTGGATGATTTATGGAGCAAATGGATATACTGGGGAATTAATTGCAAGAGAAGCAAAAGTTAGAGGGCTAAATCCTATTCTTGCTGGACGTAACGAGAAAGCAATCATCTCATTAGCCGAGGAACTGGGGTTTAATAGTCGTGTTTTTAACCTAAGTGATCAGAAAAATATAATAAGCCAGCTTTCTGATGTGCAATTGGTCTTAAATTGTGCGGGACCTTTTTCTACCACAAGTCAGCAAATGATAACAGCATGTGTTCAGTCTGGAACTCACTACCTCGATATTACCGGTGAAATCTCTGTCTTTGAATACGCCCATAGCCAAAATTTGCTAGCAGAAGCGGCTAACATTGTTCTTTGTCCAGGAGTTGGATTTGATGTCACGCCCACGGATTGTATCGCAGCTCAATTAAAACAAATGCTTCCTGATGCAAATTATTTGGCTCTTGGATTTGATTCGAACTCTGGCATGTCCCCTGGTACAGCAAAAACAGCTGTCGAAGGTTTAGCTATTGGCGGAAAAGTTCGCATTAATAGTCAAATAAAAACAGTCTCCCTAGCCTGGAAAACACGCCTCATTGACTTTGGTAAAGGAGAAAAATTAGCCACAACTATTCCGTGGGGCGATATAAGTACGGCTTATTACACAACGGGCATACCCAATATTGAAGTATATGTTCCCATAAGCCCTAAAAGATTATCGATTTTGCAACGAGCCAATTATATACGCTGGTTTTTAGGTTTGAGTTTTATACAAAGTTTCCTTAAAAAGAAAGCCGCTGAGCAAAAAGGACCTAGTATTGAACAATTTAAAAGCCAGCTAACATATGTCTGGGGTGAAGCAAAAAACGCACAAGGGAAAAGCAAAACAGTTCGGATTACAACAGCTAATGGCTATGCTCTCACTGTAGCCAGTAGCCTAGGAATTGCTGAGCATTTGTTAAGAAATAAACTAAAAGGTGGTTATAGAACGCCTTCGCAATTAATGGGTTCAGATTTCATCACTAGACTACCTGGCTATAGCGAATAATTTTTGATAGCAATAATCCTTTAAGAGGCCAACTAAAATGTGCAAATTTAAAATAATCGATATTCCTTAGGTATTTTATAAATTAAAGCAATTTAATTCTGGGATTGGCTTGGCTTTTTATTGCTAGAAATTATGGGTGCGGAAAAAGATGGGTTTGCAGACTAAGTGATTGGCTGAGTAAAAATAGTTACTAAAATTTATTAGTATGCAATTCAAGTGCTATACTTACTTTAACCAGCAGTAAAAGATGTTTGAACCGATAAGCATTTTATGGAGAGCGTTCTGTTGTCAGCGTTGTGCTATATCACGTTAATCGTGGGAAGCCTGAACTGATACGTTTGCACCCCACCTAAACCCTAGGGTTCAAAGTCTTGTACTGCTGGATTCTTTTACAGCCTATTTCATTACCCTATTTGTCTACTAAGTCGATTTTAATAATCCGATGTCCATTTATACTAGTTAACGATTTAATCGGTTTAATCACCAGGCATTTTCGGCTGTCTACTATGTTATAAATTTAGAGACATTGCATAGAGTGAATATAAGGTTCACCTTGAACTATTATAATTAGCATAAATACAAACTTGCGCGAGGTTATCTTATGCCTAGTTTGACTATAATAATAAAAAGCCTAAGTCATACGTATTACTTAGACTTAATTATGTAACCTATCTTCATAACTAAATTATTTAAATTTGGGGTTGGTAGAATTGAATAAAACAGGAGCCCCCTGTTTTTATTGACGTCCGGTGATTCAAATTCAAGTATAAATGCGTAAATGACGATAAACTCATATGAGAAAATTAAAAAAATATTATTGTAATAGGGTTTATGATGGTGAAAAAACTACTTGTACATACTCACGAGCAAAGTTTTGAGGACATCGTAAATTTGATTACGTCTTCAAAAAATAAGGCATATAAAGCGGTTAACACCTTATTAATTGATCTGTATTGGCGTATAGGTGAATACATTAGCCAAAAAATTTCACTTGCTGAATGGGGTGAAGGAGTAGTCGAGCAGTTGGCAAGCTATATATCTCGAACTCAGCCAGGAATTAGAGGTTTCACACGACCCAACCTTTTTAGAATGAAACAATTTTATGAGACTTATCATATGGATCAAATTGTCTCACCACTGGTGAGACAATTACCCTGGACACACAATTTAATAATTATCAATCAAAGTAAAAGCAAGGAAGAGCGTGATTTTTATTTACATAGATGTATTCAAGAACAATGGAGTAAACGAGAATTAGAGCGACAATTTAAATCCGCGCTTTATGAGAGATCGATGCTAAGTCCGGTACAGCTTGCAGGAGCTTTAGAACAATCTCATCCAGAAGCAAAAAATGCGTTTAAAGATGCCTATATGGTTGAGTTTTTAGGTCTTCAGAAGGAACATGAAGAAATAGATCTTCATAGCGCTCTATTAGCTAAGCTCAAAAACTTTCTAATTGAATTAGGCAAAGATTTTTGCTTTGTGGGAACAGAGTATCCACTACAAGTGGGGGGAAGAGACTTTTTAATAGATTTGCTATTTTTTCACAGAGGCTTAAACTGCTTGGTTGCTGTCGAATTAAAGGTAGGACGGTTTGAACCAGAATACCTAGGTAAGTTGTCATTTTACCTGGAGGGGTTAGATCGAACGGTGAAAAAAGCACATGAAAATCCTTCTATAGGTTTATTGTTATGTGCGAGTAAAGATAAAGAAGTTGTGGAATTTTCCTTAAATAGGACTTTATCTCCTGCTTTGATAGCTGAATACCAAATTCAGCTCCCTGATAAAAAATTGTTACAAAAAAAATTGCACGAACTGTTATTAGATGATGAATAATAAATTAAATTGTCTCGCCAGTGGTGAGACAATTTAATTTGAGATTAACTTATTGAATTTAAATATTATTTATTTTTCAAGGAGGAGCGGTTATGACTAATCCAATTCAATTTTTTGCTAAAAGCGAAAATGGAAGGCAGGAAAATTTTATAATATATCCACAACCTAACAAAGTAATCGGGACGCTTCGAGGGAAAGTAGAAGTACCTCAATTACCTATTATTAAAACGGTAGATGGAAGAAATATGTGTAAGCAGAAGGACGGGGGATTAAAAATAGAAGGGGAACCTGATGTTATATATTATGAAGAAATTTAGCCAATGTTGACTACATTAACTACACTTATGGCCTAGGTCTGATTAATTCTCAAATTAGACCTAAAAGAAAACAAATTAGAGCGTTCATAACGTTAGATTAATGTTGCGATGAAGCATGAAACTCCTCCTGCCTGATTTCCTGCTTTATTCCTTTAAATTAACTTAACGATGCCGTTTTTTTATAAAAACCGCTATAAAAATTGAGGAGAGAATGTCTTTGATTGTCAGTATTGTTTAAATGATAAACAATATGTTGCGTGTATTTATGAACCATTAAGAACAGTTTTTAATTTTCTTAATGGTACCGAGAAGAGGACTCGAACCTCCACGGGGTTACCCCCACTAGCACCTGAAGCTAGCGTGTCTACCAATTCCACCACCTCGGCATTGGCGGCTAAGTTACCTATATTTTATGATGCTGTCAATATCTTTGGGCGGATGGGCGAGATATTTAATGTGCTCGCCCCAGAATTGCTTTATTGTTCTGCTGCATATGGGATTCCAGCCTTTAAAATTCGTTCTCTGACTCCTTGCCATAAGCCGCTTTCTGGTGGCAGTTCAATCGCAATGCATTGGGCGCTGGAGGCATCTGCTGCACGTAACTGAAAGTACAAATCAAAGGCTGCTTGTTCTGGTTGAGTGGCTAGTGGATGGTAGTGCTCGTGGTGCACGGTTGCCGGGCATTTGCTGGCAATAGCATATATTTCAGCGCTGCTTTGTTGGCAAAATTGTGCCAAGTGTTCGTAGTTGGCAAAATAATATAAGGTTTTTTGTGGTTGGTAATGACTGTCTAATTTTCCGGGGACGCGAATGCTGCTGGACTGGTCCAACGCGGGGGCGGTTATTACCGCGGCAATGCTTTGTTCATCAATAAGACCATGGCGTAAAATCTGGTAATGTTCTGGGTTAGAGGCATCTACAATGGTTGATTCAATGCCTACAGTGCAACGCCCGCCATCTAGGATGGTTAATTCCTGTTGCGGAAATGAGTCTTGAACATGCAAGGCGGTGGTTGGGCTAACTTTGCCAAAAGGATTGGCTGAAGGGGCAACAACGGGTATTTGCAGTTGCGTTAATAATTCTTGGGCCAGTGGATGTGCCGGACAGCGAATGGCGACGGTAGTTTGACCGCCATTAATTAAGGGGTTTATCTGTGTTGGGTTACAGCGTAGTACCAGGGTTAATGGGCCTGGCCAGAATTTTTTTATCAGCAGACGGGCATACGCAGGAATGTCGGCAACCAGGGTACTTAAATCCCAATTTGCGGCAACGTGTACAATTAATGGATGATTCAGCGGTCGTTCTTTCATCGTAAAAACAGCTTTAATTGCTTGTTCATTATTAATTGGCGCCGCCAAGCCATAGACTGTTTCGGTTGGTATGGCAACAGGTTTCCCTGCCTGTAAATCGCGAACAGCCAGAGCGATATCGGTGGTAATTAATGGCATATACAGGTCTCAGTAGGACAATCTACCCAGGTGTTGCTGACCTTGCTCCTGTTTTATTTTGCCGCAAATTCGCAAAATGTCAGTAGCCCCGAGAGGTTGATTTAAAAAACTTATTATTTTTACACAATTAGGCCTATTAATGGAATAGTTATGCGTGAAAATTACAGTATTAATCCACCTTTTGCCTTTTTAATCGACCCTGCATAGAATGAAGGTATTCGTGGCTTTGAGAAACTAACTATGCTGTTGAGCTTTTTAGAAAAAATGATGGACACTTATTTTGCGTTGATACCTAGGCGTCAACCCGTGTGCGAATTGGTACACGCAGCGCATGTAGTCGCACATCGTGGCGCGCATGATCATGCGCATGGGATCTTAGAAAATACCCTGGCTGCCTTTAGAGCTGCAGAACGGTGTGGATGTTGGGGTATTGAGTTGGATGTGCAGGTCACGGCAGATCAAGTCTTGGTTGTGAATCATGATCTTTCGTTAACGCGCTTATGGGGACATAAGCAGCTGATTAGCCAGTTAAGCTTTGCCCAATTGCGCGCCCAAGTTCCGGCAATACCGACTCTGGCTGAGGTTGTTGCTGAATTTGGGCAGCGGCTGCACTTATTTATTGAATTAAAAAAACCATTTCAACATGAAGATGTTTTAGTGCAGGTTTTACATCAATTACGTGCGGGAGAGGATTATCATTTATTAACTTTAGATGCGCCAATTTTTCATGCTTTAGTACAGGTTCCCAAGCACGCTTTGTTATTGGTTGCCGCCCATAATAATGTTGCTGAATTTTGTGCGTTAAGCTTAAAGGAACATTATGCAGGTGTCTTAGGTCATTACTTATTATTGACGACTAAATTAGTCCGGCGCTTAACTGCGGGGCAACAGTTGGTGGGGGTTGGTTTTGTGGACTCGAAATACAGTTTGTACCGAGAATTAAACCGCGGTATTAGTTGGATATTTACCAATCGCGCGGTACGCGTAAGCCCTTATTTACAGTCCTTGCAGTCGCTAACAAAGGTGCGTTGACTGTTTGAAATGCTTATGTTTTGATAGAAATTCTGACCGCTCTTGGGTCAATATTTTGATTTTCCTTTAACGAGATGGAGCAATCAAAGTTTTACATGGTTAGTAAAAGGATTGATGTCATGGGATGGAACGATAAATTAAGTAGGATTTGGCGTTGGAGTGTCGATACAACATTAGATCTATTAGGAAATGCATTGTCTTTTAGTGGTACGCTTTTTTCTGCCGCTGGTGGTATAGGATTTGCTGCGGCACAAGAATTAAATAAAACATTCTGTGCGGCCTATTCTGGCGACGTAATTGCGGTTGGTAATTTAGCGGTGAGTGCGCAGCTAGAAGGTACTAGTCTTGGTATCAATTATACCCTGCCGTTACAGGGAAGTGGCAAAACAAATGGCGAAAACCTTTATAATTTAACGGATTATATTGACCCTAATCTGGTTTATATTAGCAGTGCGCTTTGTGTAGGTTCGGGGGTCATTTTAAAGACCATGGGGGATACGCTGAAGAAATGGCAGGAATATCGCTATGATGCGCATTATTATAAAAGTCATTATGGAATCAACTTAAGTCAACCTTCGCCTAAAGAGCTCTTACTAACGATGGGACAAGCGGTTTGTTCTTCGGTAGGGGTGAGTACACTAAGTTATACTACGGCAAGTTGTGTTGCTCACTATTCGCCACTATTTCGTTCAGTTTTGCGTTTGACCTATCCTTTTACTGGTACTAAATATGCGACGGGTCCTGATTATTATGGTCCTTTGAAAACAGAATCTTATCCGATTGCCGTGACGTTGGATTCACAAAAAATTCCGGCTGATCTTCCCTTCATTGGTAATGTCACTCTTGTGCTGAATATGGAAGTACACGGGATGGCAAATGCCACTTATGGTGGCGGCATTTCATTTAAAGAAGATGAGCCTGCGCAACTTGCACCGACGGTTATGGCCGTTGAAACTATTTCTGGAGTAATTGGATCTAGCGCGTATTTGACGCATAATTTTTTTGCCAAAACCGCACGACTTTTGCGTGACAACCGCATTCACGCAGAACGAGGAGGCGTTTATACTTCCATTCAAGATGAGGTCATGAGATTTTCTTATAACGCTTAGAGAATGTGGGGGCGATCGTGGTTTATTGGGCAGTTTTTCATCGCCATTAGCGGGCAGTCCGTAATTTATTGCAGCGCGTATCTGGGCAAGAAGATCTTTAACCGTATTTGCATCTGTACGATTGATTTTTTGAGTGCAGAGAATAAGCAGAATTATTTCCCTGCATTTCAGCAGGGTTTTCTGGCGATGTAGTCGTGTTAGCGTTCAAGAATTGCGGCAACATTCAACGAACTCCCAAGGATTGCTACCTTTTTGGCTAAGCTCATAATTAATTCTCCTTTATTAATATATAGACCAAAAAGAAAAGCACGCTATACTTTGGGGTTAAGTTATTTTGATAAATAAGGATATTTAAATGTATACACTTTATTCACATGGGACACCTAATGGTATTAAGCCTACCATTATGCTGGAAGAGCTAGCCCAGACTTATACGATTAAAGCAATTGATATTTCTAAGGGGGAGCAATTCGCTCCTGAGTTTTTAAAAATTTCTCCTAATAATAAAATACCAGTTTTGCATGATCAAGAACATGACTTTTATTTGTTTGAAAGTGTCGCTATTTTGCAATACCTAGCTGAAAAACATGGAAAATTTTTACCCTCATCCTTAGTGGAGAAATTTACCGTTGTGGAGTGGTGTTATTTTCAAGCAGCGCACATTGGCCCTATGTTCGGTCAATTTGGTCATTTTCACCGTTATGCTCAGGAACAAGTCCCTTATGCCATGCGGCGTTATGCCGATGAGAGTATGCGTTTAATGGGGGTGATGGAAAAACAGTTGCAGCAGAACTCATTTATTAGTGGTGCGGCGTATACTATTGCCGATATGGCCATTTGGCCCTGGGTTTATTGTTTTCAAGAATTTTATCAGCAAGTTATTGATGCGAAGCAATTTCCTTATTTATTGCAGTGGTACGTGCGACTTAGCGAGCGTCCGGCAATCAACGCTGCTTTAAAGGCTTACGAATAGCTGATAAAGAAGATTTATGCCGGTCGCTGCGCAGCGCAGCGCGATTAATTAAAACTTAGTTTCATGTCTTTATGAGGGATATTTGCATCCAGGTATTCCTCACTGCATACGCTAAAACCAAGTTTTTCGTAAAATGGGATCGCATGGGTTTGTGAGCTTAATTTTGCGGTAATCACGGCTTTGTTCCGTTGCAGATCGGCCAAAATCTTTTGCATGATTTCTTTGCCAAGTCCTTTTCCCTGATGTTCATCTAAAATGGCAACGCGCTCAATTTTTGCAAACTGGTCCATAAAACGAACACGGGCAACACCTGCTGGTTGTTCATTAATGAACAACAGATAGTGGTCGCTGTCTTGATCTTTGTCATCTCTATCTTCATGTAGAGGAACTTTTTGCCCTTCAACGAATACTTTAGTACGAATATCCAGGCATTGTTGCATTTCTGCTGGTGAGGCGATTTTTTTTACGTAGATGTTCATTGGCCTTCTCTTCTGTAGGTTAAATCTGCCGCGGCAGTATCTTTGGCTGCTGCACTAGCTTCAGCAAAAAAACGCAGCTCTTTGTACGTTTCTTGCTCTGCTGATAGGTTTTCTCTGCGTTCAACAAGTCCTGCTAGCCGTTTTATTTGTTGCTCTTGGTTTGTCAATTGTGCCTCAACTGTTTTTGGCATCATGTCCAGTAATTCATCATCACATGCCTCTTTAAGCATCTCTGCTTGGGTTAGTTGGGCTATTGTTTCGTTTAATGCGTATATTATCGCATTAATTTTTTCCGTTTCGAGCATAAATTCCATTCTGATTTCGGCTAACTGCTGTTGTTTTGCGGTCAGCATTCTCTCACTTTCATGATACAGATAGTCTAATTCGGCTAATTCTTTTTGTTTGTCGGTGAGGGCAGATGGCTCATTTTTAAGCGCTTGTAGCGTCCGTTCTAGTTCTATTTTCGTATGGCTTAGCACGGAAATTTGTTGTGCTGTTTCCGTTATTTCAGTGCTTATCCTACTGATTTCGTTGCATAATTCCTTGATGCGCACGGTATTTTTCTTCCCTAATATTTAGTGGGGATGGCCATTATGAGAATTGAGTATAAATATGTCAAGCGCTTAAAAATGTAGTCCAGAGGGAAACTATCTTGGACTACATTAGGCCTGTTTTTACGTTTGGCTCGGTACTGTTTTCTGGTCTTCTTCTGTAGGTATCTTGATGGCAAATATAGTTTTTAGTTCGCGGACGAGGGTTGCTTTATCCTGATTTTGTGCAAAAAAGCCTATCTTATCACCAATCGATTCGAGTCTGGTTACCTGAACATCTTGTTTCTTTAATAGTTCTTTATGGGTGTTATTCAGTTCTTGGTATTCTTGCTTGAGCACCGTCAACTTTTCTTCAGTTTTCATCAATTTTTCTTCAGCGATAGACCAACGTTCGGCCAATGCGGCAAAACTTGCATTGCCATTTTGCAAAAAATCATTTAATCGTTTAGTAAATTCTTCTTTTTGTTGATCATCACTAAGTAGAGTTTTTGATAACTGGTTGGATACGGTACCTAAGTAGTCCGCTAGACTTCTTGCATTTTTTAGGTCGTTTTGTAGTTTTTGTTCGGTTTCCGAAAAATCTTTTATTTTTTCAGATAATAGCTGTTGATTGGCGTCATAAGCATCCGTAATTTTTTGCAGTTCTTGTTGATTGGCCACTAATAAATCGCTTTGTGCCGTGACTTGGTCTTTGAGGTTTTGTGCGGTTTTTTCTAATTCTTCTTTCGTTGTTTTTAGCGCTACCGCTAATTCCGCGGCCGCGGTAATTTCAATACCTAAGGTTTCTATTTTGGAACTTAACTGGTTAACATTCTCTTTGAGACGGTCATTCTCTACTGTAAATTTGTCAACTTCTTCAGTCAATTTTTGGCGTATGGCATCTAAGGCGGTAATCGTTAACTCCAGCAAATCAGCTAAACCGATAATGCCTTTGGCTAAACTTTCAGTAACGCTGGCATCACACTTATGGTGATCATCAAGAATGAGACCACCGCCGGCGTAGACAATTGTTGTCACCCCACAAATTGCCAACATAAAACCAAGATTGGCAATAATTCCGAGAATTAATGTGGGGACAGTTAAGGTTACCCCGCCGAGAATTTTTTGCCATAACGGTAATTCCCCCCAGAATTCCGCTGCACGTGAGAGAAGACTCGGATTTTTTTCCATGCTTTGAATGGCTATCAGCAAGCTGTCTTTAATTTTTTTAAATATGTCTTGGGTGATGATAATTTTTTGGAAATTACCCTGTTCATCCGATTGTGCTGCTTTTAATAATGCGGTAATTTCATCGGTATTGTCTGGTAAGGAGGCATGCGTTTTGCTATTATCGACGTCCGCATTTGTCGTGCGTGCATTATGTTCATCCGTGCTGGTTTTATTATTTTCAGCTGGAACCTGCTCTGTGCGAATTGCTTCTTGCTCATTAGCGCTCATGTCCCTATCCTTATGACTAATAATTTCCCTGTAACTTTTATTCTTAACCAAAAGATCCAATAAAACAAGTTCTAATTTTTGCAGTAAAGTCAATAGGTTGAGATGTTGTTTTTGTGATCATAAAGCCTGTAAATAAGACGTAATTATTTTAAATGAAGCAACGTTTCTTGATTTATCTGCCAAGCCACATTCCCCCTTGTTTGTATTTATTTGGCATTCAGTGCGTTAATTTTGAGACATATGTTTTGAAAAAAGATATACTGTTCCGTTGTGTTTATTTTGATTAAAGGATAGTGTTCTCTATGACATTTTGTATTGGGCAGCGTTGGATAAGTAATACTGAATCCCAGCTTGGTTTGGGGATTATTACAGAGTTAAGTGGCAGACAAGTACACATCAGTTTTCCTGCCGCAGGTGAAGAGCGTATTTACTCCTCCGATAATGCGCCACTTAGTCGTATTATTTATAAAGCCGGTGAAGAAATTGTCACCAGTAACCAACAGAAAGTACGTCTGACGCAAATTGATGAGCATCAAGGCCTGTTCTTTTATACCGGCATTGATGAACAGGGGGAAGAAATCCGTATTAGCGAGGTCGGCCTCAATTGTTTTATTACGCTAAATACGCCGCAACAACGACTATTTAGTGGTTTATTGGATAAATTGAATTCGTACCGTTTAAGAATTGATACTCTAAATCATGCCAGCCGCTTGCAGCAATCAAACGTACGTGGTCTGCTTGGTTCGCGCACCAGTCACTTGCCACACCAAGTTTATATTGCCAGAGAAGTCGCACAGCGGCATGCACCACGGGTTTTGCTTGCTGATGAGGTTGGCTTGGGTAAGACGATTGAAGCCGGGATGATTTTGCACTATCAATTGTGTACTGGTCGGGCAAATCGCGTGCTGATTGTGGTGCCACAAACATTGATCCATCAGTGGTTAGTTGAGATGATTCGTCGTTTTAATTTACATTTTTCAATTATTGATGCGAGCCGCTATAAGCCATTGCATGATAATTATGGTGAAGACGATGATTATGATCTGGATGATGAGGATGGGCTGGATGCTGCGGAGGAAGTAACGGCCAATAGTGCCAGTCCTTTTGCAACTGAAAGTCTGGTTTTATGCAGCCTGGATTTTCTTATGGACCATGATGAAGCGCGGGCACATGCTCTGGCTTGCGATTGGGATTTATTGATCGTCGATGAGGCGCATCATTTGCATTGGTCTGAGCAAGAGCAAAGTCCCGAGTATGAGTGTATTGAAGGACTCTCAGCACAAAGCAAAGGTTTACTGCTGTTAACGGCAACTCCGGAGCAGGCTGGTATTGCCAGTCATTTTGCCCGTTTACGGTTACTCGATCCTTCGCGCTATTATGATTTTTCTGCCTTTAAACAAGAGGACGCTGGTTATCAAGAAATCAATCAATTAGTCCAAGAGTTACTTGTTTATGGTGCAGACACCGCACTGGACGCATTAAACCCGGCATTAAAACAACAGGTGGATAGTTATTTAGGCGATGCCCAAGGCCGTACCATCCAGGAATCGATTAAAAATCTGTTGGATCGTCACGGAACTGGGCGCGTACTTTTTCGTAATACGCGCGCGGCAATACAAGGTTTTCCAGCGCGTCATGTGCATTCTTATCCTTTGGCGCATCCGGAAATTTATTCCTTACTTGCCGAGCAGTCAGGGTTGGTTAATTTATCTCCAGAAAATAGTTTCAGTAATAAGGAGCTATGGTTAGATAAAGACCCACGAGTTGCCTGGTTAGCCAATAAAATAAATGAACTTTATCCTCATAAAGTTTTGGTAATTTGTGCTAAAGCCAAAACGGCCATAGCCTTAGAACACCATTTTAAATTAAAAGCCGGCATTCGCAGCGCCGCTTTTCATGAAGGCTTAACCATTATTGACCGTGACCGTGCGGCTGCTTATTTTGCGGAACAAGAAAATGGTGCTCAAGCGCTGATTTGTTCAGAAATTGGCAGTGAGGGACGAAATTTTCAATTTGCACATCATTTGGTTTTATTTGATTTACCCATTAATCCTGATTTATTAGAACAACGCATTGGTCGTTTAGATCGTATTGGTCAAGCGCACGACATTGAAATTCATGTGCCTTATTTAGCGAATACGGCCCAAGAAAAACTGTTTCGTTGGTATCATGAAGGCTTTAATCTCTTTAACAAAAGTTGTTCTGTTGGTTTTACTCTTTATGAGGAATTTGAACCGCGTTTGCTGTCCATTCTTGATCAGGCATTGTCGGCCGCCAGTGATGAATTGTTGGCGCAACTTATTGTCGATACCAAAGCGCGTGTAGAACAAATTAATCAGGCGTTGCATGACGGCCGCGATCGTTTGTTGGAGATGAATTCTTGTAATGCGCCACAGGCTGAAGCCTTAATTGCCGAGATTGAGGCGGAGGAGAACAGTTTGGATTTAGAAAATTACATGGCGCAAATTTTCCATGAATATGGCATTGATCATGAATATCACTCTGAAGCGACGGAAATCCTGCAGCCCACAGAACATATGAAAACAGGTCATTTCCCTGGCTTAAAAGAAGAGGGTGTTACGGTTACGTATTCACGGCTTAAGGCCTTACAACGAGAGGATATGGAGTTCTTAAGTTGGGAACATCCAATGGTCACTGAGAGTATGGAAATGATTCTGGATTCTGAAGTGGGTAATGCTGCTTTGGCGACTATTTCGATTAAAAGTATCCCGGCTGGTACGGTATTTTTAGAATCCTTTTTTACGGTTAATTGCGCCGCACCTAAATATTTGCAACTGGATCGCTTTTTACCGTTAACACCGATTCGGCTATTTATGGATGTTTCTGGAAAAAATTTGACGAAAGTGTTGGACTATGTGCGCTTAAATCAGTTATGCCAGTCGGTTAAACGCCATTTAGGCTATCCTATCATCAAACAGATACATGAGGAAATTGAAATCATTTTGGCGCACAGCAAGCCTACTGCTGAAGGGCAATTAAGCGAGATTATTGCGCAGGCTAAGGCACTCATGCGCAAAAACATTAGCCATGAAGTGCAGCGGCTTGAAGCACTGCAAGCGATCAATCCTGGTATTCGTGATGATGAAATAGGCTTTTTCAAGCAACAGTTACAAGACAGCGAGCATTATATGGATAGTGCTGTTTTGCAATTGCAAGCGCTTAGAGTTATTGTTAATAAACATTAATTGTCTGTACTCTATTGTCATAATCTTTAGTGATGTGACAATAGAGTCTGTTTTTTTTGACTTCTTAATGTTCTTTTAATAAATATTTTATACAATACTGATTACCTGTTGATTTATACTCGCCAATGGATAACAAGTAAAAATGAACTTGACTGAATGGTGGTGTGCTTTTGCGGATGATTTGGATGGCCTGGCTGCTAAAATAAAAAATACGCAGACCGATCCCTGGATAGGCGCACGTACAATGATCGCCGAAGGCGTGCAAATCGAGGCCAATTTCCTTTGGGGAATGCAGTATGCTACAAAGATCAATGCTGCTGCGCGTAAACTAGGCCCTCCTTTTAATAATTCGGCCTCAGGGCAGTTAATGCACCTACCCGATGTGAATACACCTGACTCGCTCTTATTTGCTTTAATTTATTACGCTCACCTAGAGCGTTATGCCGCCATTAATCAAGGCAATTCCTTGGTGGTATCTCAATTAATTAACGGCCGTCCTGGCATTCAATGTGCTGCGGTGGAAATGAAACGAAGAATCGATCTTTATTGCCGCAGCCAGGAACATCATGACGCGTTTAAACGGGCTTACCCAGACAGTACACAACAACCAGGCGCAAGCTTTTTAGAACAAGTGATGCATTGGCTTGCTGAGGAACCCGTAGCTGAGAAGCTGATAAATCAGCTGGAAATTGCTACGAGCGAGCTTATTGGGCAATATAATGCGGAACAAGAAAGTGTTGCCAACGTCATTACTCTTTTTGCTAAAATAGAAAATTTATTGAGTTCTAAAGTTACTGCATTTAGAGAAATTGTTGCTTATAAGAAACTCATTGAATTGTTAAACGCAGGAATTTTGTTAACGGAGGATTTTGCACAACCCTACCGTTTATGGCATAACCATCCTTATTTTGCCAAGATTTGGTTGGATTTAGACACCAGTATCCCTCACGTGAATCAGAAAACGACACTTGCCATTCAGGGCGTACGGTCATTCATTCATTCTGCGCGCTTTACGGTTGGTCTATTGAGTACCTTAACGCAAAGGACTCTAGGTCGATTAGCACCCCAATTTATCAAAGATCTTTTTTTTAAAACGGCGACAACAGTTGATGAGCTGACCCAGTCCATAACTCCTAATTCAATTATGGCGCATCGTAAACAGCTCTTAATTCAACAGGCAGAAAATAAAATTATTGCCACGACTGCTGCTTTGAATAGCGCCTCAGGGCAACAGATGAATGCTCATGATTTTAAAAAGATGTCTGCGGCCGAGGTGCGTGGATTAGCGGATAAGGTGGCTTTGATGCATCGTATGGTCGCTTTAGCAAAATGTTTAGCGCTTTATCAACAGGAACATACCATAGGTTTAACCAAATTCTCATTGTCTTTGATGTTCAAACCCATAACTACCTTACTCAGTAAAACGTTTATGCGTTGTTTAATTTTTAATGGTGTATTATTTGTTTTAGAAGCTGAAAAATTAGAAGGGCAGATGAAGCAGCTAATTCAGCAAGCCAAAATCAATATGGGGTTTGATAATGCAGCGGTTAAAGACAAGCTCACGATGACCCTAAGTGCGGCACAAGAAAGAACAACTCATTTGCGCCAAGAGAATAGGTTTGTTTTTTTCCAACAGGAAGGAAAAAAGGCTACGGACCATTTTGAGGGCGTTGTTACCAAGGCTTCAGTAGCTCTTTCGCGATGCTTATGAGTGGCCTTTAACTACTTCCATCGGTTCTGCCAGGTGATAATTACAAAAGCGCCCCCAATACCGTGCCGTTGCTCTGATTAAATCAGGTTCAAGGTAGGGACGCGTGTTACATTGGCTGGAAAATGCTTCAATTACCAATAGTTTTATTTCAATAAAGCCATCGATGTTAATAAATATATTGGGCTTAAAATCAACGGTGCTTGAGGGCGATAAATAACAATATAAATTAGGAACTTCTCGGCAAGCCGTGATCGTTGCATGGTAGGCATTGCGATGATCTTGATGATTGTCATGAAATGAATGCGTATAAACATGCGTAGGCTGTACTTGTCGCACAATTTTTTCAATAAATTGAATGGTAGTGAAGGCATGACTAATTTCAGTATCAATAAAATTGCCCAGGAATAAATGCGCGTCTTGAAGTTTGGCCGCATTTTGGGATTCTTTTTTTCTTGTTACTGAAGACCCGCCTTGCCCACCTGTGCTTAAGGTGAGAATGTTAAGTGCATCGCCTTCGGCGCGGTGCTTTGCTAATGCGCCGGCACAACCAACTTCCACATCATCTGGATGGGCGCCTATTGCCAATACAGTTTTTTTCCCTTTAGAGCGTTTTATCCTGGAGTCGTGAGCTAATTTTAAGACTTTGGCGACAAACTCTTTTTCTTCTAAAGGTTTAAAGATCAAACCATCGGCATGATTTTGCATGGCCGAAATAATAAAATCTACTTTCTTATGTTCGGTGACAATAAGAACCGCGATATCAGGGTTTGTCTTTTTTACAATCATGGTGATATCTAAGTCATTGACATCCGGGCTGTTCATGTCTGTAATGACAACATCCCAGGTAGCTAATTCAGCCTTTGCTTGGGCATCAGCGTTATGTACTATGTGGGTCATGACAGCTTTGTCTTGCAACCATTTTAAAATTGCACTTGCGACCTCAAGGTTGGGCTCGATAAGTAAAATTTTATAGGGGTGTTTTTCCACAATATATTCAACTGTTAAGACTAACGAGTACTTATATTTTAGACTATAAAATATTAAACAGTATTTTTCTGGCCTCGACAATTGCCTAAAGAGTTTGCTTTTGTAATGACCTTATTTGGTGCTCTATAATGGCAATACTAGTTTAAGCAGTTCACTATTTTTTATGGGGTGCATGGTTTCTTGCTGGCGAAATAAGTGCATCCATTCTGAAGTTGCTTGAAAACCATAAGTTAAGCCTAACTGGTAGGCTTTAAAAAATTGCCCATGGCCAACAACTACGACAAACCCTTGTTGCTTGCATAATTGCTCATGAAACTGCAGTAATCTTTGCAAAAATGTGGCAAATGATTCCGCGCCTTCGCCATCACAATAGAACGGGTCGCTTTTTTCCCAATAAATATTAATACGCTCTTTTTTTTCTAGAGGAGACAAGTGCTGTAACTTGGTCGGCGCAAGATAAATTAATTCTTGAATAGGCCAAATACTGGTCACTGTTTTTGGCCAGTCTTGTCTGATGTATTGGGCGCTTTCTTGGGCTCGCTGCAAAGGAGAGGTAATAATTAACGTCGGTTGCTCTATAATTTCTGTGGCGGCTTTTTGTGCTTGTTCTCTTCCTAACGGAGTCAACGCTGCGCTGGCAGGATTAGGATTCCATACTCCGGCATTAACGCTGCTTTCGCCATGTCTGATTAACCATAAGTTTAACGTGGACATAGTGCGTTCCATTCCTCAATGGCGAAAAAATGCTCGGTCCAATAGCGCACGACCATTAATTCTTTAAACGGTAGTAATTGCGCCGCAAATGGCTTGCCTAAAATGTCATCAATGAGCAAAAGCGGTATATCAATCCCCGCCGCAGCAGTTAATGGCAGCGTTCCTGGAAAACGTGGATTAATTTCTAATAATTTAAATTGTCCGTTTTGGTCGGCTTTAAATTGGACATTAGCAACATAGGTAATTCCTGCTTGTTGAGCGATAGCCACGGCCATTTGCGATAACTGCGGATTAATGCAGGTTTGTGCTGCTACGGCAATGCCTGAGTCAATTTTCATGCGCAGTCGCGGCACAGCGGCAATGGGAATACCACCACTATGAATATAAATATCAACAGAGTATTCTTCACCCGGGAGTAATTCTTGAATTAAATAGCTGCTGTCTTTGGGTAATAGTTCCAGTTCCCCTTGATGATTAATGGTCATGGCGCCATTTGAGCCAGAGCCGTGGCGAGGTTTGGCAAAGCAAGGGAATTGCCAGGTGGTTAAGTTTGTTTGTGGTGTTAGTAGTTCAAATTCAGGCGTCAAGCCCGTATCTTGGCAATGGGTTAACAGTGCATATTTATCTGCGCAGCGTTGTAATGTTTCTGCAGAGCTTAATGGCAGCTTGATGCCGAGCTCTTTAAAGTGTTCTGCTTGTTGCGCTAGAGGCGCTAATTCAGCATCTACAGTGGGAATTAATAATTCGATTTGTCTTCTTTGACATTCTTGGCGCAAAATCGATGTAAATTCTGGGGCATTGCCACGTGGAATTATTAATCTTTGTGATGGGGGAACCAAATATAAACCAGCAGCGCAGGGATCGATATCTGCCATATAAATTTCATGGTCTTGGCCAAGGCTCTTCCAAACACTAATGGCCGCAGCACCTCCTGCTCCTGTAATTAAAATCTTCATGAGTACACTCTCCCTATGTAGCTCGACGCCCAATAAAATCAATCAATTAATTATAGTCTATGGAGTCAATCTAGTATTTTTATAGAACAACCAAGGATAGTAATTAAGCCCAATACACACGCCAGCCTACGCCGAAAATAGTTACGGCATTATAGTTATAGTGCTCTATAGAGCCTTCAATCGCTTGATGTTTGAAGGTAGGCCAAATAAGGCGCCCATGATAGCCCCAGAATTTTTGCGTTGCGTTATAAGAAGCACCGAGGTTATAAAAGGCAGAATTTGCCAATTCTCTACTGAGATCAACCGTATAGGTAGAGGTTTGTCCTCCCAGCTCTTCGTTCCCCCAAAAGCCGGTTACGCTTAGATTAACTGGCAGCTTGGTGTAGTACGTGAGGCCTGAAAAATAAAGTTGATTGTTCCATGGTGATGGATAACCTGCCCAAAACCCACCAAACCACTGTAATGCGGAAAGCAGGTAAATATTTCCGGTTCCGCCAGCCCGTGATTCTACCGGTAAGCTATTATGTTGACGAACATCATAACTGATGCCCCAGCCGTATTTGCCCGGTATTTGGTGCTGATAGCCGAGAAAAATACTATTATTTGGCAACACAGTGGGTTCAACGGTTAGATCCAATTGTAGTTGTTTGCTGTTGTGCGTGGCAATGCCGATTATGCGGTCGGTGGCATTAATGTCGGCATACCCATATAGCACACTGCTATCCGATTGTTGGCCTTGGACGCGATACTGTCCTTGATTAAAACTGGCCATATAACGTGTTGAGTTATTGAGTTGTGCTAAGCCGATCACCGAATCGTTATTTCCTGGTTTTAATTGCAGTGCCTCATTAAAATAGGTGCGTGCCTGTTTGAATTTTTTATCGGTTAGTTGCAAATGACCCATGCCATTTAAGGCATCAATATCTTTAGGATTGGTTGTTAGCAATTGGGTATAAATAAGGCGGGCAATGCGGATATGGTATTCGGCTGTTTCAACGCGCGCAAGGCCCAATAATGCAGATCGTGATTTTGGATTTTTGCGAAGTAATTCCTGATAAAGGGCTTGTGCTTTTTTTAGTTGTAACGACCATTCATAGGTCAGTGCTAATTCTTGGCTAGGTACGGGATCATTGCTAGGAGCGGCATTTTTTGCTTGTTCAAGCCAATGTATGGCTGCGGAATAATTTTTTTGTGAGCGTGCTAACAAACCATGCAGTAAATATACTTGGGGGTCATGTGGTTTTAAGTGGTCGCAATAATTTAATAAATGTTGTAGCTCACTTAGTTGTGGTTTGTTTGCATTGACCAGGATTAAACCCCGAGCAGGATCACAGGGCGATGCTTTGACTGGCGCTGGCGGCGGTCCAGCTTTTGCTGTTTGGCGTGCGGTTTTTGCCAAATTGACTTGTTGCATGCCGATTTGTGCTTCTTTATTTTGCGGTTGAATACGCAGAGCTTGCGCAAAATAATTTTTTGCCACGTTATAGTTTCCCTCAGCCAGTTGCACGCGTGCCAAACCATTTAAGGCCTCGACATCGCGTGGATTGTTGCGTAGCAATGCTGTGTAGATAAGTTGCGCCGCAGGATTATTATTTTGCCCTAAATCAATGCGGGCTTTACCTAATAAGGCGGGACGTAAATCGGGCTTAGTTGCTAAGAGTCCTTCATAAATACTTTTTGCTGTTAGATACAGATGTGACCATTCATAGGTGACGGCTAATTCCAATGCTGGGGTGGGATTATCTGGGGGAGCAACCGCGGTTGCCTTTCTTAGCCACGCAATAGCTTGTGGGTATTTTTTTTGTGCCCGTTCATTTAAGCCATGCAACAGTAAAACTTGCACGTCGGTGTTTTTTTCACGATCACAAGTGAGAAGAATTTGCTGTACTAATAATAGCGGTGGTGATGGCTGATTAATTAATTGCAATCCCTGAGCTGTATCACAGGTAGAAATGGGGGCAATCGTTGAATCCAATTGTATTGCTTGACTGGCGAGCTGTTTCACTTGCTTGATACCGATTTGTGCATCATTATTATTCGGTTGTAGAGTCAGGACGTGCTGAAAATAGGTGGCTGCCTCATCAAATTCTTTATAGGCCATCATTACGCGCCCCATACCATTTAATGCGTCGATATCCTTAGGATTTGCGTTTAATAATGTTTTATAAAGGGCCAGTGCCTGAGTTAAATCATTCATTGCGGTTGCTGTGCGTGCTAAACCAAGTTGTGCCGGACGTGAATTAGGTGTTTGCGCTAATACTTGCTCATAAATTGCGTGGGCATTAGTGGGTTGATTGGCCCATTCATAAGTTACCGCTAATTCCAAGGCTGGAATATTATCCGTATTGGGGGCACTGGCCCGAGCTTTGGCTAGCCAGGAAATGGCTTGTGTATATTGATTGTTTTTCATTCCCTCTTTTCTGGCTAGTAAGCCATGCAAAAGCAATACCTGCACATCATTCGGCATACTTTTATCACAAACATTTAATATAGTCTGGATTTGTATAAAGGGCGGATTGGTTTGGTTTAATAACGTCAGCCCCTCATTTGCAGTACAGGATGTGGGCTCCTTTTCTGCATTTAATAAGGGTGTATGTGCTAATAAACAAAGTATTACACCGTATATACGCCATTTCTTGTTCATGATAATCCATAATAGTGGTATAAAAAGCACAGCACGATTAATAGCGTAAGAATAGCTAGTTCATAAAAAAATAAACGAAGTTCTTCTTTCTTATCAGCGGCTAAGATCTTTTTAAAGTTATACGGTGAGATTCGTACTTTTCTTTTTTGTTCTGCTTTCCCCGTTTTAATGGTTTTATTCCAGTTCATTTCGTGGTTAAAAAATTGTGAAATATAGGCGGAAAACGTGATGACGCATAACAACGGCCCATAACCGACAAGCAGAAGTAAGCTATTCGTAATTTTTTGCGGAACATTAGCCCTATCTAAACGATAAACCACCCAAGCAAAAAACATACACAAGGATATCCAGCTATTAACCCAGATTAGATAATAACGGTCATAAAACTGTGCCCAGGCGGTGGAAAAATATTGATGAACGAGTAGCTCTGCATGATGGGGAAAAACAGCTATGAGCATATTAAGTAAAGACAATAATCCTGGAAATATAATCCCGGCAAACCACACTCTTTTGGCGGTGCCTGGGTCAAGGCTAAAGCTATAAAATGTGGTAAATAAATAAGAAACCATACTAAGTAAAGAAAAAATCCGAAAGAGTTGCCAAGATATGTTGGCGTCTAAAAAATAGAGGATGTTTAGCGCTATTGAGGTGATAATCATCGTCAATGGCATCAATAAGGTACTAAACCAAATCAAGCCAAAAAAAATACCCCCAAGTCCGCCAGGAGTGTTTCTATGGAACCATATTTTTTTAAAAAAGCGGGTAATTTGTATATTGCCTTCAGCCCAACGAAAACGTTGTTTCCATAAATCACTAATATAAGTGGGTTCTTCGGCGATGGCGATGGCATTGCCATCGAAAATGACTTTATTCTTGTGCAGTTGTGTACTAAATGTCGTATAAGTATCTTCTGCCAGTGTGGAGGTATCGATGCGCCCCCCTATTTGTTCAATACTTGCTCGTGTATGTAATTGTGCGCCACCAGCCAGACAGGCCATGACGCCAAGCACATTTTGTGCTCGTCGTGTTGCTGCTTGGGCAACAATGTATTCAAAACCGATAAACTGAGTCAGTAAATTGCCATGAATCTGTCCTTCTTTAATATAGGCGGTAACGGCACTTATTTGGGGATCTGCTAAATGACGCGTCATTCTGATTAAGGTATTGGTTTCAAACATCACATCCGCGTCAATAATCATAATGGCTTCTGCCCAGGTGTCTTTAAGAATAATATTTAAACCATGATTAATTACGGCTGCTTTGCCAAAATCAATCTTTGCTGGACGTCTGATATTAAAGACACGATTAGGATACTGTTGGGCTTTTGCTTCAATAATTTCTGGGGTTTTATCGGTACTGACATCATCGACAGCATAAATACGTAAGCGGTCTTCTGGATAGTGTAAGCACATCAAGCTATCGATACTAAGACCGACGACATCTTCTTCATTCCAAACGGGAATAATGATCACTACTCGCGGGGTGTAGTTTTTGCATTTTGCATAATGATTTTTAAAGCCATGAAATCCGACTAAGATAAATTGGATGAAAAGCGTAACTAGAGGAATAACTCCTAAGAAGACCAAAAAAGATAAAAAATTAATCACTAGTCCTTTCATATGCAGTCAGATCGGTTCTATCCATTATTAGGGTAAATCTTATCGTTCCTGAGCGGATAAAAATCCCATGATTTGAATGATGATATTAACGAAATGTCGGACTGTTTTCAATGAACAATGGGGCAGGAGACTGTTTAGTCTGCGGCGGATTGACGCGAGGTTTCCTTCGCCAGCGAGGGGGTAGGCGAAGCAGTTATTCTTTTGCTTTAATAATTATACCCAGGCTTTCGTGCTCGCTTCGCTCCGCAAATTTTGACAGGCGCTATCTAAGACAGATAATTTAGTGCGTGTTGCGGTCTGGAAGAAGCCAAAATTTTCGTAAATTAATTTGGGGATACTATTATGATGCCGATCAATAAACGCACTATTTTCAACACAATTTAATTGCGTGTGGATTTTTCCGACAAATTCATCCCTTTCTTTATTCCGATCATCGGGGTGTTGTGCTAAAAATTGAATGGTTTCTGCATATAGGGAATAAGTTAGTGTGTAGATATTTTGGGTTTTGTTTAAACGATCTGCCCCTTGGTTTTTTTCATTGAGCATGGTAATGGTTTTTATTTGTAAGTCTCTGAGTGCATTTTGAATTTTTTGATAGGTGGCGGCATTAGGATCTTGGCATCGTTCTTGTTGAATTTTTGCAACTGCGATGAATAACTGGGAGCTGAACGCATCAAGGGCCGATGCCATTTCGGCAATTGTTGATGGCGTTTGATTTGCTGTCGTAGTGGCGGGGTTCTCTTTGGGAAACTGCGCTTCCACCTTAGGTGCTGTTGGTTGTGGTGATGATGGGGTTATCCCATATAGTTGTTGGAAAAATTCTGCGGCCGAAAGTGCTTCTCGCACCGAAGTATCTACGGTTTTTGGGTGCTTATTTTTATAGTTTTTCACCTTTTCGGCCGCAGGTAATACGCGAAACTCAATTTGTTCTAATGCGTTTTTAACCGCATCTTGAAATTGTATTTTATCTGCTAGACGTAAGGTATTTTTATTGGCAACGGATATTTCTACCATTTTTTGTTTCATCGTCTGTAAATCGTTTTGCACCACGGTAAACAAGGTGTTAAATGCGGCAAAAATCTTATTAAAGTTATCCTGGTTATCAAAAAAATCCAAACCTAACTGTTGCATTTTACTTGCTAATTCAGCACAAAGGGCTTGTAGGGAAATAACGCCATGGATTAAGTGCGTAAAATTAGCCATCACTTCACTGGCATCAAGCAGTTCTTTATCCTCTTCAATTACCACAAATTCAGGTTCTTTCTCCGAACCAGTAAGTTTACTATTAATGAAGTTGGGTGATTGTTTGAATACTTTATGGATTAACTCCAGCCCTTGATGTAATTTGTTTTTATCTGGTTTGGAGAGCATTGGTTGTTGTTTGTCTTTTTTAGCCAGTTCCTGTTGGGCGAGTGCTGGTTTGGCCCAATTAATAAAGGTGAAGAGGTCTTCGGGATGGATGATTTTTTTCTCATGTACAATAGTCCCCGGAGTTTGTGAAAGGAGGTAGTATTGGGCAATGTCCATGATCCAATTATGAAAAATAGAGTTGGGTAGATCAATTTCTTTCTGGGTTAAAATAGGTAGTCCCCAGAAGGCATGATCAATATAGGGTCTACGTATAATATCTTGTGCTAATTCTTTTTGCGCCACAGTATCGGCGATGGCTTGATATTTTCCTGGGAGAACCATTTTTACTAATAAGCGGATTAATTGATTACTTTCATCAAGACAGGCATTGCGCGTCTCATCCACTAATTTACTCAAAGACATCGATTCTTTATGTTTCTCCAGGTTTTGCACGGCATCCATTAATGAGGTGTACACTGGCCGCAGATGTGAGAAATGGGGGCTGTTCTCGCTATGGTCTTGTGAGGCATAATCCGTAATAAAGGCAATTAGGGCATTAAGGTAGGTGATGTCATAATCATATCCGGCAAAACTTAAGCACCTATTTTGCAGAATATTGAGCAAATAGGATAAAACACCTTTAGTCACATCATCGTTTTTGCCTAGATGGAAATAATATTCTTTCAGTTTTAATAGTGCATCCAGAACCGATTGCCGATAACGCGTTAATTCCACCGGCACTTCCGGAAGCACTCTACCAATATCGGCTACTTCGTCATCATTATAATGCAGAGAATCGATTTGTTCAGAAGTGGCTTTTGCATCAGCAGTTGGCTCTGTCTTAAATTGAAAAATGGGTGGTAAGCTTGGGATAGTCGTGCCGCCGGGTATGGTTAGCTTTTGCAGGTGGTCTGCATGCAGTTTGTTTATCGCGAGTATTTTTTCACGGTGTTTTTTGGCTTGGTAAGCCGTCCATTCTTTGTAGGAAATTACGGTTAATGTTCCTGCGCCAACGACGCCGATGGCAACTAAGGTGGCAATTGCTTCTGCTAATTGTGGCCCTGGTTGTGTGGCAAGAGCTGACGCACCAATACTACTTAATCCATTTAAAACACTGGCTACACCCGTCATCGCGATATTCTCCCTATCAAGGGTAAATGGTGGTTAATTGTTACCCAAGGAATTAAGATAGCGCTCTTTAATGCTTGATGCAAGACAGGCGTGTTTATAAACGATAAAGTGATTAATGGATGTAATTAATTCACTATCCTCAAACTATATTTGCAGGATCAATGCGGCTTCCCGTAATTATCAGTGTCTTGTGCCGTGATTTGTCGCCTCGTTTCAATACGACTTGTCGTGTTGGCACGGCAAAAATTTGGGCGATGAATTTAAGTAAGGCCTCATTGGCACGGCCCTCAATTGGTGGCGCATGCAACCGAATTTTAAGTGCCTCACCATGAAATCCCGCAATTTCAGTATGTTTTGCCCCTGGCTGAATGTATAAATTAATCGTTATCTGTTCTGTATCACCTTTATACCACACAAAAAATTACCTTTTTTAGAGTTTTTTTACCGATTTTGGGGTATTGCCATTTTGTGTTTTATTGGCAATCTTGTTGCTGTATTTTAGCAAAGATACGGACTGCAATGAAGAAGGCGGTTGAGGTTATAAGTGCTCCTCATCGTCAGTTAAATTAAATGCCTCTTGTAAATTTTCTAATTGTTCTTCGACGACATTTAATTTTGCAAAACTGGCGATATGAAACAAGGCTTGCCCTGCATGGACCAGTGGCAACATACGTTCACCAATAATGATCCCTGATAGCGGGGATTTTAATTTGTATTCTTCAGTGCTGGTGGAATTGGCAATAATCGCGATGACTTGTCCCTTCGTAATGCGCGTCCCGGATTTTTTCAGGCGTAAAGGATAAGAATAGTTTCTTAAGCAAGTGCTCTTCGCAACAGACTCTGTTTTTTTGAAAAAAATTAACATGCGGGTGCTTTAGCCGCTCGACGCAGGCTAATTAATTTGGGCAAAATAAGAGCTGAAGTGATAAGGACACACACGAGCACATTAATGAGCACCAGGTTTCTGTTCCATAGGGTGTAAATCAGGTAGGTTGTCGAGGGCACCAAGCTGATAAGGATAGAGGCAAGCGCCGTACCTAATTTTTGGATTGCTTGTTGATTAAAATAAATTGGCAGGACTAGTGAACCGATGCTAATAGCCATCAATGCTAATCCGTGTTGTTGCAACACCCCATGCAGTTGATGCAGGTTGATAAAACAGGCAGAACCAAGAAATAATACCCAAAAGCGTGTCGCTAATACTTGGATTACAGACATATTGCCACGGCGACATAACATTTCTGAGGTGATCATATAGATAAAAAAAGCAATTCCCGCCAAGGAGCCTAATAGGATCCCATAACCTAGATAGCCAGACGTCTGAATTTTATAGTTAAAGTATAAAACAACCAGGCTGATGATGAGGAGCAGCATGCTCACAAGATGTATTCTGAGCCCTGTTTTTTTATAAAGGCTGAGAAAGCCTAAAAAAGCCGAGGTGCTAAAAAGTGCCGTCATCGTAATAAAAGGATCTGACAGATAGGTTGCATAGAGCATGCAAAGCCAATCAATGCTCAGCGCAAAAGACATCATAAAAAATAGTAATCGGTGCTCGTATAGGTTTTGATACGTTTTTTTCAGGCTTTTCGCGCTTAGTAAATTAAAACAGAGCAGCGCAATACCACTCATGACAAATAAGGCAACCACCGGACTGACCTCTTGACAAAGATTATCAAGGAATACAAAAGCGATCGACGCCAAAAGGACATACATCATTGCATCATAATAGCCGCTCATTATTGCTTCCTTCATGGTAGGTGTTGCTATGGTTTAATTATAGATTTCTGAATTGCTGTACTTTGGGGCTTTTGCAGAACCGAGTTGGTCGTATTAAATAGAGCCTGAGGTGCGGCTATAAGGCTAGCATGTAATTGGGACTTAGTTAATCGTTTTTTTTCAGTAAAATAAAGGGCGCTTCAGGGGTTAAGTCCTTGGCTTTTTCATGTGTATTTTTTGCATTTACCCATGATTTTTTTAATCTGTAGACACAGGCAATATTTCTCTTTGCCGTACTTTATAGTAATTGATTGATATATAAAGCATGCTCTAATACAATGAATTTCAATAATTTTTTAGGGAATAAATTGTTAAGGAAAACAATCATAGCCACGGCTCTTTCTTTATTAGCCCCCCCCTGTCTTTCTGGTTTTTACGTGGGGGGCGCTGTTGGTCCTGAGGGGGCAAGTTTTACCCAAAGCGCTCATGTAATGCGTCCAGGTTCGTTTAATGTTGTCGATAGAGGGCATTTTGCAGGATTAGGTGTCTTTGGTTCTCTTTTTGCAGGTTATAGTCGGGTTTACAACCGCTATTATTTGGCTGCTGAAGTGAATGCAAATATTAGTTCACTGACCTATAAACTGATTAATGATGAATACGTAAACCAAACCTTTGCTAAAACTACATTTACGCTTAAAAACAGTGAAGGCGTCAGTTTATTACCTGGATTTTTTCTTTCCGATAATACCTTGTTTTATGGTCGCGTGGGCTATATTAATGGGCGCTTAAAAATCAGAGAATCAGATCCTACAATACAGAGCATGACTAAAAATCGCAATGGTATCCGTTATGGTGCAGGTGTTCGCCATGATCTTACGGAGCAATGGACGGTGATGATGGATTATAATCAGATTAATTACGACCGTGTTAAAAGCCGGGTTTTTGAGCCTTTTGGTGGCGTCACGAAAAATACTAAAATTCGTGCAAATACCGCCCAAGTAGCCTTTGGTATCCTTTATAATTTTGATGTGCCTAAAAAAGCATACGTCAAATAACTAACGTATTAGACCTAACTCCGGTTACAGCGTGTATTACCTGGACTAAGTTTGCTCGCACGACTAATCCTATTATTGCGCGTTCAGCATAGCCTGATTGAGGATAGTTGTAAATTGACCTCTTGTATCATAAGCACCAATTGAGAGTATAAAATTATCTGAAATAGGTTTGTGTTTTTCCATAAATTATTCAGCTTTCTTCTCGTGTCTACTCCGCAGGGATGATAAGAAACAGATCTGCTTTTGGTTGCATTAACTGTTTATGCGTGAGCAATAACAGGGCTGATGTTCATATTATTGCCCAATAGGATCTTTTGTTGTATATTGTGGTCTTTATTTGTCGGAGGTAATAAAGATGGGCAAAGAGAGAACATATATATATAAGAAAGATAAAACTGATAGCCAGACTCGACTGGTAACATCAATAGGCGGCCATGAAATTCCTTCCAATTGTGAAGTACTTATCGTCTTTTCTAATAAAGTTACTGATGCTGATATTGAGCATAAAATGGAAAAATTAAGGGAGGGAGGACGTGGTAATTTTGGGGGGTCGAACCGATTTGTTCTTGTCTGTGGTCAACCCATACGTGTTAAAATTCGGCAGTCATATCTATACCAGGAGAAACCCACGGTTGGCGATCTTCCTCCTGAAGTTATGCGATGGTTAAACGGTGAGATTTCTCAAACTGGAGAAGAGATAGCGCGCGCAGCTCAACCAACAAGAGCAATGCCTCCGCATCCGGTGTTCATAGCGCAAACAGCAAGAACGATACCTCAGCTAACGGCGTTTAGTACTCAAACTGCAAGAACAGTGCCACAGCTAACGGCATTTAGTACTCAAACTGCAAGAGCAGTGCCACAGCCAATGGCGTTTAGTACTCAAACTGCAAGAGCAGTGCCACAGCCAATGGCGTTTAGTACTCAAACCGCAAGAGCAGTGCCACAGCCAATGGCGTTTAGTACTCAAACCGCAAGAACAGTGCCACAGCCAATGGCGTTTAGTACTCAAACCGCAAGAACAGTGCCTGAGAGAGAATCTCAAATACTGGATAGATTAAAGGGATTACTTCCACAAATGCAATTGGATCTTATTATAAATAAGGGAATAATCGAAAAAATTCTCGGAGAGGAATCTAAAAGTACTCAGATAGCCTTCGATAATAATGATTTGCTCCAATTACAGACTAAATACTTCGGTAAATTTATGGATATAATACATGAGCTTAAGACAGAATATAAAACGCTGCTTTACCAAGCAGAACTAAAGCAAATAGCGGAACGAAAACAATTTTTAGATAAACAATTGGAAGCGCTAATTAAAAAAACTATTCAACCGACACCTGATTTATTTTTCGGCAGTGACGCAGAAGCGTGCGTTCCTGTAAGCGTACAGACGACTATTTCAGAAAAAGAAGATGAAGACGAAATAGAATATCGTTGTACAAGAGATTTGAAACGAAATGCTGAGCTATTGAGTAGTCAGGGCCTTTTTTCGTCATCATCTCTAGTGTCAAAGAGAATAAAAACAGAATCTTATGAAGAGATTGATGATGAGAATGGTTTAATCATTGATGAGTCAGAGACAGAAGATGATGATGAGAATACGCAAAATTATGGACACTCCTTTAGTTAAATTAGTTTCGACATAACTAGTTAAATGCATGAGAGTTTCCGATTTTGACGGAAACTCTCGCAATAGAACATAATGTTAAAATTTGGGTGCGTTGTTAATTTTGTCTAAGCCGATTTTTTTCTTGATAGTGCAACCATTTCTGCGCGTAATGGTTTTATATCTGTACTCATTATGGGGATGCGTGTGTTTTTTCATGGAACTATTTTTTACTGTCTTTCGCTACCTATATAACGACGATCTAAAGGCATAATTGATTATTCATGCTGTTTAATCTTCATGTTAGATGAGACTGGAACCATTGTGAGCTGCAGTACACGTATTTTGGAGCGGTTATATCATCGCAGTTTATTTAAATTTTCCATAAATGATTCTATTTTTTCTGCTGCGTCAGTTTGCGGGGTTTTAAAAAAAATCCCTTGATATCCGCGCTTTGTGCCCACTGCAACCATAATCGCTGGAACAATTGATAGTATCGCTAAAACTTCTAAAAATTTTCTTAACGTAGAGTCGATTTGATGCCATCCACGGTGCTTTGCGAACTCGGGTTTGGCTGTTTTGATTGCTGTTTCACATTGGTGTTTAAATTCTTCAAGTGTGAGTTCGTTATCATCCAAGAATTGCTTTGCAGCCGCATTCAATTGCTCATTTAATTTTAGCGCTGCTTTACCTACCTTTTGATAATTATAGAAAGGTCTATTTTTTTTATTTCCTTTTTTGATAAGTTCATCAGTTTTTATTTTAATTTCTTCTAATAATTTAATAATTACTTCTTTATGATCACCGATTAATAACCTATTTCGCGCTGCAAGAATATTTTGTAACCGAGGTTGCTTAATGACGAGTAACTTACCCTGAAAGCCGCTTTGTGGTGCAGGAACAAGCGATTTTTGAGTAGGGATGCTCGAGGGAAAAAAGATGCCAGTTTGAGCGGAAATGAGGTCGTATTTTTTTTCATTATCTTTATGTTTAATATTCACATAGTATTCTGGATTTCGTTGTTTAAGGAGACTCATCGACGAATTATAAAAATCAAGCATCGTTGTTTTTCTATGTTCATCCCAATGAGTCATATCTAACTGACCAGTAGTCTCATCAAATCCATGAAGAATCGCAGCATGTTCATTATCACCTTCATAATGAGTTGTTGGGCATCCTGTGCGGCGATCAACAGCAAAACATGCTATAACTAAATTTCCGTTTCTAATGTTATTCGTAATCGTATTTTTAAATGAGTCAAAATCATCGTGCACATCAACTAATTCCGTTTCATAGCCAAGATCAGCAAAAATTTCAGAAAACTGACGAATTTCTAGTAATTCACCTTGAATCGACCCTTTGGTTTTTGCTAACTGCCTTATAGAAATTGGCGCAATGCTTTTTTTATGTAATGGCATGGGTTTAAAACCAAGACGCTCAGCAAAATAGTTATCAGTAGTAGCAATAGCGGTAGTTTTACAGTTATGGCCAGTTTGGTGCACTGGAGTTAATTTAATAAGTTTTCTCATCATCTGATCATTCTAAATTATTACTATAAATGAATTATACCCGGTCATTATTATTGAATTATTAACGATATGTGTTTTTATTATTCTTGATGATTTTGAGTTAGCATTTAGATCTCAAAGTGGCATTTAGGGTGATGGTTTATCGTGGGCGAATAGGTTTATGTGGGACGTGGGAAATTTTTACCCGGATTATACTGCATTTTAGAATTAATTGAGAGTACAAAATTATTCGAAATAGTTTTGTTTTTTTTCATAAATGCGTCAGCTTTCTTCTTGTGCTTACCTCTTCTTGGCACGACAAGAAACATATCTACTTGTTGTTGCATCAAATGTTTTCGTTCGTGCATTGAACATGACAACATGTAGCTTGCTAATAATTAGGCAGATTGATTTTTATTGGGCTTCATGTGTAATTTTAGCCACTTTCTATTACAGTAAAATAAAGGATAATGATGACTCAAGAAGTAACAATAGGTTATCTAACCGCTTCAGTAAAAGTAACTAAAAATAATCTCATGAATGATGAGGTTATTTGGCGTAAGCGCCGTAGCATTGGCCAAATGTTCTTTCAGCCTTATGAATCCAAAGAAGAATTTATTTATTGTGCACGTCACATATTTTTACCAATTACAGGGATTGGCGTTGTGATATTAGTCCTCATTGTAATAGTAACGGTGCCTGTTCTTATTGGCGGTTTACCAATTTTATGTGCCGCCTTAGGTGGAATCAGTACGTTATGTGGGAATGAAATTGATGCGGCGTTTTTTTTAGGTGGCGCGGAATTTCTTATTAAATGCTTCTGTCAGGCGCTTATCGATCTGGTCGTTTGACCCTTATCGGCGCTTGCTCTGTTAACTCGAGGGATCTCAACTGGATTGCAAGCCGCAGGAATCCATGGTGATTCCACTGAGGAAGTATTACCTAACGGTGGTCTTAATGCATAATTGATTATTCTTGCCGTTTAAGCCTCATTCTAGAAAAGACAGAAGCCCTTGAGGCCGAAGTAAACCTAGCCCAGGTTACGGCAGCGTAACCTAGTAGGGGCGATTCGGGACGCCCCTGCTTTATTGGTAGATATTTGACATGGAGCGTCCTCTTTCTATTCAAAATTTTCAAGAAAAGAGGATTTAATTATTAATAATCAATGAACAGCATGAAATTTTTTATATCAGGTCAGTTTTGTCTTGTGTTGGATCTTGTTGTAATAAAAACAATCACATGTTATGATAATGCACTTTTCGTTTTTTAAAAGGCCAGATTATGAGTATTTTTTATAAAATAACCGCTCCAAATGGACGAGTTAGTTATCTCTTTGGAACAATACACAAAAACGATGAAGCCTTTGTTACCCTTCCATTGGAAGTTAAGAGAGCTTTTGAGCAAGCAACGGATTGTATTTTTGAAGCAGATGTTAATAGCTTCATGGAAAATCCTATGAGTATGTTTACTTTAGCTGGAAAGTGGCTAGCCGCTCAAGCCCAATATTTAACTCAAATCCCCCAAGATTATATTTCAAGTGCTAAAAGAAATTTTAAGACAAAACGTGATAAAGCGGTAAAAGAAAATCCAGACATGGCTTTTTTACTAGATATGATGATGGCAAATATTCAGCAGATGCCTCCTCTCCAATTAGCCCAGGGTATGATGGCAGGAAACGCGCAACAGATAGATCCTGCAAAGCTCTTTAATGGATTAGATCAACAGTTGATGAGATACGCTAAGTTGAAAAATAAAAAAATAAATTATTTAGAGTCACCAGAGGAGCAGTTAATCGCTCTACACGGATATAACCTTAATGTTTTAGAGCAAATTGAAATTTATCGTTTTGTAGAATTAGAACTTGCTAAAGGAAGGAAATTTCCAGGCCCAGAAGATATCGAGCGTGAATATCAACGACAAGATATTCAGAAGCTAAAAGAGTTGGCTCCGGGTTTTCCTACTACAACTAATGTTCCTGAACCCGTTCGTCGATATGTTGATGGAATACTTGCCAAGAGAGACTTAAAAATGGCAGAAGGAATGAAATCCTATTTAGACAATGGGAATGCATTTGTAGCAGTTGGTGCAGCTCATCTAAAAGGAGTGACTGATAAATTACAAGCGGAAGCTTATACAATCGAGGCTGTTCCTCTTGGAAAACGATATTATCCCATTGACGGTACTATAGAAGATGGCGAGAAGGTCGCAGCATTTAGAAAAATTTATACAGCCTTGTACATGGCGCAAACAAGTTTCTTTAAGAAAAGAGGTTTTGTTCCTATTGATGATATGATCGTGTCCTTAAAGAACATTCAAAATTATACAATGGCAAATAAAGATACTCGCTCATATAAGGCCTGGAAATTAGCAGAAGAACATTATAAAAATATTTCCTCTAATAATAGTGAATTGCTTAAAAGTATATGCCAAGAAGGTTATGCTAAAAGTAGTAGTTTCTTTGGTCTATTTAGACGAACAAAAACAAACTTAGATAATGCTCAGAGTGTTGCAGAAGCTGCTCCTGAAACTAGAACAGGTACCGTCCGAGATGTATTGAATGGTTCCCCGATATAGCCTTCGACTTTGCGCCAAGGAAGGCTGAAGGAGTGTGAGGTACACAAATACCTCACGAAGTATTTATTTCTTAAAATAGTTGCCAGTCGGCAGTCCCAAAGGCTAAAAGAAGGTGATCACGGTGTTAAAGCCCGAGAACAACGTATCCTAATGGTATTGTAAGATTTATCGAAGGTGTTCTGCGGTATGTTGCCCAGATCGAACGTCTGACTCCATGCATATAGAGCAGCGTCACCTGACCATTCAGTAGAGCTCCAATATTCCCCTGAAATCCCCCCCACCCCGGCATCAAATAAATTCGACAACATGTTTTGTATGGTTGGTGAAGCTTGTGTGCCGCAACCAGTACCACTGCCTGAGTCATCATATCCCTCCTCACAAATAGCGGGTAAATACCAATCACTCTCACCACTAATGGTGGCTTTACAAAGACCCGCCGCATATTGATTGAGGGGGGTAGGTGTAGACCCACCTGATGCTCTATTAAAATTATAATAAGATACAATATTTGCGGTATTGCAAGCACCATCGCTAGTACCATTGCAGGCAACGTAAGCGGGAGTCCCGGGGGGATAAGAAGGCGATGTCGGTGACGGGGAAAGAGGAGTTGATAGTTCGTCTATTGCTAAAATGGCAACATAACTGACTGAACTACTGCCATTCGAACTCCAAATGACACCAGCGGATTGGTCAGTTAATGCTGCGACTTTCCCCCCAATGCTGCCTGTATCTGGCGTATTATCATCTACGGCATAAATATAACCGCCTTGATAGACACTGCCATAGGCTAATATATTAATAGTTGGTGTTAATGTATTGGTATTTGAACCTGAAATACTTAACGTAATGGGTGTTGGGGCAGTGTCACCTGATGCTGCACTCGATATGTTACCGGGTGTAATCGTTAACACACAGGTATCAGACACCGCTATCGTGCCACAACTTGCTGGACTAATCGTAGTGCCACTGGGCAGTGCAGGTGATGGGCGTGAGTCAGTTTATTGCAGGACTTGTCCCTGCATTGGTGATGGTAATCAGTCTTGGTGTGCCAGTGAGGGCGGCATTTAATCCCGTGTTATTCACCGACAGTCCGAGTGTTGAAACACTTGTTGAAAGTGTGGTGTCATTTGATACGCATGCCACTGCCACATTCATGACATTCGCATTATCAACTGTGCCCGAACTATTCGTGACGGTACACGTTTGGTCCGTGGGTTGAGTGAATACCGTTACAGCATACGCGCTACCTTCTGTAAGTGCAGTTGAAAATGTAAATGCACCATCGCTACTCACCGTCTCATTATCGGTGCCGTAACACAACGCTATCTGTGAGACCCGAAACCGTACCACTTATCGTGTACTCATTTGCCCCCACGTTAATGTTTAAAACATTCGATGGACTAGGCTTGTAACATTGAAGGGTAGAACACTCGCGAACAATTCGGCAGTCCGTAATCGAATGCGTCAATTGATTGCCATTCCACCTGCAACGAGAGCGTACAAGACGCTTTTC
>CAWJMX010000003.1:0-443362 GCA_963844185.1 uncultured Gammaproteobacteria bacterium
GGATGATGTGCGAGACGCCCATATCGGCATCGTCGACGACGCTGGTGAACGTATAGAGGAACGAGCCGTCCTCCCGGATCATCACCGGGTCCGACAGCGACCCGACATCGACCGTCTGCTCGCCGCGGACGAGATCCGCCCAGTAGACCAGCGTCGGCGCCGGGTCGGCGGTGTTGTCTCCATCGGTATTGTCCAACCGGAAGCGCCAGTGCGGCAGCCGGCCCTCTGCAATGAAGCCGTCGCGGACGACCTTCGACAGGCGCAGGGCGGAGGACCCGGTCGTAGATCGGCGGCAGACCGCGGGCGCGCTGCATGCGGCGTCTGCGATCGAGTTCGTCGGCGGTCTCGAAGCAGGGTGCGCCGGCCGGATGCCTTCAACCGTTCCGCGGCAGCAGAGTAGAGACTGCTGCGTTCGGACTGACGGAATACCTGGTCGAAGTCCAACCCCAGCCAGGCGAGGTCTTCGCCAATCCCGGTGGCAAATTCCTCTCGCGCGCGCTCGGTGTCGGTATCGTCGTAGCGCAGAATGAACGTGCCGCCGGATTTGCGCGCAAACAGCCAATTCAGTATGGCGGTCCGGACGTTGCCGATGTGGATGTTGCCGGTGGGGCTCGGCGCAAACCGTACGACGGTCCGCGGCTCGTTCAATGTGCTGGCCATCGCGCTACACGCTCCTAGAGCATTATCCGACCATACGCGATCGCAATGTGCGATCGAATGGTCGGATGAAAATGCTCTACGTCTTTTGGGTCTAGAGCAACTTCATCCGATCTGCGAACCGCATCCGCGGTTCCGTCAGATCGGATGTTGCTCTAGCTGGGAGCGGAACCTGCGTCAGACCGGCGTCGGGCGCAAGTCCTGGTTCACGGCTGCGGCAATGGACTGCGCGTCATCGATCGACGCTGTCATCGTACGCAAGTGTGGCCCTGCATCCGCCGTCTCGAACGCGAATTCGACGATCCGGTTGGCGCGAAATACGTCGATGAGCGCCATGGCTCCGACCAGGAAGAAGAACCCAGGTGGCGACCAGAAAACGCTGCTGCCAGCTCCAATCGACGACGGCGACGAGGAAGAACGTGCCGATCATCCCATAGAGGCTGAAGTTGAAGAGTTGGCCTTGGACTTCCCGCTCCGCAAAATTGACGATGCGCACTGGACGTCCAATCGTCCGCGACAGGAACGTCGACGGCGGGACGATGTCGCCGCCCCCCTGCCCTCGCCGCCCTGATCGATCTCTTGCCACCATCGTCAAAAGGACCCTCTCGTCCATAGCCAAGGCCCGGACCGTCATCAGACTAGGCGCGCGGGCCTAATTTGACGTTCAAGACTTGCCGACAATTCGAACGATCGCGATAGTTGCGGCCTTCATCCAAGGAAGGGCAATGCAATGGCCGCGGATGTCAGCGAAGTCGACGGCACCATGATCATTGCCCTCGGCCAGACACGGTTCATCGCGCGGCACGGCGTCCTCCGCCAATTGACCCACGAAATCGTCGCGGGGCTCGAGCCGAACTTCCACAGCGGGCCGGCGTGCAACGTCTACGTCGGCATCCATGCGTTTCGGCCGGCGCAGGCCCCGTTTTCCCGGCCGCAACCTAGGTATCCAGACCGAGCACTTCTTCGACCAGCACGGCCTCGAGCTCCACGGCAAGCAACCGGCGCTGGAAGACGATCCGCAACTTGCGCGGCTATGACCGGGTTCTCGACATCAACGCTGGGAATGCCCGACATTATAGATGGCTGCCTCAATTGCTGAGCCGCCGGATCGATTACGGCCCGCATATCTTTCCGAGCGTTCCAGCAGATTTCCGGCCCGGCACCAATGGCCGCCTCGTGTTCTTCGGCGCGCTCAACGAGCGTCGCGAACGCATCCTGCAGTCGATCACGAGTATGCCGGTGGACGTGCTGCCGCCGGATACCTACGGCGACGCATTGAAAGATGCCGTCGCCGACTATGCCGCCGTCCTCAACATCCATTTCCAGGACGGCATCTTCACCGAGTTCCCGCGCCTCCTGACGTCATATCTGTTCGGCAAACCGGTCGTCTCGGAGGAGCTGTCATCCGATCTCGTTACGGGCGTCGACTACGTCCCGATCGCGAGTCTCGCTCCCGACACGGATTTCGAGACCGTATTCGAAAGTTTCTCCAGGAGGATGGTACCGGACCACAGCTTTGGAGCGTTTCTCGAGCGGGCGATGGGGTGATGCTTTTGGATCGGTTTCGAATGCGCCGGCATCATCAGTCGGATTGCGGCTCGCCGGCAAGCACCCGAAGGATCTCGTCGAACCAATAGTCCGGGATCATGCCGCGATTGGTGTCTTGTGCGATATCGATCGCGATTCCGGCAAACTTGTTCTCCCGCGTCATCCTTACAATGTCGAGAAAATCCATAGTCGTCGACTTGGAACCGGTAAGGCCACCGCCAACCATCATGTCCTCGCCGGTATAGGCATAGAGCCAGACGCCCCCATCGACATCCTTGCTCGTCAGCAACTGCATGCCGCCCGTCGTTTCGTCATAACTCTGGACCGGCAAATGCAGGTCGTGACCAACCAGCGCGGTGGCGATCACAGGAACCGCCTCTTCCAGGACCAGTTCGGCGGCGCTATCGAGCGTCTCTCGAAGGGCGTCGATCGACATGGGAAACGTCCTCGTATGAGCTGCGAATTCGAGAATTTGTAAGCAGAATAAGCAAATGAGTGCGTTAAATGCCAATTTAAGTAAAATGAGCTTGAGTAAGGCACTGCAAGTCAAACTATTAACTATTTTTGGTAAGGACATTGCTGCAGGTTTGCAGTTACGTGCCTTAATTAATGATGCAGATGAAAAAGGGCTTCAATTATTGGTTGATCCTGAAAAAACAGGCGCTATGAATGAAGATTTGCTGCTTCTTTTGGTTGAAAGATGCCAGGCAAGTGATTTGATTGATAAGTTACTTGAACGTTTGGATATGAGCGACAATGTCATTGGTGTGCTGTTAAACAAAACGACTTTAAATGAAGGGCAATTAGGACAAATGCTGAAAACCCCCCATTTAAGTGATGAAAATTGTCAGCGCATTTATACACACCAAGCGGCTGGTGAGAATGTTCGCGATGCATTATACGATGTGTTAATGCCTCAGTATTTATTAGCCTATTTAACCGGTAACCGACCGATTTCCAATACCGAGTTGTTAAAGGTTTTAAAACATCCTACTGCGGTGACAACCGATGTGTTGCACGCAATGTTGCAGTTGTCTTCACTTGATGATGCGGTAAGATTAGCGATTGTGGCGCATTCTAAAGCCGACAATGATGCCTTGCATAAACTTATCTCTGGTGCTCATTTTACTTCTGAAATGGCGCAGAGTATTCTTGAACGAGCAAATAATGAAGCTTCTGTATTGGTCGAACTTATTAAAAGAGTTCATCTACGATGTCGTCTTGCAGTGGCAGGTTCTGAATGGGAGAAATGCTTCATTTCAATATGTGAGCACTGTCAACAGAATAAGCAAATGAATGTGTTAAATGCCAATTTAAGCAAAATGAACTTGAGTACGGTGTTGCAAGTCAAACTATTAACTATTTTTGGTAAGGACATTGCAGCAGGTTTACAGTTACGTACCTTAATTAATGATGCAGACGAAACAGGGCTTCAGTTATTGGTTGATCCTGAAAAAACAGGCGTTATGAATGAAGATTTGCTGCTTCTTTTGGTTGAAAGATGCCAGGCAAGTGATTTGATTGATAAGTTACTTGAACGTTTGGATATGAGCGACGATGTAATTGGTGTGCTGTTAAACAAAACGACTTTAAGTGAAGGGCAATTAGTACAAATGCTGAAATGCCCCCATTTAAGTGATGAGAATTGTCAGCGTATTTATACACACCAAGCGGCTGGTGAGAACGTTCACGACGCATTATACGATGTGTTAACGCCGCAGTATTTATTAGCCTATTTAACAGGTAACCGACCGCTCCCAAATGCTGCGTTGTTAAAGATTTTAAAACATCCTACGGCGGTGACAACCAAGGTGCTGCACGCAATGTTGCAGTTGTCTTCACTTGATAATGCGGTAAGATTAGCGATTGTGGCACATTCTAAAGCAGATAATGATGCCTTGCATAAGCTTATCTCTGGTGCTCATTTTACCTCTGAAATGGCGCAGAGTATTCTTGAGCGAGCAAATAATGAGGATGTATTGGTTGAACTTATTAAAGGAGCTCATCAACAATATAATCGTGCAGTGACTGACTCTTTGCGTTCCGAATGGGAAGAATGCTTCATTTCAATATGTGAGCACTGTCAGCAGAATGGCCAAATGAGATTGTTAAATGCTAGTTTAAGTAGAATGAACTTGAGTACGGTGTTGCAAGTCAAACTGTTAACTAATTTTGGTAAGGACATTGCAGCAGGTTTACAGTTACGTACCTTAATTAATGATGCAGACGAAACAGGGCTTCAATTATTGGTTGATCCTGAAAAAACAGGCGCTATGAATGAAGATTTGCTGCTTCTTTTGGTTGAAAGATGCCAGGCAAGTGATTTGATTGATAAGTTACTTGAACGTTTGGATATGAGCGACGATGTAATTGGTGTGCTGTTAAACAAAACGACTTTAAATGAAGAGCAATTAGTACAAATGCTGAAATGCCTCCATTTAAGTGATGAGAATCATCAGCGTATTTATACACACCAAGCGGCTGGTGAGAACGTTCGCAACGCATTATACGAGATGTTAACGCCGCAGTATTTATTAGCTCATTTAGCAGGTACCCCATCGATCCCAAATATCGAGTTGTTAAAGATTTTAAAACATCCTACTGCGGTGACAACCGATGTATTGCAAGCAATATTGCAGTTATCTTCACTTGATGATGCGGTAAGATTAGCGATTGTCGCGCATTCTGAGGCGGATAATTATATATTGTGTAGAGTTATCTCGGCTCCTCATTTTACCGCTGATCTGGCGGAGAGTATTCTTGATCGAACGGGGTTGGATGAGACGGTATTAGAGTCTTTAGGACTACAATTATTTAAGAAATGCGAAATCGATCACGGGAACGTTTTAACTTGGGAGCCGCTCTTCTTGCAGACATTGCTGCGTGGCAGTAAGAACTTTGCACTGGGTCTTATTAACCTTTGCCCATTGAACACCCGACTTGGATTTGGCGCCCTGCGTATTTTGGGTGACGATATTTTAGAACACCTACCTTTTAATGAAATGGTTCATGAGGCGACTGAAGATGAACTTGAAGAGCTGATTACGTTTAATACGGTTTATTCTGAGCCGTACATGCTCAAGTTAGTTAATCAAGTGCAAAACTCGGTGCACATAGATCACTTGCTGGGGCGGCCGGAAATGACAAGTACTATGGCTGACACATTGTTAACAAAGCCCAATTACAGTGGCAAGATTGCTACTTGCGATTGGTTAACTGAAAAACAATTACTGTTAGTGCTGAATAGGACAAATGACTTTGATAGTTTGCAATGCGTCCTGACGCATAAAAATTTATCTGAAGCCGCACGCAAAACCTGGCTTGTCACAATCGGAAAACAACAAGCACAGAGGTCTACAACAAATGCGCCTCAAGAACAGATATTAATTGCCTTGGAGTCTCTTAGAGTTCTTGCCTGTAAACATGCAGTAACGGGGCTTAAAAAGCCTCAATATGCAACGGCAGCGCAAACGGCATTTACTCTTTATCAGATGCTGCGTAAGGAAACTGAAGCTTGTTTTGCAGAAACGAAGCCTAATCTTAAGACTTATCAGCAACGTTGTCAGCAGGCGATTAACGATGCGGAACCTGTTTTAGGTGCTCATCGTGGCTATAAACAAGCTTTGCTTGACATTCTTAATGTAATTTTGGCTTATATTACCTTCAATCCACCAAAAAAAGGCGAAAAATGGCGCTTCTTTGAAGCAGATACAGACAGTATGAAACAGGTCAAAAAGTCTGTAGATGGCATTAATAAGCTGAAGGCGGAACCAGAACCAGATGAGAGCGAAAAAAATAAGCCCAGCGTGGGGGGGTAGGGAGCGCACTGCCATTAAGCTCAGGATTTAATGCTTCAAATTTCTCAGAGCCTGTCGTCCCCGCGTAGGCGGGGATCCATTCCTCACTGGCTATAATGCCAATTCATGGATGGTTTCCCGCCTGCGCGGGAATGACCGATTTCCTTAACTTAATGGCAGTGGGTAGGGAGCGCATTCTCCGAAGGGCATAGGCATTAAGCTAATCCCTGTTTCTACGTTCCGCGGACAAGCGGCTGGAAAGTAGGTAGCTGATTTTTCATTAACTTGATGTCTATTGCTGCGTTTAAAATTGCAATAAAAAAGTCACAGGACCATCATTACATAAATGAACTTTCATGTTCGCACCAAAGCAGCCGCTTTGGGTTTGGGGATACATCTGGGCGGCGCGGGTCAATAAATAGTCAAACAATTGACGGCCAAGTTCTGGGGGCGCAGCCTTTGAAAAACTAGGTCGTAAGCCTTTTTGGGTATCGGCCATTAAGGTAAATTGCGGTACTAATAGCAAACCACCGTTGACGTCATTTAGACTTAAATTCATCTTACCTAGACCATCGTTAAAAATGCGGTAATTGATGCATTTGTCTAACATTTTATCTATGGTTTGTAAGGTATCATTGGGTTCAAAACCACAAAGGATCATCAAACCCTGACCGATTTTGCCAACCGTTTCTTCCTCAATATCGACTCGGGCTTCTGTAACACGTTGAATTACTATTAACATGCATCAAGCCCTTGCTTCGAAATTTCTTTGCTGGCATAGATCAATGCATCAATAATTCCCGATTCGCGGTCAGAATGACCTGCGTCACGCACGATTCTTAAATTAGATGCAGGGATTGCCTGATGTAATGCAAACGCGCCCGCTAATGGTGAAATTAAGTCAAAACGACCATGTACGATGTACGTAGGAATGTGTCTTATTTTATGAACATTATTCATTACTTGATTTTCCGCGATGAAATAGTCATTGGTAATGAAATGGGTTTCCAAGGTAGCCAGAGCCAGAGCAAAATGTGGATCACTGTATTGGTCGATAACGTATAGGTGCGGCTGCAAACTACTGCAACGTGCTTCCCACAAGGCCCAATTTTTGGCAGCGCTCATGCGTGCTAATTCATTAGTTCCTTGCAAACAATCGGCATAATATTGAGGAATAGCATGGAGCATGTTTTCTGGCACACTGCTGGTAAATTCTTGCCAATAATCAGGGTAGACTAAACTGGCGCCTTGTTTGTAGAACCAGTTATTATCCTCTTTTCTGCCTAAGAATACTTGATTTAACAACAACGCCTTAACTTGTTGTGGGAATTTTTGTGCATAAAGCAGGGCGAGTAACGAACCCCAACCACCGCCGGACAAAACAAACTCAGATAACCCCAAAAAATCTCTGATGGCATCGATGTCATCTATTAATAAGGGCGTGGTATTTTCACGAATTTCTAAATGAGGCGAAGAGCGGCCACAACCACGTTGATCAAACAAAACAATACGATAATGTTGCGGGTCAAAAAAACGACGTAAATAGCCATCTGAAGAACAGGCCCCAGGGCCTGGGTGCAATACAATAACTGGTATTCCTTCTGGATTTCCCGTTTCTTCAATATAGAGAGTATGCAAATCACTTACTTTTAATTCATGTTGCGTATAAGGTTTGATTGCTGGGTAGAGGGAATGCATGTTAATCCTTTAAGAATCAGTGTTATCAAATACTCTTATTCTGCGCTTGGAACAGTTTGAATGCAAGTGGTGGTGGCTTTTATGAACAGCTAAGGGGCGCTATATTACTATTTAAGTTAAGCTTTTCGGCTAAAAGTCAATCTACTCACTTATGTGCTAAAATTGTACATCATATAACCTTTGTTTTTATACGCCAAATTGATGATAATACCCGCTCTATTTTTTGTTGGAATATCTGTATGACCATTGCTGCACTTCTCAAAGGCCTAAACGAACGACAACGTGAAGCGGTTACCGCACCGCTTGGTAACACGTTGGTTTTAGCTGGCGCGGGGAGTGGTAAAACGAAAGTTTTGGTCAGCCGTATTGCCTGGTTAATTGAAGAAGAGCATATTTCGCCCCACGGAATCCTGGCGGTAACTTTTACGAACAAAGCCGCTGGTGAAATGAGAGCACGCTTAAATAGTTTGCTTGCTACACCTGTTTTAGGGTTATGGGTTGGAACCTTCCACGGCCTATGTCATCGCCTGTTACGTCGTCATCATAAAGAGGCGAATTTACCAGAACAATTCCATATTTTAGATTCTGAAGATCAAGCGCGCGTGATTAAACGTGTGATTGCTGCTTTAAATTTAGATTCAGAACAATGGCCGATAAAACAAGCACAGTCTTTTATTAATGGGCGCAAAGATGAAGGTGTTCGTCCACAACATGTGCATACTTTGCATTATGGGCCGGGTAAAACCTTAGTGACTATTTACAGCGCTTACGAACAAGCTTGTCAAACCGCCGGTGTAATCGACTTTGCCGAATTATTATTGCGCACACATGAGCTCTTACGTGACAACCCTGAAATTTTGGCTCATTATCGTCAACGCTTTCAAGCGATATTAGTCGATGAGTTTCAGGATACGAATACCATTCAATATGCCTGGATTCGTTTGTTAGCGGGGGAGGGGAGCGCGGTTTTAGCTGTTGGGGATGATGATCAATCCATCTATGGTTGGCGTGGTGCTAAAGTAGAAAATATCCAACAATTTGCGAATGATTTTAAAGGAACACAAATTATTCGTTTGGAGCAAAATTATCGCTCAACGTCCACCATACTAGATGCGGCCAACGCATTAATTACCCATAATAATTCACGTATGGGTAAAGACTTATGGACTGCTGGCAGTGCCGGTGAAAAAATTCTTGTATTTAGTGCATTTAATGAGTTAGAAGAGGCTCGGTTTGTAAGCGAGCGTATTATGATGGAAATCAATCAAGGTGTGAGTGCTGATGAAATCGCTATTTTATATCGTTCAAATGCTCAATCACGCGTCATTGAAGAAGCCTTATTGCGTGCAGGGATTGCCTACCGAATTTATGGGGGTTTGCGCTTCTTTGATCGTGCAGAAGTTAAGGATACTTTGGCGTATTTGCGGTTGTTGGTTAATCCAGCTGATGATACGGCCTTTGAACGTGTGGTGAATTTCCCAACTCGTGGCATCGGTGAAAAAACCTTGGAAGACGTGCGTCATTATGCGAAATCAGAACAATGTCCTTTATGGCAGGCAGCAAAAACATTATTGCAAGCAGGCGAAATGCCTCAGCGCGCGGGATTAGCACTGGCAAAATTTGTTGACCTAATCGAAGAACTGCAGCGCAATACGGCTGAGATGGAGTTAGACGAACAGCTTTCCTCCGTGATTCAGATGAGTGGTTTGTATGTACATTTTAGCAAAATTAAAGGCGATAAGTCCGAATCGCGTCTTGATAACTTGCAGGAACTGATTAATGCCGCGAAGCAATTTCGTTATGAACAGGATGAAGAAGAAGAGCTTCCTTTAGTTAATGCATTCTTGGCTCATGCGTCACTCGAAGCTGGCGAGATGCAAGCTGATGTACATGAACGTTCTGTGCATTTAATGACTTTACATGCAGCGAAGGGTCTTGAGTTTCCTATCGTATTTTTAGTGGGCTTGGAAGAAGGGGTATTTCCTGGAAAACAATCAATGGAAGAGCCTGGGCGTTTAGAGGAAGAGCGTCGTTTATGTTATGTAGGAATGACGCGCGCCATGCAAAAATTGATTTTGTCTTATGCTGAAGTACGGCGTCAGTATGGACGTGAAGAATATCACCGTCCCTCACGCTTTTTGCGTGAATTACCGCAAGAATTACTCGATGAAGTCCGTGTTAAAGCGCGCTTTCAATCTTCTGCTGCACCAAGGAGCAAAGCACCAGTGGTGTCGCAAACCCAAGCTCAGGCTGTGGGGCTGCCTTTAGGACAAAGTGTCACCCATACCAAATTTGGTCAAGGAGTGGTCTTGGCGGTTGAGGGAAGTGGGGCGCATACCCGCGTTCAGGTTAAATTTAAGGAGCACGGTGTAAAGTGGTTGGTTTTAGCCTATGCCAATCTGGTTGTAGAATTATAAAGTCTTGGTACTTTAACTATTGAAATTTTTGCAAGTGAATGCTAGGGTGCCGGTTGGAAGTTAGTATGTAACTATTTAATAAGGGGAACTGTGTGAAATTAACAAATTTATTAACAGTAGGGGCATTGACAGCATCTTTAATATCACCTGCACTGATGGCAGATGATACTACTACTCCGTCTATGTCTGATGTACAAAAAAAGGAAGTTGAAAAAGTAATTCATGATTATTTAGTAGCTAACCCAGAAGTTTTATTGGAAGCATCACAAGCGCTGCAACAAAAACAACAACAAAACATGCAGCAGCAAGCTCAATCGGCAATTAAAGACAATACCGATCAATTATTCCAAGGTAAAACGACTGTAGCAGGAAATCCAAAAGGTAATGTTACCATCGTTGAATTTTTTGATTACCAATGCATCCATTGCAAAAAAATGTCACCTGTTATTAATAGCTTAATTAAGAAAGACAGTGATCTTCGCGTTGTTTACAAAGAATTCCCAATTTTTGGTAAGAGTTCTGAATTAGCATCCAAAGCTGCTTTAGCTGCTGGTATGCAAGGTAAATATAAAGAAATGCACAGTGCGCTGATTGGTGTTGATAAGCGTTTGAATGACAAGATTATTATGGATTCTGCTAAATCTATTGGTTTAGATATGAAGAAGTTTAAAGTGGATATGGACAGCAAAGATGTTGCTGAAGTTTTGGAAGCGAATCGTGCATTGGCTGAAAAATTACACTTAATGGGAACTCCTGCATTTATCGTTGCTTCTACTCCAGATGGTCAGTTTAAAGCAGGTACTGAACCTTCATTTATTCCAGGTGCTGCAAGCGAAGAATCATTACAAGAGCTAATTAAGAAAGCAGCTGGTAACTAAGATTTACTCTATAAATCCCTTCTCTTATAACTGGGAGAAGGAATTTTTAATGGTTGTCAACGCTAAAAAAGAGAATATAGTTTCTCGCGATTTCTCCTGTCCCTGAATGGGGAAGAAGATATAAATAGATAAACTCTGCATTAATCATCATTGCTAATTTTGAGATCTTCATGACAAAACCAACTACATTCCAGGATATTATTCTAACACTGCAGCAATATTGGGCTGCTCAAGGCTGTATTATTCTGCAACCTTTTGATATGGAAGTTGGCGCGGGCACCTTTCATCCGGCAACTTTCTTGCGCGCCATAGGCCCTGAACCTTGGTCGGCCGCTTATGTTCAGCCCTCACGAAGACCAACAGATGGTCGTTATGGCGATAACCCTAATCGTGTACAGCATTATTATCAGTTCCAGGTTGTACTGAAACCTTCGCCTTTAGACATACAAGATAAATACTTGGATTCATTGCGTGCATTAGGTGTTGATCCTTTAGCGGATGACATTCGTTTTGTTGAAGACAACTGGGAATCACCAACTTTAGGCGCTTGGGGTTTGGGGTGGGAAGTATGGCAAAATGGCATGGAAGTATCACAATTTACTTATTTTCAACAAGCAGGCGGTTTGCCCTGTAAACCAGTAACTGGCGAATTGACCTATGGTCTGGAACGGTTGGCTATGTATATTTTAGGCGTGGATAATTTATTTGATCTACCTTGGAGTAATACGGCAAACGGTGTAGTGACTTATGGCAATGTGTTCCACCAAAATGAAGTCGAAATGTCGGCTTATAATTTTGAACATGCCAACGTTGATGAATTATTCAGACAATTTGATTATTATGAAGGTGAGGCGCAAAAATTGATTGCGTTGCAGTTGCCGCTTCCTGCGTATGAAATGGTGATCAAAGCTTCTCACTCATTTAATCTACTTGATGCGCGTAAAGCCATCTCGGTCACTGAGAGACAACGTTATATTTTACGCGTACGACAATTATCAAGAGCAGTGGCGCAAGCATATTATGACGCGCGCGAGGCTTTGGGCTTTCCTATGGCAAAAGGTGTGTAATGGTCAATGATTTTATATTTGAATTAGGTTGTGAAGAACTACCTTCTGGTGCTGTTTGGCCTTTGGCTGATGAGTTTGCTAACCAATTGTTAGCGGCTTTGGATAAAGCACAATTAAGCTACGGCGATGTGAAGCGTTTTGCGACTCCGCGGCGTATTGCTCTTGTAATCCATGATTTGCAAGTAGAACAACAAAGCCAAACGATTACCCGACGTGGCCCTGCAGCAATTGCTGCATACGATAAAGAAGGCAAACCGACACCTGCTTTGCTCGGTTTTGCTAAATCCTGCGGAGTGGAATTGGAGCAGCTTTCAAGAATTGCGACCGATAAAGGCGATTGGATTGTTTGTGAAACACAAAGTAGTGGCAATAAAACTAAAGATTTATTACCTGGTTTAGTGAGTCAATCGTTGGCTGCATTACCCATTGCGAAACCCATGCGTTGGGGCTCGGGTGATGATGAATTTGCCAGACCTGTCCATTGGGCGGTGATGCTTTATGGAAATGAAATTCTTAAGCATCAGTTACTGGGAATACATACGGGACGCGAAAGTCGTGGACATCGTTTTCATCATCCGCAAGAGATTACTATATCTTCAGCGCAAAACTATGAAGCCCTGATGAAGGAAGGATTTGTCATTGCTGATTTTGCATTGAGAAAGCAGATGATTAAAGAGCAAGTTGAGGAATTAGCTGCTGGGCGACAAGCAATGGCAATTATGCCTGATGATTTGCTTGATGAAGTGACTTCCATTGTTGAATGGCCACAAGCATTAATAGCTAATTTTGAAGATGAATTTCTTGAAGTCCCTCCTGAATCATTAATTGCGTCCATGCAAGCGCATCAAAAATGTTTTGCATTAAAAGACCCGCAGGGAAACTTATTACCTCATTTCATTACGGTGGCGAATATTGCCAGCACGAATCCACAACAGGTCATTCTTGGTAATGAGAAAGTGATGCGCGCGCGTTTAAGTGATGCCGCATTTTTCTTCCGCCAAGATAAAAAAAATCCGTTAAGTCAGCACATTGCCGCAACGGAACAGGTTGTCTTTCAGATAAAATTGGGTAGTTTGCAGGATAAGGCTTTACGTGTAAAAGCCTTAATGACTTATTTGAGTCCGGCGTTGAATTTATCCTTGCACCAGGCTCAACGTGCAGCTGAATTGAGTAAGTGCGATTTGCTAACGGGAATGGTCGGAGAGTTTCCTGAGTTACAAGGCTTAATGGGGTATTATTATGCACTGCATGATGGTGAGGACCGAGAAGTAGCCCATGCCTTAAATGAGCAATACATGCCACGTTTTGCTGCGGATAACTTGCCTGAATCTGATTTAGGCCTAGCTTTATCATTGGCTGATCGAATGGATACCTTGGTTGGTATTTTTGCCATTGGGCAAAAACCTTCTGGTGTAAAAGACCCATTTAAATTAAGACGCCATGCTTTAGCGGTGGTTCGTTTGTTAATTGCCTCACCGGCGCCATTAAATTTGAGTACTTTAATTGAGCAATCCGTTGTTCATTATGGAACTGCTTTAGCGATTGATGCTAATTTAATTTTGGAATTAAAACCGTTTATTCTTGAACGCCTACAGTCTTATTATCAAGGGCAAGGATTAAGTGTGGATTTAGTTCACGCTGTGCGGGCACGTCAAGATGAATGGCTTTATGATTTGGACAAGCGTTTGCAGGCATTGCAAACCTTCGTCACGCTTCCTGAAGCGGCTTCGCTTTCAGCGGCATGCAAACGCGTCAATAATTTACTAAACCACGCCGGGAAGCAAGCGGTATCTGCTGAAATCAATGAGCAGTTACTTGAAGATGGCGCAGAAAAGTCTTTATACATTCATGTCAATAAAATAGCGCAAGCGGTAGAGCCTTTATACCGTTCTGCTGATTATGGTTCTTTATTGAAATTACTTGCTAGTCTAAGAGAACCTGTCGATGCTTTCTTTGATCAAGTAATGGTCATGGTTGACGATGATGCTGTGAAAGCCAATCGTTTGGCTCTATTAGCTCGTTTGCAGGATTTATTGCAAGGGGTTGCTGACATTTCATTATTACAGCTCGCATGATTAATGTTTCAGCCGTAGGTTATGAACATGAAGGCTTACGGGATAAAGCACAAAAGCTTGCGCAGCAGCTGAACTTTGTATTAGACAAGGATGCTAATCCTTGTCTTTTTCTTACTGATACAAAACTGGCTTTAAAAATACATAAATTTTCGCTACTTTTCCCCGAGTTTGAGGCTGTATTTTGGCACAAGAGAAAGCAGGAAGGAAAAAAGCAAGGTCTAGTACGTGCCTGCAAACCAGTTCCTGGTTTAAAAATTATTGATGCTACAGCTGGGTGGGGGAGAGATGCGGCGGTGCTAGCTAGTTTTGGTGCAGGGGTACTTATGTTGGAACGTCATCCGGTTATGGCTGCTTTGTTGGCAGATGCTTTGTTGCCACGAGTGGAGCAAAATCAGGAGCAATTGCCTTTATCGCTTTATGCTGGAGAGGCTTACGCTTATTTAAATGCTTTGGAGAAACAGGACTATCCTGATGTCATTTATATTGATCCCATGCATCCAGCACGGAGCAAATCGGCCTTAGTGAAAAAAGACATGCAAGCTTTGCAGCAAATGATTGGCGCCGATGAAGATGCTTTGGCATTAATTCAATTGGCTATAACACGGGTGAAACAACGAGTGGTTGTTAAGTGGCCGCAGAAAGCGAAGGCTTTGTTGCCAGCTAATGCATGTATTGAGGGCAAAACAGTTCGTTTTGATATTTATATGGGGCAAGGTTTATAGCCGCTAAGTTAAGCCGCCCTCCCTTCTCCCATTACTGGGAATAAGGGGGTATGACTATGAGAGTTTAACCAAATTCTGCAAGTTCTTCTTTCATGCGTTTTTCTTCAAACAAATCCTCAATTTTCCGTCTGCGTTCTAATTTGGTAGTGGGATTTGTTTCAGCAGCAATTGTTGCGCTAGCACTAAAATCTTCCAATTCATTTTCATCTTCATCAAAACCACGAGCGCTCATAGCCATCTCCTTAGCCTAACCCGTTTTGGTTCTTTATAAAATAACAGAATTTAGATAGAAGGAATAGTGGAATTTTTTGAGCATTTGCGCGCGTAGATTAACGGTTTTTCATTGCCTCTTGGTTCGGTGCTAAGAGGCAATGAATAATGGATGAGAAAAGAGATGCTAAAATCAGTTACCTCATCGACATTCCTGCTCTATTACCATCTTCTGGTGTTGTTTGAGTTTCCGTTCTCTTTAGCTCTTCAATAACTGGTTTCTTCAATGCATTTAGCTCTGTCTTAATGGTATTCATGCCTGCGGTTGATTTTTGTGCCGGTGTTTTAGTGATTGCCTCTAAATCGCTGCGTATTGTTTGTGATTGCTGTATAAGGAGATTAAATTCATTGCCTTTTTTAGCATATAGTTTTTCTTGAATGGATTCATATTTTTGACCATCTTTACCGTCAGTGGCTTTATAGGCCATCAACCTACCATTAACATTTAATTTAATTTTTTCTGGCGGAAAACCAGCCTTAATACATGCTTCAAAGGCTTGGCGGGCGCGTGCTTCTGCAGTTTTTTCATCTTTAAAATTTAGCGTCATGGTAATTCCACTCGAGCCTGAAGCACGAACAGCCTGAGCCATAAGCAGCATATCTCTTTCTTGGCGATCATTAAGATAGTAACGAGGATTAGCGAATTTCATCCCCATATCTAATTTATAAGAAACTGGTGGCCCATCTACTTTGTTTATTTTTTCACCACCAAGCAATTGAATGAATTTTAATTGATCAAGGTTGACCGAGTGAACGGATGTTTTATCATCACACAGCTCAATTTCTAAAGATGTATCTGTATTTATATTTGCATTTTGATTTGCTCTCAGATTATCACCCGCGATTCGTTCAATTTCACGCCGCATTTTTTCATCATTTTTATGCAGACTGGCAACAAATAAGAATGCTTGTCTTTGTTTTTCTGAGGCACTATGTAACGCTTTTAGCGACTCTTGGGTGGATTTATCAAATGCTTCGAGTTGTTTTTTATGTGTTTCTGCTAAGTCACTAATGATACTTGTTTGCACATCTTTTATTTGTGCATCCGTAATATTTAGTGCTGTTTTAAGATGTTTTTGAAAGTCAGGGTTCGTAAATTGTTCTTTTAAACCCTCTATTTCTTTGGTTTGTTGATTTTGTATCGCTTTTTTACCATCGCTAGCTACTTCCTCCATGACTCCGATGATATCTTGGACATTGCGTTGGCCACTGACTTTTTCCACCAGCTCTTTGAATACTTGTACCGATGCAGAATATTGATGTTTTGCGTTAATATAGCCATCAGATGAGTTTAATTGATCACTTATTCCTTTTCTCACCGCCGTAATTGCCATCTCAATTTCTGCTTTATTATCTCCGGCAGGAACCGATGCATTTAGTTTTTTCTGAATAGGGTCATCACCTTCAGCAATTTTGGCTTTTTGTAGCCCATTATAATCTTTGACTCTAGCCTTGTCATAATCTTCAAAAGCATTCGCTCCAAACGTAACCTCTTTTCCCAAGCCAATCGTTGAAAGATATTGTTGCGCTACATTTTGCAAATCTTGTGGTGAGTAGCGTTCACCCGTTGGACGGTCGCCAATAACTTTGTTTAATAAGGAGCGTTTCTGAGGCTTGGTTGCATTGAGTTCGCCAATTAAAGGTGCTGCAGGAACCGGTATTTCAGGATTAGGGGCTGAAGGTGTAGGCATAATCTGTACCTCTAGAGATATTAATTAAATAAAGTATAACACTTTTTTATTAAGGTAGAATTAAGCTAAATGAATAAATATAATTGACGAATTACCGCAAATTTCTTGTTATTCGGGGGGAAGGGCATTAAGGATTATTACTCACTGAGTTATGATAAAAAACCTGGGGCAAATAATATTTTGTCCCAGGTTAATCGCGATATTACCAAGCAGGGATGGCTGCGTCATCAAATAGAGTTTTTGCTTTTTCTTTAACTTCGTCAGAATTTAATGCTTTAACAAATAATTCTAACTGTGCTTTTTTTGGGCTATCACGACGAATCACGATGATGTTTGCATAAGGCGAATCTTTATCTTCAGTAAATAATGCATCGCGTGAAGGAATTAAACCCGCAGGTAACGCAAATGTAGTATTGATTACTGCGGCATCGACATCCGTTAATACTCTGGGTAATTGTGCTGCATCCATTTCTTTAAATTGTAAATTATGTGGGTTGGTTGCAATGTCTTGTAAGCCTGTATTATTGGTTTCTTTTAAAGTGATTAAATGCGCTTTTTCTAATAGTTGTAAAGCGCGCATTTCATTGCTGGGATCGTTTGGCACGGCAATAACCGCTTTTTCTGGTAATTCATTTAAGGTTTTAAATTTTTTGGAATAAATGCCTACCGGGTAAACAAACGTTTTTCCTATGGCTTCAAGATTATAGTTATGCGCTTTGATGGCTGTTTGCAGATAAGGTAGGTGTTGGTACACATTGGCATCCAAGCTACCATCTTGTAGCGCTTCATTGGGTAAGTTGTAATCATTGAAGGCAATAATTTTAATGTCTAAATCATATTTATTTTTTGCTACTGTTTTTGCTGTTTCAATCAGTTCTGTTTCGGGACCGGCAATAGTACCTATAACTAAGGTATTGGGTGAGGGTTTATTACAGGCCACAAGGCTAAATAGTAAAACAATATAAGTTAAAATCCGCATTAATAACTCCAAAAATTAATTATGTAAAAAGCGTTTTGCTAAATGATCGCCAAGCATTTGCGTAAGTTGCACCATGATAATTAAAACAATAACGGTTGATATCATTACTCCAGCATCAAAGCGTTGATAACCATAGTTAATGGCTAAGGTACCTAAGCCGCCCGCTCCAACTGTCCCAGCCATCGCTGAATAATTAACTAAAGTAATTGCTGTTACGGTGATGGCATGAATTAAAGCGGGTTTGGCTTCTGGTAATAAAATATGCAAAATGATTTGCTTGGTAGATGCGCCCATTGCATACCCTGTTTCGATTAAGCCATTAGGCAAACTCTGATAGACATTATCAACGAGTCTGGCAAAAAAGGGGATGGCGCCTAAAGTCAGGGGTACGATCGCCGCATTCATGCCAATTGAGGTCCCAACAATAAGTCGAGTAAAGGGAATAATGGCTACTAATAAAATAATGAAGGGAACGGAGCGTGCCATGTTGATAAAGATGGACAGAGCCTTATGTAATTTAGGCCTTGGCTTAACCTGGTTGGATGAGTAGAGCAGGGTTCCTAAAGGTAAGCCAAGCAATACCGCAAATAAAGTACTGATAACTACCATATACAGTGTTTCGCCGGTTGCAACGAATAAATTATATGCCATCAGGTAGGACATAACCTAAAACCTCCACAGTTAACTTGGCTTGTTCACAACGTTTTATGAATTCTTCCAACAAAAATTGATGCGCAGTGAGTTCAACTACTAAAACCCCACAGGTAACGGTATCAAAGCGATCAATATTGGCAAGTAAAATATTGATATCTAAATTTAACTCACGGCTGGTTTGACTAATAAAGGGAACTGTAGCCTCCTCGCCCTGAAAAAACAAACGCAGCAATGGTTTATCTGTTGCATACGATGCGATTTTACTGGTCAAGCATTCAGGTAATTCTGGACTAAGTTGAGCATAGAGCATGCTACGCGCCACACTGTCTTTTTTGTTAAAGACATTGGCCAGAGCCACCGTTTCAGTTAATTTGCCATCGTCTATAACCGCCAATCTTTTGCAAATGCGTTTTACTACATCCATTTCATGGGTGATAAGAACGATCGTAATTCCATATAGGGCATTAATTTTTTTGAGTAAGGCTAAAATTGAATCTGTTGTTTCAGGATCTAATGCTGAGGTCGCTTCGTCACAAAGTAAAATTTTAGGTGAGCAGCTTAGCGCACGCGCAATGGCCACTCTTTGTTTTTGGCCACCACTGAGTTGATGTGGGTAAGCACGTTCTTTATCAGTCAATTCAACAATGGGGAGCAACTCGTCAATTTTAGAGCGAATGGCTTGTTCATCGATCCCTTGAATGCGCATTGGCAGGGCAATGTTGTCATAAACGTTTTTGGAATTGAGTAAGTTAAACTGCTGAAAGATCATTGCCATTTTGTGGCGGGCGAAGGCCAGATCTTTTGGGGAGAGACGATTTAGGTATTGGCCATCAATGATGACGTCACCCTCATCAGGTCGTTCTAGCAAATTAATGCATCTTAATAAGGTGGATTTACCCGCGCCACTCTTACCAATAATGCCAAAAATTTCACCTTCTTGGATGAATAAATTTATATCCTGTAGAACAGGTTTTCCAGAAAAGGACTTAGTTAATCCAATTAAATCAATCATTGTTATAACCTGAGAATATGTATTATGCGTGCGGTATACGGTTTGGAGGGATGTAAGACACTACCCGCTTTAGCCGTATTTTCAAAAAAGAAGATCTTTTTTGAGCGTCCGCAAGCTGAATTTCAAATCGACGCCGTGCTAAGAGTATACACAAACTGCTTGACTAAACAAAGAAATATTTAGTTTCACCAATGTTTCTATTGGGGTATTTCGTTTATGGTTTGTTGACTTTTCTACTATCTTGGCCAAAATGAGTCGGTTTTCTGTGCACCTCTGCGCACTTACTTGATGCATGCTCCGCTTTGGTGCTCAAAAATCAACCAATTTTGGCTCGATCGAGTGAAATGGCAACAGACCCTAGTAAACCAACATTTTTTGCCAAACGGCTGAAATAGGTATCCTAAAAACACATCTTAAACGCCATCCTGGTTTTAAACGTATTAGAAGTTAGTCAATGAGTTAGAAAAATCTATTGCTATATTACTTTAGGGCATTGTATTATTTTCAAAATTTATAAAAACCGACCACAAGGATGTTACATGTATTTTAATAAAGCAAAATATAGCGCGGCCGCGTTGGTGCTTTTGTCTACGTTTAGTTCAGCTATTTCATTTGCGGGCGGTATGGGATCTGTTCATCAGCATTTTAAAGGACATTTTCTGGTTCAGCTTGGTGGGTTTTCTGCGGTACAGGGAAAAGAGCAAAATATTTCTATTGCTGAGAACTTGGTAGGCAATCGTTACACTGTAACGACTCATAATCAGGGGAGTGGCTTAGTTGGTTTGGGGTATTTGGTTGATGGGCCTGTGTTTAAGGAGCGTTTTCCAATCTATTATGGAATTGATGTATTTTTCCTAGGGCAAACCTCTGTTCACGGTTATATTATAGAAGAAAATACGTTTACTAATCTTTCTTATCGCTATAAGACTCAAAGCATTCCACTATATTTTACAGCCAAGACCGTGCTTAATACCAATAGTGATAAATTCAAGCTTGTTTTTGATGCTGGTGTTGGTCCAAATTTTATGAATGTCAGTCATTATAACGAAATGGCACTTACTACTTATACTATTTCGGATAATGCTTTTTCAGATCGTAATAATGTCACTGTTTCTGCAACTGTTGGAGCAGGAATTCGTTTTAATAATGCACCTGATCGGCTTCCTATTGAATGTGGCTATCGTTTCTTCTATCTGGGTCAGGGAGAGTTTACCGTAAATAATAATCAAGTGCTCAATACGATTAAAACCGGCAACAACTATGCAAATGCTGTTGTTTGCACGGTCACCATTTAATTTTTAGCGAGGGATTTTTGCATGAAAAAAGGGATTATTTTCTCAGGATTGGCTTTTTCTTTATTTTATGGACAAATAGCGCTAGCAGAAAATTCGATATTTTTTTCAGGCTCAGGAAGCCACTTTCGGCTTTCAACATCGTTCAACACATTAAGTGTTTTAACAACAACACCAAATAGAGCATACCCTAATGCTGGGATTCAGATTCTTACCCCAGGTTATACAGTTTCTGGAAATGTGCGCCCCACACAAGATGGTTTTTATCTTTTTTCTGTTAGTGATTCAGTTCCAGGAACTATGAGTATTCTTGGTGCAGAGGGTACTGTTAATATTAAGATCTGTTTAAATGGTGTTGGTAAGAAATATACTTGTGAAAATCAGGTAATCTCCATTCAAAGTCCACCTCCGCCACCACCACCTCCTCCTTCTATTATTTTTATAACCAGCACGGATCATACTGGTAATTTAGGGGGGGTCTCTGGTGCTGATGCGATTTGTCAAGCTGCTGCTTACCAGGCAGGTAGTATTATTCCTGTTGCTGGGCTTACTTTTAAAGCATTATTAGTTACTTCCACTCGTTATCCTTGTTCTAGTATAAATGGCGGATTATCAGGTAGTTGTGGCGGTATTTTTGCCAATGATTGGCCCTTAGTTATCGGTACTGCATATAAATTAGCTGATGGGGTCACTGACTTTAATACGGTGAATCAATCTGGTGTATTTGATGGGGCAAATGCAGTTATATTGAATGAGATGGGAGCCACTCCAACAGGAAGTAGTAGAGATTTTTGGATAGGTATTCAAAGTATATTGAGCAATTCTAGTGCTTCAGATATCGTTGCTTGGGCATATACTGATATGAATAGCGCGGCGGATAATACTGAATATAGTAATAACTTAGCTACGTGTAATGATTTTACTGATGCTTCTGGTACTTATGTGGGAAGTTATGGCTCTGTTGGAACTACACCATCCATCGTAGGCACTGTACCTTCTTCCACTTGGGGTAATTATTACAGCTTCAATAACGGTGGTAGTGCATACATGGTAAATATATTTAACGCATCAAATTTTTCAACCTGTGATAGCAGTACGTTACATCCAATTGTATGTGTTTCACAGTAATAGTTTACTGGCATTGTTAAGTTTTGGGTGAGCATGGATTCGGGAAGGAGTTTTCATCGGGGTTGAATACAGAGCTGGGGCAAAAGTGCATTACAGCTTATTTATTGAAATTTTAAATTGACACGTTTATTTTTGACACAAAACCAGCTATTTTTTAGAGCCATTTATTGTCAAAAAAATTTAAATTAGTGTTTTAGATGAATTTTAATTCTGTTTTGCTTCAAAGTCGCTTTTGCCTCAAATCTGTAACTTAACCGTAACTGTTACGGCAAGGCGCCCTAAATTTTTTATTGCTGTGCGGTATCTTTAATGAATTCAATTGGCAAATCAGGATTATCTAAAGCGCATTTCCCTAATTTAGGCCAATACTCGATTTGATTTGGAATCGAACGAAACTCAGATTTAGCTACTTTCTTTGCTTCATTATGTCCTGTGGACAAGACGCAGGACATAGACAGGGAGGTAGAGCTAACTTTTTAATTCTTCACGATTTTTGAAATAGTCCAATGCTTGAGGATTGGCTAGTGATTGCAAATTATTTACCGGTAAACCGTGAACCACTTGTCTTACTGCGACTTCAACGATTTTGCCACTAATCGTCCGTGGAATGTCTGCAACCTGTAGAACTTTTGCCGGCACATGTCGTGGTGAAGCATTTTTGCGGATGGTTGTACGGATGTTGTCGATTACCTCTTCAGTAAGCAATTTTCCTTCGCGCAATTTTACAAATAAAACGACACGCACATCTTCCTGCCAATCTTGTCCAATGACAATACTGTCAATTATTTCATCGATTTTTTCCACTTGGCGGTAAATTTCGGCAGTGCCTATACGTACGCCACCGGGATTTAATACCGCATCTGAACGACCGTAAATGATCAGACCTTGGTGCGCGGTTATTTCTGCAAAATCACCGTGGGCCCATACGCCTGGAAAGCGTTCAAAATAGGCGCGTTGGTATATTTGTCGCTCTGGATCATGCCAAAAACTAATGGGCATGCACGGGAAGGGCATAGTACAAACAAGTTCGCCTCGGGTTTCACGAACGGAGAGCCCTTCCTCGTCAAAAACCTCGACCGCCATACCTAAGCCCAAACATTGCAGTTCCCCGCGATAAACGGGTAGCATGGGATTGCCTAAGGCAAAACAGGAAATAATGTCGGTTCCGCCTGAGATGGAGCTAAGTTGCAGATCATTTTTGATTTGCTCATAAACATAATCGTAGTTCTTGGGTAGTAATGGTGAACCTGTCGAGAGGATGCAACGTAAAAAGCTTAAATCGCATTCTTCTTTGGGTTTTACTCCTGCTTTTTCAACCGAAGAGATAAATTTAGCACTGGTGCCAAAAACGGTGACTTTTTCTTCTTCCAGTAATTTGAATAAGCGATTATTGGTTGGGTAGGTCGGTGAACCTTCGTATAAGGTTAAGGTGGTGCCTAAGGCTAATGCGGAAACCGTCCAGTTCCACATCATCCAACCGCAGGTGGTGTAAAAACATAAATTGTCTTGAGCTTGAAGATCTGTATGCAAACCTAGTTCTTTAATATGCTGCAGTAAGGTTCCGCCAGCACCATGAACAATGCATTTAGGTTTACCAGTTGTTCCTGATGAAAACATGATGTAGAGCGGATGCTCAAATGGAAGAGCGACAAATTCACACTCTTTGGCGGGTTTTAAAAAATCATCCCAACATTCGGCTTTGGGTAAATTCGCAATGTCTACTGCTTCGTTAATATTGGGACAAATGACTACATGCACTAACGAAGGAATGGCATCATTGAGTTGCTTAATCTTTTCTGCGCCACTGAATTTTTTGCCATTATATTGATGACCATCACAAATAAATAATACTTTAGGCTCGACTTGCCCTAAACGATCAATGGCTGCTTGTGCACCAAAGTCAGGTGAGCCTGAAGACCATATCGCGCCTAATGATGTAGCCGCTAACATCGCAATGATGGCGTGGTGAGTGTTGGGCATTAACGCGACAACACGGTCTCCTGTTATCACTCCTACCGCCTTCAAACCTGCCGCACATTGGGCAACGGCGGCATATAATTGCTCATAGCTTATTTCATGGCGTTCATTATTTTCATTCAGGCTAACCAGGGCGGGATGCGTATCTCTACGGGATAAAAGTTTTTGTGCAAAATTAAATTTGGCTCCAGAGAACCAGTGAGCCTCCATCATTTCACGGTAGTAATTTAAAATTTGATGCGGTGGTGTATCAAATTTTAAATGAAAAAAATCACAAAGTGTTGGCCAGAATGAATCAGGGTGCTTAATTGACCAGGTATGAAGATCTTGGTAGTTTTCAAAAACTTGACAGTTTTTTTTTGCAGCAAAATCCATAAATTGCCACATTCTACTTTCCTGTGGATGTTGAGGTTTCCATACAAGTTCACTCATTATTTGTTCTCTTCTTTGTTAATTACAAGGATTTGCCAGTAGGGCATTAGCAACTTTTGATTGATTTTTACGTCCTAAAATCTTACAAATTAAGTCACCAACGGCCACAATTTTAAATACATCCACTCCGGTATCAATGCCTAAACCGTGCATTAAATACAGAACATCTTCAGTAGCGACATTACCTGTAGCGCCAAGGGCGTAAGGACAGCCTCCAAGCCCTGCAACAGAGCTGTCAAAACGATGTACGCCGTAGTGCAAGGAAGCATAAATATTAGCTATTGCCTGACCGTAGGTGTCATGAAAATGCATTGCTAGTTGGTTCAATGGCAATAATTTGAGTATTTGATCTAAGACTAATTGCGTTTGTCGTGGAGTACCAACGCCAATGGTGTCGCCTAAAGAGATTTCATCTACACCTAAATCTAAAAGCTTCTTGGTGACTTCGGCCACTTGTTCTGGTGGAATATTGCCTTCGTAAGGGCAGCCTAAGACACAAGAGATATAGCCACGTACGTTAATGTTTTGTGCTTTAGCTAGAGCCATAACTGGTTTAAAACGTGCAAGGCTTTCTTCAATGGAGCAATTAATATTACGTTGGTTGAATGATTCACTTGCTGCAGTAAATACGGCAATTTCTTTGACACCAACTTCCAGAGCTTTGTGCATGCCTTGTTCGTTAGGGATCAAGGCAGAATAATGCACCGATGCTTGTTTATTTATCGCTTGAAATACTTCTTCATTATCCGCTAATTGTGGGATTGCTTTTGCAGAAACAAAGCTAGTCACTTCAATGTGTTTTAACCCGGTTTGGCTCAATGCATTGATTAACTCGATTTTGTGTTTGCTGGACACAAAAGCAGATTCATTTTGTAGGCCATCACGTGGTCCTACTTCAATAATCGTCACATGCTGCGGATAATCCATATTCATCTCTTTTTGTTGTAATCAGTTACAATCGATCAGCCTTCTATGCATCAAGTTCAGTTAATGACAGCAATTCTTCGCCCTCGTTAACTTGGGCACCTACTGCATAAAATATATCGGACAAAACACCATCAGTTGGCGCATGAATGGTGTGTTCCATTTTCATCGCCTCAAGAACAATCAGGCGATCACCTGCTTTCACTGTTTCACCTATATTTTTTAGTATAGCCACTACCGTTGCCGGCATGGGCGCAGTCAGTTGTCCTTTGTGAGCTGATGCGTGGGCACCTAATGTATTCCAGTTAAATCGTTCTACTGTGATTTGACCATCAGATGTATATAAGGTCAAAGCTTGGCTTGTATTGTCTAGGGTCGCCTGGTAATTTTGTTTGTTTAATTCAAGTGTAAGTTGATCAATATTGAGTTGCGCACGGATAAAATACTCGTGCTCTTTGAGTGTTACTTTAAACTGATTTGTATTGATTGGCGTTATTAACGCTTCAATCACTTCATCGCCATCTTGATAATGGCATACCCAGTTACTTGTTGTGTGGGATTGCCAGGCAAAGGACTCTTTTAATAAAGGATCTTGAATTGTTTTCACAGTATTTAAATAATCGAAACTTACCGTCATAAGCTGAGCCATTATTTTATCCGGTGTTATTAATGCAATGTGCTCTTTGCTTAAGAAATCAGTGCTAAGTTCCACTTGACAGAATTTAGGATGCTGACAAATCGCTTGTAAAAAAGGGATATTTGTTTTAACTCCACCGATAAAATAATGTTTTAGTGCCTGCTGTAATCGTTGTAAGGCTTCATTGCGATTATTTCCCCACACAATTAATTTGGCAATCATGGGGTCGTAATACATGGTAATTTGTGAGGAACAGCTTACCCCTGTATCAATACGTAGGCCATTACCTGTTGGTTCTTTAAGAAAATGAATTTGGCCTATTGACGGGATAAATTCATGAAAAGGATCTTCGGCATAAATACGGCATTCAATGGCATGACCTTGTGCCTTAATCTGGTCTTGTGACTGTGGTAAATGTTCGTTTGCGGCAATCTTTAGTTGCCAGGCGACTAAATCAAGACCAGTAATCATTTCTGTAACGGGATGTTCTACCTGTAAACGGGTATTCATTTCCATAAAATAAAAGTGCTCATCGCCATCAACTAAAAACTCTACAGTTCCGGCGCCACTGTATTTAATTGCGCGTGCAACATTACAGGCGGCATCCGCTAATTTTTGTCTTAATACGGGTGATAAATTGGGCGCAGGGGCTTCTTCAATAATTTTTTGATGGCGACGCTGAATCGAACAATCACGTTCAAACAGGTGGACTACATTGCCGTGATTATCAGCCATGATTTGTAACTCAACATGGCGGGGATGAAGTACTAGTTTTTCAATAATCATCGTGTCATCAGCAAAGCTTGCTATTGATTCACGTTTGGCTCCAGCTAAAGCGGAACTAAATTCTGATTCAGAATGAACGGTACGCATGCCTTTACCGCCACCACCGTTTGCCGCTTTAATTAGTACCGGAAAACCTATTTTTTTTGCTTCAGCAAGTAATCGTTCTTCGGTTTGCTCATTGCCGTGATATCCAGGCGTTAAAGGCACATTGGATTTTTCTAACATTTGTTTGGCCAGCTGTTTTGAAGCCATTGCTTCCATTGCTTCTACGGATGGACCAATAAAGACAATACCCGCTTCGTTACAGGCTTTAGCAAATTCAGGATTTTCTGACAAAAAACCATAGCCAGGATGAATGGCCTGTGCGCCACTTTCTTTCGCAACGCGGATAATGGTTTCAATATGCAAATAGCTGTCTTTGGCTGCGGCCTCACCAACACAATAAGCATTGTCGGCACTACGCACATGCAGGCTGTCTTTATCAACTGAAGAGTAAATGGCTACGGTATGGATGCCCATAGATTTTGCCGTTTTGATGATTCTGCAGGCTATTTCACCGCGGTTAGCAATAAGAATTTTATTAAACATGCACGCCTCTAGTTCCAGTTGGGTGTTTCTTTATTTAAAAATGCATTTAGACCTTGTTGTCCTTCATGCGATACTCTTTTTTGAGCAATCAATGACGCTGTAAAATAAACTAACTCTTTATCGATATTTTTGTTTGCTACCTGAGCGGCTAATTTTTTAGATGCTCGCACTGCTTCAGGCGCATTATTACTAATTTGTTTGGCGTAGTTTAGTGTGAATTCCAATAAATTTTCTTCTGGAATGCAGTGTTGTACCAAATTTAAGCTTAAGGCTTTAGTGGCATCAAAAATCTCAGCACTCATGAATAGGGCCTTGGCACTGCGTTCGCCAACGGCGTTAACTACATAAGGGCTAATTACCGCCGGAATTAAACCGAGTTTCACCTCTGAAAAACAAAAACGAGCCGAGGTTGCGGCGATGGTCATATCGCAAGCTGCAGCCAATCCTGCGCCACCACCAAAAGCAGCGCCATGTACCATCGCTAAAGTGGGTTTGGGGCTTTGGTTTAAGGCATACATTAAATTACCGAGCACCATTGCATCGTTTAAATTTTCTGCTTCGCTAAAGCGAGCCATGTCTTGCATCCACGCTAAGTCAGCGCCTGCAGAGAAATGTTTGCCATTTGCTTTGAGCACAATTACCCGAACTTGAGGATTGGCTATGGCGGCATCAAGCTGTGTTTGCATTTCTGCGAGTAAATGATTATCAAAGGCATTATGTTTGCTCACTCGGTTTAAGGTGAGTAAACAGAGATGGTCTTGAATTTCGTATAATAAGTCGCTCACGTCTTGTCCTTTACATGCGAAATACGCCAAAGCGTGTTGATTCAATAGGGGCGTTTAAGGCAGCGGATAAACCGAGCCCTAGTATTTTTCGTGTATCTTGTGGTGCGATAACCCCATCATCCCATAAGCGTGCACTGGCATAGAAGGGATTTCCTTGGGTTTCGTATTGGGAACGCATTTGCTGTGTAAATTGCTCCTCTTCCGTAAGTGACCACTCGTGTCCTTGTTTGGCTAGTTTGTCACGATTTACCTGTGCCAGTACATTAGCTGCTTGTTCACCACCCATTACTGAAATACGGGAATTAGGCCATGACCACATGAGGCGTGGATTATAAGCACGTCCGCACATTGCATAATTACCGGCACCAAAACTACCGCCGACAATGACGGTAAATTTAGGGACATTGGCATTGGCAACTGCGGTAACCATTTTTGCACCGTGCTTTGCAATTCCTGACGCTTCATATTTAGAGCCAACCATAAATCCGGTAATATTTTGCAAAAATATTAAGGGGATTTTGCGTTGACAGCACAGCTCAATAAAATGACTTCCTTTGAGTGCACTTTCGCTAAAGAGGATGCCATTATTGGCAATAATGCCAATGGGGTAACCGTATAAATGCGCAAAACCACAGACCAATGTGGTGCCATAGAGCGCTTTAAATTCATCAAATTCAGAGCCATCAACGATGCGCGCGATGATTTCGCGAATATCAAAAGGCTTTCTTGGGTCAGCAGGGACTATGCCATTTAATTCTTTGCTGTCATAGAGTGGTTCTATGGTTTCAATACGTTTGATTGATGATTCTTTTTGGCGGTTTAAATTAGTAACGGCTACACGTGCTAAATGCAGGGCGTGCGCATCATTTTCCGCATAGTGGTCTGCTACACCGGAATGGCGGCAATGCACTTCGGCACCGCCTAATTCCTCAGCACTAATTACTTCACCTGTCGCTGCTTTAACTAAGGGCGGGCCTCCAAGAAAAATAGTAGCTTGATTTTTTACCATGATGGATTCATCTGCCATCGCAGGTACGTATGCGCCACCGGCAGTACAAGATCCCATAACTACGGCAATTTGGGGGATGTTTTGTGCTGACATTTGTGCTTGGTTAAAAAAAATACGACCAAAATGATCGCGATCTGGGAATACTTCATCTTGATGGGGCAAGAAGGCACCACCTGAATCTACCAGATAAATACAGGGTAAATTATTCATCTGCGCAATTTCTTGCGCTCTTAAATGTTTTTTTACAGTTAGGGGATAATAGGTACCTCCTTTAACCGTAGCATCATTGACTACAATGATGCATTCAACTCCAGCGACTCTCCCGATTCCGGTGATGATACCGGCAGCTGGCACGACATCATTGTATACTTGATAAGCAGCCAGTTGTGAGAGTTCGAGGAAGGGACTGCCAGGATCAAGGAGTTGTTGCAAGCGTTCTCTGGGCAATAATTTACCGTGTTTTAAATGTCTGGCACGAGCGTTCACATCGCCTCCTAAGGCGATGTGTTCGATGCGATTTTGCAGTTCATCAATCAAGGCTTGCATCGCTGATTGATTTTCTTTGAATTCTTGACTTCCAGTATTGATTTGGCTGATTAATTTTGTCATGCCTGAGTCCTTATCGTACCAAAATATCGCTTAAAACGATTACCGTCCAAAGAGTCCATGTTATTGCAATAAAGTGCGGCATGTCGCGGCCTTTAATTGCTCTGTAGATCAGTGCTGGAACAGCCGTAAGGGCAATAGGTAATAAAACAAGCACTAAAATTTTGCGAATTACGAGTCCCCAACCTGTTTGACTGAATATGGGCGTTAATTTTATATTTACATAGGTAAAAAACACATCAATGTAAACAACGAGAAGATGAGCGTATTTTGCAAATACGACTACCAGGATACTAAGTAGTAGGTAGATAAGACTTTGTCGTAGCATGTACATCCTTTATTTTATTATTATTTTTTTTTAGCTTAAATCTTATAATTCCTTTCTTTCCACGGGTACTGCCATTAAGTTAAGCTTGTAGCCCGGATTACGCTGCGTTAATCCGGGCTACGTTTGATATGTTCTATTTCCAAAAGGGCTTAACATAATGGCAGTATCTCCTTCGGGGAGATGGGAATTATGGGCTTTGATAGAGCAATTATACCAATTCAATAGCCATAGCAGTCGCTTCACCACCACCAATACACAATGAAGCAATACCACGTTTTTTACCTTGATGTTTCAACGCGTGGATTAGCGTAACTAAAATACGCGCACCTGAAGCACCTATAGGATGGCCCAAAGCACAAGCGCCGCCGTGAATATTAACCTGTTCTGGATTTAATTCAAGTTGAGCGATTGCAGCCATTGCTACGATCGCAAAGGCTTCATTAATTTCATAAAGATCGACATCACCTTGGTTCCAGCCGGCTTTATTCATTACTTTACGAATTGCATCAATTGGCGCTGTAGTGAACCATTGGGGAGCTTGTGCATGACTGGCATGAGCCACAATACGCGCAATAGGACGAAGGCCACGTTTTTCTGCATAGGCGGCGCTCATTATAATTAAACTGGCTGCGCCATCAGAAATAGAACTGGAGTTTGCGGCAGTTACCGTACCGTCTGCTTTAAATGCTGGTTTTAATTGAGCGATCTTCGCTAATTTTGTTGCATCAGGGCCTTCATCGGTACTTACCGTTACGTCGCCTTTACGCGTGTTAATGGTAACTGGGGCTATTTCTTCATTAAAGGCGCCGCTTTCAATTGCCTTTAAGGCCTTGCTCATGGATTGAGTAGCATATTCGTCTTGTTGTTCTCTGCTAAAATGAAAATGTTCCGCAGTAGCTTCGGCAAAGCATCCCATTAGTTGACCTTTATTGTAAGCGTCTTCAAGTCCATCAAGGAACATATGATCTTTTAATTCACCGTGGCCTAATCGGTATCCTGCACGTGCTTTGCTCAGTAAATAGGGCGCATTACTCATGCTTTCCATACCACTAGCGAGAATCACATTTGCGGAGCCTGCTTTAATTAAGTCATGTGCTAACATCACCGCTTTCATGCCTGAACCACACATTTTATTAATGGTTGATGCACCTGCTGAATCTGGGATTCCTGCTTTGAGTGCTGCTTGCCTTGCTGGTGCCTGGCCAATCCCTGCTTGGAGCACGCAACCGCTAATGACTTCATCAATTTCAGCAGGGCTGATTCCTGCCTGTGCTAAAGCTGCCTTGTGTGCAATGGCGTTTAATTCTGGAGCCGAAAGTGCAGACAGAGTACCCAATAATCCGCCCATAGGAGTTCTTTTTGCTGCTACAATCACTATATCATTCTGATCCATGTTGATATTCCCCTTATGCTGTTTCTTTAAAAAGTTCACGTCCAATAAGCATTCTTCTAATTTCAGAAGTGCCAGCCCCAATTTCATACAGCTTTGCATCACGTAATAGACGACCTGCTGGATACTCATTAATGTACCCATTACCTCCAAGAATTTGGATTGCTTGTAAGGCCATTTGGGTTGCTTTCTCTGAAGTGTATAAAATGACCCCAGCAGCGTCTTTACGACTAACAAGCCCTTGATCGCAAGCTTTAGCAATTGCATATAAATAAGCTCTGCTCGCACTTAGATCAGTGTACATATCTGCTAATTTACCTTGGATGAATTGAAACTCGCCAATAGCTTGTTCAAATTGTTTGCGCTCATGTATATAAGGTAAAACAACATCCATACACGCTTGCATAATACCCACAGGTCCTGCTGCTAGAATCGTGCGCTCATAATCAAGTCCGCTCATTAATACTTTAACGCCTTGATTAATTTCACCCAAAATCTGTTCTGCAGGTACTTCGCACTGTTCAAAGACCAATTCACAGGTATTTGAACCACGCATCCCCAGCTTGTCCAGTTTTTGAGCGGTTTTAAATCCTGGCATTCCTTTTTCAATAAGGAATGCTGTGATGCCTTTACTTGTAGCTTGTTTGTCTGTTTTAGCGTATACCACTAAAACATCCGCATCAGGACCGTTGGTGATCCACATCTTGGTACCATTGAGAATAAATTTATTGCCAGAGGCTTGAGCGTGTAATTGCATGCTGACTACATCAGAGCCTGAATTGGCTTCGCTCATTGCTAAGGCGCCAATATATTCACCACTAATTAGTTTAGGCAAATATTTTTCTTTTTGCGTAGCGTTGCCGTTTAAATATATTTGATTAACGCATAAATTAGAGTGTGCGCCGTAGCTTAAGCCGACAGAGGCTGAGGCACGAGAAATTTCTTCCATTGCAATCGTATGGGCCAGGTACCCCATGTTAGCACCGCCATATTCTTCACTTACGGTAATACCTAATAAACCCATGTCCCCTAATTTGCGCCATAAATGATTGGGGAATGCATTGGTTTCATCGATTTTTGCAGCAAAAGGAGCTATTTCTGTGCGCGCAAATTGACGGACACTGTCGCGTAACATGTCATAGGTTTCACCCAATTGATAGTTTGGCCCTGTGTACATAGATGACTTCCTGTAGTTTTTATAAATGCTCCTAGACTATACCCAATCGAATTGAAGTTGCAACCAGAATTTCTATTTTTCTAGCGTCTATAGTGACTCTCTACATCACCCCGGGCACAGAGTGGTTAAGCACGGTACCACGCCTTCAGGAGGTTCCTCGCCGCGCTCGGGATGACCTGGGGAGAGTAGCCTCTTATGGCTTAATAGAATGTGTTTGTCATTGGTGTAAAAAATTACATAATATTTTAAAAATGCTCCTTTACCTGACTTAAAAAATCGCCTAATCTTAAGCCAAATTTTAGATGGCTTTTTAATTAGTTTGGGAAAACCTATAGGGATTTTTGCCCGAGTTATTGAGAAGTTGCAATCAGGACGTTCAATTTACCTATTTAGGAGAGTGGCTTATGCGAAAATTAGTGCTGTGGGGACACAGTGTTGATGAGTATCGCGAAATGTTTGATTTGTCCAACGAGGACATGAATTCCCGAATTTTAGAATATGGGTGTGGCCCAAGTGCAGTAAATGCCCAACAAGCTCATGAAGCACATGAAGCAGTTAGTTGCGATCCTTTATTTGTTTTAGATAAGGATACTTTATTTTCTAAAGCCGTGATGATTTTTGCGCAAATGGCAGATGAAGTACGCCAAGAACAGGAGCAATTTGATTTCAGCAACGTTGGTGGTTTAGATAAGCTAATTGAGCAACGTCAACAAGGAATGAAGCAGTTTTTTGCTGATTATGCACAAGGTAAAGCGGATGGCCGTTATTACGGAGCAGAAGATTACCATTTGCCTTACCCTGATTTTTCATTTGATTTTGCTTTGAGTGCTCATTATTTATTTGCTGATTTAGAAGAGCAAACAGTCGAATTTCATTTAAACGTCATTCGTGAATTAGCACGGGTGGCCACTGAAGTAAGGATTTTTCCGCTTATTGACCGCGAAGGAAATACGTCTGAATTTTTAGGTCCGGTTTTGTTGCAACTGCAAAAAGAAAATTATGGTGTTGAAGTCAGAGAAGTTGATTACCATTTACATAAAGCTGAAAATGCGATGCTTCGTGTTTGGGCGCAGAAATGTGATGTCTAATATGTATTCAATTTTACGCCCTTTACTGTTTTGTATGGATGCGGAAAGGGCGCATTCAGTGAGTTTGTCGGCCTTACACTATGTGCCAAAGACGTGTTTTAAATCCATAGAAACGAAACCAGTTCAAGCCATGGGATTGCAATTTCCTCATGCGGTAGGTTTAGCAGCTGGTTTGGATAAAAATGGTGAGCATTTAGATGCATTGGCAAAATTGGGCTTTGCGTCCATTGAATTGGGAACAGTAACCCCCAGACCGCAAGCAGGGAATCCTAAGCCACGTTTATTTCGTTTACCCGCAGCGCAAGCCATTATTAATCGCATGGGTTTTAATAACCAAGGCGTTGATGCTTTAGTTAATCACGTAAGCAAAGCAAACTATAAAGGCATTTTGGGAATTAATATTGGCAAGAATAAAGATACGCCTTTAGAGCGGGCAGCAGACGATTATCTTTTTTGTTTAGAAAAAGTCTACGCGCATGCCTCGTATATAACCATTAATATCTCTTCACCCAACACGCCTGATTTACGGCAGCTGCAGCAAGGCGCTTATTTTGCTGCGTTACTGTCGAAACTACAGCTGGAACAAAGCAAGTTGGCCGATAAATTTCAACGTCATGTTCCTTTAGTCGTTAAAGTTTCTCCTGATGAAAATACAGAAACACTGAAACAAATGACCGAGGTGATTCTTCATCACGGCATTGAAGGAATTATTGCCACGAATACAACGTGTTCACGTGAGGGCGTTAAAAACCTCCCTAATGCAGAAGAAACGGGTGGGTTAAGCGGCAAACCATTACAGGAATTATCACTGCAGTGTTTGCGTTTGCTTAAACAATACGTTGGTGATGCGGTGACATTGATTGGTGTTGGTGGCATAGACAGTTGTCCTAGTGCTCAGGAAAAATTGGATGCTGGAGCATCTTTGGTACAGGTTTATAGTGGCTTGATTTATCAAGGGCCAGGATTAGTTTATGAATTAGCCAACAGGTTAAATGCAGAATGAGATGTATTACTAAAGACCTGGCAGCACAAATGGAAGGCTGCATTAAGCAAACGCACATTGAAGTAAGTAAGCAATATGCGGAAGGAAAAATACTGGAAATTAGTGGTGGCGCTGCCTGTTTTTCTGGTTTTGATTCGTATTTATCTCAGGTGGTGGGATGGGGCTTTGCCACCCAACCTAAGCAATTTAAGTCTGAAATTGAAAATATAGAGTATTTTTATAAAACGCAAGCGCATTTGCGCGTTGATATTGAGTTATGCCCTTTTGTAGGGAATGAGCTAACGGTTTTTTTAAGCGAACGTGGTTACGGGGTTAGCGAAGTAAATAATGTGTCGGCATTGAATTTAAAAACATATGAACCGGTTGCGTGTGTTATTGAACCTTTTGAGATTAGAGAAGTTGCCTTTGCGGAATTAGGGGAGTGGGCCACGCGGGTAGCTTTAGGATTTGGTTATCCTGAAGCAAGAAATCAATTTTTTCGTTATGTACAGGCCAAAGGTGTTAAGGCCTTTGCAGTTTATGAGCACGAATTAATTGTCGCTGGCGCGGTAGTGGCGATGCATGGTGAATTTTGTGATTTAGGTGTTACGAGTACTCTAGTTGCTTATCGTGGGATGGGATTACAAAAAAAATTATTGCATGCACGGTTAAATTTTGCCAAAAAGCAAGGCTTATCCTGGGCTATAGTAACGACAGAGCCTGGAACCATCTCTGATGCTAATGTACAAAAAATTGGTTTTCATTGCGCATATACGCGCATTAAAATGACCTTAGAGCACAAATAATGATTATTTCTTCTCTCCTCCAGGCGCAAAATGTAGCGGTGTAACCCCGTCTTTATTAACCGCGTGGATAGAAGCACTGTATTTTATAAGTTCTTGAATAGTTGACGGTTGATTGCCATAAGCGGCCGAATGTAAAGGAGTGTTATTATTTTGATTTTCTTAAGCTATATTAAATTCAAACCCATTAAAAAATCATCATAAAGAATATGATCAATCTTCAATGAATGTGCTATTTTGCCTTCAATAGTAAAATTAAATTTTGTATATAAATGAATGGCGCTTATATTGTCCGTTCTTACTTGTAATTGTAGCTTAGCTAGCTTCCTTTTTTTTGCCCAATAAATGGCTTCAGTTAGCATTCTACTGCCAATGGATTTTCCCCAGTTGTCTTTATTAACGCTCAATCCTAGATGACCAATATGAGCCAGTCTTGGTTGCGGAGAGACTTCGATAAATAATTGAGAAACTATTTGATAATCTATTTTTCCTATTAACATCAAAGAAGAACTTAGATTTAAGCACTCCTTTATAATGATAATTTCTTCTTCCTTTGAAATGGGGAATCCATCTAAACCAAATGTTAAAAAATCTGTCTCCCCACCAACTTGATTTAAAAAAGCAATAATTTTTTCGGCATCTTCTGGCCTTGCTTCTTCAATACTAAAATTATTCATTATGTTTATTCAGCATCCGTTATTAAAATTTTGTAAATTGTTCCATCATCTAAAGTGAGGGTTAATCCATTTCCGCGTTTAAATTGATTTCCCAAACTACCCGAATCATTATTATTAATAATCAGTGGGTGATTTTGAGAATATTCTTTTAATGCGTCAATTAATATTTGTTCAACTTTATTTATATTGTGTATTTACATGCGCTTTAACATTTTTAATCAATAACAAACTTTAGGGACCCGCCCTAGTTTTGGCAGGGTCCACAATTACCGGTTTTATGCGCACATACTTTATTGATTAAGGTCAAGAATCGATTATCTAAACCAGAACCGCCTTCAGCCATTTTATTAGGATCTTCATAAAAATAGGAGACTACGCCTAAGATTTGATTGATTCCCGGGTTTTGTCCAGGTTTCTCTCCTTCACCTTGTTCACCAAAATTTTGCACCCAAGGACTTCCATCTGATCCATTGCGCATATCAGAACCATATTCAACATTCTTTGCAGCAACAGTCCGTCCTGTTTCACCGGTTACCTGATGCATTTTTTGCCCGGAATCTAGATTGCATGCATACCCAATAAGATGTGCATGATTGCGGTCAAGGGATTCAGTTCGATATCCGAGATGGCCAGTATATGCCGATATTTTTTTGTTAATACCATTAGCATTACTGTCTTTAAGTTCAATCATGCCAAAGTCAGCCTCGTTAGGAATAATGCCACCACCATTTGCCCATTCAGCATGAACCGCAACATAATTTCCATACCAACGACCGACCGGTGCTTTCCCTTTATGGTATGCGGGAATGAACATAAAGTTTTTGTAAAATCCATTTTTTCCGTTCAAACCACTATGGATGCAATGTTCTGCTGTAAAAATAATTCGTTTCTGTAAAACAGAAGCAGAGCAAGTGAAGTTACCTTGATTAGGGATCGTAAAATAAAGTTTACCAATGGTCAGGTAAGGATATACGGTATTAGCACTTTCAGGAACGAGTTGTGAACTTGTAAAGTACATATTGAGCGTTCCAATTACTGCAGGATTAGATGCCACAACATTGTTAGCTGTGTTTGTATCCCGCGACATTGCTGCCATGAAGCTTGTGGCTGGATTAAGTTGTTCCTCTAATCCCGCGATAGATGATGTAGGTAGCGCGCCATCACATGATTGCACTTTTGCAGAATATTCTGAGTGGGGTGTTTGAGTTTTTGCACGATCGCGCAATGTTGATGATTGCAACGGTTTAGCCTGATAAATTTTTTCTGGGGTCCAATAATTCAAAGCATCATCGGGATGATTTATTTTTTCCAAATAAATTTGTGAGCTGTTTTCTGCAGCAAAAACAAAATTGGATACAAGTAATATTAACATAAACGCCATTAATTTTGAGCACATAAGAAATTCCTTTTCAATAATTAATCGAATATTTAAATAATACTAAGCACAATTTCCGACCCTATGTGCACAAAGTTTATTAAGTAAATTAACAAATCTATCATCTAAAATAGAGCTAAATTCAAGCTTAAAGTCCGGAGTATAATAATGAGAAACAACACCAATTACTTGATTAGGCGCTGAATTTTGTCCACCTGTCTGGCCAATCGAAGCCTTGCCAAAATTTTGTACGTATGGACCTCCATCTGAGCCATCCCTCATGTCAGAGCCATATATCACAACATGATGAAGGAGTGCGCCAGCATGTTCGGATGCAACTTGATGCATTTGTTCACCATGATCGATATTCTTTGGGTAGCCTAAAATAGTTGCATGATTAAATCGAAGTGAATTAATTTGATAACCTAAAAATCCTGTGTCGCTTCCTAGTCGACGGGGCGTTCCAGAACTGCGATCTTTGACCTCAATCATTGCATAATCGGCACTATTAGGGAGAATTCCGGAACTTTCAAACCAGGCCTTTGTTACCGCTACATAATTTCCACGCCATGATAAAAAGGGGGCAACACCTTCGCGATAAGCGGGTACAAATGAAAAATTTGTAAAAAATCCATTCTTACTATTTGAACCATCATGTACGCAATGACCCGCTGTTAATACAACACGGTAATTAATCACTGAAGCAGAGCAGTAAAAATCACCTTGTTGAGGGACGGTAAAAAACAATTTACCTACGGTGCTATAAGGGTAGACAGTATTTGCCGTTTTGGGGATTAATCTTGAGCTACTATAGTAAGGGCCAAATGTCAGTGTAAGCACGTTATTGATATTTTCATTGCTTTCCTGTTCTGGAAGCATACCCTTTTTAAAAAGGCTGGGTTGCTGTGAGTGTTTTTTCTCGTGTAGCATCTCATTAACGTTTAGATTTATAGCGGGCATCGGGTAGGGTTTTGCCTTTTTCATGCGTTCTAATGACCAATAATCTGACGTAGGGCTGGTATCTGGAAAGCTTGTGCTTTCAATATCGTCAGGTATAGACGCGATGGCCTGAATAGACAAAAACATTAAAAAATAAGTCATGATAAATTTTAAATGCATGGCATGCACACTCCTTATGTTAGTTATAATTTCACTATACAGGGCAAGATCGTCTAAATAGCGGCTGCGCCACTATTTAGACGATTTGTTTAAGAAAGATCGACAAATTTATCCATCTATGATCTACTACCCTCCATGTTTATAAGGGGATATAGATGAATAACGGGTTAATCGAACATTTTGAAGCATTGCCTGATCCACGAATAGATCGAACCAAACGATATCCATTAATAGAAGTTATTTTCCTGATTATCTCTGGAACAGTATCTGGTTGTGATGGTTGGAAATCAATCAAAGATTTTGGTGAGGCCAAATTGGATTGGCTTAGAAAGTTCTTGCCATATAAAGATGGAATCCCTGTTGATGACACTATAGCGCGAATCATGCGTAAAATTGATACAAAAGAATTTCAAGCCTGTTTTATGCGATGGATTCAGTCTGTCTCTAAAGCGACATCAGGGGATGTTGTTGCCATCGATGGAAAAACCCTACGTCGGAGCCACAATCATCGAGATGGTGTCCCAGCAATTCATATGGTGAGTGCTTGGAGCAGTGAAAATGGACTTGTTCTTGGCCAAGAAAAAACAGCAGAAAAGAGTAACGAAATTACAGCCATCCCACAACTTTTGGATGTCCTTGAGCTTAAGGGATGCCTTGTTACCATTGATGCGATGGGCTGTCAGACCGCTATTGCCGAAAAAATAATTCAGAAAAAAGCAGATTATGTACTCGCATTAAAAGGCAATCAGGGCAACCTACATGCTGAAGTTAATGATTTTTTTGAAATAGCATTAGCGGAACATTTTAAGCAAGTCGAACATAATTATTATGAAGAATATGATGCTGGTCATGGGCGCATTGAACACAGGCAATGTTGGGCTATCACCCCATCTGCTGAATATTTCCCATCATTTAAAAAATGGCCCAATTTAAAGAGCCTCATTATGATAAAATCTTATAGAGAATTTAAAGATCAACTTACCCCTGATACAAAGGATACTCGTTTTTATATTGCATCCATTGAGCCAAATGCAAAGAAAGTTTTAACCGTTGTTCGTCAGCACTGGGGCATAGAAAATAAGCTACACTGGACGCTTGATATGACTTTCAGAGAAGATGAATCCCGCATACGAACAGAGGCTGCACCTGAAAATTTTGCTATCATGCGACATATTGCGTTGAATCTAATTAAAAATGACACATCAAGAAAAGCCAGCGTTAAACGTAAGCGGTTTATGGCTGCATTAGAGGATGATTTCAGAGAAGTTATCATTAGGCAAGTAATTTAAGATGCGTTTGCCCTGTTTCACTATAAGTGAGCTGTGCGGGAGAATGATATTAATGATAACCTTAGGCATATGGCGACAGAAAGTACACTTATATTCATTCGGCATGCGATGTCTGGATGTGGGGCCTCTAACGGTTAATTGCCTCTCATTCAATAGGCTTTGCTAATGAATATTAGCACTTCTGTTCAATAAGAGTTACAATTCGTCCCATTTGCTAACAATGAAAGCTCATAAATTAATGAAAAAGAAACTTACTGTTAAAACCAGCGTCTTATATAAGCGTTTGCTTTCTTATGTTAAACCATTTTGGCCAATTTTAGCGTTAGGCATTGGTGCTAATATTCTTTATTCATTAATTGATGCCGGTTTTACGTATATGATGCGACCATTTTTTGACAAAGGCTTTATCAATATTGATATGACTTTTATTAAAAAAATTCCGTACATTGTTTTAATAGGTATTACTTTAAGAGGATTAGTTAGCTCTCTTGGCAGCTATTGCATGACGTGGGTGGCTCGCTCGGTGGTTAAGGTATTAAGAGAAAAGGTTTTTACCCATGTTTTGCGTTTGCCCGCGGATTTTTATGATGAGGCAACTTCAGGGCAATTGCTTTCTAAAATTCTTTATGATGTAGAGCAAGTAGCTCAGGTTAGCGCCGAGGCGTTAACTGATTTTGTACAAAATACCTGTTTGATTATGGGCTTGCTCACCGTAATGATGGTTATCTGTTGGCAGTTATCGGTGATGTTTCTTTTAACTATTCCATTTGTTGGCTTCATCGTTGGTTACACGAATAAACGAGTTAGGCGCATTAGTCATAAAGTACAAAAAACGATGGGTGAAGTAACTGAAATTGCCAGTGAAGCAATCGATGGTTATCGGGTCGTGCGTATTTTTGGTGGTACTGCTTACGAGTCTGGAAAGTTTAGAAAAGCAATCGAGCGGTCGCGACAAAATGACATGAAGGTTGCGGTGAGTAAGGCAATTAATGTGTCCGGTGTGCAGATTGTTATTGCGATTGGTATTGCCGCAATCATTGCAGCAGCCATCCAGCTATCTACCGTAGTTATTGTTTCTGCGGGTTCTTTTTTAGCAATTATTGCGGCCATGTTGCAGTTAATTAAGCCGATGAAGACATTAACAACGTTAAATGCGGTCATTCAAAAAGGATTGGCTGGTGCCGAAAGCGTCTTCAATTTATTAGATAAGCCCGTGGAGCAGGATCAGGGGCTTGTTTTAGCGCAGAGAGCACGTGGTGAAGTTGAGTTTAAACACGTTTCTTATGCTTATCGACAAGGACAACAAGTATTGCATGATGTGAGCTTTACTGTTGATGCCGGTAAAACTATTGCTTTAGTGGGGCATTCAGGCAGTGGTAAAACAACGATTGCCAGTTTATTGCCACGGTTTTATGAAGTAACTGAGGGCATGATTACGTTAGACGGTACGCCGATTAATCAAATTAACTTATCGAACTTGCGTGAACAGATGGCTTTGGTAAGTCAGAATGTGACCCTTTTTAACGATACTTTAGCGAACAATATTGCTTATGGACGTTTGGATGTCAGTCGCGAACAAATTATTCATGCCGCAAAATTAGCCTTTGCTGATGAGTTTATCAGTAAATTGCCTGATGCTTATGATACACGCGTGGGTGAGAATGGTGTTTTATTATCAGGTGGACAACGACAGCGAATAGCAATTGCGCGCGCCATTTTAAAAGATGCGCCTATTTTAATTCTTGATGAAGCGACCTCTGCTTTGGATAGCGAATCAGAACGCTATATTCAAATTGCTTTAGAAGGCGTAATGAAAAATCGCACTACCTTAGTTATTGCGCATCGATTGTCAACGATTAAACACGCAGATAAAATTATTGTCATGCAGCAAGGGCGCATAGTAGAGCAAGGAAATCACCAAGATTTACTTGATTTACAGGGACATTACGCGCAGCTGCATGGCGTACAACAAACCAATATTCTGCTTGAGGAAGTTATAGCTTAATGTCTACGTTGATGGATAATATATGGTATGGAAGACATCCTGTACAATGGATTCTTAGCCCTTTATCCATTGGCTATCGTCTTATAGTTTCGGCAAGACGTTGGTATTTACAGAATTTTTGCCAAGAGCATTGCCCCGTGCCACTTATTGTTGTAGGGAATATAACGGTAGGGGGGGTGGGTAAAACCCCGTTGGTTATTGAACTTGCCAAGAGGTTACAGGAAAAGGGATTAACGGTAGGTATTGTGAGCCGCGGCTATGGGGCAACTATTAAAAATTTTCCCTATGAAGTACAGATTCATGATGCTGCGACAAAGGTTGGTGATGAACCTTTATTAATCGCCCAAAGAACACAATGTCCGGTAGTGATTGCGCCAAAGCGTACTGAGGCCGTTCGTTATCTGTTAAATAAACATCAGAGCCAAATCATTATTAGTGATGATGGTCTGCAACATTATCGTATGGGACGTGCTATAGAAATTGCCGTAATTGATGGCACCCGTGGATTGGGAAATGGTTTTTGTTTGCCTGCTGGGCCGTTAAGAGAGCCGGCTGCGCGCTTGCAGCAAGTTGATTTTCTTGTGGTCAATCAAGGGGTTTGGGAAAATGCATATCCTATGGTTTTAAGTCCTGGTAAAATAACGCAACTTAATACTGGTAAAGAAATAGAACCTAAGGCGATTAGTGGGAAATGGGAAGCAGTTGCCGCAATTGGTAATCCGCAACGTTTTTATTTCACTTTAAGTCAATTAGGGATAGAATTCGATACCTGTTCTTATCCTGATCATTATCAGTTTAAGCCGCATGATTTGGACTATTTGGAATCGTTCATTATTATGACAGAAAAAGATGCTGTGAAATGCCGTTCATTTAGTTCAGATACTATGTATTATTTGCCCGTAAACGCTGTATTGGATGATGCATTTTGGAACGCATTGTGGTCACATCAACAGTTAAAAGGTTATTACTAATATGTTACCTATTCGATGTTGTGCTTTTTTATTTTGGATAATATTTTTTGTCAGTACTGGTTTGTTCGCAACGGAAACAGATGAAGTAAAGCCAGAGATTAAACCTGTTGACCCTACCATAGGGAGCTGGACATTTTCCGGCATGGTAAATAATGAGAGCGGCGATAAGTACGGTTATTTTTTTGAAATGCAGCGTCAAGGCAATGAGTTTCATGCTAAAGCGGCCTTGATTGATGGGCAAACCAATCAATTGGTTTTTTTCTATGAAGGGAATGAAAAAATAGATCAAGCGGCATCACTTGACTGGCATGTTGGTCGTTCTTTTATTCGTTTTAACCCCATAAATGACAGTTGGATTTTTGGCGTTAAAGGTGCAGATAAGAAAGGTTTTAACTTTAAAGTTGATATGTTAAAACAAAGTCATCATAGCAATGAAACGTTGGTGTTACGGCCTGGCGTTAAATTACAAGCCTTACAAACGAGCCAATTGAATGGCCATGTACAGGTGGATGACAAGGAGCAATTTGTTACAGGTAATAAAGCCTGGTTTGGTCAATTAATATTAAGTACGGATCAAAAATCTCCTCACGACATCAGTACTACCTTTTGTCGTTTGAGCGATGATAATGGCTTTTACTCGGCCAATCTTAAAGAGAAGGATGCAACCAGTGCCGCGGTAGCTGGCTGGCTTGATCCTACTGGTAATAAAGTAAAAATGTCACAATTTGTGTCGATCAAATCATTAGATAATGATCAATGTGTCTTGAATGTGGGTTTGCCTAAGTTAACTTTAAAATTATTGAATACATTAAAGATGGATAATAGTGCGCTTCATTCAATTGCCGGGTTTTCCAAGGAAAATAAAGGCGCCTTTTGTTTTGTAACCGAGCAGTCCTTTAAAGAACATGCTACCGTATAGTAATCCTAGCCCGGGTTCTGCTATGCTGCACCCGAGCTACAATTTTATGAGGCAGCCTATGTATCTTCACATAAGATAGTAATATGCAACACCGAGCTCACATAGAAGCAGAGCGAGTGTCGTTACAAACAGGGCAGGAAATATATATTTGCGCCAGGATTTCTTTTTATTTTTGCCATCCGCTGCTAGAGCATTTGTGGCAGTTAAACGGTGACATAGAATGTTAATAATTGCATCCAGGATCGATTCATAACATTGGTTATATTCCATATGATGCAATTTACTGACTAATATAGATAAAACAACGGTCGGTGCACTGGTAATTACGGTTAAAGAACAGGGTAGATTCTTAACAACACGCATTTCACCAATGGATTGGCCGTTAGATAGATTACCAATCAGGTATTGTTCTATACCTGTAGCTTTATACAAGTCAACCGTTCCTGAAAGCACGATGAATAAATGCTCGTTAGGCTTCCCTTCTTGGAGCAATACTTTGCCTTTATCATGGGAAATTCGTTCAGATAAGTTAAGAAATGTATTAAAATTTTTATCAGATAGATCTTTTAACAATTCACAAGTTCTTAAAAGCGTATATTCTTTTTCAGAGAAGTTGCTCATGACATTTATTCTTTTTAATAGGGGCTGTTGACATTCTTTTTGAGCGCCAAGGCGGAGCGTATACATCAAGTATGCCGCATCGAAGCACAGAAAATCAGCTTATTTTGTAGACAGCCTCTAGTCTGGTATTAAATTCTAGTGAGGATAGATAGAACGACACACTTATCCATATGCCACGTTAAATTCAACTGCGAATTTCATTGATGCTCATTAATGATGGCGATCAACGTAACGCATCATTTTAAGTGTATTTTATTTTCCCCTTTTTTCCATGTTTTTTACGTTTATTACACCTGACTGCATTTGGCTACATTGAGATTACAATCTATTTCATTTGCTGTTTTCTCTGGGAGGTACTGTGACAGAAGGCTCGCAACAATTAAAGCTACCGGAATAATCAAAAGTGCTGATTGATAGTCACCTAAGCTGTAGTGTCCTGAGTGGCCGCTAAAATGGTCGAGCAAATAACCTACCAAAGGCTGTAAGAGAGGCGCAGACAGCATTCCCAGGGTATTGGTAAAGCCTGTGCATGCAGATAGTGACTCCGGTGGTGCTAACTCATTGGCAATCGTAAAGGCAAGCATATAAGCCCCACAGCATAGACCAATCAAAAACAATATAAAACCCGTTAATAGAGCGCTTTGTATGGGTAAATACAAGATGAGAAAGAGGAGGGCTGCGGTGGATAAACAAGAAATATGGATTAACGGTTTGCGTTTACTCATACGAATAGAGAGCCATCCATAAATAGGGCAGCTTAAACCTGCGCCTAATAAGACCATTGATGTAAGGATACTTGCCGTTTCTATGCCGCAGTTTAATTTAAGTTGTATGAATGGAACAGCCCACATGGCTGCAAAGACGGTAATAACTGCAAACTCTAAGCCTACAAATAAACCATTAATCCAAATTAATTTATTTTTTAGCATCAACAACAACTGTTTTTTATACTGCTGTGGATTGCTGGTAGTGGGCTTATTATTGGGAATAAAAATCCAGCATAAAGCGGCAATTAAAAGACCTACAGTCCCTGCCATGGCAATGAAATATCTCCAGCTGACGAAGCTGATGAGCGAGCCCATGCCAATCATGCCGAATACAGTGATTGTAAAGCCTAGTGTTTCAGATAATCCGACCATAAACGCATAATTCTTTAAGGGAAAATGCTGGCGCAGGATACGCGTTAAGCCGACAAAAGCAAAAGAAGAACCGGTGCCGATAATTAAACGACCACAGAATAAGGCAGGTAGAGTATGGCCAATGGCAAAAAGAAAACAGCCTAAGGCGCAGAGTAGAGCATTAATTGATAATAAGATTCTGATGTTGTAGCGATCAAAAAGCAGGCCAACAGGGATTTGCATGCTGGTGTATACATAATAAAACGAGCTGCTTAAAAGGCCTGCAATGAATGCTGAAAATCCTTGCTCGTGCATGATGGCGCCAATTATGATTCCTGATGATAATTGCAAAAAGAATTGGAATAATAAAAAAGAAACGCCAACTAACCAAATAATTATTCTTTTGGGATTATGTGAAGGTGTAGAATTCAATACGATTATTCGCTGTGTTTAAATAAAAGGCGAAATATATAGGATTGCAGGCGGTGTGTAAATTTATTTTCACTAATGAGATTAATTATTGCATTAGTTAACTGTATGAAATTTTTCCAAAAAGATTGGAAGTTAAGACATACAGCACTTTCTGCTGTTAGTGGGGCGCCATCTTATCCTACTGAGTTTATAAAACAGCGGTGAATAATAATCGTTATTGTTGTGATCTAGCGCGACGCTTATGTTATGCCCCCTTAGCCCTGAGTTAGAGGAATACGCTCAGCTCTCTTAACCGATAGTACGCCGATCTACGGTGATGCCAATTTACTGCGCTCATCATTGCTGTTAATCCAGCTGGTAAGCCATTGCCAGAGTCCGGTTGGTTTTAATGGTGGCTCTTGTGTTTTATTGAAGAATGAATGTTGTTCTAATGGACTTCGTTGTTTGCATATTTTTCTTAAACTGGCTATTTCGTCGTGTAATAATGTTGTTGTAGACGTTGTATCGTTGCTATCTACTTTTTCATTGATGCGTTCGATGATATTGTCTAATTCAGTTAAATATTTTACCAATCGCGACCCTTTAATGGTTTTTCTAAGTTGTTCCTTTGCAGTATGTTCATCGCTAAAATTTAAGCCTTGAATTACATTTTTTTTGATCTGCTTGCTATTCCTGTTTGTTAAAAGAGCATATTCAATAATATAAATTTCTTCAGGGGTTTGCGCAGACTGTATTAAATATTCATAATGTTCTGCTCGAACTTTTCCACGCTTATAATCAAAAAAATAGGATAAATAACTTAATGTTTCATCGCGATGCTGTAGGTAGCGATCAATTGCTTGTGTGCATTTTTGTTGTAATGTAGATAAGTCAGTCGATGCTAAATGAGATTGAATTTCAGGTAATACAAAAGTAGTCGGTAATTTTTTTTTGATTAGTTCTTGGCCAATTTTTTGCAGAAGTAGGGTGAATTGCTCCTGCTTTTCTTTAGCTTGCTCTTCTAGTCCTTTATTTTTTAGATCAAACTGCTGTATTAATGAATACAATTGGAGTTCTTGCTCGCAAATCTTTTTGAGGCGAGGATTCTCCATAAATTGCTCTAGTAATTCACTATGTTCATCACTTATATAAAAAGGGCTAATATCATGTTGCGCCATTAAAACTTTTATTTTAGCAATATGAGCGAGAATATCTTGGTTTTCAATCCATTTTTTTAAGTCAATTTTTTGCGCACTAATAAGTTTATTGCATTGACTGAAGAGGTTGCCTACTTCAGTAAGAGCATTGCTAAACGAATCCGTATCAAAAACATAGCGATAAATCTGGTTATTTAAATCCATTTTTTTCTCAATCATTGCCAATTCAATACGTGTTAATGCGCTATGAACGTCAGTACGCCAATGAGTTGCCAATAGGGGAAGGGCGTTTGTATCTCCGGTAACCATGAGTTGAAATAAACGAGGCCGCACATCCGTTTTATCAAAATGGGTTTCTAAATTAGTAAGATAGGACATAATGATTTGTTCACCATTTTGGTGAATGAGGTTTTGGCTTTTTGTATCCAGCTCACTAAGTTTATAATTTTCTATTAAATTGGCAACTGCTGCCCATTTTTCTTGTTTTAGTGCCTCTTGCAGCAGAGTTGTTAATGTATATTTTTCTATAAAAAGAGGTAATACGCTTGGGGTTATCGCTAAATCTTGTAAAAAGGCGAGAATGTGGGCATCAACCTGCAAGGGTAAATCTGTTTCAGCAAACAGAGCATCAAATACGGCATGATTTTTTTCTTTAATTGCGCGTTTTAACGGGGATAAATAGAGGGGCGTCTGTTTAAACTTGGCGTCGTGCTGGGGACTTTTAATTGAGCTGAGTAATTCTTTTCTTGGATTTTTTATCCCTGATTTAATAAATAAGTGGTACAGTCTGCCATAGCCTTGTTGATAAATTAGCTCAAAAAGGTCGTTAGGGTTTTGTTTATCAACAAGTTTTTTGATGGATGATTTTATTTCCTCAGTACTGAGAGTTAATTCTTTGGCAAGTAGCTGATTGGCTATTTTAACCTGCTGTTGTTCGCAGCTAAAAAGAAACAACTCTTTAAAATCTAGCCCTAAGTCGAGGGATGATTGAATAAATGCTTCTACAGCGTCATTGGCTCCTCGGGCAATGGCCTGTTCTAATAAGGGCATTAGCTGGGGTGTTAACTTGCTGATTTGTCCTTGTTCAAAGAATCTGTTTATCAGTTTTTTATTATTATTAACTATTGCCGTAGCAAGTATCTTTTCAGACAGTTCTTGTGTCAAAATTGTCTCTTTAGCGAGAAGTGAATCTAGGGCATTTAATAGATTATCGTCCAACAACTCTTGAATCAGATTCACGGCTTTTTTTAATTGAGGATAAATTTGTATAAGTTGAATTATTGCGCCCTCATTTTTTTCTTTGATTAAGTCAGTAAATAATTTATTTAATTCTTTATCTTCCCATTTGAGTTTTTCTGTTAATGTTTTCGCTAATTGGAACAGTTTATGGTTAAAACAATTGATTACTAATGCTTTTTGTTTTTCTTCAGAAGCTAATCTAAGTGTATTGGGGGGAAGTAAGGTTACTACATGATTAAGTTTAGCTATTTTACGCTTGTTTTTAGTGGATTCATTAAGGTAGGTATTAAACAGCGGTGGTTCTTTTTGGGCGCAGTATTCAACAACAGAAGTTAGTCCTTGACGTAAACTGTTTGTCAATAAATGAAGTTTTATTTTGGGACTTGCCTGCTGAAACGAAGCAAATATTATGCTGTAGTTATCATTAGCATTGCAAAGAGATAAAATTTTATCGATGTCTTTATCTTTATGTAATACATTAAAATTTAAATGCATCAGTATGGTTAGGGTCTCTATATTTTCTTTCGCCAATGCGTCTGTATAAAAATAGTCTAATACATCCTGCTCAAGACTACTTTTTTGCGCTAATAATTTCTCGTGCAGAAATTTGCTCATTTCTATATTTCCATCTTGCAGGGCAACCATTAAGGCATTTTTTATGATGTCCTCTGAGATGTCCTCTCTCCAAGCTTTTTTTATAAGTTTTGTTTTGCGGAGAAATACTAATGCGCTAATAAGATAAACAGAGCCTATTTTCGTGGTTAAATCTAATGCGTGGAATTCATGCTTATCAATGTGCTGCCAAATGTTTTGTTGAGGGCTTTGTTTTGACAAAGAGCGTGCCATCAACTCAAAAATAGTTTTATCTTTCCTTTGCATGCAGGAGAGGATTATATTGGGGGCATTTACATTCACAGCAAAGCCATTTTCAAGTAACTTTCTCAAGGTTGCAACATTAATTAATTTGATGACCTCAGGGGTCAAAACAGAATGTGTTACTTGAGTATCAAGGTTTTTATTAATTAATAAGGTTAAAACTTCTTGTTGATTTGCTGCTGCGGCGCATTGAATTTGTTTTAGTATTTGCGGTGGTGATAGCTGATTCAAAAAATGCTCTATGACCGCTTGTTCTGTTTTTTCCTCAAGAAAAGTAAGCAGCTTCATATGGTTATAGTTTGTTATACATGTAGGATCTTGGGAAATACTTAATTGGTCACACAGGTTGAGGAACCACTGATAAGGGCCTGTTTTTTTTAAGAAACGAGATGTTTCTTTTACTGGTGTTGCCAGTATTTTTTTTAATTCGCAGGTTAATTCTTCTTGTTCTTCTAGAGCAGAATAGATGGATTGATAATGAGTAATTAGTTTTTGGATTACGGCACTATTTCCTATAAGCGTATTTATGGCAATGCTTTTTAGTAATGCTTGTCTTATTTCAATGGATTTGGGTTGTTGTAGTAAGAGATCATTTACCTCCGCGAATAGAAACTCTTTGGCAAAGGACCGCCAATGGCCTGGATCTTTTTTGACTAAGGAGCTTAATGTTCTTATGTCTTTTGCTTGTGCGGCAAACTTACCTGAAAGGATATCCGTCTCCGTAGTTTCGGCTAGTTGTTGCAATGTTTCATGGGGAGGATATTCCGCAACTGAGCTATGTGGATTAGCAAAAGTACGTAACAATAAAGCAAAAAAGGGCGTCTTGTAGCCAAAACAATTTTTTAATTCGTTAATGACTTCTTCGGCGGAGGAAAATTCTTTTGTTTCTTGCTTGTAATTTGGATCATAGAGTGAATATTTTCCATTTTTAATGGAAAGTGCGACGGCATGATCCTGACTGCAAATGTAATATGCCCTGTTATTGTGGGTGATTTGTTCAAGAATTTTTCCCCATTGTTGTTCTTTGCTCATGAAGCCAAAGTTAAACTCATTCCTTAGTGGTTTATCACCAATATGAAGTATTTTATCCAGATCGCCTTGCTCTAATTGAAACCCACTGTATTCGTTAGGACGGAATGTTTTTTCTACTTTAATGATGAACTCGTCAAGTTCCTCATCACCACCAAGTCGATATGTAGTGGGTAAAGTGCTTAGACGATTAATAATAGAAAAAAAATGGGTGGTTTTATTCTCTAATGCATGTTTAATATATAAGCCTGCAAGGCCTGCACAAATACCTGATTTATTTAATTCAAATTCAGGATCACTATGTTGCTTTAGGCAAATATTTACCGCATTGACTATTCTAGTTTGATTGGGCATGCTTGAATTCAACGATTTAACTTTTTGTTGAAATTGTAAACAATTTTTGCGTTTAATTCAATTTAAAACGAGCAGGCTGTAGTGAAATTTTTATGTAAAGAGTGTTTAATCCAGTATAAGTTCTTGTGCTGGTGGTCGTAAATTATAATAAGAGCTCATGCTATGCCCATAAGCTCCCGTATTAGCAATTAACAATACATCACCTTCCTGTGTAGTAGGTACTAAACGGTTGTAACCTAACGTATCTCCTGATTCACAGATAGGGCCAACTATATGGGTAAGTACGTTTTTTTCTTCTTGTAGACGGCTTAAATTCACAATTTCATGATAAGCACCATATAAACATGGTCTGATTAACGAGTTCATTCCTGTTTCAATACCGACAAAGGTTACTTCACCTTTCGCTTTGCATTGCGTTACTTTTGCCAAAATAACGCCACTTTCGGCAACAAAATAACGACCTGGCTCCAGCCAAAATTTCAGGTGTGGGTAATGAGATTTTACTGACAGTAATATGGCATCCAGACTGGAAAAATCTAAAGGGCATTGTTCGGGTTTCTCAACAATGCCTAAGCCACCACCTAGGTTAATATAGTGTACTTGTGGAAATTGTTCCGTAAGCGCCGTAAGCATTAATGCAGTTTTTTGCCATAATTCAGGAGTTAGAATGCCGCTTCCAGAATGAGCATGTAGACCAACTACCAGCAGCTTGTGTTCCTTAGCCAGTGCAATAATTTGACCAATATCACTTTGCGTAATGCCAAATTTGGATTCATTGCCGCCAGTGCATACGTGTTTATGATGTCCCATTCCCGCACCAGGATCAATACGTACAATTACTTGCTGATTTTTAAATAGTTCAGGCCAATGTTCTAAAGGATATAAATTGTCCAGAGTGAGATGACAGCCTAGAGTTAATGCGTATTCATATTCAGCTTTAGGGGCAAAATTTGGTGTAAATAAAATTCGTTTTCGATCTATATTGGGAAACAGTTCCAGTACTCGGGTTAATTCTTGAATGGAAACGCATTCAAAACCAATACCTTCTTGCTCTAGTGTTTTGAGAATGCTTGGGTGTGGATTGGCTTTAATGGCATAAAATAAGTTGTCAATCGCTTCTAGAGCCAGTAATTGTTTGGCTCTGGCAATCTGGATTGTACTGTTGTAAACATAGCAAGGGGCGTGTGTTGCCGCAATACCAAGTAAGCGTTCGCGCTCTGTTTCCCACCAGGGTATTTCTTGAACTACTGTTTTGCCTGCTGTTTTGGGATGGAGCATTAGCTGTCCATTATTTGAGCTTTTATTTTGAGAGTATAAGTTACGATATGGGTAAATTCAATTCGAGCTATTTTTCATAACCGTTTACTTGCAATTTTATAACCACTCACATAGGCTGTATTATTGGAATAAATAAACAAAGGAGTTGTTATGCCCAAAAATGAAAAAATTTCTGAGGACGCACAAAAAACAGGCGCATTATTTGCTCTTGGGGCACTTATCTTGGCGCCATTATTGTATCTTGATACGAAATTTGGTATTACCGCAGCACTAATTGTGGCGGGAGGGGCCATTTATCAACTTCATGAAGTCGGTAGAACCAAACGCACTTTTTCAAATGCCATGAATGCAGGAAACACTTTATTTTCAGGGCTTACTGGTGACAAGAGTACGGAGCTGGAGAATGTTACAAAGAATGTTTTTGCAGGTGGTGGAGCGGTATTTGATGAAATTTTTCCTCCTAATAAGGCTTCGAAATAAATGGAAAAAATAATTTTTGCCCTAATTTTCTTCTCATGAGGCATAGGGCTTTACGTGCGTTTGGGATAATAAATCGCGGAGCCTTTACCTTTATCTCGTTCCTCAGCCTGAACGAACCTTAATTTAATGGTCGTGACCTAATTATGCCCCATGGTGTAGGTGATTAAAAGTTACAGGAAAATAGTTGGCAGTACTTTAAGGTGTCTTATTTTAATTTGATTGAATATAAATAGGAGCAACCCAAAAGTGTTCTAGACTCGTTCTAGAGGTGCATTGTTTTGTGTAGAACCATCGGATAAATCATTAACCGGTTGCGAAACATTTCCTGGATTAAATGCACCTTGATTCATTTTATATTCTGAGTGATCACTGTTGTATAATTTTCCATCAACCTTAGAATAAACCAGTACTTGATTGTCGCTATTCATCATAACAAAACTATATTCTTTTTCAGCCAGTTGATTAGCAAATGAAACCAGTTCCTCATTCGATTAAAAAGTCATAGATACTGTGGAATCATTTCTAATCGAAGGTGGATTTTGTTGATACTGCTGGGATTGTTGATACGTTGCAAAAACTACCAATAGTTTATATTTTAAGCCAATACTATTAAATAACGAAAAGCGGTATGCGCTCCTCCTGCGGTCATTTTCATGGTGAAGTGATACGCAGGTATTGTAAATACGGAATCAGCTATAGGGATTTGGAGGAAATGATGTGGGAATGCGGTCTTGAGCGTGATCATATAAAGGATTTGAAATTATGCGTATGTTCAAAAAGGGACAGTTAATATTTGGATGTGTGGAGCACGTACTGAAGTATCCTTTATCAATGAACAATTTGGTCTATACAGTTGAGATCTGCCTAAAACTTAAGATTTTGTAAAATGAATCTTTTTTGCGTATATGCGCACTTTACTTTGTCTATTAATATTTTGTTAAGATTGTGAAGTTATAATTAGGTAAATTATTTTCCTTATTGTAAACAATATGAATATTAATAAATTATTTCAATATATCAAAGAGAATCTCGATGGTCGTTTAAAAATTCCTTATGTTTCGCAAGACTATACACCCGAGGAAAAAGAAAAATTTTATGCAGGAATACACGTTGCTTTGTTAAATGCTGATAAAGAACTTACTGAAAAACAGATTATTGAGGTCTTTAACTCCATGAAGTCGGAAACGCGTGCGAATATGAAGTTTCCAACGCGAAAAGGCTCTGTAGCATTTCTTACAGAAGATAGTAGTTTAAGTGAAAAGGGTTTGCTAGAGCTACTTGAATGGTCTGAAAAACATCAGTCAGGTTATGGTCCACGCCTGGACTTATCCTATAATAATTATCGAGAGCATTTTAAAACAATTAAGGAAATGCGCGATCATTTCGGCAATTCATCCAATGATGTTTTGGCCAAACGCTTATTTGCCGATATTAAAGGGGGGAAGTATCGTTTAACATATATTCCACCTTTTGATAGTTTAAATCCCCTTATTGATTTAGTAAATCTTACACTAGAAGAGACTTATCAGCAGCAACGCATGCTACCTATTCTTGCTCAATATGAAATTTTTGACGCCGTACAACCAAAATTTCAAAGCCTAATTGCTGATTTTAACAAGATAAAGAGCCCTTCTTTAGTTGATATTGCGAGTTTTATTAAATCAATGATTCTTTTGCATCCGTTCCCAGATGGGAACGGGAGAACCTTTACTTTGGGGATACTTAATCAAGTTCTGCTGAAAAATAAATTAGGTATTTGCTTAAATTTAGATCCACGTATTGCCCTATTATCCAATGTAGAAATCGCTCAATCAATTGAAGTTAATTTAATTAATCTTGAGCAGTTTGAACTTGAAGAAACTAAGCAACAAAAAGTGGCGGTTCAAGAAAATCAGCAAGAGATGGTTAATATTGAAACATTACATACTGATGTAGAAATAAAGCCTATAGACGATGTTATTCCTGAACAAAAGACAATGTTCTCTCAAGATATCAATGAGAAAAAAATTTCCAATTTGCTAACGCTTTCCAAATCATATCTTCTTCATTTAACAAAAGAGATTTTAGATAGAATAGAAGATAGATCTATAGATTTAGAAAAAGAATTTTTGAATGCAGATCCTGAACATTATAATCATCAAACTATTTTCAAATTGACGCTGAAAAAATATCAAGCGGTAGCGACATTTTGTCGTATTCTTGAAGGGGAAGAAAAGGCTGAAGATAAATTAATTTTATTTAAACAGGATATTATAAAAAATAAAGAACTCCTTGCAACGAGGAGAGATAGTGCAGCAATGACTTTTTTAAAAGGAGTTTTAACTCTTATTACCGTGGGTATTGCGGCATATATTGGTATTTGGGGTGTAAAAGGTCAAAAATTTGGCGAAAAAGTTGAAGAGGAAATTACAAGACCTGTGCTAGCCTATTACTCTTAAACAATGGTCTTACTTAATTTAATTTTGCACATCACTATCAGGTATTCAGAGCTCTAAAGTTAATTGATCCATCTACTTAAATAATAGTTTTAAAATATTTTGACAGTAGTGGTTCATTACATTGGAGCCTAATTTTTTATCCTAACTTATGAATTTTCACGATCATGCCTAAGTGATCATTATCCAGGTAATAAATCACATTTCCCTTTAAGCGTTGCTTTTGCGAGACAGTAAATGATGATTGAGGATTATTAGGTGGCGATACTTGCAGATCCGCATCAAAGGTATAGTAATTACTTTCTTTTACACGAAGAGTACCTTGCATTTGCCAACCATTATGTTCTGTAAGTGGTAAGGCAACGCTGCTTTGATTATTTGCCGGTTGCTGCCAGGAGTAATACCCCAGAACTGGATAATGTGATCTTCGGCTTAACTGATAATATTCATCTTGCAAGCTGGAATAGGAGCTAGGCAATAAACAATAGGGTTTAGGGGGGGGGGCAGAGCTGCTTTTTAACGAAATGGCATTCGACGTTATGGGAATAAGTGGCGCATCGAGTGGCAGTTCATTATTTTGAACTGCCCTAGGTTGCTGGGCAAATATAATCAGATCAATTTGGTAACCGGGTTTTGCTAAAGCAAAACAAGAATACAGCAGGCTTATTGTTATTATCAGTAATCGTTGCATGATTCGTATCTTTTTGGTTTTTAAGCATTATACCCATCAGGCTTGAATTCACTCAACAACAATTTTGGGAAATTTATCGGCATAATTAATTGGTTTTTTAGTTAACTTGATCGCAGTGTTCATTGCTGTTTTGATAAAGGTATCCGTCAAATTATTGCGTGGCTGTGCAGCAGTGGGGAAGCCTTCATCACAATGTTGGCGAATAGTACCATTAAGGGGTAGTTGACCTAACAAGGTGCAATTATGTGAAGCACAAAGCGTTTCTGCACCGCCTGCCCCAAAGATCGCTTCTTGATGTCCGCATTGACTGCAAATATGCGTTGACATGTTTTCAATAATGCCAAGAACATCAATTCCTGTTCTAGAAAACATACTGATGGCTTTTTGGGCATCTAAAGTGGCTACGTTTTGTGGCGTCGTTACGACTATTGCTGCGGTTAGCGGAATTTTTTGTACTAAAGTAAGTTGGATGTCGCCGGTTCCTGGGGGTAAATCAATGAATAAATAATCCAGATCATCCCAAAGCGTACTATCAAGCATTTGGATTAATGATTTAGCCAGCATCGGACCACGCCAAATTAAGGCTTGGTCACTCTGAGTAAGATAACCAATTGACATTGCTTGCACGTCATGGGCTTCAACGGGGATATAGAAATCACCGCTTGTTTTGACGGGTTCTGTTTTACCTAACATGAGGGGCATGCTGGGGCCGTAAATATCAGCATCCAAGATTCCCACACGAGCACCGGTACGTGCTAGGGCTATGGCAAGATTAACTGTAACGGTAGACTTGCCCACCCCACCTTTTCCTGAGGCAACGGCAATGGTATTTTTAACGCCACGTAAACCTTTACCTGCCAATTGGGTTTTATGGGCTTTGATCAGTTGATTGATATTGACGGTGATTTGCTGATGAGGAAATTGTGTTTGTAACGCGCTATGTATTAATGATTTATAATTGAGTTCCAGCAAGAGGCTTGGGAAACCTGCAAGCAGATTAACAGTCAACTCATTTGCCGTAGTTTCGATGGCGTACTGTAAATTCATTTCCTTGCCAGTAAGGCCAAGAAATGGCTCGCTTAGTGCATTTAGTAAGTGGGTTACAGCATTTTCAACAGTCATCGATTAACCTTTAGTGCAAAAGGCGAATAATAGCGCAGGGTAAACGGATTGCCTAGAGGAAAACCAATTGATTTTCCCTTATCGCCTGGAGACATCGCGGTTAAACTACGTACAATTTAGTCCTAAAATAATATCAGCCCCTTTTTCCGCAATCATTGTTGTGGGGGCATTGGTGTTTCCACTGACGAGGCGGGGCATAATTGAGGCATCAATAACCCGTAAATTGTCTATCCCATGAACTTTTAGTTGCAAGGGATCTACCACCGCCATGGCATCATTACCCATTTTACAGGTCCCAACAGGGTGATAAATGCTCTCGGCTTGTGCACGAATGTATTGTTGAATTTCTTCATCAGTTTGGCACTGACTTCCTGGTTCTACTTCACAGAGCAGGTAGGGAGAAAACGCTGGTTGCGCTAAAATCTCTCGTGCTTTTTTAAAGCCAATTACCAATGCGTCCAGATCATCAGGGTTGTCAAGATAATTGGGATCGATCAATGGATAATCCATGGGATTTTTACTGCGTAAGCGGATATGGCCACGGCTTTTTGGATGCAATAAGCAGGTCATCAAGGTATAACCATAAGACGTAAATAAGGGCTTAAGAACGCGCGCGCAACGAGTATGTATTGCGGCACCAAAATGCCATTGCAGATTAGGAACGGATAATTGTGAATCGCTTTTAATAAAACCGGTTGCCTGGGTATAATTACTCGTTAATTCACCGCGTTTTTTGAAGAAATATTGATATGCATCAAGTAACTGTCTCCCCAGCGAGCTGGGGTGCAGGCTAAAGGAATTCCTTGTTTTCTCTTTGCAAGTAATATGAATGTCTAAATGATCCTGTAAATTTTCACCAACGCCTGGTAATTCATGCACTAAGGGAATCCCATGTTGTTCCATTTCTGCTTTTGGCCCAATACCGGATAAAAGTAAGAGTTGCGGTGAACCGATTGTGCCTGCAGCAAGGATAACTTCTTTAATTGCAAAAACAGTCTGTTCCGAATTATGTTTATAATAGCGAACACCTACAGCGCGTTTTTTCTCAAATATAATTTGAGTCGCATGAGCCGCGGTAATCACCGTTAAATTAGTTCTATTTTGAATTGGGTGTAAATAACCGCGGGCATTACTCCAGCGCTGCCCATTTTTTTGTGCCACGTAAAAATAAGCTACGCCTTCCTGGTGCTCCGTATTATAATTCTCAATTTTGGCATAGCCTGCCTGTTGTCCTGCTTCAATGAACACAGGCATCAGCGGATTCATATAAAGCGGAGAACTGACATTCATTGGGCCACCCTGGCCACAAAGCGTATTATTGCCAGGTTCAAAGTGCTCCATTTTTTTAAAATAGGGTAACACCTCTTGATAAGACCAGCCATTGTTACCCAAGCTTGACCACTGATCATAGTCATCAGGATTGCCTCGCACATAACACATGGCATTAATGGAGGAGCTTCCACCCAACGTTCGCCCTCTGGGCCAATAAATTTCTTGATTATTACAATGGGTTTGTGGCGTTGTCCAATAATGCCAATTTAGTTTTTTACTGCGCAGGACCATGATAATACCCATAGGTATTTTAATAAAAGGATTGTGATCTTTGGGTCCAGATTCTAAAAGACACACCTGATTGCTTGATTCGGCAGACAGTCGATTCGCCAAAACACAACCTGCTGAGCCACCGCCAACGATGATGTAGTCAAAATGCTTCATGGTATTGTCGTTTTTGATTTATCTGTTAATAGTATAGTCTAATTGGATGTTGAACGGGCATCGCTGTCAACAAAAGTATACTGCCAATCAACCCAATGATTACTGGCTAAATAATAAATTCCACAATGAATAGGAAGTGTCGTGCGCTCTGATAAATACAACGCATAGTCATTGAGTTGTAGGCGATGCTTTACTAGTGCTTTTTTATCTTCTCTACCCGTTTTAAAATCAATAATCCATAATTGATTCTGAGTTTCAAACATGCGGTCAATAATGCGGGTTGCGGGTTTTCCTGGCTGAGCTACCAACAGTTCATATTCATTTTGCTCGTTTTCCTGTTTGGCAATAATCCAGGCACCAGTTGGATCTTCGAACAAGCGCATAATTTGTTCTTGCAGCGTTTTTAATGCATCGGTTTGCATTAGTTCATCAAATCCAAGTTTTTTAAACTCATAATGAGCCAGATTCCAGGGAACTTCAGCAAGTGTTGATGGATGATTATCACAAATCCATTGTAATAATTGATGCGTTACGATGCCAATCAGGCGTGGAATGCTGCTTGATAATGTGGATGGAGCATTTCTGGTAAAGGGCTCATTGAGCGCTCCATCTTCACGTTGATAATAATGTAAAGGCAGCTGCATTATTTTAGGTAAAGGCAGATTTATTTCTTCAGTAAGCTGTATGGTTTCATCCGCGCTAAATTCTTGATTTTTCAATAAGCTACGAAAAGAACGTTTTGATGATTTTTCAGAGTGATCCATTAAATACAAACGTGATTTTGCGCGTGTAGCCGCAACATAGAGTAAACGCTGGGTCTCATAACTACTTTTTACAGAGTCCAATTGATCTAAATAATCATAAACAGCACAACGCTCGTGATGTGCTGCCTGAATGGGGGACATCAGTAATAAATTGCCATGTTTTTGGGTTGGTAAGTTAAGCCAGCGTAACATCGGTGAATCGCCACGGTTGGGCTGTACTCCTAAACCGGGTAAAAACACCGCGTCAAATTCCAAACCTTTGGATTTATGGATGGTCATAACTTGTAAACGTGAGGGGGTGGCTTGTTGGGAATAGAGTTTCTTAAATTCTTTAAGAAACTCTTTCATATCTGCCAGGCGGCCATCGTGTTCGTAACGGTCGAGTAGGCTCCAGAATTGTTCTAAATCATTCAGTTGCGTTTGATTCAGGATTTTATCAATGTGTAGTTTTTTTAAGGTGGCAATTACCCAGGCGGAAAGTTTGCTTTCATAGCGGTGTGTCAGCGCTTGCTGCATGATCCGTATAAAAAACTCGGCGCGAATCTGTCCTTCTTCACTTAAGCCCTGAATTTTATTTAATTGTAAAAGGGTAGAGTAAATCGATTTTTTTTTATTAAACTGGGCAATAATGTGTAGATCGGCTAAAGACATACCACAATAAGGGCTACGCAATAGCGAAAGCCAAGATAGCCGATTTGCCGGCGACAATAAAGCTTGGGTTAAGGACCAGACATCGCGTAAATGCACTAAATTAGCTAATAAAGTAATATCAGTACCCTGGTAGGGAATTTGATGTTGGCGTAAGAGACGAATAATCTCGACAAGTTGGCTTCTTGAGCGTACTAAAATAGCCATGCTTTGTTCAGGATGGGTTTGCAATTCAGAGTGAATGACCTGGATTAAGCTTTGTGCTTCTCTTTCTTTACCCTTAAATTGTACCGCATGGATTGCGCTGTGTTCATCATCTTGAATGACATTTACACTAGAGTGGAATGATACGGCGCCTGATTCTATATCCACTTGCTGCGGGAATATTTTGGAGAATTGTTGATTGACCCAATCAACAATTGTTTTTGTCGAGCGAAAATTACAACTTAATTCCAGTGAGTTCAAGTGAACAGGCCCTATGCCTTGTTCTTTCGCGCGGAAAAATAATCCTACTTCTGCTTGGCGGAAACGATAAATAGATTGCATGGGGTCGCCGACGATAAATAAGGTTTTACCATCACCTTCTTGCCAACCATGAACTAATTTATTGAGCAGTTCAAATTGCGTGATGGATGTATCCTGAAATTCATCGACTAAAAGATGATGAATGCTGTTATCTAAATACAAGGCCAAATCAGTTGGACAATCCGAGTCACCTAATGCGGCTAAGGCTTGTTGGGAGATGGCGGTAAAATCAATTTCATTATGTTCACTAAATATAAGGTGCAAATGGCCAACAAGTAAGGGCAGTAATAAGAACAAAGCTTGTAATACCTCCCATTGTTCTGGATTGTATTCTGGTTTTGGCAAATTACAGACTTGCAATAAAGCATCCAGAAAATCAGGATACTCATTGAGTTGGCTTAACAATTCTTTACTGGCATTTTTAAGTCGTTTGTATTCATTGGGTGGGCAGGAACTACTTAAGAGTCCAACATGATGATCAAAGCTTTTACGGAAATTAGCATCGCCAGTCAGCAACAGTTTGCTTAACGCTGAGACCAGGTCTTGATTGGTCTCTTGAAAATCGTACCAATCCTTTAATAGATAACGAGGGGAATCTGGATTATTTTCAATTGCAGCTAATTCACGAGCGCATTGGGTGAGTTCGGTTGCCAAATGAAAGGGTAGGCTTTGTTTGAAACGGGTTAGTTCATGTTCTTCAATAAGGCGTAATGCATGCTCGAACGTGGATTTTTCTTGGGTTCTTGCTTGAAAGAGAGGAGCGAGCCATTGGTCTCTTTGGGCAAGCAAGGTTTTAAATAAGTCCAGTAAGCGATCCTGGCGATTGTCAACATGCAATAAGAGTGTTTTTATGGCCTGTTGGTATTCAGGGGTATCCAAGGCAAATTGGATGCAACGGCGGCCGCTATTTAAATAATGCGATTCTGCTTTGTCGGTAATTTGTGAATAGGCAATTTGTTTTTCCAGTAAAGGAATGGCTTGATTGATGCTTTGGCACAAGGCATCAATGGTCATAATTTTTAGACGATTGGGTTGATGTAATAAATCCCAGTGATATTGCGCATCACGATGCAGGGCTTCGCGGGCAAAATCAAGCGTCATTTGCTGGTGTGGGCTCTTGGCGTGCACATCATTCGCCGCTTGTTGCAAAGCCAAGATAATTCGTTCACGCATTTCACTGGCCGCTTTGCGCGTGAAGGTGAGGGCGATGATTTGTTCTGGCGCTGTAACGCTACCTAATAAACGCAGGTAGCGTTGAGTTAGAATTTCAGTTTTACCTGAACCAGCAGGAGCTTGTACGATAAATGATTGCGTGGGGGCAGTGGCCTGATTTCTTTGATTACTATCGATTAGCATGATCTTTGTGTGCTTCCAATAAAAAGTGGGTTAGGTCATGATGCAAAAAAAGTTTTAGGATTGAAGGCCGGATTAGCACAGTGTTAATCCGGCCTTCAATAACCATAGCCCGAACGAGGCGCTTAAAAAAAACAATTAATCCAACACAATCTCTTCTGCCGGGGGGCGTAAATTGTAATGAGAACTCATGCAGCGCCCATAAGCTCCGGCATTTGCAATTAAAAGCACATCCCCTTCTTCTGTAACGGGTAATAAACGGTCATAACCTAATGTATCACCTGATTCACAAATAGGGCCGACAATGTGCGAAAACCCTGCTTTTTCTTCATGCAACCGGCTCAGATTCACAATTTCATGATAAGCACCATACAAAGACGGTCTAATCAGTGAATTCATCCCGGTTTCAATACCAATGAATTTTACTTTACCTTTTTCTTTGCATTGCGTGACCTTAGCCAAAATAACGCCACTTTCAGCGACAAAGAAGCGACCAGGTTCCAGCCAGATTTCCAGATGTGGATAACGCGATTTAACGGCCATAAGCAATGCATCCAGATTCTCAAAATCCAATGGTTGCTGTCCTGGTTTTTCAACAATACCTAAACCACCGCCCAAGTTAATATATTTCACTTTTGGGAAGTGTTCGGTTAATGAAGCCAACATCGATGCGGTTTGTTGCCATAATTCGGGGGTGAGAATACCACTGCCTGAATGGGCATGTAAGCCAATAACATGAATATTGTTTTTCTTGGTAAGTGCGATGACCTGCGCAAGATCATTTTGGGTAATACCAAATTTTGATTCATTTCCCGCCGTAGAGACATGCTTATGATGACCAGCACCAGTGCCTGGATCAATTCGCACGATGACTTCACGGTTTTTAAATAATTGTGGCCAATGCTCTAAGGGATATAAGCTGTCTATGGTAATGAAGCAGCCAATGTTTAACGCATATTCATATTCCGTTTTAGGTGCAAAATTAGGCGTAAATAAAATACGCTGTTTATCTATATTAGGAAATAGCTCTAAGATTCTATCTAATTCTTGAATAGAAACACATTCAAATCCTACGCCTTCTTTCTCCAGCGTTTGTAAAATAGATGGGTAGGGATTTGCCTTAATGGCATAAAATAAAGTGTCTACCGATTCCAATGCCAGTAATTGCTGAGCCCTGGCTGCCTGGGTTGGGCTATGGTATACGTAACAGGGTGAATTTAATGCCGCTGTGGTTAATAAGCGATCGCGATCGGTTTCCCACCAAGGTGTAAAACGTGCTGCGGGTTTGCCAAATTCTTCATGCCAGCTTTTAGAGTAATAGAAAATTTGTGGGTTATTTTCTATGAGTAAATTATGCAGTTTTTGGCAGAGTTGATTGGCTTGCGACTCATCAACCACAAAAGTCAGGTTTAAGTCATTAGAGGCTAGTGACATGAGATAGACTTGTTTTGCATCAAAAACTTCTAAAGCAGGGCCAAGTTGCGGTAATACAGTTCTAATATGATGACCTACTAAACTCACCGCGCTGCAGGGTTCAATTAGTTTGGCGCGGCCAAATTGATTTAATTCTTCTAATAAGGCATTAATGGCTGGTCGGTCATGGAGCTTCGTATTGATATCCAACGACAGCGTTACGTTGAACTCAGAGGAAGAAAGTAAATCGACTGAGAAACCATGGTGTTTAAACGCAGAAAATACATCAGATAAGAAACCAACTTGTTGCCACATATGTAAGGTATCTATAGAGATGAGCAGAATACTGTTTTTTACTTGAATTGATTTAATTAACGGTGCCGTTTCATCAATATCTTTAGTGATTAAAGTCCCTGAATGTTCGGGCATCTGGGTAAATTTAACCGACATTGGGATGTTGGCGCGCCGTACCGGTGGGATGCAATTAGGGTGTAGTACTTTCGCGCCCATGGATGCAATCTCTTGCGCTTCATCGTAATTTAGTTTTTTTAATAGACGAGCATGAGGCAATTGGTGTGGATTTGCCGTATAAATTCCAGGGACATCAGTCCAAATTTCACACGCAGCCGCTTGTAGTTTACCGGCAAGCAACGCAGCGGACGTATCTGAACCTCCTCGGCCTAATAATACCGTTTCACCTAGAGGGTTAGCTGCAAAAAAACCTTGGGTAATGATAGCCTGTGCACCACTAGCGATAAATTTTTCAACCAACTGAGCGTCAAATTCGCTTTCGCAACGGGCAGAAAGATAATTGGCGGATTCACCATCATGAAATGGGGTGCTGATTAATAATTCTCGAGCATCATACCACTTGCAGTAGATTCCTTGTTTCTCGAGGAATGCATGCCCAAGCCGAGTCATCATCAGTTCGCCCATACTGAGTATTTGTGCATGTGTTTTCGCGGGAGCTTGCTTTAATAAGGCAATACCTGTGAGCCATTGTTCTAATTGATAAATTTCTTCAGCAATTAATTCAGGATTTACTTCCAGTTGTTCTGCAAGATTAAGGTGACTATTACGAATATCCGTTAGGATACTTTGATGTTCATTAATTAGTGCAGCCTCTATAGCTTTTTCAAGTTTATTGGAAATTTGCGTTAATGCAGAGCAGACAATAACCGGTTGTACACCTGTGCTCATGTGTTTTTTAGTAATTGCTGTAATATTATTCCATGTATCTCGAGTTGAAACGCTAGTACCACCGAATTTAGTTACTATCTGTTGCATGATTTGTTTCCGCACAAAATTAATACACCTTAGCATGGAGTGACGGGGGGATACAAGTATTTTACATCGATAACCATATCATTATTATGGAGGTGTTTTTTAATTACCAGGGCTTGATAATAATTATTAATTGGCCATGATGAATTTAATTAAATCACTGTGAGTTATTATTCTTTTCCCTTTGAATATTATGAGAAAAAAGTGTTTTTAAAGATTGGAAAACAGGTTACACTTCCTCAACATCGAACGGATTTTATTCAACTTTGAAGTATTGATATTTAAGGAGTCTTGAGTGAAGAATATGCACAAACCTCTAAGAACAATTGTTAACGCAGCGGTTCTTGGTGTCCTGGCTAGTGGTGCAGTTCATGCTACTGGTTTTGCTTTATATGGTGAAAGCTCTGGTTATACTGCTGGTAACTATGGTGCAGGGGTTGCAGCTGAAGCTGCTGATGCCTCAACCGGTTGGTACAACCCTGCTGGTTTAGCACTACTTCATGAAAAAGAAGTTGTCTTTGGTGGTACTGGCGTATTCCCAGACGTTAAGATCAATGGAACAAGCCGGTTCACTACTACAGGCTTGCCTGATTATGTTCAGACATATAAAAATGTGAATGGTAGCTACAGCGGTTTTGTACCTGCATCGCATTTTGCGCTACCTGTTGGTGAGCGTACAACCGTTGGTTTAAGTATTAATGGGCCTTTTGGTTTGTCTACCGATTGGGCTCCTGATTCACCAGTGCGTTATTCTGCTACATATACCGAGCTTTTAACGGTTAATATTTCTCCTGAAATAGGCACGCAAATATTTGAACATTTGGCTCTTGGTGCCGGTATGGATTTTCAATACTCTCGCGTTAAATTTAATCAAATGCTTGGTGTGCCTACTTTGCTGCAAGCATTTGATGAAGATCCTTATATGGGTGATTCATTCAGTAAAAACAAAGGTGCTTCTTGGGGCTTAGGTTTCCATGTTGGGGTGATGGGGCTATTTAATGAGAACCACACACGTATTGGTTTAAACTACCAATCTAAAGTACGCCAAGTTTTTTATGGACACAGTGAACTTAAAGGTCCACTTGCTAATGACTTTAATTTGGCTGGCGCATTTCCTTCTACAGGCGTTTGGAAAAACGGTAATTTATTCAGTAATCCAATCACCTTCCCTGATGTTGTTACATTAAGTGGTTACCAAGATATTAATGACAAATTCGCGGTACTAGGTTCTGTTGTTTATAGTGGATGGCACGTTTTCAAATCGATTCAATTGAATAATGTTCCGGTACCAAACATTAGTTCAACGCCTCCTTTTGCGGTGACTCAGGCAAATGTGATTACGACGGTCCCTCAAAATTATAAGGACGCATGGCGTGTAGCACTTGGCGCGAACTATCGTATTAATACTCAGTGGATGCTTCGTGTTGGTGGCGGTTATGATCAGACTCCAAGTAATAACGTGGATAGAAATACGCGCTTACCAGACGCTGATCGTTGGGCTATTGCTGTAGGTGCTCATTATCAGTGGAAACCAAATTTTGGCTTTGACCTGGGATATACGCATCTGTTTTCTGCTAGCCCACCTAGTATTACTTCTTCTCAACCGTTGTCTGCGACTTCTACCTATTTTGTTGATTCGCACAGTGGTCACTTCAGTGCTGATCTGGTTGGTGGACAAGTGGTTTGGGTTATTGATAAAGCCGAACCAGCTGCCCCAATGAAATAATTGGTAGGCTCTGAGTTCATAAAAAAGCCACGCTTAGCGTGGCTTTTTTATTTGCAGAGTAATTTAATGTAGGCTGTTGCTGAGCTTTGCGAACTGTATGTATCCCCACGCGGTAGGCTGGGCTGCAAAGCTCACAGTTTGATGGCTATGCACTATAAAGCCTAGCCTACAAAGCTTAATCTGGGGTGGGTATTAATTTTTGGTAATAGTTGTTTCAGCAGTACCAGTAACCGTCACAGTATAACCATTATTTGATAATTGCTTAGGCGTAATATCCCCAGTATCAAGATTCATGCTTAGAGTGCCTATCTCGATAGGATTAGCCGTATTCGTAGCCATTTTAACTACTGCAAGGCAGTTTCTGCCAGTGGTGTGTCCATAACAGGCTAATTTTACTAGATTCCAATAAACCTCTCGTTTTGAATTAGCTGGTGTAGGGTAAATAGAAGGAGCACCTGCAACATAGGCATTAGATTCTTCGCTAGTATTATTATATGTTGTCAAATAAGCTGGACTTGCAAAAGTTGTTACAGCACTTAAACTCAAAGCAATTGCTGAAAGACTTTTAAATAATAAATTCATTATATCTCCATTGTAATTATAAGTAATTGGCCGATATGCCAATCTATTTTTACTTCTTTACTATACAACGCGGGCAAAGTATATCGTAAAACAGGCAGGGATTATATATTATTTATCGGCTTTGTTTAAAAAACGAGCAACGTCCTTGGCGAAATAAGAAATAATAAAGTCTGCACCGGCGCGTTTTATAGCGATTAAACTTTCATGTATGGCTTGTTCTTCATTAATCAGATTGTGTTGCGCCGCGATTTTAATCATTGAGTATTCACCACTGACTTGATATGCACAGAGTGGAACTTCAGGAAAATTTTGTTTCAGTTTGGCAATGACATCTAAATAATAGCCAGCTGGTTTCACCATAATCATATCTGCACCTTCGTCAAGATCCAGAGCGGTTTCTCTAATTGCTTCATTGCCATTAGCCGGATCCATTTGATAGGATTTTCTATCACCAAATTGTGGCGCACCTTGAGCGGCTTCTCTAAAAGGGCCATAGAGGCAAGAGCAATATTTGGCGCTGTAACTTAAAATTGGAATGTTTTGATAGCCTTGGGTATCTAATGCTTGGCGAATAGCGCTAACCATACCATCGGTCATGCCGCTAGGAGCTACCCAATCAGCGCCAGCTTGAGCATGGCTTAGGGCTTGTTTTGCAAGTAAATCGAGGGTTTTGTCATTATCAATCAGTGTTTCTTTGAGCACACCACAATGCCCATGATCGGTATATTCACAAAAACATAAATCCGTGATGATTAGGATGTCTTTATTGACAGAGCGTATTTTTTTTATGGCTTTTTGAATAATTCCCTCATCACTAAATGATTCACTGCCGCAAGCATCTTTATGTTTGGGAATACCAAAAAGTAATACGGCTGGAATGCCTAAGGCACTTAGGGTTTCAATTTCTTTGGGAAGACACTCAAGGCTTAATTGATATTGACCGGGCATAGCACTTATTTCTTGAGCGGTGCTTAAGTGTTCGCTGATGAATAAGGGCATGATAAATTGCTGTGGATGTAAGCGCGTTTCTCTTACTAGAGCACGCGCCATTGAGTTGCGTCTTAAGCGGCTCATTCTTAGGGGGATGTTGTAGTCAGTCATGAGTTTTATCCTGATGATGAGTTATGTTGATCTCTTACTTTCACTGCCATTAAGTTAAGCGCCAAAATCCCTTCTCCCAGGGGAGAAGGGAATATAATGGTAGTGCTCCTAATGGAAGTGCTATTTTTTCTTATTTGAAGTATACAAGAAATCAATAGCACTACTGGTATCACTATTACTAATCTGAATGCTAAAAAACTTATTGAGCATGTATTTAAGTGTCAATACATTGGTATCGGTTTGTGATAGGCCAATGTTATAGCTTAAATACAGGCGTTTTGAAAGTGATTTTCCGACAACAAAAGCGGTAGAGTCGGTGACTGTATTCGTTGATTGGTTGTAATTTGTATTGGTTTGGACGTTAAAATCTAATCCAGAGGTTTGTTTTAATTGCTCTAAAAGCTGAGCACTGTTTGTGCCACCAATATTCATTGAGGAAATGGCCGTTAAAAGCAATTGTCCGCCGGCTTTATTTGCTTGGCTGGCTGGACGTCCCAGAACCAACATCGAGAGAATATCTGCTTGCGAAAGAATGGCAGGATCGGAATATAACTGTACTTGTGGTTTGCTTAAACGACCCGTCACTTCAACGCCTAGGGTGATACTATCCCCTAAATCGACACTTTGCAGATTGCCACTATTAAAATCAAAAAGCTGGGTGGCGTTAGTATATGTGGATGTATTATTAATTTTTTTTGCAGCACGTAAACTAATTCCAGGGTTATTAATTGGTCCCCCAGTAAAAATCAATTGTCCTTGTTTGATTGCCAAGTCTTGACCATAAGCTTTATAGGTTCCATCCCGTACAGAGAGCTCACCATAGGCATTCATTGCACCTTGTGGTTGTTGTTTGAGATTGAGCGTGCCATCCACATGCCCTTTTAATCCTTTCACACTTATTTCAACGTTTTCACCCATTTCAATGTTAATGTCTAGAGTACTATCGAGTGGTGAGGACGGCGGTTGTTCTAGTTGTTTTTTGTAGACTACTTCATCGGGTAATGAAATACTGTTGCTAAATGTTTGGGGCTTTATTTGCGCATTAGGTATAAGAATAGCGCCAGAAATAGTGCGTACGCTCGGTGTTATATGAAGTTTAAGTTGCGGTGAAATGTTGATTTGGTATTCAGTGGTTTTAATAATCGGAAATTCTTTGCCTTCCAAGAACAGATCGCCGCTATAATTTGCATCTAAGGTGCCAGTTCCTTTAAGTGTTAGATTATGACCGGCGGAGACTATTGCACCGTTTGCTTCCCAGTGTTTTTCTTTACCAAGCACCGTCAGATCGGTCGAGTCTATATTAAGTCCTAATTTGGGTAGGTAAAAACTGGTTTTACTAAGTACTAACTTGCTTTCAATTTGCGGTTTATCTACAGTGCCTGTTGCCTTAAGTGATGCGACTAATTGTCCTTTAAGCTTATTAATTTCAGGATTGATATTTTGTAAAAAATCGAGTGAATTAATTTCTAAGCTCAGTTCGCCATTGATACGTTGGTTTGCGTTTAAGCCAGTATCCAGTGCAAATTTGGGCAATTGAAAATCCAATTTTAAATTTTTATTTGGATCGATAGCTAACGCGCCTGTTCCGCTGAGTTGTTCTGGAGACAGTGCAACGTTTATGGTACCGCCCTTAAACTGTAATTGAGGAATAGAGGCATTGTCGGGTACTTGGTAATAACCGGGGTGTATGGTTAAAACCAGAGTTCCTTGATTGTGGGTTGTTGTTACCGCTCTAAGTGATAAATTGGTATGTAAACCTGTTTTTTGGGGGAGGGTATTTTGCTGTTGGGATAGGCTAGTATTAATCGTCCATTGCCATGGGAATGAGCCTAGGGCACTTGTTTTTATTTGCCAATGCTCGCTGGCAGATGTATCTAATTTTGCATTTAAATTCAGTGCTAAATCGGGTAGGGTTGCGGTAGCGCTTAGGATTCCAGAGGGACTATTTAAATGGTGCTCTTTTGATAATGAGCCTTCTAGATTATGCCATTGTATACTCAGAGTGTGGTTTTTCAGTGTTTTGGGGTGCCATTGTACATTTAGCTGCTTTATTTTTATCTTAATGCTTTTATTTTGATAGGCAATGCCATCTAGAGTAAAGTCATTCAATAAACTGCCTTTTAGGTGTTGGATCGTTAGGGTTCCTGGAAGATAGTGTTGACTTAAATCAATCACTGTCTGTAGTCCTGGTGTCGTTGACAGTAAGCAAACAACAATAGCTGCTAATAAAATACAGAATAGCATGGCAATGTAACTTGCTTTGACTAAGAAACGGATCATAAATCAGGCCCCATACTAATTACTAATCGTGAACCATTGCTTGTGCGCTGCCAATGGTTATTGATGGCTTGCGCTAATCCTACTTTAATCGGACCTATAGGGGAAACCCACATTAAACCAGCCCCTACATCATATTGAAATGCTCTAGGTCCGGGATTATAAACATTCCCTGCATCATAAAATCCAATCACGTACCAATTCTTTTTCGTTTCTTTTTGAATTTCAAAGCCAACATAACTGAGTATTCTTCCTGGGCCAATGGAGTTAAAACTATATGCTTTTAAATTGTCTGTACCTCCTAATAATAAGGCCAGGGAAAGAGGTTGTTGGGTAATATTGCTAATGGCGGTAAAACCTTGTAGCGCATGACCATAAAGACGCAAACGCCAAGGCTCAATTCTAAGCGCTGCTTTTGCATCAATCGATAATTGAGCGAAATTAATGGTTGATAAAGCCACTTTATTCGCCGCTAGGCCATTAATTGTAATGTTGTAACCTGAGGGAGAAAACAATAAACCTTGGGTCTTGAGAAACGAAAACGTAGCCCTTGGATAAAATAAAAATTGCTTGGTATTCTCTTGTAAGGTGTAATGAAATCCTTCATAAAGACCATTTAAAGAAAGCATTCGCTTATAGTTTGTTACATGATGCTGTTGGGCAAGTGATAATAGCCATGCATTACTGTAACCTGCACTGTAATTTAAATTAGAGTAATTCCCGGTAAGACTGTATTGATCTGTAATGGGGTTTGCCCCTGGAATAACGTATTGTGCTTGTAAGGCATTTTGGATAAAAGAACCTTGTGCCAAGGCATTAAATTTGTGTCCACGTTTATTCACTGGAATTACATGAAGTGCCGCACGACCACGTACACCAGTATCGGTTCCATAACCGGCACCTAAGGTATAAGAGTATTTAGGAACAGGTTTCACATGGACATGTACCGGCACTGTTGATGTGTCTGAAATTTGTGGTTTCACCACGACGGAACTAAAGTAGCCACTGTTCGCTAAGTTTGTATTAAACTGCAGTATTTTGTCACCAGAGTAGGTTTGTCCTGCTTGGAATGGAACATAGCGGTGCAGTAACTTAGGACTGATGTAGGTCGGATCAAATCGAACTTGTCCAAAATAATACAATGGCCCGGTGTCAAAAATGAGCGTAATTTCTACAGTATACTGAGATTCATCGATTAAAATTTCATTTTTCTTGAAATAAGCATGCATGTAACCAAGGCTTTCTGCTGTATCAACAAGGCTTTGCTTGGTTTGATTGTAAGGTTCGGTGAGAAAGGAGGTACCCAATTTTAAGGGGGTATTTTTTAAGGCAGTATGCAGGGTAGGGTTTTGCGCTCCCTCACCAATGAGTTCTATCGTTAGTCGAGAAACTATGATTTGTGGACCAGGGTTAATCTTAATCATCAGTTTTTGGGCGCTAGGGAATTGGATGCTGACCTCTGCTTTAAAATAGCCAAAAGGCTGAAGTGCTTGGTTTACTTGTTTGCGTAATTCCTCTGGAGTGAATGTTATTAATGGTTTTAATTGTTCTAATTCATGCAAATGCTTTTCCACATTTTTTTGTGCCTTGTCTGCTATGCCATCAATGGTAATTGCGGTGGTTTCACTCTCTTTGGCAAAGAGTGGCAAGCTCATGATAAGAAATAATAGGCTAATGAGAAGCCGTATTCTGAGTTTTGGCCGAGCCTTAACCCTGGATAGATTGAGTACATGGCGTCTCTGGGTTACAGATTCGCCTGCTCTCAGGCTATACTCCATCCGCCGTCTCCATAGCTTTCAGACGGTAAATCAAATCAAGAGCTTCGCGTGCAGTTAATTGATCGGGATCGACTTTGGCTAACTCCCGTAAAACCATGGGTTGCGGTTGGAGCACGGCTTGAAATGGTTCCGCTGCAGGTGCATCGGTTTGCATATGTTTTAAATGCGAGCGGGCAATTTGTAATACATCAGCAGGTATGCCTGCAAGTTCTGCTACTTCTAAACCATAACTACGATTCGCATAACCAGGTTCTACACGGTATAAAAAGATAATACGGCCTGTTTCTAACGAAGCTTGTAAATGAACATTACGGATACAAGGCCATTGTTGTGAAAGATTGGTTAATTCAAAATAATGGGTAGAAAATAAGGTATAGGCTTTAATGGTTGTCGCAAGATAGGCACAACTGGCATAAGCTAAAGCCATCCCATCATAAGTACTAGTCCCCCGCCCAATTTCATCAATTAAAACTAAGCTTTCATGGGTTGCTTGCCTTAAAATTTGTGCGGTTTCCGTCATTTCGACCATAAAGGTAGAACGGCCAGAAGCGAGATCGTCACTAGCGCCGATACGGGTAAATATGCGATCAATAGGGCCTAAAGTCACCGCTTGGGCGGGCACAAAACTGCCTATATGTGCCAGGAGTACAATTAAGGCAGTTTGGCGCATGTACGTTGATTTACCACCCATATTGGGTCCGGTAATCAGTAAAATATTTTGTTCTGGTTGTAACTGCAAGTCATTGGCAATAAATTGTTCTTGCAACAAGTTTTCAATAACTGGATGACGGCCTGCCTGAATGGATATTTGTGATTCAGGAACTAAACTGGGACAGCACCAATTTAAACTTTGCGCACGTTCCGCGAGGGTGACCACCACATCTAATTGTGCTAATGCGCGTGCGAGCTGGGTTAATTCCGCGATGCTTTGTTGAATTTCTTCCAACAAATTGTCATACAACCATTTTTCACGTGCTAAAGCTTTAACTTGTGCTGAAAGTACTTTTTCTTCAAACACTTTTAATTCAGGAGTAATGTAGCGCTCCACGTTTTTTAGTGTTTGTTTTCTATGATAATGCGTAGGTGCTTTTTCTGACTGTGCTTTAGAGAGTTCAATGTAATAGCCTTGTACATTATTAAAACCAAATTTCAATGACGAAAGTCCAGTACGCTGGCGTTCATCTTGCTCTAGTTTATCCAGGGTTTCATTGGCACGAGTGCTTAGCATTCTTAGTTCATCAAGTTCTTCATCAAAACCTGGTGCAATAACGCCACCATCACGGATTAATACGGGTGGGTTTTCAATGATTGCCGCGGCGAGTAATTGTTGCAGTGTGGGTAATGGCTGGGTATGCGCTTTAAGTTCCAGGGCAAGAGGGCACTTGTTTTGGGCAAGTGCTGCATGAATTTCAGGAAGTACGGTCAAGGTAGTTCCTAAGGCTAGCAAATCACGAGGGCGTGCAGATTTTAAGGCAATACGTGAAACAATACGCTCAACATCACAAATTTGGCGTAGTAATTGATGAATAGTTGCCTCGCATTGCAGACCGATAATTTCAGCAATGGCTTGTTGACGGGCTTGAATCAAACTCTGTTGTTTGAGCGGTCTTCCCAACCAGCGTTTTAATAAACGACTTCCCATCGTACACGCAGTTTTGTCTAGGACCGAAAGCAGGCTGTTCTCATTGCCACCTTGTACATTTTCAAATAGCTCTAGATGTTTTTGAGTAGAAGCATCCAGTTGCAAATAATCGTGTGAATTCTCAAGGGTGAGCGCATTTAAATGTGGCAGTGCTTGCTTTTGTGTCGTTTGCAAGTAAGACAATAAAGCACCGGCTGCAATTAAAGCCGTAGGGTAATCCTGCTCGCCAAATGCTGCGAGGTTGCTTACTGTAAATTGTTCACACAAGCGATTTTTTGCACTGTCAAAGTTAAATTCCCAACCTGGTCTTACTTTAACCGGAAAATTAAGACAATATTCTTCTAAAGGAGATGCTTCTTGCAGCAGTAATTCTGCCGGCTGCAGTCTGGTTAATTCTGCACTGAGTTGGCTTGTTTCTGCTAATTCCAGTAAATGAAAGCGGCCACTACTCAAATCAACCCAGGCAAGACCTATTTTTTGTTTTTGCTGATGCAAGGCAAGTAATAAATTATCTTTTTTAGCATCTAACAGAGCCTCATCGGTGACTGTTCCGGGTGTAATGATGCGTGTTACTTGCCGTTCTACAGGGCCTTTGCTCGTAGCTGGATCACCTATTTGCTCACAAATAGCTACGGATTCGCCTTTTTTCAACAGTCTTGCTAAATAATTCTCTACCGCATGATAAGGAACGCCGGCCATAGGAATGGGCTTATCAGCTGATTGACCGCGATGAGTTAAGGTGAGATTTAGTAATTGTGCGGCGCGTTTGGCATCGTCAAAAAATAATTCATAGAAATCGCCCATCCGATAAAGTAAGAGCATATCTGGGTATTCTGATTTGATGCGCAAGTATTGTTGCATCATTGGCGTATGCGAAGTAGTCATAAGGATTGATTAAAATTAAATTGGAGTGATTCTAGCAAAATCACTTTTGGAAGTCAGTAACAGGGGGAATTCTCTTTAAGACGTATTATTTTCTGTGCATTATCAATACGTCATGGTTGACTGGCATTTTTTTTGCTAAAATCTATAAGGATTTTTAATTAAATCTAAAACTAACATAGGGAGAAGGATTATGAACCGTTTAGCTCTAATTGCTGCAACTGGACTTTTAGCCTTAGCATTAACTGCTTGTGGTGAGCACGGTAATTCAAAACAACCAGTAGCAGGTACTAACCCAGCACAACAACAAGGCGCTGCTCCTGAACAACAAGGCGCTGCCCCTGAACAACAACCTGCGCAAGGTCAAGGCCACTAAAATTTTCTCGGCTTAGTTCTTTGAGGTGAATTTAAGAGCGTTGGGCTGTAAAGTCTATAGATTTTACAGCCCAAACTACATGGCAGTGCGATTTAACCACGGCATCACAATGAATATCTTAAATCAATTAATCAATGAAATTGCAATTATTTTAAAAGAAAAAAATTGGCAGTTAGTGACCGCCGAATCATGCACAGGTGGGTTAGTTGCCAGTTCCCTTACAGAAATACCAGGGAGTTCAGTGTGGTTTGAGCGTGGATTTGTTACTTACAGTAATTTAGCTAAAGAGGAAATGCTTTCTGTTTCTAGACAATTACTTAAAGATTATGGCGCTGTAAGTGAGTCTGTTGCCGCCGCGATGGCTGCTGGTGCTCTGCAACACAGTGCGGGGCAAGTTGCTTTATCCATTACGGGTATTGCTGGTCCAGATGGTGGTAGTATTGAGAAACCCGTAGGAACGGTCTGTTTTGGTTGGGCCGCGCAAGGCATGGGCGTAATAACGCTAAAAAAACAATTTACCGGGAATAGGCAAGAGATACGTTTAGCCTCCTGTCAAGAAGCTTTGTCGGGGGTTCTTTCCTTAATTCAAAAAAAATACCCCCCCTCGTTCTAAGCAACCTTCTTTTGAGCAAATAGATTTGCCTCTACATAATGAATATTCAGTTTGCTGCGGGTTCACATCTGTGTGATAATTTTGCCCTAGCACTAACTACCTGGAAAAGATTATGGAAGAAAATAAGCAAAAAGCATTATCAGCCGCCCTCTCGCAAATTGAGCGTCAATTTGGTAAGGGATCCGTGATGCTTATGGGTGACAGCAGTGTCTCCCGTGATATAGAGGCGATTTCAACTGGTTCTTTAGGCTTAGATATTGCCTTGGGAATTGGTGGTTTACCTAAAGGGCGTATTGTTGAAATTTACGGTCCAGAATCTTCTGGTAAAACCACGTTAACCTTACAAGTTATTGCCGAATGTCAAAAAATGGGTGGCACCGCGGCGTTTATTGATGCGGAACATGCACTAGATCCAAGCTATGCGCAAAAACTTGGTGTTAATGTGGATGAATTATTAGTTTCTCAACCTGATACTGGGGAACAAGCATTAGAAATCACCGATATGTTGGTACGTTCTGCTGCTGTGGACGTAATTATTATTGACTCAGTTGCTGCATTAACACCTAAAGCAGAAATTGAAGGTGATATGGGCGATTCGCACGTTGGTTTACAAGCACGATTGATGTCACAAGCCTTACGTAAACTGACCGCAAATATTAAGCGCTCGAATACCTTGGTTATCTTCATTAACCAGATTCGTATGAAGATTGGTGTTATGTTTGGTAGCCCAGAAACAACCACTGGTGGTAATGCGTTGAAGTTCTATGCGTCTGTGCGTTTGGACATCCGCCGTATTGGTTCGATTAAGAAAGGCGAAGAGATATTAGGCAGTGAGACACGCGTCAAAGTAGTTAAGAATAAAGTGGCTCCTCCGTTTAAGATGACTGAATTTGATATTTTATATAACGAAGGTATTTCACGAGAAAGTGAAATCATCAATTTGGCGGTGCAATTAAATCTGATTGAAAAATCAGGTGCATGGTACAGTTATAAGCAAGAGAAAATTGGTCAGGGTAAAGACAATGTTCGCTTATACTTAAAAGATAATCCGCAAATCGCAGCATCGCTTGAGCAGCAAATTCGTTCTGAGTTATTAGAGAAAAAGCAAACGACGCCTGCTGCTGTTAGTGACAATCAGTTTGAGACTATTGATGACTAAAGCGTTTGATAGTGCGGTGCGCCTGTTATCCAGGCGTGAGCACGGCGCAATCGAGCTTTGTGATAAATTAAAACAGAAGGGATTTAGTGCGGCGGAAGCAAAGGAGGCCTTAGATAATTGCCAACACTTGGATTTTCAAGATGATCGTCGTTTTGTTGAAACATACAGCCGTTCCCGCATTCGTCAAGGCTATGGACCTTTAAAAATTAGCCAGGAATTAAGCAGTAAAGGCATAGACAGAGAATTGATTCAAAGTGTTTTGCAGCAAGAAGACGAGAATTGGCTGACTTATGCTTTGGAGGTCTGGCAGAAAAAAAATAAGGGACAATGTGAATTGTCTTTTAATGAATTGCAAAAGCAACAGCGTTTTTTACTTTATCGTGGGTTTGGTAGGGATGTTATTGCTATGGTGACTAAGGAATTAAAGCGGTTGTAGAAGTAGGTGGCGGTTGGGGACACTGCTATTAAGTTAAGGAAATCTGTCATTTCGCGCAGGCGGGAAACCATCCATGAATTGGCATTATAGCCAGTGTAGGAATGGAGCTCCGCCTAGGCGGGGATGACAGGCTCTGAGAAATTTGACGCATAAAATCCATAACTCACGTTAACTTAATGGCAGTGAAGGTTGAGGAGACGGGCGAGTAGCCATCCTCATTCATACTATATAAATTAACTCAAATTGGTATCGATTAGAAAATGAATAGTTCTGAAATTAGACAAGCATTCTTTGATTTTTTTGCACAATACGGCCATCAATTAGTGGCCTCCAGTTCGTTGATTCCTGCGAATGATCCTACTTTATTATTTACTAATGCAGGTATGGTGCAATTTAAGGATTTATTTTTAGGACTTGAAACACGTCCCTACCACCGTGCAGTAAGTGCGCAGCGTTGCGTTCGTGCTGGTGGAAAACACAATGATTTGGAAAATGTAGGTTATACTGCACGTCATCATACCTTTTTTGAGATGTTGGGTAATTTCAGTTTTGGCGATTATTTTAAACGTGAAGCCATCCAATTTGCTTGGGACTTTTTAACGCGGGTGTTAGGCCTGTCAGAAGAGCGTTTATGGGTCACGGTTTATAAAGATGATCAAGAAGCGGAAGATATCTGGCTGAAAGAAATGAAGGTATCTGCGACGCGTTTTTCTCGTTGCGGTGAAAAAGATAATTTTTGGTCAATGGGCGATACAGGTCCTTGTGGTCCTTGCACGGAAATTTTCTACGATCACGGTTCTGATATTGCTGGCGGTCCTCCAGGTAGCCCTGATGAAGATGGCGATCGATACATCGAGATTTGGAACCTGGTATTTATGCAATTTAACCGCGATAAAGATGGTAACTTGCATCCTTTACCAAAGCCCTCTGTGGATACCGGTATGGGATTAGAGCGACTTGCTGCTGTAGTACAAGGGGTGCATAGCAATTATGAGATTGACTCATTCCAATACTTAATCAAGGCAATAGCAACGCTTGGCGACGTCACTGATTTAAATCATACTTCGTTAAAAGTAATTGCAGACCACATTCGTTCATGCGCATTTTTAATTGCCGATGGTGTTATTCCTGGCAATGAAGGGCGTGGTTATGTTTTAAGACGCATTATTCGGCGTGCAGTAAGGCATGGTAATAAACTTGGCTTACCAACACCCTTTTTCACGCAGTTGGTACAGCCGCTTATTGACGTAATGGGGGATGCTTATCCTGAGTTAATCACTGCAAAAGCCCATATAGAAAAAGTTCTTATTCAGGAAGAAAATCAATTTGCACGTACTTTAGAGCAGGGCTTACGTTTATTACAAGAACAAATGCATTCTCTTGGTGGACAAGAAATTACCGGAGAAATCGCTTTTAAATTGTATGATACTTATGGCTTCCCAGTTGACTTAACTGCAGACATTGCACGAGAGCAAGGTTTGTCTGTGGATATGGATGGTTTTAATCAGCTTATGCAACAGCAAAGAGAGCAGTCACAAGCGGCCAGCCAATTTACGATTGACTATCATGCGGCATCACAATTAGATCACCAGTCTGATTTTCATGGCTATGAAAAAGAAATAATGGAAGGACGAGTGATTGCCGTATTGCAAGATGGTGCCGAAGTGCAATCATTAAGTCCGGGCATGAAAGGGGCAATTGTTCTTGATCACACGCCTTTTTACGCCGAAAGCGGTGGGCAAGTAGGGGATAGAGGCTTTCTGATTGGCGAAGATAATTTACGTTTTCGTGTTGATGATACTCAGAAAAATGGCCAGGCCATAGTTCATTATGGGGAATTACTTGAAGGTACGATGATTGTTGAGCAATTCATTACTGCTCAAATTGATGTGCAGCGACGTAATGCCATTCGTTTGAATCATACGGCTACTCATTTATTGCATGCTGCGTTAAAAACAATCGTTGGTCCGCAAGTACAACAAAAAGGTTCTTTAGTTGATGCGGAACGTGCTCGTTTTGACTTCTCTAACTTTGAAGCATTAACTACTGGGCAAATTCGTCAAATCGAAATTTTGGTAAATGAGCAAATTCGTGCGAATCATGAAGTAGTGACTCGGGTAATGGATATTGAATCAGCTAAGAAAAGCGGAGCAGTTGCTCTTTTTGGTGAAAAATATGCGAATGATGTGCGTGTATTATCTATGGGCGAGTTTTCCAAAGAGCTTTGTGGTGGAACGCATGCGCGGCGTACTGGAGATATTGGTTTATTTAAGATCGTCGCTGAATACGGTATTGCCAGTGGCGTACGCCGTATTGACCTGGTGACAGGCCGCTATGCGTTAGCTTGGGTTAATGAGCAGCAAAGTCTTTTAGGTGATTTGGCTTCTCTGTTGAAAACTACAGTTACTAGCTTACCTGAGAAAGTAGCGCAATTAATTCTTGATAATAAAACTCAAGAAAAAGAAATTGCTAAATTGCAAAGCGAGAAAGCGCAAAAATCCGGTGCGGATCTGGTAAACGAAGTAGAGAATATTAATGGCATTAATTTATTGGTGAAACGGTTGGACGGGGTGGATGGTCAAACCCTACGGACTACTTTAGATCAATTAAAGTCCAGACTTGATTCAGCAGTTATTGTGTTGTTTGTTGTGGAGCAAGACAAAATGAATGTAATTGCTGGTGTTAGTAAAAATATTATCGGTAAAGCGCCTACGGCAGCTACTTTGGTTCGACATCTTTGTGGTAAAGGTGGTGGTCGCGATGATATGGCGCAGGGAGGAGGTGTTGTTCCGGCTGATCTAGATGCCAAAGTTGCCGAAATTAAGGAAATGGTTCGTAGTGCTTGATGAATGAATGTCGTCCCCGCGTAGGCGTCATGTTAAGGAAAAAAATCCATAAATGCCATTTCGAAGCCTCATGCCAAGACTAACAAGGCTTCGAGACAGCGCTAAAGCGCTTCCTCAGTCCGAACGGATCGAGGATAGACAAGGTTGATCCTCTTAAGTTGACGCCTATGAGTGCAGGTAGGGAACCATTCCTAGACTGGTTCAAAAGCCAATTGAAGGATGGTTTTCCGCCTGTGCGGGAATGACAGAGTGTCTTAACCTGACATAAGGATAAAACAATCACTATCAAGGAGATAGCATGAGTTTTTTACAGGAGTTTAAAGAGTTTGCCATCAAAGGGAACGTCGTTGACTTAGCTGTTGCTGTTATCATTGGTGCTGCATTTGGTAAGATCGTTAGCGCCTTAGTGAGCGGCATTATCATGCCCCTAATTGGCCTACTACTAGGTGGGGTCAATATTACGGGTAAAACATTTACTGTCGGTGCGGCGGTAGTAAAATGGGGCGAATTTCTTCAGTCCATTATTGATTTCACGATTATTTCCTTATCAATTTTTGTTGCCATCAAATGTATTTCTCTACTAAAAAAAGATGAAAAAAAGGAAAAAGAACCCACTCGCGAAGAAGCTTTATTGGCTGAAATCCGTGATTTATTAAAAGGTAAAGCAAAAACGCAGCAAGACCATTCCTGCTAGAAACAGAACTTTATGATCTTTGTTTGTGCTATAATTTGTATATTGACAAATTAATAAGGATATTTATGAGCGAGCTAATGAATTTAATTGCAATAATCGTCGTTTTTGGCGTGGGATTATGGCTAATTAACGCGTTTATTCCTATGCCCCCCGCAATTAAAAGTCTTCTTAATGTATTGATATTAATCATTTTAGTTATTTATATTTTGCAGTATTTTGGTTTGATAAAAACCATATTGCCGATGATTCGAATTTTGAAATAGTTTAACCCTAACCCAAGAATTTTTAATCGTATGATGAGCGTTTGGGCTAGGGGCTATTTATTATTAGGACCAAAATCTTGCTGTCTATAAACGACTGATTATTGATTTCCTCGCGTTTTTAGAACGTTTAGACCGAGGCCATTTTTTTGTAAATGAAAAAAGGCAGACGCGTAATGATTGCCATAATGGCCCACCAAAAAAATGGGTAATAGAATATTCTTTTTTTCTTATTTAATGCATTCCAGCATGCTTTTGCACAAGCGTTTGGCGGACCTGCGTAAAATACTCCGGGCAAGCCATAGGTTTGTTTCGTATCAACAAAACCCAATCGTGCAATGGTTATCTGTTGGTTATTGGTTGCTGCTTGCTGTAATCCTTGCAGATATACTTCGATGCACGCTTTGCTGGCACCATAGAGACTATTTTTGGCTCGACCACGACAAGCGGCAACGGAGCTAAGATACAGTAAGTTATGTTTTAGTTGTTTTCTACTTAAGTAAGTATTGATAAATAAGACTATTGTCTCAATGTTTATTTTTATAAGTTGGCTAATTGTATTCGTATTTAAATGATCGTTGTCCGTAAAATCGCTGTACGCAATAAATAGATCCAGTTCATATGCATGGTCTTTTAAAACATTAAGCACCATTTCTGGTTTGTTTGCCATGTCTGTAATAAGGACTTCACACCTTACGTGGTAACGCAGCTGGATGTCGTTGGCAATAAGATGCAATTGCGCTTCCTGGCGGCCGACTAGATACAAGCGATGGTTTGTTTTAGCTGCACAATGTGCAAACTGTTCTGCAATTATAGATGTTGCTCCTAAAATAACCCAGGTTCTATCTGTCATGTTACTATTCCTAATCGTTTGGCAAGATCAGAGTGCATATTGCAGTTATATCGCTTAAGAATTTGCGAAAATTGTTCGTGGCTTGCATACATTTGTTTATATTGCATCGCATTCAATAGCATATCTTTGGCTAAATAAATACACCCATTGGTCTCGGCAATGGTTTGATTCATTGCCGTTATTGCGTGTTTGGCCTGTTCATTATAAATAAAATCAACGGCTAGAGTGAAACCAGGTTTGCAAAATGAAAGCAGTCCTGTTCCTGATTGGGTAAATAGTTTGAGTACAGCAAGAGTAGGGGTTGCTTTATGGAATCTAATTAAGCGTACCAAGTGCTCTAGGGTTTCTGCTGCTTGGTCTTGCGCAAATACGGCTTGGAATTGGATTAATCCTTTAGGGCCATAAAGCCTGTTCCAATGCTTGAGCTTATCTAGTGGATTATTAAACTGTTGCAGTGCTAGTTTTTCTTCATGTTTATAGTGATTGAAAAAAAATTTATTAAAGAATTTTATATCCCATGAGTTGATTAAAGAAAAAGGAAGTTTGGGTATTGCATGAAACGTCGATTTCTTCCTCACCACTGGGTCGCAGTGGTTTGCTGTGCTTAGGAGCGCGCGTGGCTCAGGATTTAGTAAATCAAGCCAGGCAACTTGATAATCATGCTCAAGGCCATCGTGTGACATGAGATCAATTAATGCATTAATTGATGTAAATTGCTTGTTTTTTGTTATAACAAAACGCGTATTTTTTTGCAAACGAAGAGCCACTTGCGTGATGGCACCTGTAAGACCTAAGCCAGCAATGGTGCCATGGAATAGTTCACGGTTTTCTTCGTGACTACAGCGTATTTTTTTAGTTCCGATTACTAAATCAAACCAGATTAGATGATGGCCTAGACTGCCAGCATGGTGATTGTTTTTTCCATGTACATCATGTGCGATACCACCCGCAACTGTCGCATGCAGGGTTCCAGGGATAACGGGTGGAATAAAATCAGGATGCAATAAAAAAAGATCGTTAAAGACAGTCCCTCCCTGACAGACTACAATACCTGTTTCTGTATCAAAGCGAATTAAGTGATTAAAGCGGCTGCTGTCAACAAGGGTACCATTCGTATTAAAGCAACTGTCATTATAACTTAAGCCAGAACCACGGATGAGTATTGATTGCTGCTGATGCGCCGCCATATAATCTGCCAGTTGTTGCTCATTGTCAGGACGTATACATGAGGCTTGGCTAGATAGTGCGCGACTGAAATTAGAGACTATTATCTTTTTGCTGCGCATGTAGGATTGCCGGTGCGGTTGATTATGGTGTAAAACTATAATTCATTTAAGAATTGATTGAAAAGGAATTATGATGAAAGTAGTTATTTTTTTAGGTGGTATTTTAAGTGTTTTTCTTTCTTTTTCAGCTATTGCTGCAGATATTCCCCAAGATAATATAGGTGCACAAAAATACGATAAGCAGCAATGCATCGATAATGCGGCACAAGCATGCATTAACTCGGCATGTTTAAATTCAGAACAAATTGATTGTCAGGATAATTGTCGGAAAATGGCACAAGAAAAGTGTCAAGAAGAAAGTAATGAGTAATTTCTGATGAAATAGGTATCTTATCTTTGTCAAATCATTGACGAAACCATCTAGGATATGTCAAATTATTAGAAGTGGATAAGACAGGCTTTGATTTAAATATAATTTTTTATATGGCATGTATTTTGCATATCAAAGCGATTTAGAAAAAAAATTAAGTCTGTTGTAACTTGAATTTAATGGTTGAATTCAGGTATTGGATAGTATGGATTACTTATGGCTGAAAAAAATGTTTTATCACAAGAAGAAATAGATGCTCTTCTGCAATCAGTTGATGAGTCTTCTGAAAGTGAGGCTCAAGAGGTAGAAACTCCGGAAACTGCCGATGTAAAATCCCCACGTAAAAAAACACCAAGAGCAGGAAAATATGTAGTGGGCGACAGTGATTCGTCAATCGAATCTACGGTTGTCTATGAAGGCAGTGAAGTAAAAACACTTAATTTCTCTTCTCAAGAGCGAATTGTTAAAGGCAAATTGCCTGTACTTGATCGAATCTATGATCGCGCGGTGCGCTCCTTTGCGACTGATATTTATCAGCTTACTGCTAAAGATTTTGAAATTACTCAAGATCAAATGTTAATCATCAAGCATCGTGATTTCATGGAAAGCTTGCCAAATCCAAGTTTGATGAGCATTTATAAATTTAAACCATTGCGTGGCAAGGGGATTATCATGTTTGATAGTACTTTTGTTTATGATTTGGTGGATTATTATTTTGGTGGCAGTACACAATTTTTGGCGCAAAAAGATAGAACTGACTTTACTGCTACTGAATTGCGTGTTATGGAAGCGGTCACTACAAAGCTGATTGCAAATCTGACTTTAGCTTGGAAACCAATTATTCAATTGGATATTAGCAAATTTAATGATGAAACAAACCCTCAATTAGTCAATATCGCCGAACCTGATGAAATGCTCTTGGTGGTGCGTTTCTCATTGGATTTTGGCAAAGAAACAGGTGATTTTTACTTTATTTTACCATACACCATGGTTGAACCCATTAAGGAACAATTGGAATTAGGAGCATCCCGCCCAGACGATGAAATTGATCCAAACTGGGTCAAATCATTAAAAGAAGAATTAATGGATGTCGAGTTAGTTATCAGCTCTGCAATGGCGCAAACAAAAAGTACCTTAGGTACGGTAATGTCTTGGCAGGCAGGTGATTTTATACCGATGGAAATGAAAGAAATAGTTACTTTGGATGTTGAAGGTACCCCGGGATATACTGCAACCTTAGGTACAGCCAACGACAAACGTGCTTTAAAAATAATAAAAAATATTAGTTATTAGGGGATTGGGATGGCGCAAGATGCAGCAATGGAACAACCAAAACAAACAACATTGCCTCAGGAAGCTGACAGTGAAAAAATGGATTTGATTTTAGACATACCTGTGTCAGTTACTGTAGAAATCGGTCGTACCAAAATGACCATACGTAACTTACTTCAGTTAAATCAGGGGGGAATTGTGCCTCTTGATCGTTTAGCTGGTGATCCTCTGGATGTCTTAGTTAATGGTACATTAGTTGCACATGGAGAAGTCGTTGTCGTCAATGATAAATTTGGTGTGCGCTTGACCGACATTGTGAGCAAGGCTGAGCGGATTAAGCGATTAAGATGATTCAACATGCAATTACTCAAGGCGAGCTCATGCGTGTGGTGCTGGGCTTGTTGTTGGTTTTATTACTTATCCTGGTTTTATCCTGGCTTGTGAAGCGATTACAAAATGTTCATTTAGGCTCATCCAAAGGGTTTCAATCCATTGCCAGCATGATGTTAGGGCCTAAGGAAAAAATAATGTTGTTGAAAGTGGGGGCTCGGTATTTACTCTTGGGGTTTGGCTCAGGGCATGTCACACTTTTGTATGATTTTGGTGAAGAGCTTCCTTTAGGGTTTGATTCAACAAATAAACCTTCATTTGCAGAACTGCTTAAATCTGTGGTAGTGAAATCATAACTATGAAATTAAAGAATTATTTTATCCTTATTGCCTTACTTAATTTCTTGCCGTTTGCATTACAAGCCGCACCGTTCTCATTACCTGCTATGACCATGCAACCAAGTGCCAATGGTGGACAGGCATACAGTGTCAATTTGCAAATTTTAATTTTTATGACTTTGTTAACGGTTTTGCCAGGCATGCTTATGGCAATGACCGCGTTTACAAGGATCATCATTGTCTTATCTATATTACGTCAGGCAATTGGTTTGGCGCAGGCTCCGACGAACCAAGTATTAATTGGTATTGCCTTATTTATGACGTATTTTGTGATGGCACCAACGTTTAATAAAATTAATGACACCGCTCTGCAGCCGTATTTAGCCGAGACTATAAAATTTCCACAAGCTTTGGCGAATGCACAAGAACCACTACGCGATTTCATGCTGAATCAAACACGCAAAAATGACCTGGCTTTGTTTGAAAAATTTGCCAATAAACAACCCGCTTCGTTAGACGATGTACCTATGAGCGTCATTATCCCTGCTTTTATAACCAGCGAATTGAAAACAGCCTTTCAAATTGGCTTTATTTTATTTTTGCCATTTTTAATTATTGATTTGGTTGTATCGAGCGTTTTAATGGCTATGGGGATGATGATGTTGTCACCTTTGATTATTTCCTTGCCATTTAAAATTATGTTGTTTGTGATGGTTGATGGCTGGACTTTAATCCTTGGCTCTTTGGCATCGAGTTTTGCGGTTAGTTAGGGTAGTAGAAGAGTGCTGCCATTAAGTTAAGGATTTTATGCTTCAAATGTTCAAGAACCTGTCGTCCGTGCATAGGCGGGGAGCAATTCCTACATTGGCTCTAATGCCAATTGATGGATGGCTTTCTGCCTATGCGGGAAGGACCGATTTCCTTGATTTAACGGCAGTGCAGTAGAGGAGAGGTTATGACCCCAGAATCGGTTGTTTCTATATTCAGTGAGGCCGTTTATGTCATGTTGTTGTTGATGACTGTATTAATTGTCCCTGGTTTGCTGGTCGGTTTGATTGTGGCGATGTTTCAAGCAGCGACACAAATTAATGAGTCGAGCTTAAGTTTTATCCCTAAACTGTTTGTTACTTTTTTAGTTATGGTGTTTGCAGGTCCCTGGTTATTAAAAACCCTGGTGAATTACACGGATTCTTTAATTAGCAATATTCCTTATTTAATAGGTTAAGATGGATTTTGATTATCAAACATTGATCCGGGTAATAAGCCAAGTGATGTGGCCTTTTGCGCGTATTGGCGGATTATTGCTTTCGGTACCTGTTTTTTCCTCGGTGCTTTTGCCCAGCAGAGTGAAGGTAATTTTTCTTTTTGTTTTAAGTTGGGTTTGCTCGCCTTTGGTGCCTGAAGAACTGACTTTTCTTAATTTTAATGGTACTTATCTTGTTTACATCGCACAGGAATTGCTTTTAGGCTTGCTCATGGGTTTTGTATTGCAATTTACTTTTCAGGTATTTATTCTGGGTGGACAAATTATTTCTATGCAAGCAGGAATGGGATTTGCCGTGATGGTGGATCCTGCCAGTAAAGCTAGTGTTCCTTTGGTAGGGCAATTGTACTTAATCATGATGACCTTAATTTTTTTGGCATTAAATGGGCATTTAATGATTATTGAAACACTAATGGATAGTTTTAAGATAATGCCCGTGGGTCATAGTGGAGTAACATCATCCATGTTATGGCATGTCATTACTATTTCAAGCTGGATGTTTAAAAAAGCATTACTGATTTCGATACCGGCTTTATTGTCTTTACTTGTAGTTAGTTTATCATTTGGGGTTATGGCGCGTGCTGCGCCGCAATTGAATATTTTTTCTTTAGGATTCCCTATTACCTTGTTAATGGGTATTGTAGTTATTAAAATTGGTTTGCCTAGTGTTGCTGCACAAATGGTAGAGATTATTGATGATGGAATGCGTTTTGTAGTAGGGATGTTACACTGATGTCAGAGCAAAATAACGACGAGAAAACCGAACAGCCCTCGGCCAAACGACTTAAAGAGGCACGTCAGAAAGGTCAGGTTGCACGTTCGAAGGATTTTAATACTACGGTCGCTTTACTATTTACTGCAGTGGGTTTTCTTGCCTTTGGTAAGCAATTATCCGATCAATTAGCGCTGATGATGCGCCATTCTTTTGAATTTGATACGGATGTAATTATTACGCCAGTAGTTAGTTTAGAGCGCTTATTTTTCTTAGCGAAAATGGGATTTTGGGCATTGGTACCTATTCTCATTTTTATTTTTGTAGTGTCTTTGGCTGCCCCCTTGGTGATGGGCGGGTGGGTTTTTAGCGTCAAAGTCGTACAGCCAAAATTTTCACGATTAAATATATTCCAAGGGCTTAAGCGTATGGTTTCGCTTAAGAATTTTGTTGAAATGATTAAATCTTTTTTTAAGTTTGTTTTGGTCGCTAGTGTAGCGGTCATCGTTCTTAAATCACAAATTCCTACCTTGCTCTCTTTAGCACATGTCCCTATAGAAACAGCCATTGCCAGTGGCGCGCTTATTGTTGTTAAATGCTTCGTTTTAGTTGCTGCAAGCTTACTTTTAATTGCCATGATTGACGTGCCTTTTCAGCTGTATGAACACAACAAGAACATGAAAATGACTAAACAGGAATTAAGAGATGAATATAAAGAAACTGAAGGTAAACCTGAAGTAAAAAATGCCATCCGTCGTGCGCAACAAGAAATTGCAAGACGACGCATGATGACGGAAATCCCCACCGCCAATGTGGTGTTAACCAACCCAACTCATTATGCAGTAGCCATCAGGTATAAAGAAAAAGGGAATAAAGCCCCTGTTGTTGTCGCTAAAGGCAAAGATTTAGTGGCATTTCAAATCAATAAGGTTGCTAAGGAACATGAGATACCCATTATCTCTGTGCCTCCTTTAGCTCGTGCCCTTTATTTTTCTACCAAATTAAATGCCGAAATTCCCAGAGGGCTGTATATTGCAGTAGCGCAAGTATTGGCTTATGTATTTCAGTTGCGTGATAAAAAACGTTATGACTACAAACCAGAGATATTACAAAATGTACCTATTCCACCTGAACTTGTGCGTGAGGAGGATGTTTAATGAATAATGTAATGCAACATTTGCAATATTGGATGCGTCAAGGATTAGGTACACCATTGATGCTAGTCATTATGCTTGGCATGATGATGCTGCCACTACCTCCATTTTTATTAGACGTATTTTTTACTTTTAATATAGCCTTATCATTGGTTGTGTTATTGGCAGTAATTTATAGCGAACGACCTTTAGATTTCGCTGTATTTCCTACCGTGATTTTGCTGGCTACTTTATTGCGTTTGGCCTTAAACGTCGCCTCAACACGTGTGGTATTGTTAAATGGTCATAATGGTACCGATGCTGCTGGTCACGTCATTCAATCATTCGGAGAAGTGGTTATTGGCGGAAACTACACGGTTGGTTTGGTTGTTTTTATTATCTTACTGGTTATTAATTTTGTTGTAGTAACCAAGGGTGCGGGACGCGTATCTGAAGTAAGCGCGCGCTTTACTTTAGATTCCTTGCCGGGAAAACAAATGGCTATTGATGCTGATTTGAATGCAGGTCTGATTAATCAGGAACAAGCGATTAAACGCCGATTAGAGGTTGCTCAGGAAGCTGATTTTTATGGCTCTATGGATGGTGCGAGTAAATTCGTACGTGGGGATGCTGTTGCTGGGATATTAATCCTGGTCATCAACATGGTGGGGGGATTAATTATTGGCGTCTTCCAACACGCAATGAGTGTTTCTGATGCCTTACATAATTATATTTTATTAACCATCGGAGATGGTCTCGTAGCTCAAGTCCCCTCGTTGGTGTTGTCTACGGCTGCAGCGATTATTGTGACACGTGTATCCAGTGCACAAAACATGGGGCACGCACTTATTTCGCAAGTGGTGGCGAATCCGCGCTCCTTGATTATTGCCTCAGTAATTATGGGGGTTATTGGTATTATTCCCGGTATGCCTCATGTTGCGTTTATTTTGCTGTCCACAGGTCTTGGTGGGATGGCTTATTTATTGGCCCAGCAAGATAAGGAAAAACGTCAAGTGAAGGTTAAACAAGAAAGTGAGGCGCCTATAGTACCGGGCCCCGGTATTTCAAGTGAGTTGTCTTGGGATGATGTAAATCCTGTAGATGTAATCAGTTTGGAAGTCGGGTATCGCTTGATTCCCTTGGTTGATAATACGCAAGGGGGTGTTTTACTCACTCGAATTAAAGGGGTTCGTAAGAAAATATCACAAGAACTAGGTTTCTTAATTCCTTCCGTTCACGTGCGTGATAATTTAGACTTAAAACCCAATCAATACCGAATTAGCCTTGCTGGGGTGATTATGGGGGAGGCGACTATTCACCCGGAGCGTGCTTTGGCGATTAATCCTGGACAGGTATTTGGTGAACTGGAAGGAATAAAAGGACATGATCCTGCTTTTGGTATGGAGGCCGTGTGGATTAATGAAAATCAAAAAGAACAGGCGCATACCTTGGGTTATACGGTGGTGGATGTATCTACAGTTGTTGCTACTCATTTAAGTCAAATTTTAGAACGCAATAGTCAGCAATTATTGGGTTACGAGGAAACGCAACAGCTGTTAGATAAGCTCGCTGTCACCTCGCCTAAGTTAGTTAAAGAGTTAGTACCTGATGGTCTTTCATTGGGAATGGTCAATAAAGTCTTACAAGGACTCTTAGTGGAACAGATTCCATTGACGGATACACGGACTATCGTTGAAACTTTGGCGGAGGTCGCGCCAAGATCTAAAGATACCGACTTTTTAATTAGCCAGGTACGCATCTCTTTATCGCGGTTAATCACTCAAAAAATTAGTGGTATGAATGAAGAATTACCCATTATCACATTAAAACCAGAGTTGGAACAATTATTGCAGAGCACAATTCAGAATGGCAGTTCTAGCGGCGTAAACTTTGAACCGGGCATGGCTGATAAAATACAACATTCTTTAACACAGCTGGCAATGCAACAGCAGGCAAAACAAGAAAGTTCTGTATTGGTTGTACAACCGGGAATTCGTTCGGTGTTGGCGCGCTTTGTGCGTAATATATCCCATGATTTTCATGTTTTGTCATATCAGGAAATTCCTGACAATAAACAAATAAGAATAATTGGCACCGTCGGTTAACTGATATAAAGTATGCTAGTCAGGAATATTGCTATTAGGTTTAAAGAATTAATGACAGTAAAAGCAATAATGAATTTAAAACGGAAACGGTACTTAGAGTAATTTTCTTTATGTACCCGTCATAAGCAGGGGGAGCTTTATGAAATTAAAACGATTTGTCGCTGCGGATACGCGTACAGCTATGCAACAAATTAAGGCGGCATTTGGTTCTGAGGCAGTTATTTTATCCAGTAGCGATGTCGAGGGAGGGGTAGAATTAGTTGCAGCGATTGATTTTGATGAAACTATTCTTTCAACTGAGGCCGCTGTTGCATGTGCTGAGCCAGCCAGTCAAGTAGATAAATTTCAAACACAAACACCGTTTGATGATTTACGCATGGAAATTCAAACCTTACGTGGCATGCTTGAAGCCCAATTAAGAGGTGGAAGTGTTGGAGGCAGTAGTGAGCCGCTACATACGGTATTGTTGCAAAAGCTATTGTATCTGGGAGTAAGTCCAACTACAGCCGCTGCTTGGACACGTCAAGTCCGTCCTGATTTAAATCAACAACGTGCTTGGCAAGCCATTTTAACTCAGATCACTGAACAATTACCTATTCGTGATACGCGCAGAATTGAAGAAGGTGGGATTTACGCCTTTTTAGGCCCTACCGGTGTTGGTAAAACAACAACGCTGGCAAAAATTGGTGCTCGATTTGCCTTGCGTTTTGGTGCAGATAAATTAGGCATGGTCACTATGGACACTTACCGTATGGCCGCCCAAGAACAATTGATGCTCTATGGAAAAATTCTCGGGGTACAAGTTTGTCTTGCTCATGATGAAGTGTCCTTATCACGAGTTTTGCGCCAATTAAGTGATAAAAAATTAATTTTGATTGATACCGCGGGAATGAATCCTTCCGATGAGCGGGTTGCCAGACAAATGCAAATTTTAAGCACGCACATGCAGTCTATTGCTAAAGTTTTAGTTTTGCCCGCAACTAGCCATTATCAAGTATTAATTGATGCCATTCACCGTTATGAAACCAATTATGTTGATCAATGCATTTTAACCAAACTGGATGAAGCTCAGGCTATTGGTGGGGCATTAAGTGCGGTGATTGAGACGGGTTTACGCGTGAGTTATTTAACGCACGGTCAACGTGTACCTGAAGATATTAAAATGGCGACACGCCATCAGCTTGTTGAGCTATTTGCCCAGCAGGAGCAGCAATTGTTCCCAACTGAAAACAATTTTATGCACTCAGAACGTGCGAGTATGAGCAAAGAGCGCCAACATATGAGCAATGAGCGTCAAAGTAGGGGCAATGAACGCCAGAGTATGGACAATGAGCGGCAGAGTGTTGGGAGAGAGTATTATGTGGAAAGCTGATGAGAGCATGAATGATCAGGCTGCTGGCTTGAGAAATTTGTCCCGTACTAAGCCCGTAAAAGTAATTGCAGTCACGGCCGGAAAAGGTGGTGTAGGTAAAAGTAATATTTCGGTCAATTTAGCCGTTACTTTGGCTCAGGGGGGCAATAAAGTCATGTTGCTCGACGCTGATTTAGGGCTAGGAAACATTGATATTATGCTGGGCTTGCATACTAAATATGATCTTTCTCATGTGATTCAAGGTGCCTGTCATTTAAATGATATTATCTTACAAGGTCCAAATGGTCTGAAAATAATACCCGCAGCATCGGGAACAGAGTTTATGGCGCAACTGGGCTTACGCCAACATGCGGGAATTATTGATGCATTTAATGAGCTCACCGAAGGCTTAGATTACATGATTATTGATACTGCGGCGGGGATTTCTGAAACCGTGTTAAGTTTTACCCGCTCGGCGCAAGAATTATTGGTCGTGGTCTGTGATGAACCAACTTCGTTAACTGATGCTTATGCCTTGATTAAGGTGATGAGTAAGCGTTATGGATGGTCTAAGTTCCATATTGTTGCCAATATGGTTCGATCTGAAAAAGATGGCAGAGATTTATTTAATAAATTATTCCGAGTTTCCGAGCAATTTCTTGATGTTAAGCTAGACTATTTAGGAGCGATACCGTTTGATGAACACGTACATAAAGCAGTAAAAAGTCAAAAACCGGTATTAATGGCTTACCCTGATTCACATGCTGCTGCTGCAATTAGGGAAATAGCTGCAGGTGTATCCTCATGGCCGTTTAAGTCTTCGCTAGGTGGCAATACAAGTTTCTTTTTAGAGCGTTTAGTAATGGATGAAGAATTATAAGAGCTGCATCACTATTCACTTTGGAGTTCTATCTTTGCATACTAAAGATAGAGTTCTTTAACTGACTAGTTTGTGATAAGGAGAGTATTGTGGATGCTTTGGCTGCTTATAGCAAAGTAAATCAGCAAATCCAGGAAACGCTGGTAAAGAATCATGCTTTGTTGGTAAAACGCATAGCCCATCATTTGTTAGGGCGTTTACCACAAAGTGTTCAACTTGATGATTTAATACAAGCGGGGATGCTTGGTCTCTTGGAGGCAACGAGACATTATGACTCGTCTAAAGGCGCCTCATTTGAGACTTATGCCGGGATTCGCATTAGAGGCTACATGCTCGATGAAGTCAGAAGGAATGATTGGGTGCCGCGTTCTGTCTATCGCAACTCAAGAATGATTTCAGAAGCAGTAAAACATGTTGAACATAGACTTGGGCGTGAAGCTAAAGATTTTGAAATCGCGGCTGAAATTGGCATCTCCTTGAATGAATATCATGAAATGTTGCAAGATTCGGCCAGTAGTCATTTGTATGGTTTTGAGGATTTAGGTGTTACGGATGATGCTTTGCATGGAGAAGAAGGAAAAACCTCCACGGAACCTCATGCAAATGTGTTTCATAGTGATTTAATGAGTCGTTTAGCTGAGGTTATTAAAGGGTTACCCCATAAAGAACAAATGGTTTTGTCTTTGTATTATGAACATGATTTGAACTTAAAAGAAATTGGGGAGGTTCTAGGAGTAAGTGAATCGCGTGTTTCACAAATTCTTAGTCAAGCAACACACCGTGTTAAATCACGGTTACCGGAATAGTAAATAGTATGGATGCATTAACATTTCTTGGTCTAGTGACCAGTTTTTTAGCGATTTTTGTTGGACAAATGATTGAAGGTGGCAACATTCATTCATTAATGAATTTTTCTGCTTTACTCATTGTCTTGGGTGGAACTCTAGGCGCTGTTTTGGTGCAAACATCAAGACATACTTTTGTTAGGGCCTTTAGAATTCTACCGTGGATATTCAAACCACCCCAGTTAGATTTTGAGGCATGCCGAACACGAATGTTTGAGCTGGCACGAAAAGCACGCCAACTGGGAATGCTTTCCTTAGAAAACCATTTAGAAACCGAAAAAACACCATTGATTAATAAAGGATTAGAGCTACTTGTGATTGGTGTTGACAAGCAAACCATACGACAAGTTCTTGAAGCCGAGATTGATCGCGTAGAATCCCATGATTTACATGCAGCACAAGTTTTTGAAAGTATGGGGGGATATAGTCCAACTATAGGAATTCTTGGTGCGGTGTTGGGTTTGATTCAGGTAATGCGTCATTTGGCCGAGCCTAGTGAATTAGGCGTTGGTATTGCTGTAGCTTTTGTGGCAACTGTCTATGGTGTTGGAATGGCTAATCTGATTTTTTTACCCATAGCTAATAAACTAAAAACGTGTATTTCGCGCCAGGTTCATTATGATGAAATGATAGTTGAAGGCATGGTCTCTATTGCCGGTAGTGAAAGCCCTGGTATTTTGCTATTAAAACTTAATAATTTTGGACAACAGCAGAAGAAAAATGAGATCAAGAAAACGGAAAATTGAGGAACATGTAGATCATCATCGCTGGATTGTATCCTATGCTGATTTTATTACTTTGTTGTTTGCATTTTTTGTGGTGATGTACGCTATTTCTTCATTAAATACGTCAAAGTATAAATCACTTTCTGAAGGGATGAATACAGCGTTTAATAAAAAGGATCAAGAAAACAGTGAGCAGTCCATTGAAGATATAAAAGATGGTCCAAACACTAAAAAAGTTTATGGAAAATTTCAAGATGGTTTGGATGATATAAACCAATCTTTATCTGAATTGGAAGACCAGAATTACAAAATTAATCGTCAGAAAGGATGGATTGAGCTTGATGTTAAATCAGGCGCTTTATTCGGCTCAGGTGATGCTGATATAAAAGCCGAGGCTTTGGTTAAACTAATGCAAATAGCGGGAAAACTTAAAAAATCTCATGCTATTGTTTCTATTGAAGGTTATACTGATAACGTGCCAATAGAAACGCCACAATATCCATCAAACTGGGAATTATCCGCAACGCGTGCTGCTTCAGTGGGTCGTGTTTTAAATGCATATGGTATTGATACACGTCGTATTATGGTAACGGGTTATGGTGAACAATATCCTATATCTGATAATGTTACTGATGTAGGCAAGGCGTTAAATCGTAGGGTAAGTATAATAATTGCAGTAAATAGGAAAACAAAGCGCCTTCTTAATCCAGCATTAAGTAAACAGGCTCATAGTGTTGTCGTAGGAGATAAGGAAATAAAATGATAAATAGTATTATTTTGAGTTTAAACGTAGTTGTTTTTGTATTGATCGGTAATTTTTTATGGAGCCAGCATAAAAAAATGATCGCCTTTCAGGCTAAGCTAGATAGTCTGGCGAAATCCGTTGAGCAAATTGCCAAAGATCATCCAGTTTTGATTCATGCTGACCTGTTATTTTCCAAGCAATTGAAAGAGTTGAATGCGCAATTAGTAAGCATGGATAATCAGTTACAAGGTCTGGAAAATAAGCGTGATAATGATGGTGGCTACCAACACGCAATGAAGATATTAGAAATGGGTGGTAATCGCGATGAAATCGTAGATAGCTGTCACCTTTCTCCTGCAGAAGCAGAATTTCTCATGAATTTGCAATCTTATCGCGCAGCGATGAAAACAATCTAATTATAGCGCAATTTTCCTCAATGCTGTTGAGCTGAGTTTTTTCAGTGCTAATTATTGCCAGCCATCAGATTAGGTCAAATGACTATAGCCATCAAGTTAAGCTTTATTCCTACGTTCCGCGGCTTGCCCGCGGAATCCAGAGATCTACTCTTTGCGCAAGATTCCTAAAGGTTCTCAGGGACGGTCTTCATTAAGTATTAACCACTTTGTATCTTCTCAAATGGAGACTGTCCTGGATCGGCTGATCAGCCAGTGGGTATTTCCGTGGAAGAGGTTCTATGGGTTGGTAATACTTTAGTGACTGAGGTCTTGATAAGCGGCTGCGGTTTTAACCTTATTTGTTTCGCTAGTTGGATTTTTTTGCAATAGAAATAGACTTTAAGCTGATGAACGGAGCGATGTTAAAGCAATGTTGCAGAGGGCGGGGCTTGCTTTGGGATAAATGATAGTCCACTATGTGCTCACAAATAGATCATTGTGATATAATTAATTACCAGAGTATTTCTATAAGTTAGCTAATTTAAGCGTGAAGGAGTTCCCAATGACGCCAGCTAGAATAGTCCGTGAGTCTCAAAATTTCGAGTTATTATATACTGAAATAGTGCAAAAAATTAATTCATTATTAAATGACTCTAATGATGAATTAATTAAAAAGGCAGTCCTGAAAAATGTTGAAGAGATTCGCACATGGTTGCCAAAAGAAACAAAGAATTTTGATCCTAAAAAAAGACTCCATCTTCCAGCACTTAGTGCACTACAAACGACGTTAGTGATTTTAAATGCAATTGAAACGCTTTCAGAGCAAAACCAATATAAATCGCACTCTAAATGCTTAATACCACATTTATTTACTGGAGCACATGTTCTTATTGAAGATGATGGCGCATTTTTGGATAATTTAAATAAGCATATGAGTCTGTTTAAGCGTTTTAGTTCTCATTATAAAAACGAAAAAATTGCTGATTATGTTGCGCAGCATAAGAATGAACAAAATCAAGCAACCATTGAGCAAGAGGCTCTGGATGATTTTAATAAAGGAACACCAGATTATTCTGTGCGTGCGGAGTTAATTTTTAATGAACTGGTTATGGGAAAAGTAACTAGAGAGGGGAAAACGTATACCTGGTTACAGTTTGAAGGGCATTCCCACCAACCTAGAAGTGCCTATCGCAATAGTTTAGTTCAATTACTGGATGGTTTTTTGCAACTGTTTCATTACAGTATTGAAAAATTTCAGCATCATTTAGATTACGTCAATTATCGTTTTCATGGCAAAAAACAAAATATTGGTCAATACGGAAATTCCGAATTTACAGAGTCCAACCCGATCGTTCTTGAAGAATCAACAGAACCTGATTCCAAACCACCTGGTGTAAATAAAACTATTTAAATAAAAAAGGTCAATGTTCTTATTGACCATTCCGCTACGTAATCCCTTCGTGTTGGGCTGCACTTCATTTAGCACCAGCCTACAACGCTGACTCTGGTTTGCATCTTATAGGCTTAGATTATACGCACTTGTAACGGGTTCATTTTTTAGCTCATGAAATACATCTTGAATGAATTTTACTTCTTTTTGCAATTTATCTAGGTACTGGTCTATGCGTTGTTCGTTCAGAGCTCGCATGCCGGAAATAGATGGCACGCATTCTAGTAATTCGCAGCTGAATCATTTTTGGTGTGGATTTATGTGTTTTTGTCGAAAAGTAAGGCGCCTTGGGTGTGTATTTTAAACATATTGGGTTATTGTGTCCTGAATAAAGCACTACAGGCAATGTGTACTATAATCATAGATTAATAACATTAACGTAATGGAGTACTAATAATGACGACCGATCAACATGCAACTTGGGTTCTTGCCTTAAACTCTAGCGTTTGCCGCATCTATAAATTAAGTACAAAACCTTATCAAGTTACGTTACTTAAAGAAATTCTCCATCCTGAAAGCAAATTGCGGGATATTGAATTAACTTCGGACAAGCCGGGGCACTACAAAGCCGGCGGTGCAGCACATGGGGCTTTTTCGCAACAAACAGATCCAAAAGAAATACAACTCGATGATTTTTCAAGACAAATTGCGGATGTACTCGATCATGGCAGAAATACCGAAGCTTATAACCAGCTTATTGTGGTAGCTCTACCCCATATGGATGGTCTTTTATTTCAACATATAAATAAACATGTAAAGGATTTAGTAACGCATAATATAAAACATGACGTACTAAATTTAACGGAGCATGAATTATTAGATTTTTTGCAGCAACATATGAAATGTTGAAATGATGGCTATGGTACAGCTCATTGTTGGTTGGCTTGCTAGTAAGCGTTTTTAAATGCTTCTGTGGGCGGGATGAGGAAATTTTTTTTGGGTATTTTCTATGAAAATGCCCCTGTTTATGAGTGGTCGTGAAGCAACCGAATTATAAACATGTATTCTCGAAAATGTGGAGACTCAACCAGGTAATTTGGGTAGAAATGAAGCTTAGCCTGTGCTACTGGTCTATAATTGTTTGTTTGCTACAATGATAGATGGTCTCCCCAGTACTGAATTCTATAATTTCGCCTTTAGTGCCTGACTTTTCTTCCATACATTTCTCATGTAGAAGTATTTTTAACTCGTCAAGATTTTTTCCGGTAACTTGGTAAATAATCTTTTTCCCTATGCTAATTCGAGCTTCATATGGGTCTTGATTTAAGGCTTTTTTCATATTGTTGCACCTGTTTTTTCATTAATCTATTTCAAATTATAGTTCTAATTTTGAGAATCGTATTTTTTATGCAGAAAGATTTAAATCTGAAAAAGCTGTTAATCTTGTAGCGAGGATGATTAATGCGGTATGTTTTTCCCCCGTCTAGTCTTACTTAGCTTACCCTTCTTGCCATCAAGTTCTGCTAACACGGCTCTGACTTCGTTTAAGAAATCCTGTGCCAACATGAAACTAATATTTTCTTTAATTACAATGCGCAACGATTCAATATTCTGTGCGTCCTCAGGCATCGTGTAGGCAGGGACTATCCATCCTCGAGCACGTAGTGCTTTTGAAATATCAAAAACCGAGTATTGACTATTATCTTTGAGAGAAACACTAACAACTGGCTCCATACGGCGAGTGCCAAGTAAGAGGAATTTATTTGTACTTAACAAACCCTCTATTATAAAGTTGCTTATTGTCATCATGTTCTTAATAATTTTTTGATAACCTGTTTTTCCCAAGCGAAGAAAATTATAATATTGAGCGACAATCATGGCACAACCATTAGAAAAATTTAGCGTGTAGGTGGGCATATTACCACCTAGATAATTAACATCGAAAACTAAATCTTTGGGTACCACCGATTCATCTCTGAAAATAAGCCAACCTATACCTGGATATACCAGGCCATATTTATGTCCAGAAAGGTTAATTGATTTCACTTGCTTAAGGCGAAAGTCCCACTGGATACCATCCTTAATGAACATCGATATAAAACCACCACTAGCTGCATCTACATGCAAGGGGATATCCAGGCCTTTCTTCTTTTTTATCTGAAGAAGTAAGTTGTTTATTTCTTCAATCTCATCGTATTCACCTGTAAATGTAGTGCCAAGGATTGCTGCAACACATATTGTATTTTCATCAATAAGAGGTTCAACATCTTTGGCTGTAATTATGTATTTTCCCTTTTGTAGCGGGATTATTCTCGGTTCTACATCAAAATAGCGTGCAAATTTATCCCAACATATTTGTACATCTGCTCCCATTATGATGTTAGGCCGCGAGCTGTCCAGGCCTACTGCTTTTCGTTTAGTACGCCAACTAAATTTATGAGCCAGACCAGCCAACATGATTGCTTCGGAAGAACCAACCGTTGCGGTACCGACATAATTGCCTGATTTTGGTATGTGAAGTAAATTTGCCAGGAGATGCACACAACGATCGTGAATTTTTTCAATCTGTGGGTACTCGTCATGATCGATAAAATTTTTGTTAATACACTGCATAATCAACTCATCGGCTTCAGGCTCCATCCATGTTGTAACAAAACTTGCCAGATTTAAAATGGGTATTCCATCCGCACGTAATTCATCTTGAATCAACTGCTTCGCAACATAAGAGGGCATTCCTGCCTCATTAAATTTGCTCAGTGTGAAATCCTCAAGATCATAACGGCTGGCATAGATTGAGATTGAGCTAACGCTCTCTTTTGATCTATTTTTTTTTCTAATCATGTTTGAGTATCTCTGTTATTAGCTAAAGCGTCCGTATAATTGCCTGGCTTATATTACACTTTGTTGCAAATTTGTTACGTTGCTACTCTGAGTGATGATAATCAATGTTTTTTATCTTTATATTGTATTGTTTCTATAACAATTAAAATGAGGGAAACTAAAAAACAGATTAGTGATAAGAAAAAAAGAACTTTAGTAAAGAATGATATTGCTACTGCAATACCACCAAAAGCTATAATGAATAAGCTGATTGCCAGCACAAGAAATAAAATTGCCCATAACAGAATCATTTCGGTTTCTCCTGGTTACTTCATTCTGCGGCACAGGGATTAATTTTTAACATTAAATTAACCTTAGTTTAGTCGTTACTTTTTGTCAAAGTATTGGTACGTTTTGTGTCGAAGCGTGGGTTGTTAAGGTAAGGCATTGCTGAAATTAATGGTGAGTAAGTTTCTGCTCTTTGATTTGTTTTAATTAAACGTGTAAGGCACCTCGCTTTTCCATGAGGGCGGCTTTGCTTTTTCAAGCGCTATATTTTTTGCTTGAAACGAGCAATCTATCATTTTATGATTTATGAATAATTTCCGTGAAAGGAACAATTGTGAATTGGCAGATCGATAATACCTATTTTAAAAAAATTATTATTCTTTTCTGGGCATTGTGGTGGTTGATTGCCTTATGGACCGATATAGTCGGTGGTTTTGCGCATATTGGATGGATTCATGCGCGTTGGGCGCCTGACACTAATTACCCATTCCTGGCTCAAACATTAAAAATGTATCCGCTTCCTGATTGGGTTCCTCTATTTTTCTTTATTGGAATCATTTTGTGGTCATTGCTTTCTGCAGGCTTATTTTGCTGGGCTAGTATGGGATTAAACAAGGAGCGCGAATTATGGATGTTTAGAGCTCAATGTGCATTCATTGTGTCATTGACTTTTTGGTTTGCTTTTTTTCTGGCTGACCAAATTACGATGAAATTTGATGTTGAAGAAAATCACATGGTTCAAGGCGGATTTGAATTGCTCTGCTATCTAGCTTTGTATCTTTTGCCTGAAACTCACGTTAAAGATAAGAGGTCATATCCATAAAATTGCGATTATCTAGGTCTAAAGCCTGCATTTCTAAATTCTTCCGCTTGCAATTTGGCGGCTAATTCTTCATCACTTAATGGCTGCGCAGCTTCTTCTTTTTTTATCGCGGCGTTAGCTTGAGCAAATATGCTGTGCCTGTTTTTAATCAGACTAGCTATTTCTTGTTTGTAAGCAATTGATGGGTTTATTTGTGCACCAATGGTTGTAGTAAAGATTTTTTTCTCTTGTGAGGTAAATCTACTTTCGATTGATTGGGTTGTTATTTTCACTTGCTTCTGTTGGATAACAGGGTGGGGGGCTTGTAATGTCTGACTTACCTTGCGACTTGCATGGCGCAGTGAGTCTTCTTTATTGCCCTGGTGTTCCAATGCAGTAATAAGATTTTGGTTGTACGTTGTGGCACCAAATTCGTGCATTTTTTTGTGGCTATAGGCGCAGGTAAAGTCTCCACAGGCATACCCATCTTGTTGTGGGTGAGTGGGACCAATGGTCTTGATGGTTATTTGATTCTTATTAATCCCACATTTTTGTAGTAAATTCAAGGTGGTTTGTTTGATTGTGTCCGCACCAACGGGACCATAGGGATCAAATAGTTCAAGTTGATATTTACTGTTAACATCAACAGGTTTCGTTAAATAAATACCACGCCAGTGACCAGGACCTATCGGAATAACAATATGGTTAATATCTTTGTTTTTAAGGGCTGTTACGATGCCTTCTTGCACAACTTCGGTGGATCTGTCGAAGCGGTTTACTGGAGCTAGTACCTCAATATTCCCATGGGATTTTGGCATTAACAAGTTTATATCATGATCTTGCAATTGATCACGCAGGGTACGCTGATGAATATATTGAAGGGAAAAATGGCCTTGAGCTTGATGTTTACGTTTATTTTCATCGGCTTCGCGATCCATTTGCTCTATAACCATGGAATAAATAAGTGTAGCAACATTGGGGCGAGGGGATTCAGGAAAATATTTTTCAAGTTGGTCGCCAATAAGTTTAATAACTTTAGGGCTTTGCATACTTAAAGCCACATCATTAGACGCCGCCATGGCATTAATAGCTTTTAGACGTTCTATACCTTCGTGGGTTAATTTTTTTGCGGAATAATTAGACATCAATGTGTTCAGGCTTTGGTTTTGTATTTCTTGACTTAATGGCATTTAATTACCCCTATATTTATACCACGACATGGATAACTATCGTTTTTTCTATTTATTTAAGTATATCGTTTTAATATTAAGAAAGTATGATGTATTGGGCTGTATGAAAAAACGTATGCCAATCAAAACAGATTAGGAGAAACCACCACTTATCCTAATCCATGCATTATTAATGAGGACAGCCTGGGTTCTATTGGCATATGCGCTTAGCAAGCAACGATGGATGCTTGCTAAGAATAAAATCGTTTTTGCATGTGTTCACAATAATCAATAAACTGTTTTTGTGATTTGGCATAATCTTGTAAAGGTGATGGAATAGGCGGTTGCAGGATATTGGCAAGAAATGCATAAATACAGGCATCAATACTGCTGGGTTCATTCCCCATGCAAAAAGGGTGTTGTTCTAAGATAATACTTAATGCTTGCAGATCATTGATACCTAATTGATAAATTTCTGTGGTGCTGTGCCTTCCTATTCCTTGTCGATACAGATCATTGCGTAATTTTTTTCGCGCCAGCTTAGGAATAAAATAACGAAGTGGGCCTTTAAGATGAGCAAAAAAAGCTTCTTTGCTGATGTTCCAGTAACGGTCATCGAGCCAGCGTGAATAAACAAGAATCCAATATAGATGTTCTTCAAGCATACGCCTTAATGCCAGAGCAGATGCTTTTTGCTTTTGAGTTAAATGGCTGTCTAGTGTGTCGCCGTATTTTTGTTGTAAATATTCAATGATTAGTCCGCTATCAGCTATTTTCTTCCCGTCATCGCTAATACACGGTAATTTTCCCTTAGGATTTTTCCGGGGATCAACGACCTTCACTGTTTCAAAAGGAATTTTTGCCATGCGTAAATACGTTTCCAGCTTCATGCAAAACGGGCTGGCATTAGGTAATTCCCAAAGAGAAGGAAACTGATAAAGTTTGATCATCACTTATCCTCTTAATTTAGATATTGGTACTCTTATCATGATACTAAGTTTAGCAAATAACAAGGCGTTGGATCAGAGGGTAAGAGTAGACGAATCAGACTTTACTACCATTAAGTTAACGTCATATATAGATAAGATATATTTCTTACCCTATTCATCGAATCTGAGATTCAATATAGTTAAATGTGCAAAGGCTTTAGCTGATGCGATGGGGTATATCTCATTTAAAACTATTTTTTGTTTATTAATTAAATAGTGGTATGATTGTTTTTCAAAAAAACAAAGTGATTCTTCTATGCCTACATTTATAGTTGATAGGATAAGTCCTGCAGTAAAGAGTCCCCAAAAACGATTTAGTTTTTTTTGTTGTTGTAGCGCGAATAAAGAAGAGGAGGATGTGCAGCAACCTTATGCGATGGCTCAAAGCAGCTCGTCCGCGCAGGAAAAACTTGTCGTGAATCCAGTGCCTGATACCGTTAGACTCTTAGGATTTACTGATCAAAACAATTGTTCATTAACCGCTTTTTTTGTTGTTCAAGCGGTCAAGATTGGTACTGGTTATAAGACCCCGATTTTATTCGTTAGTCCACAGGCTGAGGCTTTATTAAAATCAGAAGAATTGGTTGGACGTGATTTAGCTGATTTAATCCCCGATCCTAATTTTTCTAAGAGTCATTCGCAGTTAATTGGAAATTTTTTTGAAGGGTTTCAAAAAACAGGTAAGAATCCTTCCTCGTTCATAGGTAAGGGAATTATTCATGGACTACGCAATTTTACGGTAAAACTACCTAATGGCGAGCTATCACAATTAAATTTTAGGCTTGATCATACTATTAGCAAAGATCCTCAGACAAAGAAGCCCATCTTTTATGTTATTGCACAGTTACCTACTCTAATAGAGCTTAATAATACAAAACAACAAATCAATGGGAATATTAGTTCTTCTTCTGGGGCGGAAGAAACTATGGATATACCCGGAGCTATTATGTTATAGAAATGTAATTTAGAACGCTTTAATCGTTGGGGATGGTGTTTCCTGATAAAGAGCCGTATGCTCTGCCGGTGTCTTTATCTTTGTAATATAGAGTCGTTCGTTGCAGGCCATGGAAAGTCGAAGACTTAGGCCTGTAGCCCGCACGATAGACGGTGATTTACGAAGACAGCCCGAAGGGGATACGTAGTATAAATCTTTATGCAGACGTAGAGTCATTGATGGACGCAGGACGGTCGTGGCCTAAATATTTCACACATTTACGAGTTGATTTTAGCCACGGATGGCTAAAATCAATCACAAGGTAGCGCGACTATCGTTGTTTATCTTATATTGAAATTCCACTTTGTGGAGGTTCTTCGGCACACCTCTTTTTAAAACCATTTAAAGTAAATTGCTGCATCTGTTTTTCAATTTTTTTCTCGTCCCCAACATGGATAAAAAATCTGGCATTATTATGCATCATCGTGTCTAATTTTCGCGAAAGACGCTGATTCACATTTTTTTCCTCTTTTTCCACAAAGTCTTCTCGAGCGGCTTCTATGACTGTTTTCCCACTTTTTTCGCCGGGCGTTTTTTGTTCCTCTGGTGATCGGCCAGCAATAAAACCAAATAATTTACGCGTTTGCATAGTTCTAAGAAATGGCAATGGTAAACGTGATTGTATGGCTTCGAAAGTAAATAGCTTTATTCGTTCTTTTTCTTCATTTAAATCAGAATGATTAGCCAAATCTTTCAGATAACCAAATAACCCTGTAGTTTCATATTTTTTATCTAAATATTTTTCAATGGTAAACAAATGCCTGACATCATCTAAGGCATAAACAGAACATGAGACTTCATCATGCTGTCTTTGTTCTATGCTCCAATAGAGGTTAACCGTCGGAAAACATTGTGCAATCATTTTCATTGCCCATGAAGTTTCAAGACATATTTTTTTATTTCCCAGAGAGTCGATGATTAAAACATTGATCTGTCCATCTGCTTCTATTTGAATATCACCAGTGATCCAGTGTAATCCTGTCAAAACAAATCGTTCCCTTAAAGGCGAGCGTGCTTTTTTTAAGGTTTGAAGATATTCCTCTAATTCACTCCTGTTCAACACTGTTGGGGAAAAATCATATCGCCCTTTTTTTCTGTTGTGTATTTCCGCGCATGTTAATAATCCACCGCTTAATTGGATTAAACTCTCGTTTTGTCCAAATCCATAAAATTGATTCATTAATTCCATTATTTTATTGTGGGCGGATTCGTCCAAGGACAATAGATGCATCATCAGTGTTTGTTCTTTTTCTGTTAGTTTGTACTCAGGCATTTTATCCCGGTCGACTAGCAGTCTTAACAGGGGCGTATTTGCTTGCTTGATGCTTAATTGAATTAACTTGCGGGTAATTGCATCTTTTTTTTCTGGTGGAGCCACTTTAGAAAGAGCATCGGTTAGGATAGTGATATATGTTTTACGAGAATATAATTTGAGAAATTCTTCTTGTTGTGTGTCATGACACACTGATAATAACATTTCGAGGAACGCAGCATTAAGCTCCTGCATGCGACAACATTTTAATAGCTCTTTAACGCTATTTTTTAATGGGTCTAAAATCTTATTTGCGGTGAGAGGATCAGCCAGCGCTAATCGCAATAAGGAAGCCAATTGCATTGGGTGTTCATTAAATTGTTCATCAATCCAATTTTCAAAAGCATTGGAATTTATGATTTTATTGTTATTAAGGAGAGTAACCGCTGTCTCATAATTTTTTTCCTCTATTAATTGATTAAATAATAAAGAAGTTTCTTTTGTTTCAAAAATTTTGTTTGGACTCATTGAAGAGATTGCATGTTGAAAAAGATCCATATTATCAGATTCAGATCCTGTTGTTTTATCTAGTGATAACATATCTTCTGAGGATTGACTTGATTGACTATACATGAAATATCTCCTTAATAAAGGCATAAAACCATTTGCAACAGTAAGAAAAAGACTTGTAGACTAATAAATAAGCAAGCCCAATGGGATTGTTACAATGTTCGTTAATCAGTTGTAGTAATAATGCCCAATATGATACATAATCAACCTGTCCGTGTCAAAATATTTTCACTGTGATCGTTTGGCGGTCTAAATATGATAAGAAACTGTTGAATGAATAATTTATTTCCATTTTATCTAGTTTGTAAAATTTGCTAGCATGCTTGCTGAAAGAATATTAAAGGAGGAGGTAATCATGAGGCAAGTAATCATCAAGTTAATCGCATTTGGAATTACCCCATTATTTCTTGGTATGAACTCCTATGCAAATACAGCTTTATCTCAGTTAAATAGTCCTGATCATCAACTCCAAATAGCAGCAGCAAAAAATGTAGCAAAAAACGTAACGTTTACCAAACAAGGTTATTCATTTGTTTTTGGTTGGGAGGGAAATCATCTTATTGAAAACACAGAACGAGATAAGGAACTCTATGGCCTTATGGGCTTAGGCGGGCACGCCCTGGGTTTATTTATAAGAAACTATAAACATTATGCTTTGTCCTTAATTAAATGAACTCATGCAAATCAGATAAGAGCGAGACAGTAAGGCTTTTGCACTATGGCGAATATTCGCTTAGTACAAAAGCCTTAAGGCTTGATTAGGCTGCGGCTATTTTAAATGTCACATAAGGACCATTGAACCCAAAATTTCGGCTGCGTGCTTCTGTAGAATTAATTGCCATGGTTCCTGTAGCAAATTCAGGTGTGATAAAAACGGTGCCTGCTTGTACCAATGAGGACGGATTGACGTCCGAAATGGCGTTATTATAAAAAGCCACGCGATAACCTGCTTCAATTGTCAGGTTTTGGATATACCGTCCAGAATAATTATAGAAAGCACCTAATTTACCATCAAAACCTGCGACTACTTGCGTTGCATCAGGCGTAGTAATTTCCTGATGGGTAGGGCCTAAACCTAAGGCAATCAGGCGTGATGAATTCGAGTTAAAATTATCAATTACTTTATTTGTTCCCGCAGTTAATGAACCTAATATCTCGCCTACGAAACCAAAACCATGGTACGCTGTATATTGAATATTCACACCAAAATCAGGACCGGCGCCCAAGTATTTTGAAACATTTTGTGTTTCAAAAATAAACGCAGGATCGGGTGCAAGCGCATAACTGTATGGTGTTGGCAGTGCCCCTGGATAATCGCTAAAAACGGCGGTTACGCGTTGATTAAGGCGTAATATATTTACCCCACCAAACACCTTGGCTTGTAGATTGGCACCAAAGTCAAATAAGCGCCCCACATTAAGCTTGATGTCATCAAAATCAAACTTAACATTAGCATCGCCTCGTTTAACTCCAAAAGCTGGTGGCCCAACTTCATAAGCGGGGGCAACAAATTCTACCGTTGAAAGGCTCACCACTTCGGATGCTTGCTTATGGCTGGAATTACTCGTATTTAAACGTAACCAACTGACCGAGGCTTGATAGGGAAGCTGAGTGAAATTGTAATTTAAACCAATTTCGAAGGCTGGTGAATAATTGGGATTAATGGCTTGATAGTGCCAGCTTTGCAGATAAGGTTGTTGCCCAGAAACAAAAACTGCATATCTTAAGTTATTGCTTGTTGGCTGTAAGTATAATAATCCGCCATAAACTTCGACACGACTTTTATTAATTGCTGCATCTTTCGAAGGTACCGCAAAAGCTGTTGAACCCATAGAACTTAAAGTTAACCCGCAAAAAATGCTGGCTAGTTTTGTTGCATTCATCAAATTATTCCTTAATGTAAATATTAATTTAACGTAGTTTCGGATAAGAGCTCGAGTAAGACATTACTTCGCCTCGAGGGGGATAAGTTCTGGCCCGATTTCTTATCCCGAACTCACGTTAACCTACTCTTTTCTAACATCGAAAAACTATTTTAATAATATTCCTGAGGGACCATTAAATCCGCTGCCATTAGAATCCCTACATGACGATAAAGCACCTGTGTTCAGGTTAACAGAACACACGGACACCTTATTGCTGGCAAAACGAGGAATATAAGCTCGTGTACCCATTGAGTTAAAGGCCAGATTGCCAAAGCCATCAAATTGACCACCCGTTACGGCGCACGAACTTAAATGGCCGCTGAGAAAATCAATTTGGCAAACACTGACCGTGTTATTGCCATTATTGGTTATGTAGGCAAATTGGCCAGAAGGGTGCAAGGTGATTCCTTCAGGAGCGTTAAAGCCCAAAGTTATATCATCACAATTGAGTAAGCCGGTATCGTCAATTGCGCATGAAGTTACAGAGCTGGTTATTAAGTTTGATACATATGCTCTGGTGCCTAGGGCATTAAGGGTCATGTCTGAAGGAACATGAAAACCGCTGCCTGAATTCGTACAGGCGTTACTTAATACGCCGGTAATGCTGTCAATTTGGCAGACGGAAACAGTATCATTTCCCGCATTAGAGACGTAGGCTAAAGTGCCGGAAGAATTAATTGAAATACCATCCGCACCATTAACTGGCCCACCAGTGGTATTGGCACAATTACTTAATGCCCCTGAGGTGCTATCCACTTGGCAGAACGATACCGTTGATGCGGACATATTTGCGGCACTAATGTTGGCTACATAAAGAAGCGTTTTATCCGGGTTAAGCGCAATTGCTTCAGGATTCATAAATAGGCCTATTGTAATTGTTGGACTCCCTGCCGTAATCGCGCAATTAGTTAATGAACCATCCAGGCTATTTACATCACATAGTGAAATACTATTGCCAAGCCAGTTGGTGACATAGGCTTGCTGCGTTGGTATGGCTCCAATTACGGACACCGACAAGATATTTTCAGGTGCTGGTTGTGAACACAGAAATGGGTCGGGATTATTATTGCCTGGTCCTTGCGTTTTACATATTATTGGCCCACCACTGATGTTTGATGGAATTTGACTGCCATTAATTTGCAATGTGAGTAAACACGACTGTTGAGGTGCTAATACAAAGGGATTAGTACACCCTTCACTAGTTTGAATAACTCCGGCAATAGGTTGCATTGTCAGTGTGCGTGATACTCTTGTTTGATTGGTTACGCTGTATTGCACGGTCTCCGAACTATTTGCTGGTAAGAGGAATGAGGTAGGTGTTGTGGGCGTGATATTAAAAACGGGTTTGCTTCCCGCATGTAAAAGATTAGCACTAGCAAATGTGAGCAATCCAGTACTCAAAATGGTTGGAATTATTTTTTTTTGTTCATTGATTTGATCCTTAAATCATAACGTCATAGGAAATTAAATAATAATTATTAAGAAGGTTTTAAACGGGGGGGCAAAGGCCAATGAGTAGCGTAATTTCTTTTCATTTAAATCTAATTCCTTTAGGGGCTGTTGATCTTTTTACTATCTTGGCCAAAACACATGAAATGTAAATAGACCTTAGTTACAGAGTATTATCTTATATTAATAGTTTTTTTCACGACTAATCATACAAGGCAATGGGTAATAAGCCAATACAAAAATCATCGGATATTTTCATAAGATGATAAATTTTTTATAAATTTGGTTAAATAGTGTCACTAGTTACCTTGGCGTTAAGATAGAAGGTTTAACGTCTAATTTCAGGAATTTAAATACAATCAAATGTTTTATTGACTACTTGGATAGTATTCATATTAGCTATCATGATGTACCAAGAATGTTTAGACAGATTACTAATTAAATTATCAAGAGTTTGTAACCTGATTCAGGCAAGATTAGTAACTTTTTCATGACTCATATTCTCACTTATTTTCTCTCGAAGCCTTGCTAATTTTGACGCCAAGGCTTCGAGATAGAGTTAAGCTGAAACGAGTTGGGATTAATACATACTACTATATAGTGCATCCACGCTCTTGACCATCGAGCGCATCATTGAGTAAGGCAATAGGGTATATTAAAAACATGGAAGCTAAAGCCACACTCATCGCAAATGCTGCAATTGTAAAAGTTATTGACGTAATGGTTGGTAAAATTGGGACAACGGTTGACAAAAATAGGCAAGTAGCAGCGCCTAAAACAAGGTCTTCTGTTTTCGCAGGTTTAGAGTTTACAAATGCGCGGAGTGTCAATAAGTATGGGCTTATTGCGAATGCGGCGCAGCCTACAAAGAAAGAGCCATAAGATTCAGTTGCTCTACGTACTGCTGAACGTGTTGCTGGCATAATATTCTCCAGATAGATTTGATGTGGTTTTGCGCAAAGTCTAACGAATAATTATTAAGGAAATATTAATAGAGACATTTTTTTAGCTGAGAAAAATTTATAACTTTTATGTTTTTTTATTGTTCATTTTGGTGGTCTGGCATTACTCTGGCTAAAAAATTTAATGGTTCTGCAATAATTTTTTTCTTTTCACTATGAGATAATTTTTTAATACAGCGTTCTACTTTCATTGCCTGAGCTTTGCTGCCATTAATTTGCCATGATTGAGCTATACAAATTGGTTTAAAACTACGAGTGTATTTGCATTTTCCTGTTCCATTGACGTGTGATTGATAACGTTTATTGAGGTCATTTGTGTAGCCGGTGTAATATGTGTTGTTGCTGCAAAGCAAAATATAGACCCAATAATGCTGCTTGTCTGCTGTCATTATTTCCCCTATGACTCCAATCTATGCGAAAGAAAATATTATATAATTACTTCTTTATATAGAAGAGTAGCTGTTTATCGAGTGACTATCATCAATTTTATAATGTAGTTTGATTCTATCCGTTTACAATCACTGGGGATATATTGCCAATAAACGACGCATTATTCATTGTTGTAATTGTTACTTACTATAAATAATATGAGTGAATTTTAGGTTTATTCTGCTTGGGAATATACTCATTTTGAAATTCATTTTTTCCTAAAAAGAGTTTTTCCATCTTGTGTCTAAAAAAATTTCATGTTTTAAATGGTCAAGGCAGTTATTCAATTCAATTACCAAGCGGCTTTGTGTTATTCCTAAGTAGGCCATAAGGCTACCTGTGCGATGTGCATCTTCAGTGCTTTTTATTGTACTTTGGATAGTTGAAATGAGTTCGGCCGCATCTTTATAATATAGGTTGTGTTCTTGATGGGCTTTTTTTAAAGCGCTGAGTTTTTCTTTTATAAGTGCTACCGAAAAATTTCTTTGGGGGGCTTTACTAAAGAAAATAAATTTATTTCCATAATTTTCATATTGAGTAATATATTTATTAACACCATCACATAGTTTGTTTATTTTTTTTTCATAATATTTTACAGAATAAGATAGGAAATTATACGACTGAGGATCCTCAATGATGCGTACATCCATTAAATAGGGAATTGAGCTTGCTTTTAATCCCGCTTCATAAGCATTATTAGCTCTATTTAGATATTTTGCTTTGATTTTTGCGGTAAAAATGGCAGGCAAATCAAATTTATGCAAAGCTCTGCTTGAGTAACATGATGCTCGACTTTCGCTTATTATTGACTCTGTAGCCTCAGTATTTCTATGCGGGGATACTTGTATTCCTGTACCGTTATATTCCAAAGGATATCCAAAAATGTTGCCGTTAAGCCAATCATGAAGATAAAAAAATCCTCCGCCATGTACAATGGTAATCACTTCATTACCATCTATGGGTTTTGTAAATTTCTCGCCCCAATAAGCGGCTTTTGCTGTTATTTCATTCATCTCAAGGACATATTCTGATTTCGCGGGATCTTCGAGTTCTTTCAATTTTCGGTTTACCTTAACCCAATTTAAAAAGTCTTTAAATTCATTTATTATTTTATTTCTTAGTAGAGGGGAAGGTTGTTTTTGATAATAGTAAATAGCGGATCTTAGTCCATTGTCTTCGTCACAATAATGAATAGAGTGTTTTTTGGAGAACAGCGCATAAAGTAACATCATAAATAGATTCAAGTCGCCATTTTGGGAAAAAATATCTAAAATATGATTGATTTTATGATCGATTTCTCCTTTTAGAATTTTTTCTACAGCGGTATTTGCAATTTCATCAATTATTTCATGCCGAGGGATTATAGGCAGAGAATAATTATTTCTTATATTAAAAAATTTAGAAAACATGATTTATTGGGCGTGTTCATCAGCAATGACTTGTGATTTTTTATTTTACAAGAAGCGAAAACTGTTTACCAGGACGTCTCATAATATTTCTTTACTGATTGAGATATTATGGGACCCGTCACAATGGTAGAGGACATCGAGTCTATACCCCCCTGAAGACAAATTTTATCTTGTTTTGTGTTGGCATTACCAGGGTTGAAATTGGTTGCCCAATTGTTGGTTTTCGTCCTCATCAGGAGGACTTTTATCCTTGGTATAGATTTTATCTAAATTTCACCCGCATCCCTTCGGGTTGTTTGCGTAAATCGCAGTTTACAGGCCTCGGTCTTCGACCTTCATTTCAGGGGATGCCTCATAGCTATCGATCCGTCTGATTTTTGTGAAAGAAATCCACACAAGTAGTTAAGCGATAAAGCTTGAATCGGACCAGAGTGGCAACTGTTTAAGGAAAATATTAAATATAATCAAAATTGATTAGTGGTGAATTTGTCATTAATTAAACATTTAACTATCAGATTTTAATTACAATCTCTCTTAAGTAAGTGCCATTCTGACCGGATATCCATTGATAGTATTTATTTGACTTTTTATTGTGCTGCACTATGTTTAAAAATGATTAGAGGAGATTTAAATGAACAAAGTTTTTATTAATCGCAGCAGTAGTTTTTTACCTAATCTACCAATAGAAAATGAACAAATGGAAGATATTTTAGGAAAAATAGGCGGAAATGCTTCTAGAATTAAAAATATTATCTTAAATAAAAATAAAATTAAAAAAAGATACTACAGTCTAAGAGAAGATGGGACTATTTCTTACACTAATGCAGACATGACAGCTGCCGCGATTCGAAAACTTTTTTCCGATGAATTTCCAGCGAATAAACTAGAAGTTTTAGCTTGTGGAACATCCTCTCCTGATCAAATGATGCCTAGCCATGCATCAATGGTTCACGGTTTATTAAAAGAAACTAATTACTTAGAAATTTTTAGCCCTAGTGGTGTTTGTGCTTCAGCAATGCAGGGTTTAGCTTATTGTTATAATGCGATTAAAGCCGAAAGTGTAAATAATGCGGTATCTAGCGGTTCAGAATTAGCTTCGCCAATATTTAAAGCTGCTTTTTTTGAAAGTGAATATAATCGAATTGCTGAAATACAAAATAATTCATCCATTGCATTTGAAAAAGATTTTCTGCGCTTTATGCTCTCTGATGGAGCTGGATTCTTTTTTGCTGAGCAATGGATTATTAAGTGGGTTAAATTATGAAATTGATTGGATTGATTCGTATTCCTTTGCAAATGAAATGCCAGCCTGTATGACTCAAGGTTGTGATGTTACAAAAGACAATGAATTAATATTTTGGCGGGCAATTGCACCAGAAGATTGGGCGAAACAAAGCGTCTTTTCAGTGAAACAGGATACTCATTTAGTAGAATACTGTGTGCCATATGCAACGAAAAGTCTTCTTCTCTCCCAAGAAAAACACCCTATTGATTATGAGAGTATTAATTACTTTTTGCCTCATATTTCTTCAATGTATTTTTATAAGAAATTGCTGGCTGATTATTTAAACAATGGAATTAATCTTGATGAATCAAAATGGTATACCGCTTTATCTGAGGTTGGAAATATAGGCTCTGCTTCAATTTATGTTACGCTTGACATGTTATCCAAAGTAAAAAAAATTAAGCATAACGATAAAATTTTATTGTTTATTCCTGAAAGTTCCCGGTTTAATTTTTATTATGTTATGTTAACTGCCAAAGAAAAATAACATGAAAAATATATTAGTTATCTATTACTCTCAAACAGGTCAGTTACAGAAGATAATTGATTCAATAATCTCTGCATTTGAGGACGAGTATTTTAATATTGACTATATCAAATTAGATTCAAAATTTACCTATGCATTCCCTTGGTTTTTGAATGATTTTTTTCGAGTTTTTCCTGAAAGTGCTTTGCAAATACCGACGTCAAATTTTGAGCTAGAATCTAGCGATAAGTATAATAAAAATTATGATTTAGTTATTTTAGGCTATCAACCATGGTTTTTATCTCCATCAATTCCTATGTCAACTTTTTTACAATCTGATTTTGCTAAAAAAATACTTGATAAGAAATCTGTTATTACTGTCATTGGTTGTAGAAATATGTGGACTCAGGCTCAGGAAGATATAAAAAAGCAATTAAAAAATATTAATTCTACGTTGGTAGGCAATATTGTTTTATATGATCGTGCATTAAATTTTATTAGTTTAGTTACTATATTAAGGTGGATGTTATATGGTAATAAAGGAGGCTCGGGTATATCAGAAAAAGATATAAACCATGCTCGTATTTATGGAGATTATATAAAAAACTGTCTTATATCTAATAAGGAAATAGAGCAAAAAAAACTGCTAAATTTGGGGGCTGTAACAGTAATTCCTCATTTATGTTTTATGGAAAAAAGGGCTAAAGTCATCTTTGTTAAATTTGCTCGGTTTATTTATAACGAGCAGCGCGAAAAAGTTAGAAATTATAAAATTAAAGCATTTCAAATCTATTTAATATTAGCAATTTTACTTTTATCACCAATTTCTTTATGTGTTTCTTTACTTATGAGGGTCTTCTTCAATAAGAAATATTTACGTGATATTGAGTATTATAGAGGGTGAACCGTCAACTATCCCAAGCTATTACCATACCTACCTAGGTTTATAGAAAATATATTTTTCAAACGAATAAATTTTTGGAGCTTCGATTTATGTGGTTGAGGAGCGAGATGATGTGATTCAGGCTTCTTTTATAATAAAAAAATAGGCTCTTCATTTCTTTAATTCTATGAATATAGTCAAATTTATAATCAATTAACTCTAGATAGTAAGACACTTTCGCGCTAAAATCCTAAGTTAATTTTTTTGAAGAGACACTTATGTTGGAAGTAAACCAAATTAGCCTTAATCTGGTGGATTTGGATAAGCGAGTAGAAGCGCTTCGGGGGTATCTTTGACTTTGAGGCCAAGAATGAGCGTTTGGAAGAGGTTGTTCGTGAACTGGAGTCATCCACTGTTTGGAATAATCCTGAAGTAGCTCAGGCTTTAGGTCGTGAGCGAACTCAGCTGGAAAATGTTGTTTTTACGTTAAGTGGCTTGAGTCAGTCTATTATTGATTTAACTGAATTATTTGAATTGGCGCGCGCAGAAAACGATGAACAAGCCATTAATGAAATAGGCGCTGAATTAGAGACTATTGAGCAGAATGTTGCTGATTTGGAATTCAGACGGATGTTTTCTGGAAGGATGGATGGCTGCAATACCTACTTAGACATTCAATCCGGTTCAGGTGGTACGGAGGCTCAGGATTGGGCAGAAATGTTGTTGCGTATGTACTTACGCTGGGGTGAGCAACATGGATTTACTACCGAACTTATCGAATGCTCACCGGGGGATGTTGCTGGTATTAAAAGTGCAACCATTTATTTTCAAGGGGAATATGCCTTTGGTTGGTTGCGTACGGAAACAGGGGTACATCGCTTAGTTCGCAAATCACCCTTTGATTCTGGAAACCGACGTCATACTTCATTTGCAGCGGTATTTATTTCACCTGAAATTGACGATGACATTGAAATTGAAATTAATCCTGCTGATTTACGTATTGATACGTATCGAGCTTCTGGAGCGGGTGGTCAGCACGTTAACCGAACTGACTCTGCGGTGCGGATAACGCATGCTCCTAGTGGTATTGTCGTCCAGTGCCAGAACGATCGCAGTCAACATCGCAATAAAGATCAGGCAATGAAACAATTGCGTGCTAAGTTGTATGAATTGGAAATGCAAAAGAAAAATGCTGAGCAGCAAGTATTGGAAGCCAGCAAATCAGACATAGGTTGGGGATCACAAATTCGTTCTTACGTATTGGATCAATCTCGTATTAAAGATCTGCGCACTGGTGTTGAGACGAGCAATACCCAAGCAGTATTGGATGGTGCATTGGATCAATTTATTGAAGCCAGTTTAAAGGCAGGAGTAGGGGCAGCATGACAGAAGAACAAGTAGAACATTTAGATGAAAGTGAAGTCTATCATATACGCAAACAAAAATTAGCGGAATTACGTTCTGGTGGTTTTAATTTCCCGAATGCGTTTCGTCGTGAGCATTTAGCGGCTGCTTTACTCAAAGAGTACGCTGAATTAGAAAAAGAAACACTGGCGCAACAACAGATTAAAGCCGCTGTTGCGGGCCGTATTGTCTTAAGACGCATTATGGGGAAAGCCAGTTTCTTTCATATTCAAGATGTTTCAGGACGTATTCAAATTTACATCAGAGCAAATGACCTTCCTGAACTCTACGAACAATTCAAACACTGGGATTTGGGCGACATCGTTGGCGTTAGTGGGGAATTATTTAAAACCAATACCGGCGAATTAACACTCAATGCAGAACATATTGAATTATTAACTAAATCCTTACGCCCTTTGCCTGATAAGTTTCATGGCTTGGCCGATCAAGAAGTTAAATACCGTAAGCGTTATGTTGATTTGATTGCAAATGAGGACAGTCGTACAACATTCTTGATTCGTTCACGCTTAATTCAAGCATTCAGACAATTCATGGATAAAAACCAGTTTCTGGAAGTTGAAACCCCGATGATGCACCCCATTCCTGGTGGTGCGGTAGCACGTCCTTTTATTACGCATCATAACAGTCTGGACATGACGATGTATCTGCGTATTGCGCCGGAGCTTTATTTAAAGAGATTGGTCGTTGGTGGTTTTGAGCGGGTGTATGAAATTAACCGTAATTTCCGTAATGAAGGTATTTCTACACGCCATAATCCTGAATTTACTATGGTTGAATTCTATCAGGCTTATGCTGATTATAATGATTTGATGACGTTCACTGAGCAATTATTACAGTATTTGTGTGATGTGGTTTTAGGGGCTCGTCAGGTTGAATATCAAGGACAATCAATTGATTTTAATCAACCTTTTACACGGATGACCGTAAAAGAAGCTATTTTGCATTATCATCCGCAAATTAGTGCTCAACAGTTAGAAAGTATAGAGGTATGCCGTCAGATTTTACAAGAAAAAGGATTTGCGTTTAAAGAAACCGATGGCTTAGGCAAGTTGCAAATGATACTGTTCGAAGAAACCGTAGAACATCAGTTGTTCCAGCCTACATTTATTACGGCGTATCCTACCGAAATATCACCTTTAGCACGTCGTAGCGACAGCGATCCAGAAGTCACTGATCGTTTCGAATTTTTCATTGCTGGTCGTGAAATTGCTAATGGATTTTCAGAGTTGAATGATGCTGAAGATCAAGCAGAACGTTTCCGTAAGCAAGTGGAAGAAAAAGATGCCGGTGATCTTGAAGCCATGCATTATGACAGCGATTACATTGAAGCTCTAGAATATGGATTGCCGCCTACTGCAGGTGAAGGGATTGGCATAGATCGATTGGTCATGTTATTTACGAACTCTCAATCGATTCGTGACGTGATTTTATTCCCACATTTGCGGCAATAATTTTGTAATACCTTTGTTAAGTAGGATATTGAAGTCCAGGAACAATAATTTTTTTTCGAGAGAAAAAGGGACTTCAGATCCTACTGCTTTTTATCAGGTGATTTATGTCGGTTGGTGAATTTCAAAAAGCAGTTACATACATAAAAGAAACCCAGGACATAGCTTTATTTGCAACAATGGCCGATGCACGGTGGTATTCTGCATTTGGCGCATCGCCTTTATTTTTTGTTATGCTTCCTTTTATTGGTCTTTTATTAACGATTAATGCGTTAATCAATGCTTATCGCCTTAGTAAAGCGCATAATCAAAATCTGGATCAGTGGTTTGGGTTTGTTGTTTCTGCACTTTGTGCTGTTTTAGGCAGTGTGTCGCTTTATGGTGCGGCAATTTCTGTTTTTTGGGGCGTTAGCTTTGCTGCTGGTCCGTGGTTCTTTTTTAGTAGTTTAATGGTGGCTAGTCTTCACCAAATGATGATGGTGGGTATTAACTTTCATAGAGCTTATGAAGCTTTGCAAGGAAGTTCTCAGCGCATGCACTATCTTCAAGCCGCGTTAAATAATTTGTTTATTCTTGGTTTATTATTTGCAGCGGTTGGTTCGGTTCTGTTTGTGATGCTCTTTCCTAGTGTTGCACCATTAGTTGGCATGGGGTGTGCTATGGGCGCGGTTACTTTTACAGGCTTGGACATTTTATGGCGAATTGTTCCACATAATTGGAAATTAGCCATTAAAGGTTTTTTGAATCTGGGCAAGCCTGAATTGGTGCAGAATGATGCTTGGACGTCAACGCAAGAAGTACAATCTTATCTTGATAAAACCCAGGAAAAAAATCCTAATCATCATCGTCTATTTACGCGTTTTGACTACAGTGCAAAAGTAAGAGAAATGGATGTGGTGCGTGCTCAGGACTATTTAGATGAAATTATTTCTAGAAAAATAGCGTCTTTTGGAAAATCAACTCTGAATGAAAAAACACAACATAAAGTGTCGGTGTTAGAAATATTACGTGATGAATTAGTTGATTTTACGTGCTCCAAAAAGGATTTACTAAAGGATTATCCCTTAGCATTTCAAAGTTTTTGGGCTGAAAAAGGCGATGTAGAGCAAATATTTGACGCAGTTGTTGTCTTTCAAGAAAAATGCCAACAAGCAAACCTTGCTGATGTAACGAACAGCATGGCTAATCCATAAGGAACAGTACATTTTGTGCAGCTCCAGCTTACTAGAAAGCGCAGAAAAGAGGTTGATTTTTTTCTGTGTTTTCTTTGTCTGATTAAAAATAGTTCAATGTGCGGATTTTATTTCTATACTTAAGGTAACTATGCCTTGTATGGGAATGAATCATGCCTAACGAATTTATCCGACAGCGAATCCATGATGTAAATATTGAGAAATACCCCCAGTCCTTTGAACCGCATCAAGGCTCTATGACAGTTGGTGATCTTCACGGCAACCCGGTTAAATTAATTTATTCCTTAATACGTCACAATGCAGTTAAATTTAAAGAAGGAATAAATCCTGAACAAGCTTATGATGAGTTTGTAGCACTCTACAACGAGAGTGGCAACATAACGACTATTAATGGTAACAATCAGGAAGAGATTGGCTCAAAGATAAGATCTTTAGAGATATCCATTCAGCGAGCAGTAGAAGGAAATAAAACAAGCACAAGCTTTCCACCATTAAGTATTTTACTTGAAAAAATAGGAACCAGTTCTGCTGATTTAAGTAGTGGGGGTGTTGCCCATATTAATGGACTCATTGATGAGAAAATTCAGCAGGTAATTCCTGCTGCTAGTACGCTGGATACAGAGATTGTTTCTTTAAATTTAAAGCTTAAGGAAAATTCCGATGATCCACTGGTAACAGAATGGACTGAAAAACTTGCGATCTTAACTGACTTGCAAAAAGCACAAATAAGAATGGCATCTGTAAGCAAAGATCAAGCGGAAGTTGCTGTACAAAAAGAAAATATTGAAAAATTAAATATTCAGGTAAAAGAAAATTTTCCTGACATTATCGCACGCTTTAATGCATTTTTAGATAAGTTAGAAGTTGATCGTAAACCTGGACTAATTCGTTTAATTGGTGATGAATTGGCGGATAGAGGCAAAAATGATTATTTTATGCTGGCCTTTATGAATTATCTTAAAGAAAAGGATGTAAATTTTAAAATTACTATTTCTAATCACAGTAATGAATTTATTACCTTCAATGAGGGCGTTCAAAGCGAGGTTGTAAGTTCTTATGATCGACCCTCATTAGCGGGATTAAAACTTTTGTTGGACAATGATATTGTTTCAAAAGCGACGATGGATGGCTGGGTTAATAATGCGTACACGCCTAATTTGAAAGCCATTGACTACCAACTTGCTGATGGAAATCCACCGACCATACGCCTCTTTACCCATGCACCAGTCCGGTTTGATATTATTGAAAAAATTGCAAATAAACTTGGGGTGGGATATCAGGATGGAACGGCTAATGATCTAGCGCATACAATTGACTCCATTAACGCAGCATTGGCTGAGCATATTCAAGCCGGTACTATTCATACTCTATGTACTATATCACCTGACATCGATCCTGCGGGTTTAAGTCCACAAGAAATAGAAGAGCATCCTCTGGTCTACTTGATTTGGAATCGTTGGAATTCTACGGTTGATCAAGATGAAACAGCCAGGCCTGCTGAAAAGAAAGGATTTTTTGATGTGACACGTTATAATTTGGAGTATTACCATGGACATGACGGTGCTTTTAGTAAGTCCCCTCATGTTTTTAATTTGGATAATGGTATTGGTAAAAATAAAGTGTCTGACGATGTTCTCATGGCGCAACTTAATGCGGCCGAAGAAGAGCTTGAGAAGAGTGAACGCCAGATGGCGGACATTGATACTAAACTTGCTCGCGGGGAACTAACTCAAAAGGCGGCTGATACTCAGAAACAACATGTACAAAGAAATATAAATATTTATCGGGCTGCCATTGATGCGTTTCACTACACTGCTTTTTCAGCAGATGCGAATGGTTTAGCTGCGCCACAACGTGGTTTTGCGGCCAGGATTCTTGGCTTCAATGCAGTTAATGTGTTTTTCGCCGATGTTTCTAAAGCTATTGCACCAAATAATGCCGCAACAGCTGCTACTCTACCGCAAAGAAGAATGGTTAATGTCACCGATGTTCAAGATTCAACACATCAGAATACCAAGAGCGAGCCTGCTACGAATTTAGCCGTTACACAAACAACAGCTCAAAAAGCACAAGGATGGTTTAATACCGCAGTAGGCACGATCGCTAATACCACCAGACAATTTTCTAGTGCGGCAAGAGAGCAGGTATTATCCCGAACTGATCCTAATTATAAAGAAAAACAGGAGTTCTCTACAGCAATGCTCCATATACGCAGGGAGGTGGGGCAATATAATGTAGCTAAGGATAAGCTTAAATTATATGAAGGCGGCGCAAGTAAATCTACTGTCGACGAATTAAAAGCTAATATGCAAAAAATGATTGCTGCAGCTGCAAATTTGAAAAAGATGGAAATACCCGCCGGTGTCGATGATATGGCGAAAAAATATCAAGGTGATCCAAATAATAGGGGCATATTGAGTAATTACCGAGATTGTATGAGGATTCGCAGCGGCGCGGATAGCTATGATGCCTTATTTGAGAAAATAGGCTTGAAATTAAAGGGGCAATTGGATGTAAAACAATTTTTAGCCCAAGAAACTGCAAAACAACATATTGATACACCTATGCGTCATGCTAGCGAGAATGAGCCTGCTGCTAATTTAGCGGCTCAACAAACAATAGCGCAAAAAGCACAAGGATGGTTTAATGCTGCAATAGCAACGATAAGCAAAACTGTCAAACAATTCACCAGTGCCATACGCGAAGAAGTCTTATCACGAACTGATCCTGATTACAAAGCAAAGCAGGCATTTTCTAAAGCAATGATTGATATAACCCAAGAGGTTACTAAATATAATGCGGCTGCAGATAGGCTTAAATTGTATGAGGGGGGAGCTCATAAATGTAGTGTCGAAGCGGTAAACTCTGACATGCAAAAAATGGTAGAGGCCGTTGCCAAATTGAAAGAAATAGAAATACCCGCTAGAGCAGAGGATATAGCTGAACACTATCAATCAGATCCCAAAAATAGGGCAGCATGGAGTAATTACAAAGAATGTATGATGATTAGAGACGGAACTAAAACACCTGAAATATTATTTGCTAAAATAAACGAGAAGTTAAACGCTCAACCGCAAGTACATGCCTGGCCAAAATCACCATCTCATGAACACCACACCCTGGCAATAAATAATCATTCAGTTGCTGAAAATAAAATATTAACTCAGGAAACCAAAAAGAAATTGCATGACGATTTTCCAATAGAACAAGGCGAAATTGATACAGAAAGGGAAGGGCAAAAACAGCATCTTTAAATAATGTGGGTTTTCACTTCGTTCGGGTCGAGGAGCGAGGTGAGCTAAGGTTGTACTTGAGCTTTTATGCGAAATTGATGTTAATATATAGAAAACGTATAAAAGAGAGTTATTATGCCTAAACCGTTTACTTATCGGGCGGTTACCGCAAATTGCGGTAATGATACTCTTGGTACTGAAGCAAGTGCGCAAATTGCTCATTTACTTATTGAAGGCCAGGGGTTAGATTTTATCGTAATCAACTGTCAAGAAGTTGATTTTGAAAAAACAAGACTACAGTTAGAACTCTTGGTCAAGGAAGAAGGTTATAGTGTTAAGTGCCTGGCGACAATGGTTACTCATACTAAGCCCTCAACTCAATTTCATTCGAATACTGGAATTGCTACTTATGTCCTCCATAAATCCGATTTGACTCTTCAAACTGAGTCAGTAATAGCGGTCAGGCGTAATGGTCAACGTTTTAGTGGCAGTGGTTATAATAAAGGGGGCGTAGTTACTGATTTTACAATAACAAGAAAAGAGGGCGCGCCTGAGGAAGAACGTATTAAGATACAATCTATTAGTGGCCATTTAGATTCAAATAACAGCAATAAACGTAATGTTGATTGGGCTAATCTACATAGGGCAAGCTCAAAAGAAAAAGTCGAGTCTTGGGATGCTCTTGTTTTAGCCTGTCCTACTTTAAACATTTCCGGTTATGACGCAAATACTCGTGATAAGTTAGAATGGGATTATGCCATTAATTTATTGATGGATAGACCTGATGCTCCTGAGGTACAGGCCTTTCATCGAGCGCCTTTTGCTGACCGGCATTTTAGCTCTGAGGTGACTTACAGTAAATTAGGTAAGGACTCAATTGAAGATTCCAAACGTCCTGGTTATGCAAAGCAGGGAATGCTCGATTATGTGGGGATTGCTGATGGTAGCGAACCCAAAGAAATGATAACTACAAAGCATGTTATTAACATTGGCATCGAGGATTCTACGGAAAGAGACCATGCGGTACTTATTAGTCCTCCGCAAGAATACAGTGTAGCAAAGCCCGAATTTGAGGTTATTAAGGGCCAAATTGCTTCGCGCCTTTATCATGTGGCGCCGAAATTCGCTCAAGAAATTCGTCATTTGAGTGACGATGAACAAAGTAAACATCAATTGGTAAGTATCTATAATATCTATTTAAGTACTAATGGTTTATTAAATAAGGCAATAGCACTACAGACACCGAAATTAGAACTCTTAAATCGTTTCGCTGGAGCTGAATTTATAACGAGCGATGAAGTAAAGCAACAACTTGCAGATACTTTATTTAAAAACACAAATTGGTGTGAAGGCTCGCCAGAAACACTGGTTACCAAACAGCATCTAACACAAGTTTTAATTGAGTCCTTATCTTGTTGCCAACATGAACCAGGAATTAAGGCTCGTCTTAACTGGTATTGTGAATTAGAGGCAAAAATAAATGAGAATCCTCTCCTTGATCCCGTGCATGAGTTTAAAGAACGAACCATTGCTGAATACATTGAAGCGCGAGGGAAATTTGTTAATGCGTTGCAGAATTATGAGCATAGGGATGAGCCTTTACGTAAGAATTTCCAAGAAGCAGGCGCCAATGTTTTAGCGCATCTTGATTCAATAGTTACTCCAGATCCTGAGGTGATGAGTCAACAATACGTTGGTATAAAGAGTCTTGATCGGTTAACTCGAATTGCCGGTGCGTGCCAGCGCGCTTGTGAAGAGATTCATTCCAGAAAAGACATTATCCCTCAGATTACGCGAGAATTAGGCGCTCTTTCTCAAGAGTATGCAGGTAGAGCATCTGCATTATGGAATGCTTTAAGTAGTGCATTAAACGCATTTATTCAGGCTGTTGCCGCAATTGTTGGTATAATTCCCAAAACGCTAAATATAGTGAGCAAGGGGGGGCGTTTAGCTAATTCGATTTCAGATTATAAATCAGTATTACAGGATTTGCATACAGTGCCTGCAGCCAGTAATTCTTCTCAAGAAGAGCCTGAAGTAGTACGTGATGAAGAACAAAAGTCGCCAGCAAATCTTTAATAAGAATGAATTTATTTGAACGAATAGTTTTTTATGCTTATTGTATTATGGAATGTATACGTTTTTTCGCCATAAAATTACTTAAATATCAAAGGGCTACTCTATATTAATATAAACGCAGTCATTTTTTGTTCTTTCTGAAAAAATGGATAATGCTGTTTATTGCAAAAGATGTGGTATTTAAGAAATTGACCACGGATATGCACTATGTATAATACGGACACTTCGTGTTATTTTTTTTGGTGTTTAGATATATGGCAAGTAATGCTATGGTGGCAGCTAATCCTGAGATGCCTCAGGAACTTTTTAATACGCCAAGCATTCTAGAAGAACAGAGTTTTCTCAACTTGTCTTCTGAAGTGATTGTTAATTTAATGGATGAGCTAAACAGCGACGCGCTCTATTGGGCTGTCCGGAATTTGCTTTGCCGTAAGCACGAAGAAGAGATGGGTTGGCAAATTAAATGTCTGAAAAAATTAATATCTTATAAACGCAATGGAACACACGATGGCTTTTTTACTCAAGCACATCATTTAGGCACGTTAACGGATGTAATTCGCGAATATACTGAAGACAATATAGACGAAGCACAACTTTATGGTCTTATCTGTCTTGTTGTTGACACTGGTTTTTCTTTACCGGATGAACTGGTAAGCAGTTTGATTGTGATGCATCAATCGTACCATTGGATACCTTTACTAACAGAAGAGCAACGCCTCCATTGCTTTGAAGAGCTTTTGAAAAATGCAGATACAGACAAAAAATACCTGAATTTAATGCACTTTTTGAGCCTAAACCAAGAGTTGGCTCAACTTGAAGTAAAACGTATCTTAGATGATATATTAATAAAATACCCTCATTTTCTTGCCGAGAATATTAATGAGAATGGCGTTAATTATGATGATACGCTGATGGTACTTAAAATTTTGCCCGTTCTTATTTTGCATCTTAATGCTGAACGACATCTGGAGTTGATGAAGATAATCCTGCCAAAATTAAACGATCAAGATGATTGCATTCGTGAGGCAGTATTAAGAATTATTGATGTATGCATACCGCATCTTAATGAGCACGATTGTGAATTAGTATTTGATGCCATACATGAAAAATTAGAGGATAAAAAGCCCGGAGTACGCCTTGCTGCGCAAAAGGCGATTACTACCTGTATGCCACACCTTAGTAGTGCAAACACCGCCAATAAAACATTGTTGAAATTAAGCAGTCGTATGAGTAATGTCAGCGAAGAAGCAGCGGATCTTATCGCCGCATGTATGTCGCCCTTAAATGATGAGGGGCATCAAAATGTGGGTGATACGATTCTTTTAAAATTAAACAGTACTGATTGGATTCTTCGTGACGAAGCATTAAATGTCATTATTGTAGGTATGACGTATTTTAATAGTGAACGACAGCGCGAAGTGATTAATGCGATCTTCCTAAAATTAAATGATAATGCCTATAAAATTCGTAAAGTAGCTGCAAAAGTTATTGCTGCGTGTATGCCGCATATGGATATCGATAGATGCCTTGATGTCTTTAATCGAATTCTTCCTTATTTAGATGACAGTAATTGGTTCGTGCGTGAGGCTGTATTGGAGATTGTTGGCGCATCGATGCCTTATCTGGATAAAGAGAAACGTCAAGAAGCCTTTAATGCCATTCTTCCTCATTTAAATGACAATAATTGGGTTATTCGGGATGTATTATTGGACGTGATGCTCTTGTTAATGCCCCATCTTAGTGAGGAGCATCATCAGCAAGCCTTTGCCGTAATTCTGCCGAATATAAACGACAATGACTGGAGTAATCGTTATATGGTGCTTCAAGCAATGCTCTTGTTTATACCTTACCTTAATGAGAATAATTGCCAGAACGCACTTCAAGCGGCTCTTCCTAAATTAAATGACACGAATTCAGTTGTTCGCGGAATGGCTCTTCAGGTTATTATCCTATTTACCTCACATTTTGAGAGTACGTATCATCAGAAAGTTCTTGATGAAATTCTTCTAAAATTAAACGACAACAATTCATACGTTTACGCTATGGCACGCAAGGCCATTACTAAATTTATGCCATACCTCAATCAGAAAAGGCGTCAGATCGTAATTGAGATGCTGCTGACAAAATTAGCGGTTCACGACAATTTAATTCGTGAAGCTGCATTGCAAGATATTCTGCTATGCATACCGTGTCTTAATAATGAGTGGCGTAAGAACGTGCTTGCATTGGTTTTTCTGCAATTAAATGATAGTGACTGGAAGGTCAGTCGTGCGGCAATGCAGGTATGTTATGTTTGCATGCCTTATCTTAATGATGAGCAACGTCAAAATGTGTTGCAAAAGGTTTTTTCTAAAATAAGTGATGAGCGTTGGGAGCTTTGCGAAGAGGCCTTAAGAATTATTCTTTCATGCAGTTTATATTTAAACGCTGAAGACAGGCGCTCACTCTCTAAACAATTGGCCGAATACATCAATGAGAACTCATTAACCCGTTGGGTTGATGAATTGTCTCGTCATTATAAGGAAACCGGTTCTTTCCCCACTAATTGTGAGTTTTTCTAAAGCTGATGGCTATGCCTTTTGAAGTTCCTGCATTCAATTTAAAAAATCCCTTCTCCTGAGGGACGTAGGGAATTTTTCTTTAGCGCCCCTCTTCAGCCTGAATGGCTCGAAATAAGGTTTTATTCGCTCTTATCCCGGTCATCAGTTAAGCGGTTTCCCCATTGAATTTTTTCTAGCCTCCCTTTGCAATCGAAAAATAAAACACCACAAAGATTATTAAAAGAACAAATTCGCATAAGTGTACTATACTTTGGGTTAAAGCACGAACGGATTGTGTGGTAAAAATGGCAGCCAACACCAACTCAAATGAAATTATAAATAAAATCAAAAATAATCCAGCTCCTGTGATTTTGGAGCAACAAGAATTATCTAGTGAAATTATAAACAAAATCAAAAGTAATCCGGCTTCGGTGATGGTGGAACAAAAAGAATTATCAGAAGCCACAATCGGTATTTTAGGTTCGCATTTACGTAGGCTAAGAATGTCACGCGGCGTGCTTAATAAATTCGATGAAAAAGAACAAAATGCACAAATTGTTCGTGAGCTTAAATACATTAGTGAACATAATTATCTACTATTCTTGGCCTTAACAAGGCAGTATGATCGTATTCGCGAAATTTTTTTTGATAAAGACTTATTTGCCCGCGAGCTTGCTTTAATTGCGGAAATTGAACGCGAAGAAGCACGGGCTGCGGTGAAGGTGCAACAACAAACGCCATTTTTTGATCCCTTAAAACCACAAACAACAAATACGCCTACAGTATCTAGTTCATACACGCCACGTGATTATTCTCCCTTTTTTACCCAGGGTGTAACCAACATGGATTTGTATCGTTATTATGAACAAGAATATCGGCGTGTCAGTTATGCGCATTATGCAGCTCAGACTCAAGTTCTTGATAAGGCACACCATGGTCGTGCAGCACGAATGATGCGAGCTCATGATTCTCTCAGCGAGAATTCCGAGAGACATCACAGCATTCGTCGTGAAATAAGAGAGATGCATCAACGTTATACAGATGAGCACAACGCGATTATGAATCGCTATATAGTTCCCCAAGATGGTAGCCCTAATTTGCAAGCTGCAAAAAAGCAATATGAGGACCTGCTCAAACTAGATCAAAAATATGAAAAGGTATTCGCTACAGTTTTAGAAAAAAACCAGAATGAGCCTGGATTTGTAGAACTTTATAAAGAAGAACTAGAAGAAGCGCGACATTATAAAGAAGAACTGAAGAGTAATGATGAAGTGTATACGGAAAAATTAGCTGAGATTACGCCGTATTTAGAACGAACGAATCAAGCGGTCAAGGCAAATATAGAAGAGAATTTAAATGTACTTATTGGCGATATAGGTGAATTGCCAATCGATTTAGTGAATAAAAGTCAACGGCAAGAATTAAATAGTGCTGTGTTTCGATTAACGGCGTTTAAAGAGCAAGTAAATGACGCGGATAGTCTTGAGCAGAAAGAGGAGTTACTTGCTAAATGTTCTCAGGAAGTAGAAATAATTAAGCGTATTGCCTATCCACTTATGACCGGGCAATTAAAACAAAAATTCGAAAAAGATGTAGATATGTTTCAGAAAATAGCCAAAGATCAAGGTATGCTAGGTCTTAATACGGTTCTATTTCAAGAAAATGTTGTAGAGGCTGTTGAGCAGGCACAGGCTATTGATGAGATACCAGAATATGAGTTAGGTGCGGAAATACCAAAAAAATCTCATAATAATGTTGCTGAAGCGGTTGAACAAGGGCCTAGTCTCGATGAAATCAACGAGTACGAACCTGGCGCAGGAAATGCACAAAATAGCAACTTAGGGCATAAGATTCATGACGCTAATTATGATATAGCGAATCAATCTTCAATTGAAGCACAGCGTCGACTAAAGATGTCACTGCATAGTTCGCGTGATGTTGCTAAGAATCCAGATAGTTCAATGGATGAAAATATGAATGTCATAAACGCTTCTTTAGCAAAAATAGCAACAAAGTTAGAAGGAATAGGTAGTGATGAGGAGTTGAGCGATGAGGATAATCTGATTATTAATGAGATTAATGCGCAACTTAAGGAAGTAACAGAGTATAAAAACTTTGAAGATTTACCAGGGGAACTTATTCAATCATTGTCCAATAATTTAGCTAAGTTAGCCGAAAATCATGAGTTTTTTGAGGAAATCAAAGGAAAATTCGCAGTAGTGTCTGAGTTGATACAAAACAGTGATGAATATTCAGTACGGAAATCTGTCCATATTTAAATGAATTGGATTAATTATTAATATTAATTGTTTTTATATTTATTTGATTTTGATAAGATGGTCAGTTTTTAATTAGTTATAAGGAGAATAAAATGCCATCACCAGCTGATAATTTATTAGAGGCACTCAAAGCAAAAAAATATGACGTCGCAATAGCTCTTATCACGGAGGATCCTAAGTTAGTTAATACTATAAATCCTGTAACAAGATACTCAATAATGAAAACTTCGATTACAGGAGGAAGACCACTTGATTTAATTAAATTTCTTGTGAGCCAACCTGATTTTAATTTTTCTTACTTGAATGTAATTGCAGATAATTTAGAGGAAGATGAAACGAATATTGATGTTATTCTTAAATTTGGACGAGATGATGTATTAGAGTTTTTGCTTAATGATCCCCAAATTACGTCTAAAATTATTTTAAATAATCAGCAATTAACTTATGAAAGTGCTGTGAAAAAATTGGAAGCTGCCCGTGCGGCTTTTAATAAAGAACACAGCAAATCAGCAACTTCTATATTTACTGAACGTGCAAGAACAAAGGTCGATAATCTAGAAAAAATGATTCCCAAGCTTGCTGAAGCAACAATAAAATATGCGATTGCTAAGGATGATCTCATTTTATGTAAACGATTGGAAAAAGCCGGTGTTGATTTGGACAAACCATTAAGTTCAGAAAAAAAACCAGTTCAGTTATTAAATCGATCTAACCTCAAATTATTAGAATGGTTTATGGGTGAGCGTTTTGCAAACAAGGTGGCTAAAAGACCAGTTGTTGTTGTTGATCCTAATAGCTTTTTTGCTTGGAAACAATTGCAAGCGGAGGCAGATACATTGACTAAAAACCACTTTGAAAAACAAACACAAATTCTTGAGACGATAGCTTCTAGACGTCAAGGACGTATGAAAGAGGCTGATAACATTAATACTCCTAGTAGTTCTTCTAGTAGTGTGAAAGAGGCTGATAACATTAGTCCTTCTAATAGAAAGTTGTAATAATGAGGTAGATAAGGGACATAGCCCGGATTAGGCATCGCCTAATCCGGGCTATGAGTGGTTCTTGGGATATTCAGCCCGAACAAATGGCAGTAAGAATCTTCAATCTTTCTGCATAACCTTTTTTATTACATCCCCGAATAATTCGGTCCACCACCGCCTTCAGGGGCATGCCAAACGATGTTTTGTCTTGGATCCTTAATGTCACAACTTTTACAATGAATGCAATTTTGTGCATTAATTTGCAATCTAGGACCATTGTCCTCTTCGACAATTTCATATACGCCAGCGGGGCAGTAACGGCTCTCGGGAGAGGCATATTTGTTTAAATTAACATCGATAGCCAGCTGTGGTTTTTTCAACTCTAGATGACAGGGTTGATCTTCTTCGTGAAAGGTACCGGTTAAGAACACTGATGAAAGTCGGTCAAAGGTAAGCACATTATCTGGCTTAGGATACTCAATTTTTTTTGCTTTTTTCGCTAATTGCAACGTATCGTGATCCGCATGATTTGCCAGAGTCCATGGCGAATTACCACCAGTAATATAGGTTTCAAATGCCGCATTAATTAAACCGGGGATTAGACCATATTTAAATCCTGGTCTTATGTTACGTACTGAATAAAGCTCTTTTTCTAGCCAGGAATTCTTTACTTTTTCTGAATAACGCGTTAATTCCAACTGCGTATCACTAGTTTGCTGTAAGCTTTCAAAACACGCTTCAGCTGCAAGCATAGCTGATTGCATTGCGGTATGAATGCCTTTGATTTTAGGCACATTAAGAAAACCTGCTGCATCACCGATCAGGGCGCCGCCAGGGAAAGTCAATTTTGGCAAGGATTGCCAACCTCCTTCATTCAGTGCACGCGCACCATAACTAATTCGTTCGCCACCCTCTAAAATGGAGCGAATGAAGGGGTGGGTTTTAAAACGTTGTAATTCGGCAAAAGGGCTAAGCCAGGGATTTTTATAATCCAAACCAACAACAAAACCAACGGCAACACGTTGTTTGGACAAATGATAAATAAAGGAACCACCATAGGTTGCATGATTCATTGGCCAGCCCACAGTATGAATAACTTTACCTGGTTCATGTTTGTCGGCATTAATTTGCCAAATTTCTTTAATTCCTAAACCATAGGTTTGTGGATTGGCTTTGTCTCTTAGATGATAACGGGCCATTAATTTTTGGCTCAGTTGCCCACGACATCCTTCAGCTAATAAGGTTTGTTTGGCAAGTAAATTCATACCCGGCTGATAATTATCGGTTTTCTCTTTATTTTTATTGATGCCAACACCGCCTGTAGTAACACCAATCATTTGGTTTTTATCATTATAAAGTGCTTTGACTGCTGCAAAGCCTGGGTAAATTTCACACCCTAAAGCCTCTGCTTGTCCTGCTAGAAACGCGCACAACTCACCTAAGCTAATAATGTAATTCCCTTCATTATGCATTGGTTTGGGGGTAGGGAGTTTATAGGCATGTTTTTGTGTAAGAAAATAAAAAAGATCTTTGCTAACAGGCGTATCTAAAGGGGCATTTTGCCACGTGTCAGGCAATAGTTCTTGAAGACTTCTGGGTTCTAATACGGCTCCAGAAAGGATGTGTGCCCCAACTTGGGCGCCTTTTTCTAAAATACAGACTGAGAGTTCTTTTCCTGCGGCTAAAGCCAATTGTTTCAGTTTAATCGCGGCAGATAATCCCGCCGGACCTGCTCCGACGATGAGTACATCAAATTCCATGGTTTCGTATTCCACACGCGCTCCTACGTACAAAAAAATAAAATAATGACTTTGCTGAATTACTACTGTCGTAGCGACAATAAGCTGCTCTTCTGTGCTCTGGCACGCAAACAATAATTCATTTTCGCTCAAGCAAGCGAAATGTCAACAGAATCTAGTTTAATATCAAGAATATATTGATATTCCAGCATAAAAACTAATGCTGTTTTGGGTAAATGTATGGGGATTAATTCTATGAGTGTTATAGGTTTTATTTCCTGTTGCGTTTGCTTGGACTTTTTCTAATCAGTTTACTTTTAACATATACTAATGAACGTGCGTGGCTAAATCCCAGCCAACTGAATAAATTGACAATAGAAGAGCGGTGCGTATTTAAAGCAACATAAATTTCAGACTTTGGATTATTAAGCTGTTCTTCCAAACGGTCAGTAAATTTTAAGCCCTCAACAGCATAGATTATTTGCTCGAGTTTTGCACTGCTATTAACCCAGTAAGGGTTCCAACTCTGGTCTTGGCCTGTTCGTAAACGGCTCATGGCCTCGATAATTGCATGGCCTGCGGGGCCGTGTTTTGTGAGTATATTAATTGCAGAATATAATCGCGGTATGGGGTCCGTGGAACGCGCATAGCCTTGAGCAATTGATTTTAGTGATGCATTGTATTGCTTCCGATACGCCTCGACTTTGGCATGGTTGCCGGCAAGTGCATAACCCATGGCAATAAAACTCGGATCTACCAGATGTCGTGTGCGATATTCTTCTACCTTAGCATGGTTACCCGTACGCGCATAACCAATTGCGATAAGACCTGGATCGGCACTGTGCATAAATCGATACTCTTCAGCTTGAGTATGATTATTAGCAAGCGCATAGCCCATAGCAATTGAATTGATATCAGCATTATAACGTACACGATATTCCTCAACTTTTGCATTATTACTGGCTTGGGCATAGCCAATGGCAATGGCATCTACGCTGGCTTTAAATTCCCTACGATACTCTTCAACTTTATTATGGTTGCTGACAAGTGCATAACCCATAACGATGGTATTCACATCCGCTTTAAGCTGCTGGCGATATTCATCAACTTTGCTATGAGCACCAGCAAGTGCGTAACCCATGGCGATCGCTTTAACATCTGCTTGGTGTTGTATTTGATATTCTTCAACTTTGGCATGGTTTAACGATTGGGCATAAGCCATGGCAATGGCATTGACATTCGCACGATGTGTGAGGCGATATTCTTCAACTTTTTCATGATTGTGGGCATGGGCATAGCCCATGGCAATTGAACTGGCACTTGCCTGACATCGTATGCGGTACAACTCTGTTTTTTCATGGTCTCCTGCGAGCGCATAGCCCATGGCAATAGAGCTGACATCCGCACGATGCAGAAGTCGGTACTCTTCAACCATTTTATCGTTGCCCGCGAATGCGTAGCCCATGGCAATAGAGTCGACCATTGCTCCTATAGTACGCAGCATTTCCGCAGCTTTATTCGCACCAGTAGCTGCTAATTTGCCTGCCGGAGTAAAATAGGGGGGCGTATTATCGAGCGCATCTAAATGTGCATCTTCCAGACTCTTTTTTAACTCATAAGCATCTGTGGTTTGCAGTGCGGCATTATAAATTTTGTCAAACATATGATCCTTTATGTAAAGGACAATAACTTATTGTAAAATAATACATAAAAACGTCAATTATATTTATTGTAGTGCGTATTTGCTATTATGGCTATTCTGTTTCAAAAATTAATCATTCAAGACCTGATTTTTTTGTTAAACAAAGCATCCGATATAAATCGCAAAGCAATTTAAGAAATCTCTTACACGTTAAGTGGTGATACGTTTCTATTTTTTTAGTACTTTATTCGCTATTCTATAATTGTTTGGCGCGGCTGGAATGGACACGGTGTCGAAAGACATGGTAATGGACAATCTACATCAGGGCAATTACAGCTGTCGCACAAACACGATTTCTGAAAACAAAGCCCCTGTATTACTTGAGAGGTACTACAGGGGCTTTTTTCATTAACGTATAAGAACGTACTGACCATGTTGAATCCTGTATTGATGGCCATTATGATAAACAATACCATTTTTATGATAATTGTGCATACCGTGTTGTGTTGTTGAATGACCAGTTAAAAAATTCACGCCTGAGCCAATAGTTGAGCCTACAGCATGGCCTGTATAAGATACGGCATGAACTCCAGTATCCACAACAGAGCCTCCTGCTTTAGCTGCGTTATCCATCGTTTGACATCCAACTAACGACAGTGAAAACAGACAAGCAGAACCAATAATTACTAATTTTTTCATAATGTTCCCTCCAAAGTATGGTGTCCTTATTATTTATTGAACTCTTTAAATATAGTTCAAATAAAATTCAACTGTAAAATTTAATATCTTAAAGGTCTAATTTGGATCATTTTTTTGAAAGTAAAATACGCTTGATTTTTAAACTAAGTCTATACTTAAAGTACACTAGCTTTGGCAAAGGACTATTATGAACTGCTGGGATGAATTAGATAAACTTCGTAAAATGCGCGAGAGTCTTCTTGATCGAGAAATTGAAATTTTAGATGAATGGCAGCGCACTGAGCGTGAAGAAGAAAAAATAAAATTGGAAGAAGAATATCAAAACCTTCCTTTTACAGAAGTACAGGAGGGTATTATAAGGATAATTAACCAATGCTTTAATAAAAGCACGTAGAAACAATCAATTTTGCATTGAGTAAGCAAAAGGAGAATATTGATGAAGGTATTATTCAGCAGTTTGCTTTTAGGTTTTTCAATGATGGCATACGCAAATGATGAATTATCGTTAGACGTGAATATTAAAGATCCCAGTTTTGCTCTTTCCTTGCCTGCGAATCCAACGACCGGATTTCAATGGACCGTTGACCAGTACGATAAAAATTTACTGACATTAAGCGCGAGTGTTTATGAAAAGCCAAAGACTAATCTCGTTGGCGCAGGTGGGGTAATGCATTTTACATTTGTAGTACAGAAAGGAAAAACATTACCTGAACACACGCAAATTCAACTTAAATATGCGCGTTCCTGGGAACCTAAAAGTGCCATCGTGAAGACGGTTCAAGTAAATTTTGTGCGGTAGTTAGTTGTTGTACCTCTAGTCTATTTTTCTTAGCTCTGTAGGCGCGTTATGTAATTCAAAGCTGCGAATATCTATGCATTCAATGTCAAAGGGCTGGTCATCGATCTCTAGGATATTGCCTGCCGAAATGCGCGATTTAATTGGAATTTATTGATTTTTTGACATGGCATATAAGAGTTAACTCCCTGATAAAAAAATTATTGACGCCACAAAATCTATTGTTTACTATGCAAATCGGCGAGGAAAAGCCACACATGAAAACTTATGGAATTTGTATCATGAAGAAACTAATTAAAAACCAACAAACGCAGTTAATGGAATATGCCGTATCAGTAATCAGTACCCACAACATCTTATCCTTTTTTATTCTTTTTTTTCTTTACATTCTGTATGACTCCTGGGTCTTGAGCTAAAGAATCGCAATTTTAAAATCAAACATGACGCTTTTGCGTGTTGTATTATTTTTTATGTTTAAAGGATTAAGCTGTGAAAAAATTAATATCGTTTTGTTTTATGCTGTCATGCTATTCGGTCTGGGGAGATCATGTTCATGAAATTTCTAGAAACCCCCCGACACTTCCTATAACAAGCTCTTTAACTTTTCCTAATAATCCACCTCCTCGATTTGTATATTTAGGTGAGCCTTTAAAAATTCCACTGCGGTTGCAATTAAATTTTCGTTCTGCTTGTAATAGATGGCCATGGGATTTTTTCCGTACACCACCAGGCACTAATTTGGAATATGTATCGGGATCCTGTGGGACAGAGTATTCTATGGAAATTGTTTTTCGAACTGATAGTTTCCGAACCATATCTGGAAAAGAGTCCTTTTATGTTGGAGGAATATACGGAATACCCACACATTTGGAATCACCTGAATTTTCAACAACGATAATCCCTCACCCGTTATCAATGAATGTTATCCCTCAACAATCTGCAACAGCGGGCGTTCATTTTTGCTATGATTTTAAGCCTACAGGCGTAGCTTTTTACAACGAAAATCAAATATCTGGGGCTCCTGTAGTAGGTGAAATGCCTCAAACGGATATAGATCAATTGGCTAAAGTAGGATTACAATTTCATCCCGATACTCTAATAATTGATGGAACGCCTAAAAAAACAGACGTATTAACGTTGCATGTAGGGGCTAAAAATGGATACAGCACCGCCGCCGCCACCCAATTTACGCTTAAAATTGATGCAAACTCAAAGCACACCCCTGTTTTCAAAAAGCACTTCTCTATTGCTAGTGCTGCAGTTGCTGAAAAGTACACCATGGATCTCATGAACTTGCTTGAAAAAACACCTGGTTTTGGGGAGACAAACCAAATTTCATTTAGTATTGTAAAAGATGGACTTAATGCGGGGTGGTTAAAAATATCTGATACAAACAGCATGTTACTCGAAGGGGTTGCCCATAAAGAGGACGCAGGAAAAGAAGTTCAAGTCAAATTAATGGCGCACTCTAATACCGGGGGAAACACCGATCCCATAACGATTTACATTCCAGTTGCTGCCGACCCTGAGCAAAAGCCAACGATTAATGCGTTCGAGATGGAGCAACTTGCAGGAAGTCAATTTTATACTGATGTCCTTACACATATTTCTTCTCCGGCTAGAGAGGCTAATCCGAAAATAATTCTAGAAAAAGTAGCGCCCAAAGCAGACTGGCTGCATGTTTCGGAATTAAATTCTACCGCGTTAGAAGGTGTTATCCCTCTTGACACTACTGGTCAAAAATATCTGATTACTTTGCGTGCGAGCACCGTTGCTGGAGGCGCATCTAATGCAATAACGATTCCGTTGCAAATTAGCGTCGACAACGAGCGCACTCCACAATTTAAAGCGGCAAATCCTCATTTACCTCTAGTGTACCCTGGGCAAGATTATTTCTATGATTTTGTGGAACATCAAGATGTATTTCCGGAGTATGAAGATGCACCCTATACAATTGAATTTGCTAAAGAGTACGAATATCCCACATGGTTAAAGTTGGAAAAAAATAAACTGTTTGCAGAGAATGTTCCTGACGATCTAGAGCCGGCGAGTGATATCACTATATATGTTGTGCTAAAAAATACTCCTGGCGGTTCTTCAAGGGTAATTCCATTATCATTAACCGTGAACTAATTTGACCATGAAAACTGAATGTGCATTACAAATATTAAGGATGATGTTGTGAAAAAGACTATTTTACTTGGTTCTATCTTGTTGAGTTATTCTGCTTGGAGCGTTTCTTTGCCAAATGTTTCTATCTCATTTCCCCAACAGCCGCCGAGCACTGTTTTCTATGGAGAAACAGTACGTATCCCCGTACAGATGACTTATGAGCATCTATGTGGCAATAAATCATGGGTACTACCTCCCGGCAGTACCTTAGAAAACGTTTCAGGCGCTTGCCCGCAACTAACAGAGGACATTGCATATTATGAGCAAGGAACCTGCACTATGGCGCTAGTTGTAAAAGCGGAGCACTTTGGTGCAATTGAAGGAGCATTACACTATCGCCTTAATAGCGAAGATAATTCCCGCCAATGGGAGCATGATTATTATTCACCAGTATTTTCAATAGCCGCAATTCCGCATCCTTTATCCATGGCGTTAATTCCGTATCAAAGTGCTACAGCAACCATAAATTTTATGTATCCTCTGAAATCAGCGGTATTCTATTATGATGAAAATGTGGCTGCGGGGGCATCACCTGAAGGAGTTGTTAGTCCTGTGGAGCAAAACGGCTTGTATTTTGATCCCCAACGCTTTGCCATTCTTGGTAAACCGACACAATCAGGCACTTATGTATTCATTGTGGGGGCTAAAAATATTTACAGTAGTACCGCACCAACACGGCTTGTAATTAATGTAGGTATTAATCCGCAAGATACACCAGTGTTTAAAACAGACTATGATATCCCTTCTGCAATTCCTGGAGAAAAATACAGTCTTAATCTATTGAACTTACTCGAGGAAACGAAGGGCTTTGGGGAGACAAACCAAATTTCATTTAGTATTGTAAAAGATGGACTTAATGCGGGGTGGTTAAAAATATCTGATACAAACAGCATGTTACTCGAAGGGGTTGTCCATAAAGAGGACGCAGGGAAAGAAGTTCAAGTCAAATTAATGGCACACTCCAATACAGGGGGAAACACCGATCCCATAACGATTTATATTCCTGTTGCTGCCGACCCGGAGCAAAAGTCAACGATTAATTATTTTGAGATGGAGCAACTTGCAGGAAATCAATTTTTTATTGATATATCAAACCAAATCCAAGATCCTGCAGAAGATCCGGATCTTAAGGTGGTTATTGATAAAATAGAACCCAATGCATCGTGGCTTAATATTTCCTTACTTAACCATCGGGCATTAGAAGGGCTTATTCCTGAGAAAGTAACCGGACAAAAGTATGAAGTTACTTTGCACGCTAATACACGTATCGGTGGCGATTCTAAGTCTATAACTGTACCGTTACAAATAAGTATTGACCCAAGCCGAACCCCTCAATTTAAAGAAGATAATCCTAATTTACCAATACTTTTTCCAGGACAGCCTTTTAGTTACAATTTTGTAGAAAATCGAGACGTGTATCCAGAGTATGAAGATGCGGCTTATGAAATTAAATTTTCTGAAGAGCATGAACACCCAACCTGGCTAAAGCTGCAAAACAATAGATTGTTTGCTGAGCCACTGGTTCCTGGCGATCTTGATGAGTTAAGTGTTGATATCCACCTGGTGATTACTAATAAACCTGGAGGACAATCAAAGGCACTCCCATTATTTTTAATGGTGGCCAATTAATCAACCAATAAATATGGTAGGACAACCAGACTACTCAATGTTTGATTGTCCTAAAACAAAGAATAATACGCATTAGGACGCATGATGACGCAGACAGTTACCGGCTCAGGATTAGGCATTTACAACTCATCAATAGGTTTAGGCAGTTACGGTGCGAAAGGCAGTGCGGCCTTAGGCCAGGGCGGTGAATCGGTTTATGTGAATGCCGCGAATGGTAATTTAATTCTACGCCAGGCCGATGGCTTTTTAGCCGATATGGGGTTGGGCTTTGATTTATTCCAAACCTATAATTCACGTGGTGAGGGCGGCGGTTCCTGGGTCTTTAACGTGCAGTCACGGCTGGAATTTTATGGCGAGGCCAATCAAGAAGGCTCCTATGTGATACGGGTGATGGAAGATGGCCATCGTTCGCGTTTTACCTGGGATGCGGCAAGTCAGGCGTACCGTCCGGAAGAGGGCGGCACCGCCCGTCTGGTGTTTCAAAACAACAGTTGGACGTATCGTGACGGCAGTACGCCAACAACCTATCAGTACACGGCGCAGGGGCAGTTAACCGCATTGCGCGACCAAGACGGCCATAGCTTATCCTTTTACTACACGAATGGCCAACTCACCCGCATCAGCGATGCCGGTGACAAACAAACCATCACCTGGTCCTTTGCCAAGGGCCTGTTAACGGAGGTGACTACCTCCAGTGAAGGGCAAATTATTCACCACCTGCATTATGAGTACGATGAGCATCAGCGTTTACAGCGAGTAAGTCGTGACTTGGGCCATGGCAAAAGCTACTGGATAACCTACGATTACGCCGGGGATTCCAATCTTATCCGCGACATCACCCAAGCTGATGGCAGCCACGTGCACATTGAGTACGATGCCGAAGGGCGGGTCAAACAACTGATTGATGGCGAGGGGCGCATCAGTACCTACACCTATGGCGAAGGTCAAACCACCCTAAGCAATAGTTTGGGCGAGTCCTGGACGTATTTTTATGACGCACAAAACCGCTTAACGGGTATTGATGGCCCCGAGCACTACCGCATTCGCTACGTTTACGAAGGCACGCAATTAAGCCAGATTACCCAGGGCAACCAAGTCTGGCGTTACCGTTACAATGAAGCGGGTGATTGCCTTTACGCCGAAGAGCCCAACGGACAAATCACGCAGCGCCGCTATGATGCCGAGCACCACGTGCTGGCCGAAACCAAATACCAATCCTTTGATGGCGAACACCATCCGACTCATCCCAAAACCACGCGCTATGCTTATGATGCGCGCGGTCATTTGCGGTTTGCCCTTGCGGCGGATGGCACGGTAACCGAATATCGCTACACCACGGAGGGTCAGCTGATGAGTCGCCGTTGTTATTTACAGGCGCATTATGAACTGGCAGAAGACGTGCTCGACGAAGCAACCCTGACGCACTGGGCAAGCCAACAAAACCCACAACAGGTAAGTCTTATTGATTATTGGTACGATTGGCGTGGGCAATTAAGCGAGGAAATTCACTACCGTGCGGTGGATGCGCAAGGTGCGGGTATTGACGAGGGGCATGCGACGCACACATGCACCCTTTATGATGCGGCAGGTCGCTTGCGTGAACAAAGTGTCCTCACCGCGGAGGGTTGGAGTACGACCCAGTACCTCTATGATGACTTAGGCCGTTTAATACAAACCCTGGATAACCACCACAACAGTCAACGTATTGACTACGATGATGCCCATCAACGCATCCTACACACCGAGGCCAACGGGTTACAAACTTTGAGGCTGTATGACCGCAGCGGCTTGCTGCTCACCACACTGCGCTTGGATGCGCAGCATGATTATGGCAGCACGCAATACCACTACGATGCGGCCGGGCGCCTGATTGCCGAAACCGGGGTGGATGGTTTAAGCAGCTATTTTTTCTATGATGCCCAAGGCCGAGTACTGGCTAAGGTCAATGCCCAAGGGCAAATGACCGAATACCGTTACAATGAGGATGGATTACTCATTCAAACCCATCAATACGCTCAGCGCATTACCACGCAAGGTTGGTTGACCCATTGGCCTACCTTCGCCGCCATTACCCCGCAAGTCAGTAGCCAAGACGCCATTAGTCAAACCATTTACAACCAATACAATCAAGTGGCGTACACCCTGGATGCCCAAGGCGCGGTGATTGGTTATACTTACGATGCCGAAGGCCATGTTTTGTCTAAAACGGCCTATGCCACGCGTTTGGCCAATTATCACCCGGAAACCGTGTTGTCCTTTGCGGCCATTCATCTGCAGACCGACGCGAAAGACCGCCAGATTCGCTATTACTATGATGTGGTTGGGCGGGTACACGCCGAAATTAATGCCGAAGGCCATGCCACCGAATACCGCTACAACTCTTTGGGACAGGTCATTGAAACTATTCGCTATGTGAATGCAGCCTCGGCGGCTTTAAGCGGAGAATGGGCGCAGGACAAACCCGCTGCCAAAGCAAGCGACCTTCATAGCTACAGTCTGTACGATGCGCACGGTTTAAAAGTTGCGGATATTGATGGCGAAGGCTACCTGATTGAATATCGCTACGATGTACGGGGCTTGCTGCAAGAACGTATTGCCTATGCGCATAAAATTACCGCGCCCATCAAGGAGCAGACGACTCTGGAACTCATTCGCCCTAAAGCAGACATGAATGACCATAAAACAACCTATGACTACACCGATTTAGGCCAACTGCGTCAAGAGCGCACCCCAAGTGGCCTTATTACTACGTATGCTTATGATGAGATGGGGCAATTGATTTTAAAAAGTCGCTTCGATGAGCACACGCACACGCTACGTCAACAACAGCTGCGCTACGATGCCTTAGGGCGGGTGATTCAGGAATTGGATGAATTAGGCTGTGCCAAACTTAAGGCACCGAACTTAACCCCTGAGCAGATTGAAGCCCTGTGGCAGCAACACAGCATTCACTACACCTATGAAAAAAATGGTTTGCCCTCCACTAAAACCGATGCCCTACACCGTACTACCCGTTATTTTTACAATGAACACCAGCAATTGCAGTACACCGTTAATGCTAATGGTGCGGTGGTGGAAACCCAATACAATGCCTTGAATCAAGTTGAATCGGTGTGCAAATACAGCGCGTTTTTAAAAAATAACCTCGCGATGTTAACCACTCAAGACCTTAGCACGCGGATGGCCGCCTTAAAAGACAGTAACTTTGATGAAACCATCCGTTATGAATACAACAGTATTGGTCAGGTGATTGCTCAATATACCGGTTCTCAGGGCTTGGTGACCTCCGAATACAATGCCTTTGGGGAATTAACGTTCAGTACACAAAGCATTGATGCCATGCGTCATCAAGTAACCGCTTATGACTATGACCGGCGTGGACTGTTAATCGACCAAATCGATGACGTGGGTGGTTTGAGTCGACATACCTCGTTTAAATACGATGCTTTTGGTTGGGTAACCACACGTATTGATGGGCGTCAGGCCGCAATCAATTATACTCTTAACAAACGTGGGGAACAAATTAGAATCTTCAATGCCAGTAATCAATTTAAAAAAATGACCTATGACGCCTTTGGCCGTGTTTTAAGCGAAACAGATTATACGCATAACAATTTCATTAAAGTCTATGCTTATGATGATGTGAATAATTTGCTCACATTAACCAATCCCTTGGTGAATACGGAGATAAGAACCCAATTTAATGCCTTTGGCGACAAAATTGCATTCACCGATGCGAATAAAAACACCACTGAATTTCACTATGACGAGCGCGGCTTACTCATTCGTGTGGACTCGCCCGAGAATAGTTTTAAAGAATACCATTACGATGAGGCGGGGCAGCTGCTTTGGCAAGAGGATGCCGGAGGGCATACGATTGCCTACACGTACGATGCGCAAGGCCATGTACTCACAAAAACAGTCGACCCAGATGGACTTAAAATCATTACGCGCTACCAATATGACGCCATTGGCCGTCAATTACAAGTCACTGAGAATAATCGCATCAAACAGTTTACGTATGATGATGCCGGTCGTTTAATCAAATCTTGTATTGACCCTAAGGGCTTAAATCTAGTCACGCAATTTACCTATGATGCGCGCGGCTTGCTTCTACGGCAAAGCGAATTAAATAGCCACGGCGCCAATAAGGTCGTTGCCTACGAATGGGATGGTTTAGGGCGACGCAGTGCGACCATCATCGACCCGGATGGTTTGCAGCTTACCACCCGTTATCAATACGATGCCAATGACAACCTGGTTTGCCAAACCGATGCCAACCAGCACAGTACGCATTATATTTATGATGTCAATAATCAATGCCGTTATCAAATTAATGCCCGTGGTGTAGTGACCGAACATACGTATGATGAGAATGGTAATGAACTTCAGACGGTAACTTACGCTAATCGCATTACTTCTTTATCCACGTACACCGAAGAACGTTTAAAAAACGTGCTGTTTAAAGACGGTCAATACGACCACTATCAATTTCGTGCTTTTGATGGTGCAGGGCGCCTACTCTGTAGCTACGACTCCTTGGGGTATGCAACCAAATATGGTTATGATGGGAATGGCAATGTCATTAAAATACGCCATTTTTCGCAAGCAATTGCTTTAGATGTCCTCAAAAGCGGCAAAAGACCGTGGCCAGAAGAAGATAATTCGCGCTACGACTACTTTGCTTACGATGGTCTAAACCAATTGCGCTATCAATGCGATACAACAGGCAGTGTTACTGAGTCACGCTACGATGCGAGTGGCCAGCTTGTTGCCCGCACGCACTACGCACATCCACTCAAATTGGAGAACGGCGGTAATTATACACTGGCTTATTTCCAAGAGAGCCTCACGCAGGACGCCGCTCAAGACAAAACCACCCGTTACGCCTACGACCAGGCCGGGCGTTTAAGTTTGGAACTAAGTCCTCAGGGCGTGGCCAAGTCCTATCAATACAACGCGCTAAACCAAGTGATTTCTTGCACTCGTTATGCCGTATTGGCCAATGCGACGGCATTAGCCAGCATGAACTTAAGCGACGTGCAGCTCAGCGCCCAAGACCGCACCAACACCTTTGTCTACGATGCTGCTGGCCGTGAAGTCTATCGCCTCAGCGCTGAAGGGCAGGTTGTGGAACGTCGTTACGATGACGTAGGCAATGTGCGCGCGCAAATCACCCACCAACAACGGGTGCGCAGCGCAATATACGGCCTTGATGAACTGCGTCAACAGCTCGAACACGACCAAGGGGCACGCAGCAGTACCTACGATTACGATGCGACAGGACGCTTGCTCCGCGAAACGAATGCCGTGCACGCCACAACCGATTATGAGTACGATGCCCATGGCAACGTTATTCATAAAATCCAAGCCAACCAGGCCGTTTGGACTTATCGTTACGATGAAGCCAACCAACTCATCGAAACAACCTCGCCAGCGGTTCGTGTACTGGCAGGTAAAACGGCGCAAGAGCGCCCCGTTATCACCCAAATTGAATACGACAGTTTTGGTAATGTGGTGCAGGAAATTCGTGATGCCACCGGCATCAAACAAACCCGCCTTTATCACTACGATGCGATGAATCGGCGCATTAAGACTATTTACCCTGAGGTAAACATCAACAATGCCAGCCACGCCGCGTCGAATCAACGCCAGGAATACACGCAAACGTTAAGCGAAGAGCTGCGCTATAATGGGTTTGGTGAGGTGATTGCGTCCAGTGACAAAGCTGGCAATTGGTCGCATTTTGCCTATGATAGCCAAGGGCATTTACGCTACAGCGTCGACACGCGTGGCGGGTTAACCCAATGCGACTACGACGCTTTTGGGCGTTTAATCGCAAAAACACACTACAACACCCCGGTAATTTTAGCCCAAGACAGTGCCTACAGTGCCAAAGAGATTGAGCAAGCACACCGTGGCAGTACGTATGACCGCCATGAGTGGTTTGACTATGATTTAGACGACCAGGTGATTCGAAGCTGGCGTGATAAGGTGCGTACTTATAATGATGCCAGCGTGGAAAAATACAGCGTTTTACAACCAGAGATGAAAAAAACATACAATGCCTTTGGTGACGTCATCAAAAACGAAACCCGCATTAACGAAACCCATTGGGCTACAACGACGTTTTATTACGATAAAGAGGGGCATCAAACGGCAATCATCGATGCCGAGGGCTACCTAAGCACCTACAGCTTCAATGCTTTTGGCGAGACGCAAAGCATGACCGAATATGCCTTGCGCGTCGAATATCGTGATGAAGCCAGTTACCGCGGCCCCCAAACGCAGGACAAAGACCGTACGGTAACGTTCACCTACGATGCTTTAGGTCAGGTCACGAGCAAAACCTTAAAACAAGTGCGGGTATCACGTATTGTGAATCATCAGCTGGAAACGAGCTTTCGTGACCTTACAACGACCTACAGCTACGATGCTTTGGGTCATTTAACTGAAACGGTGGATGCACAAGGCAATTCGGCCTATTGCTATTACGACGCTTTAGGGCAATTAATTGCCAAAATTGGCCCGCGAACCCAAGAGGGTCGCGCGGCCACCACCTACAGCTACGATGCCCTGGGTAATCTTGTTGAAACCCATCAATGGGCGAATGGCGCGCGCAGTGCGGATACAGAACAGTACCAGGTTAATGGAGCAAGTACGCTGGACATCGTCACGAGTTCCCAATTCGATGCACAAGGACTTCTCTTAAGCGAAACCGATGGCATGCAGCACACGGTTTTTTACAGTTATGATGCGAAGGGCAATCTGGCGCGCAGTTTTCAAACGTTAACGAACGTCGATAAAAGCCCACTCATTCAGGACAAGCGGTACACCTACGACAGTGAAGGCCATTTACTGCAAACGGCCACCTTTAAAAATAATGGCGTGAAGACGGAGGAGGCCCGCTACACTATTTTTGGTGAAGTTACGGATAAAAGTGTTAATGGCCAACACCCCGTGCATGTGGATTACGACCACCTGGGTCGCGTCTGGCGTTCCAACACGCAAGGTTATTATCAGATTTATATTTATGATTTAACGGACCAGGTCACGCAAATTATCACCTCAACCAATGGTTATGTACTCCTACACCAAGAGACGGGCATTGACCTCTCCACCAATGTGTTTGATGAGTACCAAACTAATTTTGAGCAAGACGCTTGGCGCATGAAAGTACAGCGCCAGAACAACACCTATGATGCGCTGGGTCGTTTACTGATTCAGAGCAAAGAATACAACAGCTACACTCGGGAACATTATTCTGCTTCGTCCAAACAATTTCAAACGGTGGACCGTTGGGGCAACATGTTAAGCTACACCAATGCTTTAGGGAAACAAACGTTTTATGAATACACTGCGTTGAACGAGGTGGAGCGCCAAGAGTTGCCTGAAGTCACGTACATGGATGAGCACGGTCAACGCTTGCGCATCAAACCGACAAACAGGTACGCCTATGATGAATTAGGGCGCGTTATTGCGATGATTGATGCCAATGAGCATATGGCGACGAAAGCTTACGATGCGGCAGGTCACCTGATTAGTGAAACCGATGCCCAAACCATCACCCGGAGCAAGCACTACAATTTATTAAATCAATTAGATTACAGCCTTAATGAATTGCACGGTAAAACCAGTTATACCTATGATGCGGCAAATCGTCTGGTGAAGGTGGTCACGCCCCGCACGCACCAAGATTATGTTTATGATGAGGCAGGACAACTCCTACAACAAAGAAATGGTATGGGGGATACGACCACGTTTGCCTACGACAGCGTGGGGAATCAAATCCGTCGCCAGGATGCACGGGGTTATCAAACCTATTATGAATACGACGATACGGGTCGTAAAATCAAAGAAACCGATGCTTTAGGAAAGCAACAAAGCTGGGCGTATGATGCGGATGGGCGTTTAATCAGTCACACTGATTTAGGCAATCATGTAACCGCCTATGAATACAACACCAATGGGCTGTTACTTCACGAATCTTCTAACGCCGGGAAAGACATACGTTATTATTACCAGGGCGATGGCCAACTCATTCAATACAGCGATGAGGGTCGTAATGAAGCAGTCAATTACACCTACGATGCCGAAGGGCAAATGCTCAGCAAAGAGTCTAGTCGGGCCGGGGGCATTAATGACGGCTGGATTCGCGAAACCGATTATTACCACTACGATGATTTAGGCCGTTTAACCCAGGTGCGTCGTCGTAATCCGGACAACATTGATACTCGCCTTCCTGAGGAGGATAAGAGCCTTTTATCGGTAGACTATGAGTACGATAAGGTCGGGAACATTCGCCATACCCAAGTCAGCGCCCGCTACCGCAGCCACGCGGCGTCGACCAGTGAGGATTATTACCTGTACGACGAAAACAACCGGATGACGACGAACAAAGGTCAATTGGTGAATGGGAGCATAGTTCTGACGGCGAGCCAAGGCAGTACTTTAGAGTACGATGCCGCGGGTAATATTGTTCATGCGGAAAAATACGAAGAGGGCTCCTTACAAAAGTACGATTATGGGTACAACAACGACAATCAACTGGAATTAATTCAAAAAAACGGCCGTAACCTTCAATACAAATCGTATGATGATGCGGGTCGGGTCACGTTGGAGAGTTCCTTTAATGAACGCAATCAGGTTGCCCAGCGCAATGAGATGTTTTATGTCAATGGGGTGTTGATGGTGCAAAATACCTATGAAGGGGAAGGGACGAACGTTGCTTCCAGTAGCCGTTATGAGTACGATAACGTCGGGAATACCACCTCCTGGATTATGGCGCTTAAGGGGGGTAAAGGCCACAAGGACGGCATGACCCTCACGCATGACTACGCCTATGAATTGTGGGATAGCTACCAACAACAACGCGATGACGTGACCATCGAAGCTTATAAGTCGAATTCAACCCATGGCAGCAGCACCCGCCATTATGATGTGAATGGACTGTTATACGCTTCAACGGACACGCAGGTTGATGAGCGTAATCGTCCCAATAACATCAGTTATTTGAATAGCTCCGTGGAAGGCATGCGCGCGCGGAAGGATAAAGACGGCCGTACGGGTTACCTTACGGTAGCCGGCAAAGCCATAGGCGACCTGCGTTTAGATAATTCAGGCACGCAGCACTTAACCATTTACGGTGGTTTTAGCCCCAGCGGCAGTCAATTTAAATGGAAACCCACGTCGAGTGAACTGCAAAGCAGGGTCGTTAATCAGCAAAAAATCGCGGCGCAATTTCAACGCCAGCCTGGCGATGTGGCGGATGGCACGCTACCTGAAGTACCGCAAGACAATTTAGGCACGTACACCTTGCAAGCCGGCGATACGCTGGAGCACATTGCCTTACAAGTCTATGGCGACAGCAGTCTGTGGTACCTCATTGCCGATGCGAATGGCATCGCCGACCGTAAAGCGATGGCCGGCCATGAAGGGCAATTACACATCGGCCAACGCCTGACTATTCCCCCAGCGGCAACGGGTCAACACCATACTAATGGTACGCATAAGGTGCTTAACGCCAACCAAATGATTGGTGATACCCGTGCTACGGCGGCTATGCCAACACCATTCCCCCCTAAACCCAAACACCACAGCATTTGGTCGAAAATTATTGTGGCTGTAGTGGCCGTGGTGGCGACTGTCTTAACAGCCGGTGCGATTGGTCTGGCTGCGGGCATTGCTGGCTCCCTGTTTTCCGCCGGCACCACCGTTCTTGCCGGAGGCCTTGCCAGTACGGCTGGGAGTCTTGCCGCAGGATTTTCGGCAGGCTTTGTGGGCAGCATCGCCAGTCAAGGTGTGGCGAGCGCATTAGGCATGCAACACGGAGTGGATGTCAGCGGCGCTCTGCTTACCGGGCTTGCTACTGCCGCCACAGCCGGTGTGGGGCATGCATTAAACAATGTAACCGCCTTCCAAAAGATAACCAATACCTTAAACCAACACAATTTTGAGCAATTTAACCTCGCCACTGCCGCCGAAATGTTAGAGCAAAACGCCGCAAGCCAAGCCGTCAACGTGGCTTTTAGAAAACACCAGCATTTTGATTGGACGGAACTGGGTGTGTCTGGAATCACCGGTGGGGTGCTTGGTGGTCATTTGGGCAAAAAAGTAAATGATAAATTATTCGAACTAGACCATAACACCGGCATCTTGCGCTCAGAATTCCAAGCACTCGCCGGTGCCGGGGCGCAATCGGCAACCACAGGAGGGCATTTTAATGCCACCCAAGTACTGGGTGATAGTTTGGGGAGTGTTTTAGGAACTGCAGTGGTTAATGTGGGGCAATCTAAAATCCCAATCAATCCTATGGCTGCTTTGTCTTTAGAAGGGGATTTAAATGATATGCATGCGGCTTTTACTAATTTTATGGCATCACAATTAAATGGCCATGATGGGTATAATGAATCGCAACCGAATCAATTTTATGAATACAGCTCAATTCCGGTTGCAGAAAATTACAGTGCACTTCCGGAAGAAGAGGATATTACTCCTCTCTCAACAAGTGAGTTTTATGAATACAGCTCTACTTCAAATTCAGATGCAGCTAGCGCCAAGAGTAACAAAGATAGAGTGATTGGTGAACTTTCAATGAAAGAGGAAACTGGTAGGAATCCTGGCCAACAATTTTTAGCTTCTCAAACAGTCTCTGATGGAAAAGGTGATAAAGGAGGAATATCTTACGGAGCATACCAACTTTCATCGAAAGCCGGTACGGTGTGCAATTTTCTAAAAGAAGAGGGAATGGCATGGGCTAACGAGTTTGAAGGATTAGAATCAACTAAACCTGGAAAATTTGGAGAAAAATGGAAAGAAGTTGCTAAAAGAGACGGTGAAGATTTTTTTAACGCACAGCATGATTTTATTTTTCGAACACATTATAGGCGTTCTACATCGTACATACTAAAGCAAACTGCTTTAGATATTGATACTCAACCAAAGGCAGTACAAGATGCTGTATGGTCAGCATCCGTACAACATCGCAATGCTAGAGAATTTCTTGTAGCTGCTGTAAAGTCTATCGACAGTATCAATCATTCTGATCCTGAGTTTCCGCGTGCATTAATAAATGCGATTTATGATAAAAGGATAGCATATGTATCAAGCTTAAATATTCCAAATAAAAAAAATCTAATCCAAAGACGCTACCCAGACGAAAGGAGGAATGCTCTTGATATGTTGAAACAACAGTAATCTAGGCATGCTTTTGTGTTAGTAGTGACTATTATCTCAAAATACTTTGTTCCAAAGACAGATTGTTATTATATCCTTATCATAGTTTGGTTTTAGATATTCAGTCATCGATAATGAAGTAGGAATGAAAAAATGCAAAAAAACAAGTTAATTTTAATTACAAATTTATTAATGCTATTTGCATGTCCTGTCAGGGCAAATAATTATGATAGTTGCATGGACAAGGCCATATCTACAGTTGCAATAAGATCTTGTATATTTCATGAGAATGAAGCTATAGATAAAAAATTGAATATTGCCTATGTGAAATTATGTGAAATTTTGCCTGAATCAGGTCAGCTAAAATTAAAAATCGCACAAAGAACTTGGCTTAAATTTCGTGGGGCAGAATGTGTTTTTTCTGGGTATCAAGAGGATGGAGGTACGTTAGAGCCGGTTATTATAGATGGATGTTACCTTGATATGACAAAAAAACGATTGTCACAATTAGAGAAGTATATAAAATTTTTTAGCTCTCATTAATGTTAGTAATAACGAGGCTATTTGGATGACGTGATGTCTTGGGTCATTTAATTGAAACGGTGGATGCGCAAGGCCGTTCAGTCTATTGTTATTACGATACTTTAGAGCAATTAATTGCCAAAGTCGGCCCGCAAACCCAAGAGGGCCGCGCGGCCACGGCCTACAGTTACGATACCCTGGGTAATTTTGTTGAAACCCATTAATGGGCGAATGGCGCGCGCAGTGCGGATACAGAATATTACCAGGTTAATGGAGCAAGTACGTTGGACATCGTCACGAGTTCCCAATTCGATGCGCAAGGACTTCTCTTAAGCGAAACCGATGGCATGCAGCATACGGTTTTTTACAGGTACGATGCGAAGGGGAATCTGGCGCGCAGTTTTCAAACGTTAATGAATGCCGATAAAAGCCAGCTCATTCAGGGCAAGCGGTATACATCAGCGAGCTGCAAAGCAGGGTCGTCAATCAGCAAAAAATCGCGGCGCAATTTCAACGCCAGTCTGGCGATGTGGCGGATGGCACGTTACCTGAAGTACCGCAAGACAATTTAGGCACGTACACCTTGCAAGCCGGCGATACGCTAGAGCACATTGCCTTACAAGTCTATGGCGTGGTACCTCATTGCCGATGCGAATGGCATCGCCGACCGTAAAGCGATGGCCGGCCATGAAGGGCAATTACACATCGGCCAACGCCTGACTATTCCCCCAGCGGCAACGGGTCAACACCATACCAGTGGCACGCATAAGGTGCTTAACGCCAACCAAATGATTGGTGATACCCGTGCTACGGCGGCTATGCCAACACCATTCCCCCTAAACCCAAACACCATAGCATTTGGTCGAAAATTATTGTGGCTGTAGTGGCGACTGTCTTAACAGCCGGTGCGATTGGTATGGCCGCGGGCATTGCTGGCTCCCTGTTTTCCGCCGGCACCACCGTTCTTGCCGGAGGCCTTGCCAGTACGGCTGGGAGTCTTGCCGCAGGATTTTCGGCAGGCTTTGTGGGCAGCATCGCCAGTCAAGGTGTGGCGAGCGCATTAGGCATGCAACACGGAGTGGATGTCAGCGGCGCTCTGCTTACCGGGCTTGCTACTGCCGCCACAGCCGGTGTGGGGCATGCATTAAACAATGTAACCGCCTTCCAAAAGATAACCAATACCTTAAACCAACACAATTTTGAGCAATTTAACCTCGCCACTGCCGCCGAAATGTTAGAGCAAAACGCCGCAAGCCAAGCCGTCAACGTGGCTTTTAGAAAACATCAGCATTTTGATTGGACGGAACTGGGTGTGTCTGGAATCACCGGTGGGGTGCTTGGTGGTCATTTGGGCAAAAAAGTAAATGATAAATTATTCGAACTAGACCATAACACCGGCATCTTGCGCTCAGAATTCCAAGCACTCGCCGGTGCCGGGGCGCAATCGGTAAGCACTGGAGGGCATTTTAATGCGACGCAAGTACTCGTAGACAATCTAGGTTCTGCTGTAGGTAATGCAGTAAGTCATGTGGGTGAGATTTTAAGTGACATAGGAACTGGTATCAAAGAGACAATGGACCATCTTTTTGCACCGCATGATAATTCAGCACAATCAATTGAAGACTTGTCTTTTGCAGGTAATTTATCCGAAATGGATGGCCTAAAACGAGGCTTTAATAATTATCTGGCGCGGCAATTAGATATGTCCAGTGAAAATAATTTGAAGCATGTTATTTACAATGATTCAGAACGCCTTGACGGAAAAGGAATGTTTGCAGCTGAAGTCTCTCCGTTAAGAACACAATCCTTAAATTTAAATGAAAAGAATGATTTTTTCTTTTATGGTTCAGAACTTTCAGAATATGTCGGTAATGTTATCTACAATGATTCAGAAAGATTGAATGGGAAAGGAATGTTTGCGCTTAATGTTGTACCTTTAAGATCGATGAGAGACGAAATAAATATCTTTTCAAGCTTAGAAAATGTTCGATCTGCTTTGAATTTAAAATATGAGGCAAAAGTTATTTTTTCAGAGTTATCTAGGCATGAAGGAAGGCAAAGATTAAGAGCATATCTACCAATGAACAATGGTAATGTAATTGATAATAGTGGAATAACCATTGCAACAGGATTTGATATAGGCCAACATAATGAGCATGAGGTTAAAAATTTTAATTTTCCAAAATCTCTCGAGGATAAATTGTTACCTTTTGTGGAAGCAACAAAAGAGGATGCTAAAGCTTTACTTTCACTGGCTAATCAAACTACAGTAACAGCCGAAGAAGCTAACTTAATTGATTTTAGAGTAAAAGGAAGTATGTTAGAAAGCACTATTAATAGCTGGAATTCTCGTAGACTGAAAGATACTCCTTTATTTAAAAATCTCAGTTCAGCACAACAAACAGTATTACTTTCAAGGACTTTTCATCAAGGACCTGGAATGCCTGATCGTGCCGTTTCTCAAAACTTTTATACTGCAGCATTAAAAAATGATTGGGTTACGGCTGAACAGTATTTAAGGAACTACCATGTAACTTCAAAATATTATATAAGAAGAGTTGGTCAAGAAGCTGATTTATTAAAGAAGGAGTTAAGATGAGGTTTTATATATTTTTTCTAATGGGGTTCTTTTCACTATCTTTACCACTTTATGCAAAAAAATATGAATATTCAGGTGACTGTACGTCCTCTAAAAATATCCAAAATCTGGAAGATTGTTTAGATAAAGAATTGGCTTTATATGATAAAGAGTTAAATATTTTATATAAACATCTTCTCGAACCTTCAGACGATCATCTTAAAGAAGTAGAAAAACTATGGGTTAAATTTAAAGAAGCGGATTGTAAATATATGGCCTATGAGGTTAATGAAGGTAAAGAATTTCAATTTATAGAGAAAGTCTGCCTTATCAATAAAACAAAAGCTAGAATAGTCGATTTAAAAAGGTCCTATTTTTCCTCTGACTGGTTTGATCGGTAAATTCAATCGATAGAGCCAGATTTGGAAACAGGCAGCAAGGTCTAATCCTTTAGTGAGGTGTGAGTCCTCACAGTACCTGTTTCTCGTTCAGGTTGTTATCTTCCTATTCGATGCATAGGAAGATAACGGGGTGTAATGAAATCGTCAATTGCACGTACGATGCCAAAGGCCAAATGATCAGCAAAGAGTCCAGTCGTGTGATGGCTGGATTCGCGAAACCGAATATAACTTATACGATGATTTAGGCCGTTTAATCCAGGTACGTCGTCGTAATCCGGACAACATTGATACCCGTTTTCCTGATGAGGACACGAGTGTTATAGTCTTATATAGCTAAATTCAATAATGTCGACTGGAGCCATGCGGCTCCATCGACTTGACTAAATTATTGTAATTGCGTGATCACTAGATGAGCAGATACCGGGCGCGTCCCGCCTGCCAATGGGGTGATTGTTAGTGCAGTAGCATTGCCCGCAGGATTACGAACGGTAAGTATGGAATTAACCGTGGTTGTTTGTACCAAAGTTATACCCACTATCTGACTAGTGCCCGTTGCTCGACCAACCACTGTATAGGCCAGATCAGCGCCATTGAGTGTAAGAAGTAGCTGACCCGCTTCGGTCACACTGACTTGAAACATAACCTGGTAGGTACCAATGGTAGCTAAGTTAAATGAGGATAGTCCAAGGCGCGTTATAGTTCCACTAGCATTAATGGGTCCATCCTGTGGGAACGAAACATCAGCCCCCGGTGCAACAGTAGCCGCATTGTCGGGGGGCATTAATGCAAAGAAATCAGCAAAATCAAGTACCGTGCCTGCAGGACCAGTTGCACCTGTTGCGCCAGTTGCACCAGCCGGACCCGCTGGCCCAGTTGCGCCAGCAGGACCTGCTTGTCCTGCTGGAATACTGGCAATTTGCGATGCAACATATTTTTGTACATAATCTACAGTCGCGGGGTTATTGTTGGCTGCATTGGCTTTTACTCCTAATAGCGAAACCATCAGAAGTATAAATACTATTTTTTTATTCATGATATTCCTTGTCCATTAGATAGACTGTTAACGAAAAATTTAAGCGCGCATACCATAGTAGATTGGGCTGCATGCGCCTATTTGTATTAAGTTCAATTTTATTTTCAGGCTAAGTGCTTCTTTAAACCATATAAGAAAGACTTAGTAATATCCCATTTTGGTTGGGGATATTCGATATATGCCCGGTAAATTCTGTAGTATTAATAACGTACCTAGTATTGCCGTTAAAGATACCTTGATAATTCAAGGATAAGCTTGCGCGGTTGGATAGGTGCACGCCTAATCCCGCTTGTACTTCAAATCCTACTTCTGATAGATCATTGAAGGTAACGCGATCATTAATTTGCATACGACGATAAGCAATACCTGCTTTGACGAGGCCAAATACCGGAGTGCTTATGGGCTGATAGGACGCTGTAGCTAATAGATCTAACATGGGTTTAACGGTGGTTTGAACGGGTAATCCACCTAATTCATCTAATTGGGCTTGGTTTATATCGAGACGCATAGTATTGCCATTTTGAATACCTACTTCTGCACCTAAGTATACCGTTTTAAAAACACTAAAATCTCTGGCTATAGCAAATCGTCCCAGCGCCGTTTGACCATCACCTATTGCGGCTTGTGCAGTAGAATCACCATTATAAGCGTTCTGATACCATGTGTATCCAAGACTACCAATGACAGACCACGAATGATGCGATTCTTCCGTGTGTAAGGGCCCCATAGTTCCTGCTCCCGCGCTGAAAGCTAAAGCACATCCAACTGCAATAACGCTTGCTTTTAATCCCATATTACCTCCTGTAGTTCATTGTGGTCTCGCTCATTATTTTGCCTGTTACAACATGAGCTTCTTGGTTTAAAATTTAATTAATCAATTTTTTCAATGCTTATTTTTTATAAGGCAATGCGGCATAGACGCATTACAGCATAATTTCAAAAAATGATCCGAATGCAAGTATGTAGTGATTTGAATGTCAATGCAAATAAAAAAGTGAGATAAAGCCTGGGTTAATACAATTAAAGATACTCCATAATTCACCCAAATGATTTTCAATTGGCATACCTGACAAGGCCATGTGATTTTTTCCTTTAAGCATCATGAGCGTTTGTTTCTCAGTTAATAATTTGACCTTGTGTGGCAATAAGCTATTAGGTATGCGTTCGGTGAACGCATACCTAATTATTACACGGACAATGAAAACCCCGGCATGATTACCAACAAAATTTTATATCTTTTTAAATGGCAAATATCGTGGTTTCCAAAAGAGGTCATCGACTAATTTTTCCAAATCAGTGTCTTGATTCCTTTGTGCATAGCCTGATTCAATAGCACTACGTGCCACAGCTATGGCGATTGCTTTTGCTACCGCTTGTGCATCGTCTAAAGAAGGTAATAAGGGAAGGAAGCTGTCTTTTTTGCTTGGGGCAAATTTACATAAAGTTTCTGCTGCGGCCAGAATCATCTCTTTCGTTAATTTCGTCGCATTCACCGCGAGCACACCTAAACCAATACCCGGGAATACTAGTGCATTGTTGCATTGAGCAATTTGTACCATTCGGTTATGGTATTCAATTGGGGCGAAGGCGGTACCTGTAGCAATTAAGGCTTTTCCTTGGCTCCAGGTTAAAATATCTGCGGGTTTTGCTTCGCATTTTTCATCTGGGTTGGATAGCGGGAAAATAATGGGACGTTCGCAGGTCTTCGTCATGGTTTCAATGATGTCTTGGGAGAATGCGCCTGGTTGTGCGGAACAACCGATAAGGATGGTTGGTTTCACATACCTTATGGTATCGGTGAGCGAGGGATGTTGCTTTTCATTAATGTGCCATTTAGCAACTTCTTTGCGAGCACGGGCATATGGTTTTTGTGCCTCCGTGAGGTCGATGTCATTATTGAGCAATAAACCTTGGCGGTCAATGAGCCAAAAACGTTGATATGCCTCTTCGACACTTAATCCATCACGTACTAATAAATCAATGATTTGGTCACTGATGCCTGTTCCTGCAGAGCCAGCACCAAAAACAACAATGCGTTGGTCTTGAAGTTTTGAGCCCGTAACATCACATGCGGCTAATAATGCCGACAGAGTAACGGCTCCAGTACCTTGGATGTCATCATTGAAGGTACATAATTCATTTTGGAACTGATCCAGGATGCGGCGTGCATTGCCACGACCAAGATCTTCCCAGTGTAAAAAGGCATTGGGGAATTGTTTGTGAATCTCATGCACAAAGGAGGCAATAAAGTCGTCATAAGCAGCATCACTGATGCGTGGATGGCGACAACCTAAGTACATGGGGTCATTTAATAAATCTTGGTTATTGGTTCCTGCATCAAGGAATACAGGGAGTGTTCGTGTTGGGTCGATGCCGCCGCATAAACAATAAACCATGAGTTTGGCGACCGGGATGTCCATGCCGCCAATTCCTTGATCGCCAATTCCTAATACACCTTCGCCATCGGTCACCACAATAACATCAATTTCTGGATTGGAGCGATTTTTAATGATTTCTTCTATATGATTTTTATCCGAATGAGCAATGTAAAGGCCTCTAGGCTGCCTGTATTCAAGGCTAAAACGTTTCACTGCAGTACCTACGATGGGTGTGTAAATGGTAGGTAACATTTCTCCTAGATGACGATGTAAGAGTTTATAAAACAAAATTTGATTTTTATCGTGTAAATTATTCAAATAAATATTTTGTTGCAGTCTTGTTGTGTAGCTGGAATATTGTAGATAAGCGCGTTTGACTTGTTCATCTAACGTTTCAACGCGGTAAGGCAGTTTTCCTAATAAACCAAACTCTTTTCGTTCTTCGTTAGTAAAGGCGGTACCTTTGTTTAATTGCGGCGTTGTCAGCAATGGTTTTCCGCACAGTGAGGTTTCAATGTATCGTTCACCGGTATGTTCATCACGGTGTAATTTAAAATCTAGCATGGGATATTCTCACTAAGATGGAATTAGAGATTGTCTGATGATAATATCGACTTTTTGTAGTTTACATCAAGAGGTTGATTATGAATAAGTACTTAGTGGCAATATTAGTAATCTTAGGATTAACTTCTTGCACCAAGAAAGATGAATCTTATTACCAAACACATCCTAATGAATTACAACAAGCAATAAAAGCTTGTCCTCAACAAAAACCGCAAGGTTCGTCTTGTGATGAGCTGCAGACAATCGCAGGGCATATGAATAGTTTAGCATATCAATTGCAGAGTAGTCCTCAGGGTTTTGGTATTAAAATTTTGGCATTACAAGAGACGATTGCTAAGCAGCAACAGCAATTAAAAACAGAGCGTTCCAATGCAGAGTTGCAAGCGAATATTAAGCAAAATAAGCGTGATTTAGCTGAGTATTTAGCGGTTGTTAAATGGTTGGAATCACCAGTGAGTTAATGATGAGAGTACTAATAAGTAACGATGATGGGGTGTTAGCACCTGGAATTAATATTCTAGCCAAAGAATTATCTTCTATTGTTGACATAGAAGTTGTTGCTCCGGATAGAAACCGAAGTGGCGCAAGTAATTCTTTAAGTTTGACCCGTCCATTGAAAGTCAGACAGTTGGAGAATGGTTATTATAGTGTTGAAGGCACGCCTACAGATTGCGTACATTTGGCGGTTACTGGTTTTTTAAGCCCTGTTTTTGACATGGTGGTTTCCGGGATTAATGATGGCGGTAATTTAGGTGATGACATTCTTTATTCGGGGACTGTTGCTGCGGCAATGGAAGGTCGTTATTTAGGTTTACCTGCGATTGCCTTGTCAATGGTCGGTGATAATATTAAGCATTATCAAACCGGCGCTCTTATTGCCAAACAATTGGTGACGAAATTGAGTACACACAGTTTACCGTCACAAACGATTCTAAATGTTAATATTCCTGATTTACCTATTGAAGAAATCAAAGGCTTGCAGGTCACTCGCTTAGGGACACGACACGGCGCGGAACCAATTGTTAAAGATCATGATCCGCGCGGACGACCTATCTATTGGATTGGTTTGCCTGGACAGGCGGCAGATGCTGGCGCTGGAACTGACTTTTGTGCGGTTAATGATGGCTATGTTTCCATAACACCACTGCATTTGGACATGACGAATTATAAGATGTTTGATCAGTTGTCCAATTGGTTAAGTGGGGTTAGCTTATTTACTTAATGGATTGTTTCGATGCTGGGTGAGCGACTTAAATTTATCCTTTCCCGTCATCGGGAAAGGGGACTTTATATTTTTTTCAATGGATTATTTCTTTGAGGCTTGAAATGATACTTACATTTTGTAAAGGATATTTATGTCTTTTGCTTGTGGCAATTCTTGTCGGTTGCGGGTCAAATTTAGCCCCTGTAACCGAGTTAAAATGGCAGCCTTATTCCAAATATCAATCAACGCATACTGTACGGCGTGGTGAAACACTGTATGCCATTGCATTTCGTTATGATACTGATTTTCGCACTCTTGCTCGTTTGAATCATATTAGACCGCCATACTCTTTAAGAGTAGGACAGATTTTAAGTTTACGAGGGATTCCACGCAGAGCCCCACTTAGACCTGTTAATCGATTTAATCGCTATCATCGAGCGCCTGTAGCACCCCAACGCGCCATTTATTCGCCAGCGCATCGATTCACTCGTTCTGCTTCCGGTTGGTTATGGCCAGTCAGTGGGCGGGTAGTTACCTCATTTATTCCTGAACAAGGTAAAAAAGGCATAAATATTGCTTGTAAGAATGGTGAAAAAGTAATTGCCGCTTCCAGTGGGGTTGTTGCTTATGCTGGAAATGGACTGGCAGGATATGGTAATTTGATTATTATTAAACATAGCAATGAATATTTAACTGCCTATGGAAATAATGCAAAAATCATGGTTTCAGAAGGGCAGCATGTTAATAGTGGCCAAATGATTGCCGTAGCTGGTATTATTGATCATAAGTATACAGGTGTTCATTTTGAAATCAGAAAAGCAGGTATTCCAGTCAACCCATTGAATTATTTACAAAAAGGTTGACATTAGGCGTGTAGTTATAGCAACAATAGTGTTTTGTAGAGGTATAATTATAGTTGCAGCTCGTCATGTTGTAAGGGATTCGTGATGGGATGACAACCTGAAAAGGTGTAATAAATCTTAAGACACGGCTAAACATTACAGGTGAAATCATGCAAAATGACGACGAGTCAATTAAAGAAAATGAAGTTAAGGACGAAGAGTGGTCTGAGCCAGACGATGATTCGCTCTTGATTGAAGAGGATGATCTTGATTCACTTGCTGAAAAAGCAAGCGATGAAGAGGTTGAGCTCCCTGATTTTTCGGATGATGTAGCTTTTCCTTCTTTTAGTCGCGGTAAAAACGCTCTTAAAATGATGGATGCAACGCAATTGTATTTGAGTGAGATAGGCTTTTCACCTTTACTGAGCGCCGAGGAAGAAGTGCATTATGCGACGTTGGCACTCAAAGGAGATGTTGCTGCTCGCAAGAAGATGATTGAATCGAATTTACGCTTGGTTGTGAAAATTTCTCGACGGTATTTGAACCGAGGCCTTCCTTTACTTGATTTGATTGAAGAAGGGAATTTAGGATTGATGAAATCAGTTGAAAAATTTGATCCAAATCGTGGCTTTAGGTTTTCAACATATGCTACCTGGTGGATTAGGCAAACGATTGAGCGCGCCATTATGAATCAGACAAGAACTATTCGTTTGCCAATTCATGTGGTTAAAGAGCTTAACGTTTATCTTCGCGCGGCAAGACAGCTTACACAAAAATTAGATCATGAACCATCGCCAGAAGAAATTGCGGAAATGGTAGATAAGCCTTTAGAAGACGTACAAAAATTATTAGGCTTGAATGATAAGGTTGCTTCTGTTGATACGCCAATAGGCTTTGATGAAAATAAATCATTGCTTGATACTATAGCCGATGAAAACAGTGTGAATCCTGCTGAGTTGTTAACCAATGAAAATTTGCGTTTACACATCGAATCGCTCTTAGATAAGTTGACTGAAAACCAACAACAGGTAATTGCAAGACGATTTGGTTTACGCGGTTTTGAAAAAGCAACGCTTGAAGATGTGGGCAAAGAAATCGATTTGACTCGTGAACGCGTGCGTCAAATTCAAGTTGAAGCCCTGAAAACCCTGCGTGGCTTATTGGAAAAAGTAGGCTTAACTCAAGAAGATTTGTTTTAAGTAATCGACTTAAATGAACTCGTAGCCCGGATTAGGCAAAGCCGTAATCCGGGATGCATGCACAAAGCAATATAAAAAGTGCCTAATTAACCTAAAAACTGCGGTTTCAGACCTTGCCAACAATGAGCATAATTGTTTTGCCGCTCTGGGATATTCATTGCCTGCTCGGTAACCCGCCACACATCTCGAGTTTCAAACATAAATGCCAGCGTATTAAGATAAGTTTGTGGTGTTAATTTTTGATTAGTTGCCATCTCATAACTTATTTGGTCAGGTCCATGTGGCGTCATGCAATTATGAATACTCACACTGCCTACAGAAAAACCTTCTTTTTTTGCATCATATTCACCCTGAATTAAACCCATCAGCTCATTCATGTAATTACGGTGGAAATAGGGTGGTCTAAATGTATGTTCTGCTACCATCCAGCGAGGAGGAAAAATGACAAAATCTAAATTAGCTACCCCAGGGGTATCACTCTCAGAGGTTAATACGGTAAAAATAGAGGGATCTGGGTGATCAAAACTGACGCTATTAATCGTATTAAACAAACTTAAATCATAACAATAAGGAGCATAATTACCATGCCAGGCCACCACATTTAGAGGTGAATGAGTACTGGTTGCTGTCCATAATTTATGTTGGTGTTTGCAGATAAGTAGTACTTCATTAGATTTATTCTCATAAGCAGCAGTAGGGTAATTAAAATGTCGTGGATTTGCTAAACCATTTGAGCCGATAAGTCCCAATTGTGGTAATGTCAGCGGATTACCTGCATTTTCGCATAAGTATCCTTTCGTTTCTTTACTCATCAATTCCAGTTTAAATTTAACGCCTCTTGGAATTACGGCAATCATGCCTGGGCATAGATTTAATTTACCAAATTCAGTATGTAAATTAACTTCACCGAGGAACGGTACAAATAACAGTTCGCCATCATTATTAGCAAAATATTTGTTTTCCATGGAACGAGTACAGTGATAAAGATAGGTATTTACCAAATGGCTGCCCGCAAGGTGAAATAAGCCATCAATAAAATCAACGTTCTCATGACTCTCTCGGATTGGTGACCAGCGTAATGGATTTGGGGATTGCTCCTCATGGAATGGCTGAATTAGTTCTTTTTCATAAGGAGAAAAATTTCCTTGTACTACCGAGGGTAGTATGCGGTAGAGCCAGCTGTGTAAATTATTATGGCGTGCTCGAGTAAAGGCGGTGCCATTTAATTGTTCTGCATAAAGACCCAAATTACAGTGTTGCGGTGAATTTTGGCTACTGGGTAATGCTCCTGGAACCGCCTCGCTTTGATGATAATTGCCAAAACCATGCAGATACACTGTTTATCTCCTTATGTCATGCTGTTGAAGGAGGTCGTTTGACCTCGTTCTCACTTTCTACGATGAATCAACTAGTGTGCCATGAAGCAAGTCATGGCACAACTGGGTTAGACCGGAATCTTAAGATCTGAGAATCTATTTTCTAGCCTGAATAACTTAATACAAAAGGCATTTGATTATGAAGATTTTTAGTTACAGAATATGTATAATTTATTTTAAATTTTAACCAGATTTAGAGGTACGATCATGGCAGGTCATAGTAAGTGGGCTAATATTAAATTTCGTAAAGGGGTCCAGGACGCGAAACGCGGTAAAATATTCACCAAGCTAATCCGTGAAATAACCGTATCGGCGCGTATGGGCGGTGGAGAAGAAGCGTCTAACCCACGCTTAAGAGATGCTGTTAAAAAGGCTCTGAATGCGAATATGAAGCGTGACACGATTGATAATGCGATCAAGCGCGGTGTAGGCGGTCTTGATGGTGATGCAATGGTTGTTATGCGTTATGAAGGTTATGGTCCGGGCGGAGTTGCTGTATTGGTTGATTGTTTGTCTGATAACAAAAATCGTACGGTTTCTGAAGTGCGTCATGCCTTTACTAAGAACGGTGGTAATTTAGGAACCGATGGTTCAGTCGCTTATTTATTTACCCATCAAGGTGAAGTTCTGATGGCAGTTGGAACTTCAGAAGATCAAGTGATGGAGGTTGCGCTTGATGCTGGAGCTGATGATGTTTCTGTTGAAGAGGGACAAATTGAAGTAATTACCCCCGTTGAAGCATATCACAGTGTTTTAAATGCATTACATGATGCTGGTTTGACTGTAGAACAATCGCAATTAACCATGCGCGCGCAAACTTTAGTACCTATTGATGATGAGTCAGCAGAAAGTCTCATCAAATTGATCGACATGTTGGAAGACTTGGATGATGTTCAAGAAGTATACAGTAATGCTGAGTTTTCTGAAAAAATCTTAGAATCAATGAGTTAATGACTATTATTTTAGGGATAGATCCTGGATCCAGGATTACTGGCTACGGTTTGATAAAACAAACCGGCCAGAACATAGAGTATATTGATAGTGGTTGCATTCGCACCTCACCTGATGGTGAGTTGAGTCAGAAACTATTACAAATTTACGATGGAATTTGTCAGTTAATGGATCATTACTCTCCGGAGGAAGTAGCAATCGAGCAAGTTTTTATGCACCAAAATCCTAATTCAGCTTTGAAGTTAGGGCATGCACGCGGTGTGGCGATGGTTGCTGCCGCATCGCATCGTGTTAAAGTCAGTGAATATTCAGCGCGGGCAATTAAACAAACGGTAGTGGGCTATGGCGCTGCAGAAAAAGCACAGGTGAATCATATGGTTGTAAGTCTGCTTTCATTGAATAGCGCACCACAAAGTGATGCGGCGGATGCTTTGGCTATAGCCATTTGTCATAGTCATATGCGCCATAGTATCACGGCGGTTTTAGGTAAACGAGGCGTAGGTTTAAGGAGAAGAAAACGATGATTGGATGGCTTGACGGACACATAGTGGATAAGCATCAACCTGGTAAATTAGTTTTGAATGTTAATGGGGTTGGGTATGATGTTGAGACTTCATTGAATACTTTTTTCCAACTGGATACCTTAAGCGGCTCAATTGGTTTACACATACATACCGTGGTACGTGAAGATGCTTTACTGCTGTATGGATTTTTAGACAAACAAGAACGAGCTTTGTTCCGCGCATTAATTAAAGTAAATGGTGTTGGTCCCAAGATGGCAATAGCGATTCTTTCCAGCATTACGCCTAATGAGTTTATTCAATGCATTAAGCAGGAAAAAGCAGCTTTTTTAACCAAATTACCGGGTATTGGTAAGAAAACAGCTGAGCGTTTGGTTATTGAAATGCGCGATAGCATCAAACAATTTTCAGAGCCAGCTTCTGATATTTCCCTAAAACCAATCAACCTGATGCGTGGTCAGGACGAGGCTGTTAGTGCTTTAGAGGCATTAGGGTATAAACCGCAAGAAGCGCTAAAAGCAGTGAATAAACTTGATGATGGGCATAAGAGCTGTGAACAGTTAATTCGTGAGGCGTTGCAGATTTTGTCTGTACGATAAATAAAGAAGAAATAGTCTGCTATTCTTAGCCGACAGCAACGACCTTCTCCCAGTGATGGGCAGAGGCATCAAGTTAAGGAGTCATCCGCAGCCTACTCCCGCGGACAAGCCGTGGAACGTAGGAATAGGGCTTAACTTGATGTCGATGAAGGATGATAGGCTATTTGCCCATTTTAATCGGCAAAAATACTCTGGCAATAAGTCCTGTACCTTCCTTCGGTGAATCCAAAACGACACGTCCGTTATGCAATTCACAAATTTGTTGTACAATAGCTAGCCCTAAACCACTGCCTGGACTTTTATTGCCTAATACACGGAAAAAGCGTTCAAATACACGGGCTCTCAGTTCTTGAGGGATGCCTGGACCATCATCACAGACTTCAAGCATTACCTCATTATGCGGTGATTTGGTGAGGGATACTTTAATATGGCCATTTTCATTGCAATAGCGGATCGCATTATCAACAAGATTGCGAATTAATATACCCAAGGCTGTTGGGTTTCCGTAAATGGTCACATTCTCTGTATTCGTCTCAAACTCAAGATCAATTTGTTTTTCTACGGCTGATGGTGCGAGCATCGCTAGTATTTCACGTGTTAATCGACTTAGATTGACTTCATCTTTGCCGTCAATATGGGCAGCTTCAGGAACTAATCGACTCATTGTTAATAACTGCTGTACGATGTGTGTACTTCGATTGACACTAGCAATTAATTTTTGTAGCGCTTGGTTTTTTTCTTCAATATTATTGGTGTGCAGTGCAACTTGAGCTTGCGTTTTGAGTGCAGCAAGAGGGGTGCGTAATTCGTGGGCTGCATCTGCCGCAAAACGTTTTTCACGTTCAAATCCTTCCTTGAGTCTAAAAAACAATTTATTTAACTCATCGATTACGGGTTTGATTTCTTCAGGTACTTCATGCAGATCTACCGGTTCAAGATGACTTGGCGCTCGGTTGGACACTTCTTCGGCGACTTTATCTAAACTATCAAGTCCTCGGCCAATGATGATCCAGATTAATAGTCCGGATAAAGGGAAAGTAAGCAGCATAATGTACAGATCATCTTGAGCAATGCGGTGACCTAGTTCATTACGTGTATCGTAACGTTCTGCTAATACGGTGCGGATACCTGCTTTATCATTATAGGTAGTAAAGACCCGCCAATCTTGATTTGCTATTTTTTTATCGCTAAACCCATCAATGTCTGAAGTGAGTGGGATTTTCGGCGCTGTTGAGGAATGTAATAATAATTTTCCACCATTAGTCCAAACCTGAAAATTAAACTTATCCATATAATTTTCTGGCGGCTCATCATTTAAAAATCGTTTTTGATAAAAGGTATCGATTTTTTGCGGAATTGTTTCTAGAGCATCTTGGATTTTTATTAGGGGACGTTGATGTAGATCATCGCCTAATAATGCTTGGTAAGATAAAGCTGAAACAGCCATTAATGTATCTAAGTGATCTTGAATATCTTTTTGATCCAGGTAATAGTTACCAATTGCTGTTAATGTGGTTGTAATGGTAATCGCCAACAATAAGTTGAACAAAAGAAACTTTCGTATTGACGATTTCACGATACAATAATACCATCATTTTTTTCGGCCATGTAACCAACACCACGAATAGTTCGTATGAAATTGGCGTTTAACTTCTTACGTAAATTATGAATGTGAACTTCAAGTGCATTACTGTCCACATCTTCTTCCCAGCCATAAATACTTTGCATCAGTTGCTCGCGCGATAATACCTGGCCGCTGTTTTCCAAAAGTTTTTGCAGCAATGCAAATTCTCTGCGCGGTACATTAACCAGTACATCATCAACCAATACAGAATGTGCTGCTGGATCTAAGGTAATGTTTTTATATTGCAATACTGAGTCAGCACGGCCTTGTGAACGACGTACCAAGGCTCTGATTCGAGCGCTCAGTTCATTTAAATCAAAAGGTTTAACCAGGTAATCATCCGCACCGCTGTCTAAGCCTTTGATGCGATCTTCTACCGATTCACGGGCAGTCAAGATAATGACAGGGGTCGAGTTACCGTCATGGCGGATGTTTTGTAGTAAAGCAAGACCTGATAATTTAGGCAGACCTAAATCAAGAATAATTAATTCAAATGATTCTGACTTTAAGGCTGCGCGAGCCGCTTCACCGTCTTTTAGCCAGTCAACAATATAACCAAATTGCGTTAAACCGGTTTTGACTGCATCCCCTAACAGCTCATCGTCTTCAACTAGCAATAGTCTCATTGTTGCTCCTACTGTTTTTCAAGTCCAGTTTCGTCCATATGTTTCGTTAGATAAAAAGCTTGAATCAATACAAAAAGCAAAGTGAAACCAACGCCACCAAACAATTTAAAGTTCACCCAGGCATCTGTATCATAATGATAGGCAACATAGAGGTTAACTGCCCCCATCAAAATAAAAAATAATGCCCATGCCGCATTAAGCCTATGCCAGATTTTTGTTGGCAATGTTACATTAGCATCCATCATTTTTTGAATGAGTGGTTTGCTGCCTATGAAACTTGAGCTAAAGAATACTAGAGCAGAGAGCCAATAAATACCAGTTGGTTTCCATTTAATAAACCATGGATTATGGAAGAAAAGGGTGGCACCACCAAGTACCATAATGATTGCCAAACTAATCAAGTGCATTTTTTCATAATGTTGAAACTTTAAGCGGTAAAACGCTACCTGACTTAATGAAGCAACCATTGCAATTGCAGTAGCAGTATATATACCAGAGGTCTTATATACGATAAAAAATAAAACTATGGGAAAAAAGTCAAATAGTAATTTCATATTTATTAATACTATAAACAAGTTCATTTCAGTATAACACATGTTTATGTGCACTCGGCAAGGATCGTGCCGGAAATGAAAAATATTTGTAACCATTTGGTTAAAATGGCGTGTAGAACATAATAACTTAAGTTATTGATTATCTTTAATTCTTTGCGAAGTATAGCCGCAGGCATTCTTTAAAACCAAATTTTAAAAAAACATGGAGCCATTTATCGTCCTTTAAAAAATCAATATTAGCCTACCCATATTTTTTGTCCAGGATGCAAAGGTGTATTCCATCTAAGCCCTGGATTTAACAAAAGAAGCTGATTTATTTTGGTTTGATTTCGTTGCGCGATAATGCTTAAGCTGTCTCCGCGCTGAACAATGTATTGTTTTGGTTGTCTTACTTTTTTCCAAATGACTAACTGTTGGCCTGTACGTAATCGCTGATAAGCAGATAATTTATTCCAGCTCTGGATTTCTTTAGTAGTAACGCCATATATTCGCTCTAGGTACTGATAGTTATCAGTGCCTTGCACAATATGTATTACACGACGATTACTCACCTCTTTAATTTGGCCTTTAAATTTACTTGTGCTTGCATAGGGCGTTGTTTTGGCTATGGCTATTTCTTTTTTTGCAACAACAGGTGCATTTTTAGTACTTGGAATTAAAATAGATTGATTCGGTTTCACCTGATTCGTTGTTAATTGATTTAACTGTTTGATTAAATTTATCGTGGTGTGGTAACGAACAGCAATATTATTCAAACTATCACCTTGTTTCACCTGATGCTTGGTCCAACTAACGCGCTTATCTTCGGGGAAATTAGCAAGGTTTAAGTTGAATTGCTGTACTTTTTCCGTGGGTATTAACAGTTTAAAGGGTTTATAGGGGGCAGTGGTCCAGCGGTTAAAGCCTGGATTTAATTTAATTAATTCTTTATAACTAATTCCCGCCAACTTCGCAGCATGGCTCAAATCAATTTGACTGCCAATATTCACCTCTGCGAAATAAGGCAGGTAGGGTATTTCTGGAAGGGATAACTTATAGCGTTGCGGATTTTTTATAATTTCTGCCAAAGCGAGCAGGCGGGGGACATAAATTTGGGTTTCTCTTGGTACCGGTAAATCCCAAAAACTTACATCGTGATTTGAAAGCTGTGTTGTTTTAATCGCTCGCGATATTGTACCTTCACCCGCATCATAGGACGCGATGGCTAATATCCAATTGCCATCAAAAAATTTATTCAGGTGAACGAGGTAGTTCATAGCGGCATCTGTAGATGGTCTTATACTACGTCGACCATCAAACCACCAATCTTGTTTTAATCCTAAATCAGCGCCTGTGCGCGGCATTAATTGCCATAAGCCTGCAGCCCCTACACCGGAGTAGGCGAAGGGATTGTAGGCGCTTTCAATCATTGGAAGTAATGCTAATTCACCAGGTAGTTTTCTTTTTTTAATTTCACCAAGAATATGGTAGATGTAAGGTTCTGATTGACGGCATACTTTTTGAAGGTAGCTTGGATGAGCGACCAGCCAGCGAATTTGTTCTTGGACCTCGGCGCGTGAGGTCTCATGATTCAACATAAATTCACTGCGAAGGACATCCCATACGTCGGATGTTGCGTGTGCTATTGATACACTGGAAATGCCACAAAAAATGAGAATACAGAATAAAATTTTTTTTATTATCAATAACTTAAAGTTCAATGGTATTTACCTATGAGCGTTATCGGCCAGCCAGTTTACTAAATTTTGGCGTAGGATTAAACCCTTTGTGAATTTTATTGGTTCATAAAGATTCAAATCAATTCTTTTGGGTAATTATTTGAACTTGTTTTTTTGCTCTCTAAGTACCCGGAAAACAGCTAATGAATCCTTGGATGTTGCACCATGGTATTGCGCATATGCTTGAACTTCTGGCGCATCAGTACGTAAAAAGGGGTTAATTAATTGTTCTATTTTCAGTGTGGATGGTAAAGTGCAACTCGTTGATTGCGCGTGTATTTTTTTAAGGTAATTTTGAATAAATTGATTATTTGGCTCAACTGTACGTGCGAAGCTTAAGTTTTGTAGTGTGTATTCATGGGCACAAAAAACTTTTGTGGTGGGAGGCAAGGATTTAAAGAGCTGCATTGATTGATGCAATTCATTAAGTGTGCCATCAAATACGCGGCCACAACCCGCTGAAAACAGCGTATCACCGCAAAATAGCCAGCCTTCATGTGGTTCGTAATAGCTAATATGACTGGATGTATGTCCTGGATTGAATAGGATCTGAAATGTATGCCGGCCGACTTGAATGGTTTGATGTTCTTTTACTGGATGATTAATATAAGGGATGCGCGGATCATGGGGGCCATAGACAAGGCATGTAGGGACATGTTTGATTAATCTGGCAACACCACCAATATGATCATGATGATGGTGGGTTAACAAAATAGAGCGCAAATTAAGCTGTTGTGCTTGCATAAACTGCAAAACCGGCTCTGCATCACCGGGATCAACACAATCAAATACGCCAGCATCTTTATCAAGAATGGCCCAGATGTAATTGTCTGTAAATGCTGGAATAGGAATAATTAGCACGTTAGTGGGTCTCAATAAGGTAAGAAGAAACACCTGGGTTAAAATAGGTTCTTAGTGTATCTAATACCGTTTTTATTTCCTCAGCAAAGGTATAGGGCGGGTTGATAATCCATAAACCTGCTCCTGACATACCTTCCATCGGGGCCATAGTCAGGTTAAATTCAACGCGTAAGGAGTTTTTTGCATTAATTGCTTTCATCCCTCGATCTAGCTTATCAACAAGCCTTCTGTTGACTACAGGATACCAAAGGCAATACATACCAGTCGAAAAACGCGCATATGCTTGTTTTATTGCAGCGGGGATGTCTCTATATTCATCTTTTATTTCAAAAGAAGGATCGATAAATATTAAGCCTCTTTTTTCTGCTGGTGGTAGCAATGCTTTCATGGCCGCAATGCCATCGGTGTTGCTGAAATGCACTTTTTTGTTAAGACACGCCATCTGATTTAAAACGTCAAACTCTGCTGGATGTAATTCGCATAAGTACATGCGATCTTGCATACGTAGTTGATTAACCGTTAAAAAAGGTGAGCCAGGATAGTATTGGAGTTCTTTGGTGCTATTCAATTGTGTAATGGCTTTTAAATACTCATGAAAAACAGGCGCTAGTTTTTTTCGATCGGGCCAAATAAGATTTATACCCTGTTTGTACTCACCGGTCTTTTCTGCCTGTTTATTTCTTAAATCATACACGCCTTTTCCCGCATGAGTTTCTAGATAAAACAGCGGCTTATCTTTAATGGTTAAGTAGTTTAATAATCGCGTTAACGCAATGTGTTTAATGACATCGGCAAAATTGCCGGCATGGTATCCGTGTTGGTAACTGAGCATAAGATTAGTCTATTAAAAAAGCAATATTTTGAATTATAACAGATTAGAATTTTTTTCTACTATACTCTTTTTAAGAGAGTCTAAAAGGGGAAGGTTATGGATCTGCAGGAAGACTATGATGACCAATCGTTTTCGGACTATAACTATGATGATGAGATTAATAGTACGCATCGAAAAAACGTCCGACGTCTGTTAGAGGAACGACTAGAGCGTAAGCGCTTAAAAGATGAATTTAAAGATGATTTTGATGAGTTAAGTGGCGAATTTGATTGGGATATGTTAGAAAATAAGTAATTGGTCAATAATATCCGTTGAGCTTTATGGGCGGTGCTTTCTCATTTTTTTAGCGTGGAGCTGTTTTAATGTATTCCTAAGAATTAGCAAGCGTAATATAGTAGGCTGGCCTGTAAAGCCTAGCCTACAAAGCAATTCGATCCCTCAGTGCATTGCCGCTAACAGTGTATTCTCCAGCAAAGTCACTATGGTCATTGGTCCCACACCTCCCGGAACAGGAGTTATCCAGGCTACTTGATTAATTGCTTTTTTAAAATCCACATCACCACGAATACTGCCATCGGCTAAACGATGGATGCCAACATCAATAACTATTTGATTTCTATTTAGCCATTCAGTGTCAATAATATCCATATGCCCGGTGGCAACAATAACAATATCAGCAATTCGAACAAATTGTTCCAGATTTTGAGTAAAGCGATGGCAAATAGTTACGGTTGCCCCTGCTAGAAGTAGTTCTAAGCTCATAGGGCGGCCAACAATGTTTGATGCGCCAATAACTACTGCATGTTTGCCTTGCACCTTAAGTTGATAATGCTGTAATAAACGCATAATGCCCAAGGGAGTACAGGGACGTAATAAAGGATTGCGTTGAGCCAGTCGTCCTAAGTTGTAGGGATGAAAACCATCTACATCTTTTTCAGGGGCTATGTGCTCAATAATAACTGTTTCGTTTATATGTGTTGGTAAAGGTAGTTGAATCAGAATTCCATCGATTTGATCGGAGTTATTTAATTCAGCAATAAGTTTGATTAATTCTTCCTGACGGGTCTCCTCAGGCAAATCATAAGAAAGAGATGTGATACCAACTTCCGTACAGGCTTTACGCTTATTATTGACGTAGATTGATGAAGCAGGATCCGTACCAATGAGCACTACTGCAAGGCAGGGGGCACGATGTCCTTGTCGTACATAAGCCTGAACGCGTTGTTTTAATTCATCGCGGCGTAGAGCGGATAAAATCTTTCCATCAATTAATGCTGCCGGCATAGTTATCCAGGAGAAAAGCGAGGGCTAAATTATGAATTAGAGATTGGTTTAATGCAATAGGTTAAGCCTTTCAAGCGTTCACTAATATTCTGATTTAAATTGATTTATGATGATGTGTATCAAAAGCCTTTATTTGTGTTGGGCCTGCTCTTGATTTGGTAACTATTTTATCTATCCTAAACAGACTTTCTAAATAATTTTTACTAATTTAATGTCCTATATGGATAAGATATTTCTTACCTTGCTTATCGCTCCGTTCGGGTAGAGGCGGCGCGCAGCGCTGTCTCTACCCGAACGGAGCGATGCGTAATATGCACTGTCCCGATTTCTTATCCGAAACCCTGGTTAATTTAAATCTTTCATCGCTTTTACTGCTTCCATTGGTATCAATAAATTTTCTGGAGTAAGAAAATCAGCCCAAACTGTTTGTAGGGCATTTAAAAATTGATAGCCAAAATCGATATTAAGATTTAGCACAGTTTCCACACTTTTTACAAAATGAGCGCTATTAATCGGATTTTTTAACGATCGTGGTTTTGCCATATCTGTGTGCATTTTTTGGAACATGCGTTGAAACGTATCATTAATCATTCTAGGCACAGGTGTATTTCCATCAAAAATTCGATGATCTGCACTAATCGAAATGGGTAAATGATCTTGAATTTCGAATGATTGGTTTTCCTTATTCCATACTTGTTTGCGCTCAACTTGCATCATTACAAATTTTACGGCTTCATTTTTGAATAGAGGGGTTTTGGCATCAGTATAACCCCATGGACCGACATTGCTAATGGTGATAATTGCGCTTCCTGGCAAAGGATATCCATAGACATTATAGGCAAAATCATGCAACTTGTTATCATCATAAGGTTTTAGATGTGGATGTGCTTTTTCTAGTTCCTCGCGTCGTTTGTAGCAATAAACCATCATCGACACGATATCACGAATTCTTTTTGATAATTCATTAACGCTCATTTCATGGCAGTTTTCGAATGCTATGGTACCTATATGATCACCACAACCTGGCAGTAAAACAATCACTCCAACATACGCTTCGGTGCTGCGATAGAGTTTTTTGTAATGTAAATAGTTACGATATAATTCATTTTCTTTTCGCCATAAACTTACAGATTGCATCATCAATGTGGTTAATGTTTCAGAAGGAAATTTTTTACTGAAAAAATCGACACAGCTGACATTGATATTTGATTGAGAGACCATGGTTGCATCACTTGCATTATCCCATTGCGTCATGAAAATTTTACGTGTGGGTGTCATTTCTACTTCGTGATGTTTTTGCGCGTATTCGTGGACAATGGGCAAAGCATTTTGCGCCACTTGCATGAACGCTAGCCATTTTTTGCTGGGTTCGAGATTAATTTTTTTTAATTGTTGATGATGTTTTGCATTCAGTGATTGCATAAAATTAGTTACGCCCTCAAGGCCGAGTAAAGCAGCTGAAGCCGTTATATATCGATGTTGTAAAAAGAAGTTGACTAAGAGTTGCTCTTCCAAAAATTCAAGTTTTTCTTTCATTAGCGCCGGATCAGGCAGACCTACATCATGATATAAATCCGCTTCACAAACATGGCGATGTTCGTCAGTAAGAATGATATTAAATACTTTAGGTGCTATATTTTGTTGGGCGTAACATTTAAATGATTCTTCAATCCAGCCTTCTGCAACTAAATTTAACAGCATTATCGCAACTTTAGGACATTCTTCATCGCGTATAAAATTACAGAGTATTTCAACATTTTCGTTGTATTCTGGTGGATAAGCATAAGGCTCGCAAAGCATATATAGTATTTTAGTGAAGACTAACCCATGGAAAATTTCATCCAGCAATTGGATATGCATTCGCTGCTTGTTTTCCAGGCTGACCATTTTATCTTGGAATTTTAGTGGTACTTGAATGGCCAAAACTTCCAGTTGTGCTAAAAGAGAAAAGACGTAAACATAGAGTAACTTATCATGTTGAATTTCAAAAGGAAGGCCGTCTTGAAACAGTTCATCCATACGTGTTTTGATGAGTTGTTTTTCATCGGAACTGATTTTTTCCCACCCCTCTAAAATCCACTTTTCTGAACCCCAGCGCGGGCGTAATAACTCAATAAAATCATCCATAAAAAGTACTCTTATCAAACGCAGATTATCCATCATAACTAGAGCATATATAGATCGTCAAGAATTTGCGTTATTCCTAACGTATTTCGTTTAATTGATTTAGTATTATACATAACTTACTGATTATTAGTGAATAAGTGTGCAATTTCTTGAATACAGTAGAAGATAGTGCTAGTTTTTATAGTTTGTTCTTCAGTTGTACGGTCTTAGATAGTCCCAGAAAGGCACGGAGCTTTACTTGAAAAAAACTGTTTTATATACCGCTTTATTTGTACTGGTTTTTCCCACATGTCTTCAGGCGCTTGGTTTAGGTGATATGAAAGTAGAATCTGCTTTGGACCAACCGTTTGTGGCTGAAATTGAATTAATCGATGTGAATAGCGCGCCAATTGCTAATATTAAGGCGAATATAGCAAGCCCTCAATATTTTGAGCGTTTAGGAATTGTACCTTGTGATGCATTAAGTTTGCTGCAATTTGATGTGAAAAAAAATGCACGCGGACGATTGGTTATCTGGATTCATTCCACAGAGCGGGTCTCAGAACCTTACATTCAACTTGTTGTTGATTTAACCTGGTCAAGTGGGCAGTTATATAAAACGTACACGGTATTATTAGATCCTCCTGGCTACAAATTAGGCGACAGTAACCCAACATACCATCAACGTGTCATAGGAAGTCCTCATGAGCGGATTGTTTCTCCAGCACGAACTAAGCGTGTGGCTGATTCTCCTGATAATAGGGAAAAAGAAACCTACGGACCTACGGTTGCTAATGAAAATGTATGGCAAATCGCACAACGATATAAAACCGAAGCGGTTATATTACCTCAGGTTGTTTTAGCAATTGTAGGGCAAAATCCTGATGCATTCACTGAGCGAAATTTAAATGGTTTAAAAGCACGTGCCAAACTTAATGTCCCATCCATTAGGGCGATTCTGAAAGTTCCTGCTGATCTGGCTACGGTTGAGGTTATGGCTCATGATAAGGCCTGGAATGATAAAACATTGATAAATCATGTTTTATCACCGCCTTATACAACGGGTCAAATTTTGACAATGAATCCAGTCGTTGAATACTCAAAAATTCTTCCTGTTCCTCAATTTACCCAGAGCAAACGTGCCCCGATAGAGGCAATGCCACGATATATACCAACAAGTGACGCTTCTGTAATTCAAAACCAAAAACCGATAAGTGCGGAGCAAGATGCGACGCTTAAGGCAGAAATATCCATTACTACCGCGGCATTAGATTCTTTACGAGAATCTAATGCCGCGTTGCTGGAACAATTACAGATGATGCAATTAGAAAATAAAACACTTCATGAGCAATTGGCCACACGTGATAAAGAAATTAAATTAATTCGCAATCAAATTCAGGTAATGAAGAAAGAACGCTTAGCCATTGCCGCACAAGCAAACTCAGGTATGAATAAAGAATCTTCAGCTGTATGGCCATTTCTCTTTTTATTAGCCGTTGCTGGAAGTGGTGGGGCTGCCTTTTGGCACTTTAAACGCTGGAAACAAAAGGGCAATGATTCTTCATTACCAGTTATCATCTCTGACGCAGAGTCTGTTGCACCGATTCCTAGGCCAATAAAGCAACCGGAGTTACATGAGCCTAAATTAGAACCTAAACCAGAGGTTTCGGAGCCATTTTTGCCCACTCAACCCGCGTCGATGGAAGCGGCTGTAGAGGATTATGAATCGTTCCAAGTAGTCGAAGAATCATATCCGGATAATGTATTGGAATTTGAATCAGGCTTGCATCAGTTACTTACAGAAAAATCAGTTACTCAGGGAGCTACGACAATAGAGGTAAGTGATGTGGATGATGGATTGGTGTTTGAGCCTATTTTAACGGCTGTTTTGGCGGGTAATAGCGAGGTTGAAGAGATTCATGCGGTAAAAGACACTAATGCGTTAGATACATTATTGGATTTAGTTAGAACCTACTTAGGAATGGGGGATAAGGAATCCGCTTTACATTCTTTAAATGAAGTATTAGAGCAGGGGACTGATGCGCAGAAAGAGGTTGCGAAAAACTTAATGGCTGAAATTAACAGTAATGATTTTACCTAGCCTCTTCTTTTTTAAAAATACGCAGGACTGTAAAATCCAATGACACTTAAGGAAAATATTCAATATAGTCAATTGACCTGTGGCTAATTTGTCCTCCTCACCTAGGTGGGGATCCATCCACAAAGGCAGCACCATTCCAAGTTAGGAATAGATCCCCGCCTGCGCGGGGACGACAATTTCTAGTGTGAGCCGTTAATTAAATACTTAACTATTTGATTTTAATTGCAAAATCAATTAAGTAAGCGCCATTCGTCGGTACAGTCCAGCCTATAATAACTAGATGTTAATCTAGCCTCGCCCCTCGGAAATTCCTGTAGGTAATCCCGTGTTTCCACCCTCACAAAAGGTAATCGTATAATCTGTTGAGTTAGGTTGATTGGGTAGGTTATTCGTGCACGAAAATCCACTGGTTTTATCATCAAAAGGATATACATACGCAGAAGGACAGCTTGCTTTCATCCATTGCACCATCGGTTGAATGTATTGTGTCCAGATTGGATCTACTTGCGTACCACAGCTTTGCGTTGCTGCGTTTGCTTGAATCAAGACACCCGAGGTCTCGCTTGAATTCCACCAGTCTACGCAACCGCAACAGGTTGCAATTTGACTGGCATTATATCCAGAGTACGATAAATAACAGGAATTATACAGCGGACTAACATCGCCAGTTGGAACTTGGCATGCCATTAAATTATATAAAGTCGCATTTGCCGGGAAGCTTGGCGAGGAGGTGGGTAATGACATCGAGCAGTTAAAGAAATTGCTGACCGTGGCAGAAAGCCCTGTATTCGAGCACACTTGATCTGCAGACCAATAGCCTAAGAAGTTTCCACAAACCTGAGAAAAAGCATTAGTACTCGGATCTTGATAAAGACCACAAAGCTGACCTGCGGCGCATTGTGATACACCAGAGTTGATGTTACATGCAGCGCCACCATTCGTTACCCAATAGTAGCCACTGCTAAACCCAGTACCACCACTAGGTGCTGGTAAGCTCGCATTAGTCCAGTTGCAGGCGCCAAAATTATTGGTTGCGCTAGAACTACCTGGTGTACCACAATTATAGTTATCCGCAGTTGCAGGAATGTTTGTATAATAGTATGGCGCCATCGAAATGGGGATATGGAACCCATTAATAACCTCCACATCATAACTGTCATTGCTGGTGGCGCTCATGGTAATTTCAGCCTGGGTTGCCGGTTGTGAAAACCCTTTGCCTGGCGCGCAAGAAGTGGTGCCGCCATTATTGTTACAACTTGCTTGACTGCAATTACTGCCACTGCATCCAGTACTGGCAGAAATATTACCGCTCCACTGAATACCACCATAATTGTAAGCAGGAATGGTTACTGAATTAGTACCACCACTTTGTGTTAATTGGTAGCTGGTTCCCGTGTTGGGCCCCGGATTGTTCCAATAGCACAACAAGGTGCTCGTATTACAGGTTGTGCCAGCAGGGCAACCCGCACCTTGGGCATTGCACGATACATTTGCTACAGCCGAGCCATTCAAAGAAAACCAGACTGGGAAATTACACTGATTAACAAGATTAATGGTGCGTGTAGTTGGCAAGCTGGTAACAAACGTTCCAATGGTTGTGATTGTTGATGGACTGCCTATTCCTGTGTAGCCGACCGATGCGGTGATGGTATAGGTAGAACCTGGTGTAGGGGCGGGTGAGGAAGGAATGGTTAAGGTTGCCTCAAGCTGACATGCTGCTGCAGGGTTTGTTGCGGGAAGAGAGGCACCACAACTGCTGCTAACATTGCTTAAAGCGACGCTGCAATCACCCGAGATGCTATTGGTGCATGAAATGCTGCCTGGTGGACTGAGTGTTAAAGCGCTTCCACTAACGTTGGTAAATAAAGCTTGTACCTTATAAGGCGTCCCTGATAATACAAGAGGAGGCAGGTAATTGGGGGCAACAAAAGAACTAGCAAGAATAGAGGATGAGGCATTAACTTGGGTTGTCGTTGTTTCGGTTGCAGGGCTTCCCGAGCCATCTTGATAGCTAAGTGTGGCGGTAATACTTTGTGTGCTGGGAGTGGTGGAACTCGGTATATAACTCCCTATGACGGTACAGGAGGCTCCAGCAGCCAAAGTACCCGTGCAGGTGTTCGTCACAATATTCGCTGTACCATAGGGTTGAGTCACTGAAACATTAAGATTCGTGGCCGTTGTTATTCCATAATTAATAAAGGAAAAAGTATAATTTGCTGAGCTACCAATGGTCATTTGATAGGGTAACGATTGCGTTACTTTACCGGTAACTCCCTTAGTATTTGGAGTATTTCCTTTTGCCTCGGTGGTAATGAGGGGAAGTTGGACGTGGTTATTGTCATAACCACTAATAATCAATTGCAGTTGTTTGATACCGCTACTTGCCGGCGTTAATGATGCAGTAACCGTACAGCTGGCTTTGGCGGCAAGACGCACTCCAGTGCAATTATCTACATAACTGAATTCATTAGGGGAGCTGGCATTTTTGGTAATGACTAAAGGCTTGACCAACTGAAATGGTAATTGATTGGTTAAGGTATAGGTAACAGAATCCATTGAGTTAACTGATAATGGGTTTTGAAATTGTTTATTTAATTTCCAGCTAATGGGATCTGTTCCTGCATGGCTAGAAAATGGCAATAAACATAGAGTTGACAACAGTGCAAAAAAACATCCTTTTTTATTTGTATTCATTATGCTCTCAAGTAGTTTATGGTCTGTTGGCATTTCGTTCTTTTGGCCAAGATAGTAGAAATGCCAACAGACCCTCATATTTTATTTTGCAAAAAGATAACTTATAGAAACCAATACTTCATTTGAATGGTAGGACCCCGGATTTAGCGATTGATTGGACCAAGTTTCTTTACCAGAGCCGGAACTAATTTGTCCTAAATCTTGGTAGTTATAACCAACGGAAACAAGTACCTGGGAGGTGAGTTGCAGGTCGATGCCTACGCCAACCTGGTAAGCAAATTCGCTCGTACTGAACTTGGAAAATTGAGGGCTAACACGCGGGGTAACACCAGCTAAGGCCTTTTCTTTATAGTCAGAGGTTCTATTAAATGAACTACCGATTCCGCCGTTTACATATGGAGCAAGCTTTCCATATTGGAATAGATTAACTTTTGCTGAGGCTAATAAAAGATTTGCCGTAAGATCCCAATTGTATTTGTAGTTGGTAAATTCAGGATCAGAATACTGGGTTATGTTTTTTCCCAGGTGAGTTCTGAAAAAATATTGCCAAAATACACCGAATGAATAGGAGGGAAGCCAGAAGCTATTATGATGCCAACGGCGACCAACAGAAAGCGCAATCACCGCTTCACTTTGGTTTTTTGTTGAATATAAATCAATATTATAGGGGGGGGGAAAGTCAGAGCCATTATTGACCTTCATTACACTATGCCATTGGGGATGTTGTGCACCTGTGCCTAAACTGACAAACCAATTTCCTGGGGAATTTAAAAGAGGGGCTAAGAGGTTGTTTTTAGTATTTTTCGCAAAACCAGGGGCGTTACAAGCCAGCAATAAAGCAGCAATGCTGGGGTAAAAAAATTTCCGTTTCATAGATGAATCTCAATATTTAAAGAGTATAAACTACATTACAGCAGCATGTGCCATGCAATTGGGGCATGGATCCTTTACAACAGTACAAGAAGCTATCAGGCATAACGTATTAAATCAAGAAAGAATATCTTATTGCGCTGTACGGCGCAATTGATCTTCAAGGCTATAAACTTTAAAAATGAATCATCTAAGGTATAGACAAAGCAAATGCAGTAATATAAATTGACCCTTTTTTTGTAGGAATAATGAATGCGTATTGCCTTAGTGCTTGAATACGATGGTAGCCACTATCATGGCTGGCAAGCACAAACAGGTTTGCATACCGTGCAACAAGCCCTGGAACATGCCTTATCAAAAGTCGCCGATTGTCCTATCTCTGTAGTTTGTGCAGGAAGAACTGATACCGGTGTACACGCTACAAATCAGGTGGTGCATTTTGATACTGATAAAGAGCGCAGTATCCGAGCATGGATTCATGGTGCAAATTCTTTTTTATCTAAAGATGTTTGTGTGAAATGGGGTAAAGAGCTTTCTGAAACGTTTAATGCACGGTATTCAGCAACGGCCAGAAGATATCGCTATGTGATTTATAATGGCGCCATTAGACCTGCTTTATTGCGCAGTAATGTGACTTGGCAATACCGGCAATTGGATCATCGTTTGATGCATCAAGCTGCTCAACTTTTGTTAGGTGAAAATGATTTCACTTCTTTTCGTTCCGTTGAATGCCAATCAAATACGCCCATGCGGAATGTCCATAAATTGCAAGTAACGCGTACCAATGATTTAGTAATTATTGATATTACCGCGAATGCTTTTTTGCATCACATGGTGCGAAATATTGCGGGTGTTTTGATTGCAGTTGGTTCAGGGAAACATCCTGTCTCATGGGTCGATGAGGTTTTAAAAGCAAGAGATAGACGATTAGGTGCTGAAACCGCGCCTGCTTATGGTTTGTATCTGGTACAAGTGACTTACCCTCAGGAATTTGCGGTGTTACAGAATAATCCAGGGCCTTCCTTTCTTTGGGAGAAATAATTGAATCCATCTCGGATACGAGTCAAAATGTGCGGTATGACACGTAGTGACGATGTGGCTCATGCCGTTAGTTTAGGTGTCGATGCTATTGGTTTGATTTTTTATCCTAGGAGCGCTCGTTGTATTACTATAGCGCAGGCAAAAATTTTGCTAAAAAATCTGCCTCCTTTTATAGATACTGTTGCTGTTTTAGTGAATCCTGAAAAGGCATTCGTTCAGCAAGTTATAGAGGAATTGCCTGTTGAATTATTGCAGTTCCACGGTGATGAATCAGTCGCATTTTGTCAGCAGTTTAATAAGCCTTTTATTAAAGCCATGCATCCAGATTCAGGGGAGCACATTCAGCGTGTAGCGCAGGATTTTGCTTCTGCTAGCGCGTTATTGCTGGATACACCTTCGGACAAAGCCAAAGGAGGCACGGGCTTGACATTTGACTGGAATATTATTCCTAAATCAATGAACAAACCTTATCTATTGGCCGGAGGCTTAAATGAATTTAACATTTTGGATGCCATCAATGCGTGTCACCCTTACGCCGTGGATCTGTGCAGTGGTGTGGAGGCTGCGCCTGGGGTTAAAGATCATGATAAGATGAGTCGGTTTATGAGTAAACTTTTTACGGTAATTTCGTAGTTGGCTTTGCAGCCCAACCTACAGAGGTATAGTCAATGAATAAAAAAGAACTTCCTGATGCACAAGGACATTTTGGTTCCTATGGCGGCATGTTTGTAGCCGATACCTTAGTGCATGCATTAAAAGAACTAGAGCACGCTTATAATAAATATCGTCAGGATCCTGACTTTTTAGCGGAACTAAGTCTTGAGTTAAAAGATTTTGTCGGTCGTCCAAATCCACTTTATCATGCAGAACGTTTGAGTCAGTTCGTAGGTGGAGCACAGATTTATCTTAAAAGAGAAGATTTAAATCATACCGGTGCGCATAAAATTAATAATACTGTAGGGCAAGCCTTACTTGCAAAGCGTATGGGAAAAACGCGCATCATTGCAGAAACAGGAGCAGGGCAACACGGGGTTGCATCGGCTACCGTAGCGGCTAAATTAGGCCTTGAATGTGTTGTTTACATGGGTTCAGAAGACATTAAACGCCAGGCAACCAATGTGTATCGTATGAAGTTATTAGGGGCTGAAGTTGTTCCCGTAACTGCCGGTTCAAAAACATTAAAAGATGCGCTTAATGAAGCCATGCGCGATTGGGTAAGCCATATTGATGATACCTTTTATATCATCGGTACTGTTGCTGGACCTCATCCTTATCCGCAAATGGTAAGGGATTTTCAAACGGTTATTGGTATTGAAGCCCGAGCGCAATTTTTAGAGAAAAATGGGCAGTTACCCGATGCTTTGGTTGCGTGCATAGGCGGTGGTTCGAATGCGATTGGTTTATTTTATCCATTTCTTAATGATGATTCAGTTGCTATTTATGGGGTCGAAGCCGGTGGTAAAGGTTTGGAAACAGGTGAGCACTCTGCCTCATTGATTGCAGGAAAACCTGGAGTTTTACATGGCAATCGGACGTATTTACTGTGCGATGAATATGGACAAATTAAAGACACCCACTCAATTTCAGCGGGTCTTGATTATCCTGGCGTTGGCCCTGAGCATGCGTATTTAAAAGATAGTGGGCGTGTCGTATATGAATCAATAAACGATGAGGAAGCCTTGCATGCCTTTCGCACGTTAACTCGCGTCGAAGGAATTATGCCCGCGCTTGAATCCAGTCACGCAGTGGCTTATGCCATGAAATTGGCAAAAGCAATGTCAAAAAACCAAAGCATCATTGTGAATTTATCGGGTCGTGGCGATAAAGACATGCATACTGTTGCAAGTATTGATGGAATTACTGTATGAATCGAATCGACAAAATTTTGGCAGATTTAAAAGCCACTGGTAAGAAAATGTTAAGCCCTTACATTACCGCAGGTGATCCGCACCCGCAAATCACCGTAACGATGATGCATGAATTGGTTAAGGCTGGAGCTAATATTTTGGAACTTGGTATTCCCTTTTCCGATCCTATGGCTGAAGGGCTGGTAATTCAACAAGCTATGGAGCGGGCATTAGCTCATAAGGTGCATACTCAAGATGTATTAAATATGGTAAAAGAGTTTCGTCAACAAGATCAAGAAACGCCAATTGTTATTATGGGCTATCTTAATCCAATCGAGCAGTATGGCTATGAACTTTTTGCACAACATGCTGTTGAAGCAGGGGTCGATGGCACGATTCTGGTTGATATGCCACCAGAAGAAAGTGACGGGGTGAACCAAGCTTGGCAACAATATGGCTTATACAGTATTTTTCTTTGCTCACCCACAACCTCAGATGAGCGTATGGTTTTAATTAATCGCGTTGCTAAAGGCTATCTATACTATGTGTCTTTAAAAGGCGTTACTGGTTCAAGCGCTTTGGATATGTCTTCTTTAAAATCTGAGTACCAACATCGCAAAACGCAAACTGAACTGCCTTTGATGGTCGGTTTTGGGATCAAAACACCAGAAATGGCTGCAGAAGTAGCCAGTTTTGCTGATGGTGTTATTGTGGGGGCTGCATTGATAACGCAAGTTGTAGAGGCATATAATGCGAAGCATGATATGCTTCAGGTGGGCGCTAAAGTAATAAACTCTATGCGTCATGCTATGGATGATAAGGCTGAATCATCAAGTGAGCATTAAAATTCTCTCTTACCACGCGAGAAGAATTTCTCTTAACTTGAGGGATTCATCCAGATTACAATGTATTAATTAGGGCTGTTGTTATTTTGCTAGCTTGAACCAAGATAGTAGAAATGGCAACAGACTCTAGAAAAGAATGGAAAAACCAATGACTGAATTAACCGAAAAACGAGCACATTTTATCAGACAATTGATTACTGATGACTTAGCCAGTGGCAAACATAAGTCAATAGTCACCCGTTTTCCTCCGGAGCCTAACGGTTATTTACACGTAGGACATGCTAAATCAATCTGTTTGAACTTTGGTTTGGCTGAAGAGTTTAAGGGCTTATGTTATCTGCGTTTTGATGATACCAACCCTATTAAAGAAGAAGAAGAATATGTAAATGGTATCATCGATGATGTGCGTTGGTTAGGTTTTGAATGGTGTGACATGACCCATTCGTCTGATTATTATCATGAGCTCTATGATTTTGCTGTGTTATTAATTAAAAACGAATTAGCGTATGTTGATAGTTTAAATATGGAAGAAATTCGTGCATACCGCGGAACGTTGCAAGAACCTGGACGTGAAAGCCCATACAGAAATCGACCTATGGAAGAAAGTCTGGATCTATTTAAGCGCATGAAGGCTGGTGAATTCGCTGATGGGACACATGTACTAAGAGCAAAAATTGATATGCAATCAGGTAACGTAAATATGCGTGATCCCATTTTGTATCGTATTCGTCATGCACATCATCAACGTACTGGGGATGAATGGTGTATTTATCCTATGTATGATTACGCACATCCAATTTCTGATGCGTTGGAAAAAATTACTCATTCCTTATGTACTTTGGAATTCCAAGATCATCGACCACTTTATGATTGGTTCATAGATAATTTGCCAGTACCAGCAAAACCAATACAAACTGAATTTGCACGTTTGAACTTGTCGCATACGGTGACTTCTAAGCGTAAATTACGTGAGCTTGTTGAAAAAAATGCAGTGAGTGGATGGGATGATCCGCGCATGCCTACTTTACGCGGCATGCGTAAACGAGGATACCCACCTGCGGCTATTCGCCAATTTTGCGAAATGATTGGTATTTCACGTAGCGATTCTGTGATTGATATGACTTTATTAGAAGAGTGTGTCCGTGCAGAGCTAAACAAAACAGCAAAACGCGCCTTATGTGTGATGGATCCTTTAAAAATTGTCATCGAAAATTACCCTGAAGGCAAAGTAGAATACATAAAAGCTTCTTATAATCCTCAAGATCCTGAAGCCGCAACACGTGAATTACCCTTTTCCAGAGAACTATTTATAGAACGTTCAGACTTTATGGAAGATCCTCCTAAGAAGTATTTCCGCTTATCTCCTGGTGCTGAAGTACGTTTACGTCACTCCTATGTAATTAAGTGCCATGATGTTGTGCGTAATGATCAGGGAGAGGTGATTGAACTGCGTTGTACTTATGATGAAAATACCTTAGGAAAAAATCCTGAAGACAGAAAGGTTAAAGGCGTAATTCATTGGGTGTCTAGTGTGCATGCCTATCCAATCACTGTTTTGCAATATGATCGATTATTTACGGATGCCAATCCGGCTCGCGAAGAAGATTTCTTCCAGTTTTTAAATCATGATTCATTGCAAACACAACGCGCATTTTGCGAACCGTCTTTGGCTAATCAGCCTGTAGCGGAAGTGTTTCAATTTGAGCGTTTGGGGTATTATTGCGTCAATGAAGTGAGTGAAGGATGTGTTAGTTCCTTTCATCGCGTAGTGGATATGAAGGATACTTGGGGAAAAGTAAGCTAAGGGGCAGAAATGTTACACTTATATAATTCGTTAACTAGAACAAAAGAGCCGTTTGTTTCCATTAATCCTGGAAAAATTGGTATGTATGTCTGTGGTATCACTGTATATGACCACTGTCATTTAGGACATGCGCGTTCTATGGTTTGTTTTGACGTTATTGTACGTTATCTGCGTTCTCAAGGTTATGATGTAACTTTTGTACGTAATATTACCGACATCGATGATAAAATCATCGCTCGTGCAAATGAACGTGGCATTCCCATTGATGAATTAACCGCACATTATATAGATGCCATGCATGAAGACATGCAGGCGTTAAATATTTTACCACCCAGTTATGAACCGCGTGCGACTGAGCATATTGCTACGATTATCCGTTTGATTGAACGTTTACTTGCCAAAGGTAATGCTTATGTAAGCGAAAACGGTGATGTGTGTTACCAAGTAGATTCATTTGCAGAGTACGGCAAATTATCGCATAAGGATCTTGATGGATTAATGTCGGGCGCACGCGTTGAAGTGGTCAAAGAAAAGCGTTCACCACTTGATTTTGTGTTATGGAAAAAAGCTAAACCTGGCGAGCCTTATTGGGCTTCACCTTGGGGAAATGGACGACCAGGTTGGCATATTGAATGTTCGGCAATGGCAATAGAAGAATTGGGCGAGCATTTTGACATTCATGGCGGTGGCTTAGATTTGCAATTCCCACATCATGAGAATGAAATTGCCCAAAGTGAAGCGGCAACACATAAACCTTTTGCTAATTATTGGCTGCATGTTGGTATGTTGCAGGTTAATAATGAAAAAATGTCAAAATCATTAGGTAATTTCTTTACTATTACGGATGTTTTAGCAAATCATCATCCTGAAGTTGTGCGCTATTTTCTGTTAAGCAGCCATTACCGAAGCTCATTAAATTACTCGGAAGAGAATTTATTCAATGCGAAGAAGGCACTAACCAGACTTTACCAAACAATGAAAGATAGTCCGGTAACTGTGAATGGTGAATTGGATAATCATTGGATTAATGAATTTAATAAGGCCATGAATGATGATTTTAATAGTCCAGTCGCTTTATCTGTATTATTTCAGTTAAGTCATGAAGTGAATAAGAATGGTACACCAGTTTTAGCGACGACGTTAAAGCATTTAGCTGGTCTGATGGGGCTATTGCAATCTGATTCTGCAGAGTTTTTACAAGCAGGTTTTGATGAGGACGATAAAGCGGCGATCGAGCAGTTAATTGCGGAACGATTACAAGCACGTGCTGATCGTAATTGGGAGCGAGCTGATCAAATAAGAGCTGAATTATTAAGTCAAGGAATCGAATTAGAAGATGGAGCAAAAGGGACTACCTGGCGCAAAATAGCTAATTAAAATAAGGTTATAATTCTCCTCTCTTGATCATGGGAGAGGGGATACTAAATTGTACGGCTCAAAAATATAAAGTTTCTATTTTGCATAACGAGAAAAAACGCTTCAATTTATGCTTAAATAATTCACATTAAAGTGGTTTGTAAATTCCCTCGATTTATTCGCTATTTATCTCTTTAAAACACATTCAGCAAGAATTAAATTCTTTTAAAAATCAATTTGTTAAATTCTTTCTATTGACAAAATCATCCAATACTTTGAACTGTTCTTTGGGTTTTATATGCGTCTAAATTTGTCTTTGAGATCTAAATGGTTCCAAATAGTTGAATATATTCTCCATTTGCTTTATGATTAATATTAAGGCTACTAGTAGGTTTTGTGATCTCAAAGATCTGAAAATATTCTTTTCCAGGCGTTTTATCGAGGGGACAATATGAATGACAAAGTAGATAAGAGCTCTGTTCAAACGTTAAGAGCAAGGCAAAATGATTTAACAGAAAAAGTCAAATTATTGTCTGGCGAGTCAAGAAGATTGCGAGAAGAAATTAAAAAAGCTGAGGCAACTAAGGGTGAAGTTGCTGCAAATAACAGTAAAATTAATAGCGAAATGCGCGAACTTGAACGCTTGAAAAAAGATATCCAAGGTGAGTTAACGAAACTTGCAAATGAAGCCTCCGCGCTGAATCCTATGGATAATGCTGCTTCATTAGGTGGCGGCATTCCAGCCACACCATTAGTTCCGCCACCGCCTCCTCTTATTTTTAATGCTGCTCCCAAGAAATTTACGGTTAGTAGTCAGCCTAAACCATCACCTAAAACCAGTGTAAGAGATATAACTGGGGATATGCTGGGTCAATTAAGTGCGGGCGTACAATTAAAAAAATCTTCTGAGAATGTCAAACCAAAAACGGAGGATGAGCGAGCACAAGAACAAGAAAATGAACTTCGACGTTTTGAGTCCAGTATTAAAACTAAAGAAGCTGAAGTGGGGAGATTACTCAATCAGGTAAGTGAGTTAGCTATTAAGCTTGAAACAGAAAAAGCAAGTCAAATGGAATATCAAAAGGCATTAGAAAGTCAAGTTGATGCAATAACTGAATTAAGTAAGAAAAAGGGTGCGTTGGAAGGGAAACTAAAAGAAGTCAAAGAAAAAGTTGGCACTGAATTATCAAAAATTGAAGAAAGAAAAGCACAAGAGTTGGCTGAAAAAGAAAGACTGACTAAAGAAAAAAGTACTTCAATTTTAGAGAACCCAATTAATAATATACCTGATGTGCCACCACCCCCACCACCAATGGGGATACCTCCACCACCACCAATGGGTAATCTTAATGCAAAATCTAAGGCTACTGTTACGTCTGCTGTAACAACAAAGTTAGAGGTTACTCCTCCTCAACCTGCTAAAGAAAAAGCAAGCTTTAGCACCGATGAATTATTGATCAAAGCTGCAGAGACGCAAAAAAGAAGCGAGGCTGCTGTTGTAAAAAATTATGTGGTGAGCATGTTAATCGATATGGTTATCGATAATCCAGGTAAAGATGAGATACCAGGCAATAGCGATGTGGATGATAACTTTTCAGATGATAATGATAATGATAATGATGTTGAGAATATAGAGAGTCCTCATCAACAATTATTTAACTTAATAGGTGAAGAAGGATTTAGTGAATTAAAAAAAATGATTCAAAAGAGTATGATACAGAGTAATACTGGTTCTGCTCTAGGTAGTGATTTTGCTGAAGCCATGGGAGTACGAAGGCAAGCGATTGACTCAGTTTCTGTAGATGCAGGAAGACTAGAAAGAAATAGAGATAAAGCGCCTATTAAAGATGCGGTATCAAGATTTATTGATGTAAATCAAGAGTCAGGTTTATTAGCTGTAGGTAAAGAGATGAAGCAGCGTGAAGAGGCCGAAGCACAAAGAAAAGCAGAGGCTCAGAGAAGAGAATATGTAAGTCAAGCTGAAGAAAGAGCAAGAAAAGCCGCTGCAGAAAAACAAATAGAAGAGGCTAAAAAAGTAGCTGAAGTGCAAAAAAAACTATCCGAAATGGGCGTGAAAGAAGCCGTAATAAATACAGCAGGTGTGAAACAGGCTGAATCAGAAAAAGATACAGCAATCACGGATGCAAACGCTAAAAAATCAGACGCACAAAAATTGGATTCTTTTTTATCGTCTATTGATGATGATTTAGCTAAGGGAATTAGTGCGGTGCAACAAGCCGAAGAGTTGCGTATTGCCGCATTAGAAAAGGCAAAAAAAGAAGAGGCACAACAGATAAAAATTAAAAATATACAAGGCGCCGAACAGACACAAGAGAGTGTGGTCGAGGCTCATAAGAGTGTGGTCGAGTCTCAAGAGAGTGTGCTCGAGGCTCAAGAGAGTGTGGTGCAGGCTCAAGAGAGTGTGGTGCAGGCTCAAGAGAGTGTGGTGCAGGTTCATGAGAGTGTGGTGCAGGCTCATGAGAGTGTGGTGCAGGCTCATGAGAGTGTGGTGCAGGCTCATGAGAGTGTGGTGGCTCATGAGGAGGCAATTCACGCGCATCGACAACCTACAGCTAATGCCCAAGCAGTAGAGTTATTGAAAAAATCTGGATTTGATCGTCATCTAAAGGCTCTTTTGACGAAAGCTGAGCATTTAGAAACGAGTAAGCACCCAACGGCGGCAGCGGCAGCAAGTGAAGCTCTCACGATTCATGAAATCATGCTTGATAATAAAAATAAATTTATTGAGGGTGGTAAGAATGTACAAGATTTTGTGAAGGATTGTGAGAATGCTATTAATCCAGAAAAAACCAAAAATTTAGCGGAGCATCGTGGTATATTGGGATCGTTGCAAAAATTCGTTCGCAGCATCCAGAATGTATTTAAATCGTCGCCTTCTACTTATTCAATCAATACCGATTCTATGGATAAAGTGAATGATATGAAAAAATCACTGAATAAGATTAAGGAACAACCCACAGAAGATAATGATGTGGAGAGACAACGTAGGCCTTCTTAGATGGAGGAATACTCGTTTTAACTAAAAATTAATATCCAGAGGATATCATCGTCTGGATATTAATTTTTAAATAAGAACTTCATGATGCATCGGGTTGTACGCCGGGGCTGCGAAACCCGGGGTATGCACTAATTTTGAGTTGTAACGCGCAATACTTCAGCAAGTGATGTATCCCCAATAAGTACACGTTTAAATCCATCTTCACGGATGCTTGGTGTTGTGGGCCTTAAATAGTTCTCCATCATTTGCAAGTTTTCATGCCGATGAATCATGCCTCTAAGTGTTTCATCAATTGTAATTAATTCATAAATACTGGTACGGCCTTTATAACCCAGATGATTGCATAAATCACAGCCCTTAGGTTCAAATACTTTAGACAGATCGGCATCAGGACTAAGTCCCATAAGCTCTTTTTCATCATTTCTTAATTGATGAAGCGTTTTGCAATGTGGACAAAGCCGTCTAACTAGGCGTTGAGCAATAAGCCCTACGATACTGGAGGACAATAGAAAGGATTCAACCCCCATATCTCGCAGACGGGTTAAGGCGCCCAGTGCACTATTGGTATGCAAGGTAGAAAGTACCAAGTGACCGGTGAGGCTTGCTTGTACTGCAATTTCGGCTGTTTCAAGATCGCGAATTTCCCCGATCATGACTACATCGGGATCTTGTCGTAAAATGGCTCTTAAGCCTTTAGCAAAGGTCATTTGGACCTTGGCATTGACCTGAGTTTGCCCTATACCTTCCAAATCGTATTCTATGGGATCTTCAATGGTTAAAATATTGCGGGTCACTTCGTTTAATTCAGTGAGCATGGCATATAAAGACGTTGTTTTTCCTGAACCGGTTGGGCCTGTAACCAGGATAATGCCATGTGGTTCTGCAATTAATTGGCGTATTATTTTTACTGTTGCATCAGGCATACCCAATAAATTTAAATCTAATTGTGCCGCTTGCTTATCTAAAATCCTCAATACGACGCGTTCGCCATGATTTGAGGGGAGGGTGGAGACCCTAACGTCAATATTATGCCCTCCAATACGTAATGAGATACGACCATCTTGTGGTATACGTTTTTCGGCAATGTCCAATTTTGCCATTACCTTCACTCTGGATATTACTAAGGGGGCAATAGCACGTTGAATTTCTAAAACTTCGTGCAAGACGCCGTCAATACGATTGCGCACTAAGACACGGTCTTCATACGTTTCAATATGAATATCAGACGCTTTTTGTTTGATTGCCTGCGTAAATAAGGCATTAAGCAGGCGAATAATGGGCGCATCATCTTGGTTTTCTAATAAGTCTTCACTGACGGGCAGTTGGCTGGCTAATAATGAAAGATCCATATCATCTTCCATGCCGCCTGCCGCTTCTAATATGGACGATTTTGATTGATAGATATGTGCCAGATGTTGTTGAAATGTTGATTCGTCTACTGGCTTTAATGACAAGTCACATTGCAATAAGCGTTTTACTTCAGCCAGCGCTTGCAATGAAGCGCTGGGGAGATGATAAACAAGCGCTTCAGTACCGACCATCTCACCAGCAACAACAATCCCATGGATTTTGGCAAAACTGTATGGGATTTTCAGCGATTTTTCTTCATTTTCCATGGCTTATTTAGTCACCAATAGTGGTGGGCGACTAAATGGTCTTGGTAAGTCAGCCCGTTTTAATGCCGGTAATACAGTTGCATTATTACTTTGCAGGTATTGTTCTTCAGAGCGTAACCAATCTAGTTCATACTGGCGAGTATGATTGTATTTATCATGAGTTAGATTCATATTTTCACGCTCATTACGTAGAATAATTGGTTTAATAAAGACCATCAGTACACGTTTATCACGCGTATTAACATTGCGCTTAAATAAGCGCCCAATCCCTGGTATATCTCCCAGAATGGGTAGGCGATTGTTATCATTGCTTAGGCTATCTTGGGTTAAGCCACCTAAAACGACCACATTACCGCTTTCAACGTGCACTGAGGTTACGATACTGCTGATTCTAAATGTTGGTGTGGTTGATGTTTCTGCAGTTACGGGTGGATCCAAAGTATCATTACCTTGGTCAATTTGCATTTGAATGCCATTGCCACGGGTGATTTGGGGTCTTACATAGAGATGTAATGCCACGTTAACACGATCAAAGGTAGTGTAGGGGCTAGATGATGATGTAGTTCCATTTGCATTATTTGGGTAATTAGAAGAGGCAACAGAAACTTGTTTACCCACCAATATTTTTGCCTGACGGTTATCTAGAACGACCACAGACGGTGTTGATAAAATATTGGCTTTATGGGCACGTGCCAAGGCATAAATCTGCGCTTGAAAATCAGCACCTTTAGTTTGGCTATTGATAATCGCAAAACCATTTCTAAAACCAGATGCTTTACCCGTTTGTTGATCACTACCCCACTCAATTCCTAAATCGTTTGCATCTTCTTGATTAATTTCAGCAACCAGTGCTTCGATTAATAATTGGGCTGGCTTTATATCGAGTTGAGCAATTACTCTTTTTAAGACGCGTATGACTGAAGCGGGTGCATTTAGAATGATGGAATTGGTATTGGGCTCACCAATAATCTGTACTGAAGGCTTGGTTGAACCTTCATTCTGAGTATTCGCAGAACTGGTATTTGCAGTAGCTCCTGATGAATTTAAAGGGGATGCTGTGGTACTGGATGAGTTCGTGTTTTGCGAGTTTGAACCACTATTAACTAGATTTGATGCCGGATTTGTACTGTCTAGTGCTGGTCTGGTTATGGTACCCATGGTGGTGCCAACATTGCCACTGAAATTTGCTTGAGCAATACCCGCAAGGATAGGTACCAAATCTTCGGCACGCATGTAATTCAGATAAACAACTTGAGTATTGCTGCTAAGCCCTTCAGAGCTCCCTCTATCTAATTTTAAAATGAGCATTCTCAAACGAATTCGGTCTGTTTTTGAGCCGCTGATTAAAATTGAATTAGAGCGATCATCTGCAGATACGCTGATTTGTGAACGACCACCAGCCATATTGGGTTGGACTTTTACCAGATCTTTGATTGTTGTTGTTATATCCATAGCCAATGAATTTTTTAAAGGGACTATATCAATGCCATTGGCAGTGGAGTTATCGACTTGTTTAATAATGTTAGCCAGGCTTTGAATGTTATTCGCACGTCCGGACAAAATAAGCATGTTTGATGGCCCATAGGCGGAAACACTGCTCCATTGAGGCATTAAAGGTCTTAAAACAGGTACTAATTGCTCTGCAGGTACATAATGAACAGGCACCACTGCAACCATCATGTCATCGCCTCTGGGAGGATTCTTCATCTCACTCAGAAGATCACCTGATTGGGTTTTGGCATCAATATTTGGAATAATCTTAATGACATCGCCGCTGGGTATCGCTGCATATCCAGAAACTTGCAATACCGAGAGAAATACTTGGTATAGCTCATGATTGGACATTGGAGTTGATGAAACGATGGATATTTTTCCTTGAACGCGTGGATCAATAACAAAATTCTTGCCTGTAACACGCGAGACTTCAGCAATAACTGCGCGAATGTCGGCATTTCTTAAGTTCCACAACGTACTGTCTGCGGGCATTGTTTGTGCTTGTTCAACAGTATTAGCTGTTTGGCTTATTGCAAGTGCAGAGGATTGGGAATCGTTTGATTTATACGTGCTTGCGTTTATGTTTTGTGAGAGTTTTCTTTGTAGGGTTCTTGCAGTTGGATAATCGCTAATTGGGCCAATTTGCACGAGATAGAGGCGTTTATCGGACAGGTTTTTAATTTCAATAGGTTCGCTAACCAGTTTGGATAATTCTTTTTGACGTTGCTTGGCATCTTTTTCTAAATTAAATGCCCCTGCCTGAAGGAAAAAAGTTGTATTCCCATCTTTGGTTGTTGTGGAAATATTAATGTCATTTGCATAAATTAAGGTAGAGCAAATAAATATTAAAAATGTAAGTACTATCGATCGCATTGAAAAACCGCAAAATCCTGAGTAGTAACATGATAACTAAATTTGAAAACTTAACAATAGATTTTTATAACTAGTTGAAGGTATTTGATTTTATTGGGGAATGGTGGCTATGGGTGGACTCGAACCACCGACCTCAGCATTATGAGTGCCGCGCTCTAACCGACTGAGCTACATAGCCATAAGACGGCCGTGATTTTGTCGTTTTAGGAGGAAGATGTCAAGACTGTAAACGTATTTTTTTTGTTTTTTTTATATAATTCGCTCTTTAGTTTGTTTTAGTTCTGTTTTGAGTGTGGGGTCAGTATAAAATCCAGTCAAATTTAATGATAAAAAAATTAACTTATCTTGTTTTGAGTTGAGTAAATCAAAATATGCTCAAAATTTTGTCTATAATAAAACCTATGAGAATAGGCTGCTTAATAGTGAGTCTTTGCTTTGAGTTTATTGCCTAGAACAAATGTTCTGATTTTATCGTTAAAGGATAATCGTTTAAGTTTTGCGTTAACAAAACCAAGCATGACGAGTGAACTGAGTTTCTTTTGGGGTAAAGGGTGTTGCCGAACTTGGGCAGAGGGATTATTCCTATTTAATATTATAAGCGGCTCGTTTAGTTGCATAGTAGGCGGTCGGTCATGCCCATAGGGGCAAGTTAAGAAAAAACCCTCTCCTAGGTTCTGCGGACAAGCTTGGAACGTAGGAGAGGGTTTAGCTTGAAGTCAATGGGCTTTACAGCCCAGCGACATTGCGTAGTAAATTTGGATGTAGATTAGATGATCAGTAAGTACAAAGCACCTGGTCCACGTAATACTTGAACCAATAATTCTTGTTTTTTCTGTTGCGCAATTTGTTGTAAGGACTTCACGTCTCTAACAGGCATTTTGTTTGCAGAGATAATAATATCACCCGGTCTTAGACCTGCACGCCATCCAGCACTGTTTTCTGTCGCGCCCACAATTTGCACGCCAATTACATTACCGTGAGGAGGGGTTTCTTGATCAAAAGCTCTTAATGCGAGTCCGTAAAGAAACGGATTGCTGGATTGGAGTTTTTGCTCATGTGATTTAACGTCAGTAACAACGGCATCCAAGGTGATTGGTTTGCCATCGCGTTGAATCATGATTTTTGCACTCGTACCTACGCGTAAGAGACTTACCGTTGTTTTTACCTGCGTTGCTTGAGTAATTTTAGTATTGTTAATTTGGATAATAATGTCTCCAGCTTTTAAACCTGCAAATTCAGCAGGAGAACCTGGATTAACTTGAGCGACTAATGCACCTTGAAAATCTTCAGGATATCCCATAGATTGCGCAAGTTCTGGTGTTAAATGTTGCACAAAAATGCCCATTAATCCACGATGAATTGAACCAAATTTAATGATTTGCTGGGCAACATCTTTTGCCATGTTAATCGGAATAGCAAAGCCTATACCTACGTTACCACCATAAGGAGAGAGAATTGCTGTGTTAATACCGATTAATTCACCTTTGGCATTGACTAATGCGCCGCCAGAATTACCTGGATTAATTGCTGCATCCGTTTGAATAAAGTTCTCTACACCCTCGATATTTAAATCACTGCGCTTTAATGCACTGACAATACCAAATGTTGCTGATTGGCTGTTACCAAAACTGTTTAAACCAAATGGGTTACCGATAGCAACGACAAAATCGCCTACTTGTAATTGATCTGAATCACCTATAGGTAATGAGTGCAGGTTTTTAGCATCAATTTTTAGAATGGCTAGATCTGTTTCACTATCACCACCGATTAGTTTTGCCTTTAAACGGCGACCATCCTGTAAGGTAATTGTAATAAGATTCGCATTGCGAATTACGTGATCGTTGGTGATGATGATTCCATTTTTGGGATCCAAAACAACGCCCGAACCAATGCTTTCGAACTTGCGTCCTTTTTCTGGTGCTTGTTGCCTTGGCTGTTTTTGTGCTCCCTCTTCATTTCCTGCTGCTCCAGGAGGTGTTGCATCGTTTGGCAAATAGCCTTGTACTGCAACATTGACAATAGCTGGCATAATGTTTTTTAGCACTGGTGCTAAACTTGGCATAGCAACATCTTCTGCTGCAGAGGCGAACGAGACTGTGGCAAAGAGAAGCGTACTTATGAATAATCTTATACGTTTTATCATATTATTAGTCCTGAGGTTGATCGTTAATCCAGATTAAGGTACCTATTCTACCTGTTTGTGACGTTCTTCGATAGGAATACAATTCACTTTCAGATTCAAAAGTACATAGTTCAGACTGATAAACAGCATTAACACTTTGTAAATTCAGTACCATTTCAGCGATTTTTGGTAAATTAGCCCGCCATTTGGTGTTGACTGATGTAAATGCGAGTTTGCATTCTGGGTATTTACTGGTGAATGTTTGATAGACTTCATCACCTACTTCGTAGCATTGTTGACAAATTGCCGGTCCTATCCAGGCAAGCAGCTCAGATGCTTTGCTGTGCATCTTGGCTATTGTATTTTCCACAATACCATTGACTAAGCCTCGCCAGCCTGCATGAATGGCCGCAATTTCAGTGCCTTGTCTGTTACAAAGAACAATCGGCAAACAATCCGCCGTGAGAATCACGAGTGGATGTGTGCTTGAGCGTGTTATGGATGCATCTGCATCTCTATTAGTATCTTCTTCTACTAGTACACAGTGGGTACTGTGTGTCTGTCGTAACCATTGTGGCTCACCAGGCAGTTGTAAATGTTCTACTAATTGTTGACGATTTTGTAGAACATGCTGATCATTATCCCCGATTCCTAATCCCAGATTATTGAAATTATAAGGAGCCTGGCTAAATCCTGATAATCGCGTTGTACTTAGGGCGCTGATGTTTTTAGGTGCTGGCCAATTGGCTAGTTTAGTCTTCATAATGCTCATCCAAAGTGTTAAGAAGAAGTTGAAAATCATCAGGCAAAGGTGCGGTAAATGTCAACTCTTGTTCGGTTTTGGGATGACAAAATGCAAGGCTGCATGCATGAAGCGCTTGTCTTTTAAACTCTTGGATTAGCGTTCTTAGTTCTTGAGATGCATTCGCTGGAACCCTCATGCGGCCGCCATACAATGGATCGCCAACTACTGGATGGTTGATATGGGTTAAATGAACCCTGATTTGATGTGTTCGTCCAGTCATCAGTTTAACATCCAGGAGGGTGTAATCTTGATATTGTTTTTTTACCGCATAATGAGTAATGGCTTCTCGTCCTTGTTCAAGTACGGCCATTTTTAAGCGGTTACGTGGGTGACGGCCAAAGCCAGTTTCTATAGTGCCACCAGATATAACATGACCTTGCACTAAGGTAACGTAGTGGCGCTGAATTTCGCGCGCCTGCATTTGGCGTATTAACGAGGTATGTGCTGTTAATGTTTTGGCGACAACTAATAAACCCGTTGTGTCTTTATCAAGACGATGAATAATTCCTGCTCTTGGCAAATGGTGCAAAGATGGTGCGTGGTGTAACAACGCATTAACCAGGGTATGTTCTCTATTTCCCGCCCCAGGATGTACAACCATATTGGCTGGCTTATTTAATACCAATAGCTCATCATCTTCAAAAACCACATCGAGTGGGATTGCTTCTGGTGCGCAATGGTCAAAATTATTATCCGTTAGATTCAGATCGACATTAATGCTAATCTGATCGCCATCTAAAGCTTTATCTTTAGGTTTGCATGGCTTTTGATTCCGGGTAACGGCACCGCTCTTAATCCAATTACTGATTTGCGAGCGTGAATAGTCAGGAAGTAAGTGCGCGAGTACACTGTCGATACGTTGATTGTGGTACTCGCGAGGAACGGTTAATTGTTTTTGAATATGTTCAATCATTAGGATGTATGAGCCTCAGCATCAACAAGACGTCCACGTAATGAATTTGGCAGCGCATCATTAATTTGGACCTCAACAAATTGACCAATTAAATGAGCGGGGGCATCAAAGTTCACTACACGATTACACTCTGTTCGACCAGAAAGTTGCTGTGAATCTTTTTTGGAGTGTCCTGTGACTAAGATTCTTTGCGTACTGCCGATCATGGATTGACTGTAGCGAGATGCTTGTAATAACAGTCGGCTTTGTAAGATTTGTAATCTTTGTTTTTTAACTTCTAATGGGGTGTCATCCACTAAATTCGCCGCTGGAGTACCTGGGCGTGGGCTGTAGATAAAGCTAAATGAGGTATCAAAGCCAATTTCATGAACTAAATCCATAGTTGCCTGGAAGTCTTTATCTGTTTCACCAGGAAAACCAACAATAATGTCGGTAGATAAACGAATATCAGGGCGTACTTTACGTAATTTTCTAATTTTGGATTTAAATTCTAGGGCAGTATATCCGCGTTTCATCAAACCTAAAATACGATCAGAACCACTTTGAACGGGTAAGTGTAAATGGTTTGCCAGCTCAGGAACTTCCGCATAGGCGTTAATTAAATTATCTGAGAATGCTAAGGGATGGGATGTTGTAAAGCGAATTCGGCCTATTCCTTCTAGAGCGGCAATGTAATGAATGAGCAGGGCTAAATCAGCGATATCGCCATTTTCCATTTTCCCACGATAATCATTGACGTTTTGACCGAGTAAGTTAATTTCTCTTACTCCTTGTGTTGCCAGTTGATAACACTCAGCGAGTACATCATCAAAAGGACGACTGATTTCTTCGCCTCGAGTATAAGGTACTACACAGAAACTGCAGTATTTACTGCATCCTTCCATAATCGACACAAATGCAGTAGGGCCTTCAGCTCTAGGTGCAGGTAGATGGTCAAATTTTTCAATTTCAGGGAAGCTAATGTCGACCACCGCTTTTTTCTTTTCCAGGCGCTCATTTAACATTGCGGGGAGGCGATGTAATGTTTGTGGTCCAAAAACGAGATCAACGAAGGGTGCTCTTTTAACAATGTCGGCACCTTCTTGGCTTGCTACACAGCCACCAACGCCAATAACAACGTGGGGATTCTTTGCTTTATATTCACGCCATTGTCCTAGTTGCGAGAACACTTTTTCCTGTGCTTTTTCGCGGATAGAGCAGGTATTAAGCAGTATTACATCTGCTTCATCTACTTGGTCTGTTTTGACTAAGCCATGTGATTCGAGTAGAACCTCTGCCATTTTTGATGAATCATATTCATTCATTTGGCAGCCATTTGTTTTGATGTATAGTTTTTTTGCCATATTAAAAATCTACTTTTGAAAATGCTGTGTTAGTTTAATATAGGTTGGGCTTTACAGCCCAACCTGAATCAGGATAATCCAATTTTGGGGTATTATTTCATTAATGCACACTTTGGCAATAGGTTTCTTTAATCTTTGGTAAAATAATTAAGGCAATCAGCATACCCAACGGAAGAATAGCCAATCCAGTATGGTACGCTTCTATGGGATATACTCTGACATTACCATTTAATTCACCTTGCCATAATTTATCGAGGATGCAACCAATTAATGGCTGTGCCAAGGCAATACCAATCATATTCATCATATTCATGAAGCTCAAACCTGATGCTACGTATTTTTTATTGCATAATTCTTTGGCTACAGTGAATGCAGGTAGGAAACCCGCTGAAAAAATACCAAAGGCGAAGAGTAAGATTTCCATTAAAATGGATGAGCTAATTGGTGCGAAGATGAAAAGCACAGAACAAATAAGCGCGCCAACACATCCTATGTACATTGGTGGTTTACGTAAGCCGATACGATTTGAAAAAACTCCCCATAAAGGACTGGCAATTGCCCAACCAATAAATACGAGAGAGATGTAGTTTGCTGCAGCTGCTTTTGTCAGCATCATTTTATTCATTAAGAAGGGAACGCCCCAAAGGCCACAAAAAACAGGGGTTGCCATATACATTAAGCCGCCATAACAGGCGACCAGCCACAGTTGCTTGTTTTTCATTAATGCCATTAAACTGGGCATTAATAGCTCTTCCTCTTCTTCAGCATGATGATGTGCTTCTGGATCCTGGTTTTTAGGGGTATCTTGCGCAATAAAAAACAGCAATACCGCAAGAACAAGACCAATTGATCCCATAATCAGCATGCTTTGTCGCCAGCCAACGCCGTCGATCAATAGAGCCAATGGGGCTTCACCACCAATAGCACCTAACATACCTATAGTAACCATCAAGCCGGTAAGTAAAGCAAAGCGTTGTGCAGGGAACCAGTTTGCTGCTAATTTCATGGTACCTACAGCCGCAAACGCAGAACCAAAACCGATCATTAATCGCGCGATACAAGCCATAAAAAAGTTATCAGTCATACCAAAAGCAATGGTACTGCTAGCACAGACTATAGTTGCTAACGTTAACAGGCGATGTGGGCCAAAATAATCCATTAATACGCCACCGGGTAATTGCATGGCTGCATAAGAATAAAAATAGACTCCTGATAAAATTCCCAAAGTTTGACTGGTTACTGAGAAGTCTCTCATTAATTCATTACTCATAACACCAGGAGAAACTTGTAAAAGACACTCATAAAAATAGAATAAACAAGCCAATCCCCATACTATCCAAGGCATTAGTGATTTATCCCTTGAACCTTCCACTGTTCCAGACTGTGTATTGTAGTGTGCCATTATTTTATCGTTCTCCAGGTTTATCTAATTGCGTTGATTTAGGTAAATTAAAAACTGGAAATAGCACCGTAGTTGGGCTATAAACGCAACAATATATTTTAATTTTATTGCTGGTGCCAGAACACATGTTGGGATATTGATCCATAGAGCCGTTAAGCTAAGGAATAATTCCCTTCCCCTCGAGGCTTCGCTTGATGCCTAGGCCCATTGCTGAGAGAAGGGAGTTTTTGCCTACCCATGCCTGTAGTGCAGTTTTTTTAATCATAAAGTCAACCGCTAAAGATAACATATTAGAACCTGAATTTCACTAAATAAAATATTGGCAGGTTGTTTGGTAATTACCTATCGTTACTTGTGTCATCAGGGGCATCGACTACAACACGAGTTCCTTGCATTCCTCCACCAGGAAGATCGACAAACTCTTCATTTAGCCAGCGCGCGTCCTCAATAAACATCCGTACACAACCATGACTCGCTCTATAACCGGGTACATCATAACTGCCGTGTAAGGCATAGCCACGGAAAAAATGCATGCAATAAGGCATTAAGGCGCCGCCACTTTCACCATATGCTCTTTGAGGAAATACAGTGGAAACACAATCGATGTCTTGTTTGCGAACAATACGAAATGAACCTGTCGGTGTGGTGCAGCCACCACGCACACCAGGACACTTACCCAGCCCCGAAGAAATTGGTCCCCACCATAGTAATTCGCCATCAACATCATAAGCCGCCCAGGCTAATTTTTTTTGGCTTACATAAATTGTTTTCTCGCCAGTTGATTCAATGTACCTAGGGAAGGGGGATACGTCATAGATAGTTAGGCGGTCAATATTTTTTGGCACGGCAATCGTCATTCCGTGACGTAAGGTCACGTTCATGCGATTAATGCGTCGAACCATATCGCGTTCCTCTGCATCAGGAAAAAGGCTATCCCAACTTTCACCGGTTTTAATTTTTATGCAGAAATAATCAGGTGAGTTGCATAATGACTCGCCATACCGTGCATAGGCAAATGTAAACTGTGTGTTCAGCAGTAGATAAGCTGAGACTGCTATTGATATTATTTTTTTCATAATAACGATCTCAATTTAGGGCTTCATACTATCTTTAGCGGCATTATGAAAAATAACTTTATTTATTCGTAGGTATCTGAAAATTAAATATTAGTTAACCTTAACGCCAGATTCGAATAAGAAATCAAGTAAACCTTATTTTTCCTCAGCCCGAACGGAGCGAGGAGGAATAAGCTCTGTTCTGCTTTTTTATCCGATACTGGCGTTAACCTTAGTTCGGATGGTAGCCTGGGATGCAGAGCAGAAAAATCCGGGAATTTGGTGTCACTGATCCTGCACCCAGTCTATAAGTCCTTAGTCCATGCGGGATTTATTGATTAAAAATGAAATTAGTTTAGTTTGCTTTTGGTTTATTTGGCGCGATTTCTTTCCATGCATCATGTATTTGTGTTAGCAATGAACTTGATTGAATCAGTAGCTCCGCATCGTTTTTTAAATTAGCTTTTAAAATTAAGCGTTCAATATAGTCATAGAGTTTGAATAAATTCGCCGCTATTTCGCCGCCGTCTTCTTGATTTAAACTCGATTTCAATCCAGCTATAATGCTTAATGCTTTGCTAAGATGTTCCCCTTTTTCTCGAAGCTGCTTTCGCGCCATATTACCTTGAGCTGCGGCAATATGATTTCTTGCTCCTTGCAGTAATAAATTAATTAACTCATGTGGGTCTGCCGCATCAACACGAGTTTTTAATTCGATTGTTTTATACTCATTTACTACGTGGTTGTATGGATTTTTCATAAAGTAAAATCTCTTAATATTTAGTTTTTAAACTTTTAATTGAGATAAATTAGTTAATAACTGGGTAAGCATGCCGCTAGTGCTTTGTAAGTCTGAAATTAACAGATCAACCGCATTCCATTGTTTCATGTATTTTTTTGTAAGTGTATCGCTACGCGTAACGATTTGTTCTTGAGTTTTCGCTAACTGAGACACTTTTTTATCCAACGTTTGGGTTCGTTGATCAAACTCTCCTTGTTTACCGATGTACTTATCTAACATCTGATCCATTAAAACGGCTAAGCCATCATTAACAAGAATTTGGCCGCGATTACCGGCATTACCCGCAAGAACGTTAACAGATAATGAACTTAAATTGCCATTTCCTATTAATGTTACACCATCTGTTGATGTGGCTGGTAGACCACCAATGCTCCCAGACATACTTACTCCTGGTGTAAACTCGCTCAAAAGCACATCATAGGCTCCCGCGGATGCTTTAGTATCTACAGAATTAATTTTAATAGCAGGATCGGTTGCATTAACTGTTTTAGCGAATAGAGCGCCAATAGATGAGTAATTAGCAGCGACTGCTTTGCTAAATGCTTCTTCATCGATTTCGAGAAGGCATGTTTTGGTTGTATTAATCCCTATATCGGCAAGCGTGAGCAGCTCACCTGAGCTGCTGCTGGCTGATTTAAAATTAGCAATTGTTTGATATAAATTTAATTTTAGGTTTTTTATTTGACTATCACCTTGAAAATAACCAGGTTTCTTGGTCTCTTTGTTGTAATTAGTTACATTATTTAGAAATGTCATCACATCATTGTATTTCTTTACAAAATCATGAACCGAGTTGGTTAGTTGTTCTTGATTATTTTCAACGGTCAAACTTATGGTTTGATTCGTGTCAGCCTGTTTTAAGTTTAGTGAAATGCCAGTGAGTGCGTTGTTAAGCTGATTACTGTTTTGGTTCAAGATCATACCATTAATTTGTACCAGGCTGTTTTGTGCGGCCATAGTTTGTGTTAATGGAGTATTACTTGTTGTTGGATCATAATTTAGTGCCGCGATGTCACTGGTAATTTGCATGGCATAGTTAACGCCTGTTTTGGAGGTTAGACTTAATCTTGAACCTAAACTATCTTGCACAATGCAAGCACTTACATCCGAATCAGCGGCATTAATTGCATCACAAATTGCAGTAAGACTATCACTTCCTGAGGCAATCGTAATGCTGACTGGTGTGGCATCAGTATTTGCTGTAAATGTACTCTTGTCACTGCTATACGTTCCGAAGTTAATTGCAATGTGACCATTGCCTACAGTAGTAGCATTATTTGCAAAATATCCGCTGGCAAGGCTTTGCGCCTGAGCTAAGGCTTGCACCTGAATTTGATAAACACCAGGGGAGGCTTGTTCAGTAACGGTAGCGGAAAAATAACCTGGTTCACTAATGGAGTTTTTCATCTTATAAAATTGACTGATATTTGATAGGTCAGACAGGGTCGATTGTAAATTAGATAAAGCGCTTTTTAACTGGCCTATTGCTGAAAGGTCGGTATTTACGCTCTCCAATTTTTTATCGTGGCGTAATTGTGGCTTTGCTATGTCTGCTTTTACCATAGCATCAACCATGCCTTTAACATCTAATCCTGATCCTATACCTGGAGATGATAAACCCATAATGTCCCTTAATTTATTAATTGATACAAAAACTTTAGTATTAGTAAGTAATTCTTAATTAGACTCGTTTGTTAATAGAACCATTAACTATTTCATCAAGCAAGCTTAATAAATGCAAATATTCATCTGATGGTAATTTGCGCAATACTTTATCGGAAATTTTTTCTATAACTATACTTTGTAATAAACCGGTTGCATCATCTACTACTTGCTTGACATCCATATCTAAATTTTGGCTGGATGTGGCACTTTTCGTTAGTGGTTTAATATTCCTATCATTTAATTTTACTGAATCTGTCTGAAGCAATTTATTTGCTGGTGGTATCGATTCAATTGACATTTCTTACTCCTTTTATCACTAAGGGGCGTAAGTAAAAATCGAAGTACAGCAGAAACTGTACTTCGATTTTAATACCGCAATTATCTTAATAATGAAAGAACAGATTGTGGCATGCTGTTCGCTTGCGACAACATTGCTGTTCCAGCTTGTTGCAGGATTTGGTTCTTAGTTAAGTTTGCCATTTCTGCAGCATAATCAGTATCCTGAATACGGCTGCGAGCTGCTTCAGAGTTATCTGAGATATTTTGCAGGTTAGCAATGGTTGCATCAAAACGGTTTTCCATCGCACCCATAGCAGAACGGTTTGCTGTAATGCTTGATAAAGCAGAGTCAATTCGTTGAATTGCTGTTTGAGCACCAGATTGAGTGGTAATATCTAGAGTATTGATACCAACATTATCGGTTAGGATTGTTGAAGAGGTAAAGCCTATATTGGCAATTGTTCCACCAAGAAAGACTGTGTTATCTGCAGTGATTGTTAACTTACCATTCAGTGCAGTACCCGATGTAAATGATCCTGCTGCTGTTAATGGAGTATCACCAGTTTCAGTTACAGTAATGTCACGACCATCAGCCGCAGTTAATGTAATTGTAGTTGCAGTACTGTCTAAGCTCGCTACAACACCGGTTTGGCTGCTTGCAACATTGATGGCATCAGCAAGTGTCGTTGTAGTCAAAGACGTATCATCACCATTAAATATAGTAACGCCATTTATTGTTAAATCATAGGCTCCACCAGCAAAAGTAACGGTACCCGTTGTACCGCTTGTTGATGCTAGGGCAGAGAAACCAGTGATATTAGCCGCATTCAGTGCAGCAGCTTTAGCATAAGCTGAGCCAGCACCTTGTCCATTTACAGTTGTTGCATAGTTAGCAGAGGACGCAATATTTTTTGTACCTGGGGTTCCACCCATACTGACGGTAATGTCACTTGCAGTCGTCGCTGTTACAGAGCCTCCAGTTAACGATGCCAGATTACCAATGTCGCTTGCTGCAATACTGGAAATAGAGAAGGCAGTAGTTTCGTTTGCATTTGCGCCAATTTGGAATGTAGTGTTTGAAAATGAGCCACTAAGGATCGATTGACCGTTAAATTGGGTATTGTTTGCAATATCATCTATTTCACTGATTAGCTGACTTACTTGGTCTTGTAATGCTTGACGGTCAGCAGAGCTGTTTGTACCGTTTGCTGATTGAACAGCTAATGAGCGCATTTGTTGTAAAATGTCAGTAGCTGTACCCATACCGCCTTCAGCAATTTGTGCGAGTGAAATCGCATCATTTGCGTTTTGTGCTGCTTTATTCACACCCATAATTTGCGAGGTCATTAGGGTAACAATTGCCATGCCTGCAGCATCATCTTGTGCACTGTTAATTCGATAACCAGATGACAATCTTTGAATTGATGTAGCCATTGCATCGGTGGTTTTCGATAAATTACGTTGTGCAAGTAGCGATGGTATGTTGGTATTAATAATTTGAGCCATATTATAGTCTCCTCAGACCTGATCCCTGGTTTGGGATTTTTTTCTATATTTAATTAAGCCAGGTCACTCACTTTTTATTGTGTGCTTCCCGTACCCAATGCAGTTATCGGTTAGTTTGCAAAAAACTTTAGGATAAAAACAAATTTTTTTTAAAAAAAAATAAAAAAATGATTAATAAAATTAATGTGTTGCATTTTACTGTACAGTTTGCACCGTATAGGATGAGGCATTAATTACTATTGTTAGTTTTGTATTCTTCCTATTTGCTTCAGTTGATAAGCGTATTAAGCAAACCATATTAAATCCCTGGATATTTAATCTGGTTTGCTTATAGATTTAAGAAAATTTTTTTATGTGTATAATATAAGGATTCCATAATATAGGTTCCAATTTATGAGTTGGTTTAAAAAATTATTACCCTCAAGAGTGAATACTGACACCTCACAAAAAAAGGGGGTTCCTGAAGGGTTATGGCTTAAGTGTTCTGGCTGCAATGAAGTTTTGTATAGCACCGAGCTGACAAAGAATCTGATGGTTTGTCCATCCTGTAATTTTCATCACAGAGTTTCTGCCCGTGTTCGTATTGGACAATTTCTTGATGAGACTGTGCAAGAAGAAATTGCTGCATCATTAGAACCACAAGACCGCTTAAAATTTAGAGATTCGAAAAAATATAAAGACAGAATTTCTCAGGCGCAAAAAGCGACTGGTGAAAAAGAGGCGTTAATTGTTGTTAAAGGTAGTCTGATGCAACAGCCTGTTGTTGTCAGTTGTTTTGAGTTTAATTTTATGGGCGGCTCCATGGGTGCCACCGTTGGTGAGAAGTTTGTACGAGCAATTGATGTGGCGACTGCAGAGCATAGACCCTACATATGTTTTACTGCCAGTGGTGGTGCTCGTATGCAAGAAGGCCTGTTTTCTTTAATGCAAATGGCAAAAACCTCTGCGGCACTCGCTAAATTTGCCGAGACTGGATTGCCTTTTATTGTTGTGTTAACTGATCCTACCATGGGTGGTGTTTCTGCAAGTTTTGCCAGTTTAGGTGACGTAATTATTGCTGAACCTAATGCCTTAATTGGTTTTGCCGGGCCAAGAGTAATCGAACAGACTGTACGACAAACCCTCCCCGAAGGTTTTCAACGTAGTGAGTTCTTATTAGAGCATGGTCATATTGATATGATTGTGCAGCGCAAAGAGCTTCGTTCTGTTGTTTCTGAATTAATATCTAAATTGACTCGTAAAGGCGCATAAAGAGGCTCTGCTTGATAAGGCTAGTCTATCCTCAGCCCGAATGGCTAAAGAGAAATAACCACAAGGCTTTTTCTCTTTAGCTTGACGTCTATGCGTTAAGATACGGGAGGGGTATCAATACATCGGGAGAATTTGTTTGGTAAAGCCGTATAATGAATGGGGTTTAGCTGAGTGGTTATCTGATCTTGAAACGAGAAACTCTCAGGAAATACAACTGGGTTTAACACGCATCCAGGAAGTCGCGCACAAGTTAAAACTACAAAGTGCTGAGTGTCGTGTGATTACGGTTGCTGGAACGAATGGGAAAGGCTCTACAGTAACGGCGCTTGAACACATCTATCATACAGCAGGTTATAAGGTTGGTACTTATACTTCGCCGCATCTTATTCAATTTAATGAACGTATTCGTGTTGGTTTAATGCCTATTTCTGATAATGATTTATGTATGGCTTTTTGCACTATAGAGGCGGCACGTGGCCAAATTATTCTAACATATTTTGAAATGACAACGCTTGCAGCATTATTGTATTTCAAGAAAGCGTGTTTAGATCTTATTATTCTTGAAGTGGGTTTAGGTGGCCGTTTAGATGCTACGAATATTATTGATGCCGATCTGTCAATTATTACGACGATTGATTTTGATCATCAAGATTTTCTAGGTACTACTTTAGAAGCCATAGGTTATGAAAAGGCTGGGATTTTGCGTCAGGGAAAACCATTTATTTATGCCGATGTGAATCCTCCTGCAACCATCGTTGATGTCGCTACCAAGCTTTCTTGTCCGACTTATTTTTTTGATAAAGAGTATTCCTTTGCAGAGCAAAAGACCAGTTGGAGTATTCATTGCGGTACTAATCAATTAAATAATTTATCGAAACCATCAATACAACTTAAATCTGCAGCAGCAGCGGTTATGGCTGTCTTTTTATTTGCGCGTGATTTACCTGTAGCTATTGAACAGTTACAGGCTGCGATGCGGCAAATTTTTATTCCTGGCCGTTTGCAGTTGCAAAAAGGGCCAGTAAGTATCTTGTATGATGTGTCGCATAATTCACAATCCGCAAAACTGTTGGCTAATACACTGTATTCATTAGATAATAAGGGAACAGTTCACGCTGTTTTTTCGGCACTAAAAGATAAAGATATTTTAGGTTTAATTGAGCCATTAAAGGATTGTGTTGATCGTTGGTATCCTGCACAATTAGACGTGAAACGTGCCATTAGTGCAAATTTATTACTTTCATATTTCAAGAAAGCAGAAATTTATGTGGAAATTTGTTATAATAACCCACTTCTTGCCTTTGAAACGGCGTTAAATCAAGCTGAACCAGGTGATTTAATCGTTGTTTATGGGTCATTTTTTACTGTGGGTCATATACTGGCTGCAAAGCCTAATAGGAGATTCAATGAAACTAGTAATAGATGAAAAATTAAAGCATCGATTGATTGGTGTGTCTGTTATTTTATCATTGGGCGCAATTTTTCTTCCAGCTATGATGAAAAAATCAAGTCAACGTCTGGATGGCCATTTTAGTGTTAACGTACAGTTGCCCCCTAAACCTGTTGCGCCTAATGTTGCTGTAATTGATGAAGAACAAATGTTTAAAACCATCAAAATAGCTAGGGTACAACTTCCTGCCGCATCTTCGGCTCAAGCAACAACAAATCAGACTAAAGAAGATTTCATCGCTGCAGCCCCTGTTAAGGATGATCGCGTTATTCCAGTTGCTAAGGTAGAATCAGCTCCTGAGATAGAAAGACCAATTGAGTTGGCTTTATTAAATAATGCAGCTCAAAACGCGGTTAAGCACGGAATTAAAGTTGCGGCAAATAAACCGGTAATAAAACCAGTTAAAGCACCTGCAATCGTGGCGAAAGCCAGTGGGGCGCCCTCAGTTTCTAAGCAGGTAGTTGCGAAGGCAGCGGCTAAACCTGCGATTAAGAGAGATATTTATGCGGTGCAACTGGCTTCTTTTTCACAGTTAGCTAATGCGCAGGCTTTAGTAACAAAATTACAGCAAAAGGGATATAAAGCGAATTACACGCGTATTGCTGGTAAAAATGGTGCTATTTATAAGGTTTATGTAGGGCACTCACCAATTAAGGACAACGTAGTGAAATTAAAAACTCAATTGGCAAGCGCGATGCAATTAAATGGATTTGTAGTTAATACTGGAGTTAGCTAGTCATGCAATTTCAAATTGTCGATTTGGTTATTATCGGAGTTATTGGCCTATCCTCTTTAACAGGGCTATTTAGAGGTGTTGTTAAAGAAGTAATTGCTTTAGGTATATGGATAGTGGCTATATGGATGGGCTATAACCATGCACAAAGTTTGACGCCATGGTTGCAATCCTACATACAAAGTCCAACCGCATGCTCGGCAATTGCCTTTCTTCTTATTGTTCTTGGTGTTTTATTGGCAGGTGGTATCTTAAATTTCATATTGGGTCTTATGTTAAGACGTACTGGCTTAAGCAGTATGGATAAGATCTTGGGTATGTGCTTTGGTTTTGCGCGCGGTGTTTTTATCGTGTCATTAATATTGGCCGTTTTAAGTATGACTTCATTACCTTATCAACCCTATACGCAAAGTTCTATGATTTGTGCCAAACTTCAGCCTGTGGTTACTTGGATTTCAGGATACTTTCCTATGGTTCTGAATCACCTAAAGTCCGTTGATACAAATGTCAGTGGCACTATAGGAAATATTATTAATACAGTCCCTCGTCCTTAATGTATTGGTAGACTTCTCTAGGAAGCTTTAGATTTACATCTTTTTTTAGCCTTATTTCTTCACGAATCGCGGTTGAAGAAATGACATAATGGCCGGCATCGAATAAAAATAGGGTGCCTGCCTGATGTTTTAATATGGCGTTCTGATCATTACTTTGATGTGCTTTCAAAAAATTTTGCATGACTTCAGGTGTTTCTTGTTTAGCAAACTCATCACGATTAATTACCAATATATTGGCTAAAGTAATTAATTTTTCCCATTGATACCAATGCGTTAATGAAATGAAGGAATCATAGCCAATAATTAACGTGATGGCCGCTTCTGGAAACTCTAATCTAAAGCTTTCTAGTGTTTCCACCATATAGGATGGCGTATCACGCTCAATTTCACGTAAATCTATTTTCAATGAGGGGTAATCTTTTATTGCCAATTCAATCATTTTTACTCTGTGTTGATTGTTGGCAAAAGCTGGAGGTTTTATTGTCGGGATTTTGCATGGCAGAAATATATAAGCATCGAACTGAAAATGAGCCTGGATATTCAAACTGGTTTGCAGATGGCCATTATGAATGGGATCAAAGGTGCCACCAAAAATCGCTATACTGTGCATGCATCACCTACTAATTGTCCTAAACAAAGGGAAAGGGCAAGATTCTCCAGTGAGTTCCATACTTGTGTGCTAAAGTTTGATTTAATGCGCTCATCAATGCTGTAGCAGTATTGATGTAGTTGTTGTAATACATTGTTATTTAAGCGTTTACAGCTGGCCTGGTAGAGCACGATACGTTGAGGCCATATTTTTAATTGAGCAGAGGCATTTCTTATGTCTATTTGCTGTTGCAGTAAATTTGTAAGTTGTAATATAGTTCTCACTTCCTGGGTCAACATCCATAACACTAAAGTAGGCTCCGTTTTATCACTGGCTGCATGCCTTAATATCTGAATAGCCTTATCTCCTTGTCCTTGCAAACAGGCATCAATTAATTCAAATAGACTATGGTCGCATTGATCGGATAAGTGTTCTTGTGCCTGTTGTATGCTAATTTTGCTGTCAGGTGCGCAAGATAGTGCAATCTTCTCGATAACCTGGGCGCAAGCTAACATATTTCCCTGAGTATATTGATGAATCACATCTGGAACTTGCTGATCATAATTGAGCGCATTTTTTCTTAATTCTGCAGCAATCCAGTTTTTCATTGCGGTGGCATTTAAAGGGTAGGCTACTGAAACTACTGCGTGTTCGTGCGCAGTTAGCCATTGTAATTGTTTTGCGGGGACATTTGGTGCTCTAATAACAATAAAACATCGAGAGTTAATTGAGCCTAGATATTCAGTCAGAATTTTTTTTCCTGCAGCATCTATTGATTTCTTATCAAAAAAAATATTCAAAAATACCCGATCAGAAAATAATGAATAACTATTGGCTTCCTCACGGAGGTTATTCCAATCTTCGGTTGTTTGGACAGTGAGAACACGCTCATCACAATCATGATTTTTTTTTATTGCAGATTTTATTGTCGCTAATGATTCATTAAGAAGGTAATTGTCTTGGCCTACCAGAATGTATAGAGGTGCTATTTTTCTTTGTACCTGTTGAGCAAGCATTTGTTGTTTAATTTGCATGGTGTTTTATTATTCGGTTGATGGAGTGAGATCAATTTATATTTGCAATTACGAATTTAATTCTGCAACTGCTGCATCGTGATGACTGAGCTGATTAATGATTTGAATCACGGCATCCTGTTTCATTTCACCGAGCAAAATATTTTCTTCATCAGAAGATCCAAGTATTCTGTCGTTATTTATTGTTAGTTGACGCGTGACACTGACCGTTTTGGGTGCTTTTATTATTGTTCCTTTACGCGTTTGCAGCATAAATTCAATCGTTAATATTAATGTATATTGTCTGGGATTGGTACTTGCGCCTACGCTAATAATTTGTTGCTGGATGAGTACTTGATTAATTACGAGCCAATATTTTGCAAGCGCTGGGTCGGGATTAACTTGGATCTTATATCCTTCTAATTGAGCATTAAGTATCGAGCTTAGTTGCTTATCATCATTTTTAACAATAATCGCGATATTATTTAGCCATGTAGGAATATTGATCATACCACGTAAATGAAAGCCACATGCCGATAAAAGCAGAGCGAACACTAGTGGTATGAACAGTTTCTTCATTAGCCTGCAACCAAATTGATTAATTGTCTATGTGCTACAACAATGGCTTTTTTAACAGTTAGATTAACTAGAAAATCATGAGCATGTTGTTTTGCTGCTTCAACTAATGCATCTTCAGTAGCATCAGCACTGGCAGTAAATTGCGCTCTTAACTTACCATTGACTTGAACTACATAGTCTACTTCCTCTGTTTTTAAAGCGCCTTTATCGACTCGCGGCCAATTGGCATCAATGATTGCTTTTTCAAAGCCTAACTGTTGCCATAAATGATGAGCAATGTGTGGAGTAATTGGCGCTAATAGGCGTAGCAAGATACTCATACTGGAATGAATAAAGAATTTATCTTCTTCCGTTTCCATTGAGTAACTTGATATTTCGTTGAACAATTTCATGCACCCAGAGACTACTGTATTAAATTGATTACGATCATAGTCATGAGTTGCCTGCGCCAGAATTTGATGTACCACATGGCGTGACTTTTTCAAGCGTGCATCCACTTGCTGCCAATTTACATGCCCATTACCACTAAGAATGATATCATTTATATCAGTAAACATGCTGAGGTGCTGATAGGTAAAAGCCCAGACGCGTTTTAAGAAGCGATGTGCGCCTTCTACGCCTGCATCGGACCACTCTAATGATTGTTCTGGCGGTGATGCGAACATTACGAACAAACGCGCTGTATCGGCACCATAAGTATCAATGAGATGATTCGGATCGACGACATTACCTACTGATTTAGACATTTTGTGGCCGTCTTTTAATACCATTCCCTGGGTCAATAAGGCTTTAAACGGCTCATCAGAATTAACTAAGCCTTCGTCACGCATGAGCTTATGGAAAAAGCGAGCATACAGTAAATGCATTACCGCATGTTCAATTCCACCGATGTATTGATCGACAGGAGTCCAATATTTCGCTCGGTCATCCAGCATGGCATTTTCTTGTCCTTTGCAAGCAAAGCGAGCATAGTACCAAGATGATTCAACAAAGGTATCAAATGTATCCGTTTCTCGACATGCATCCTGTCCGCATTTAGGGCAAGATACATCAACAAATTCTTTGCATTGAGCAAGCGGAGAACCTGAGCCAGTAATGGCTACATTTTCGGGTAATACAACAGGTAAATCTTCATCTGGAACCGGCACTGTGCCACATTGTTCACACAGAATCATCGGAATAGGTGCACCCCAATATCTCTGTCGGGAAACGCCCCAGTCGCGTAATCTGTAGTTAATGGTGGCTTTACCTGCATCATGCTCTTCGAGGAAATCCGTGATTGATTCCAGCGCATTCGATGAGTTAATTCCGTCAAATTGAGCTGAGTGTATTAGTATGCCTTCGCCGGTATAGGCTGATTGTTTAAGATCATGATTTTCATCATCAACAGGTTTAATTACTTGCTTAATTGGCAGGTTGTATTTGTGCGCAAATTCCCAATCTCTTTGATCATGAGCCGGTACCGACATGACGGCTCCAGAACCGTATTGCATGAGCACAAAATTTGCTACCCAGATTGGTAGTTCTTCACCGGTGATCGGATGAACTGCTGTCATGCCTGTGGCAACGCCACGTTTTTCCATAGTCGCTAATTCTGCTTCCGCCATTTTAGTACCCTGGCAGCTGGCAATAAAGTCAGCAACTTCTTGGCGGTGTGTTGCGGCTTCTTTAGCAATAGGGTGGTCACTGGCAACTGCAAGATAGGTCACACCCATTAATGTATCAGGACGTGTAGTATAAATTTTTAAGCGTTTATGATAGTTATTGACGTTGAAATAGATCTCAGTTCCGCTGGAACGACCTATCCAGTTACGTTGCATTTGTTTTACTTGTGCAGGCCATTCATCCAATGTATCTAATGAGCTTAGAAGTTCATCAGCGTAAGCGGTAATTTTAATAAACCATTGAGAAATTTCTTTGCGTTCTACTAAAGCGCCAGAACGCCAACCCCGTCCGTCAACGACTTGTTCGTTCGCTAAAACAGTTTGGTCTACTGGATCCCAGTTAACGACGGCATTTTTTTTGTAGACTAAACCTTTTTCAAATAAGCGGATGAAAAACCACTGTTCCCAACGGTAGTATTCAGGAGCACAGGTACAGAGTTCACGTCGCCAATCATATGCATTACCTAGGCGTAAAAATTGTTTTTTCATGGACTCAATATTTTTCTTGGTCCATTCAGCCGGAGGAATGCCATTTTTGATCGCCGCATTTTCAGCCGGTAGACCAAAAGCATCCCAACCAATTGGTTGTAAGACGTTTTTGCCTAAGGCGCGCTGATAGCGTGCAATTACATCACCAATAGTGTAATTACGAACATGCCCCATGTGTAATGTTCCACTCGGGTAGGGAAACATGGATAAACAATAGAACTTTTCTTTGTTTAAATCTTCAGAAACATTAAAAGATTGTTTTTTGTGCCAATATTGTTGAGCTTGTTCCTCAACCTCTTGTGGTATGTAGGTATTATCCATAGTCCAATTTATTTAAAAGTGACTTTAAAGATCGCTAAGGATAACTCCTCTTGTGCTTGCCAGCAATAGATAATCCTAAATTCAGCAGTTCAGGGGTACAGAAAAATTTCTTGACTTTTGTTTAAACTTAGCTGGAGTGAGGACATTAACCTCCTGAATAAAGCCAATAATATTTAGTTCCTACTGCATATCATTGGTTTGATTGCTTATTATTTGGGGGGAAGACGTAACGCGCTCCCAAATAATGGCAGCGCGAATTTTTATTTTGCGGTCTTTCTATGTAATTGAACACTTAATGTAAAAATAAGGAACAACGCACAAAAAATTAATGCGGGGTATTCATTCCAAATAATCCAAGGAGTAGTTCCTTCAGCTGGGTAAATGCTACTTTGTAGAATGCCTGCACTAAACGGAGGAAGAGTATCGATTATATCCCCCTTGGCGTTAATTACCGAAGATAAACCGTCATTATTCACCACAACTTGATAACGGCTGGTAAGCAGCGAAAGAACCTGAGCCATTTGCAGTTGCTGGTAACTCGCAAGCGAATGACCAAACCATCCGTTATCACTGATGGAAACAATCCATTGTGCTTTGGGCATTTGCTCTCTTAAAATATTAGGATAAGCAATCTCATAGCAAATAAGGCTTGCAATTGGATGATTCGTAATTTTAATTAATGATTGGCGTTTTTTTCCTGGTACAATATTAGGTTCAGGTAAATTAAACCAGCGATTAATTGCTACCAGGGATTTGGGAATATATTCACCAAAAGGAACTAGTTGCCGTTTGAGTTTTTTTCCTTTTCCCTGACCGAGGGTAATAATGGAATTATAATAATTTACTTCACTGTCATTTGTTGGTTGTAGTATCCCCAACATGATGGCGCTGTTTGCTTTTTGTGCTTTATCATTTAATTTGTGCAAGTATTTATCCAGGTAACTTGCTGGAAGAGGGATGGCCGACTCGGGTAATATAATTAATTGTTTTCCCAGCAGTTTATTAATCGCATTTTCATAATATTTTAATAAATTCCAAAATAAGGTTTCATCCCATTTATCACGCATGGATAAATTAGCCTGCACTGCACCAACAGTGATGGGCTCTTTTTGCATTTGTGTCCAACTGATGTTTTTGCAGATAGAGGGGCCAATAATAATTAGAATAAAAATTATGACATAAACATAACGTTTCGTAGAATTTTCATGGACTACCTGTGTCAGGAATGCGGAAACAAATGCACAAAGTAAACTTAATCCATAAATCCCCAAGAGCGGGGTGAGGTAGCGGATAGGAGTATCAATCAATGTAGTGCCAACGAACAACCACGGAAAACCACCGAATAAAGTAGCGCGTAGGTATTCGCTAATGCACCATAGGACGCTAAATAGGATAATGGAACGGAATTTATGTTGTTTGAATTCCAGTACTTTAAAAAAATAAGCAGTTAAAGCCGGGAAGAGTGATAAATACGTCACAAAAATTAGTGTCACTAAGGCCGAAAATATATAATTTAATTGGCCATAATCATGAATACTGACAATAACCCAGGATACACCAAACCCAAAATAGCCTATTCCATAAAAAAATCCCAAATAGAAACTTTGTTTTTGCGTACAGTTGTTAAGATTGGCATATAGAAAAGCCAGACTTAAAATCATAAGTCCTGGCATATGAAAGGGTGCAAAGCCTAAGGGGGCTAGTAGCCCGACAATAAACATTACTAAATAGTTTAGGTAGCCAACACGAATGGAGGCAAATGAGATGGAGTTGGCTAAAGCAGTTTGCTTCATACGCTGTCATAAAGTTGTAAAACGATAAGATAAATGAGTACTGTAGTCAGGTCAAGAAATATAACTATACTCCTGCAAGCCCTCACTTTGCAATTTGCAATATTTTGTGTAGGATTATCGCGTCTTACAATGGAGAGGGATTTATATGTATAATGTAATGATTACGGGCGCAGGGAAAATAGGTAGTTTAATTGCCTGCTTATTAATGGATAGTGGTTCCTATCAAGTTCATTTAGTCGATGTTGATTTTAATGGCTCAGATGTAAAACGACTACTCAATGCATTACCTAAAGTGAAAACAGTCGCTTTAGATGTCAAAGATGTACAATCTACACAAAGCTATATGGAAAAACACGGCATTGTCGCTGTTATTTCCAGTCTTCCTTATTTTTTGAATACCTACGTTGCAGAGGCCGCAAAAGCAGCTAAGGCACATTATTTTGATTTAACAGAAGATACTTCTGTTACTGATGCGGTTAAAGCAATTGCCGCTGATGCAGCGACCGCTTTTGTGCCACAGTGCGGACTTGCTCCTGGATTTATTAGTATTGCTGCAAATAGTCTGATGCAAGAATTTGACGAGTCTCATCATGTACGATTGCGTGTGGGCGCTTTACCACAAAATGCAAATAATGCACTGCAATATTCATTAACCTGGTCTACTGATGGAATTATTAATGAATACGGTAACCCTTGCTATGGGATTAAATACGGTAACGCGGTTACTTTAGCGCCATTAGAAGGTTTGGAGTCTATTCAAATCGATGGTTGTGAGTATGAAGCTTTTAATACTTCTGGCGGTTTGGGGAGCTTGGCTGATTTGCATGCGGGCAAAGTACAAACCATGAATTACAAAACCATGCGTTATCCAGGACACTGTCAGAAAATGCGTTTTTTGATGAATGACTTACGCTTAAATCAAGACAGACCAACGTTAAAACGCATTTTAGAAAATGCTGTTCCTAAAACCTATCAAGATATTGTCATCGTTTATGTTACGGTCGAAGGATTAAAACGTGGCGAGCTGATTGAAAAAAACTATGTGAAGAAAATATACCCAGAAGTTATTTGTGGTTTGGAATGGTCGGCAATTCAAGTCAGTACCGCTTCAGGAGTTTGTGCGGTAGTTGATTTGGTATTAGGGCAAGCGAATGAATACAAGGGATTTGTCTTGCAAGAAAAATTCCATTTGTCCGCTGTATTAGAAAATCGTTTTGGTCGTTATTACGCCTAATCGCAAATAGAATCCCTTCTCCTATTGCGGACATAGGGTGTCAAGCTCGGTAGAAGATTTTTTCTTGCTTGACTCATATGCCCATTGTGGAAGAAGGGAGTTTTGGCGGATAGGTTGAATATTAAATCTACCTTTTTCCTAACTCGCTTAATTGATGAGGGGATTTCAAGGAGTTATTTGTGGAATTATTAAGACAATTACAAATTCAGGACATCAATGCCGGTGCCTTTAGTGGTCAAGGCTGGCACAGTGACGTTCACAAGCGTACCTTTGTCTCGTTTAGCCCAACTAATGGCGAAAAGCTTGCAGAGGTAGCACCTTGCTCTATGGATGATTACGAGCAGGTAATGGTCCGTGCGCAAAGTGCAGCGCAAGCTTGGCGGATGGTTCCTGCCCCAAAACGAGGAGAAATCATCAGACAAATTGGTCAGGTATTGCGCGAGAAGAAAGACTTGCTTGGTAGTTTAGTTTCCTTGGAAATGGGCAAATCTAAGCAAGAAGGCGATGGTGAAGTTCAGGAAATGATTGATATTGCTGATTTTGCTGTTGGTCAATCACGAATGCTCTATGGTAACTCCATGCATTCAGAGCGCCCGAATCACCGCATGTATGAACAATGGCATCCTTATGGAGTTATTGGTGTTATTTCAGCATTTAATTTCCCTGTTGCTGTTTGGGCATGGAATGCTTTTTTAGCGGCAATTTGTGGCAATGTTACTTTATGGAAGCCATCAGAAAAGACGCCTTTATGTGCTATTGCTGTTCAGCATCTTTGCAATCAAGTTTTGAAACAAAATGATTGCCTTGAAATTTTTGCTTTAATTATCCCTCAGCAGCATGAGGTAATTGATGCCATGATTAATGATAAACGCATACCGCTGATATCATTTACGGGTTCAACTGCTGTAGGCAAGCAGGTTGCGGCAAAAGTGGCTGCACGCTTAGGCAAGACGATTCTTGAATTGGGGGGCAATAACGCCATTATTCTTGATGAGTCTGCTGATCTACATTTAGCCATTCCGGCAATCGTTTTTGGTGCAGTAGGCACTGCTGGGCAAAGATGTACGACTACACGTCGTTTATTTGTTCATGAATCCCATTATGATTTTGTGATTGAGAAATTGCGTTTTGCTTATGAGCAAATAACTATTGGTGATCCTTTAGATACTCATAATTTAATGGGACCATTAATCGATCAGCATGCGGTTGAGCAATTTAAAGAAACAGTTACACGTATTAAAGATGCAGGTGGCAAAATCATTTCTGGAGGAGCTGTCTTAAATCAAGCCGGCTTTTTTGTGCAACCTACTTTGGTCTGTAATGTAAAAAATGATTGGGATGTTGTGCAAAAAGAGACTTTTGCTCCTATCTTATACGTGATGTCCTATCGTACTCTGGATGAGGCTATTGAATTGCACAATGGTGTTCCTCAGGGATTATCTTCGGCACTGTTTACGCAAAATTTAAAAAATGCCGAACGTTTTTTAAGTGCTTGGGGCAGTGATTGCGGTATTGCAAATATCAATATTGGCACTTCAGGGGCTGAAATTGGTGGCGCATTTGGCGGTGAAAAAGAAACCGGTGGTGGACGTGAATCAGGCTCTGATTCATGGAAAGCCTACATGCGTCGACAAACGAATACCATCAACTGGGGCGATGAGTTGCCTTTAGCTCAAGGGATTCGATTTAATTTATCTTAATGGCTTGAGGCTTCTCTTTTTCCCTTGGTGGATGAAGGGAGGCTAAAGTATAAACATTTATTTACAATAAAGAGGGAAATATGATGCAGGAACCTTTTTTCATAAAGAAAGTCGCGATTCTCGGAGCCGGGGTTATGGGTGCACAAATAGCAGCACACTGTGTTAATGCCGGAATAGAAACTTTATTGTTTGATTTGGCATCTAAGGACGGCAATCCGAATGCACTAATTGATAAGGCGATTGCAAATTTAGGAAAACTAAAACCAGCTCCGCTGGCAACTTCGCAAACAGCCGCTTTATTGCAGGCACGTAATTACGAGCATAATTTAGCTGATTTAACATCCTGTGATTTAATTATTGAAGCCATTGCTGAACGCCTGGATTGGAAAGAAGATCTTTATAAGCGTATTTCTCCACATTTAACGGACCATTCTATTTTAGTGAGTAATACTTCTGGTTTAAGTATTAATTCTTTATGTTCTGTTTTACCTGAAGCACACCGACACAATTTCTGTGGCGTCCATTTTTTTAATCCTCCTCGTTACATGCACCTTGCTGAATTGATTCCTGCAAAAACTACAGATAAAAAATTAGTCGATAATCTGGAGGCATGGTTAACCAGCTATTTGGGGAAAGGGGTTGTCAGAGCGAAAGACACACCTAATTTCATTGCAAATCGTATCGGTGTGTTTTCATTACTGACAACCTTACATCATGCTGCGGCCATGAATATGGGCTTGGATGAGGTTGATGCTTTAACCGGTCCTCTACTCGGCCGGCCAAAATCAGCAACATTCCGTACTATGGATGTTGTTGGTTTGGATACTATGGCGCATGTAGTTCATACTATGCAACAGCAATTGAAGGATGATCCTTGGCATCCTAGCTTTAAATTACCCGAATGGTTAACTGGCTTAATTAAAGATGGACACTTGGGACAAAAATCTGGTCAGGGTATTTATCGAAAAAATGGTAAAGTTATTGAAGTTTATGATGTTGCATCTGGAGCATATCGTCCGTCAAAAGCTGAGGTCAGTGATGAGTTAAAAGCAATCATGGGGAATCCCGATCCAGTTGTGCGTATGCAAGGACTAATGAGCTCTGATAACAAGCAAGCGCAATTCTTGGCAGCATGCTTTCGAGATTTATTTCATTATTGTGCATATCATCTGGAAGGAATCGCGGACAATGTAAGAGATGTCGATTTAGCTATTCGTTGGGGGTTTGGCTGGATGCAAGGACCATTTGAAACGTGGCAATTGGCTGATTTGACTCAAATGACTCAATTTATTAGTCAGGCCATTAAAGAGAAAAAGACGCTTAGTACTGCAGAATTACCAGGATGGCTATTCGAGCTGAAGGCGTTTTATACACCTGAAGGAGCTTACGCGCCGCAACAAAATAAATACCAGCCTAGAAGCAGTTTACCCGTTTACAAACATCAATTTTTCCCTGACCGTGTTATCAAAGAAACAGCGCATCCCACGCCGGTTATTTATGAAAATGAAGGCATGCGCTTATGGCATTTGCAAGATGATGTTGCTGTACTTAGCTTTAAAAGCAAAGCAAATACTGTGGGGCAATCTGTTCTTGATGGATTGGAGGCCGCATTGGAAACAGCTGAAAAACAATGTCGTGGTTTAATTGTATATCAACAAGATGCATCTAATTTTAGTTCGGGTGCTGATTTACGCGGGATTTCAAAAATAATTCAAGACAATAACAATGATTTACACGCCTTGGAAGCGATGATTGCTCAATTTCAACAGGCTGCTTTGCGTTTAAAATACAGTACTATTCCAACGGTTGCTGCATTAAGAGGGCGCGCTTTAGGTGGTGGTTGTGAATTTATGATGCATTGTGATGCTGTAGTTGCTGCTTTTGAATCTTATCCAGGTCTAGTTGAAGCTGGAGTTGGGGTTATTCCTGCTGGTGGTGGTTGTAAAGAAATGGCTATGCGCGCTGCAAGCTTACCTCATGCTGATTTAATGACTGTTATTCAAAGTTATTTCCAACAAATTGCGATGGCACAAGTAGCCGGCTCGGCGGCTGAGGCAAAGCAAATGGGTTATTTACGCAGTACGGATACCTTTGTAATGCATGCCGATGAAGTTCTTTATGCGGCGTTAGCTAAAATTAAATCAATGCATGCTGAGAATTATCTGCCGCCTTTACAAAAGCCTTTTAAAGTTGCAGGAATTGAAGGCCAGGCTCGATTACAAGCTGGTCTTGTTAATTGGTTAGAAGGGGGCTTTATATCGCAACATGATTATTTCCTTGCTACTGAATTGGCAAAAGTGCTTTGTGGTGGAAACCTGAATCAAGGCGCAATTGTTGATGAGGTATGGATGTTGAAACTGGAACGCGAAGCATTTATTACTTTGGCCTCAACATCATTAACCCAAGCACGAATTAGCCATTTATTAGAAACTGGCAAACCGTTACGTAATTAAATTCAGTAGATTAAATCGCCCTTGTTTATCAGGAATTGCTGAGAAACAGGGGCGCATAAGGAGATTTGACAAATGACCAATATATACATAGTTGATGTATTACGCACCCCAGTAGGTAAAGCACCACGTGGTGTTTTTAAACATACGTTACCAGATAATTTATTAGCCCACACTATTCGAACTTTAGTAAGTCGTAATCAGTCTGTTGATTGGGAAGAAATTGGTGACGTCGTCATTGGTTGTGCGATGCCTGAAGGAGAGCAGGGCATGAATGTGGCGCGTATTGCCTCTTTGCTTGCTGATTTACCACACTCAGTTCCCGCAATGACAATTAATCGCTTTTGTTCTTCGGGTGTGCAAAGTATTGCTACAGCTGCTGCCGCTATTCGTAGTGGTGAAATGCATCTTGCCCTTGCCGGTGGCGTTGAAAGTATGTCTATGGTGCCTTTGGGGGGAAATAAATATACGGCAAATCCTTCTATATTTGATAACGAGCACATTGCCATTGCTTATGGGATGGGGATTACTGCAGAAAACGTGGCAAAACAATGGAAAATCAGCCGAGAGCAACAAGATGAGTTTGCCGCTGAAAGCCATAAAAAAGCAGTAGCAGCGCAAGCACGTGGTGATTTTAAAGCGGAAATTAGTCCGGTAGAAATTACGATAAGACACGCTGATTTAGCCAACGATACGACAATCGTAAAGAAAAAACTGATTAGCGATGATGAGGGGCCAAGAGCAGATACTTCTTATGATGTTATTTCTAAATTAAGACCCGTATTTGCTGTGCGAGGAAGTGTTACTGCTGGAAATAGTTCCCAAACGAGTGATGGCGCAGGTATTGCCTTATTAGCAAGTGAAGAAGCAGTACGAAAATATAATTTAAAGCCGATGGGGCGCTTATTAAGTTATGCGGTAGAAGGTGTTCCACCAGAAGTTATGGGAATAGGTCCTATCAAGGCCATTCCAGTTGCATTAAAACGTGCAGGGCTTACTTTAGATCAAATCGATTGGATTGAGCTTAATGAGGCTTTTGCTGCGCAGGCATTAGCGGTAATTAAGGAGTTGGGTCTGCCGCGTGATAAAGTGAATCCTTTAGGTGGCGCTATTGCTTTAGGGCATCCTTTAGGAGCAACCGGCGCAATTAGAACCGCAACGCTATTACATGGTTTGAAGAGAACCAAAGGGCGTTACGGTATGGTGACTATGTGTATTGGGACGGGCATGGGCGCTGCGGCAATTTTTGAAGCGCTATAACCAGCGGATTCTGGGCTGTAAAGCCAAGGGATTTAACCTTGTCTATCCTCGATCCGTCTGAGCTGAGGCGGTATTTATGCCGTTTCGAAGCCTTGCGTTAAGATTAGCAAGGCTTCGAGACAGCGCTAAAGCGCTTCCTCTACTCGAACTGTTTTGGATAGTATCAAGAAGCTTTTTTCCCTTAGCTTGGTGGCAATGGGCTGTAAAGCCAGTACCCTATCTACTCACCAATCAGAACCTAAAGGTTAAAGTATCAATTTGTTAGATAAGATGAAGCGTAGGGCTTTACAGCCCAGCCTATAAGACATGGAAAATTCGTGGAATATATTAGGTTTTGAATCCTTTGCTTGACGACTATGGGCCTTGCAGCCCAATTCATCAGTGTGATTAGTTTTTATCGCGGAAAATGATGCGACCTTTGGATAAGTCATAGGGAGTTAACTCAACCTTAACCTTATCGCCAGTTAGAATTCTAATGTAGTTTTTACGCATACGACCAGAAATGTGGGCCGTAACGACGTGTCCATTTTCTAATTCAACCCGAAACATTGTGTTGGGCAGTGTATCTATAACAGTACCAGCCATTTCTATATGATCTTCTTTTGCCATAGGTCTCTCAGTGATGTACCAAATTGATTAATAAAGTTTTCAAAGTGAAAACAAAAGTTCAGGCAAGTATACTGCTAAAATGATAATAATGGCAATTAACCCGCATTAAAATTTACATTAAAGGTATAAATTGCAAATTATTTATAGGATTAACCTTCGACAGTCATTTTTGTCAGCTACTGATTTTTATCGAAAAATTAAAGACTAATACGCTTTATTTTGCAATAATATGCCAAGTTTTTTGTTTCGTTGGATGCTCCAATGAATGTGCTAATAAACGAAGAAATTCTTTACGTGCGATGATTTTAGCGCCAAGACTTTGCAAATGAGGCGTGGGTAATTGACAATCAATAAAATTGAAATTCCAATCGGCCATAACTTGGCATAAATGATAGAAGGCAATTTTTGAGGTATCTTTTACGGTGTGGAACATCGATTCCCCAAAAAAAGCACGTCCCAAGCTAATACCATATAAGCCGCCGACTAATTCCTCATCTTGCCATATTTCAAAAGAATGGGCATAACCCATAGTATGTAATTGTGTGTATGTTTCAATCATTTCATTTGTTATCCATGTATTGTCAATGCGATCAGCGCATGTAGCGCAGGCAATCATGACTTGGCGAAAGACGGTATCAGTAGTAAATCGAAAAGGTTTTTTTAAGGCTTTTTGTAAGCTACGTGATACTTTAAATTCTGTAGGAATTAAAATAAGTCGTGGGTTTGGAGACCACCAAAGTACTGGTGAACCAGGACTATACCAGGGGAAAACTCCTTGAGAATAGGCTTGCAATACACGTTTGGGCGACAATTCACCACCGATAAGTAATAAGCCTTGCTGGTCACTGGCTTCTGGATCGGGAAAGATATCGTTTTCGTTCAAATCGATTAACATTTTAATAAAATTCTCCGCAAGTTCTGGATTTATTTGCGATGTTTTGCTTTATAAATGAATGATATATTCTACAATTATTATAAATTAGTTTGGGGAAAATCAATTGGACTATCTTTATAGTTTAGGGAATATTTTAATTCTTCTTAGTCTGAGCTGTAGAAAAGTTCTTTTGATTCGTATTCTATTCGCGTTATCTGATACCTCATTTTTATTATATGGCGTATTGGTTCATATAGCACCAATGGCTTATTGGGCAATTGCTTCGCTACTCGTTAATTTTGTGCAGATTGGCTTTTTGATACGAGACATGGTACCTACAGATTTAAGTGAAGAGTTACAGGAAATTAAAAAAATATTTTTTGACAGCATGCAAACCAGTGATTTTTTACGTCTTATTAAATTAAGCCATAAAGGTTTGGCGAGCGATACAGTAGTCCTGGAAAAAGGTAAACCAGTTTTGGCATTAATGTTGATTACTAAAGGACAGGTATACATTGATATTCATGGTTCTATTCTTGAGTTAGGGCATTATCATTTTATTGGTGAAATGAGTTATTTTAGTGATGGTAATGCAAGCACAACCATACATGCACGCGAACCTGTGGAATATATGTATTGGTACTACGATGATTTACGTCGTCTGCAAATCAAAAAACCGCCTTTGTTTATGAAAATGATTGAGGCAATGGGGAAGGATATTATGTTAAAAATGCTAAATCGCAATAAAGAATCTGCAGCAGAGCAAGCATAGGTTGTGATCATTTACTCGCCAGTATGTTTGGTTTTATAGTCCATTGCCGTCAAGCTAAGGGAAAAAAGGTTTTTTAATGTTCTCCCAAACCGTTCGGTCTGAGGAGGCATTTATGTCATCTCGAAGCCTTGTGCCAAGACTAGCAAGGCTTCGAGACAGCGCTAAAGCGCTTCCTCAGTCCGAACGGATCGAGGATAAGTAAGGTTAAATTGCATAGTTTGACAGCTAAGAAGCCTACAAATAATATTACTTTAAATCCAAATCTAAGAATTGTTCTGTATCAAGCGCAGCCATACAACCAAAACCTGCAGAAGTAATTGCTTGGCGATATACATGATCTGCAACATCCCCACAAGCAAACACGCCCGGAACAGAGGTACTGGTCGCCATACCCTCTAAGCCTGATTTAATCGTAATATAGCCATCTTTCATTTTGAGCTGGCCTTCGAACAAACCGGTATTGGGAGTGTGTCCAATCGCGATAAATACCCCATCGACATCAAGTTGCTGGATTGAGCCATCCTGTAAATTAGAAATTCTGGCGCCAACAACTTTTTTCTCATCACCTAGAACTTCATCTAAAGCGCTGTTCCAAATGATTTTGATGTTGCCGGTACGTACTTTTTCAAATAACTTATCTTGAAGAATTTTTTCTGCACGTAAGCTGTCACGTCGATGAATTAAGGTCACTGATGCAGCAAGATTTGATAAATAGAGTGCCTCTTCAACAGCAGTGTTACCACCACCAATAACGCAAACGGTTTTATTGCGATAAAAGAAACCATCACAGGTTGCGCAAGCAGAAACCCCTTTGCCTTGATAAGCAGATTCTGACTCTAAGCCTAAATAACGTGCTGAAGCACCAGTAGCGATAATTAAAGCGTCACAAGTATACGTTTCACTGTCGCCATGAAGTGTAAATGGTGGTTTTGTTAAATCTGCTTTAACAATATGGTCGAAAATAATTTTCGTATCAAAACGCTCAGCATGTTTTTGCATCCGCTCCATAAGAGCAGGGCCGTGTAAGCCTTCAATATCTCCAGGCCAGTTATCCACTTCAGTTGTTGTGGTGAGTTGTCCTCCTGGTTGCATGCCAGTAATTAAAACAGGATTAAGATTTGCTCTTGCAGCATAGACTGCGGCAGTGTAACCTGCCGGCCCTGAACCTAATATAATTAAGCGGTGGTGATTGCGTGCGGTCATCGTCTCAGCCTTCCTTAATATTTTGATATTTTGTGTTAAGATGGCGAATATTATGACATAAACAAACCTATGAAAATACCTATGGCAAAACAACAAACGGGAAGAAAGGCTGGATCCTCTAAAAAAACCATGCCAAATTTTATCATAAAACGAATTAGTGAGGGCAGTTTTATACTGACTTTGACTGGTGCACTGTTTGTGCTTCTGTCTTTAATGACCTACCAATTTAGTGATCCAGGCTGGTCGCACGTGTCACGCTCAGGCGCAACTATTGCTAATTCCGGTGGACAGGCAGGGGCGTATATTGCTGATGCGCTTTATTTTGCCTTTGGTTATCTTGCCTATTTGTTGCCTATTACTTTTGTCTACGTTGCATGGGCCATCTTACAAGATTTACGCACATTAAAAACACTGGATATGCATGTTTTGTTGCTTCGTTCAACAGGATTTATTCTGATGATTATTGGTGGTTGTGGTTTATTAAGTTTTGAGTCACAACTACATCAGTTGGATGCCATGCATGGTCCTGGCGGACTCATTGGACAAGCAGTTGGCAATAGTTGGTACCACGTATTGAATTTGCATGGGGCAACTTTAGTTTTATTAGCTATGTTTTTGGTGGGTACTACTTGGTTAACCGGTTTATCTTGGCTTCATGCAATAGAGCTCATCGGTTTTTATACTTTATCCTTTATAAGTAGAGCATCTGTTGTTGTGCAAAAAGCAATTCATTTAGGTAATTCTGGGATAAAGAATTATAGAGCACGTCAACCAGCAGCTGATGCGAAACCCGTTGTAGAAAAAACCATGCCTAAATTATTTAAGGCAAAAGTTGAGCGTGAGAAAGAGAAAATGCCAGAGAAAGAAAAATCGCCTCCTATTTTAATGAATAATGAAGTGAGACCTCAAACAGTAGCTAAACCTGCACCTGTAGTGGTTGCTCCTCCTGCGCGCGAAATCAAAGAAATTCGTGCGCCTAAACTGCATAACCCAGGTTCTTTACCTTCTTTAGATTTATTGGATAAAGGCCAGCCAGGAAAGCCTATGGGGGGATACACCCATCAGGAATTAGAAAATGTATCACGCGATGTAGAGCAACATTTATTAGACTTTGGTATTCAGGCCGATGTAGTTGCGGTACATCCTGGTCCAGTAGTTACTCGTTTTGAATTGCAATTAGCGGCTGGGGTTAAAGTCAGCAAATTGACTGCATTAGCTAAAGATTTAGCGCGTTCTTTATCGGTAATTTCCGTTCGTGTTGTCGAAGTAATCCCGGGCAAAACAGTGGTGGGTTTGGAATTACCGAACCATTCACGCGAAATGGTGCGTTTATCAGATGTTTTATCTGCTGATGTGTACCAGCAGGCACACTCGTCAATCACTTTAGCTCTTGGGGTTGATATTGCGGGTCATCCTGTTGTTGTTGATTTGGCTAAAATGCCCCATTTATTGGTTGCAGGAACCACTGGTTCTGGTAAATCAGTGGGTATTAACGCCATGATTTTAAGTATTCTGTTTAAGGCTACTCCGGATCAAGTGCGTTTAATTATGGTTGATCCGAAAATGCTGGAATTGTCTGTTTATGATGGCATTCCGCATTTATTAACACCTGTTGTCACAGACATGAAAGAAGCAGCAAGCGCTTTACGTTGGTGTGTCGAGGAGATGGAACGTCGTTACAAATTAATGGCTTCTTTAGGTGTAAGAAATCTGGCAGGATTTAATGCTAAAGTACTTGAGGCTATTGCGAATGGTGAGCCTTTAAATAATCCATTATGGAAACCTGTAGATTCTATGGATGTAACCGCACCAAAATTAGAAGCATTGCCTTATGTCGTGGTTGTGATTGACGAGCTTGCCGATATGATGATGGTCGTAGGCAAGAAAGTAGAGCAATTAATTGCGCGAATTGCGCAAAAAGCACGTGCAGCAGGAATTCATATGATTCTTGCAACCCAGAGGCCTTCTGTTGATGTATTAACCGGGTTGATTAAATCAAATATTCCTACTCGGATGTCCTTTCAGGTTTCATCAAAAATTGATTCTCGTACTATACTTGATCAGCAAGGTGCCGAGCAATTATTAGGACACGGCGATATGTTGTATTTAGCTCCAGGAAGTGGTGCTCCTCTACGTGTTCATGGTGCATTTGTTGATGATAAGGAAGTACATCGTATTGCAGATGATTGGCGTGCACGTGGTGAGCCTGATTATATTGATGATATTTTAAAAATGACAAGCGATGGCAATGAAGGCGGAGGGGATGAAGATGGACAAGCCGAAGATGATGATCCGCTGTATGATCAAGCGGTGGAGTTTGTAATTCAAACACGCAAAGCGAGTATTTCTTCTGTACAACGACGATTGAAAGTTGGTTATAACCGCGCAGCCAGAATGGTTGAAGAAATGGAACGTACAGGAATTGTTGGCCCATTAGATGGCGGTTATAGGGACGTTTTAGTGAACTCAGTGACTGAGGATTAACCATGAAAAAAATACTATTAGCAGCACTTTTCTGTTTTTCTACAGGTGCCTTCAGTGAAGCGCCGGAACAAGTATTACAGGTTAAGCTGAATTCGATTCGTTCAATGACGGCCAGCTTCAAGCAAGTCGTCAAGGCAAAATCACGCGTGGTCTCGCGTTCATCAGGGACTATGGCTTTAGAAAGACCTGGACGTTTCCGCTGGCAAACAAAAGAGCCTATGGCGCAATTGATGATAGCAGATGGCCAGCGCATTTGGGTTTATGATACGGATTTAGAACAAGTAACCGTTAAAAAACAACAAAAAGGCTTAGGTGGTACTGCCGCCTTATTTTTAAGTGGTTATGATGATACGGTAACTCGAGATTTTACCGTAAGTCAAAGTGGTTCAGGGAATGAGCTTTCTTTTGATTTGAAAGCAAAATCTGCCAAAGCTAATTTTCAGCGGATTAGATTAATGTTTCGTCAAAATCTGTTAGTAGGTTTGGAATTGTTTGACCAATTAGGACAAGTGACGTCAGTGCAATTATCACAGGCCAAGTTAAATCCTAAATTAGCGGCTGCTTTATTTCAGTTTAAACCGCCAAAAGGGGTTGATGTGGTACAGCAATGAGTGAATCTAAGAAAACACCATCTCCGCCTTTAGCGGAGCTTTTACGGCCTAAACACCTTGATGAGGTCATTGGGCAGAGCCATTTATTAGGTGATGGTAAGCCTTTGCGGCTAAGTTTTCTTGGCCGCAAACTCCATTCTATGATTTTATGGGGGCCTCCTGGTGTTGGTAAAACAACCATTGCTCACATCGCGGCCGCTGCTTTTGAATGTGAGTGGATTGCACTTTCTGCTGTTTTTTCTGGAGTGAAAGATATTCGCGCTGCCATGGAACGAGCGCAAGAAAATCTAGCTCAAGGCAAACATACCATCTTATTTATTGATGAAATCCATCGCTTTAATAAAGCACAGCAAGATGCACTATTACCTTATACCGAATCAGGCTTGGTTACATTCATTGGTGCTACAACAGAAAACCCATCTTTTGAAGTCAATTCAGCATTACTTTCACGAGCACAAGTATATGTATTAAAGCCCTTGACTAACGAAGAACTCAAGCAATTATTTCAAAAAGCACATCAGGCCGTTTTATCTCATATCCCCTTTGATGATGCAGCGGTAGCAATCGTTATTGATTATGCTGATGGCGATGCCCGAAGATTATTAAATTGCGTTGAGCAATTACAGACTGCATGCACGGCCATGAATATTAATCAGGTTGATAAAGAGTTTGTTATCAATTCATTGGCTCAGAATGTGAGACGTTTTGATAAGGGTGGAGAAAATTTTTACGATCAAATTTCTGCTTTGCATAAATCCGTTCGTGGCTCTGATCCTGATGCCGCACTTTATTGGCTATGTCGTATGTTGGATGGAGGTGTTGATCCGCATTACTTAGCGCGTCGTATTGTCCGCATGGCATGGGAGGATATTGGTTTAGCCGATCCACGAGCCATTCAACTCGCTAATGATGCAGCAACAACTTATGAACGCTTAGGGTCCCCCGAAGGAAATTTGGCTTTAGGACAGGCAGTTATTTATCTTTCAGTCGCTGCTAAAAGTAATGCAGGCTATAAGGCTTTTAATCAAGCTATGGCCTTTGTTAAACAAGATAAATCTCGCGAAGTACCGATTCATTTACGTAATGCCCCAACACGTTTAATGAAACAATTGGGTTATGGCCATGAATACCGTTATGCCCATGATGAGCCTCATGCTTATGCTGCTGGTGAACAGTATTTTCCAGATGGAATGAAAGATCCTACGTGGTATCAACCTGTGCCTCGTGGTTTGGAAATCAAAATTGCTGAAAAACTTGCCTTTTTACGAAAGTTAGATGAGGGTGCTGATAAGTCTTGAGTACCCATACGTTGATTAAATTATTCAGGAATTTAATCAGCATATAAGGCCACAACTTCTTTCATATGTACATGAGAGGGATTGGCACAAGGATAGTGGGTATGGCTTCGCATGTAATGTCGGCAGATTAGGGTTTTATTGATGCTGTAGTCAAAACGTTCGCCAATTTCTCTATGTTCTAAATGAAATCCACGGTAATGATAGCACAAAATAATTTAATTAATTCAATGCGTTAGTTTAACACAAAACACGATAGGCCACGGACTGCGTCGCCTGGCTCAGCTAGTTTGATATAAACACGGATAAAAGATATTATATCGACCATTCGGATTATTCTTTAGACTTATTCTTTGACGATAACCCGGGGTGTTTATTGTTAAAGAAACAGCCCATTTTGTATAACGTAACCACAAAGCTCATTCTAATTATCTAACATAGGACCTGTTGTAATCATTATGGGGAAATTATCATGCCAATAGATGTATTAATACTAGAAAAACTTCAGGAAAACGATGAAACCCTGACCATCCTTGACCTTAGGGACAATAACCTGGGTGATGAGGATGCTAAAGATCTTGCCAAGGCACTTGCAAGCAACAAGATCCTGACCTCCCTTGACCTTAGGGGCAATAACCTGAGTGATGAGGGTAAGAAACATTTTCGCGAAGCATTGGCTACTAATTTCTTTCTTCTGACCTTAGAAGGAATAGATGACCCATATATTACTAAATGTCTTAGACGCAATAGAATCCTGGATAATGCTCTTTATTTAATGAACGAGTCAGGTTTGTTAACTGAAAATGCAGCTCATGCTAATTATGACGCGGTATCGAAACACCAGGACCCACTCTCGGTTGTTTCGGCCCTTACTCTACTGAGCCGGGCTGGTTTATTAACGGGGGCTAATTTTGACCTCTTGTTCACTAATTCTGCTATTTTATTTGGTATTGAAACGCAGGACCTCTGGTCTAGAATTCCAGTTAATGAACTAACGACTGAGCGATTTCAGCTCATTGTCGCGATTGCAGAACAACACACAAATAATGAAGCTGAAGGCCAGGCCGCATTTGTGCATTTTGTTAATCGTACCTTTTTTCCTATTGGGGCTGGAATACAAGTCGCATTTAACGATCGTCAAAGTACTCACTTCGCCAGTGTTAACCAATCGGTCTCTGTGAGTGCAAAGAAGCTATTACTTCGTTATGAAACTCAGCTTTTAGAAAACGGCCTCCATGAATTAATGCTATGGGGTAATGAGTTACCCGCCGATAACTCAATAACCTCAAAAACTGAGACTGCCAAACGCTGTCTTAAACGACTTACGGCAAATGATTATACCTATACCGATAAAGTATCCAATGTATCGACGCGGCAGCTCCTGGTACTTTCATGGCTGGCTATTCATGATGAAGCAAATCGGGTGGGCAGCCTGGATGATGCCAAAGTACAATTTATTGAGGGTCTTTATGAAATTCAACGCGGTTATAATTTATCCGAACTTGGCGTTGATGATAAACACTCTAACGATAGATTCATTTGTCCTGAAGGAATCTTCAATAAGTTAATGGAGAAACTACAAGGACTGCATCCCGATGTTGAAGTCCTTTTTATTACAAAAAAAGCCGCTACATTGAAGTTTTCGCTGGTGGTAAAAGAAGAAGCTAGAACGTATTTGACAGCGCTTTCTAAGCAACCCACTGCTTTGTCAACTGAGTTGCTGGAGCAAATAAAAAAAGAGGGTGTTCCTGTCATTTGGATGCAGATCTCAAAAAATGTTGCAGATAGAGTCTTGGATGAATTTGGTGCTCTATACAACAACAGTTGCGAGAATGATTCCTTCAAAGTACTGATGGCTGCAGCAGAGTATGTGGATTTAGGTGATTTAAGCAACTTTGAAAAGACCAGTACCTCCTCTAATAAAAATGTTTTTTTTCAGCCACAAGATGTTTCAATTGAGGAGCCTCAATCAGAAGAGCTGTTGCGAAGAAATATTCATTGACACTAATTGTTCACCTATTCACTGTAAGTGCTGGCAAAAAAATGCCTGCGCTTGCCGTGTTAGGACTTGGAACCTTCCAAGTCAGGTAATGAGTATGCACACAAAATGGAAAAATTTAGAGAATCCAAGTCGCCGGTTTTAGATAATAATAATTAAAACGTCAGAACATGATAGGTCGCCGACTTAGTCGGCCTTGTGCCATAGGCACCTTGAATTTCTTATCTTAATTCGCGTTAAATTAGTTCTTACGTAAATTTCGTGGATACTCATAATCTGATTAAGCATGTATAACGTAATAAATAATTGTAATATTTTAGGCTTCATGATCTTTATTAGCGCTTTTTTCAGAAAAAAATGATTGGCTTTTTAACGATGCGTTTTATCATTGAGTTATCAAGAAATATTTAAAACTAATTGCCTGATTTTAAAGGCATTTTCATTTCTTAAAAAAATTTGTTACAGTCATTGATATCCGTGTAATCATAACGTCCAGTATGCATTATTCAAATTATCAAACATGTGCAGTAAGGCCTCATATCTCTTTATCCGAATGGGATATTTTGTCCAGTTTGCCTACTGCATTAGTTATTATCAATTCTCAAGGGCGCATTGTTTGGCTTAATCCTACCGCTGAGGCGATGTTAGGTTATGGTTTGCTTGATTCCTTATGGTTAGATGTCCTTTTACGTGCCTTTGTCCCTCGTGCTGATGATGGACATGAGGTATCTTTGGCTGATGGGCGCCGTGTGCATATAGCCATTGCTACTTTAGACAGTTTACCTGGGATTTTAATTAGTTTAACTGATATTACGGCCACCCGCGATTATGAGAAAGCAAAAGAAAATGAAAAACGTTTAGTCTCCATTGGTACGATGACTGCACAGCTAGCACATCAAATCAGAACTCCATTAGCATCGGCAATGTTATACACTGAGCATCTAAATAATTTGCCTGATATGGATACTCGTATACAAAACTGGATTTACAGGCTGCAAGAATGCCATACCAGTATTGAACAACAAATTCAGGATTTATTGTTGTTTGCTCGAGGCACTACGATTGAACCAACACATATGGATATGGATTATTGGTGTTCGCAATTAATTCAGAGAGCGCATCCTTATGTCGCATTAAATTCAGTATTATTTCAGGTCAATAATCAGCTGATTACCCGCGAAGGCACGATTCATGGTGAATCGTTAATTGGTGCTGTTTTAAATTTAGTGATAAATGCAATACAGTCTGAAGCTACAGAGGTTTATTTAACACTTGCATCAATGGACAATTCCGGTATACAAATATTAGTTGAGGATAATGGGACGGGAATGTCGGAAGAGGTGAAGAATCATGCGTTTTCACCATTTTATACCACAAAAGCCCAGGGTACCGGTTTGGGTTTAGCCGTTGTTTATGCTGTAGTCAAAGCGCACGGAGGTCGAGTGAGCTTAGAGTCGATGGAAGGGGTTGGTACGCAGGTCAATCTGTATTTGCCATAATACATTAGCCAAATGATAACATTGGTAGGGGCTGTTGATATTTTGCTAGCCAAGATAGTAGAAATGTCAACAGACCCTATAGAAAAGGGACTTTAATATGAGTCATGTTCTAATTGTTGAAGATGATCCAGTATTGAGAGAAGCATTAGCAGAAACGATGACTATTGCAGGCCATACCTATATTACTGCTAAAGACGGTAAGGAAGCATTGGCTTTGCTTGAATTGCATAATCCAGCAGTTGTGTTATCTGATATTAGGATGGATGAATTAGATGGTAATCAGCTATTAGATCAAATTCAGCGAAAACGCCCAGGTTTGCCTGTTATTTTGATGACGGCTTATGGTTCGGTGCAAGATGCCGTTATTGCTATGCGTCGCGGAGCAGTCGACTACTTGCAGAAACCGTTTAGTGCTCAAGTGCTTATTGATAAAATTAATCAATTTATTAAAGTTGAGTTTGATGAGGATACTGGTGAGCCTATTGCTCAAGATCCTAAAAGTCAGGCCTTGTTGTCAATGGCATTAAAAGTTGCTCAATCTGATGTTGGTGTTATGATTAGTGGTGAAAGTGGGACTGGTAAAGAGGTTTTAGCACATTTCATTCACGATCATTCTCCACGCAGAAAACAACCGTTTATTGCAATCAATTGTGCTGCTATTCCTGAGCAAATGTTGGAGGCAACGTTATTTGGCTATGAAAAGGGTTCTTTTACTGGCGCTTATAAATCTACTCCTGGTAAATTTGAGCAAGCGCAACACGGTACCTTACTCCTTGATGAAGTAAGTGAAATGCCGTTAAGTTTGCAGGCTAAACTCCTTCGCGTTCTCCAAGAGAAAGAAGTGGAGCGAATTGGTGCCAATAAAATGATTAGTCTGGACGTTCGCATTCTTGCTACAACCAATAGACAACTTAAAGATGAAGTTCAAGCTGGGCGTTTCAGAGAGGACTTATTTTATCGTTTGAATGTTTTTCCCTTACAATGGCATCCTTTGCGGGAACGGAAAAATGATATTATTCCCTTAGCTAATTATCTAATTCGTAAACATTGTCAGCACAAGCAGCCTATTGTTCCAGTAATTAGTACTACCGCACAAAAATTAATGCTTGCTTATCCTTGGCCTGGAAATGCGCGTGAGCTTGATAACGTGATCCAGCGCGCTTTGGTTTTACAAACGCAAGGTATTATTGACGCGGAACATTTACAATTGTCATTGACTACAACGATGGCTCCAGAAATAAACTCTGCTGCCAGCAGTAAAAATCTGCAAGTTCATGAATTTGAATTAATTGAGAAAACATTGTTGGAGAATGAGGGAAATCGACAAAAAGTTGCTGCTTTACTTGGCGTAAGTGAGAGAACTTTACGTTATAAGCTAGCAAAAATGCGTGAAGAAGGGTATGTTGTATAGCGGGTGATGTTAAATGGGCGAATAGTGAGCGTTAGGGATTAAGTGCGTTCATGTTCGAAGTTTTTTAGCAAGACAAAAAATAAGAAAAGTATTATTTATGTAGAGGAAGAATAAGGATATGAGTGATATTAATACCGTTAACCTGTTTAACCAAATGCAATCAATGGCAGCCAAAGCGGAAGGCTCGATCGTTGATACACAAGCGAATCAATCTCCTTTTAGTGCTGTTTTCCAGAAAGCCCTGAATCAGGTTAGCAATCTTAATGAAAAAGCGGATTCTTTAAAAACTCGTTATGAACTTGGTGATTCCAAAGTAAGCATTGGTGAGGTGATGATTGCCACTCAAAAATCGAATATCGGACTAGAGGCTGCAATACGAGTTAGAAATAAATTTTTGCAAGCATATCAAGACATTATGGGCATGCCAGTATAGACAAATAGTAACTCCCAAGTTATTTTACAGGGCAGATTTCACAGGAGTTTAATATGGCATTGGCTGATAATGCTTCAATGGTAGCAGCAAAATTTGCAAGCTTATCTATTCCGCGTCAAATTGGTTTATTAATCGGCTTGGCGGCAAGCGTTGCAATCGGCTTAGCTGTGGTTTTATGGTCACGTGACCCCAATTATGTTCCTTTATATACTCAAATGAATACACGCGATGCTGCTGAAGTCGTATCCGCACTTGAGCGTAATGGAATTGAGTTTAAAATTGATAATAACAACAGCACTATTTTGATTCCGTCAGCAAATTTACAAAGTACGCGGCTTAAATTAGCGGCGGAAGGGCTGCCACGAGATCCTGTTGGTTCTGAAGAGTTGTTTTCTAGTGGTAACGCTTTTAATAGCAGCCAATTTATGGAGAGTGCTCGCTATAAGCAAGCTTTAGAAGCCGAATTAGCGCGCACTATTAGTAAATTTAACGATATCAAAGCTGCCCGTGTTCATTTAGCCATCCCACGTGAATCAGCTTTTGTCCGTGATATTCATCAGCCAAGTGCCTCGGTTTTTATCGATGTATATTCTGGTTTAGAACTAAAAAAACACACGGTTTCAGCCATTATTAATTTAGTTGCCTCCAGTATTCCAAATTTGTCAGCCAGTCGCGTTACTGTCGTTGATCAGGATGGCCAATTACTCAATGAAGGTGGTGGTCAAACTTTATTCACAGATACAGAGCGCTTCTTAGATTACAGACAAAATTTGGAGCATCAATACGCACAAAAAATTCAAGATATTTTGACGCCTTTATTAGGTTATGGTCGTGTAAGGGCAAAAGTGTCTGCTGATATTGATTTTACCAGTTATGAGCAAACACAAGAAATGTTTAATCCTGAGCTTCCTTCGTTGCGCAGCGAGCAAACAATGCAAGAAAAGCGAAATTCAGCCAGTGATGCGGCTGGCGTTCCAGGAACCTTGTCGAATACGCCACAACCGAATCCTTCGCTTAACAATAAAAATCCAGCGGCTCCTAATGCGCAGCAACAACCCGCGCAGCCATCCTCGGATGCGAGCCAGTCGAGTGATACGCGTACTCAAAGTACTAAAAACTTTGAGTTAGATAAGACCATAAGCCACACGAAGAATCAGCCGGGAACCATTAAGCGCTTATCAGTTGCTGTATTGGTAGATAATCCAGCCGTTATGGATGAAAAAACTAAGGCAATGACTAAGAAAGCATTAACCGCAAAAGAAATAGACCAAATTAAACTGCTTGTTGCCGATGCAATTGGTTTAAATTCCCAACGTGGTGATAGCTTAAATGTAATCAATAGTGACTTTGTTAAGCCTGATCCAATCGCACCTATTCCTGAGGAGCGCTTTTGGCAGAAGGATATTTTCTGGTCTATAGTCAAGCAAGTTGCTGGCGCATTATTTGTCTTAGCAATGATTTTTGGGGTGTTAAGGCCCATGCTTAAAACCCTTGCAAATAATAAAGGTGTTGGTGGAGGGGCTTATCTTGAAGACATTGATGAGCCTCAAGGAGAGCTAACCTATGATGGAACAATAGCCATTAAAGACGCGAATGATTATGAATCTCAATTAAATTTATTACGCCAAGTTGTGGATAAAGAACCCAAGCGCGTTGCGCAGGTAGTTAAAACTTGGGTTGATCGGGGGTAAAAATGGATGGAATAGAGCGTGCAGCCATATTGTTATTAAGTATGGGTGAAAAAAATGCTGCAGAAGTATTAAAACATTTAGAGCCACGGCAGGTACAAAAAGTTGGTATGGCTATGGCGGCATTGAATACTGTAACAAAGGCAAAAATGCAAAATGTTTTGGTTGATTTTACCAATGCTATTGGGGATCAAACCAGTTTAGCTGTAGATACAGAGCATTATTTGCGAACGGTACTGATCGAAGCCTTAGGATTGGAAAAAGCAACGCCATTTATTGATAGGATTTTAGTATCCGATAAGGACAGTGGTCTTAATCGATTAAAATGGTTGGATGGACGCTTAATCGCTGATGTTATTCGAAATGAACACCCACAAATTATCGCCACGATATTAATACATCTTGATAGCGAACAAGCAGCTGAAGTTGTTAGCTACTTTAGTGTGGAAAAACGCTCTGAAGTCTTATTGCGGATGTGCAATATCGATACGGTAAAACCAGAGGCGATTTCTGAACTCGGTCAAGTTATTGAAAAGCAGCTCAGTGGTCAAAAGGTGAGTAAATCAGCATCTATTGGTGGAATTAAAAGTGTTGCTGACGTAATTAACTATTTTGATGGCTCCATGGAAGAGGAAGTTCTCAATAAGATTAAGGATTGGGATGCTGATTTAAGTGATAAAATCCGCGATAAAATGTTTGTCTTTGAAAACTTAGTTGATATGGATGATCGAAGCGTGCAAACCTTATTGCGAGATGTCTCTCCTGAGTTATTGAAATTGGCTTTAAAAGGGACTACTGAGCCTACTAAAGAAAAAATATTTATGAATATGTCCAAACGTGCTGCTGATTTGTTACGTGAAGATATTGATCTTCAAGGGCCGGTTAAAGTTGTTGATGTGGAAAAAGCACAGCGTGATATTTTAGCTATTGCAAAGAGTCTTGCTGAAGAAGGCAAGATTGCACTAGGCGCTAAGGGCGGAGATGAAATGATTTAATCACCGTGCCTACGTTTCGCGGATAAGCGACGGAACGTAGGGATGAAGATAGGCCTTATGGCGCAATGAGTATTGTTAGGTAAAGGACGTTACATGCCAAATAAATTTGAGCCTTATAACAAGAAGCAAGGCACTAATAATGAGTTTAGTGTTTGGGAATATCAACCGACTAAAAATAATGTTGAAGAACCTGTTGTTATTGATGAAAAGGAAGCCTTTCTTGCTGAATGCGAGCTGTTGCGTCAGGAGGCAATTAAAAAAGGATATGAGCAGGGCTTGCAACAGGCGCAAGTAGAACTGAATGAAAAAAAGAAAGAATTTGCTCGCTGGTTTGATTTAATTCAAAATCCAGTAAAACTTTTAGATGAACACGTTACCCAGGAAATACTGCAAACGATTCTTTGGTTAAGTCAGCATTGCATTGCGGTAGAATTATCGGTTAATCCGGATAAGCTACGTGATTTGCTTAATGAAATTAAAACGGAATTACCTACCTTAAATAATCATCGACTGCTTGCGATGCACCCCCTTGATGTTGCTTGGATTCAAACAGAAATTGGCGAAAATGAAATCCCTGGTTTACATGAAATTTTAATTGCAGATCCTGCTCTGAATCGAGGTGATTTTTATCTTAAAGGAGAGCATAGTGAACTGGATGGTCGCATCCACACGCGTTTTGCTACATTGTTTGCAAAGTACATCACGAAAAATGATCTGATTGTACCGATGCAGGTACAGGATTAAGTAATGAGTATTTATGAGTCTCGATTAATTAAAATCATGTCAGAAATGCGTGTTGAAGAGCATTCTGGATTATTGCATTGTGGTCGTGTCAGTCGCGCTGTAGGTCTTACTTTGGAGGCCCAAGGGTTTAATCAAGCCGTCGGCGCTCATTGCTTTATTAATGTTAATGAATCCCATTCTATTGAGGCGGAAGTCGTTGGTTTTGGCAATGAACGTGTTTATTTAATGTCTATAGGTAATATCCAAGGCCTAGCGCCGGGCATGATTATTACACCAACAGGGCGAGTTGCTCAGGTCGAAATAGGATGGCCTTTATTGGGACGCATTGTTAATGGTTCTGGCACCCTTATTGATGATGGCCCCCCCATTGAACTTAGCGAAACCTACCCCTTAGAATGCGCCGCGATTAATCCTTTAAAAAGAGCCGCAATAGATACTTATTTAGACGTAGGAATCCGAGCGATTAATGGTTTAATCACGGTTGGTCGTGGTCAACGCATTGGATTATTTGCGGGTAGTGGTGTGGGTAAATCAGTACTCTTGGGTATGATGACTCGTTTTACCAAAGCAGACGTGGTTGTTGTTGGCTTAATCGGTGAGCGTGGACGTGAGGTTAAAGAGTTTATCGAATGCAGTTTAGGCGAAGAAGGTTTAAAACGAGCGGTGGTGGTTGCCGCTCCTGCAGATGAAAGTCCGTTAAGACGATTGCATGGTGCTAAAGTCGCGACCAGCATTGCAGAGTATTTTCGTGATCAGGGTAAACATGTTCTATTGTTGATGGATTCTTTAACCCGCTTTGCGCAAGCGCAACGCGAAATTGCTTTATCTATTGGCGAAGCCCCGGCGACCAAAGGCTATCCGCCTTCTGTGTTTGCAAAATTGCCTAAACTGGTTGAGCGCGCAGGTAATGGTGCGCCTGGAAGTGGTTCAATTACGGCATTTTATACGGTTTTAACTGAAGGTGATGACTTACAAGATCCTATTGCTGATGCCGCACGTGCTATTTTGGATGGCCATATTGTTTTAAGTCGATCGTTAGCTGAAGAAGGGCAATACCCTGCTATTGATTTGGAGGCATCGATCAGTCGGGTGATGCAAACTGTGGTACCTGAGCAGCAAATGAATGATATGTTATTGTTTAAAAAATACTTATCACTTTATGAAAAAAATAAGGATTTTATTTTGTTGGGGGCCTACGTCAAAGGTTCTGATCCAAATTTAGATAAGGCCATTCTGGCAAGGGATAAAATTAGAAAATACATGGAACAGGGAATGAATGAGCAGTTTAATTACAATGACAGTGTGAGTTTATTATCCCAGTTAGCATCATCATTTAGGAGTTAATTAATGAATCAGCGATTGGACCGCTTGATGCAATTGTTGGAAATAAAAAAAGAAATAACAAAAACCGCGTACCAACAGCTGTTAAATGCACAAGAACAGTTTAAAAAGAATAAATTAAAGCATGAGCAATTAGTAGGTTATCGCCAAGACTATTTACAACAATTAGAATCTCTTGGTGAAAAGGGAACTTATGTTGGGCGTTTGCGCAACCGTATTGATTTTATTACTCATCTTGATACTGCGTTAGTACAGATGAATGGCCACTTAGCTTATTTGGCTAAAATACGTGCTAAGGCTGAATTTACCTACAAACAGGCAAAAACTTCTGAGAAAGGTGTCAACTTATTAATCGAACGTGTTAAAAAAAGCCAACAATTTAAATTGCAGCGTATGGAACAGAAAGAAAATGATGAGTATGCACAAAAGCAGTGGTATAGTAATAAAATTAATGAGTAATTAAAGCGGATATAGTGAAGAAGGTATTTAAAAAATTATGGATGACCGTAGCTGTCCTCATTATTCTTATGGCGGTTTTTTCCAGCATTTTTCGTTCGCTAACCCCTTGGGCAAAACAATATAAAAGTGATGTCGAACAGCATCTGTCTTTACTTCTGGGACAACCAGTAACTATTCAATCCATGGAAACCGGTTGGTACTGGTTTCAACCTGTTCTTAAATTAAAACAAGTCACCTTGGGTGATGATTCAAAAAATGTGTTTCGTTTAAATAAGTTATTGGTTGGCATCAATTTATTTAAGTCGCTATGGAATTGGCAGATACAACCTGGTGTTTTGTATATTGATGACATGCACTTAACGCTGAGAGAAAAACAGGGGCATTGGACTATTGATGGTATTAGTACGGATACTATTCATGCTGAAGATATGACCCCTGAGAAATCAAAACAAATTCTAATTTGGTTATCCCAACAAGAGCGTTTAATTATCAAACGGGTTTCTGCGCATTTTTATTTTAGTGATGGCGGCATTATTCCTGTGGATGGGCTTAATGTCTCAGTTTTGAATAATGGCGGACATTATAAGTTAAAGGGTAATGCTCGACTCGAACAAACCAACAGTACTGATTTTCAATTATTGGGTGATGGGTATTTTGATGCTGAGCATTTTGAAGACATTGACGGGAAATTCTATTTTTCTGCTCAAAATGTGATGCCTGCTCAATGGCAATGTTTATTTCCTAAAGCTACAGAACATCTGGAAGGTGGTAAAGGTGATATTCAACTCTGGATGGATATTCATCAAGGAGCTGTAGCATCAGTACAGGCTCAGATTAAATTAGAACGATTAGCATGGCGTTTACTTAATAATCAACACAGCCAATTGATTCAATCTTTTTTCGCTAACTTATCCTGGAAACCAAATGGTACAGGATGGCAATTACATGGTGATAACATTCAATTGCGAGTTGCCGGTTTGAGTTGGCCTGACAATCAAATCTTGGTGACCTACAATAATGAACAGCAAAGTTATCAATTTTTTGTTAAAACTATCATTATAGAATCTTTATTATCTGATGCGATTAACTGGCCCAAAAGTATTCAAACTTTATTGCAAATGAAGCCTCGGGGGGTGTTACAGGATACTCAGGTTTTAATGAAGGCAAGTGATGATTCTTTTAGTATTCCACTGGTTCCATTGCTCTCTGTTGCAACTAATGCGGATGTTACTGCAGACAAGCCATTGGTAAATACAACGAACATATGGACACAAAAAAATGAAATTACATACGTTCTTACTCGGTTTGAGCAATTAAGCTGGAATGGAAATACTAAAAAGAATATTCCAGAGGTAAAAAATCTTTCCGGTGTTGTCAATTGGCAACCTCAGGAAGGGCGCTTAGAACTGGATTCAGAAAATACAACGATCGCTGTAAAAGGTTATCCTGTGCAAAACTTAACCCTGCTTAATGGTTCATTTGATTGGAAAGAGTTAAGTGATGGTTTGCGCATCAGTATGGACCGTTTTGTTTTAAGTAAGCCCGATTTAACTTTGAGTGCACAAGGGGCAATCGATCAGGTCACACGTCAATCTGTTGGTACTATTCGTCTTGGCGCTGAGTTTTCTGGTAAAAATATACAGCAATGGGCTGCGTTCCTACCAAAGAAAAAAATGAAGCCCAAATTGTACCATTGGTTAACAACCGATCTGAAGCGTATTACGGATATAAGTGGAACAGTTACATTAAATGGATTAGCCAAAGATTTTCCTTTTGATGATCATAATGGTGAATTTACTATTACCAGCCATGCGAGTGGGGGTGAGTTATACATCAATCCTAAATGGAAAATCATTAAGGAAATCGAGGGAAATATCCAACTTAAAAATCGTAATTTGAATATAGATATCTTGAATGCTGATTTTCAAGGAGTTCCTGTAAAACAGATGAACTTGCGTATTGATGATATAGGTAAAAATAAAGAAAATCTGCTCATTAGTGGAAGCATTTACGCACCTGTGCAAAAAATGGTGAACTATGTCATGGCTTCACCCTTACAAACAAAACTAACTCTTTTAAAGCAATTGTGGATTAAAGGAGCTGCACAGTTAAATTTAAATTTGGAAGTTCCTTTATATCCTGAAAACGATAAGGTATTAGCTAAAGGTGATTTAACCTTTAAAAATAATTCAATTTTGGTCAAGCATGAGTTCGTTAAATTTGCCCTTGAGGAGGTAAGTGGCGAGTTATTCTTTAACGAGGATGGCGTTAGTGACAGCTCTTTAGTTGCAACTGCATTAGAGCACCCGTTGAATGTTAAAATACAATCGGTTAAAACACCTAAACCAGCTACAACAATTAGTGTTGATGGAACGTGGACAGTTGATTCCTTAAAAAGTAAGTTTAACTTAGCTATTTTTTCGTTAATGAAAGGATCGTTCCCGGTGAATGCTATCTTAAAATTAGCCAACAAACCTACTGAAGCCGACAGCGTCAATTTTAATTCCTCATTGTATGGATTGACTGTTAATTTACCCGCGCCTTTAGGTAAAAAACGCCAAGATAAAGCCTTATTAGAAGTTAATCTTGATTTAAATCCTGATAAATCAATCCGCTTAAAGTCCAATTACGATAATCGTGTCAGCTCTGACCTCTTATTTAAGACAACGAATGGTGTGTTTGATTTTGATTCTGGCCAAATACGATTAGGTAGTGCAAATGCAGTTAATCAAAAATTACCAGGCTTAGCGGTAGTTGGTTCATTAAAGGGGTTTGATTTAAGTCAATGGAAGGATATATACACCCAATTTTCTGCTGCGCCAACAAATAGCACGTTAATGAATCGATTAAGAATAATCAATGTTACGTTGGATAAATTAAGTTTCATGAAACAACAATTTGATGCAATGGTTGTCAAAGCAAAATTATTATCTAATAAGACTTGGTCGTTTAACGTGAAGCAAAAAAATATTGTTGGCGATTTACTGTATCATAAGGCAACTAACGAATTGAGTGGGCATGTTCAACACCTGCATTTAGATAAAATAGATATGACTCAGCTTGATTCTTCTCCTGAGTCATCGGCTAAAGTACACCCAGATCAAATTCCTAATCTTAATTTACGTGTTGATAACGTGTCTGTAGGGCAGGTACAAATTGGTGATGTGACGTTTAAAAGTCAATCTACTGCTGAGCGCTGGACCCTGAATTATTGTCGAATTGATTCACCTGTGTATCACTTTAATATTAATGGCGAATGGACTCAAAAAAAGAATGTAAATAAAACCAGCGTTCATGTGAAATTAGATATCACTAATTTATCTAAAACTCTTGAGCGTTGGAGTTTTAATCCTGTCGTGGATGCAAAAAAGGGTTATTTTGAGTTTAAAGGTGGGTGGAATAAGAGTTTATATAATTTTTCAATGGCCTCTTTAAATGGTGCTATGTATTTACAGCTTAAAAATGGCAGAATCACACATTTAAGCCATGAAACAGAAGAAAAATTAGATCTAGGTAAGTTATTAAGCATTTTAAGTTTACAAACCATTCCTAGACGTTTACAGCTTGATTTTAGTGATTTAGCACACCAAGGATATAGTTTTGATGTGTTCCAAGGAAACTTTGATGTGAATAAAGGCATCATGAGCACGCAAGACAGCTACCTTGATGGGCCTGTTGCTTATGCAAGTATGAAAGGTGATCTTGATTTGGTAAAACACATTTATGATTTGAATTTGAAGATATCGCCACATATCACGGCAAGTTTACCTATTGTTGCCACGATTGCGGGTGGACCAGTTGCTGGTGTTGCTACCTGGGTAGCGACTAAAATTATTAATCAAGGTATGCAAAAAATTTCGGCTTACAGTTATAAAATTTCAGGGCCATGGAGTCAGCCCGTGGTACAACAACTGAGCATTATCAAGAAAAAAAATAATGCCATTCCAGTGGGGCAAGGGGCAATAAAAGTTCAACCGAATCAAGATTAGACTACACTATTAAAAATAAGGAACAAAGAGGTCATCGGTGGTTAAAAGTTATTACATTAAGAACGAATCTACGATTGGTCTGAGTTATTTATAAAAAACGTAACTTCTCAATAAGTCTGGGAAAACCACATATCCTACGCCCTGCGGACAAGGTGCGGGACATAGGCAGGGATTTTTTCCCGAGGTTGTTGATAAGTTACTAATAAATGAAGGTTCATATGATCCGTCTTGTATTAGAGCGTTACTGGGATATTTGTTTATTAAAAGAAAGTCCTGAAAACACACCTTACTCCATTATTCGAGTTTTTTTGAGTGGTGTTTTTTTAGCTCTAATAATGGTGATTGAATGGAATTTTTCTTATTTTACTTCCACCATTGATGTGGGCAATAATTTGTTTGTGGCAACTTGTTTGATTCTTTCTTATGTTTTATACACCTATATTATTTTATTTTTAAAAGGACTGGCATCAAGGTTGGTACAAACGGTAACCGCATTATTCTACACAAGTATTATCATCCATATTTTGGTTGCACCTTTGTTGTTCCTTGCTCCATACTTATCACAAATTCATTTAAAAAATCCGGTATTATTATTTTTGGGCGTCCTCTATTTATTCCTAAGCATTGGTTTATCTGTTTGGCAATTTGTGATTACAGCGCATGTTTATAAATATGCGCTGAACACAACGCCCATTCAATCGGTACTTGCTGCTTTTGGTTTAATTGCGGTCAATATTCTAACTGTTTCTTCATTACAATGAGTGAATTATGCATTTACATATTTTAGGAATAAGTGGCACTTTTATGAGCGCATTAGCGCTACTTGCGCGTGACTCCGGTTATACAGTAACGGGGAGTGATGCAAATTGTTACCCACCAATTAGTGATTTGCTTGCTGCCAAGGGAATCTCCTGGACTGATGGCTATGAGGATGCCAGTTTGGCATTAAAAGCGGATGTGGTGATTGTTGGCAATGCAATTAAAAGAGGAATGCCTGTTCTTGAAGCAGTGATTGAGGCGGGTAAAAGTTATACTTCCGGCCCTCAGTGGCTTGCAGAAAATATTCTCTCTAAATATCAGGTTATTGCTGTTTCTGGAACTCATGGTAAAACGACAACTACCTCTATGGTCTCTTGGATTTTGGATCAAGCCGGATTAAATCCTGGATTCTTAATTGGTGGTGTGTCCTCTGATTTTAAAACCAGTGCCCGTTTAGGCAGTGGTGAATGGTTTGTAATTGAAGCGGATGAATATGACAGTGCATTTTTTGATAAACGTCCGAAATTCATGCATTATCGTCCAAGAATTGCTATTTTAAATAATCTAGAGTTTGATCATGCTGATATTTACCCCAATTTAGAAGCGATTCAGTTGCAGTTCCATTATTTATTAAGAACCATTCCTGCAAGTGGTGTTGCCATCAAACCTCGAGATGATAAGGCATTAAATGAAGTTATTGCTCGTGGTCAATATTCGCGAATTGAAGAACTTGCTTTAGCTGGGGACGCTCAATGGTCAGTAACGCTTATTGAAGATAATGGCTCAGCATTTAAAGTATTGCATTATGGTGAAGAGGTTGCTGAGGTACATTGGTCATTGATCGGTCGTTTTAATGTGGAAAATGGTTTAGCGGCGATTGCTGCCAGTGTGAATGCCGGTGTAAGTCCTAAAGTTGCCGCAGAAGCCTTAGAGCGTTTTACTCCCGTAAAACGTCGTTTAGAGGTGAAATCGAATAAACATGGCATTACGGTTTATGATGATTTTGCACATCATCCTACCGCTATTACACGGACAATTGATGCGCTAAAACGAAGCAATAGACATCAACGTATTTTTGCGGTTTTGGAGTTTGCCTCGTATACCATGCGCACTGGTGTACATGCCTCTGAGATGGCCGAAGCTTTGGCTCCAGTTAATGGCGCATATATCCTGGAGCCAAATGATTTTAATCTCAAAGAAACAGTGGGTAATTGGACTTGTCCTTATCAAATTTGTAAAAATACCGATGAAATCGCGAACGAAGTTGCGAGTCAGGTTCAAGAGGGCGATGCGGTATTGGTGATGAGTAATAGGGGGTTTAATGGTATTCATCAACAATTAATACACTCAATTGATGCGCGTTATGGTGAATAAAGTCTTTAAGAAATAGAGCCTGATTTTTTACCCTCTTCTGAAAATAGGGGAGGGATTGCCTGGCCCCTCTCAGATTCTCTTTAGTAAAAATTATAAAAGAACGATTGATCCTTTTTATGATCAATTAGTTAAATTAATAGTTGCAATATTTTTTAGAGGTTGTTATAAAAAAATAGATACATCAATTTAGAGAACGACGCGTTGCAGTTTGCGGGTCAATACTTAGGGGGATAAGTAATGACAACATTTGACGAACTTCAACTCAATGCAAAAAATATATCAAAGCGTTTATTAAGAGCCTATGCAGGATACGCTGGCTGCGCAACTTTTTTTACAATGCTAATACCTGGCGATGATGCAATGATGAATGATGCGGCTATTGTGGCTGAGTTAGCTTTTAGTTTAGATCCACAATACGATGAGGATCTAAACGATTACTTTGAGGAGGTAATGGAAGATCTTGGTGTATTTAAAGAGCAAGTTCTTATTGGAATATATTTATTAAAATGGTTTAAATATAACACAAATATCAATAGCTATTGGTATGGTGCTTTATTGAATTTATTTCGAGATGATTTAAAACTATCTGTTCTTGAGAATATAGGTCAAGAGAAATATAAATTGTGTTTGGATTCATTGAGTAAATATTGTTCTTATGTGTTTTACAATGATAAAAAGGGTCTTAACTCTACGTTAATCATTAAATTAGATAAAAAAATCCAATTAGATATTTATAACGCGTCTAAAATGTCGTTTGCGAGTGCTCCATCATTGTATCGCGATATTTATAAGGGAATAATATGTTCTATAGGAATTAAGGGATGAATCAATAGGAGGTTGTATGAAGTTAAATAGTTATGATATGACGATAAAAAATTTTAGTGACAAATTAAAAACATCTTATTCTAATTTAACAGGACGATATTCTGTACTCGATAATTCATCTTCTTCACAAAAAAACAGCCTTGAAGTGCTTATAGCTCGGGTAGATGATGACATAAGTATGTGTGCTACCGATAGAGAAGACGCGCGTGAAGTCCTTAATCAATTAACTATAGAGCTTCGAGATAAAGATAGAAAAAACACAATTGATGATATGAAACATGCTACTTTATTTTTACTAGGAGGATTAATTCATAGGCTTTATCGCATAGAGGCTGCATATAATACAACAAATGAGCTTATTAAATATACTCCTTATACTTTTTTTTTCAAAAGACCAAGTGCGGCTGATAGTAGATTATATGTTGCAATTAGAAAGGCATTGCGATTAGATAAACGACCTCTTGATGAAGTTACCATTATAACTTCTTTACAAGTATTTCGCAAAGATATGCTGAAGAGAGTTTCCATCAAAAAAGCCAATTCAGAGGAGTTGATTAAAATCAAGAGATATAAGACTTACCCTCATTTGTTTAAAGACGTAAATTTCCTAAACAATTTAGATACAATGCTCAAAGAGCACTCTGAATCTGAAAAGGGAGTATATGGGATGCATCAGGTTAGAGCAATTGATTTTATGGAAACCTTAGCCAATCAACTTGATGAGTCACGAAAAGGAATAAGAGAATGGAGTCAAAACTTAAGTAAAGCCTATAAAGACTTTAAGCAGCTTAATGAACAGTTAATCTTGAATCATCTTAATAGTTATATTAAAGAAAAGATTGACAGTATCCTTATACTCATCAGCAAAGCTAACGAAGAGGCTAAAGAGTTTAAAAGAAAGGCTAGAGAAGAAGCTGACGAAGAGGCTAGAGAAGATGCTAGGGAAGATGCTGACGAAAAGGCTAGAGAAGTTAGAGAACTCGAGAAGAAAATAGCATTATTGAGATCCATTAAAAAACAAACTAAGGGTTTGCTTTTTAATATTGTGCTTGATAACTTAGAAAGTTATCCGAAGCTTGTAGAGCAAATGTTTCAAGATAATGCTCAGAATAACCTTTGTATTCTTTGTGGTGGATATACATTATTAGTACATAAGGGTAACAAAGTAGATAAACGATTATTAATGCAAATGAATAAGGCCTTAGGGTTAGAGACTGAGTTAAATGCCGAAGAAGAGCGGTCTTGCATTCAGCGTTTACTCTTATATGTTGACAAAGCCGCTCCACTTTTGGATTGTGAATTTTTCAATGGAATGGATAATATGGTTACGTCAGTGACGCAATTGTCGTTAAATTTAGAGTTAGCCAAAAAGCAAAGAGAGACCCAGGAAAAATCGGTCGAGAATATAGAAGGAGATACATCCAGCCACCTTATAATATCGAAGGTTTAAGGCTCTCTACGTCCTGCGAGTAATTCCCAGGACGTAGAGATAGAGTATTTTTTATTTAACAGTAAATTGCATTAACCCTTCTTTGTAACCAACTTTTATGGTTTCTCCAGATTTAAATTTTCCCGCTAATATTGCTTGAGCCAGTGGATTTTCAAGTTGTTGTTGAATTGTCCGTTTTAATGGTCTTGCCCCATATACAGGATCAAACCCAGCCGCTGCTAAATGTGCTAATGCTTCGGGAGTCACATCAAGATGAATGTCTTGTTGTTTAAGACGTTTATGCAAGTATTCGATTTGTATCTTGGCAATTTTGGCAATTTGCTCTTTTGCCAAAGAGTGAAAGACCACCGTATCATCGATGCGGTTAATGAATTCAGGTCTGAAATGCTGACCTACCAGCTCCATTACCGCCGCTTTAACTTCCTCGTAACTAACTTTCGTCCCCATTTCCTGAATGACATGAGAACCTAAGTTTGATGTCATCACAATAATGGTATTGCGAAAATCAACGGTACGCCCTTGGCCATCAGTTAGGCGTCCATCATCCATTACTTGCAAGAGAATATTGAATACATCAGTATGTGCTTTTTCAACCTCATCAAGCAAGATTACGGAGTAGGGTCTGCGTCTTACCGCCTCAGTTAAATAACCACCTTCTTCATAACCTACATATCCAGGAGGTGCGCCAATTAAGCGCGCAACAGAGTGTTTTTCCATAAATTCAGACATATCAATACGAATCATCGCCTCTTCAGTATCAAAGAGGTAGGCTGCTAAGGCTTTACATAATTCAGTTTTACCCACACCTGTTGGGCCAAGAAATAAAAAGGAACCTATAGGACGATTGGGATCGGATAAACCCGCTCGCGAACGGCGAATGGCATTGGATACGGCATCAATCGCTTCATTTTGGCCAATGAGACGGTTATGGAGTACTTCTTCCATTTTCAGGAGTTTTTCTTTCTCACCTTCCATCATTTTGGTCACAGGTATGCCTGTCCATTTAGACACGACTTCGGCAATTTCATCCTCAGTTACTTTATTACGGACTAATTTATTTTCATGCTCTTCGCCAATAGCAACTTGGGATAGACGTTTTTCCAGTTCTGGAATACGTCCATACTGTAATTCGGACATGCGGCTAAGATCGCCTGCGCGTCTTGCTGTTTCCATTTCTTGTTTTGCTTGCTCCAGAGCTTCTTTAATTTGTGTGGCTCCTTGCATGGTGGCTTTTTCTGCTTTCCAGATTTCCTCTAAATCAGAATAGTTTTGCTCTAATTCATCAATGCTATGCTGCAAGTCTTCCAATCTTTTTTTAGAAGCTTCATCATGTTCTTTTTTAAGGGCTTCGCGTTCAATTTTTAATTGAATTAAACGACGTTCCAGTTTATCCATACTCTCCGGTTTCGAGTCGATTTCCATACGGATAAGACTGCCTGCCTCATCAATCAAATCAATCGCTTTGTCCGGTAATTGGCGGTCACTAATGTAGCGATGGGATAAAGTTGCTGCCGCAACGATTGCCGGATCAGTGATTTCCACACCATGATGGACTTCATAACGTTCTTTTAAACCACGTAGAATAGCAATGGTGTCTTCAACATTAGGCTCATTAACTAAAACCTTCTGGAAACGGCGTTCTAAGGCAGCATCTTTTTCAATGTATTGGCGGTACTCATCCAATGTGGTTGCACCAATACAATGTAATTCACCGCGCGCAAGGGCAGGTTTTAACATATTTCCTGCGTCCATGGCTCCCTCGGCTTTACCGGCTCCGACCATAGTATGAATTTCATCGATAAAAAGAATAATTTGGCCTTCTTGTTTTGCTAAGTCATTAAGTACTGCTTTTAGTCGCTCTTCAAATTCACCACGAAATTTGGCGCCAGCAATTAATGCCCCCATGTCTAGAGAAAGCAGGCGCTTGTTTTTTAAACCCTCCGGAACTTCACCATTAATGATTCTTTGCGCTAAACCTTCAACAATCGCAGTTTTACCGACACCGGGTTCGCCAATTAATACCGGGTTATTTTTAGTACGTCGTTGCAATACTTGAATAGTACGACGAATTTCATCGTCGCGGCCAATAACTGGATCTAATTTGCCTTGTTCGGCGCGTTCTGTTAAATCTAAAGTATATTTTTCCAGTGCTTGGCGTTGTTCTTCGGCATTTGCATCATTTACGTTTTCACCACCACGCAAATCATCAATTGCTTTTTCAATTGCTTTTGCTTCGCTTCCCGCTTGTTTTAACACGCGAGCAAGAGATCCCCCTTCTTCATTAATTGCAGCCAAAACAAATAATTCGCTGGAAATGAAATTATCCTTTTTTTGTTGTGCGAGTTTATCGGTGAGGTTTAAGAGTCGATTTAATGAATTAGAAATATGAACGTCACCGCCAACTCCTGAAACTTTGGGGAGTTTGTCCAATGCCTGGTCTAAAAGAGTTCTTAATAAGGGAATATTAACTCCAGCTTTACTCAGCAGGGGACGGCTACTACCGCCTTGTTGATCCAGCAGCGCTTTCATTAAGTGTTCGGGCTCAATAAAGTTATTATCTCTTCCTAGCGCCATAGATTGAGCATCAGCTAAAGCCATTTGAAACTTCGATGTCAGTTTATCCATTCTCATAATTTTTGACCTTATTTTATGGGTGTTAATTCGTTCTTATCTACCGTAGAATGGGGTTTAATTTAATTATTTCAAGTGGCTAATATGACTAATGAATTTTCTTCTAATTCTAATCCGGATTCGCAAGCTTTGCTTAATCAGATTATTATAGATTATATAAAAGAACAAAAAAGAAAGCGTAGATGGCGTTGGTTAATGCGAGTTATATATTTGTTAATCATTGGTTTTGTTGCCTATCAATTTTTTGGAGGGGGGGCTGAGGAATCGGGTTCAAATACGAAGCCGCATGTGGGATTAATCAATCTAAGTGGTGAAATATTTGATGCCAAGTCCGCTAATGCCGATGATTTTGCTAAAGGAATGGAATCAGCCTATAAAAACTCAGGATTAAAAGCGGTGGTTGTGCGTATTAATAGTCCTGGCGGAAGTCCTGTGCAAGCAGAATACATGTACAACACAATTAAATATTATCGAGCGAAGCATCCTGAGATTAAAGTATATTCAGTGTGCGTGGACTTATGTGCCTCTGCAGCCTATTACGTTGCTGTTGCTGCTGATGATATTTATGCAAGTCCAGCGAGTATGGTTGGTTCCATTGGTGTTATTTATAGTGGCTTTGGCTTTGTTGATGCAATAAATAAAATTGGCGTTACGCGTCGATTGCAGACTGCCGGTGCTAATAAAGGATTTTTAGATCCATTTTCACCGGATAGTGATTCTCAAAAACAAAAGCTACAAGCCATGCTAGATATAGTTCATGAACAATTTATTAATAAAGTAAAAGACGGACGAGGTTCTCGTTTGCACAGCGATAATGATACCTTTTCTGGACTTATATGGACCGGAGAACAAGCTTTACCTTTAGGCTTAATTGATGGTTTTGCGAGCAGTGGTCAGTTAGCCCGTGATGTGATTAAAATTGATTCGATGATTGATTACACGCATAAACAAAATCTGTTTGATAGGGTAACCAAAAACTTAGGGACCGCTATGGCTGATGAGCTGCCATTAAGTCTGGGCATTAAGCCTGGATTAAGATAACTCAAAAAATTCCTTTCGCCCTGTAGGTAGAAGGTGTTCAAGCACCTTCTACGATTGTTGTGCCAAAAATTAAGGATGAGTTAAGCCGGTATCTTTTACTGGTGCTAAAGAATCAGAATTCTTAAGCGAGAAAAAGGACACGGTCGATCCTACGGGCATACTCTTCTGAATGAGCATCCTTAATTCAGAGCAGGATGAAGGTAACTCTTTTTTCAAGACATTATTTAGGGTTTGACACTCCACTTTAGATAAACAGCTTAACACCGCTTTTATGGATGCAGGCTTTGATTTTATCCAGTGTAATGCACTCTCGCCTTGTTCGCCTGCTACTGTAAGGGCTTCTAGTCTTTGATTTTGGGGTAAAAGACTTAAAGCAAGCATCAATGAATTAGGAACTGCCTCAAGCCAGTGCAATACCGTATTACCATTTTGACCAGGAGCTGCAAGCGCTTGCAGCCGATGTTCCTCAGGGATACTTCTTAAGACGAATTCCAATAACTCAGATTTAGATGAGAGCCAATGTAATACCGTATTATTATTTTCCCCCTGAACAGTTACGGCATTCATACGGTGCTCTTCTGATAGAGAACTCAAAAGATATTTGAATTTCTCAGGGTACGAGGTAGCCCAATGCAATGCTGTATTTTTTTTGTTCTGCTCCGGGTTTGTAAGCACTCTTAAATGAAACTGGCTTGGAATAAGTTTATAAAATGCTTTTAAATCACTTAATGCTTGTCCTGATACTATTTCATGGAAAACCGTGCTATCACCGCATTTGCTCATGGCGGCACTCAGAAAAGGATTCTCAGGTGTAACCACCTCAGGTGGAAAGCCTAGTTCAGTCGCTTTTTGAATAGCATACTCATGCAGTCCATTTGGCTGACTTTGGGATTTTAATAAGGTTTTTGCCTCTTTAACAAAAGCCTTCTTTTGCATTTCAGACAAATAGGGCATTTGGTTTAGATAAAATTGTATTTGCATAATATCGCGATACTTATATCCTTTCTCTACGAGATAGGTAGCAATCATCTTTTTTTGACCGTTAACCACGGTTTCTTTGCTGTAGCGCGCTCTGAATAGTATTAATGTTTCATTTTTGTGTATCACATGGTGACTAGACTCTTTATGCGCATCCAAAAATTTAGATATTTGCGATGTTTTCAATAAAGCATCGGGAAGCTTTACCTCAAATGAACTCTCACCTAGTTTTTTTGCTCTTTGCTTTAAGACAGACAAAAAATTTGGAATAAGGTATTCTCCTGTCATTTTATTACGCCTTGTAATATCACGACTAAATGCAAGAGAATCTGTAAAACACGAATGAAGGTCGGCTTGTCGATTGCCTAAGGTAGTATATACTGGCAATCCCGTAATTTTGGAAAGTTTTTGCGCAAAATCAGGAATGGTGGCATCAGGGTTTCTATTTGAGTCGCTATAAAAAAGAGCCTCTTCACCCTTTTCCCTAATATACACGAAATTAACAACATGTGCTGTTCCCGGAATCCAGGCAAAACGATAATCGCTCTGTGTTTTTCTTGCTTCAGCAATTTTTTCATTTAATAGGTGAATATTCTTTTCTACATGGGGTAGCCAATAGATATCAACTTCTGCTCGAGTAATCTCGGTTGCATATTTTTGATTCAGGTATTGAACAACAAGCTGAAATCCTAAGTATGAGGCTGGATAATGGGAAAAGGTAGTTCATTGAGCGTATGATAATATTCCCCAGGAATAAATTTCTTCATATAAGCCTCGAAAAAAGTCAGAACAAACCACTCTGCATTATAGCTTAGAGTATTTATTATATAGATATCTTTGCAAAAAATACATCATATTGCTCACGGGGTTATTTAATTACAGTTCTGATGTTGATATTTTATGGCGTTCAAAGTACAACACGCTAGCCTCTTTGGCTGCCATTTTCTGTTTTGTGGTAAAGTCCGCGAGCTTTCTTATATTTAAACAGTGCTATGGTTAGAACTTGTATGGACTTGGTCCACAAGGAGAAAGGGTTTTTGCCCTCCCATTTTGATTATACTAGGTGTTTTTACACCCTATGCACAGAGTTACCCACAGAATTTGTGGATAACTAATTCTTGATATTAATAATCGTAAATGGTTTGAACTCCTTATGGAATAAGGGGGGAATATGCATAAAGATGAAAATTGTATTTAGTTATGCGAATTGGTCCGTAGAATTATCCACAGATGAATTTGGGCTTAATGAGTAGGATACCGGTGTATCTTAACAAAGAAAAAAATAAAAAACAGTCTTGACTTGGATTTTTTTACTAAAAAAATAGGGCACAAGTAGAATTATATTAAAAAGCCTCCTCTTCTCTTGCGGAAAGAGGGGCTTTTCTAGGAGCTTGTTTTTTATTTCAAAGTAGGGGATATAGTTTGCAATAAAGCTTTAAATACTTTTGGTGTTCCTGCAACAATATCACCATGTTTCAGAAAATCATCGCCACCATGAAGATCGCTAATTAAGCCGCCAGCTTCTCTGATTAATAATGAACCTGCTGCAATATCCCAAGGGCGTAAACCAAGTTCCCAAAAGCCATCAAGACGGCCACTGGCAACATAAGCTAAATCTAAAGCCGCTGAGCCGGTTCTGCGGACACCAGCACATTTGCCAAATAATGCTTCAAATGTAGGCAAATAACGTTGGCCAATCGTGGCGTCGCGTGAAGGAAAGCCAGTTCCTAACAGCGAGGCGCTTAACTGCGTTTGTTTGGAAACACGTATTCTGCGGTCGTTTAAACGAGCACCGCGGCCCCTGCTGGCGGCAAAGCATTCGTGGCGTAATGGGTCATAAATAACACCATGTTCAATTCGTCCTTTTACTTTCAAGGCAATAGAAACGGAAAAGAAAGGAAATCCGTGTAAATAATTCGATGTTCCATCTAGAGGATCAATAATCCAAATTGATTCTCCATCACCTTCTTGAAGCCCGCTTTCTTCAGCAAGAATTCCATGCTCAGGGTAGGCTTTACGAATGGCATTAATAATGGCTTGTTCTGCCTTAATGTCTACTTCGCTAAAATACTCAGTATTGCTTTTAGCAGTGATTTTGAGATGATCCACTTGCTCCATGTGACGAATAATAATTTCCCCGGCTTGACGTGCTGCATTCACTGCAATATTTAAAAGTGGTTCCATGGATTTCTCGTTGAATTTGAAAAACCGGTGATTCTATCATACTTTTCTATGATATTTGAATGTCAATCAAAAAAGAGATTCATTGAGCATCCTGCGGTGAAAAAAAACAGGGTATCCAAAAGGCACGCTAAGATGGTTCTATTTATTCCCATATTTTTCATCGGTATATTAATTGAGTTAGGAGCATGACCAGTTAAATGCTATCATATAGCTATCTTTGTGTATTAAATTAAGTCTTTTTTATGAATTTAAATTCAATTCGTGTTGTTTTAGTAGCTACTTCGCATCCTGGTAACATTGGTTCTACAGCTAGAGCTATGAAAACTATGGGGTTAAACTCGCTTTATTTGGTCAGTCCCAAATCATTTCCTGACTATAAAGCAAGAGAAATGGCAGCTGGGGCTGATGATTTGCTGGAAACGGCTGTAGTTACAGAGACGCTGGATGAAGCTTTAGTAGGCTGTCAGTTAATTTTAGCAACCAGTGCACGTCCGCGAGGATTGTCTTTGCCTGGGTTAATTCCTTCCTCAAGCGCTGAATTAGTGAGTAAACAAGCGGAGTCAACACAGATTGCGATTGTATTTGGTCGCGAACATGCAGGCCTTACTAATGAAGAACTGCTAAAATGTCATTATCACATACATATTCCAAGTAATCCTGAGTACAGTTCGCTTAATTTATCTCAGGCAGTACAAATCGTTGCTTATGAATTACGCATGAAATTATTAGCACCCAAAGCTGAAGTTGCTTTGCGTAGCGATGAATACGCTACAGCAGATGAAATTGAACAGTTTTATGAACATCTAAAAGAAGTTTTTATTGAAATTAAATTTTTAAGAGAAGCCAATCCAAGACGGCTAATGCAACGAGTAAGGCGTTTATTTAATCGCGTGAATTTGGAAAAAATGGAAGTCAGTATTTTACGCGGAATGTTAAGCCAAGTACAAAAATCATTGGAATGGGCTAGCAAACGAGGTGGTAGTGAACATAGCAATTAAAGTACCTATTTATTTTGATTACATGGCCACGACCCCGGTTGATCCGAGGGTCGTTGAGCACATGATGCAATATTTAGGCCCTGATGGGGATTTTGGCAACCCCGCATCAATAACACATGATTATGGTAGAACCGCAGCGCTTGCTGTGGATAGAGCGCGTGCGCAGATTGCTGATTCGATTCATGCTTCACCACAAGAGATTATTTTTACCTCGGGGGCAACCGAAGCCGATAATTTAGCCATAATTGGCGCAGCGCATTTTTATCAGAATAAAGGAAAACATTTGGTAACTATGAGTACGGAGCATAAAGCTGTGCTGGATAGTTTCAATCGCTTGGAAAAAGAGGGTTTTAAGGTTACTTATCTTAATCCTGAGCCTGATGGTTTATTGGATCTTAATAAATTAGAACAGGCATTACAGCACGATACAATTCTAGTCTCCGTTATGCACGTGAATAATGAAATTGGAGTGATTCAGGATATTGCGGCAATTGGCGAATTAGTGCGCAATAAAGGAATTATCTTTCATGTCGATGCCGCACAGAGCATTGGCAGATTGCCTGTTGATCTTACCCTGATATCTGTTGATTTAATGTCACTTTCAGCACATAAAAATTATGGTCCTAAAGGAATTGGGGCGCTCTATGTTCGTCATAAGCCAAGAATTCGTTTGCAACCACAGACCTTTGGTGGCGGACATGAAAATGGTTTGCGTTCTGGAACTTTAGCCACTCATCAAATTGTGGGTATGGGCGAGGCCTTTGCTTTGACCGACAGTATACGTGAAGAAGAACAGGCACGTCTTCTGAAATACCGCCAACGTTTATGGGATGGAATTAAACATTTGCCTGGAATCCAATTAAATGGAGATGAGCAAAGACGCATTGCCGGTAATCTTAATGTAAGTTTTAAAGGATTAGATGGCGACTCCTTATTACTGACTTTGAGTGATTTAGCTGTTTCTACAATGTCTGCGTGCAGCTCTGCCAGTATTCAGCCCTCCTATGTATTACGCGCAATTGGATTAACGGATGAGCTGGCTCAAAGTTCCATAAGATTATCTATCGGCCGTTTTACTAAAGAAGAAGAGATTGAGTATGCGATTGCAGTATTCTGTGCTCAAGTGACTCGGTTACATGAAATATCACCATCATGATGTATAATAATACTGTATATGATTATTTTTTTTCGCCCCGACATGTAGGGATTATTGAGTTAAACCACGATCTTGTAGTCGTTTTTAAAAACAAGCAAAAAGGTCAGGGAACTATTGAATTCTATATGCAATGTGGGCAGGATAGACTGATTCAAAAGGTTTGTTTTAAAGCCAATGGTAATCCTTATCTTATTGCTGGTTTAGAATGGCTATGCAGGCAATTAGATGGCCAATCTCTAGATAAGGTACCACCAATTGATTATCAGCTGTTAATTAACGAATTAGATATCCCTGTGACGCAATACCCATTGGCACTAAGAGTTGTGCATATTTTTAAAGAAAGTTTGATTTTAATGAACAATAGATTGCCCCATGAAGGGCGACATTCATAGAGGTATAAATTATGAGCATAGTAATGCAACACGCATTGGATAAAATGCTTCCTGAAATCAGTTTTACTGAGTCAGCAGTCAAGCATTTAGTTTCTTATTTACAGAAAAATGTGGAATATACTGGTGTTCGTTTATCTGTAAAGAAAACGGGCTGTTCTGGTTTATCTTATGTGGTTGATTATGTACTGTCCCCTCTAGAGGGGGATTTAGTTATGCCATTAAATGCAGATTATTTGGTCTGTATTGATAAGGCAAGCTACCCTTTTCTTAAAAACATGAATGTTGATTATGTGAAACAAGGATTAAATTATCGCTTTATTTTTAATAATCCAAATCAAACAGGGCAGTGTGGTTGTGGCGAGAGTTTTACTGTTGAGTGAGGTGAGTCAAGTACCTCGAACAACGTGAGGAATAACTCCTCACGTTGCTTAAGATAAGCGGTGAGCTAAGCCACAACAGGCGATGTCATATCTTGCTCTACTATTTCTTCCATTGAGGCAATTTGTTGTTGTCGTCTTGTTTTGTCAAAGAACAGTGAATATCGACCTTCGCTCCATTTTGAGTGAACTAATTTAATACCCAAAGCAATACCTAGTGTTAATACACCAATCATAATATTAGCAAGGTTTGCTTTCCAAGCAGCGCGGTGTTTGCTGAGTTCATCATCTTCGCTATGTAATCGTGCTGTAAACAGAGTTGTAAATTGATTGTATGCTTTTTCATCGGGTACGGTGTTTGGATGGCTGATAACAAAACGATCGATATCTTGACGCAGTTTATCGGTTAATAGATTGGTTTCTGGCCATTTCTCAGCCATGTCATTAATTAGCGCAAATAATTTATTAATTGCGATTACATAATTATACTGCGTAGCTTCTTTGCTGCGCAGTATTTCTATCGCTTGCTGGTGGCGTGCGATGACATCAATACTTACTGAGTGCTCTTGATTATAGTTCTGAGGAATTTTTTGACTTAAGTCAAAAAGTTCAACGGTAATTTTATTGAGAATAGTCTGGAAATGGACTCCATGAAAACGTTTTTTATGGACTTCGATAAGTGCAGACACGCTGGCGTTGTCACCTGACACTACATAGTTTGCTAATCCATCTTTTATATTGGCGATAAAGTCGAAACGTTCCTTGTCACTACGGAGCATTTTTTTAATTGTATGCTGTTGTATTCTGTTTTCACAATAGGCATCAAGTTTGGGGAGTAAGAAATTATTTACTACAGTTTTGCGCTCTTCTATGCGCTGTAATAATCTCTGATTTGTTGCTTGAGATTGGCTTAATTGCTCTTCTATTTCTTGGGTAAATTTTTTGATGCTCTCTAATTTTTCATTGGCAAATTGTAAATGTGTGCCCTCAAATTCACTTGTCTTCGGAAATGTGGCGAATGATTGTTGTACCCGATCCAGTGTTGATGTAACCGTTTGCTGTTTCTCTTGGCTTTCTTGAGGGGGCTTATCCTCAAATACTTGGGCCTCGGTTTTTAGTTTACTCAGAGTAGAAATTACATCATCGACTAAGGATTCACCTAATTGATTGCTTTGTTGTTGTAATTTCTCTTGCGATAATTCAAGTTCTGCTATGCTTTGATTGACATGTTCTTCACTAATTGTGGAGGCATTAGTTTTTAATTGTTTAATTAGATTATCTTGCTGCGTTATTAATACAGCAAGGGTATTGTAATGACTTAGCGACTCTTTTGGTGAATTCATGTCACGGGTATGGTCTATATTCGTAAGATCAAAACCATATTGAGAATGCTGTTTTTGTAACAGGCTAACATCAACTTTGGTTTTTATTGTTGTTGTGAGTTGTTGTTGCGTTGAGTCTAGTAATTGCAATAGTACGTCAAGTGTTACTGCATAGGTCTGTTCTTTTGCCGATTGCTTGGCATTATTAGCAATTTTATCAACAGCATTTTTTAAAAGGCTGTACTGTTGTTGTAATTGTGAAATTTTTTGATACAAAGTCTTTTCGTAAAGAGAGTGTTCCTCATTCGCCATAAGCTGGATTTGTTGTTGCAAATTCTGAATGCTCTCGATAACCGTAATAATGCTTGCAATAATATTCTGATCTATTTGTAAAGACTCTTGTTCCTTAGCGCTGTGTTCTAATGCTAGGGATTTTTCGGTTTGTTCTTCTTTTAGCTTGGTAATTGTCTTTGAGCATGCTTGATGTTGTGTTTGGATATCACCTTGCTCTGATATAAGTTTAAATTTTTTCTTAAATAGGCCCTCTAGTTCTGTATGAAGATTCGGTAAAATATTATTAAAGCCGGTAATTACTTCCAGTAAGCAGCTATTATCTTGATGCTTGAGTAGGTCCATTCTGGTTCTTGTTATAGCCGTTTCTAATTGTTTTAATACTTTATTGTATTCTTCTTGTTTGGTTTCTTTTTTAGCTTTAATAATACCATTGATAATCGAGTTTATATTTAAAGTTTCGTTCTGGCTTGAGCGGTATTTCGTAAACAAGTTTAGCTCTTCTTGAAGACCAACAAATGATAAGAAAAAATTAAATCCTTTAAATTGCGAGTCTTTACTCATGGTGGCGATGAGTGGTAATGCATCGATTGTTTTAAATGGAATCGTTGCTTTATTTTGGCCTTGTTTTAGATATTCACAAACGTCTTGTAAAAGGGTGTGGGCTTCTTGATAATTGATCAAAGTATTTAAGGGGTCAGCTAACTTATTATTTATACTCTCAGTAATATTTTGTATGAATTGTGCAGTTTGTTCATAATTTTCCAATAGTTCTTTTTCGTCAGGAATAGTAGCGAGCAGCTTCGTTTTTTCTGCACGATCTTTTATAGAGTTAATTATTGGTCTAATTTCTGCATCTATAATTTCTTTTCGTGCCCTTTTTTCAAGAGACTCTTCATGTAAACGTGTTAACCTCTTTTCCTGGGTATCAATTTTTCCGGGAATTTCATTCAGTTCGGTGTTCATTTGCTTTTGTTGCTGTTGCTCATCTTTAAGTTTTTGAGCTACTTCGAGTAACAACTGCTTCAGTTTTTCCGGATCTGCCAATTGCATATTTTTTGCAAATAAGGCTTCTGAATTAGTTTTTTCTAAACGCATTTCTAGATGTTGTACTTCTTTAGTCTGTTCTTGTTGAGTTAGCTTAATTTGTTGTAATAATTGTTGCGCTTTTTTGCTTACAGAACGACTTTCTATTATTAAGGCATTTTGAGTCAGATGATTTTTATCAAGATTAAATTCAAGAGCTAGTTTTGCGGATTGCTCAATCTGTTCTAAGTGAGTCGTTACTTTATGAAATAACCCTTCTAATTGTAAAGATAATAATTTTTTACTGGCAATTATTTGTTCTAGTGTTTCTATATTATCGTTAGTTTCCGTATAGCCTCTATTTTCAGCGTTAATTTGTTCTAACGAATCATTACCGAGTTTTAATGCCGATAATGTTTCGGCATGAGTGAGAATTGTTTCACGTTGCCATACGGTTATTAGCTCTTGATGTTGTTCTTGTTGCTGTGTGATTTTTTTTTGAAGTACGCTGTGATTCTGATGAAGTTGGTTTAATTGTTCGGTGATTAGCTGTTGTAATTGTTTCTGCAGTTGAATAATGCTAATTGTATTCGTATTTTCATCAAGTGCACCAATAATAAGATCGGGGAGTGGTTGCTCACAAAACTCAGTGTTAATAGCATTTAATTTATATTCTTGCAGTTGTTTGGCTAGTTCAGGATGGATGTTCAGTAAATGAGAAATTGAAGTTTTAGAATAGGACTCGGCTCGATCTTGCAATGATTTTTGTGATAAGAGATTATTTTTTAGCATTAATTGATTGTGCTCTATTTCCTTCTTTATCGCGTAAATTGCGGCTACAGAATCCAACGTGCATAAATTAAGTTGGATTTGACATTCATCAAGATGGTTTTTTATGACGGCAGTAATGGCTTCAGACTCTTTTGTAGTAAGTCTGTTTAATAGTTTAGTGCGCGCGTGAAGGCTTTGTACATGGGAAGTGGTTTTATAATCTGTAAGGTACTGCTGAACCTGGGTAAATAACGACTTTTGGTATTGTTCTGATAAGATTGGATAGCGTGTGCTCCCATTAATTGTTACTTTTGTTTCGGTTTTGGTTTCTTTAGAATAGGTGGTGAACTGATAAACCAAAGAGGGCTCATTGGTTTCAATATGCGGTTCATTTTTTAAAAGGTAAGTAGCACCAAATAGTTCGCATACTATTGCACCCAGTGCCCCGGAATGAAAATCTACGTTAAAAGCTTCCGGATTAAAAAAAGGAATTAATTCGGCAAGTTCATGGGGGGTATTTTCTTTAAGCTTAACCAGCAATTCTGCAAATTCAAAGATCATTGGATGAGCAATAACAAGATTTGTTTTACCTTGTTCAAATTCAAATATTGCATCAACCTTTTTTTCCGACTCATTTTTGACTTCTGTGTTTGTAGTGGTCACTTTGTTATTTTTGAATAGTTTTTGAGCGAGCATCCCTTCTAATTTTAACGCACAATTTGCTTCTTTTAGGTTAATATTATGCTCATTTATATTGGTGATGGCGTGTTTTACAGCTTCCAAAATAACGTCAAGTGAATCGCCCGGAATAAGCGCCGCCATTTCAAATAAGCTTTTTGTTTTTTCATCTAGGGCTTTAGTTATTGCATTGGCAATGGCCTGGGGCTCTTGGAATTGACGTTGTGCTTGTTTAACAATTGCAGGTAGTTCTTTTTTGATAGCCAAATATAAAGTATATCTTCGTGTATTAAATTCATTTTTTAGTGTATATAAAGCATATGCATCACGAGCCATAGAAAGCATGTCCCAGCGAGTTGGCGCTCTGCGATTGTCAAATTGCGGTAACAACTTGTTATGTAGTGTTCTGATAAAGATTTCAAGTGTTTTGAGTTGATTTAATGCATGCTTTTTTTCTATGGAGTTCTCTTCCTCTGTTTCTGGGTATTTTTTTTGAAGAGCAGATATTCCTTTCATTAATTCTGTGGCCATATGTCCTAAATGGCTGTTCGCGTATGTATTGTGTTTACCCATTATTAATCTAATTCCTGAATAAATTCATATTTATGAACAAAATTGTATCATATATTTCAATGGATGTATTAAACGAATATTAATAATATTTATTGATAACGATTTTTTCTTTTTTTGATAATTTATTATTTTGGATTAAGGGCTTAGTACAAGAAAATAACTGAATGAACATTATAAATAAAATTAAATGCATAATTCACCTTGGGATTTGGCGTGTTAAGTGATAGAATTTTTTTAACTTAATATTCCCTTAATAAATGAATATCATTAAAACAATGTTTACACTCTTTGAGATGTTTGGTACTATATAGACCATGATGTTTGGTTGGTGTGTTTACTGAACATAATTTTATTTATTAATTTGTACTAGGAGACTTAAATGAGTACAGAAGTTGCGGTGCAAAGCAGCGAAGCGCTTTCGCATCAAGTAATTCATGCGGTTAAAGGATATTTAACCAGTGTTAGTAATAAAGATGCTAATTTAAACTTATATCAATTAATCGTTGAAGAAGTTGAAGCGCCTTTATTCCGCACGGTTATGGAATTAACTCGTTACAACCAATCTAAAGCTGCTCGCGTACTAGGTGTAAGTCGTGGAACGTTACGTACTAAGCTGAAACGTTATTTTGATGATGAATTCATTGGTACACGTGATTTCTAATTGGATACGGTGTTTTTGATTTAATGTTGTTTTCGGTGGTTTTTTCGTATTAATAGTGGTCTTTAGCTAGGCACTCTGATACTATCGGCGGCAGAGTTGGTTAGACAATCGCTCTTTGCTTAGGCAAAGGGAGGAAAGTCCGGGCTCCAAAGGGCAGAGTGCCAGGTAACGCCTGGGAGGTGTGAACCTACGGAAAGTGCCACAGAAAATATACCGCCTCGTTAGAGGTAAGGGTGAAATGGTGCGGTAAGAGCGCACCGCGCGACTGGCAACAGTCGTGGCAGGGAAAACCCCACTCGGAGCAAGACCAAATAGGAATCCATGTGACTGAAAAGTCATGACGTGCGGCCCGTACGGGATTCGGGTAGGTTGCTTGAGGCATGCGGTGACGCATGTCCCAGATGAATGATTGTCCGCGACAGAACCCGGCTTATCGACCGACTCTTTTTTTAAGGTTAAAAGTAATCGTTCACTCTCATGTGACGCATTATCTGAATTTTTTAAGGTATAGCCCATCGATGAAGGGCTTCCATAATGAATATCAAGATGGCATTCTGTTGTTACTTACACATAGCAACAACAGAAACGATGCGTTCAACTATCTTTATAGATAGCCTGCAATTTTTGAGACTCTAAATTTTATCCGTATATCAAGCAAAGCATTCGTATTAATAAAGCAACCCTCATTGAATGCTTGGTTATTTAAAACAGCTACCGAATAGCTTGTAACGCTAAAACACTCCAGATACGCCAAAAGATTAATGTACGAATATGTTGTATACTTAAAGTACATTTAGACCGGGATGTCATCATGAAAAAGACATTTTTTGTTGTATTCATCTTTGTGTTGGTAACGTTTTTGACGGGTTGCATTATGGGCACTGGCTATTCTCCAGGTTATGCTTATTCTCCTGGTTATAATGCAAGTTATGTCTCTTCTACAGGCTATGGGGTTAGTGATTATGGTCTGGGCTTTGGACGAAGTTATAATCCTGACTATGGCTTACTTGACTTTGGTGTTGGATATTAGAAATATGGAAATATTACCTTCCTCCCCAGGCATGAGAGAAGGAAGTTTTTGGTTTATCTAGCGTTTATTCCGCTAAATATTTTTGTAGTAATGCATTGATTGATTCTGGATTTGCCTGGCCTTTGGTTTGTTTCATTATTTGACCAACAAAAAATGCTAATAACCTTTCTTTACCTGCTCTATATTCAGCCGTTTGCTCTGGATATTGCTGGATTAATTTTACAATCATCTCTTCTAAAGCAGTGCTATCATCAATTTTTTGATAACCTTCACGCGTGATAATGGCTTCAATATCGTTCTCACCTGTCCATAATAAAGCAAAGATTGAGCGCGCATTATTTAATGAAATGGCCTCATCATGAATTTTATTTAGCAGTTCGGCCATCAGTTGTGCGGATACTTGGGGTGTTTCAAAGGTCCGATGCTCTTCGTTTAATGCCGCAGCATATTGTCCTTTTAACCAATTGACGATCATTTTTTCCGGAGCCTGACAAATGGCTTTAATTTCCTTATAAAATTGGTAGATTGCCGGAGCTGAGAGAATAAAATGAATGTCTTCTTCTTTTAAATTAGGTGTTTCTTTTAACTGCGCATAAATTTTCTTGGGTAAATCCGGTAAATTACTTTTAATTTCAGCAATGTGAAAGCGAGTAATTTGAATAGGTAATAAATCTGGATCAGGGAAATAGCGATAATCGTTTTCGTTTTCTTTCTCGCGCATGGGATGAGTACTATTCGTATCTGGATTATAAAGACGGGTTTCTTGAATAATTTTTTGCCCACTTTCTAATAAATCCTGATGCCTTATTTGCTCATAGGCAATTGCTTTTTCAATAAAGCGAAACGAATTTAAATTTTTTAATTCAGTTCTCGTGCCTAAAACAGTGGAACCTTTAGGCTTTAGTGAAAGGTTCACGTCACAGCGAAAAGAACCTTCTTGCATGTTTCCATCACAAATCCCTAAAAATTGCACCAATTGGTGTAAGGATTTTAAGTATTTCACAGCTTCCTGACTTGAATACAAACAAGGTGCGGTTACTATTTCCAATAAGGGTGTGCCAGCACGATTCAGGTCGATACCACTAAAACCGAGTTGAATTCCATGCAAGGATTTACCGGCATCTTCCTCTAAATGAGCACGCTCAATCACCACGTTTTTTTCACTGCCATCGTCCAGGGTGATGGTGAGTTTGCCGTTACTTACTATGGGCTTTTGAAATTGGCTAATTTGATAGCCTTTCGGTAAATCAGGGTAGAAATAATTTTTGCGCTCAAAAATGGATTGATCATTAATATCGGCTTGAACTGCAAGGCCAAATTGAATGGCCAGCGTTACTGCTTCCTGATTTAAAACGGGTAGAACCCCCGGAAAGCCGGCATCAATAAAGCAGCTTTGTGAGTTTGGCGCAGCCCCAAACGCGGTCGATGCCCCGGAAAAAAGCTTGGATTTTGTTTTAAGTTGGGCGTGTACTTCAAGACCAATAACTGTATCCCATTCCATAGTTCACCTCTATTGCTTTGGTCTGGCTAGATGCCAGTCAGTATGTTGTTGATAGTGATGGGCTACATTGAGTAAACGGCTTTCACTAAAATGCTTGCCCATTAGTTGCATGCCGATTGGTAAACCCTGACTCATGCCTGCGGGTATTGATATTGCCGGTAGCCCTGCAAGATTAGCGGCCACAGTAAAGACATCCGCTAGATAATTTTGAATGGGGTCGGCGATTTTTTCACCTAATTTAAAGGCTGTGGTTGGGGTGGTTGGGCCAAGAATAACATCAACGGATTTTAATGTAGTAAGTAATTCGTCTTGAATTAAACGGCGAATTTTTTGTGCTTGTAGGTAATAGGCATCAAAATATCCCGAAGACAAAACATGGGTTCCGGTAAGAATTCGGCGTTTCACCTCATCCCCAAATCCTTCACTGCGTGAATAGCGAATAAGTTCATTTAAACTAGATGCGTTACTACTGCGATGACCAAAGCGTAAGCCATCATAGCGGGATAGGTTGGAAGAGGCTTCGGCACAAGCAACAACATAGTAACAAGGTACCCATAATGGCTGTAATGTTAAATTCAGGTTAATAATTTGTGCGCCTAAATGTTCAAATACCTTTACTGCAGCCAGGATTGCCTGTTGGATCTCTGGTTCAACTTGTGGTTGGAAGAAACAGGATGGCAAACCGATGCGTACTGTTGATAAAGGCTTATTAAGTTCTGCTACATAGTCAGGAATGGATGAATCTGCTGAGGTAGAATCTTTATCATCAAATCCGGCTATGGCGTGCAGGACAAGTGCTAGATCCTCGGCACTACGCGCCATAGGACCTGCTTGATCTAAGCTGGAAGCATAGGCAACCATTCCGTATCGTGAAACTAAGCCGTAGGTAGGTTTTATGCCACTAATGCCACATAAGGCTGCCGGTTGGCGTATTGAGCCTCCGGTGTCTGAGCCTATTGTAAATGGAATTAATCCGGCGGCAACGGCTGCTGCCGAGCCGCCAGAGGAACCGCCAGGGACTCGTTCTTTAGCCCAAGGATTTTTTACAGCGCCAAAATAACTGTTTTCATTACTTGAGCCCATAGCAAATTCATCCATATTGGTTTTACCTACCAAAATGGTACCTTGTTTTTTTAATTTACTGGCAAGTGTGGCTTCATAAGGTGCTTTAAAATTGGCTAACATTTTAGAGCCACAGGTTGTATTCATTCGTTGGGTACAGAATAAATCTTTTAGAGCCATGGGAATGCCTGTTAGTACTTTGCCCTTGCCTTCTTGTAATTCTTTGTCTGCCTGTTGTGCATCCAACAGTGCTTGTTCTTTATCCAGGCTGATAAAAGCATTTAACTCTTTATGTTCTTCAATTTGTGCAAAATAATGCTGAGTTAATTCCACGCTGGAAAGTTTGCCTTGATGTAATGCCTGGGATAATTTTTTTAACGAGAGTTGTTCCATAATTATTTGTTCTCATCAATGACTTGAGGTACTAAATAAAGATTGTCTTCAAACAGCGGGGCTAACGCTTCTAATTCAGCCAGACAATCTTCTTCCGTGATTGCATCCGCTCGCAAACGTTGATGCAAGGCCAGAGGATGAAATAGGGGGGCTACTTCCGTTGTATCAACTGAACGTAATTGATCCACAAAATCCATGATTTCGCTAATTTCCTGCATTAATTTAGGCGAATGATTGACCTCAATATCCAGATAAGCTAAATGCGCAATCTGTTCCAAATCTTTGGGTGAGATGGTCATAATGGGTATCCAAAAAGTAAATGGCTTATTATAACGGGGATAAGGTAAGTTACAAACGGTTTCTATTAATAGGCGTGTTTTTTTGGGGGGGGGTGAGGAGGGCGCCAACATCCTTGTTCGTATCATCATCCTTGATGAACTATGTATTTCCTATAAACATCCATTTTCCTTCCTCATAAATAAATTATAGCTGGTTGAAAAAATAAGGCATGATAGATATGTCTCTAATTAACCCAAGAGATCTCTCAAATTACCTGGTCGACTAAATTATCAACATTAGCCGCCTTGCAAATAAGGGGATTCATTGTGCAATAACCGCATCACCTCATTTAATCAGTCCCTGACTATCAAGCAGACGCCTTATGAGTGATAAAATCTGGGGTGGGCGTTTTAGTAAGGATTTAGATCCTGGCATGATGCATTTTAATGCATCACTTGCTATTGATAAGATGCTTTATGCCTATGACATCGCTGGAAGTCAGGTACACGCTAAAATGTTAGCGCGCTAGGGACTTACTTGGGCGAATGAAACAGAATTAATTGGTAAGACACTTATCGACATTAGTAATGAAATAGAACAGGATACGCAAACGTGGTTATTTTGATGCTACTGCCGTATTCGAGTCATTGGTATTGTAAGGTGTGCCTTTTCGAGATGCGCATCATCAAGTTGAACGGAGGGTTAAGGATGCAATAAATAAAAGTCGTTCGATTGATGAGGTAATTAATTGTAAGATGTAGCATGCAAAGTTTAGTTAATCTTTTTATTTTTTTAGTTCTGCAAAAAGCGTTAACAGGCTAGGAGCACTCCTTAGTAAGGTATAAATTTTTTATTGATACATGGAATAAATATAGATGAGGGATTATGGAAGTGAAAAAGAAATTATTATCTTGGGTATTCGTTCTAATTTTAGGTTTGCCAGTGTTTGTGGCACAAATGCATGCGAAGTCTAGTTCTTCTGCTGTTTTAACGGTGATGAGGGCAGATGGTACTATTTTAGGCCCTTGTTTGCCATCAATGGCAAATTGCTTGGTTCAAATTACGCAAGATCCAATGTGCATGACTCAGCCATCTATATCCATTATCAATAATTCAAAGATTGTCGCCAAGAATATACATGCTTTTTCGGCAGATTCTAATTTTATTAATTACGTAGTACAAAATAATGGCTGCCCCTCATCATTGTTCCCAGGAGCCAGCTGCATAATTTCTTTTTACACAAATACCGCCGTTGCCTTTTTAACATCAAATGTTGTGGCAAAAGGAACAAATACTAATGCTACGTATTTTAACCTACAAGCTTTCCAGTGTGGGCTTCCTGGGGCGCCCACGAATGTAACCACTACCGCAGGCTATGGAGCGGCAACAGTAACTTGGAGTGCGCCAGCTAATAATAGTGGTTCGCCGATTACAGGATATACTGTAAGCTCATCACCTGGTAATTTAACGTGTACGACAACAGGCGCTACAACATGTACAGTCTTGGGGCTTACCGTTGGCACCTCTTATACCTTTACGGTTACGGCTACCAATGCTATTGGGACTGGGCCTGTCTCTTCACCATCAAATGCAGTGATTCCGTTTTACCCAACCGAGACATTACTTTATTCCTCATTGAATCCGAGTATAACTGGGGCAGCAGTGACTTTGAGCGCGCAGGTAATTTCAGTCAATGGAACGCCAACCACAGGTACGGTAAGTTTTACTGCGAATGGGGTGGCAATTATCGGATGCAGTGCTGTGGCGTTGGTATCCGGTACAGCAACCTGCCTTACTACTACACTTCCAGCCAGTACTACCCCGGATGCGATTATTGCAACCTACAGTGGTGCTAATGGTTTTCCTGCGAGCAGCTCATCAACTTTTAACCAATATGTGGCTGCTTCGCTAATACAAACAACAGTACCAGGCGTACCCACTAATGTGACCGTAACGCCAGGTAATAATCAAGTAAGCCTTAGTTGGCTTCCGCCATCCAATACTGGTGGTTCAGCGATTACTGGCTATACAGTCACTTATGGAGTAACTACAGCATCACCCACGTCTTCTTCCTATACAACCAGTGGTTGCACGACGGCTGGGACTTTATCTTGTGTGGTTGGCGGCTTAACTAATGGCACTTCTTATACCTTCATGATAACTGCTACGAATAGCAATGGAACAGGCTTCGCAGCTTTTTCCAGTTCTATTTCTCCAGCGCCACTTTCTATAAGCCCGGCGATAATGGCACTTGCAGTTAATGGGCGTTCCCGAATTATTATTCTGACCAATAACTCAGCAAGTCCGGTAATCATCACGCAAACACCTACAACGGCTGATTTCTCGCCATCGCTGCCCACAGGAACTACTTTAGCGCCTTTAACCTGTATTACAAATACGGTATTAGCAGCCAATGGGGGCTTTTGTGCGCTGATTCTAACACCTGGCGCTACGGCATCTTCTAATAATGCATCAGCTTTATGCACGACGGGCGTAGCACCAGTACCTAGTGTTCTTGCAGTGAATACCGATACCGGCTTTGTAACCGTGGATGCGTTTGTCTTAGGTAATGGTTGTATTTATCAGGCGGGCAATTTGTTTGCGCTGAACGATACCACTCCTATTACCAGCAGCGTGGGTGGGACTGTAGTTTATCCGAGTGACCAAGCCACCAGCATTGGTTGGGGGGGCGTGGCTACCTTTGATAGTATTTGGGGCGTTGATGATACGTCCAGTATTGTGACCCCAAGTCCCAATGCCAGCTCTGCCGACCCAGCAATATATACCGTTGGGCAATTAAATTGCGATGCAATAAACGATGGCGTTTGCGCAACCAATAATATATTTGCTTTTTACGGACCCAATGGTGATGTTGCAAGTTTCTGCAAATCGGGCATTGCGGGATATCTTGATTGGTATGTGCCTGCCATATGTGAGCTTGGGCCTTTTGGTTCTACAGGTCTAAATACCGGCAATTATCCGAGTCTACCGGGTTCTCAATCATGCCTTAGTAGTGACAATATACAAGATAACTTGATGGGGATTGCTAATTTTTCAAGTACTATTTCTATGAGTGGTAGTGGTTACTTTAGTTCTATGGAGAATTCATCTGATCCCTTGCATAATATATGGGGTCAAGATTTTAGCACTGTTGGTGGAGACAAGCAGGCTGGAGCGGTCGGTGATAAGTTTGATCCGGCTAATATCCTGCGTTGTACGCGGAGGTTAACTATTTAGTCCGTTGCTTTTATTTATAAAAAACGGATGTTCCTTAATGTTAGTGTTTGGTGAGATGCTGTTCTGATGTCATCAAGCGCTCCTGATTTGTCTTTTTCCTCCTCTGGATAGGCACCTGATTATTTTTACAGTAGAATGATGATTAATCCCTAATCATTTTAGTCGAGTAAGTAATTCATGTTACAACAATTTAAAACCCAGGGGGGCGTTCAGGTTGAGGTTACTCAGCAGGTATTAGATTACCAGCAGGGCATCGAGCACCTTATTGAACGTTTGGATTCACAAAGAGGGGCTTTATTTGCCTCCAGTTTTGAATATCCTGGGCGTTATACTTGTTGGGACATTGGCTTTTGTAATCCTCCTTTGGCTCTGGTTTGCAAACAAGACTTTATTCAAATTGATGCGTTAAATTCGCGCGGAGAAGTCTTGTTGGCTAATGTTATGCCGTTGCTGGTTGCTCATGATGCTTTAGAACTTGTCACACAAAGTGCGGTTCATTTGCAGATTAAAATTAAAGCATCGCAGCGTGTCTTTAGTGAGGAAGAGCGTAGCCAGCAGCCTTCGGTGTTTACGGTCATTAGGCTGTTACTTGCCTTCTTTAAGTTCGATGAAGAACCTTATTTAGGGCTATATGGTTCATTTGGTTTTGATTTAATTTTCCATTTTGATGACTTAGAACAGCATAAGGTTCGCAATGAAGCACAGCGCGATATGGTTCTGTATCTACCGGATGAAATTTTTGTAGTGAATCATCGCAAGGAAGAAGCTTTTGTACGACGCTATGATTTCCAATTTCAAGGTCATTCAACCCATGATTTGCCTAGAGAGGGTGTTAGTTTAGCGTATCAATCACCGAATCTACCGGATAAAACCTGCGATCATGCTCCTGGTGAATATGCTGCAGTAGTGAATAAAGCCAAAGAGCGTTTTGTTTGTGGTGATTTATTTGAGGTCGTTCCAAGTCAAACTTTTTATACGCATTATACTGAACAGCCTTCATCATTATTTAAGAAAATGCGCCAATTTAATCCTTCACCCTATGGTTTTTTTATTAATCTAGGTGAAGAGGAATATCTGGTTGGTGCCTCGCCAGAAATGTACGTGCGTGTGCAAGGTAAGCGAGTTGAAACCTGTCCTATTTCAGGAACGATTAAGCGTGGTGTGGATGCCATTGAAGATGCGCAGAATATTCAGCTTTTACTTGATTCAAAAAAAGAAGAATCAGAATTAACCATGTGTACCGATGTGGATCGCAATGATAAGTCACGTATTTGTGAGGCGGGTTCGGTCAAGGTGATTGGCCGTCGGCAAATTGAAATGTATTCGCGGGTGATTCATACCGTGGATCATGTTGAAGGGGTCTTAAGAGAAAACTTTGATGCGGTTGATGCCTTTTTAACGCATATGTGGGTGGTTACTGTCACGGGAGCGCCAAAAATATGGGCGATGAATTTTATTGAGCAACATGAAAAATCACCGCGTAAATGGTATGCCGGCGCGGTTGGCTGGTTTGGTTTTAATGGTAATTTAAATACGGGTTTGGTTTTAAGAACCGTCCGTATTGAAAAGGGGATTGCTGAGGTTCGTGTGGGTGCGACTTTACTTTATGATTCGGTTCCTGAATCTGAAGAGCAAGAAACTCGTTTAAAGGCTTCTGCCTTTTTAGATATGTTGCAAAATAAAGAGTCATCGCGCCAAAATACTGCTGAAACCTTCGCTTTAACAGGAAAAGGTAAACGTGTTTTGCTGATCGATCATCAAGACTCTTTTGTGCATACTTTAGCAAATTATATTCGTCAAACTGGCGCTGAAGTGAATACGGTTCGTTTTGATAAGGCAGTACATTATTTGCAAGAAAACAATTATGATTTGGTGGTTTTATCACCAGGGCCGGGTAAACCAAGTGATTTTAAATTATCGGCAACGATTGATGCTGTTATTGCTCGCGGTATCCCTTTATTTGGTGTTTGTTTAGGTCTACAAGGTTTGGTTGAGCACTTTGGCGGGGTATTGGATGTTCTTGAATACCCAATGCATGGTAAACCATCAATGATTAACGTGATGGATGCTACCGGCTTATTTGCTGGGTTGGGTAGCTCTTTCAAGGCGGGTCGCTATCATTCACTTTATGCACGTCTTAAGGCCATGCCTGATGTGTTAAGTGTTACGGCGATGAGCGATGACGGTGTGGTTATGGCTATTTCGCATCGGCATTTACCGATACATGCAGTGCAGTTTCATCCAGAGACCATCTTGTCTTTAGTAAATCAGGCCGGATTTAAAATTATTACTAATTTAATGGGAATGGTGAGTAAGGATGCGTAATAAAATTTTGATACTTTATAGTGTCTCAATTGTGCTGGGGATTATTGTTGGTTTCGTTGGCTCTTCATTTCGTTTATCAATTGATGTGCTGAGCGCCGCATTAGATTATTTTTTTCATTTTATTGGCGATAGGGGATGGCCTAGCGGATTAATTTCCGGGATAGTATCTATGCTGATGGTCTTGTCCGCCTTTTTAGCAGTGAAACATCTAGCTCCTGATGCCGCAGGTAGTGGGGTTCCGGAAATCGAAGGGGCGTTGTTACATCTTCGGCCTATTTTTTGGCGACGTTTATTACTAGTAAAATTCTTTTTTGGCATTTTAGCTATTTCATCCAAGATGATTCTAGGACGAGAAGGCCCTACCATCCATATTGGTGGCAGTCTGGGGGAGATGCTTGGGCATTTGTTTAATCTGACACGACGTCGCCGCGATAGTTTAATTGCCGCAGGAGCTGCTGCCGGGTTATCTGTAGCCTTTAATGCGCCATTGGCGGGAGTGCTCTTTGTTATGGAGGAAATGCGTAATCAATTTAATTATTCATTCACCAGTTTTAGTATGGTCGTGATTAGTTGCATTACGGCAACTATTATTATGAACCTGATGATAGGAGCCCAAGCAACCATTCCCATGAGTGTATTTGAATTTCCCGCATTAGATGCTTTATGGTTATTTGCACTCTTTGGGTTTTTTGTGGGGTTAGCTGGGTTGTTGTATAATAAGGCATTGATGGCTTCACTTGCTTTTGTGGACAAATTATCTTCTCGCCAAAGATTGTATTATGTTTTAGTTGTTGGCTTTGTTGTAGGGTATCTTGCGATTTATGTTCCATCCGCTGTTGGTGGTGGCATGCAAATTATTCATCAATCATTGACTATTTCACATGGATTTGGGTTTTTAGTTTTTTTATTTATTATTCGATTTATTGGCTCAATTGCATGTTATTCCACCGGTGTTCCTGGAGGGATTTTTGCCCCTACCCTTGCTTTAGGAACCTTGCTTGGCTTAGCCATGTTTCAAATATTGGTATTCATGCATCTTGATTTTTTAACCCAGCCCGGCATGTTTGCCGTTGCTGGCATGGCTGCATTATTTGCAGCAGTAACACGTTCACCCATTACTGGAGGAGTACTTGTTGTGGAAATGACACAAAATTACTCTTTAATTTTTCCTTTAATGATGGCCTGTATTACTGCAACGATTGTTTTGCAGCTTGCACGTAATGAACCAATCTATGCTCAATTGTTAAAGCGCACTTTACGTAGGCGTCTTTCAATTAAACAAAATCAATCTACGTGAATAATTATTTTGCCAAAATGAGCGCTTGCTTGCATGTGTTCTTGAGCCTCTTCAATTTGTTCTAATTTAAATTCTGAATCAATGATTGGGTGTATTTGTTTTTGGGTTAGCAAGTCAAACCATGTTTGATGCGCTAATTTCCAGAGAGCAGCTTTTTCTTCTATGCTCTGCGTCCGCAGTACAAAACCGGTAATTTGTAATCGTTTGCGCATTAGCAAGGCTAAATTACATTCAACTGTACTGCCGTTTAGGCATGAAATTTGGATTAATTTACCGCGTAATTTAAGCAGATGGAGGTGTCTATTAAAATAATCACCACCAATAAAATCAAGGACTAAATCAACACTGTTTTCTGCAATGAGATCTTCAAAATCTTGCTTTTGATAATTGATCACTTGATCCGCGCCAAGTTTTTGCGCTTTTTCTATTTTACGGTCACTACCAACTGTAGTAATGACCGTCACGCCAACTTGTTTTGCCATTTGAATTCCCAGCGAGGCAATACCACTGCCTGCGCCATGAATGAGTAAGGTTTGTCCGGATTTAAGTTCCCCTAGAACAAAAAGTGTCGCATGTACAGTGACTAAAGACTCGGGAAGAGCCGTAGCAAGGGCGTAATCCCAGCCTTGGGGGATATGATGAGCCAGTGAGGCATCTACAGCGCAATATTCAGCAAAGGCACCACTACCAACTAATCCATATACTTTATCACCAGGTTTAAATTGGGTAACTTTAGTGCCTACAGCAACAACATCTCCAGCGAGTTCTAAACCAGGAATCTCTGATTCACCTGGTGGAGGCGGGTATTTCCCGTAGCGTTGCATTAAATCGGCTCGGTTGAGTGCCGATGCTTTAACCTGTACTAGGATTTGGCAATCCTTATAGGTTGGCATGGGCGTATTTTCAATGATAAGCCTGCTGTGTGAACCCGGGTTTTTTATGTGTACGTAGCGCACAATATGTTCCTTTAAATGGGTAGTTGAATCCTCTTGTTCTTAACTTACATGAAATATTTACATCCATCAATCAGAACCAGTAAATTCAGTGGTACAGCCAAACCACTTTACTTGAATGGCTTTAACTATATAATCTGTCCATCAAGACCTTATTAATACGTAGGGCTAATGGCAAAATTTAATCATCAACGTTTTTACGCATGGCTTTTTATAACCCCACAACTTATTATTACGCTCGTGTTTTTTATTTGGCCTGCGTGTAATGCTTTAGTGCAATCTTTTTTTTATACAGACGCTTTTGGTTTACATAAACATTTTGCTGGTCTTAGTAATTTTATCGATCTGTTTCAGGACCGCAGCTACAGTAAAGCAATTTGGGTTACTTTTATTATCGCTCTTAGTGTTACTTTTTGCACAATGAGTTTAGGCCTTCTTCTCGCCATATTAGTTAATCATCGAGGCAGGGCACAAGGAATTTATAAATCTTTATTAATTTGGCCTTATGCGGTAGCCCCTGCCGTAGCCGCAATATTATGGCGTTTTCTCTGTCATCCTACCTTAGGTTGGCTGACGCATTTTCTGCAGTCGATTGGGATTAATTTTGATTACGTCAATAACGTCAATCAGGCACTTCTGGTGGTTATTCTTACGGCCAGCTGGCAGCAATTTAGCTACAATTTTTTATTCTATTTTGCTGCATTAAAAGCAGTACCTTCCTCTCTGATTGATGCAGCGGTTATCGATGGCGCTTCGGCATGGCAACGTTTTTGGCAAATTATTTGGCCTTTATTGTCACCAACCACGTTTTTTCTTTTAATTATGAATTTGATGTATGGTTTTTTTGATACCTTTGGCATTATCCAGGTAATGACTCATGGTGGACCAGGAAATAGTACGACGAATTTGATTTATAAAGTGTATCAGGATGGCTTTGAAGGCATGGACTTGGGGAGTTCATCGGCGCAATCGGTTCTTTTAATGGTTATTGTTGTCCTTGTTTCTTTAGTGCAATTTAAGTACCTCGAGAAGAAGGTTCATTACTCATGAAATTTATATCCCGCATTTTTGCTCATGGATTTTTATGTTTCTTTATCCTGCTGATGCTACTGCCGATTTATTTGGCATTTGTCGCTGCCAGTCATGAAGGCAGCGTGATGATGCAATCACATATACCACTTGTTCCTGGGAACTTATTATTAAAAAATATGCGTGCGGTGTTGACTGACGGTTTGGCCGTGACCGGGGGCGAGCCAATTACGTCGATGTTATTTAACAGTTTAAGCATGGCTTTAGCGATTGCGGTAGGCAAAATTGTCATTGCCTTGGGGTCTGCTTTTGCTTTAGTCTATTTTGATTTCCCTTTTAAAAAGCTTTGTTTTGCTTTGATATTTGCAACCATGATGCTGCCCATTGAAGTACGAATTGTTCCTACTTTTCAGGTGGTTGCCTCTTTTGGTTTATTGAATTCATTTACTGGTTTAACCTTGCCTTTATTTGTTTCTGCTACCGGAACTTTTTTATTCCGACAATTTTTTAAAACCATACCGGCTGAACTCGTTGATGCGGCAAAGCTTGATGGTGCCGGGGCGGTGCGCTTCTTTTTTGATATACTTTTGCCCTTGTCTAAAACACAAATTGCCTCATTGTTTGTAATTTTATTTGTTTATGGTTGGAATCAATATTTATGGCCTTTGGTGATTACTACAGAAAGTAAAATGGCTACTGTGGTGATGGGAATTCGTTATCTTTCTGGAGTTGCGGATCAAATCCCTCAATGGCATTATATTATGTCGGTTGCATTGATTGCTTTGATTCCACCTTGTGTGGTAGTGATGTTAATGCAACGATGGTTTGAAAAAGGGTTGAAGTAAGCATGGCAACAGTAAAGCTAGTGGATGTCTCAAAACAGGTTGGACAAACTACAATTTTAGATAAGGTAAACGTCAGCATAGAAAAAGGTGAATTTATGGTGATCGTTGGCCCTTCTGGTTGCGGTAAATCAACTTTATTGCGTTTAATTGCTGGATTGGATGCTTTAAGCTCAGGCTCCATTTTGATTAATAATAAATGCGTTAATGAGATCCATGCAGCTCAACGAGATATGGCGATGGTTTTTCAAAATTATGCACTTTACCCTCATATGACTGTTTATGACAACATGGCGTATGGTTTAAAAATGCGACGTTTTAAGCCTGATGAGATTAAGCAACGTGTAACCGATGTGGCTAAATTATTGCAGTTAACACCTTATCTGGAACGAAAGCCACAGGCTCTTTCAGGTGGTCAAAAGCAACGTGTTGCTATGGGTAGGGCGATGGTGCGCTCTCCTGCGGTATTTTTATTTGATGAGCCTTTGTCGAATTTAGATGCCAAGTTACGCACTGAAATGCGTCATGAAATTAGACGACTGCATCAACAATTAAATACAACCAGTGTGTATGTGACTCATGATCAAACCGAAGCCATGACCATGGCTGAACGGGTTATGGTGCTTAATCAGGGCCTTGTTGAACAAGTTGGCACCCCTCAGGAATTGTATCAAAATCCTGAGACTTTATTTGTTGCGGGATTTACTGGGCATTATCCGCTAAATACATTAGTAGGAATATTTGATAAATGTAGTACTACTATTCAAACACCCTTAGGAGTGCATTATCCTCTTCCAGAAACGGCGGAGACACTAGAGGACAAGACCGAACTTGTTTTGGCATTTAGGGCAGAACATGTACAGTTATGTTCTGAGCATAATCCACAACGTATTGCAATTGATATTGAATTTATAGACGATATGGGGGCAGATAAATTAATAAGAGCAATATGCCTTAAAAATGGAGAACATCTGAGTTTGCGCATTTCTGCTGATCAGCCATTGATGAGTGGACAACTCTATGTGGAACTACCTAAAATGAAATTACATGTATTTCATCAGCAAACTGGAAAACGTATTGGAGAATGGCGTGACTAAAGAAAAAAATAAATTAAAACCGATTGATGCACCAGTTTATGGATATTGGTCTGCTTTGTGGAAGTCTTTTTATTCTCGTCGCCTTTATGTTGACATAGGCAAACGCTGGAAAGGGTATGGATTTATTTATCTTTTACTAGCAATAGCCATATTTTCTATTCCCTTCTTTTTTAGAATGACCATTAGTTTTAATCAATCGTTTAAAGAAGAAATTACAGAGCCATTATTAAAAATGCCTTTGTTTTACGTCCAAAATGGGGACGTTGTTTTTGATAAACCGATGCCTTATTTAATCGATAATGATAAAAAGCAAACGGTAGTAATTATTGATACCACAGGAACGGTAAATGATTTTAGCGATAAATATCCTTATCTTACTATTTTAATCAATAAGAATAGAATTTCGTTTAGGATACCAACGCCACAATTATTTACGATGAGTACTCAAGCGCCAGAGAATAAAAGCAAGCCTATTGTACAGCCTTTTGGTAAAGGTGCTAATTTTGTCTTTGATGGTAAAAAATTTGTTGAGCAAAACTCAATTACTGGGCTTAAACTTGCATCACAAGCGCTGCTTTATCCAATTATTGTGGCCATCTTTTTTTCGCTTTTTATTGTTTTCTTTCCCGTGCTGGGGTTTTTAGGACAAACTTTTTCGACCATATTCTTTTCCTTTAAAATAAGTTTTTCCGCATCATGTAGACTATTGATTGTTGCAGGAACGCCAATGCTTTTACTTTTGTTTCTCATGTTGACATTCAATAGTATATTTCAGGGGCTCGGATTCATCTTATTCTTTTTGCTAACTGCTTATTATGCTTTTGCCTTGCATGTGTTAAGAGCGGAAAGTAGGCAAGTCGTGGCTCCATGAAAGAGCTGATTCATTTCGCCCATGGTAATGGTTTTCCAGCATTATGCTATAAGCAAATGCTGGATTGTTTGCAGCATGATTTTGATTACTGCTATATAGACAGAATCGGCCATGATCCCCTGTTTCCAGTTAGTGAAAATTGGCATAATTTAGTATTGGAAGTGATCGCCAGTATTAAACGGCAAGCAGACCGCCCGGTGATTGCTGTAGGCCATTCTTTAGGTGGCGCCTTAAGTTTATTGGCAGCAATAGAACAACCTGAGTTGTTTAAAGCGGTTGTGATGTTAGATTCGCCTTTACTGGGGCCGCTCAAATCCAGCATGGTTCGACTTGCAAAAGCTTTAGGTATTATTGATCGTATAACCCCGGCATCTAGAACACAAGGCCGACGTGAGTATTGGATAAATCATGAGCAATTATTGGCTTATTTAAAAACACGAAACTTATTCAAAACATTTACTGATGAGTGTCTTAATGATTACATTAGCTATGGTTTAGAACATCGAGCCGATGGCTATTATCTTCGTTTTGATCGTAATATCGAGTATCAAATTTATCGAACCATACCCCATATAATTCCAGATTATGCCGGCAAATTAATAACTCCTGCGGCATTAATTTATGGTGACAAAAGTACTGTGGTTGGTAAAATGGATGTGCGTTATATGAAAAAGAAATTTAATGTAGCACATTTCAAAACCAGTGGGACTCATTTATTTCCAATGGAGCATCCACAGGCTGTAGCAAGGCAAATTATAGAAGTTTTAAATAAATTAAAGGTTCTATCGTAAAGGGACAGAAAACTCAATTGCAAAATGGGTTCTTTAGTACCATACATTAACTAAAGCGTAATTTGTTGTAGATTGAGTCTTGTAGTCGAATAGCAATCAGATAAGGAGAATATAAATAACCTTAGCTTAATGTTTGCCAAAATCAATCTGCATGAATGAACAGTTAGTAAATAATTAAGGAGAATACAGTGCTACACGTTATTTTAGTGCTCTTAACCGTAGGAGCAGCAGGGATATTGCTAATGCGACAAGCAGCAATTTCGGTGTGGGCTATTAGTTTTGCTTTATTTAGTGGTCTGGTTTTTTATTACGGTTCTCCAGGATTATTAACCAAAATCATTTTATGCCTGGTTGAACTTAGTTTAATTGCTGGCTCAATTAAACCTTTAAGACGCGAATTGTTATCGAAGCATCTTTTCAAATCAGTTAGCAAGGCAATGCCTGCTATGTCAGCAACAGAGCGCGAAGCGCTTGAAGCAGGTACGGTGAGCTGGGAAGGCGATTTATTTACTGGTGCCCCAGATTTTTCCATATTACGTAATGCCCCAACAGTCGCTTTGACTGAAGAAGAACAGGCTTTTCTTGATGGTCCGGTGGATACATTATGTGCCATGATCGATGAATGGGATATAACTCATAATCAAACTGATTTACCGCCTGAAGTATGGCAGTTTATTAAAGAGAATCGTTTCTTAGGTATGATTATTCCAAAACGTTATGGTGGTTTGGAGTTTTCAGCAACAGCACAAATGTCGGTTTTAGTCAAAGTCTATGGGCGTTCAATTACTGCAGCGACAACAATCTCTGTACCCAATTCTTTAGGCCCTGGTGAATTATTACTTAAATACGGGACGGAAGAACAAAAAAATTATTATTTGCCGCGCTTAGCTGATGGCCGTGAAATTCCATGTTTTGCCTTAACAGGCCCTAATGCAGGTTCTGATGCTGCTTCAATTCCCGATCAAGGCATTGTTTGCCGGCAAGAATTTAATGGCAAAGAGGTTTTAGGGGTTCGTTTGAATTGGGACAAGCGCTACATTACCTTATGTCCAGTGGCTACTGTGGTTGGTTTAGCCTTTAGAATGTTTGACCCTAATAATTTATTGGGTAAGGGAGAAGATATTGGTATTACTTGTGCTTTGCTCCCAGCGAATACTCCAGGTATGGTTAAAGGACGTAGACATTTCCCATTAAATGCAGGTTTTTTAAATGGTCCTACACAGGGTAAAGATGTATTTATTCCTATGGATTATATTATTGGTGGCCTAGCCATGGCAGGCCATGGCTGGCACATGCTGATGGAGTGTTTAAGCGCAGGTAGATCAATCTCCTTGCCTTCCAGTGCTAATGGTGGTTCACAAGCTGCCGCTCTAGCCTCAGGAGCGTACGCTAGAGTTCGTAAACAGTTTAATCAACCGATTGGGAAATTTGAAGGTATTGAAGAACCGTTAGCACGACTTGCAGCAAACGCTTACATTATCGATGCGGGTGTAACCATGGCGGCTGCGGCGATTGATCATGGCGCAAAGCCATCTGTAGCTGGCGCTATATTAAAATACCATACTACCGAACGTGCGCGACAGGTTTCGCTTGATGCGATGGATATTCATGGTGGAAAGGGAATTTGTCTTGGTCCTAATAACTATATGGGGCGTTCCTTCCAAGGTATTCCAATTGCAATTACGGTTGAAGGCGCTAATATTTTAACGCGTAGTTTAATTATTTTTGGCCAAGGTGCGATTCGTTGCCATCCTTATGTTTTTAAAGAATTAGAAAGCGTAAGAAATAATGATTTAGTTGAATTTGATAAGGTATTTTTTGCTCATGCTGGATTTATTATCGCTAATTTTACAAAATCAATATTATTTACAGTGACTGATGCTCATTTTTCTCAAGCGCCTGAGAGCAGCGTAAAGCGCTATTATCAATTGGTACATAAATATAGTGCGAACCTAGCCTTCCTTGCTGATTTTTCAATGGCAATACTTGGTGGTGATTTAAAGCGTAAAGAAAAATTGTCATCACGTTTAGGCGATATGTTGAGTTCCTTATATTTAGCCTCAGCGGTGTTAAAGCGCTTCCATGCAGATGGAGAACCCAAAGCTGATCTACCCTTAATTGAGTGGAGTTGCCAACAATTATTACATGAATGTGAAACGGCGATGCAAGGTGTTATTACGAATTTCCCACAACGTTGGGCGCGTATTACCTTACACCTGATTTTAAAACCATTCGGTAATCGTAGAAATAAACCCAATGATCAATTGGGGCATAAGTTAGCAAGAATCCTAATCGAGCCGAATGAAACACGCTCAAGAATCACGCGCTTAGTCTACAAAAAAGCAAACGAAAACTGCCCTCTGGGTCGCTTGGAAGAAGCATTCCATAAAATCTGTGCGGTTGAAGAGCTTGAGAAAAAAGTAATGCGCGCTGTGAAAGATGATGTTTTAAAATCACTGACTCTGCTTAAGCAAATTGAAGAAGCATTAAGCTGTGGCTTGTTAACTAAGGCAGAAGCGAAACAATTAACAGAAGCCGAATTAGCACGTCAAGATGTCATTAAAGTAGATGATTTTGACGACTCCGAGCTACGCCGCCCAGAAGTTAAAAAAGCTAAAGCAAGAAAAGAAAGTGTTGAGCCTGAAATGATATTGAGCGAAGATGAAAGTCATGAGCCAGAAGTTCCTTATCATTGATGGTTTTTTTAGATTCCTTAGTGAGTCTATGGATGGTTTCATCTAATTGGCGGCCAAACCCAGTGAAGTAAAAACGGGGTTTGGCCGTAACTTTTTAAAGGGTTGATTGGGTAAGAGAAGGTTGTTGATTCGTAATCAGAAGGTCTGCGGTTCGATTCCGCGCAGCGGCATAGTAAAATCAATGGGTTACTTAAATGATATTAAATTTAAATTTTCTGTGTCGAATGTGTGTCGAAGAATGAGAAAAATGACTTTTGAATTGAGGAATGGTTTTGAAAGAGAAAAAAAATTGCAATTATCTTCTATGAATGATGACTTACGTCATTCATTATGGAATGTACACGAATATTGCTTTGATAAAATCTCTTCTAATAAGGATGCTGGTAGTGGTAAAAAAGCTTTAAATCATTTGTTAGAATCTTATTGGGAAGATTTTTTCAAACAGCCTATATTCGATTTCCGTTTGGCTTGCTATTTGTCACAAAGACGGGATGATGTAAGAAAATTATATTATAAATTGCCATGGTATAAAGTTTACTCATTTATTGAGTTTACAGCAGATTATTTAGATTGCTTTATAGAAGGTAGTCATCAATTCTTCATTGAAGACTGTAACTTTTACTTACAACGGGAAAATTCAGCATTTCGTTTTATAGGAGATAGCGTTTCACCAATCATATCTCCGGCTGAGATCTCAAATATTGAAAAGGGATTAACTATCGGAGACGAAGCTGCACAGCATATAGCAAGTGCGTTAGCGTTATTAGCAAATAATGGAAGGGATCAATCAAGAGAAAGCGTTGCTCAGTCAGTAGCAGCGGTTGAAGCGATAGTAAAGAAAGTAACAAATAAGCCTAATGCACAATTAGGTGAGTTATATAAAGTTTTACCATTACCATCTCATCATCAATTTAGGCAAGCTTTGCATAATCTATATAATTATACTTCAGGAAAAGACGGAATTCGACACGCATTAACTGAAACCAGTGAACCTGTTAGCAGATCATTGGCTCGGTTTATGTTGGTTACTTGTTCAGCTTTTGTTAATTTAATAAGAGCGGAATCTGAATTAATTGGATAACCTAAGCACACTTACTCAAAAATCTTCATAAGAGTTAGTTCTATGCTAATAATAAGTATAATATTTCAAGGTGGTGATAAATTTGCTTGAACATAAACCTTATATTTTAATTTACAAATCATACTAAACTATTAGTATAAATTTTTTTATAGGAAAATTAGTGATTGATCCATTAGAAGCTAAAAAGCTTAAAAAGGAACTTGATTTCAAATTGAAACAACTGCAATCTCCATTTTTCTTTGCCGAATTTGAAAGAATCTGGGGGAAGCCACTTAATTTACTTAGTATCCATGCATATATAGGTAAAAATAATAATACATACGTAGATAGTGTCCGAGATCAATTCCTTACTAAAGAAGATTACATAGCTAAGTGGTTATCTGGTTTAAGAGACGAAATTCATAAAATTGAATCGGAGCAACGTGCAAATTACAATGGTAATATTTATCAAAATACTCCTACCCATAACTTATTACGAGCTGTCCAACATTCGGAACTTCAAAAATATATCTTGCTTTTTTTAGAGAGAAATTTTTATAACAAATACCAAGAAAGAATAAGAAAGAAACCAATAGATGAATTAATTTCCATTTGGATTGGCAATAATAATCTGATTTGGGGTATTTTGATTTCACCGGTATTTCGTAATCTTCAATGGACAAATGATAAAAGTGAGATGAGGAAAGTAAAATATCAATATTGGACAATCGGACATATTTTAGCAGAGGGTATTATTGATCCCCTTTCAGAAATACCTTATAAATTTAGTTCCCTTGATGATTTTTACATATTTTATTCTTCGATTTTAATCCGGCTTTCAAATTCAGATTACGAAAAAAAACTTATGGAAATGTACGTTGCATACCTTAAAAAATCAAGTAATCCAAACGAAGAACCTCTTTTGATACCAGAACTTCGGTATAACAAAGAAACAAAACATATCTTTAGGTTAGATTTTACTATTTTAAACCCATATAATATGTCTGCAATAGGTTTTGAGATTAGTCCAGCCTCCTCACATAATTCAATACAAAAATTAAAAGACAAGAAGCAAACTCAAATAAATGAAGAACTTAAAATGAAATGGCAAAAAGAAATTGATAAAAGAAATCAGTATTTTTCTAAATATGGAATTACAGTGCTAACTTTTGCAGATGACGAGTTAGAAAATTTGGATGAATGTTTTAGTGTTATTAGAAAATATTTAATGCAACGAGCACCAACTATTAATTTAAAAGATGAATTGTCTAAAATTGAAGGAATGGATTTGAATTAATTTTTCTATATATTGGTTCAAAAATAAAAAGCGAGATAATTTTGCCACAATTTCAATTTCTATTAAAGATAGAATGACCACGTCAAACATAACTTTATAAAATAAACTACACATATCACTGATACACCTATGCTTACTAAAATACAAATAATATAATCAGACCAATCTAAGTTGGATGAATTATAAGCCTTTCGTGGTTGTTACTATGGTAAAATAAATATGCTTTAAAAGTTACAATTTTTATTTCAAGAAGTTAATTTATCAGCCGATATAGTTAATAAATATATCGGATTAAGCATGTATAGTAAAAAACAGTTAAAAAAAATATTTTCTAATTCAAAAAAGACTGTATTCAAGTTAAGTAGTTATCTATTTTTTTTTAGCATATTAATTGTCGCATTGCTTTATTTAGGAGAGGGGCGTTTTTATGACGTTTTTCATTCTAAAATTAGAGAAAATCATGTTAGTGATTGGAATGATATTATCATAATACTTCTTACGCTTATAATAGTATGTGCTGGCTGGATGCAGTTCAAAAACCTTAATGAAACATCAAAAGGAGATTTCTTGCTTAGAATTGATGAGCGATTTGGTTCCCCTGAAATACTGAAGGCGAGAATAATTATTCATGAGTTTTATTGCCTTACAAATAAAGAGGATATAGATCTGAATATTCATATTTTAAGAATATCTGAGATGATACTAGGTACAAAAAATAAAATAGAATCTTCTGAAAAGTTTATTTATTTATACAATTTTTTAAATTTTTTAGAAACAATTGCATATTTTACAAATAATAATTTTATCTCTCTTGAGGATATAAACGAATTACTAGGGGGTTCTCTAAAATATTACTACTTAACCTTCCAATTATTAATTGAAGATAGAAGAACTAAATATCGAAGTGAATATTACTATTGTGAACTCCAAACTTTAGCCGAAAAAATACATGAATTAAGTCCTTCTCAGTCACCTCATATTAATCAAAAAAGTTAAAGTTCCTGCATGTATCATCTACAATACAATCTGTATTAAGTGCAGAAGTTATAAAGGATTATTGGATCATTAATCATAGATATTGGATAAAGTCAGTTTGACTTTAGAACATTTTAGTTACAACTTTCTCTTGACTTCCAGTTTTACTAATATAGGTTTGAGTTACTCTCATTAGGAGCTAATTCTTCTTAGGTCGGCGTGACTATTAGCAAGCAAGCGCGGCCAGTTTGCTTGCAAACGAGATTTAACCTCAATTAAGCAAATAATAGAAATTCTTGAAATACTTACCTGTCTGCAAGCAAAAAGTCTACTCTAGCTCAATCATTTATGCCTTGTTTGATCATCTGAAGCAGAATTACAGCCAAATCATAATCAATTTGAGGCTGAGTGATGGAAATTGCCAGTTTATCCATTAATACTTTATTATCAAAAAACTCTTTAAGACGATTTTGGGTTTCTAAAGACAACCCTTTAAGATCGCGTCCTAAAAGACGGCAACCACTTAATACATAATCGAACTGTTCTTCTAAAAGAAGATCGGCATGTTCTGTATCAAGCCTATCCTGATTATCAAAATCCAAGTAGTTGGCAACAATATTAATAAAATCACTGGCATCCTTCTTTGCTTGTCTGGAGATCCAGGCAAACAATTTGAGAAGCACCAAGCCTAAAGGCGAGGCCACTTTAACAGTTACTTCATTAATATCGATTTCTATTGCATTGTTATAAGCATCATCAAACCCAATTAAACTGAATTCAATATCATATTCAGGAGGCCATTTTAAGTTTGGGTTTTCTTCTTTTATATCTCCAAAGGGGAGAATATCTAAATAACCCAATTTTTTGGATACCAGTCGATGTTCATGTTTATTGTCAGCAATGAAATCATTGGTATGAATAAAGGCATTTTTAATTTTATAGAATTCATCCCAGTTTTTGCAGCAAATGGCTATATCAGTATCTAAGGTAGCGCGTTGTGCTTCATTTTTACCAAAACATTCAAGAAGTATGTCTCGTGCTTTAGCTCCGATTAGAAAATAAGAGCAATGGTTCGCGGTAGTCACCTTATTAATGAGTTTAAATAACTCAATATCTGAGGGGGAGAAATTATTCCATTTCTTTTTTAATGTATTGTTCATAGATAAGGCTCGCTGTTTCCTGATTTCTTTCATCAAGAGAATTTAATAAATCTGCATATACCAAAATATGTGGCACAACAGTAGCGTCTTCATTGTTAAAATCCCAAAATTTTTTTAATAGCTCGATATTGCCATGAGCATTGTTCTTAAGCCGAAATTTTAACTGTAACTTAGGTAAATCATTCTCTGCATACAAAGTGATGATTTCGGGTTTTAGATAATGAGTTAATTGGCTAGCTGCAATTTCATTACCCCAAAGAAAATTAAATTCGGAGGGGTTCACATCTTTTAATTCATCAACTAAATCAGTAGAAAATCTCGCTAAAATTAATTTAGGACGTAACTTTTCAGCATATGCGATACACCATTTATTCAAGAGCTCTTCTTTATTTGCCAAAATGCGGTCACCATTTTGCTTTATGATAAGGTAATTATATTTTTGGAGCATAAGAAAAGTTTTATTAATACTACCAAGGGCGACATCTCCAATTTTAGCAATCTCCCGATAGGTGAGATTGATGGCATCCTTAATCGCTAATAATACAAAAATAATTTTTATATTGGAGCTATTAAGATCAAAAGCAAGTTCAGAGGAAGATACTTTTTGCGGGGATTCACCTTTAACAAAGATAAATATTGGTGGCTCATTAATATAGGCATTTCCTGAATAATCAATAAATTGAATATTTGCTTGTTGTAATTGTTCTGCAAGTATTTTGTTAGCATGATGAGTGATTAGCAGACTATTCTTATCCAAATGCTTCATATGATTAATTACAGCAGCTATATTAGATTTATCAATATTTGCAATTAGTTCAGGTTTAAAAATAAGTTCATTATTCTCTTTAATAGAAATACCAAGCTGATTTGCCTTCTTGTTATATCTACATTGAAGACCCAACTTATTTTTGATAGTTAGTATCAATTGATTGGTATTCATTATGCTCTCTCATGCCCTCTTGTTCATAATTATAGTATGTTCATTAAAAATGAACAACAAATAAAAATGAACAAAATTGTATATAAACTATAAATAATTGTTTTAAAAGTATCTATTTTATATAATAAAAACATAAAGTTATTTTTTATTAATATCTTATTCTTGTTAATAATTTATATATGAAAAATCAAACACTAAAAAGCAAAATTCATTTAAAAATACACCGTTCAAACAAACAGGTCTTTCTTCGCTCTGATTTTAAAAAGTTGAGTGACTACGATCAGGTGGGTAGAGCACTTCGCAATTTGGAAGAAGACGGCGAGTTAATCAGAATTGGTTATGGTCTTTATGCAAAAGCTCGTATTAATAAGTTGACGGGTAAAAAAATGTTAGCGGCTGAAGGCGGTTTTGATCAGGTTGCTAGGGAAGCATTAAAACGGTTGAGAGTAAATTGGGAACCTTCCGACGCTGAGAAAACATATCAACGTGGTTCTACACAAGTACCTGTGAATACCCAGGTTGTTATTTTAGAACGTTTCAGCCGTAAGATAGGCACTGATAAATATACACTTGAGTTAATAAAACATACTAAATAAAATTTATTACTTATCAAATAATATCATTCGATATCAATCAAAAAATCCTAAACCTCACCCCTTGACACCCATTTTAAATCAAGTTAATAATCTCCACAGACTTTGAGAAAGCTTTAGTTACACTGATAACGCTTTCAGGAGCTTTAAAGTCACCCAGTATTCAGGGCTTGTTGTAAGGTTGTAAGAATAACAACTTTAAGTTCTGAGTAGTTGTCTATCTTAAAATAGATGAACTATAGATATGGAATCGACTGGTTTTCAAAACAGCACGGATGCTGCTGGCCGGCACTTGAGCCGATTGAAACATCAATTGAAGAGGTATTTCTATGTCCATCAACACACCATCTCGATTACACCTTTTAAACGAATTTGAATCTGCACCAAATTCAGCTCTTTTTAATCAAAATACTATTGCTGCTGTTCTAAACTGTTCAACCCAATTACTTGAACGAAACCGTTGGGCAGGCACTGGTGTTCCTTATATTAAAATGGGCAGAAAGGTTTTATATCGAAAAAGCGAAGTATTAGATTTTCTTCAACGACAAATAACCTATCGGGCAACTTGTGACCAAGAGCAATCGCTGGCTTTAGTCAACAACTGATAGAAATATAACAGTTCAAGAAAGGTTATTTTTCTATCAACGATGATTGACCTTTCATGAACTCTCGTCGGAGATAGTCATGCATCAAAATCAACAATTAATTATAAACCATTCTCAAGAAACTCGTCCTTTCACTCATGAATACGCGGGTGGTCACTTCAAATTAACCACTAAAGGCATTTTCTTTATTGGTAACGATAAAGAAGGCAATCCATTACCACCACGTTGGATCAGTTCTCCATTACATGTAGTCGCTAAAACACGCGATGGAAAAAGTGGCGAATGGGGTCGCCTATTGGAATGGCAAGATGATGATAAAGTAACCCATCAATGGGCAATGCCTTTGGCATTATTGCAAGGTGACAGTATTGATGTCAGACGTGAATTAGCCCGTTTGGGTTTAAGTATTTCACCAAGCAAGTCAGCCCGTGATTTACTTGCATCTTATTTACAGATTGTAGCGGTGGAAGATAGAGCAAGATGCGTAGATAAATTAGGATGGCATCAAGATGTTTATGTTACTGCCTCAATGTCTATTGGTCAAAGTAATGAAAAAGTTGTGTTTCAAAATACCAACAGCATTGAACCTGCTTTGACTGTATCAGGAACTGTAGAGCAATGGCGAGATACCATCGGTCGTTTAGCCTGTGGAAATTCACGTTTGGTTTTTGCCATTTCTACAGCATTTGCACCAGTGTTAGCGAATATGGCAGGGGAGGATTCAGGAGGTTTTCATATACGTGGCGCATCTTCATCAGGTAAGACAACCGCGTTAAAAGCAGCGGCCTCTGTTTGGGGTGAACCAGATAATTATACTCGCCTGTGGCGCAGCACTGTTAATGGTCTTGAAGGCTTGGCAGCAGTACATAATGATGGATTATTAATACTTGATGAATTAAGCCAGATTGATCCAAAAGAAGCAGGAGAAGCTGCTTATCTGCTAGCGAACGGTCAAGGGAAAAATCGAGCCTCCAAGTTGGGAACAATTAAACCATCAAATCGTTGGTCTTTGATTTTTCTATCAGCAGGAGAGGAATCTTTGACCACACTGATGGCCAGAGCAGGACAACGTACGAATGCAGGTCAGGAAATCAGATTAGCTGATATAGAAGCCGATACAGGATGTGGTATGGGTATTTTTAACAACATCCACGAATACGATAGCCCATCAAATATTGCCTTGGCATTAAAAGAAGCAGCTAAACAATACCATGGTGCGGTTGGAATGACATGGTTAAAACATGTTGTCAGCAATAAGGCTCTATTGCCAACCTATCTTGCAGAAAAAATGAAAACCATAGTTGAACACTTCACACAAAACTATTGTTCAGGCCAATTGCAGCGAGTGGCCAGACGATTTGCGCTAGTTGCGATTGCTGGTGAATTAGCAACTGAATATGGTTTAACGAGCTGGCAAGAAGGGGATGCCACCAGCGCTGCATTTAGCTGCTTTTTAACATGGCGAGAAGCATTCGGCCGTGATGGAAATCGCGAAGATAGAGCCATTCTTTCACAAGTACGGTCATTCTTTGCATTACATGGCGCAAGCCGTTTTGCCAATGTGAAAAATGCCAATGATGAAAAACTCATTAACCGAGCAGGCTTCTATCAAACCGATGAAGAAGGATTTCGGGTATTTTTAGTATTGACGGAAGTCTTCAAGAAAGAACTCTGTGAGGGTTATGATCCCAAAACAGTCATTCAAGTATTGCTGAACACTGGATGGCTAAGACCAAGCAGAGAGGGCAACCCTAGTCAAAAACCAAGAATACCTGGTGTAGGTACACCCAGACTTTATGTATTTACTCGTAAAATTTGGGATGATGAATAAAATAGCTGGGACACGTGGGACAAATGGGACATCAAGCCCATCAATGGTTTGATTTGTCCCCAGCTCATAAACCTTTTGGGACAATCTGGGACAGTAAGAATCAGTACCAGCAAGCTGTCCCAGATGTCCCAATTGTCCCAGTGTTTATTTATTCAAATACAACCAAAGCGTGTTGCGAGATTTAATCCCCATTTCCAGACGAATCATCTGACAAGCCTGAGTATATCCAACTTCAGGTAATAACACTTCCAACCGTTGTTTGGCATACCAATATCGCCAAGTTCTATTGCCGGGTAATTTATGCTGTTTTAATTCATCATGCCAAAACACTTGTAAATACTCATGACCATATTTCTTAATCAGGCTTTTATCATCAGTTAGTTGTTTCAATTCATTTAAAATCGCTAGTTGTTCCTCAGTATCAATGGGAATAACTCGATCAGAAATGGCTAATTGATTATTTTGTATATGGATAGAGACTCTAAATTGCTTAGCCTCCGTAAAAGTAAGACCAAAATGAGTCTGCAAGGCCATCATCAGGCGTATTGCCGGATTGGTCAAACACTGCCAGAAGTCAGCAGATATTCTGATGCGTTTTTTCCGAGGTTTAGGGCAAGATAATTGTAGGCTGTGATTATCTATATAATGTATACGGCAATCGAGATCAGCAAGCACTTTACGAATGATAGTCATATAGCGCATGATGGTTAAATGCTTAATCCTTTGATCCTTCCAACGTTTTACAAGCCAATGAATATGATGTGTTTCCAAATTTTTCCATGAAATGGGTGGTTTCTGAGAAGCATAAAGATCATTGATCATCTTACCCAGAACAAAGGCTCGCCGCTGCCGTTCTTTATAAGTTCCATCTTTGTTTGCTCGCATCAAATGCAAAGCTTGTTTACGCAAAGAGGTTACTGTCATTATCCACTCCTAAAAAGTGGTTAAAAAAGTTATTTGCCTGTTTGTGCTTAGTGTTGGTCGAGCGGCTCAATCCAAAAAATTGATACCCGGCAAAAGCCGAAATGCTCAAAGAGGGGGCAAATCAATCACTATAAGGCAAGCGATCTCGCCATGGTACAACAAGTTTTTGTAGTGATGTTCTCCTTAGGTTGATTATAAATACGACAAAGCCAAAGGCTTTATCCCTAATCCATGGTCATTATGATGATGACTTAGAGTCTTTCGACCTGCTCCACCGAACGGCAGAGTTCCTTGAAGTGATTTCCCAACTGAACGTCCAGCCATAAAGTTAAGGGAATGATATGGCTTAGCATTAGACACCTAAGTGTTTCGCAGGATTTTCATCTGCTCGTCAGTAATGCTTGTGTTCAAATTAGCAAAGTCGGGATCTGGGAGCAAGCGGTTTAGGCAGATATTTTGTTCAATCGTGTGAAGCGCGTTAGGACAGAGGGTGGTTTTAGGCTTGGTTTTATTGGGTTGTAGCGATTGGGAGTTTCTGCGTCACTGCACAAAATAGCAGTGACGCATATGTTAATTACCTGGAGCACATCAGAGTTTTAATAAAACTCTGATGTATTCAAATCAAGTATTGATTAATAAGTTGTTGCAATATTTGCGCTTGTTGTTTTCCTCGATGTAAATTGTATGGATTATTTACTGAGTGATAGGGATTTTTAAGAGGGTGATAGGGATTACGTAATGGGTGCCATGGATTGTTGAGCGGATGGAGTGAACTCCGAATAGAGTCGTAAGGGCTACTATTTTCTTTAATATTATGCGCTGTTTGCCAAAAAATATCTAATATTGTTTTCATGCTTTGTCCTTAAATTTGGTTTAATTAACAACTTCATACACATCATTTATTGTGGTGTGTGTAAGCCCGTGTTATAAACACAGTATGTTATTTTTATTTCCGTGTCAAGGTGTGTCGTTAGCACATTTAATTATGAATGAAGATATAAACAAACTAATAGACCTTTTAAAACGAAAGAGAGAAGCTGAAGGGTATAGCATCAGAAAACTATCTACTATAATCGGTATAAGTTTCTCAAGTTTAGCTAGAATTGAACGAGGAGAGGGTGAACCAGATAACAATTCACGTATAAGAATCCTTGAATGGTTGGGAGAGGATGCTGCGAACTGTGGATTTACATTTCAACATGTTGCAGTAGCACATTTTAGAGCTGCAAAAAATATAGACTCTAAGACTATTGATTATTTAGCTCAAGTGATCAATTTATTAAAAATACAAAATTTAGTATTCAATAGCTACTCTTCAGCCAAACAATCAAATTCGCAATCCGTAGATATTCCACCAATTATTCTTTCTAAAATAGAAATGGAAGAAATGGCACAGGATTTTAGACAAGAACTAGGTCTTTCACCGCAAGATATATTAGATCCCCTTTCAATAAAAATAAAAAATGTCAATGTTTATACAACAAATCACTTAGAACAATTTAAAATAGATATGAAAATTATAACCCACTTGAATGGTGAAGGATGTGATAAATGGTCTGCAATGAGCATTCCCCTTGATGAAAATTATGATAAATGGGCAATATTAAGAAACAATAAACATTCAATAGAGCGTCAACGCATTACTTTCTTAGAGGAGTGTTGGCATATATTGCTTGGGCATAAACTCACAAAAATATCTAAATTTGGTAGTAATTTTGGAAGAACATATGAGCATCAGGAAGAACATGACGCCTATTATCTTGCTTCTGCTACTTTACTTCATGAGTCAACGATAAGAGACTTCATTGAAGTAAAGAAAAATATAACACAACTTGCCCAAAAATATAGCGTATCTACCGATCTTATTGAATATCGTATCAAGCGACTGGGATTATGGAGAAGATATAAAAATCGTACTGTTGATTTATCTGGATATGATAATTAATAAACCCATTTGGGAGTAATTAGTTACGTTAAATTACTATGTTTCTTTGTTCGGTTAAAAATTTCTAAATGTCGCAATAAGGAATTATTTTGAGAGTAAGGTTGTATTTTTTTATACACATTAAAATCATTATATGAAAATAATTTTTGTTGATCATTTCTTATACTTAGTAATAGTTTAGAGGAGCTGGTATCTGGCAAATTTAAATCAAACAGGTTATTTGAAATAATGAAATAGCTTAGCCATAAAATTTCATAATGATTCATATCGGCTTTTTGACAAAGTTCATCAAATTGTTCTTTTATAGAGTTAATGATTATTCTTTTTACATTTCTAGTGCTTTTGGGATCATTATAAATTAATTCTATTAATGCAATAATTTGTGGGAAAGATTTAGCTCTTCTTTCCTTTAAATGAATTAACATGCTAATTACTTTACATATATTGTTTTCGGAAATTATTAATTTTAGTTTATTATTTGAATTTGTTAATTCACTTAAAAATTTATCAATTATTCCTGTACCTGGATGAGTTTTATCAATTTCTAATACATTAAGTAGAGTGTGCTCAAATTTTTTATATAGTATGAGCTTATCCTTTTCCATAGAAAACTGTTGATATAATATTTTCCAAGTTCTAAAGAGACCTTCTGGTAATACATTAATGTGAGACTTATTTTCATTTAAAGTTAGGTTATAGATTGATAGTGAGCGTTGGAGAATTTTTATAATTTTATGTGCATCATCTTCTGAATTGCATAAAAATCTATAGTCATCTTTATAACGTACACCAATAAATTTAATATTCTCATTTTGTAATATTAAGGAAGCATCTTTGTCTGATGCTGCTAGTATTATCTCAGATATTAAATCGGACATTGCTGGTCCAATTGGAATGCCATTTGTACAACCATCGTTACCACATCTAGCTAATATATCAATTTTATTTCCTAAAAGTTGATAATTTTCGCGATTACCATTTCTTATATGCTCTTTTGTATGCAAAGCCCAAGCTATACTGTGAGTGTAAATAGATTGATAAAAATTTTTTATGTCTGTTTTTAAGATATATTTAAAATTGTAAGACTCCTTTAATAAGTCATTTTCTGCCATTTCTATAAATTCGTATATCATTCTTCCTGATCTTAGATTACCCAATGTTCCTATTTTTTTTGATGTAATTGGAATTGGGAAGGAGTATGGATATATTTTGTTTTCTTTACTAAAGAGATGATCGATAACTAAATTCCAATCATTTTTTATGTGAAATACTAAATCGTGATAGATTTTAAAATCGTAAATTCCAAATGTTCGCTCAATATATTTTGATTTTGGAAAAGAAATTTTTTCTAGATCAACGGGAATTGGTTTCGTTTTTTTAGATTCTAAGGTATAGAAAGGAGTTTGTTTTAAAGAGGCGTTTGTTACCATAAAACAAGGTGGAACTACATATTGTTCAGGGTAATATCCTTCATTAATCATCCATTCTGCAATTATTGTAGAATCGATTTGTCTAAGGATTTGCTCGGTTTCAATAAAATGCTCTTCTGGAGCAGTCATATCTAATCCTTGTTATTTGCTATTGATAATTTTAGACTATTTGAGTTCTCACTACATAACAAGTGTTCTTTTCGTAACTTGCGCTCATCAAGGCCTTACCAAATTTAGCCTGTAACTGCACCGAAAGTAATCTTAGTTGTTGTCGTATGTAGCTTGCTTTTCTCAGTGTTGTTCATATTCAACAATTAAGCGTCCTACGTTCTTGCACTATCGTATGATTAACTGTTTGTTGAAGCTGGGTTCGAGCTTGAATCAATCCAGCGCGAATCTCAGTAAGAAATTCTGGAATTGCTGGTGTACTCATCTTAAAGGTTCCATTTTTATAGGTTGGATTTCAATAATATCAGCTGATTTAATCACACCCATGCATTTTAAAATATAATCTGTAATCAGTTGCATAGGTTTTCTCAGACGTTCCACATCAACAATAATATATCCTGCGGTAACATCATTACTCATTTTATGATTCATAAGACGTTTTAGCGCATAGGCAGGAATATCCAGACTTTCAGCAATTGTAATAAATGTGCGTCTTAAATCATGAACAGTGAAATGCACGCCTGATGCTTGAGTGACATGTGCCATTTGTTTGCGTGGTTCGATGATGTGTCCTGCTGCTCCCGGTCCCGGAAAAACAAAATTGGTTGTACACCTTTGTTTGCGAGACGCAAGCAGATCATAAAGAAAATCAGAAAGGGGTAGGGTGTGCGTCTCGTTATTTTTGGTTTTATTAATTGTTACTGTTCTGGCATTTAAATCTACGTCTGTCCATTTTAGGGTGGCTGCTTCTCGTCTGCGTAATCCAGTTAATATAATGAGTAATAAATAGTCTCGTAGGATTGGATTTTGTGATGATTGAAGTCCATTGTACCAAGCTACTAATTCATTGGGTTTAATGTAAGTTTGACGTCGCTCAATGCGATACCAGGCTCGGGTTTGCGAAAGTCTTCTTACCGGATTTTCCAGTATGAGCGATCTTCCTTTGGCATCTTCATATTGGCCAGCAGCAAAATTAAATAACGCACGTAGTATTCGCATGGAAAGATTTGCATAAGCTTCGCCATGTTCTTGTCCTAGCTTTGTATGATGTTTGGCAATGCGATCTTTAGTAATGGATAGTATGGGTTTACTTCCCCAACCCGGAAATGCTTTGCTTAATACTTGTTTGTAGTTAGCTATGGTTTGGGGCTTGAGTGTTTTTCTTGCTTGAAGATAATCTGCAAAGACATCGTTTAAGGTAATTTCTCTCATGATGGTTGCTTTCTTTTCTGCAACGGGGTCTATGCCCATGGCGATTTGCCCAAGGAGTTGTAGTGCTTTGTTTCTTGCCATTTCAGGGGTTAACTCTGGGTAATGGCCTAGTGTGATTCGGCTGAGTTTTCGGTTGATTAGTTTCTCGACAAAAAAAGCTTTTGTACCCCCTGATGTTACACGAACACCAAAACCTTTCAGGTTATCATCGTAATACTTTTTTTGAGCAGTTTTGCCTACCTGTTGTTTTTCTGGGATAGGTAAACTCTCAACGGAGGATTTATTTATTCTCATGATTAACTCTCATTTTTTATCAATTGTGTCGAACATGTGTCGAATATGTGTCGAAGAATTGCTTAAAAACCACTCAAAGAACTTATAACTTATTATAGGTGTAACTATCATGAAATAAAAGGGTATTAAAAAAAATTAAAATTATGTCGAAGCGCATAAAAAGGCCAATTTCGTTATTCGTAATCAGAAGGTCGGAAGTTCGATTCTTCTCGGTGCCATCAATGAAATCAAGTGGTTATTTTATATTATTCCTGGCGAATTTTAACTCCAAGTGCGACAAGCCTTTTTAATTTAAAAACGTTCCTATAAACATTTCTTTCTGCTCTTTGCGAGGGTCTTATTAATCCTGATTTTGTAAATTGTTATACAGACCATTTTTATTGCCCTCTTTTTATTCCCAATCAAAAGAACAAAATTAAGACAATTTTTAATTTCAAACTTTTCAAGTAATTCAAATAAAAATAAAGTTTTTACAGCGATCACTACTGTCACTTTCGTCACTTTGTTGGCGACCTGATTAACTATCTATAATTGAATTAATCTTACGGGAGAATTTAAATGGATTTCTTTTCTACCTTAAAGTTTATTAAAAATATTGGGTTTAAGCTCCATTGCAGCCGATTGTCAAATTTCGTTCGCTTCTTGAAATTTGACTGTAACGGAGCCAAAATAGCCTATATCAAAGCGTCTTTGCGGAAATTGATTCTTCTTTACTTCCATTAATAGAACTCAGACAAACTGGTGTAGTTGAAACCCAAGAAAAAAATTTTACATCTAATAATTACGGCTAATAATAAAAGAGATTAATTCTTTTAACCGCTCAGAATTAAATTCCAAATGATTAAGGCACTCCATAGCCTGCTCAATGTATTGAGCTTCATACAATTTTGATTTCTCCATTCCAATAAGCGAGGGATATATTGGTTTATTATTTGTCAGATCAATAGCACTTGTTTTGCCCAATATTTTTGAATCACATTCAATGCCAATAATATCGTCATGAATTTGATATGCGATACCGATGATATTGCCAAGTTCACTAAGTTTATTCAGAAAAAGAGGCTCATTACAATTTGCAGCAAGTGCTGCAAGTTGCATTGATGAGGCTAACAAGTATCCGGTTTTTAATTGATACATTGTATCTAATTCATCCAAGGTTATTTCTTGATCAATGCATTTCAAATCTAACTCTTCACCAGCAGCCAATCCGTAAGAACCAATAGATTTTGCTAATATATAAACCATTTTTAATTTATTTTCTGTTGTAATGTTGCTTTGGCTATCTTGGAAAGCAAGCAGCTCAAACGCAAGACTTTGTAAGGCATCTCCAGCAAGTATTGCTGTAGCCGATCCAAAAACTTTATGGCACGTTGGGCTACCTCTTCTTAAATCATCATTATCTAAATCAGGCAAATCATCATGAATTAGCGTGAATGCATGAATGAATTCAATACTGCAAACAACTTTATCTAAGGCTGTTGCTTCTGCGCCTAGAGCATCACCTAATGCATAAATAAAGCTTGCACGTAATCGTTTTCCACCATTAAGAACAGAATAACACATCGCTTCATGTAGTAATTTAGGCTCATCTTTAGGATTGGGTAAGTGTAATTTTAATGCTGTATTTGCTTTAACTTGGCAGAGCTTTATATATTCCAAAATATCCATAAAACCTCCTATCTGTAATGAAAGTATAGAGGAAGATCAATTTTTGAAAAGGGTCGCGCTACCTAACGACTGCATAAAGATTTACTCCGCATCCCTTCGGGCATCGCGGACTATGTGTCTCGGCTTTCAGACTTCCTTGGAGCATCGCGGTGGAGATCTCTTTGATTACTCTAATTTAAATGTATTTGAAAATAGGCGCTTCATAAGTTTTTTTGTAAACAATTAACTAAATCATTTTGTTCTTTTATCAAAACTGCACTCTTTAACTAAAAAGCACACTAATTTGAGTGTTATTAAAAAGTAAACTATATTTCTAAATAGTTGGTTTAAAATTGATCAAGTATTTTTTTGCAATTATACAAAGTGATGAGAGGGAAGCTGTAATGACTTTTAAAATTGAAGTACCTGCTAAATGCATTTTAGCAGGCGAACATCTTATTCTGGAACGTGGCTATGCAATTGTTGCTCCACTTCATCAGTATCATTTAACTTTGGGGTATGAGCCCAATAAAATAAAAACGATGTATACCATTTCTGCTGAAGGTAACCATTCATTAGGTATTATATTGTGGCCAGCAATTTGCAAGGCTTATGAATTATTACAAAAAGATCCTAGTAAAATGACCGGATTCTTTGATATCCAATCAACCATCACTCCTTGTGGTGGCCTCGGTTTTTCTGCTGCGCTGTGCGTTGCTATTACAGAATGGATTATTTATCAAGAATTATTGCCTCGTTCTGAATTATTTCAATTTGCAGTACAATTGGAAAACATGTTTCATAAACAAAGTAGTGGCGTAGATATTGCTGGGGTAACGGCTAAAAATATAATAAAATATTTCCCTAACCGTGAAATAAGTGAAATGACCACCACATGGCAACCTCTTCTTTATATTTCTTCCTCTAACGAAACCAGCTTTACTGGTTCTTGTGTTAAAAAAGTCCAGGAATTAAAAAAAGAAAATCCTACGAAATCAGAAATTATTTATGAGAAGATGCTGCAAGCAGTTATATTAATTAAGGGCGCCTTGGAGGAGAACAATGATGCAAGCCTGTATCTTTTGGCGCAAGGACTAACAATAGGAAATGAATGCTTTTATGAGTGGGACTTAGTTTCCCTTCAATTACATAACCACATCCAGCAGTTAAAACAGCATGCATTAGCTTGCAAAGTTGTTGGCGCGGGGTTTGGCGGACATGTTTTAAGTTTATGGAAAGAGCCTCCACCTTCTGATTACCCTATCAAATTATACCCCTTACTACTAAGTTCGTCTAAAGAAGAATTATTAGTTGATCATCATGGCATATGAGAAAATATATTAAGTAAATTTTGCCTTATACAAAATATATTGGAGGTTCTATGAAATCTATTAGTAGTGGTCAGTCCATAATCAATTTTACTACAACGTTAGTTAGGCTAATGAAGTCTCGTATAGTCGTAATCTATCGCCCTATTTTTGCTTTATTAACATATCTTGCTGCTGCTGGATCGGATTATAAAATATCGACTAGCATTCTGGTTGTATTAACGGTTTATCTTGCGGGATTTGGGGCATATTTGTATAATGATTTAAATGACTTTCATGAAGATAGTATAAATAATGAGGTGACAAGCCTTACTTATGATGTCACCTTGTACCGTACCATATTGGTTGTTTCTATTTTTTCTCTTAGCAGTGCATTAATCTTAGGGATTTATCTCAGTATCTATAATCTTTTCATTGGATTATTTAGTTTATTATTAGCAGTTGCGTACTCTCATCCTAAAGTTCACCTCAAGAGTTATTTTTTAATCAAAACCATAGCTACTGCTGTAGCTTCGGTATTGGCCGCCCTTGTAGGGGTTGCTGCAGCGAATCATTTCTCATTGCAAGTTTGGCCTTTCTTAGCCTTAGCATTCCTTATTTCATGGGCAATCTCACCATTAAACGATGTTCGGGATTTAACGGGAGATAAAATCAGTGGTCGAAAAACCATTCCTATTGTCTTGGGAGTCAAGCTAACTTTTATTATTACGTGCTCTGCGGTGATTCTCTCTTTATTGAGCGCAACAATTGGTGTTTATAGCATTACCCACACTGTAAATTACAGTTCTATTATTTTCGCAGTGTTGGCGGGTCTTTATTCTCTTTGTTTGCAATGGCGTTTATTTAATAATCAGAACAATAAAGCCACTATGAAAAACCTCCTTATTTATCTTCAAGTGTCAATGATTAGTATCCAAGTTGCAGCATTGATTCCTTACATATGGAGATAATTGATCTAAAAAGAAAAAAACGCCTTATTTAAGGTTTTATATATACCATAAGTATTTATTTTGTTTATTTTTATTAAAAGAAAAAATCTACGGGTATTTAAGAGGTGTATCTATGGCAACAACAAATTTTTTAAGTTTTTTTCCGACACAATTTTATAAGTTGTCTGATAGTGAACAGCAAAATATTTTAGTTAAATTAGGTTTTTGCACTTTAGATGATCTTAAACTACTGAGGCAAGAAACTTCTTTAAGTTACGATTTAGCCTCTTTACTGGTAGAAAATACCATAGGCTGTTTTCCTTTACCCCTTGGTTTGGCATTCAATTTTGTCATTGATAACAAACCTTACGCTATCCCAATGGTGATAGAAGAAAGTTCTGTTATTGCAACTGCAAGCAAAACAGCTAAATGGATTTGTCAAAATGGTTCTTTAACTACAGAGCAAATTGGTGTGTGCGGGGTAGGACAGATTCAAATACCTAAAATAAAAAATTTTGAGTTATTTTCACAAATTCTTAACGAACATAAAAAAGACTTAATTGATAAAATAAATGCAACAATTCTTAGTGGCTTAGTCTTCAGAGGTGGCGGATTAAAAGACTTTCTGATTCGTAAGATAGAACGAGGTGATGGTTATTTCATGGGGGTTATTCATCTTTTTATTGATTGTCAAGATGCCATGGGAGCGAACATTATTAACCAAACTTGCGAATTCATAAGACCTGATATTGAGCAATTAACTCAAGAAAAAGTTGGCTTATGTATTTTATCTAATTTAGCAGATACTAAAATTACTAAAGCTCAGGTCGTTATTACCAACATTGACCCAGAATTAGGAGAAAAAATAGAGGAGGCCTCTTTGTTTGCACAATTAGATCCTTATCGCGCAGCAACCAATAATAAGGGGGTCATGAATGGCATTGATCCTGTTTTGCTTGCTACGGGTAATGACTGGCGTGCTGTTGAAGCAGGGGTTCATGCTTATGCCGCACGTTCGGGCTCCTATTCTTCCATTACCCGTTGGCAAAGGGAAGGAAATGATCTTCATGGTACTTTAGAGATTCCCATCCAAGTTGGCATTGTAGGTGGTGTAACAAAATTACATCCGATTTCGCAAATTTGTTTGAGAATACTGAAAATTCAATCCGCATCGGACTTATCTCGGATTATTGCCGCAGTGGGACTTGTTCAAAATTTAGGGGCACTAAAAGCATTGGTTTCAGAAGGGATCACCAAAGGTCATATGCGCCTTCATATAAATAATCTAGCCGTTGCCGCTGGTGCCACAACAGAAGAACTTCCCTTCATTCGTCAATTTTTGGAGGAACGTCTTGCAATTCAAAAAAGAGTTACTGAACGTGATGCTCGAGAGGCAATTCAAGTTATTCGTGTCAAAGAAAAAGGTCATGAATAAGATTAAAATTATGGTGCATAATGAATTAATAATAAATAGTTTATCTATTTTATGGGAACATAAACTAATTAGGAGTAATCTTGATGATGAAATATCCTTCTCATCTAGCTATTATTATGGATGGTAATCGACGTTGGGCCCATAAGCGTTTTTTACCTGCGATTACAGGACATATTATTGGCGCCCAAACAGCATGGAACATTCTTTGTACCTGTATGGATTTAAATATTCAATATCTTACTTTATTTGCCTTTAGTACAGAAAATTGGCAAAGAACTCAAAATAACCAATCGTCTCATCTTCTTAAATTTATAATTTCTTATTTATCTCATCATGTAGAGCGCTTTCATAAGAAAGGTATCAAAATACGTCTAATTGGTTCTAAAGAAAGACTTAATGAGAAATTATTGAAAATGGTGGAGGACGTTGAGGAAAAAACAAGCCAGAATTCACGTTTAACGTTATTTATTGCTTTAGATTATGGTGGAAAATGGGATATTTTCAATGCAACAAAACAAATTGTTAAGCAAGTTATTGATAATCAATTAGATATTGAAAACATTAACGAGAAAGATTTTGCTAAATATTTGGCAACCCAAGGAGCTCCTGATCCGGAGTTAGTTATTAGAACAGGAGGAGAATTTAGGCTTAGTAATTTTTTATTGTGGCAAATTGCCTATTCAGAAATTTATTACACTCCTCTATTATGGCCTGAGTTTAATGAGCAGGAATTGATAAAGTCATTTGCTGCATTTACAGAGCGCCAACAAAATTTTGGAAAATAAAAGAGACGGTTACAAAAATCGAATAAGTGGGGGGGGGAAGCCCCCGAAAAATAAGTGATACAGTTCTACTGTAGGAGTTTTTCTTAAACATCTTTTTCCCCTGATTTTCTTTATCTCATTTTTTAATTTCAAATAGCTTGAAATCTATTTCTATTAAAATATCTACAACAGCTCCAAAAATAAAGGTGTATTTACTTAGCTCTGAACTAACCCCCTTGGTTGCAAAAAACAAACAATAGGGTTAATATCCGGTCTTATTGGGTTATTTGTGGTGATTTAAGGTGAGACAAAAAGTCAACGGGTTGGAAAGTATCGTTCTTAAACAGCAACAGAAAATTTTAAATGCTGCATTACTTAGCAGACAAGGATTTAAATCGCATATACATACTAGTGCGCTCCTAGTCCAATTGGCAAAGCAATTTCCAAATCATGCAGAAGAATTGATTAATCCCGTCTTAATCGACACTGATGAATTCAAAAGGATTATAGCTAATGGGATCGGCTTAGCAGCGATAGCAAAGCAATTTCCCAATCACGCAGAGAAATTAATTAGTCCCATTTTAACGGACGCGGATGAATTCAAAAGGGTCATTAAAAATGAGAGGGACTTAATTGCGATGGCAAAGCAATTTCCCAATCACGCAGAGAAATTAATTAGTCCCATTTTAACGGACGCGAATGAATTCAAAAGGGTCATTAAAAATGAGAGGGACTTAATTGCGATGGCAAAGCAATTTCCCAAATATGGAGAACAATTGATTAGTCCCATCTTAAAGGACGCGGATGAATTCAAAAGGGTTGTCGAAACAGCATCGAACTTAATTGCAATAATAAGGACATTCCCTCATCATTTAAAGACTTTAATTCAAATAGTTTTACGCAACCCCCAGTTTTTTGACGATATAATTGAAAATGATGATGGATTAAACACAATAAAACCGTTTTGCACTCACATAATTGGAATTCAATGTACTTCTTCTTTTCAAGAAGCTCGAAGTGCAATAAAACACCAAATGCTGTTAAAAAACAGAAAAGCTGAAGCAGCAAAGCTTACTGTTTTTTTTAGAGGACAACCCCAAATGCAAGGCATGGAAGACATGCACAGGGATTTAGCTGAATATCAGAGTGGTATGTTACTCAAGGATAAAATAATGGCAACCGATGATAATGAAATTTATAGTAACGTTTTTGGTAATAGTCCTATGGATAGTTCTGATTCTGATGAGAGTGATGACAAAAATTGTTGCTCAATGCAATGAACCATCCCATCCACTGAATTGGCAAATTTTCGTTACCAGCATTGGGGGGTAATTCCATATAGCGCGGGTTCATCAGCATTCCCTTTTATAGCCCTTGTGCAGCAAGGGTTGTAGGCAAAATAGGGCTATTTGTAATATTTTCAAATTTTGTTAAAAATAAAGCCAATATACGTAACTATTAAAGTCGGTTAGTTTGAATTACCGTTAATTGGTATATCACGTCCCATTTCATATTGATAAACCCGCGCTATATGGAATTAACCCCCTTTAGAGTTAGATCATTACATTATGGAAATTGTGATTATTTGCTTCTAACTCACGTATTGAATAAGGTTGTTCTGTCTTTATATGGATGATTGTCTTTGTATGTACTATGGTATGTGAAAGAGTACGAGGGGATTATTATGCAAACTAATACAAGTTCTTTATAACGGCAACGAATTTCTGAAGTATATAAAGAAAGTAAACTAACGAATTTTTAAATAAGTCGAGAATTAAGAAAACATAAAAACAAGAGCGCTTAATTAATATGACTAAAAAAATTCCTGAGATTAAATTTGCCCCTCCTGAAATAATACGTATACCAAATCCCTTTAGATTGTCATTGTATTGAAGACGATACTGACTTTCTAAGAAAGCAACCCCTTCACCGAGCTCAAGCAAACTTTCTCAATATGGGCAATTAGGTGCAGCCTTAGATCGCCAGTATCCCAGAGATTTTTTTGATATCAAGATTTTATTAGAAAATCAAAACATTGATCGAGGGCTATTACATGGATTTATTACTTATCTTTTAAGTCATATGAGACTTATCTCAGAAATTAAGCCACATTTAAAGGCAGGCGTTAATATGCAGCCCGCCAAGCGGCTTATCGAAAAGAGTCTTCACAAAAACTTGTTGATGCTCAATCGCTATATGAACATTAAATACGGGGTATATACGTTGAGTTGGGCTCTTCAGTCATATTGATGCCAAATCTATGTTCCACTACATCAAGTCTGTCAAGAAAGCATTGCAGCGTTTCAACAGCTGTTAGCAGCGAACTTTGTCCTTTAATTTCCATAGGCTTATTTGCTAAATCGTTAAAATCACCATTTGCAAATAAAGAAACATTCGAACGTTCTGTCTTAGCGTTAATATTTACAGTGCCACCAAAAAATCTATCATGAAAACCAAGTTTAATCGATGAATTTTTAAGTAATTCGATATCTACTGAATCAAGCCTTTGCTTTTCATCAAGCTGAAATATTTTGGGTTTTGTTGCTAATTCGTTAATTTCGGAAATTAAGTTTTTTATTGATTCTACGAATTGGTTGTACTTATATTCATCTTTAAGTATCGACTTTGCCAAATTGTGACTTATTTTTACGTTGATTTGTGCTTTATCAAGATCTAAGTCTTGATGCAGCTTTAATATACCTCCAGTTTGCACGCAGGCTAAGTTAGCAGCTAATTCATTAAAATCGTTTAATGTTATTTTGATTACTTTTAATTCAGGAAATTGGTTAAAATGCTCTTCTTCTAAAGAAGCAACGAATTCTTTTGTTTTTTTATAACAATCTTTAGCTTTGAATAAAGGGTTTACAGGGCTTACTGCACTATATGCCAGATCAAATGCGGCAAAAGTGCTGATGTAGTCTGTTAGATTTATTTTCAAGATTAACTCCAATATAAATAGTTAGTTGTTTTATTCACATTTCCCTTATTTTTATAAAAAGAGAAATGATATGTTCGGGAAGACAAATAAAATATCCTTATGACTAATATGTGAGCATTTTATCTGGATTTCAAAGCAATTCCAAGTTTAAATTAAAGGCGATAGTGTTCTGGAAAAAAGGAGTTTTAATCATCAAAGAAATCACTAAACAGTGGGATAGGGTTTGAAATTTGCAGACAAAGTTAATTAATCTTTGAAATGCAAAATTTAAGCTCTGCTTCCACTAGCCGCTCTTTTTATCCTACATCAGATTTTGAAAAGACGATTTTGAGCGGAAGTTTGAAATTTTATAATTCTATTGAAAAAAATATGCAGGATTGGTCTATTCGTTAAATAGACTTGGTGTTGATTTTGGAATTAGCCGCTGCAAGGTTTAACGTCCAACAGGCATTAATAAACCACTCTAGTAATTCTTGGTAACTCCAAAGTTATGATGTTCTAGCCTATTAGGCAGACCAACGATACTTGCAACTAGGATTTCTCTACATGACCTTGGGCTGAATACTAATTACTTTTAATAAGTCTCCTTAATCTTCAATAAAAATAGTTTTATAGCCTGATTTACCAAGGCCATGTAAACCCGTTAATAAAAAAATAATTTCAGAATGTTGTTGATGAATACGAGCAAATTAGGCGGTGTTTTTCGTTATATTTATTGGGTATGAATAAGAAAAAAAAGAGAGATAAGTCACATGGTGGCAAAAATAATGATATTGCTATCTTGTTGTAAAATAAAACAATGTCATAAATTTATCAACTAAAACTTTATTAAATAGAGGTTAATCCGTGCTTTTATTGGACAATTAGTGCGTTATATGTATATAATATGACCAGGATTTTAAGCGCTTTAGTAAATACCGCATAATGAGATTAATCATGAAACAAAGGGAGTAAGTTTATGAGTGATAACCAGGTTGTAAAAGCGTCATTTAGAGAAATACAATTTAAAAAAGAAACTACGGTTGATGAAATTTATCATTTAGCTAAAAAGAAAGATAAAACCAAATTAACTGAAATAGTAAAAAAAGGGCATTGCCTAGGTCTTTTTGAAGGAAACAATAATGCCATTATGTTATTAGCACAAGAAGGAAATGATGACGTAGTTAATTTTTTAATTGATACATTTAATGCAAGTCGAAACCATGCTGTTGAGGGATATGCAATGGGAGGGCATTTTTCACTGGTTAAACAACAACTAAAGTTCGGTGCTTGTATAAATCAAGCAGTCTATGGTTATGCGCAAAAAGGTTATATTGAGCAAGTAAATGAATTGATGGAACAAGGTGCAAGTTACGATCATGCTGTAGCGGGCTATGCAATGAGAGGTGATAGAGAACAAGTTGATAAGCTGATTAAGCTGGGGGCAAACAAAAATATTGCGGTGCATCATTATGCTTGCGGAGGTCATACGGATCTCGTTCGACACTTGCTCGATCAAGGAGCAAAACAAAATTCCGCTCTATTAGGTTATGCATTGAGAGGCGACATAGAAAGCGTGAATCAACTCATCGCGTTGGGGGCGGATAAGAATTTAAGCATGGATGGCTATGCTCAAGGTGGTCATATTGAGCAAGTTAAGCCATTTTGCACTCAAGACACAGTTCGATCTTATATTATAAAGGGATTAGCACAAAGAGGAAATGCTCATTGGGTCTCTCAGCTGGTTCATGGTTATAAAGATCGATTTTGTGCTGTATATGGCTATGCCAAAGGTGGCCATTTTGCTCAGGTTAATAATGAAATGAAGAAGCTTGATAGTCATGGTATTTATTTTGCACATACTGGCTATGTAGATGGCGGTTACTCTAACTCGAAACACCTTTTTTACTTAATGAGCTTGACCGATAAAAAATCTTTGCGAACTACTTTATCTGAATCTATAGCGGATCATCAGGAAGTTAAGGAATATTTATGGAAATCGAGAAAAATAAATGAACTCATGCAGCAAAATAATTTTACGTTTAATGAGGCTCGTGGTTATTTAAATATGGGCACTGCAAAAATTTTTTTATTTCAAGGCCAAAAACTAGTTATTAATAATAAATTGAGCCCTGATACTTATTTTCATATTTTATCGTTTATAACAGGAGCTTCAGCCCAAGAGACACAAACAATTTGTAAATTAGCGAATCAAAGAATTCAAGACCGAATTATTAGCCATACTTCTGGTTTTTTTTCATTATTTAAATCCAAAAAGGCAATAGAGACTATTAAAACAGAAGCAGAGGCGCGATTTGAAAATAGGTTATCTGTTTTAAATTTAATATAGTATTTCCGCAAGTGGAGGCAGGGCTTGAAGTTTGTACACAAAGTTAATTGATGTTTGAAATGTGAAATTCAAGCCCCGATCCTCTGATACTTGTCTACTTACATCTACGTCTCTGATAAAAAAATCTGCGGTTTACTGTCAAATATTGGTTTTTATCAAAAAATTCTCCAATACTTAATATAAATTCTTTATTAATTTGATAATTGTAGAGATTACATATATGAGTAAAAGAGAAATTCCAGAGATCTATCGTGTTATTTTATGGTATGTATGTGTTCAATTCTGAAGGCAATTTCATATTGGTTAATAATAAGTTTTGTCAAACACTTGGATTTAGTCGTGATGAGCTGTTGCAGATGAATATTCGAGATACATATCTTGAATCAGAATTAGATCTATTGGCGGAACGTATCAAAAAATTGCATATGCAAGAAACGACTATTGTGGAACGTTCGATAAAGCGAAGAGATGGGAGTTCATTTTACGCTCAAATTAATCTTAAAATTATGGATAATGGATGTATACAAGGTATTGTTCGTGAAGAAAGTCTACAAAAAGACATATCAGAACAATTAGATAATAATGAAGAACGATTTCGTCAAATTGCAGAGCAAATTCGAGATGTTTTTTTTCTTATTGACTTAAGTACAGGTAATTTTTTGTATATAAACCCAGCTTATGAAAAAATCTGGGATCAACCCCTTGCCAGTCTTCTAGCTGATCCTGCTTCTTGGATGACATCGATTCATCCGGATGATCGTGAACGTATTAAGCCCTTATATCAACAGCAGATGAAAACTGGAGTTATTGATACTCGTTATCGTATCCTTCTCAAAGATGGTTCGGTACGCTGGATTCATGTCCGAATGTTTCCTATTTATAATAGGTATAATCAATTATATCGCAGCGCGGGAGTGGCTGAGGACATTACAGAGCAGATGCACATTATGCAAGAGCACAGCGATTATGTTGCAAATATTCAGCGAGGGTTTAAGGAGCTCGTTGCTGCAATATCAACGGCACTTGAGTTCAGGGATGCATATACAGCTGGCCATCAGAATAAAGTTGCCTATTTAGCAAAAGCTATCGCACAAGAGTTGAATTTGTCTCCGGATCAAATTCAAAGTGTAGAACTTGCTGCTCAAGTTCATGACATAGGAAAAATTGGTATTCCCTTTGAGATACTTACAAAACCTATCAAACTGAGTGAACTTGAGTTTGAATTGATTAAAACTCATTGTAAAGCTGGGTATGATATTTTAAAAGGCATTCATTTTCCATGGCCCATCGCAGAAATTGTTTGGCAACATCATGAGCGATTAGATGGAAGCGGATATCCACGCGGACTTAAAGGTGACCAAATTACACTTGAGGCAAAAATAATAGCTGTTGCTGATACGGTAGATTCAATGTCCTCTCATCGACCATATCGACCTGCGCTAGGGATAAACGCAGCCTTAGACGAAATTCAAAAATTTAGTGGTATTCTTTTCGACCCAGAGGTAGTAAATGCATGTCAAAAATTATTTCTAGAAAAAAAATCGACCTTTATTGGTGAAATTGAACTGAAGTAATGACCTGCCTAGAAAAAGCGATTGCTTATCAAGAGAAACATGGATTTAGTCTTGGTTGTGTATTGTGGCCTATTTGTTGGACGCGCTGGATTAATTTACCTGAGTCGTAAAGATCATAGGTTGTTCATTCTAGAATGCCTATGCGATTTTTAATGGCTCAAGGTAGGGGCGCTTTTAAAAACCAGTATTTGTTCAGTTAATAATAATTAAGTTTTTTTTGAGGAAATAATAATATTTTTTGTTTTTTTTTAACGCATTTATAATAGAGTGTACCTATGTCGTACCTTTAATTGTGTAAATTTAGTATTAATGAATTCTATTTTATATGGTTATTTAATATTTATATTCTATACTTAAATTAGACAAGAAGAGGCTAATGAGGGAAACCAAATTAGTATATATAATTCTTTTGTCATGCTTTTAATTACAGGAGTATTATCATGGCTAAAGTACAAAAATCTACAGATTCATCAAGCTTAGCTGAAGTCATTGACCGTATCTTGGATAAAGGTATTGTCATCGATGTTTGGGCTAAAGTATCTTTGGTTGGTATTGAGCTGTTATCTATTGAGGCACGTGTTGTTATTGCTTCTGTGGAAACCTACTTGAAGTATGCCGAGGCGATAGGTTTAACTGCCACAGCTTCACATCCAGCTTAAATTAACAAGGATCTTCTTCGATGAGGCCTTTTAGTCTTCTTGGGCTAAAAGGGGCTCATCTTAAATTTGGATAGCCTTGTCGATGTAAGAGAAAAGGAGAAACTCATGACACATCTAGTAAGTGACATGACCCGGCTTCGTTCTGAAATAACGAAGGGGCATAAGGCGCGTATTCAATTAATGGATGATCTACAACATTTTGCAGATGATCTATCTTGTGAAGTAAAAAAAACATTACACAACTTCAATGAATTACGTAATAGAAAGGCTAAGCATGCGGCAGCAGACCGTCATGCCTTTGTTATTGATCTGCAACACAAAGTTAAAAATTTTCGCGATGACTTTGTGATGGAGTTTCACAATGCTCGATGCGGTTGGTTAGGAGAGAATCCTCACCATACATTTACCAGCCACGCGAAGGCAACACCCAAAATGAAAAAAAAGAATTAACAGATATGCTAAGGATAGTGATACATCGCATAGCTACATTCGGAGTTTATATTCTATGTGACTATGCGAAGTGTCGCGTTTAACCCCAAATTGATAGTTACTTAAACCAATTTTTATCGGGAAAAATAATGATGACCCAGGAAAATAATGGAAGTTTAACTGATTCAAAAAATAACGATAAACTAATCAGGTTTGTAAATAATAGATCAGATAATATCTTACTTGAAGCGAGTGAGGAGTTCACAGAAACGCCTCATATTCGAGGTATTAGCGAGCGTGCGTTAGCCTATCTCGATATTGGGTATCCTATACATTTATCAGGCCCAGCAGGAACAGGTAAAACAACCGTTGCGCTCCATATCGCAGCGCAACTTGGACGCCCGGTCATATTAATCCACGGGGATGATGAGTTTACCGGTGCAGATTTAGTTGGGCGTGGAACAGGTTATCATCATTCTAAATTGGTGGATAATTTTATTCATTCTGTTTTAAAAACAGAAGAAGAAATGACAACCATGTGGACAGATAATCGTTTAACTACAGCGTGTGAACAAGGCTATACTCTAATTTATGATGAATTTAACCGTTCACGGGCAGAAGCAAATAATGCCTTACTGAGCGTGCTTTCCGAAGGCATTCTAAACTTACCTGGTCGACGTGAACGAGATGGCATAGGCTATGTTGATGTTCATTCCAATTTCCGTGCTATTTTTACTTCGAATTCGGAAGAATATGTTGGAATTCATAAAACACAAAATGCATTAGCTGATCGATTAATTGCAATTAAGATGGATTATCCTGATCAACAGTCAGAAATACAAATTATAGAGAAAAAATCAACTTTGCCGCGTAAGGATATCGAAGTAATCGTTAATTTGGCACGAGAGTTACGATTAAAATCAGAGAAAAGACCCTCTGTTCGAGGTTGTATTGCTATTGCGCGTGTTCTTGCATACCACAACCGCCATGCGCATGCTGATGATCCGATATTCCAGGCTGTCTGTCAGGACATTTTTGGGATTAGTAAGGAGTTTCTCAAGCAATTATTGCATCCAATGGATTCTGGTTTGCAACAAAGATTAGACAAAAGTCAAGAGTCGATTAAAAAGTATAAAACAAAAAATCAAAAGTTATGAAGGAGAAGAACGATGCCTGCGTTAGTAAAGGGATTACGAAACATAAAGACAATGAGCAATAGACTGGATAAAGTCCAATCACCTCATGAAGCATTTATTAGCGCAGCAGCGCTTCATCGCGAAAAGCAGCGCCATTTGCAAGAATTAGCTATTTTGCGTAATCGTCTGGATGAAATTAATGTACGATTAGAACAAATAAATGAACAACAAAATCAAGTAGCAGGAGCCTTTGATATACCCTCTCGAGCGGTTAAATCATCGTTACGAACTGGAATTGAATCAAAGGCAGGTTCTACATCACATGGTTTTAAAATTAAATATTAAGGACTTTATTGTGGATTCGACATCTAAAAAACCGGCGGCATCAAGCTTATATCTCTATGCGATTGCATCGGTGAATGAAAATCAAGAGCCCATTTCTTTTCAAGGGATTGAAGAGCAACCGATTGATCTGGTTCCTTATAAGGATATCATGTTGGTTGTTAGTAACCTTCCCAAAAAGAAAGTACGTCCTGAAAGAAAAAATGTGGCGGTACACCATGCTGTGCTAAATCATTTGATGAAACACAATACGTCTATGTTGCCTATTCGATTTGGCATGATTGCTGACAATAGAAAAGAAGTGCAGCGATTATTGACAATAAATTATGACATGCTTCAAACAAAACTCAAGATGATGGCTGGCCGCGTAGAGATGGGAGTAAGTCTGAGCTGGGATGTCCCTAATATTTTTGAATATCTTTTAAATCGTCACTCTCAGCTCAGAGAAACGCGCGATAAATTATTAGCTGATCCAGCGCATAAACCATCCCGAGATGAAAAAATTGAAATTGGGGCATTATTTAGTCAAATTTTAGATGAAGAGCGTGAAGCCTATACGGATACCATTTTATCCTTATTGTCGCCAGTTTGTTGTGATGTTGTAAAAAGTGCTTATCGTAATGATACGGAAATTATGAATATTTTCTGTTTAATTTCTGCTGCAAGAAGAGCTGACTTTGAAGAAAAAATTATCGAGGCATCGACGATTCTGGACGATAACTTTGTAATTAAATACACAGGTCCTTGGCCGGCACATAATTTTTCAAAATTAAATCTGAGTTTAGAATGATGTTGGATATGTTAATAAGGATATTTTATGTTGCTTCTTGGTTCAATATTAATGGCTCCCGTTCATGGTTTGATGGCTATTTTTGAGAAGATAAAAGAGGCCGTCGATGAAGAAAAACAGCATGATATTGAGCATATTAAAAGCGAGTTAATGGCGCTTTACACAAAGCTTGAATCAGGGGCATTAGCTGAAGCTGATTTTGAAAAACAAGAAAAAATATTGTTAGATAAATTAGATTCACTAGAAGATGAGGATGATTAAAAATGATCATAGAAGACAAACCTGTAAGCTTATGTGAAACACTTGATCGTGTTCTCAATAAAGGCGTGGTGGTTGCTGGAACGGTAACTATATCAGTAGCTGATGTTGATCTTTTATACCTTGATTTGCACTGCCTGTTATCTTCAATGAAAGGTATGAACCTTATAGGAAGCGAACGTGAACGATAAGCGCGAAGACGATAATGCATTACCGCAGCGAATTAATTTGCAGCCGGATGATGTAAAAAATGGATTAGGAAAATTAGTTTTAATTTTAATTCAATTAATTCATGAATTATTAGAACGGCAAGCAATTGGCCGTATTGAAGCCGGTGATTTATCCGATGAACAAATTGATCGGTTAGGAATTACGTTAATGAAACAGGCTGAAGAGATAGATAAATTACGTGAAGTATTTGGATTGACTGAAGAGGACTTAAATCTCGATTTAGGACCATTAGGGAAATTATTATAACAAGGATGAAATAATGGAATTACAAAAGTCACCAACCCACTCTATAGGCAGTACAACGATTGCGGATTTACTTGAACGCATCCTTGATAAGGGCATTGTCATTGCAGGCGACATAAAGGTGAATTTGGTGCAGGTGGAGTTATTGACAATTCAAATACGATTACTGATTTGCTCTGTTGATAAGGCTAAAGAAATTGGTATGGATTGGTGGACGCATCAAAACGATGTTCCATCGAAAAATGGATCGATGCCTATACAAGAATATGTAACACAAATGGAAGAACGGCTTAAAAATTTGGAGAATACCCTTGCCTCATCAAAGAACGCTATTTGAGCGAGTTTTATATTATTATCCAGTTATTCATGCTCAGAGTGATTTGGGTACGTTGGGTGATGTTTCGCATCAAATAATCAGGGATAAAATTGGTGAAGAGTCCTTAGCTGAACGAATTACTAAGATAAACAAACTATGGGAAAAGATTAGAAAATCGGTTAATGAACTAGATATTGATTATAAAAAGGCTCGGATATATCAAGATGGATTACCGATTTGTGATTACGAGGATAAAATTGTAAACGATCTTGCTCGCAATGGCAGTATCAATCATCAAATTATTCTCGAATTACAAGAAAAAGGAAGTGTCCTTATGGGGACGGAATGTTCGGATTTTTTGCTTGATGAATATTATCTGATTAAAGAGGCATTGCTTGGAGAAAGAGAATCGAAAGAAAAGTTTGATCTCAATAAGTTCAAGGCAGCTCAAGAGTTATTGTTGCATAAACGAGATGAGTTTATAGCCAAGCGAATTAATGAAACATTACGTAAAAAAGAAATAGGGATTTTGTTTTTAGGTGTATTACACACAATTGAGGCGCAGTTAAATAAGGACATACATGTTATTCATCCAATTGATATAGGATTATCAATAGATGCATGAATAATTTAAAGGAGAATGCATCATGACCAAGAAAAAAATGGAAAAAGAAGAAAGCAAGTTACCGGATTTATCTGGAATACTAGGCGGTTTTGCTAACCTCCTCGGTAAATTAGATGAATTGGCAAAAACAGGTAAAGATTTGAAAGAATGGAGTGAAACACACGGAACGGATTCTCAGGGTCGAGAGATGAAGGGCGTTTTTGGATACAATGTTAAGGTAGGCTTAGGAAAAGATAATAAAACAGATTTTAAAATAGAGCCATTTGGTAATTTTCATGAAGATAAAAAAACGGGTGAACCCATAGTACATGAAGCCATTGAACCTATTGTTGATATATTCGAAGAAGCAACACATACCATTGTAGTAGTTGAGATGCCTGGAATTGGCATGAAGGATGTAACTCTTGATGTGAACGATGATCTTTTAATCATTAAAGCGGATAAAGGGAAAAAAAAATATTATAAAGAAATTTTATTACCCAAAAGTTATCCGAAAGAAAAAGTAACAATCGCATCCTGTAATAATGGAATTTTAGAAATAAAATGTAACAATTAATAGTGGATATTATTATGACTGATAATACGCTAAAACTTAAGGTTATCGAGGCACAAGGTAAAGATGTGGGGCGAGCTTTTGCCAGACTTGGGCCAGAAGATTTTGAAAAACTTGGACTTGTTATGGGTGATATTGTCGAAATTTCTGGCAAGCGAATCTCCATTTGTAAGGCCATGCTAGTGCAGAAGGAATTGCGTGGGCAATCATGTATTCAACTTGATGGTGTGAGTCGTGAAAATAGTGGGGTTGCGCTAGGGGACTTTGTCGATGTCCACAAAATTAGTTGTCGCGCTGCAAAACTCATAACTATTATCCCTTTAAATTTTACTTTAGCCGCCCGAGACATGGATTATATTGCCAGTTTAATGGATGGATTACCTGTGATCGCGGGCGATCGACTTCGTGTTAATCTTTTTGGAAGTCGAAGCGTAGATTTTAAAGTTAAAGATACTACGCCGAAAGGTCCTGTGATCATTAATCCAACAACAGAGTTGATTGTAAAAAAACCGTTGGATAATGATAAAATGCAGGCGCATACTTATTCCTATGAAGATATTGGTGGATTGAAGCCACAACTTCGACGTATTCGTGAAATGATTGAATTGCCTTTACGTTATCCTGAAGTGTTTGAGCGACTTGGCGTAGATGCTCCCAAAGGTGTTTTGTTATACGGCCCGCCAGGATCTGGAAAAACGCTGATTGCAAAAGCAATTGCACATGAGACAGATGCATCTTTTTTCTCCATTAGTGGCCCTGAAATTGTTCATAAATTTTATGGAGAAAGTGAAGCGAATCTAAGAAAAATATTTGAACAAGCGGCGCAAAAAGCACCGAGTATCATTTTTCTTGATGAGATAGATGCCATTGCACCTAAACGCGATCAAGTTGTTGGCGAAGTTGAGAAACGGATTGTGGCACAATTATTGGCTTTGATGGATGGATTAAATACGCGCCAAAAGGTTATTGTGATCGGCGCAACGAATTTACCCAATTCAATTGATAGCGCACTTCGTCGACCTGGGCGTTTTGATCGTGAGATTTCGATTGCAATTCCTGATCGCAATGGCCGTTTGGAGATTTTAGAAATTCATAGTCGTGGAATGCCACTTGCTTCTGATGTGGATCTCAATCATCTTGCAGACATTACACATGGGTTTGTCGGAGCTGATCTTGAAGTCTTGTGTAAAGAAGCCGCGATGACGTGCCTGCGCACGATAATGCCTGATATTAATTTCGCATTAAATACAATTCCTTATGAACAATTGGCGCTCTTGGAAATCAGTATGTCTGACTTTTTGAACGCACTTTGCGAAGTAGAACCATCAGTTATCCGCGAAATATTTGTTGATGTTCCTAATGTTCGTTGGAGCGATGTAGGTGGACATAAGGACATAAAGGCACGTCTGAGTGAAGCTGTCGAATGGCCATTAAAATATCCTCAACTTTTTCGAGAAGCAGGAATTCACCCACCGAAGGGTATTCTTTTAGTTGGTTCGCCCGGCTGTGGTAAAACCTTATTAGCAAAAGCAGTCGCTACTGAAAGCGGTGTGAATTTCCTTTCAGTGAAGGGTTCTTCATTGCTTTCAAAATATGTAGGTGACTCAGAAAAAGGTGTGAGGGAAGTATTTAATAAAGCCAGACAAGCAGCACCGTGCATTATATTTTTTGATGAAATTGACGCCTTGGTTCCAAAACGACAGCATGAATCAACAGAAACGCATGTGATGGAAGGCGTATTAAGCCAATTTTTGGCAGAATTTGATGGAATAGAAGAGCTGAACAATGTATTGGTTTTAGGTGCTACAAATCGGATAGATATGTTAGATCCGGCAGTACTTCGACCAGGACGATTTGATGAACTTATCGAAATTGGTACGCCTTCTGCCGTTGATAGAAAAGAGATTTTCATTGTTCATACGAATAAAAAACCTTTAAAGTCAAACGTGAAAATTGATGATTTGGTATTGAAAACTGACCGAATGAGTGGTGCAGAGATTTCTTCCATCTGTAATCGGGCTGCGCTTTTTGCTGTGCGGCGCGTTGTATATAGTGCTAGTGGGCAGATTTCTGAGAAAGAAAAAATAAAGATCACCAAAGAGGATTTTGCAATGGCTATAGCTGAAGTTGAGAAACGACCATGAATAAGGCACTTTATCTTTTTTGCTTAACACCGGCATCTGCTTTACCAATGATGGAGGATGAGTTACTTCCAAGTTTTAGTCCTTTATTTATTCATCCGTTTCAAACATTTAATGCGATATTAAGCTGGGTTCCAGCAATAGAGTATCAAGATCAATCGGTAAACAGTAATTTGATTAACGCAGAAGAATTCATGAAGCGGGTTTTTTTTCATGAACTAGTTGTCGAAAAGATCATGCGTGATGAGACTGTTTTTCCAATTGGTTTTGGTACGTTATTTTCTTCTATAGCCAGTCTTGAAGAACAGATTTTAACGCATGAAACGTTCATTGCCTCATGCCTTACTAATCTAAATCAAAAAGATGAATATGCTGTACGAGTGTATTTGAATCAAGATACAGCATTGGAGAGGCTATTGTCTACAATGTTACACGAACGAGAATCGTCCTGGGCTTCCTCTTCACCGGGTGTCCAGTATCTGAAGAAACAGCAGTTGCACAATGAGATTCAGCGTAATCTTAATCAGCATCTAGGAGGCATGCTTGATGAGGTGCTCAATATGCTTCAGGGACATGCAACCGATTTTAAAAGCCGAGAGAATACTGCTCAATCATCGGATATTCATGGAACATCAATCCTTCACTGGGCCTTTTTAATTCCCAGGGCGGTGAGTTCCATATTCAAAGAACACGTTGATTTGATGAATGCCAAGTACGATCCATTTGGATTACACTTTGTATTAACGGGACCATGGCCAGCGTATAGTTTTTGCACTCTTCAATCAGTCGAAGCATCTTAGTGGGCCATCGTTAATTTAGTTAGTATATGACTAAGTATGAATTGAAATGTTAACAAGGGAGATGATCATGACTACCAATATGAATGATACTACAATCAGGATAGAGGAAAGTTCATTTATAGTAAGCCCTGATATAGAGATGGTGTTGATAGGGCGGCTTCTTATTATGGCTCAGCAATACCTGAATGAAGGCAATTTGCGGCAAGCAACAGAGATGTGCTGGAAACTTGTAAGTGATCACCCAGGAACGAGTGAGGCAGACGCAGCTAAGTGCATTTTGTTGGAGTTGGCCGATTCTTATGAGCGTAATGATGAGCGACACATGGCGCGAAGTATCTATGAACAACTGATGAATCTGGACGACGATTGAAGATATTTTGGCCTCGCTGATTTACCTCTCTTAGATGCATAAATCAAAAATTAGAGGAGTCGAGTCATGAATAGTCCCCAAGGGTGTGGATTGATATAAATTATTTTTGCGCAACTGCAAATATGATGTTTTGCATCATTTTTGGGGGAATCTTTTCCTGATTTTCAATTTTATTGATATAGGCTTGAGCACCATTGATTTGACTATTTGTCGGTTCATTTGTAAGCACCTCTACGGGGGTTAATTTTTTCAATGGGAATAATCTTTACTTCGATATCTCTATCGAAAACAATTCGCCTTGTAATTTTTTTATATCTAAGCTTGTGTTATCGGGATTATTCTCCTAATAACACAATTTTTTCAGTAATTCTGATTCTGTCAGGGGGATTATGTTCTGCGCAACGGTATCAGTAGAATTAATGGGTTATGAACGTTACATAAAATTATGGGATTTTTGTGTAGAATATGTATCGTAGTTTGATGGTATTTCTTGTCGAGTTTTTTGGAATTAAAATGAAAAAAGTATCTCTGTTTCTATCTTTGGTCATTCCACTATTTTGGAATTTATGTTTTGCTTATCCAGTCGGAAATCCATTCCCACCTTTCCGCATTGCAGGGAACTTATATTACGTAGGGACCGATGATCTTGCTAGTTATTTAATCGCTACGCCTAAAGGCAACATTCTCATTAATAGTGATCTTGAAGCTAATGTTCCCATGATTAAAAAGAGTATTGAAGCATTAGGGTTCAAATTTAGCGATACCAAAATTTTATTAATAAGTCATGCTCATCTTGACCATGCTGCTGGTAGTCAATTAATAAAACAAGAAACAAAAGCAAAATACATGGTGATGGCTGAAGATGTTTCGGTCATTGAGTCTGGTGGCAAAACTGATTTTCATTATGCAAACGATACCAGCATGTATTTTCCTGCAACGACCGTAGACAGAACTCTTCATGATGGTGATACAGTAAAATTGGGTGGGATGGTATTAACGGCTCATTTGACCGCTGGTCATACAAGAGGCTGTATTACATGGACTATGCAGGTTATGGATCACGGTAAACCATATCAAGTTGTCATGGTGGGTAGCCTGGGCGTAAATCCTGGTTATAAACTTGTTAATAATACTACTTATCCTAATATTGCAAAAGATTATGAACATGCGATTAAAGTATTAAAATCGTTGCACTGTGATATTTTCCTTGGTGCACATGCCATGTATTTCGATCTCGGTAAAAAATATGCCTTATTGAATCGTAGTGTTATTAATCCTTTTGTTGATCCTGAAGGATACAAAAAACACGTCGCGCAAAAAGAGCAGGAGTTTTATATTGAGCTGAAAAAGCAAAAATCTGCTTTATCACTAAAGCAAGCGTGACTCTATATGTGTTGAAAATATATCAGTACCAAAGGAAGGTGCCTCTGTAAACATGGGGCTTATAATGACGCTCATTTGCATGTCGATTGTTTGAGCCAGATCTCAGGCAGTTGTTATTAGTTTTTTATAGTGTTCTTCATCAAAACCTAATGCGATTATATTGCCATTTTGTACCAAAACGGGTCTTTTAATTAGTGACGTATTGGCGATAATAAAGTCTATTTTTTCCGCTGTACTCAATGTCTCATAAGTTTCTTTATATTTTCGGTAAGTCATTCCTTTTTTATTGACGGGAAGTTCACCTGAATAATCACTCCATGCTTCTATTTGTGCTTTGGTTGGTGGGCATTTTTTGAAATCGATAAACTCATAATCAATTTTATTTTTTTCTAAGAAATTGCGTGCTTTTTTTACGGTATCGCAATTAGGTATGGCAAACATTGAAATCATTTTTGTCCTAAGGGTTCGGTTGCTTTTACGCAGAGCCACATTTTATAATACTGCTCCAGTTTCTTCTATGAAAACAGAAATTAGAAGTATATTTAAATGCAAGAAAACTTCTTTATTTATTGCGAATGTATCTGGCTGTTGCAGTTAGGCCCTTGCCTAACAAAGCCCCTTGCGTTATTGCTTTGTTAGCGAACTATTTTTTAGGATATAAAAAAGACGATTTGATTTTAAAATCGTCTTTTGACTTTCACTTTTCGGTTATGGGCTTTACAGCCCAGCCTATATTTAATGGCATACCATTGTTGCCGGATTTCCAGGCGTTTTCACGCAGGTTTTGTAATATCTTCCATGGTAGTAATAGTTATAATAAGCGCCATTAATTAAGTACAAATAATACGCGCCGTTGTAGAAATAATTATAATATTGACCATTATTGTAATAGTTATAGTAATTACCGCCATGATAATAATTGTAATGCTTACCATTATGGTAATAGTTGTAATGTTTGCCGTTATGATAATACTTGCCTTGGGCTCCATTATTATGAATTTGAACATTGGTATGTCCATGATGTACTACGGTCTCATGACGGTTTACATGTCTTTGCTCGTGATGTGAGTGCTCCATTGGTCTACCCCGATGCCCCTCAAATCGTTCTCTCTCAGCATCAGCGATACATGGTAAGGCAAGTAGTGTGATCGTATACATGACACACGCTAGCCAGTTATTATTTTTAGTTTTCATAACGATTCCCCTGTTGTTAAATATGCCTCGTACAAGTTAATCATACTACAGTATTTTATTTTCCGCGTATGTCCCGTTGCCATTTCTACGATTTTGGCTCAATCTAGCGAAATGTTAATAGCCTCTGGATTTTGGGCTATTTTTATAAGAAATATACAAATTACGTGACGCTGTAGACAATTGATGACTCATTAACAAGACAGTTGTTACGCTTGCTGAAATCAATACGCAACGGGTAACATGAGCAGGGTTTCATCTTAAACTTTTTTTAAGTAGCGAAGGCGAGCTGCAAGCGGCCATTGCTTATCAACGACAGCAAATACAAATGAAAGGTTTGGAAATTTATCTGTGGAATAAAAAAAACTGGAGCGGCGAATCTGCTGCAGGTGGTCATAATATGGGGCAGTGGCAGCAGCTTATCTACCAAAAAATTATTGATTCGAGCTGGACTGAGCAATTACCAATTTAACCGTTACGATATGATTGAGTGTAGGTTGTTTAATTTAGTGTGTACATCAATAGGTACAGTCGCATCCGCTGCGTCTGTAGTTAATTAGGAGAAATTATGGAAAAACATGTAAAAAAAAGACAAGAGAATCCGTAAAACCCTGGATGGGTAATATAAGAAAAGGGCTGCAGCACACCAAAAGCAAGCCAACCATCGGAAAAGGACATCCGCTGATTAGGATTATGCTTCTTCTGCCACATCATCCGGCATGGTAATATTTAATTCTAACACCGAATTATCACCCATACGCTCAAGATTCACGCTAACTTTGTCGCGTGTTACATGAACGTATTTAGCAATCACAGCAAGGATTTCTTCCTGTAATTTCGGCAGGTAATCGGGGGTGTTCCGTTGTGAACGCTCATGCGAAATGATAATTTGCAGACGTTCTTTCGCAACAGAGGCTGAAGCAGTTCTTCTGCGTAAATAGGTAAATATGCTCATACGGTCACTTCCTCCTTGTTTTTACTGAATAAGCGACGCAATAATCCTTTTCGGTCATTGTTAATAAAGCGCATTGGTCTTTCTTCACCAAGAAAACGAGCAATAGCGTCTTGATAAGCAATACCGGCATCGCTGGCTTCGTCAAGCACGACAGGTATACCTGTATTTGAGGCTTTAAGCACTGATTTTGATTCTGGAATAACCCCAACTAATGGAATTGCTAAAATTTCTTTTACGTCCGTAACGGATAACATGTCACCACGTTCAACACGTTCAGGATCATAACGGGTTAATAATAAATGTTCTTGTATAGGTAGCGCATTGTCTATGGCACGTTTTGTCTTGCTTGCCAGTATGCCAAGAATACGGTCTGAGTCTCGAACAGAAGACACTTCAGGGTTGGTAACTACAATGGCATGATCTGCAAAATACATCGCCATTAATGCACCGGCTTCAATTCCTGCTGGGGAATCGCAGATAATGAAATCAAAGTCTTTGGCAAGATCATTTAGAATCTTTTCAACACCTTCAATTGTTAACGCATCTTTATCACGTGTCTGCGATGCAGGAAGAATATAAAGGTTAGGAAGACGTTTGTCTTTAATTAGCGCTTGATTCAGACTCGCTTCACCATTAATAACGTTGATAAAGTCATAAACAACGCGTCGTTCACATCCCATAATGATGTCTAGGTTTCTTAAACCAATGTCAAAATCAATGACTACAGTCTTATGACCTAGTAGCGCAAGACCTGAAGAAAAAGCTGCCGAAGTAGTGGTTTTACCTACTCCACCTTTGCCCGATGTAATAACAATTATTTTAGCCAACGCTGAACCCCGCCCATTTTTTTGATTCAACACAATATTTAACCAACAGTGTACACGTTATTGAATCTTTAATTCAAGTGTTATCCATTTTATTAGTGCATTGGTTTTTGGGAATGAACAAAAGGCTTGGGTGCGGATGTTTTTGCAAGGTAGTATTAGATTCGACTGTTTTTATATTCTCTATACCCATCGCTGTTCTAATGTGGCTATAAATTTTATTTGCATTATTCTGAGCTGCGACAATAATTCCAGTGCCTGTTGCATCACCGGCTATATAAACATTCTTTAAATGATATTTTTCAATCGTACGTATTAAGGGTAGATTACTGGTTCCTTCAAATCCCAAAGCACAGAGAATTAGATCAACCTGATCAATTTCACTTAATTGAACACTTTCTTGTTCAAGGGGTTTTAATTCTCGTGGTAATACATCAAAAAGCGCTGTTAAACGGACATCGTTTTTTATTGCCTCGGCATATTTAAATTTAGATTGTTTAATTTGTAGATTCAAAGTTCCGTTAGGGTTCGCTTTAATTCTTATTGGCTCAACTAAAAATAATTCTGACCCTTGAACGTATGCAACTTCTGCTTTTTTCAATTCATTTTCACGCGTTGGTGCTCGCGAGAGGGATGGATAGGCATCCATAATGGCGCGTTTTGTAGGTTGATAGCCTCTGACCAAAATATTTAAGTCGCCTAAGGCCTCTGTAGTTTGATTAAAATAACGTGCTACCCAACGAATAACATCTTGTGCAGTATCCCCGCCACCAATGATGACAATTTTTTTATTGCGCGGATCCATATGCGCTAAATATTTTTTAATCAGGGCTTCTTTTTCATCTAAAGAGAGAGCTGGATTTTTGCTTAGTTCATTAGCAATATCATTGGTTGCTTTGAGAAAATCAATAGACTGTACCAGTTTTTGACGTACCGCATCACTAAGCTTCGCAGTGATTTCTGGTTCCAGTGATTTAGGTTGGCCGGTACCAATACACAAGGCAATGTACTGATTTTCGTTATGGCTGTTGGCAATCGCTTGGCTGTGTTCTTTACCTTTTATGCGATATTCACCAGTCTGTTCCTCATAAAATACCTCGCTGCTTAGATGTAACTCCAGCCCCATTGCTTGGAGGTATATAAAATCTTCATTTAGATAAGCTTTATCAAATTTGTGTGCAGGTATTCCATCAACAAGTAATCCGCCTGCTTTATCCGATTTTTCGTACATGCGAACTCGAATCCCATCGAGTAAGGCCTTATACGCTATTTGCATGCCTGCAGGTCCTGAGCCAATGATGATTAATTCCTTATTATTCTTCTTTATATGCTTGGGGAGACAAAAGGGCGGTTTAAAATGTTGCATTAGTTCATCATACGCGTGTTTTGCGGCTAATCCATCAAGAGTATTTCCGCCGAAAACTAAAGCAATCTCCTCTGGAGTCCATCTTTTATTGCCGTCAAACCAGCCTAAAGAACGACCAATTTGGTAGAGATCGAACTCAATGTCTTTAATATGAACATGCTCACCAATGCGTTTGCCACCTCTTTGCTCGTTTGTAGCCCCCAAGTCAGGAATCGTTTCGGTACATGAATCTTGGCATGGGGCAGGGCAGGTTGCGCCCGTGTAAGCGATAAAAGGAGATTCTTGAATTTGTACTGCAAAAGCTTGCCGTAAATAATGCCATTGTTCTTTAGTTAAAATTCTTTCTTCATTAATTGGGCCAATTTTTTTAAGAAGTGAATTAATGGTATTGATTCCTTTACCGCTAGGACATCCAGTATCTACTTTTTCACCACCGGCACAAGATTGCGCACGGCAACCAGAGCATCCTTGGGCATCTTGGGTGAGCTCTGCGATGTAGGCGAGAATGTTGTTTAAAGGCTTGAGCAGTGCATGATCAGGAATCCCGTGAATACCCATTAAACGTTTTTCTACTGGATTGGGTATTTTGGGGGATTGTTTATAAATTCTTTTAATGGCTGTGACAGGGAGTAGAACCTCTAATTGTGCGCTACTTGTTTTGGTTGTATAAAGCTTAGAAAGCTTTGCTTTCGCTGAGAGGGAAAATAGGGATAAGGTATTCTCTTGAAGAATCTCGCGAAGTTCTTTTAATTCAGCATCTTCTGCAGGTGGCGTAGTGAGCACTTTATGGGTCAGCCAAACGTGCATGCCTTGAGTTAAAGGGGCTTTTCTTAAACGATAAGTGTGAATTACATCAAGTATTTGTCGTAATTGATTGATTTTATCCATTTCAGTAGGAATCAGCACTTTAAAATGCGCCAAATTAAAATTTTGTATTATTTTTTCCGCAACGAATGAATTCGTTTTTTCCTTATGCGCTTTTAGGAGGATTTGGATTGCTTGGCTATAGGCATTACGTTCTTCTGCGGATGCGGTACGCACAAAATTTGATGGCTGTAGTGAATTATCAGGGTCATAAGCAAAAAGAATACCTCCTGAAGCACCGGTTCCTAATCCTTTACCCGTTTTACCTAAAATCATTCCCGTGCCTGAGGTCATGTATTCAAAAGCAAAATCGCCAACTCCTTCAACAACAACTTCAGCCCCTTTGAGTAAAATTCCAAAACGATGGCCTGCTTTACCATTAACATAGATTTTGCCGCCGCTTGCTCCATAAAGCATGGCATTACCCGCAATAGTGTTATGAGCGGCAGTATAAGCATTTCCTTGAGGTGGGGTGCAAAGAATTAACTCACCTCCAGTCATGCTTTTAGCACAGCCATCTTGAACTGTTCCTATATGTTTTAAAATCATGCCTGAGGAATTTAAAAAACCAAAACTTTGTCCGGCATTTCCGGTCGTATTGATGGTTATTTTTCGTTGTGGTTTTTCGTGTAAATAGGGGAACAGAACACCGACAATTCGGGCACCGAAGCTGCGATCTTGGGTTGTTAGATTAATTGGCTCTGAGGCGAAAATATCTTTTTGGGTTAGTTCGTGATGAATAATGCGAAGGAGCTGGTCTTCTTTGGGGTGAGTTAATGCCTGTTGTATCTGGTCGCGTATTCGTTCTTGTTCTTGTTCATTTAAGAGTGGCGGTAAACCACTTCGCTCAAGAATTGCTGAAAAATCATAGATATCTAATGATTTTTGGTCGATTAAGTGTAACAAGTCAGTACGGTTTCTTAGCTCATAAAGACTATGAAAACCAAGTTCAACCAATCGCTCTTGAACTCCTGCGGCAAGATTTACAAAATAGCGCTCGATGTTTATTTGATCGCCTTTAAATAGATGCCCATCAGTTGCTACCCCAGGCTGACAACTCAGATTGCAAGTACGCTGCATTTTACAGCCTAGAGTGAGCATGGCTGTGGTGCCAATCTCAAATAAATCAGCGCCTAAAATAGCGGCAATAATTATCTCTTCTGCTGTTTTAAAGCCGCCACTTACGCGTAAGTGCACGAAATCTCGGAGACGTGTTTGACGTAGCGCTTTATCTACTTCAGCAAGCCCTAGCTCGGCAGGGAAACCAGCATGTTTGATACTTGACTGTTGTGAGGCTCCGGTGCCTCCGGAATTGGAGGCGATATTAATTATATCAGCTCCTGCTTTGGCGACCCCCACGGCGATGGTGCCAACACCTTGTGACGCAACTAATTTAACCGCAACTTTTACATGATAATTGACTGATTTAATATCATGAATTAACTGCTCCAGATCTTCAATGGAATAAATATCATGGTGGGGCGGGGGACTAATAAAGTTAAGATGGGGAAGACCGCCGCGTTGTGCTGCAAAACGAACGGAGACTTTAGTTCCGGGCAATTCACCTCCCTCACCAGGTTTTGCACCTTGAGCTATTTTAATTTCTATCTCTTCTGCCCTAAGTACTTGTTCGGCACTTACCCCAAATCGTCCTGATGCAAATTGTTTACTGCGTGTGGTGGTTAGTAGTTGACGTAGATCCTGGGGGGATTCTCCTCCTTCGCCAGAGGCTGATTTCGCACCAATAGAATTCATTCCGCGCGTTAATGTTTCATGAGCACCTAATTTATTGGGGGTTTTAGGATCGGCAACAGTCAATGCTCCCTGACTCATGCTGCCTGAGAATAATAAGCTACGAATTTCCTGTTGGCTCTGTACTGGATGCTTGCTTGTTGTCGCTTGGTCTTTTTTATCTGATTTGATTACAAAATAATCATGCAATGATATTGGGTTTTCACGCCGATAGTTTTCGATTGTTTGGGTAAGTTTTTTGAATGCCGTTGAGGGCTTAAATTGTTCTAAAGATGAACTTGGATAAAATCCTTCACTGTTTTTAATGCGTGGATCGAGGAATCCTTGTTCAATAGAAAAAGAACCAATATCCGCGATAAAATTGAGATAACCCTTGTGTTGTAAAATAAGGTGCATTTGATATAACTTGGCATTTAAGTCTTCTTCTTTCATCCATGAGGTAAATGCGTTGATTATTTCAGGACCAAACCCATGTTTTACGCCTTCTTTTTCAGGCATGTAATAGCCTGAACGTGGTAACAGGATAAATTCATTATCAGGATCAAAGGCTTGTTGATGTCTTGTCATTACACTCTGGCTAATATGACTAAGAGTTACTCCCTTTAACGGTGAATAGATGCGTGCAAAAATTGCAGATAAAGTAGGGGATTCGGTAAGTGTTTTTTTAGTAGGGCTTAAATCAAGTCCCAGAGCAGCAACCAGTGAGCTGTTAATGTAATTATTAACATCGGTGATTCCCATCTTTCCCATTGTTTTGAGTAAGCACTTTTGAAGTGCTTCTTTGTAGTTTTTATAATAGGGTTGCGGATTATCAGGAAAAAGTTCGCATATTTTTGCGTAAGCACCTCGTGGATATACGGCTTTAGCCCCAAGTGCTAATAAGGTAGACATTTGGTGGGGGCCATTAATTTGATAAGAGTCAATAACAATTGAAATCTTAAAGTCTAAATCTTTACTCTCAAGAAGCGTTCTTACGCCTGCAACGGCGATTAAGTCAGGAATTACCGCTCGTTGTGAGTCTGCCTTCCTATCACTGAGGATTAAAATTGCCGTTGATGATTCGTGGATTTTTTTTTCAACTGTTTGTAGTAAATGGTGAACTGCAGTGCTCAAGACCGTTGCTGTTTTTTGATTGGATGGTGCGCTACCTATCAATGGGGAGAGGAAACTGATATCAATAATCTGTGCTCTTAGTTTTGCATGATATTCTATGCAATTAAGTTCATCCACACTTAAAATAGGCGAGCTAATTTCGATCATTGAGGCATCGAACCCCCCTCCTAAAAAAGTATTTAGTGAAAAGCGATCACGTTCTTTTATAGAATCTAATGGAGGTGCTGAGACTTGAGCAAATAACTGATGAAAGAAGTAGGAAATATGTGGTGGTAAGGAATGTGTATATAAGATATTCGTGTCATCACCCATCGCCGCTGTTCGCTCACAAGCATTTTCTGCCATAAAACGAACTACCTGATCTTCGGACTCATAATTCCACCCCGCTGCGTATAAAATGCGTTGCAGTTCAGAGCCAATAGGGGCTCGCTCATATTCTTGCTGTGTATCGATTAAGTCATATTCAGGAAGGGGGGGGAATTGTTTTTGCAGTTGTCGTTGAAAATAATTTGTTATTTCTTGATTGTAGCGTGCGGCGATTCGTTCCAGGATTTCTTGGGTCTGTAATAATTCACCGTGAGGAGTTAACATGATCATCCCTCCTGGTTCCAGATGTCCTTTGCTAATAATTACATTCTCAGTAGAACTAACGAAGTCGTCCGAAGCAGCATAAAAACATCGATTACCGTTTTTGTCCTTGATGAGGGCCCAACGCGAAGGACGCAAGCCCATGCTGTCTAATTTGGCAATAAAATAGCCTCCCGCGCCAGCGACAATAAATGCCGGACCATTATAGGGTGTGCGTTCCAAAGTCCAGTATTTAATCATGGCCTTTATTTCATCTGCATAATCCCCAACATCTGGTGCCATAAGACGAGTAAGGGCTTCCTCTAGAGGAATGTTTTTCATGGTTATCTGATTTGCAAGATCCGCATCAAACTGCATTGAATCGGATAATTGTTCATTAGGATACACACCTTTATAGTTTCGGGATCTTAATTCATTGCTCATTTGCTTGGCATTGCTTAAGGCGGAATTTAATTCACCATTATGCGATATAAAATTGGGGCAAGGTTGAGCATTTGACCATTGAGGGCTGGTATTGGTGGCAAAACGTGCATGAGTGTCACAGGCGTGAGCAGTAAAGTCTTGATCTTGTAGATCGAGATATACCGTACCGAGTAACGGTGCAGGGATCATGCCCTTATAAACAATTTTTTCAGTGCTAAGGCTTACTGTGTGAAGTATTATTTGCTGCACTCGCGCTTCATGGTAAATACGGTGGCTCATTTCAATCACACTGGGTTCGCTTAATATCGCGTTTGTTGGCGTGTTCGACAGTACAAGCGCTTGCCATATGGCTGGTTTTTTGGCGAGTGTTGTGCCTGATAAAACATCTTTTTTCATTGCATTTTCTAGATTACGCCAGCCAATAACCATTAAATTTTGCTGATTAGCACAGACTTCGATTAATGTTTTTGCTTGTGCTTGTTGTTCTGGATCATTCGATAAAAAAAACTGCCCTAGAGCATAATGGTGATTTTTTAAAGTTAAATGAATTAAATTGTTCCCTTTAAAATCACCTTTCTTAATCAGATTATTAAAAAAATGGGTGGGTAAACCATAAAATCTGATTCCAGAACCATCACTTTCCTCCGTCGCGTGGTTATAACCTGCGCGATATGCAAAATTGGTAAGTGCATTAAGTCCTTTTTGAATTAGCTCATGAGAGCTGATAAGCGCTCCTTCTTTAGAAAAATTAACAATCATGCTAACACCACAAGCTGCATGTTCGGTATCATGATAGATTAAAGGTTCATTTTTTTTATACCTCATTATAAATATTCCTACTTAATTAAATATTTAACTAATCAGCGAGAATACGGTTAGTTGTGTATTTAAGTGGAGCTGGTAAAAAAACCGGCAAATAAATTAAGTGTATGTAATTTACTCCAAATGTTCAATTTAAATCATCTCTGATGGTGTCTTTATTTTAGTTATTAGTAAGTAGATGCATGGGCTTTAAAGCGTAGTGGGAGGATTCTTTAAAGAAATATCGGGAGAAACTATTCTGTCACAGCTTGTGTTGGGAGCTTGCCGCACTGCCATTAAGTTAAGGATTTTATACTTTAAATTTTCCATAGCTTGACGTTTATGCACGCAGGTTGGGGGCCGTTGCTATACTGCTCAAAAGCTAATTCATGGATGATTTCCCTCTAGTGTGGGAAATCATCGGAGCTACTAATAGTCCACTATTGGACGAACTGCGGTTGATTTGTTCAAGTTTTTGCTCTTTATAATTCGCAGCACAAATGCAATTCACCTATTTAATTTATTTAGTATTTGTAGTATACTGTCTGGTTAATTTAACTACTTTAATGAGAATAAAATGCCTTTGAACATTGTGCAGCAATCATTAACGTTTGATGATGTTTTACTTATCCCTGCTCACTCTTTAATCCTTCCTAAGGATGTGTCTTTAAAAACCAGACTAACTCGCACAATCAACCTGAATATGCCTTTAGTATCTGCAGCCATGGATACAGTGACTGAAGCGCGTTTAGCCATTGCTTTAGCTCAAGAAGGTGGTATTGGTATTATACATAAAAATATGGCGATTAACGCTCAGGCAGATGAAGTTCGTAAAGTGAAAAAATTTGAAAGCGGTATGGTTAAAGATCCTGTGACGGTAACTCCAGATCTTACCGTAAGGGAATTACTGAATGTCATGACCAGGCATAACTTTTCAGGTGTTCCAGTGGTTGATGGTCAGAATTTAGTCGGGATTGTCACTAGTCGAGATATTCGTTTTGAAACCAACTTATCCTTAACTGTTGCCAAGGTAATGACTCCTAAGGAGCGTTTGGTCACTGTTAAAGAAGGGGCCGGCCGTGAAGAAGTGCGTAGCTTGTTGCATAAACACCGTATTGAAAAATTATTGGTAGTGAATAAGGACTTTGAATTACGTGGCTTAATTACAGTTAAAGACATTCAAAAAGCAAAAGAAAATCCTTATGCCTGTAAAGACGATTCTGAGCAATTGCGTGTTGGCGCGGCTGTTGGCGTAGGCGAGAGTACTGATGAGCGTGTTGCGGCCTTGGTTGAGGCGGGTGTTGACGTCATTGTCGTTGATACAGCTCATGGTCATTCTCAAGGCGTAATTGACCGGGTACGATGGATCAAAAAACATTATCCTGATGTGCAAGTGATTGGTGGTAATATAGCCACAGCCGCCGCTGCGCGTGATTTATATGAAGCTGGGGCGGATGCCGTTAAAGTAGGTATAGGCCCTGGTTCTATATGTACTACGCGTATTGTAACTGGTGTCGGTGTGCCACAGATTAGTGCCATAGCCAATGTTGCCCAGGAGCTTAAGGGTAAAATTCCATTGATTGCTGATGGGGGTATTCGTTTTTCAGGCGATGTATGCAAAGCATTAGCCGCAGGTGCGGATACAGTCATGTTGGGAAGTATGTTTGCTGGAACAGAAGAATCTCCAGGTGAAATTGAGTTGTATCAAGGTACTACTTATAAAGGTTATCGTGGCATGGGTTCAATTGGCGCAATGGCCTCTGCTCAAGGTTCAAGCGATCGCTATTTTCAGGATGCCTCATTAGGCTCTGAGAAATTAGTTCCTGAAGGTATTGAAGGACGTGTTCCCTATAAAGGCTTAGTACAAACGATTATTCACCAAATATTAGGCGGTTTGCGTTCATGTATGGGCTATACTGGATGTGAAACAATTGAACAATTGCATACTAAAACTGAATTTGTACAAGTAACTAACGCGGGAATGCGTGAGTCACATGTACATGACGTCAGTATTACCAAACAGGCACCGAATTATCAGGTAGACAATTAATGAATGATTTAAAACAACATCCTTTGCTTATTCTTGATTTTGGTTCCCAATACACGCAATTAATTGCCCGGCGTGTGCGTGAGTTAGGTGTGTATTGCGAAATTCATCCTTTTAATATAGGGCAAGAGCAATTCACCCAACTTAATCCTTGTGGCGTGATTCTATCAGGCGGTCCCTCAACGGTGACTCATCATGCGAATCCACGTGCGCCCGAATGGATCTTTACTGCTGGATTGCCCATATTGGGCATTTGTTATGGTATGCAAACCATGGCGGTACAATTGGGAGGCGACGTACAATCTTCCTCCGTACGAGAGTTTGGTTATGCGGAGTTAAAACTACATGGCCATAGTCAGTTATTTTCCCAAATCGAAGATCGAACCTCTGCTGAGGGTGAGGCCTTATTAGATGTTTGGATGAGTCATGGCGATAAAGTAACTGCATTACCACCTGGGTTTAATGTTATTTGTGAAACGCGTAATGCACCAATTGCTGGAATGGCTGATGAGCGTCGACGTATGTATGGTTTGCAATTTCACCCAGAAGTAACTCATACCTTACAAGGACTACGTGTCTTACAGCGTTTTGTTGTTGATATTTGTAAAGCGGCTACCAATTGGACTTCTGAACTTATTATTGATGAAGCAATCCATAAAATTAGAGAAAAAGTAGGGACAGAAAAGGTACTTCTTGGCCTATCTGGGGGGGTTGATTCTTCGGTGGTTGCTGCTTTATTACATAAAGCAATTGGTGACCAATTAATTTGCGTTTTTGTTGATACTGGCCTTCTGCGTCTTAATGAAGCGGATGAAGTCATGAAGATGTTTGGTCAGCACATGGGAATTAATATCATTGCCGTCAATGCGGAAGAAAAATTTTTAGGTGCGCTTAAAGGGATTACTTGCCCGGAAGAAAAAAGAAAAATCATTGGCCATACCTTTATTGACGTATTTGATGAAGAAGCACATAAAATCACGGGTATATCCTGGCTTGCTCAAGGGACTATTTATCCTGATGTGATTGAATCGGCAGCAACGAGCACTAATGGTGTCTCGGTAGTGATTAAATCGCATCATAATGTGGGTGGTTTGCCTGAAACATTGAAGTTGAAATTATTAGAACCTGTACGCGAATTATTTAAAGACGAAGTACGCAGCATTGGACTTGAATTAGGTCTGCCTCACAATATGGTATACAGACATCCATTTCCTGGGCCTGGCTTAGGGGTACGAATTTTAGCTGAAGTCAAAAAAGAATATGCGGATATTTTACGTAAAGCAGATGCTATTTTTATTGCAGAGCTGCATAAAGCTGGCCTTTATCATAAAGTTAGTCAGGCATTTGCGGTATTTTTACCCGTCAAAAGTGTCGGTGTGATGGGGGATGGACGTAAATATGACTATGTAATTTGCCTGCGTGCAGTAGAAACAGTAGATTTTATGACGGCGCATTGGTCGCATTTGCCTTGGGAGTTTTTGGGGCAGGTATCCAATCGGATTATTAATGAAGTCGCAGGCGTATCGCGTGTGACTTATGATATTTCTGGGAAACCACCTGCTACTATCGAGTGGGAATAGGTCACTGATACTCCCTAATCCCTACGTTCCGCGGCTTGTCCGCGGAATCCAGAGATGTAAACGAAAGAAATGAACGATCAATATTGGATGCAGCAAGCCTACGAACAAGCGTTCCTCGCACAAAATGAGGGTGAGGTGCCTGTTGGTGCAGTATTGGTTAGTAACGAGGGTGAGTTATTAGGGGTAAGTCGAAATGCGGTACAAAACAGTCACGATCCTTCGGAGCATGCTGAGGTACGCGTCATTAGACAGGCCGCGCAACAGCTAAAAAATCACCGCTTATTAGATACTACTCTTTATGTAACTCTTGAACCTTGTCCTATGTGTGCCGGTCTTATCGTCCATGCACGGATTAAACGAGTGGTTTTTGCAACCCGTGACTTTAAAGCAGGTGCGGCGGGTTCTGTATATAACTTACTACAAGGTTATCCTTTAAATCATAAAGTACAAATTGATGAGGGGATAATGCAGTCAGAATGTGCTCTTTTATTATCTGATTTCTTTAAAGCCTGTCGCTGAACTATGAGGTTGTGGCAATGTTAGATGTAAAAAATATAGGGATGCAGTTTGGTCCAAAATCTTTATTCATGGATGTGGACTTAATTTTATTACCCACGCAGCGTTATGGGGTTGTTGGTGCAAATGGGACAGGTAAATCGACGTTTCTCAAAATCTTATCCGGTGAAGAGCAACCATCACATGGTTTGGTTGAAAAAGCTAAAAGTCATAAAATAGGGATTTTAAAGCAAGATCATTTTCGCTATGAAGAGGATCGACTTATTGATGTGGTTATTCGTGGAAACCCTGTTTTATGGGATGCACTTACTGAAAAAGATGCACTCTATTCTAAAGAAGTATTTACTGAGGAAGATGGTTATCGTCTTAGTGAATTAGAAGAAGTCGTAATGAATGAAGGGGGGTATGAAGCAGAGTCCAGTGCAAAAAATTTATTATTGGGCCTGGGTATCGCTGAAAAATTTCATTTTGGCCCCTTAAGTGCTTTATCTGGTGGTTACAAGCTGCGTGTTTTATTAGCTCAGGTACTTTATCAGCAACCAGACATTATGCTCCTTGATGAGCCGACAAACCATTTAGACATCATTTCTATTGCTTGGCTTGAAGAGTTTTTGAAAACCTCTTTTAAGGGATTATTGATTTTTATCTCCCATGATAAGAGTTTCCTTAATAACTTATCTACGAACATTCTCGATATTGATTATGATACGGTTATGGATTACCCAGGCAATTATGATAAGTTTTGTTTAACGAAAGAAGAGCGTTTGCGTTTAAAGCAAAGTGAACTGAAAAATCAGGAAAAACGAATTGATGCATTGCAAGGTTTTGTCGATCGTTTTGGCGCCAAAGCAAGTAAAGCGAGTCAGGCTGCTTCACGCCAAAAAATGATTGATCGCATTGAGTTGGTTGAAATCAAAGACTCCAATATTTCTAAGCCTTATTTTAATTTTCATCAAAAAAGACCATCCGGTAAGTCTGTAATTAACGTAGAGCAATTGCATAAAAGATTCGATGAACGCATCCTCTTAAAAAATGTATCGTTTAGCATCCAACGTGGTGACAAATGCGCCATTGTTGGGCCTAATGGTATTGGCAAATCAACCTTATTGAAAATTTTACTGAACGAGCTGCAGGCCGATCAAGGCGATTTTGAGTGGAGTGATACCGTTAGTGTTGGTTATTTTGCCCAGGACTATCGTACCCAATTGAATCCTGAACAAACAATATGGCAATGGATGGAAGATACGGTTGCTGCTCCTTCTCAGGAAATCAGAAAAATACTAGGACAGGTCTTATTCCGTGGCTCTGATGTGGATAAAAAAATCGCGGTATTAAGTGGTGGTGAGTCGGCGCGCTTAATTATGGCTAAACTTATTTTGGAAAAACATAATGTTTTAATTTTTGATGAACCAACCAACCACTTGGATCTTGAATCGATCGATGCCTTAATTGAGGCAATAAAGGATTTTTCTGGTGCCGTATTGTTTGTGAGCCATAATCGTTACTTTATTGATTATATTTCTACTCGGGTTTTGGTATTAACCGAGCAGCATGGGGTGCAAAATTATCTGGGTAATTATAATGATTATTTGGAGCAGTTTGGCAAGGATTATTTAGCAACCACGGAATAAGCAAATAGCGTGTAGGTTGGACTGTAATGACCATAGTTGTCAAAGTTAAGAGAAAAGTTCCAGAACCGTTCAGACTGAGGCGGCATTTATGCCGTCTCGGAGCCTCGTGTCAAGATGTGCAAGGCTTCGAGACAGCGCTAAAGCGCTTTCTCTGTCTGAACGGAGCGAGGTTATATCAGAAAAAATCCTTAGCTTGATGGTTATGGCTAGCTAAGCCCACGACTCGAAGTTAAGAAAGCTCTTGGATCAATCTTTGTCGTAAAACTTCTTTTTCCTCACTCGTAAGTACCTGATTTTTCTGATTTGTAATATAAAACATATCCTCAGCACGCTCGCCAGCAGTGACAATTTTTGCATTATGCAAATGAATATTAAATATTAAAAATACTCTGCTAATCGTCGCCAATAGTCCAGGTCTATCACCAGTCACGAGAAATAAGCGAGTATGATTATTGAGTAGATCATCATGGTAATTAATTTGGGTTTTCACATTAAAGTGAGCTAAAAGTCGAGAGCGTCTTTTTTGGGACACAACAGGCAGTTGATCCTGTTGGGCTAAATGCATGCATAAAGCGCGTTGGATATCTGCGGATCGTTGTTTATCGAAAAATGCTTGATTTTGTTCATCTAAAATAATGTACGTATCCAAGTCAAATTGATTATCACAGGTACTAATCATGGCTTCCTGAATTGTAACATGATGATTGCTCAGAACCGAGGTAGTAATGGTAAAACGAGCATCGCGGTGGGGCATGTAAATGAATACTTCAGTTCCACCCTGACTATGATGTGGCATAATCAGGACTAGCGGAAACTGGTTGCAAGTCAATATGGCTTTGGTATGCCTGGCGATGACTTCAGGTGATTCGTGTAGAAAATATCGGTCTTTAAATTGTGCCCATAATTCTTCAATGGCTTTAGGCGATATGCCTTCAGAAATAAGAATGGTTAACGCATATTGTTTGCGTACTGTAATTAAAGCCGTTTCATCCATCAGCTCTTGTTCTTTATGTAACAGGTGCTTGGCTGCGCGATACAGTTCTTTTAATAGCGAATCCTTCCAGGCATTCCATAGATGAGGATTTGTACCGCAAATATCAGCTACCGTAAGTAGATATAAGTAATCTAAATAATGGGGTTGTGGCAACAGTTGGCAGAAATTTTTAATGGTTGTCGGATCGTAAATATCTTGTCGTTGCGCTGTTTGTGACATTAATAAATGATTACGAACAAGCCACGTGAGTAAATCACAGTCGTCTTCTTCTAATTGGTGATTTTGGGCAAAATACAGTGCTTCAATAGCCCCAAGCTCCGAATGATCTCCGCCTTGTCCCTTGGCAATATCATGAAATAAGGCACTCAAATAAATAATTTCAGGTTTTGCCAAGATCGGCATGATTTGAGCACATAGAGGAAATTGCTGGGCATAATGTTCTTGCTTAAAGCGCGCTATATTACGGATGACAAATAAAGTATGTTGATCTACGGTAAATACGTGAAATAAATCATACTGCATTTGCCCTGTTACCAGCGCAAAACATTCAAGGTAATGGGCTAAAACACCATAGCGATTCATATATTGTAAGGCTTCGTAGGGGCCATTATCTGTTTTTAGAATATCCATAAACAATTCGGTTGTTTCCAGTGACATTTTAAACCGTTTGTTTATTAAATAAAGTGATTCTATGACTAAGCGAATGGTACTGGCTCGCACTCCTTCAATGTCCGGACGTTTTGCAATCCACAGGAATAATTGGAGTAAGGCTTGGGGATTATGGTTGAATACACGTGTATTCCGCACTTCAATATAATGGTTCGATAATTGAAAATCATTATCCAGGTGCAAGAGTTTTTGTTTGGGGGATTGAGCAATGGTTTCATCAAACCATTGTAATAACATTTCGTTGAGCTCACGGTTGCGTTTGATTACTTTAAAATAATCTTTCATAAATTGTTCTATGGCTAAGGAATGGGGGGCATCCTTATAACCAAAAAAATTAGCTAATTTGACTTGGTAATCAAAAGAGAGACGTTCTTCTGCTTTTTCAGCTAAGCAATGTAATGCAAAGCGGACACGCCAAAGGAAATGTTGGCAATGCATCAGTTTTTCATATTCTTTGTCGGTAATGAACCCATAACCGATACCATCAGCTAATTTTTTAATGTTGAAATGACGTTTACCAATGCTGAGTAAAATTTGCAGATCGCGTAATCCTCCTTGACCATATTTGACGTTAGGCTCCAGGTTATAGGCGGTCTCACCATATTTGATATCTCGTTTTTTTTGTTCCTGAAGCTTAGCTACAAAATAATCTTTGCTCGTCCACATGTGCAAAGGATGAGTTTGGTATATTAATTCTTCCATTAATGAGCCACGGCCGCATAATAAAAACATGTCCATAATACTGGAAATAACTGTAACATCACGGCTTGCCAATTCAGCGCAAGAAGAAACGGTAGTAATTTGATGGCTTATTTCCAAGCCTACGTCCCAACAATCCTGTATGAATGTTTGTGCTTGTTGTAATTTGGCTTTGGAGATTTTATCGGTGTGTAATAGTAATAAGTCAATGTCGGAATAAAGTAGAAGTTCTCGTCGTCCATAACTGCCTAAGGCAAGGAGACAAAAATTGTCTCCTTTATCGAGTTGATTCTTATTGAAAAGGGTGGTGATGAGCTCATCAATGAAGGTTACAAGTTTACGAATAATCGTAGTAACATTGGTTTTTTGATCAAATTCTTCACGCAGCTTTTCTTTAAACTGTTTAACAGTATTTTTAATAAGCTGATTATCGTTCTTCATCGCGTAGAGTCAAAATTTCTACACCGTTATCAGTAACCAATAGGGTATGTTCCCATTGGGCAGACAGGCTGTGATCCTTCGTGACGACTGTCCACTGATCAGGCAATAAACGTGTATGGTATTTTCCCACATTCACCATTGGTTCTATGGTAAAGGTCATACCTGGTTCTAATTTCATTCCAGTTCCGGGTGTACCGTAATGTAATACTTGGGGATCTTCATGGAAGACACGACCAATTCCATGACCGCAATAATCACGCACGACTGAACAACGATTTTTTTCAGCATGCTGTTGAATGGCATAGCCAATATCACCTAATTGAACACCTGGCTTAACCATATCAATACCAATAAACAAACACTCGTGAGCCACTTGTACTACATGTTTTGCTTTGACGGAAGGAGTACCAATGATAAACATTTTGCTCGTATCACCATGATATTCATCTTTGATTATGGTGATGTCTATATTAAGAATATCGCCATTTTTTAATGTCTTTTTCCCGGGTATTCCATGGCAGACCACATGATTCACGGAAGTACATATGGATTTTGGAAAGCCATTATAATTCAAAGGCGCAGGAATAGCCTTTTGAACATTTACAATGTAATCATGACAAATAGTATTCAGCTCTTCGGTGCTAACACCTTCTTGCACATAAGGTCCAATCATTTCAAGAACTTCACCGGCAAGTTTGCCAGCAACACGCATTTTTTCTATTTCGTCAGGAGTTTTTATTGTAACGGCCATGTAGTGAATCCAAAATTGTTAATTAATTTTTATTCCAAAGAGTACTTCTGGAACAGAGGCGATATTAACATAACTGATTATCGAGCAACAGTATTTGTATTCTTAAGATGTAACATCCTATATAAAAACATAGCATAAAATGAATTAAAAAATGTCAATTCTAAGGTGAATTTACATGTTATGGATAATAATTGCTTTTCTTTATGCTTCAGAGACTATACTTTAATTATCAGAGTCACGTTTGTGTTGTATTTAAACAATGAGTGCATGTCTAACGTATTAAGGAAAAAATATGAAAACACTTCTGCGTGCTTTAATACCCTCTTTGTGTTTATTTATTAGTAGCATGGCTTTTGCCTATGAGCATGGTGGTGGTTATCACAATGGTGACTATCACTCTAATAATGTATACAATAATGGCTATCATAATGGCAATTACCATGGCTATCATAATAATGTCTGGTATGATGATGGTTTGAACGATGATGAATCTACTAATGTTGTCATTGGTGTTCCTGAGGGAGGGTATTACGATCCTTCATGCCAAACAGTACAAACGTGTACTCCCGATGGCGAATGCGTTACGCAGCAAAACTGTAATTAAACGTGGATTTTGGTTGAGAGTTTATGAATAAACACAATTTTAAATGGGCGGTGGTTGGCGCGGGGCCTGCAGGGATTGCTGCTGTGGGAAAATTATTAGATAACGGTATTTCACCTGAGCATATTTTATGGCTTGATCCCTATTTTAACGTAGGGGATTTAGGAGCTTTTTGGCAAAATGTTTCGAGTAATACCAAAGTAAAATCCTTTAAAGACTTTTTACTGGCTGTTGACGCCTTTAATTATCAGAATGCCCCTGATTTTGAACTCAATCATTTACCTGAAGATACAACCTGTACTTTAAGTTATGTTGTTGAGCCTTTGCAGTGGGTTTCTGAGCATTTATCACAGAAAGTTCAAGCAATCAAAACGACCATACATCATATGTTTTTATCAGAGCGAGTTTGGACGTTATCTTCTGCTAATGAACGTTATACCGCGCAAAATGTGATTTTAACTACTGGTGCCTTACCATCATCGCTTAATTATCCTGGTCTTAATGTTATTTCATTTGATACGGCAATTGATAGAGAAAAACTTGCGGCGGTTGTGAAGCGGAATGAAACCTATGGTGTATTTGGTTCGTCACATTCAGCCATTATTATTGTGCGCTATCTTGTCGAGTTAGGTGTTAAAAAAGTAATTAATTTTTATCGCTCTCCTTGTCGCTACGCCATTGAGCTCGATGATTGGACCCTTTTTGATAACACCGGGCTTAAAGGACAAACAGCCGTATGGGCTCGTGAAAATATAGATGGTGTTTTACCGGAAAATCTTGTGCGCTATAACACCTCCGAACCCAATATAGCTCGTTTTTTACCTGAATGTGATCAAGTGATTTATGCTGTTGGTTTTGAACAACGTAAAAATATTGTGATTGGTGATTATGAAGACACGCGACATAATCCTCATGTAGGGATTATAGGTCCGGGCCTATTTGGTTTTGGTATTGCTTATCCTGAAACTAAAACAGATCCATTTGGCAATGTAGAATCCCAGGTTGGTCTATGGAAATTTATGGTCTATCTCAATAAAGTAATGCCGGTTTGGTTTAAATATCCCACGTAATTTTTCTTACAATTACCTCAATAATGCACTGTAGATTCGGTTTATTAGCGCGAATCTACAGTTATTTCTGCATTTCTCTCCAATAATTCCCTTATTCATCAGAAATTAGATGAATTTTTAGTGTATGACCGAAAAAAAATTTGTAAACTATGCACCAATATTGAGGAGAACTATTATTTTTAAAGCGATTCGTCCCGGCTATTGGTCCAGTGAAGTTACTACTTTATTAAGCAGCCTATTTTTTACTCTAGCATGTAACAGTTCTTTTTGGGCTGAGTTAGTGCGTGGCAAAGCATTAATGATGCCACATACGTGGTTTATTGTTTTATGTACTGCAATTGCGATTACTGGTTTGCAATGGTTTTTATTATTACTTGTTATTAACCGTTGGACCTTTAGATGGTTCATGATCAGCCTATTTCTGGTTACTTCAATTGTTGTCTATTTTATGACGACTTTTCACATATATATTGATTCAACCATGGTTAATAATGCGCTAGGCACAGACTATCAAGAAACAAAAGAGCTACTCCAATGGCGAATTATTCCTTATTTTTTACTATTGGGCATTTTGCCATCATTACTCGTATGGCGTATTCGAATATACAAAAGAAGCTTGCCTTCTTACTGGGCAGGGCGTTTGGGCTGCATATTTTTATCATTTATTATGTTTTTTGGGGGCGGCTGGGCTGCCTTTAATGATCTGGGGCCAATACATCGGGAACGAAAAGAAATTGTTTTTTTAATTACCCCGCTAAATTTATTTGCAGCTTCGGTGAAGGTGTATAGGAAAGCGCATAGAAATAACGCCAGCCAGGCAAAAATTGCAATTGATGATGATGCGTACCAAGTTCCTCGTCCAGCAGCCAGCAAACCTCGCGTTATTATTCTTGTGGTGGGGGAAACCGTGAGGGCTGCTAACTGGGGGCTGGATGGATACCGCAGACAAACAACACCCGAACTTGCCAAACACCCGCTTTTTAATTTTAGCCAGGTAAGCAGTTGTGGTACGTCTACGGCGGTTTCCTTGCCTTGTATGTTTTCATCATATGGCTTTCATGCATATGATGAACAACGCATTCATCAAAGTGAATCTTTATTACATCTTTTACAGCGTAGCAATATTTCTGTATTGTGGCGTGATAATCAATCCGGATGCAAAGGGGTATGCGATGGTTTGCCATTTGAGGAGTTAAACGTTGAGTCTTTATGTAAGCAAGGACGCTGTTTCGATGAAGTCCTTCTGCATCAATTAAAAGAGCGGATCGCTGCTAAAAATGAAGATCAATTGATTGTATTACACATGTTAGGTAATCATGGGCCGGCCTATTTTGAACGCTATCCCGGGCAGTTTAGACATTGGCAGCCAACTTGTGAAACCACTGATTTAGCTAGTTGTTCACAAAAGTCCATCGTGAATACTTATGATAACGCCATCTTGTATACAGACAGTATTTTAGCTCAAGCAATAGATGAGCTGGGTTCTATCACGTCTCATGATACTGGATTAATTTATGTGTCTGATCACGGTGAGTCGCTGGGGGAGCATAACTTATTCTTACATGGGTTGCCTTATTTTATGGCGCCAGATGAGCAAAAGAAGATACCTATGATGCTTTGGTTCTCATCAGGTTTGTCACAGCAATTAGGATTGCAAGAAGAGTGCTTACGCGATAAGCAGACGAGTCAAATCTCTCATGACTATTTGTTTTCAACGGTATTGTCTTTATTTGATATAAAAACAAAGGCCTATGATTCAGCGTTTGATTTGATTCATTCATGCCGAAAGGAATATTGAGTTTTTTATACAAGATTTCCAAAACTCCCTTCTCATATCACAGAAAGAAGGTGGTTTTGGTCGCTAGAGACTTACTTTTGATTGATAGTGCCAAAATTTAGGAAAAGCATAACAACAAACAGCTACTCCAAAAATACATAATACACCACCTGAAATTAATGCAGTACTAATCCCAAAACTAGCCGCTACAAGTCCTGCACGAGTGTCTCCTAATTTGGGGCCGCACAAATAACTAATCATTTCAATACCTGCTAATCGTCCACGGAACTCAGTTGGTATTGTATTATTCCATAAAGTAACACGGAAAATACCACTAATTGCATCAAATGCGCCAGAAAATGCAAGAAAAAGCAAGATAAGCCAAAGTGAGCTTGAGAGACCAAAGCCAATAATAGCCGCGCCCCAAAGTGCAGCTGCAATCGCAATAGCTTTGCCATCATGCGTGATTTTGGAAGTCCAACCGCTAAAACAAGAGATTACTAATGAGCCTACAGCGGGTGCTGAATAGAGTAGGCCTAAGGTTTTAGCGCCGCCAAATGCTTGAGCTACAGCAGGAAACAAGGCATTAGGCATGGCAAACATCATGGCAATAAAGTCAACCATGTAACTACCTATTAATTCTTGTCGATTAAATGCGAAGGAAATGCCTTGTTTTAGTGAAGACAAAATAGAAGGGTGTTCTTGTTCTACTGGTTTGGGGATATGGCGCATGTTTATTAAGGCAATCAGCGATAAGAAAAAAGTAACCAGATCAACAAGATAAGTAATCACTATGCCAAAATGAGCAATGATTAATCCAGCCAATGCCGGGGCAATAATCATGCAGAAACTGAACTTAAACGCGCTAAGCGCACCAACGCTCTTATAATCACGCGCATTAACTATTTGTTGGGTAATGCTGTCGTATGCAGGGCGATGAAGTCCTGTAATCGCCGACATGGCTGCAGAAATAAGAAAAATAAGCACTAGTGATGAGGCGTTGTGGTACGAATTAAATGCGAGTAGAGAGCAACCACAAGCAAGTAGTAATTCACTAATAATTAATAATAAGCGTCGATCATAACGATCAGCAAATACACCACCAATAAGAGCGGTAATTAAAAGAGGCAATAACTGTACAAGACTTAACAATCCAACCATAACCGTGGATTTCGTCATTTGATAAACCTGGTAAGGCAGGGCAACATTACTGATCATTGTCCCAGTAAAGGAAATAAATTGTCCTAAATAGAGCAACCTGTAATTCGGGTTCTTTTTAAGTAAAGAGAGGTCTAATAGTTGGCTCATATAGAAAATATCCAAATGGGGCAATGGCTAATAACAATTAATTCTATGACTTTTTATGGGGGCAGTACACTATAAAAAAATTTTAACAGCAGAATTAATTGGATTAAAATCTGAACGAATTCGAAATAAACTAAATACTCGACTTTAGCCATTTTCAAAGCCCCGACAAGAAAAGATGGATTCTAATTAATTTCCCCTAAAATCACTCGGCTTCGTTTATTTATTGAACATATTGGTGCTCTTCTTTATAATGTCACTACAGTCAATATTAAGGGCACTGTATGCAATCAAAAAGATAAATTTTAAACGAGAACTCAGTATTAGATGAGGAATTATTCAAAGATTCCCCAAAAAGTGAAGACACGACATCAAACATTATTTCATTCTTACCCGAAGAAGCGATTAAAGAGAATAAGCTGCAAGAAGCACTAAGTGTGTTTGCCTACAATAATAATTGCCGTCGCGCCAATCAGCCGCAACGCATTGAGGATGCATTTGTCCGTTATGTGTCTAAAGACAATAAGAAGGCAGTACAAGAGATGCTGAATAAGCATCCAGAATTCAAGATACATCAATTATTGGGGTACCTTGCTTCGGGCAATCAGGAAGAGGCCGCGAAGATGTTGGAAGAACATCCTGAATTATTAGTGCAAAGTGGCTCAGTCATTGACCCTTCGGGCCGTCACTTTAAAAACATCAAGCCTTTTGAGCTGGTTTTATGGACTATGGATGTCCGCTACATGGCGAACATGGTGCTTGATTGTATTCCCAAGGATAAGAAAGGGGATGAAATCAGAATAGAATTATTAAAGCAGTACAAAGCGGTGATAGAGGATTTTGACGCAGAAAAGAAAACAGGGAGCGTGTATTATACGCTCAATGGCGAGAAACACCATGAGAAGCACTTTGATTTCCAGCCACTCATTAACGCGTTCGATACCTATGTCAAAAATAATGAAGACTGGGATTATAAAGAGAGAAAGAGATATTGGTTTCATGTTATTGGAAAAAAACTGGGCATGCTGCCGATGCACGTGCGGCATCACTATTGTGACCCTGATGAGTCATTTGACCCTACACCAACATTTGATAAAAAGGAACTTAAGAGAAGCTTAAAATTCAATAATTATTTTAAAAAGGAATGGTTGGTTTGGGATTCTGGATTGGTTGGTTTCGGTGTTAATTTTGGTATTTTTCGGCAATCGTGCAGGTGGGCGTCCCTCTCGAGCAGTGTCTTGGCCACGGTGGCCGCCGGGGTCGATTTGGCGGCCGTTAGCGGCCTATGTAAAAGTAGAATGGAGGACTTGGAGTTGCTCAAAAAGCAGCTGGTACAGCCAATCCAAAAATCAGACGAAATTCAGGAATCTTATCGAAAAATTTTTTAGGCCGGTGAAGTAATCCCGTTGCATAAACTGCCGCGGGGTTCGGTTCCCAACAGGCATTCAAAAACCACGCCATTAACTCCTGATAACTTCAAAATTCTGTTGTTCTCATCCACCAACGATGCAAGTAACTTCTGATCCGCAGAGGAGAGACCTCACTAATGACCATCTGATTGACTTGTTCGCGGGCTTTGCACAAGGCATCTTGGATGCGGAACAATGCGACTTAGCTCAGGCAATTGGGGTTTGGTTGTGTTTACCTTTCTCCTGATTTTGGTCGATTTGTGCACACTACTGCGCACAGGTACTGATTTACTCGGTGCTTGTGGTATGGTGGTGTCATCCGGGGGTTGCGTCTTAGGATACTGAATTCCAAGGAAATTATCACCTATGCGCGTTTTTTTATAGGGCAAATTTGATCGCTTTTCTGCTAATACTGCCATCCATTATGGACTGGATGGCATCAGCCAGCCAGTCATCGAGTTCTCGCGCTCGCTGATATTCTGGTATCGATAAGACGAGTAATTTGGGCAAAAGGTATTTTTCACAGTCTGAAAATCAACCTGATTTTGATAAATAGTCGCTGTCGCAAAATGTTTTGGATAATAATAACTCCGCTTCAAACTTTTTTAACTTATAAAATCAGGCTGAGTGATTTAGAGCATCCCAATCGAGGCTGTACGGACATATTTAATGCAATTTGTGCTTCGTTTGCTAATGGTTCTGATTTTTTATCATTTTTGGGGCGCACCTCTCCCATAACATAGCGAGTAAGTTGCCTTAGATTAAATCCCAATACCGCGGCATAGCCTGCACTTTTGGTCGTTTCATCCGACTTCGTCCCATTTGATCACCGTGATTGGTATGACCAATAAGCGGCTCAATGCCTGCACGCCGGTCATGCAATACTTTGCGGATTGTCCAGGGAGTTGTTTCCGGTGGCGTATCTACAGTTCGTTCGGGCCTTGGTAATTGAATATCTGTTACCCCTGTTATTATTAATAATTGCTCATTGTCGTAGGAGTAATACCCCTTATCCGTGGCAATTGATTGCAACGAGCCAACTCCAAATAGATTTTGATGCAACTTAAGCAGAGATGGTAAGGAGGGGGCATCAGGCATATAAAGGGAGGTACATTGAGCGACCATCAGGAACGCACGCCCAAATTGTAATCTTTTATTGAGTTTGCCTTTATTAAGACAACCCACCTCATGAGCGTGCAAGGATCCTATGCTCGTATGGGTACTCCTTCAAAGAGATAAGCATGGACATTGGGTAACAGCATGGCTCCACGAGAGCGCAGTATTTCCATGGCGTGTCGCAAAGGCCAATGCGTTCCAACACCTACTTTATCCCCAAGTTGATGCACGTTATTGAGTATAGGCAACACGCGTTCATAGGTTTCTCGCCATAATCGTTGTTGTACCCCTTTTAATATTGCAGCATCCGCCTTTTTACGTTTGAGGCTCAAGTAATAAAGCACAATTTTCTTTAAATGAGACAGACCCACACGATAGTGCTCACGGCCTTGATGACACAACCTTTGCCAACAGTGGATGCATAATGGCTACTTTAATTAATAAATTAGCCAATGCGGGGTAGGCAATATTGGCTTCCTGAACAGTGGAGTCAATATCCAGCGCAGCAGGATTGGCATAACCTAGTCGTGTTGCCTGTTTACTGATTAAATTAGCCAATTGGCGCAGGCTTTCAGGACTTAGGCGCGAGGAAAAGCTTCAATTTTAGTATGGTCTGGCGCATGCCATTGATGAAGCAATCCATAACCACATAATAGGTGAAAGGCCGCATTGTCACGCACTTGCTATTCGGGTATTCTGTTGGTTACATCAAACATCTGCTGGAGGACATAAACCCCTAAATGAATCCAAACACGCAAAGGCCGACTCCTCCACCAATGTTTTTTCTCGGTTCGTTGCAAATCAGGTAGGATTAAGGTCAACATCTCATCCTAAGGAAGCATGTGAACTAGTTTTAATAAGCGGTGGTCGCGGTGGATTGAAACAATTACCTCGTTCCCTTCTATGTTATTAGTGAATCCTTCTACATCTAAACTCAAGTAGCACCCCACAGTCTATTATCGTGGGTCTATACTAATACCTTCAATTAAAGGACACCAGATAATAGGAGCTTCTTCTTATTTTCTGTATGCTGAAGTCAACAAATTCGACTCCTGAACGCAATGCGCCTTTAAAGCACATCATGTATTATAGTAAATCCAAATCATTGGTATTAGGACTTATGATGACGTTATCAGCTTTAGATCGAGAATTTAAGTATTTTTACAAAAATATTGATGACCCAGAAGAATTTAAGAGGCTTATCACAAATATTTCTGACCTCTGTCATGCAGCCAAAGTATTTCCCAACCATAAAGAAGCGCGTATTGGCCGAGTGCTTAAAGGCCCCGAGGAATTTAAGAGGCTTATCACCAGTATTTCTGGCCTATGTTATGCAGCCGAAGTATTTCCCAATCATAAAAAAGAGCTCATTGGCCGAGTGCTTAAAGACCCCGAGGAATTTAAGAGGCTTATCACCAGTATCTCTGGCCTACGTGAAGCAGCCGAAGTATTTCCCAACAATAAAGGCGTACTTGGGCAAGATTCTATCGAGGCCGCCATTAAAGTCATTGAAGAAAAAGTAGATATTAAAGAGATTAAGAAAAACGCACGATTAATGGGTGTATTAAGAAGGAGGGATGACAGTTTATTCTCACAAATTCCGAAGGAGATTGCAAAAAAGATAGTCGCCGATACGCGTGATTCCAAGCATTTAAACGACGAGGATACCTCAGTTATTATTGAACAGGAATATAAAAATAAACCACCGAAAAAAATGTGCACCATACTATGAAATTTTTGTTAAATTAAAGTCAACCGGATTTATTTTATGTTAAATTGATTGTGTTTTTCATGTGCTGCGAAATGTAGGGTGAATTGTTATTCTTTTTAGTTTTCATCAAAATCACCTTCAGGCCTTCCTATTCAAAACATTTCGCGACACGGACTAAATATACTGATGAGAAGATTAACTCTTTGATTTAGCCGCTCTCTTTAGCGGCTTAAATGGCTAAAGTCGAGAGATAATTTATCAGTCAATTAATTAATGGTTCTTAGGGGGAGGGTGTTATTGATTTAATAATGGACTATTAGCGTGTTGATATATACACTATGCAATTTTGGGGGGCGGTTGCATGATTAAGCTAAAGGCTTTTGTTTTTGGTGACGAAGAATGTGGTAAATCAGAGCTGATAAAGCAATTGGCTAACCCATCTTATGAAAGCCCTCTTGATCATATCTATAGAGCAACGAAATTTCCTGATTTCTACGTAATTAAACTAGGCAGGGACAATATCCAGATTTGGGAAAATCTAAGTAAGGTGCCTGTACACATTAAAGATGTTACGGTTGGCATTTACTGTATTGATTTATCAAAAAAAATTACTGATGAAAGGCTATTAAAGATACAAGAACAACTTAATGAATATAAAGTATTATGTCCTAATGCTGAGTTTATTTTAGTGGGGACTCGAAGCGATATGGTCTTAAATAAGGAATCCTTACTGCGTAAGCAACTAGACAAATTGCCTTTTGATACCTTTATCGCGACTTCCGCACGTCAAGCACAAGGTTCAAAAGAACTGCGTAATTTTCTTATCGCCCAAGCGAAAGAGATGAACCTGATATTAACGGCTCGTAATCAATTTGCTAAAGACTCTGTTTTATACACAATTTTAGATAATTTAAATAAAGAAGCTAAGCGCCTGAAGTTAGCTGACCCTGCCATAGAAAAATTGGGGGCACATGTATTGTCGTTGCTTGAGAGCATCCATGAGACCAAGCAACCGGAGGATATAGCACAAGCTATTAAGACATTCACCAATAATAGCAGAGATGATTTACAAAATAAGCATCATACATTGACTGCGTTACTTAAGACTTTTGCTTCTGCTTTAACCGTCGCAGCTATTGCTGCTATGATAGGCTTTGCTATTGGTTTTGCCTTAGGCTCCTGGACCGGTCCAGGCGCATTCTTTGCTGCCATTACACTGGGAAGTAAAAGTGCCTTATATGTTGTTGCTGGGACAACTGTATCAGGTTTTGCTGCGGGCGGATTATTTGGATATAGATTTTTCAGTCAACCTGCTCTGGGTATGGTGGATCAAGTTGCAGAGCAGGTAGCGGAACTAAGTAGTAAGACTATATGATTTTAAAAGCCAGAGAAACAAGCTAAACGAGATGCTGGCTCTTTCCCAATTAAAGCTGCCCCCTTAAATGGGAAAGAGCGAATAAGTGTCGTGAAGTGATCCCCGTTTTCCTGGATATGCTTAGAGATTTAAAACAAAGTCCCTTTAAGGCTTTAGCTTCTTTAGGTAAAACACTGACTATTTGGAAAGATGAAGTCGCTAGAATGTGGCGGTTTACTAAATCTAATGGAATAACGGAAGGATTTCATCGCAAAATGAAATTGATACAACATAGGGCTTATGGATTTAGAAATTTTTAAAATTATAGAGTGCGTGTTAAGGTGCTCTGAGGATGATTATAGCTGCCTCCTTAAATGGGAAAGAGCCAAAAAAATGGCGCGCCCGGAAGGATTCGAACCTCCGACCCTTTGGTTCGTAGCCAAATACTCTATCCAACTGAGCTACGGGCGCGTCGATTGGCGGAGAGAGAGGGATTCGAACCCTCGATGGGATTTCTCCCATACTCCCTTAGCAGGGGAGCGCCTTCGACCACTCGGCCATCTCTCCAATCAATTGGTCGGCAGTATATCAAAATTTCTGAGGACGTCAACACAAATTTCATTATCAGCTAAATAAAAATAATATTTGTTAAATTAAGAGCTTAAATGAATCCATGTGGTCATTAAAAAATCAACACATATTAATATAAAAAAATTTGTGCTAATAAATAAGAACAAAATCTTAAGACTCTTTCCTCATGTGGCACATTGAACTATTAAAACATTTGGCGCGGCAGATTTGTAAAACAAATAAAAATGAAGCAGCTTTGTTTGTTGAGTATTTATTTTTTCTATTAGATCATTTATACGGTAAAAAGACATTTGAAGCATTGATGCTTATGGGGATTATTAAAGATCTCTTCTTTTTTGCAAAAAGGAATGAGAATAGAGACATCTTATTATCTGATTTTTCCAGATTGTGTATTGGATTAGTAATTATTCATACTAAGGCTACGTATGATCTGTATATCGATAATAAAACATTTATAAAGCTAATTAAGAATAAGGAAATATTCGCTGCGTTAAGTAAGCAATATAAAATGGAACCTCAGGATAATGAGTATACCTGCTTCTTTTCTTATGCCAGTCAATATAATTCAATTCCTGATATCTTTTATATTAATATGTTGGCTAAAATTGAACGAGAGGTTCTTGGTCAGCTAAAATATAAGGTGTCATGCGCTATTTACCCATTTAGCTACGTGATGTGTGCTTTATTATTGCAAGTTAAACATCAATTTGATGTGACGACCGATCTTTTAAATTTTCTCTTACCCTATTTAGGTTACAATGACGAATTTGATGAGTTTATTGGTGCAATAGGTAACTTTCAAGATCTGCAATATTGTATAGATGACATCTATATGCAACTAGAGTCCTATGTAGCACAGAGCAAAACTGCGAACTACTTTACCTATTTATTTCCGGTTTTCTCCCAGCGACATTGTCACGAAGTGGCTTCGATTATGAAACAAATTAAACGCCATGAATTTTCTGATGTTGATTCCATTTTGCTACAATTAAATCAAATTAAAATTATTGACGTGGATGATAAATTAGCGGCGTTAATTCACTCGCTTGAAATTCTTTATGGCACAAAAAATGAAGATAAACATATGATTGAAACTAGCGGTGCTTTAGAAATAGCAACAGATCCTAGACTAAACTTTATTATTTATTAATCTTATAATTAGTTCTTTTTATAATTTCCAAAATTTCTTGTTTGCTGCTACTCTTAAACACTATAAAAATCAGGACATTGTCAGTGACTTGATCGAAAATAATTATTAAGGAGGATCAATGAAGCAAAAGTCGAATTTAAGTGGTCGAGACGTGTATGTCGTTGACGGGAGTCGGACCCCATATCTTAAGGCCAAGGGCATAGGTTCTTTTTCTGGATCTGATTTAGCAGTAGCTACAGGGATGACTTTATTAAATCGACAACCATTTTCTCCTACTGACTTGGATCAAGTGATTCTAGGTAGCGCCATGCCTGGGCCTGATGAGGCCAATATTGCACGAGTGGTAGCTTTACGTTTAGGATGCGGTGATAACGTTCCTGCGTTTACCGTAATGAGAAATTGCGCTTCAGGCATGCAGGCACTGGATAATGCAGCTATAGACATAGCCAGTGGTCGCAGTGATTTGGTTCTTGCGGGTGGCACAGAGGCTATGAGTCATGCCCCTTTATTATTTAATCACAAAATGGTTTCTTGGCTAGCTAATTGGTATGGAGCTAAAAGTTTTGGCCAAAAACTCGGTCTTGTAAGCCAATTCAGACCATCTTACCTTGCTCCAGTGATTGCATTACTACGTGGGCTTACTGATCCGATCGTAGGCATCAACATGGGACAAACAGCCGAAAAAGTCGCTTATCGCTTTAATATTTCCCGCGAACAGATGGATGAGTATTCTGTACAAAGTCATTTAAAATTAGCAAAAGCCTATGCTGAAAATAGAATGTCTGAAGTAACGCCGATTATTGATAGCAAAGGTAAGGTTCATGCTCAAGATGATGGCATGCGTCCTGATTCGACCATAGAAAAATTAGCTAAATTAAAACCTTATTTTGACAAAAAATACGGCATGGTGACAGCCGGTAACAGTTCACAAGTAACTGATGGTGCCTGTTTATTGCTATTAGCAAGTGCTGATGCAGTAAAAAAATACGGCCTAAAAGTGATCGGTAAAATAGTTGATTCTCAATGGGCTGCTCTTGATCCATCTCAAATGGGGCTTGGTCCAGTGCATGCTGCGACCCCGATTATGCAACGACATAATTTAAAACCGAATGATTTTGATTGTTGGGAAATCAATGAAGCTTTTGCCGCGCAAGTACTGGGCTGCCTTGCTGCTTGGGACGATGATGAATATTGTAAAACGCAGCTAGGATTAAGCAATGCTTTAGGTGCGCCGTCAATGGATAAATTAAATCGTGATGGTGGAGCAATAGCCGCTGGACATCCTGTTGGTTCTAGTGGTGCGCGTATAGTGCTTCATGTATTGAAGTCATTAGAACAAAGAAATGAGTCGCGAGGAATGGCTTCTATTTGTATCGGTGGCGGACAAGGTGGTGCTATGTATCTAGAACGTGTGACAGAGGTGAAAGGACATGAGTAATTATAAAAATTGGGACATGCAACGTGACAGTGACAATATCCTGTGGTTGGGGCTAGATAGAAAAGATACCAGTGTTAATAGTATGAATGAAGAAGTTTTAGACGAACTAAATAGTATTCTTCATGAAGTCGCACAAGATAAAAATGCTGTAGGATTGATTATTTATTCTGCAAAAAATAAAGGGTTTATTGCCGGGGCAGATGTTACTTTGTTTTCCAAGTTTGAAAGTCCTGCACAGGCAGTTGATTTCTTACGTAAAGGACAAGCTGTTTATGCTCGATTACAAGCATTAACTATTCCTACTGTAGCGATGATTAATGGTTTTTGCATGGGAGGCGGCTACGAATTAGCTCTCGCTTGCAAATACCGTATTGCTACGGATGAAAAGGATACACGTATTGGTTTGCCAGAAGTCATGTTAGGCATTCATCCGGGTTGGGGCGGAACCGTGCGTTTACCACAACTTATTGGTGGCTTTAATGCGTTATCCCAAATTATTTTAACAGGAAGCGCTGTTCCTGCGGCTAAGGCTAAAGCATTAGGAATGGTTGATGATGTAGTGCCCATTCGTCAATTAAAACGCGCTGCTGTTTATTTCATTAAAAACAAGCCGCCAAGACATAAACCTTCATTTATGCAAGGATTAACGAATGCTGTTTGGGTTAGAAAACCACTGGCTGCACTAATGCGTAAAAACGTCGCAAAACGTGTGCGCAAAGAACATTATCCGGCACCCTATGCCATTATTGATTTATGGGAAAAAGAAGGGGGCATGGGTGATCGAGCTTATTTGAAGGAGATCGATTCTGTTGAGCAATTAGTTTCTCACGGAAACACTTCAAAAAACTTGATTCGCGCCTTTGAATTGAGAGAGCGCTTAAAAGGCTTTGCAAAAGACAGTGATTTTAAAGCACATCACATACATGTTATTGGTGCGGGTGTTATGGGGGGGGACATTGCTGCTTGGTGTGCACTACGAGGTATTCGGGTAACGTTACAAGATCAATCTTATGAACGAATAGGTCCTGCTATTGGTCGCGCTTATGCGTTGTATAAGAAAAAACTGCGTAAGCCACGTTTAATCCAGGCCGCAATGGATAATTTAATACCCGATCCTGAGGGGCATGGTATTGCTCAAGCGGATGTGATTATTGAGGCGGTTTTTGAAAATCTCGCGGTAAAACAAGAGATTATGAAAAATATAGAAAAACTTGCTAAAAAAGACGCCATCATTGCAACGAATACCTCCAGTATTCCATTAGATGAAATTAGCAGCGTGATGCATGATCCTAAACGTCTTGTAGGAATTCATTTCTTTAATCCAGTAGCTAAGATGGATTTAGTTGAAATTGTAAGCAGTTCTTCAACTGCAAAAAAAGTAGAACAAGCGTCGTGTGCTTTTGTAAATCAAATTGGTAAATTGCCATTACAGGTTAAATCCAGTCCTGGTTTCTTAGTAAATAGAGTTTTAATGCCTTATTTAATGGAGTGTGTGCAATTATTAGATGAAGGATACAGTGCTGAGACTGTTGATGAAGCTGCTTTAGCGTTTGGTATGTTTATGGGACCAGTTGAGTTAGCTGATACAGTCGGTATGGATGTATGTTTGGCGGTTGCTGAAAACTTAACCGCTCATTTTGGTGGTACTGTGCCACAAAAACTACGCGATATGGTGAAAGCGGGTAAATTAGGTCGTAAGACTGGCGAAGGATTTTATCAATATAAAAATGGTAAGCCAATCAAAAAACGTCCGGTAGTTATTAACGATCAACAACATATTGCAGATAGATTAATTCTGCGAATGGTCAATGAATCTGCTGCCTGTTTGCGTGAAGGGGTGGTTGCCGATGCTGATTTACTTGATGCGGGGATGATTTTTGCTACAGGTTTTGCGCCATTCTGTGGAGGTCCAATGAATTATGCTAAGGATGTAGGTGCACATAATTTAGAACAATTATTTAAGACCCTGGAAACTAAGTATGGTGCGCGTTTTAAAGTAGATGAGAGTCTGTAGTTCTATGTTGGGCCTCGGGTTATTGCCATTTAATTAAGTATTTTCTGGTTTAAATTTCCCAAAACATGTCGTCCCCGCGCAGGCGCGGGGAGCTATTCCTATATTGGTTCAAAAGCCAATCCATGGATGGTTTTCCGCCCGCGTGTATAAGGATTCAAGTTAAGACGATTAACCTTGTCTATCCTCAGCCTGAACGGGTCTGGATGGCATTTATGGGCTTTTTTCCTTAAGTTGACGCTTATGCGCCTGCGCAAGAATGACAGATTTCTTTAACTTAATGACTGTATCTACGCTTGCTAAGTATGGTGAGTTCGATGATAGTCTGTAGTTTTATGTAGGCTGAACCTCTGGCCTAACTTACACTCCGTTTTTAAGTTTGGTTAATTTCCTACAGGGTAGGTTTGCCTTGGCAATGTTTTAAAAAATAATAACTAATTAATAGTACCACTGCACTTCCTACTATGTCAGTACAATAATGCCAGCCTAATAAAACACAAGAAGCGATTAAAAAGATATTAATAATTGCCAGGATCACACAAGGGATTACCCATTCTCTAAGCAGATTAACACACAGCACTGCCCAAATAGCATGAAATGAAGGTAGGGCGATTAACCCCCCTTCATTAGTTGTTGGATTTAGATGATGATGAATTTGCTTGAATTTTAAACCTGTGGCAATTTGATCGGCAGAAAATAGCGAGCTGTCCATAATACTTGCAGGAGCTAAGGTTGGGAAAAAATAATAAAAGCCAAAACCAAATAAAGTCGTACACAGTAAAAAAAAATAATATTCTCTGAGACGATGAAAACGGCAAGTGAGAATTACAATTAAAGGTAAAATGCTCATTTGATATGTTAAACTGTCATAAATCATACTCAGTAAATATTTAAATTGAGGATGGTTATTAGTCCAGCGTACGATTGCATTCATATCAATATGAATCGGTTGTTCTAGAGCAACGATTTGCTGATCAATTATTGAAAATGGTGTTAATTGAACGGCATTAGTTGCTAAAGCAATAATGCTCATGATGCTAAAAAAATAAAGTAGTTCCCGTCCTATGCGGCAAGGATTACTTTTTTTTTCAAAGCAGAGTCTTAGTCCCACATTTAAGAGAACGAGCAGGAGAGCCAGTGATGGCACATTGTCCGGGAAAAAATTATTCCCGGAGAAGTGATAAATAAAATTGTTTATTAAAAAAATGAAGGAAGTCAGAAGTAGAATTAGTCCAGCAAGTAACGCGATACATCGTGAAGATATTGGACGCATTAAAAGAATTATTCAGCCATTTCTAAAAGTTGTTTCTGCTTAATTGCATGGAAAATTTCTTCTCGATGAACATTTACCGAGCGAGGCGCTTCGACACCGAATTTAATATTCCCATGCTCTTGGGTTTTAAATGCTAAAATTTTAACAATTGTATCATTGATATTAATCATTAAAGGTTCTTCAAAGTGAAGAGAAACAATATCCATCAAAAACCTCGTTGCAGTATGTGTAAGCGCTTTGTAAATCAAAGACATCCGTAGAACGTTAACCTACTTTATGGATGCTTGTCACTATAATTTACGCTAAATTAGTAAAAAAAATTAAGTTGTGATCACGCTTTTTTTTCGACGGATTAAATTGCGTATTATCATTGTCACAAGCGATTAAAAGAGTTACAATTAGCTGATTTTTTTAAACCTTGCCTTACTGTCTACATGTTGAGCAGAAGGCTTTAATCCACAAGGAGAAACCATGAGACATTATGAAATTATGTTTCTTGTGCACCCTGATCAAAGCGAACAAGTACCAGCAATGGTTGAGCGCTACGAAGGGATCATTAGCAAGCATAGCGGTTTAATACACCGTAAAGAAGATTTAGGCCGTCGTCAATTAGCTTACCCAATAAACGATGTACACAAAGCTCATTACTATCTGATGAACATTGAGTGCTCTTTAGAAGCGCTTGAAGAAATTAAAAATGCATTCAAATTTAACGATGCTATTTTAAGAAACTTAATCACAGTTCAAAAACAAGCGATTACTACAGAATCTGTGTTAATGAAAAAAGAAAAAGAAGTCAGAACTGCTTAAGAGGGGTACATCTATATGTCAGCTTATTTTCGTAGAAAAAAAATGTGTCGTTTTAGCGCCGAAGGCGGCAATGAGATCGATTACAAAGACATCAATTTATTAAAAAACTATATTTCTGAAACAGGCAAAATCGTACCTAGCCGTATTACTGGTACCCAAACCCGTTTTCAAAGACAATTAGCTAAAGCAATTAAGCACGCCAGATTTATTGGTTTGTTACCATACTGCGATAGCCACGGATAGTAAATGATGCGCACGAGCGACATTATAACGAGACAGTGTAAGGCATTACTTGAAAACAAACAGAAAGCAATTATGTTTGCTGTTGTTTTTTCAATTTTACCTTTTGCGTCTTGGCTTTCAGTAGCCTTAGTTTGTTTAGTAACATTAAGAAAAGGTGCTCGCTCAGGCTTTGATATTTTGTTACCTGCGCTCGTGGTTCATTCTGTTCCATTGATGATGTTAATACCATCATCCAGTGCATTAATTAATACACTAATTGCTTATCTGCCTTGTTATTTCGCAGCTTTGATTTTACGAAATACAGAAAAATGGCAGGGAGTTTTTGGTGTTTTTTTAATATATGCATTTTTAGGATGTTTGCTAGTTCAACTTTTAGCTCCTGATTTCATTGTAGTGCAGTTTAATCAAATTAAATCTGTATTGATGCAATATCAGGAGTTAGTTGAGACTGGCATGGATAGCATAAGCTCACCTAGTTTGGCTCAATTGTTTTTCGGAATCCAAATATTAAGCGCGATTGTATCTGCAATCATCTCCTTAATGTTTGCGCGATCAATTCAATCCAAATTGTTTTTACCTGGTGGTTTTAAAAATGAGCTCTTAGCTTTTCGTGGCGGCAGGCTTTCATTGTTAGTATTCATAGGAGTTTCCTTAGGTACTTATTATGAACAGCCTTTAGCAATTAATCTTCTTCCTTTAATGCTGTGTTATTTCTTGGCATCTGGATTTGGGTTGGCTTACTTTATTTTTGCTCGCAAAAGTCAGGTTAAGGTATTTATATTATTGTCCTTACTCATCTTACTGAAGCCTACTTTTGTGTTATTGGCCTACATTATTTTTGGCGCAGTAGATAGTTTATTTAATTTTAGATCATATCTCCCAGATCGGGCGAGAGAATCAATTTAAGGGGTTATTAAGATGGAAGTTATCTTATTAGAAAAAGTGAGAAATTTAGGTAACCTAGGTGACAAAGTAGACGTAAAATCTGGTTATGGTCGTAATTTCTTAATACCACAAAACAAAGCGGTATTTGCTACACCTAAAAACATCGTGATGTTTGAACAACGTCGAGCTGAATTAGAAAAGAAAGCACAACAATCTTTAGCAACTGCAGAACAACGCGCTGCTAAGTTGAACGACATTACTTTAGTAATTAGTGCCATGGCTAGTGATGAAGGCAAGCTGTACGGTTCTGTTGGCGTAAATGAAGTCAAAGATGCTTTAGTAGCGAAAAACGTTGATGTTAGCAAACGTGAAATTGTAATGCCAGAAGGTCCTTTACATTCTATCGGTAACTACGTTGTTGAAGTACATGTTCATAGTGATGTTATTGCTAATCTACAAGTTGAGATTGTTGCTTCTAAATAAGTTATTTTATTTGTAGCACTTGTAAAGGCGGGGATTTGTTTCTAAAATGAACGTGTTATTTTAGAAATAGATCCTCGCTTTTTTATGCGTCAGTTAAACGTTCAGGTTAATATTCTCTTAAGAATAGAGTGTTAAAATAATGCTCTGGTATGTTATTTAAAGTGCTAAATGTTTATGTCTGGTATTACTGAAGAAAATTTAAAAGTATTGTCACCCGAGTATATTAATACTCTAATAGAAAAATATAAACTAGCATTTTTTTTTAAAGCAGGAATTAGTAAACCAGCGTCTTTCAACCAATTACTGGATTTAGTTCATACTCAAACTTTTGATTCTTCACTGCATCAGATACTTCTTAATTTTTTTTATGAGTTATTCAATGCTGATCCTGTATTCACAGCTCATGCTGAGCAGTTAAAACCACTTTTTAAGGTAAAACTAGCTGATCACGATAGTTTGGATAAATGGCCCGATGCCGATTATGTTGAGCGTATTGATGAAATTGGTGATGAGATAAATGAACTTATTGTTTTAAAGCGTCTATACCCTGAATTAACTTATAAGCAGCTTTTATGCTTATGGGTTTTTGAATATTTATCTAAGACTACTTTAGCGACGAACGAAACCATAGCTACAGTTCTGAAACTTGCTGACACCTTTTTAAAAGAAAAGAAATTCGAGGCGTTTGCATTAGTTATTTCGGAAGTAGCTGACTGTGTTGGGCACTTGGATGAGGTTAAAAAGCACCAAAAATTGTTTTTTTCTTTAGATCAATCTTTTTGGGAAAAACCTTCCCAGGCAAAGGATATTAACAACGCTCAATGTGAAGAAATAGAAAAAAAATTAAAGACCCCACCTGCCATTTTAACTTTGCTTAAACAAGCAGGATTTCAAAAATTAGGTACAAATTATTGTCCAGTTATTTGTGCTCTTGTGAGTACTTATTTATTAATTCATCATATCGCAATAATCCATGAGAAAGATGAGTTAAAACTTGAAGATTTAAAAAATGAATTCTTCCGGTTAATTCATGTTCCTACTTCAGAATTCGATGGCAGTGATATAGCTAGTGATATAATTAATGCTTTTTATCACTCGGATTTTTATAAAAACCAAGTTAAAAATAAGAATTATGTGGAACGACATACTATTGAAGGATTAATTGATTTTCAAAAAGGTCAATCTTTTAATGCTCATATTAAAACGAATTCAAAACATCCCTACTCACTCGCTAATAGAACTGCTGAAATTTTTCAGTTGCATCATTTGCTGAATATTGCTCTTATTAATCTTTTACAGAATAAAAATAGCATATTCAAAATCGTATCAATTATAGGAGTCTATCAAAGACCAGATTTATTACAGACTGTCTTCTCTGGTCAGGGTTATTGGTTAGGCGTCCTTCATATCGTTGTTAATCTAAAAGAGGGTTTAGTTAATGCACCCAAAGGTTTTAAATTAGAAACTTCCGAGATGATGAGTAGTGCACCTGGTTTTGCATTTCAACCTGTACGACTAATTTATAAACCTAATTTAATTAATATTACTACGCAGGAATCGGAAGAATCTCAGAATGTCGCAAAAATACTGCTAGCACAAAAAAATACTCATGGTGACTATGTTGATCAGATCATTAATTTGTATAATGAGATAACTACAATGGATCATTTTGCACAAACCTTAGCGGATGCAAATGAACAAAAAGTAATTTCTAATTTATCATATGAACTGCGTAAAGATGTGGATCGCTTCGTGAAACAACACCCTACGCTACTGCCAACAAAAAAAAGCTATGATAATTTTAAAGCTAAATTTAGCGCGCGGTTACACAGCGAAGATACGCTCATGAGTAAACATGAGCATTTGTGGAAAGTGATTGTTAAAAATATTTTAATTGCACTCTTAACCTTAGGTGTGCAGGGCAAGATCGTCTAAATAGCGGCTGCGCCACTATTTAGACGATTTGTTTAAGAAAGATCGACAAATTTATCCATCTATGATCTACTACCCTCCATGTTTATAAGGGGATATAGATGAATAACGGGTTAATCGAACATTTTGAAGCATTGCCTGATCCACGAATAGATCGAACCAAACGATATCCATTAATAGAAGTTATTTTCCTGATTATCTCTGGAACAGTATCTGGTTGTGATGGTTGGAAATCAATCAAAGATTTTGGTGAGGCCAAATTGGATTGGCTTAGAAAGTTCTTGCCATATAAAGATGGAATCCCTGTTGATGACACTATAGCGCGAATCATGCGTAAAATTGATACAAAAGAATTTCAAGCCTGTTTTATGCGATGGATTCAGTCTGTCTCTAAAGCGACATCAGGGGATGTTGTTGCCATCGATGGAAAAACCCTACGTCGGAGCCACAATCATCGAGATGGTGTCCCAGCAATTCATATGGTGAGTGCTTGGAGCAGTGAAAATGGACTTGTTCTTGGCCAAGAAAAAACAGCAGAAAAGAGTAACGAAATTACAGCCATCCCACAACTTTTGGATGTCCTTGAGCTTAAGGGATGCCTTGTTACCATTGATGCGATGGGCTGTCAGACCGCTATTGCCGAAAAAATAATTCAGAAAAAAGCAGATTATGTACTCGCATTAAAAGGCAATCAGGGCAACCTACATGCTGAAGTTAATGATTTTTTTGAAATAGCATTAGCGGAACATTTTAAGCAAGTCGAACATAATTATTATGAAGAATATGATGCTGGTCATGGGCGCATTGAACACAGGCAATGTTGGGCTATCACCCCATCTGCTGAATATTTCCCATCATTTAAAAAATGGCCCAATTTAAAGAGCCTCATTATGATAAAATCTTATAGAGAATTTAAAGATCAACTTACCCCTGATACAAAGGATACTCGTTTTTATATTGCATCCATTGAGCCAAATGCAAAGAAAGTTTTAACCGTTGTTCGTCAGCACTGGGGCATAGAAAATAAGCTACACTGGACGCTTGATATGACTTTCAGAGAAGATGAATCCCGCATACGAACAGAGGCTGCACCTGAAAATTTTGCTATCATGCGACATATTGCGTTGAATCTAATTAAAAATGACACATCAAGAAAAGCCAGCGTTAAACGTAAGCGGTTTATGGCTGCATTAGAGGATGATTTCAGAGAAGTTATCATTAGGCAAGTAATTTAAGATGCGTTTGCCCTGTTAGGTGTGGCTTTAGGATTTCAATTAATTAGGTCGAAAATTACTACGGGCAGAGCACAATTCTTCGGTGTCGAAACAGATAAGCAAAAAATCAGGAATCAAGTAGAAAATTCGTTGTCAGTAATTGACCCTAACCTTTCTTTAAAATCAAATTTATAATTTACCAAAAAGAAATTTCTTTTAGCCTCTGTTCTTTTTGGGCACGTAGATTTCATCATTCTTGATGAGCCGTTAAATGGCTTAGATAAAAATTCGCATCCGGTGTTATTAGAAATGCTAAGAGAAAAAGCAGAGTATTCGGGCATAATTCTAACAATACATCATGAAGCAAATATTGATTTACTTCATCCTATAACGGTTGGGATTTTAGAAAATAGTTTAGTTGAATAAATAAAATGATAATCGTTCTAGGCTCTGGCGCAGCACCAAACCACATCGGGATCGGATAGGAGGGGGAGCCAATATTACTGCCGTTGTCTAATAAAAACGCCATAAGTTCAATATAGTTATGTTGCGTTGCAATGTGTAAGGCCATAGTTGTAAATTGATATCGATTTGGAGGTGCCCCATTCTGGAGATGTAGTTCTTGATTAATATTAATAAATTTTCTTGCTAATAAACATTTAATAAAGGGAATATTGTTTCTCTTGATGGTTCTTGTTTAGAGGGTATATTCAGCGCATTAAGCTTAGCCTCTACCAATTCAAAAAAATGATCCAAGCAATCCTGGCTTTTATTTTTTAGCGCAATTTTAACGAATAAAAAATTATTTGCTTCTAATTCGTCAACAGGAAGCTTTACTATTTTCACCGTTTCAATTTCATCTCTAATGATTGACGTAATTGTTGTAATCTTTACGTTCTTATATTTTTCTCTATATTTTTCTTTAAAAGCGTTTAGCCAATCATAATTCTCAGATGGGTGTAAAGGGAGATCTTTGGGAAAATGTTCAATGAATAATTGCTGCCAAAGAAGGCTATCGTGGCTGAAATTAGCTAAAAATGGAGATAGAGGATTAACATCGGTGAGTATTGTCTTTGGTGTTAAGTAACTTAATATCTTAAATAACACTTCTTCCTGAATTTCCTCTTTTAAATAGTCACTAGTACATAGAGCATTCCTATATTGTCTTATGAAAGCGTTCTTCCAATTATAATCATTAGGCACGGATGTGGGAAAATTAGCGGGAAAATGTTGTTTAAATTTAAGCTTCCAAAGCACCTCATTCTGAGTTAATTCATGAAAATCATGATTCACTAAACTGACCTGAGCGAGTTCTTGAGGAGCTAAGTGGCGCATTATTTCCGTGAATACTTCAGCGTTGTCTTTTGCAATATTGGTTAATTCATGCATCGCGAGTTACCTTTGTTAGAGGGATATTATAGCCAAAAAATTGTTGGCTATATAAAGAAATGGTCCATTTTTGTTGATTTGACAATGCACTAATTTGGAAAATATTTTTTTCAAAAATGGAAATTTATATGTTGGATGAATAACACTAGGGGCTGTTGACAGAAAAGAGGTCTAGGAGTTGATAAGAATAAAATAGCAATTAGATAAAAAATATCTTACAAATAGATAATAGGGCGAATATGGTGTTAAGAACAGCCCAAATATAAGCCGGATGACGGCCTCTATACCCACTGTAATAGGAGTAAATGGCAATAAAGGCACTTCCTGTAAAGAACACCCATTGATGATTATAAGCAAAACCCACAGAAAGAAGCGCAATACCACTGATACCTAAGAATAAAAATATATTCTGTTCTTTGCCGAGCATGAGATAAAAAATTAACAGTTGAAAGCAGAGCAAGACTGGTAAGGCAAATTGGGTATAAGGCCCACTACCCAATAAAATTGCTGCATGCCCTGCGATAAGAATCAATTCAAGGGCAATATAGTAAAAGAGTCTGTAATGAATAGCTGTTGCAAGTAGTGCAACAGCTCCAGTTATATAATAAGGTTGAGGAGGCCATTGTGTGGTTCCATAAAGAACTATAAACGCACCTATAGTCCCAAGGATCATATATTTATTTTCATAAATATTAGCCACAAATCACCATTTTAGATAAATGCCCTTGGCGACAGAATCTTGGATAACAGAATTCTGTGGTTTATTAAAAGAAACCCAATAATTGCCCATATTGCTTAAAGCAAAGCGTACACGTGGGTATTGACATACATCTAAAACATCACGGCAATCAATCGGTGAGGTGGTCTCACCAATATGCTTATAACATCGAAAATTTAAGTTTTTAATATCAGAAGCAAAAGCTCCCCAATTCATCGGTTCAAGAGATGCATGTAATGGTGGGCTCATAAATACTTCATCAGACGCTTGATGTTCCAATTCAACGCGTGCATCTGAATGATTTTGAATTAAATAATAGGATTGTTTGCCCGTATCATTTAATAACAAATAATTTTGGCTGTAGCCAAAACCAGAGACTTCGCATCCTCTAGGAAATGAACCTACAGCATGAGCACTACTCATTAACATCGCAGAAAAAAGAATGGATGTATTGATACGACTAAAACGTGACATAATTACCTCAGTAAGCAAAATTTCGGTGCTATTTTAATCATAAATAAATCAAAGTCCATGCCGAAAAGTAAAAAAAGAACCATTAGTCCTTATTTGCAGCAATTTTCGCTTTAATCATGGGATAATAAGTTCGGTAAAAACTTAAATATAAGTACATCCCCACATAAGCCATTGATAAAGAAAGCCATATAGTATTGGTATTTGGATAATTAACCAATAAGCACATAGAACTCACACCATAAATAATAGAGCAGCAGTGCATTAGCATTTTTAATGTCTTTGAATCAGTTAAATAATCAAGCCTTGAAGGATAAACATATTTGACTGGGACAAAAATAAGCACCGAGAGTATTGTTAAGATAATGGCATTAGCTGTAGCTGATGTATTAAAAAGAATCATATAAAAAATAGTGATGTTCCAATAACAGGGAAATCCTTTAAAAAAGTGATCCGGAGTTTTTGCGTCGGACTGGCAAAATTGATACGATGAAGTAATAATGACCGCAGCGACAATCAACACGGATAGTTCTTGTGGCAGCATATTTGGTTTTACTAACAAGAAAAAGCAGGGCGTAATTACATAGTTGACATAATCAACAAGGTTATCAAGTAACGCCCCATCAATTTTAGGTAATATTTGTTTAATATTGACTAAACGCGCGAGACTTCCATCTACCGCATCAATAAAAACTGTAATTGCCATGAGCCATAGTGCAAAAATATATTCATGTTGATATATTTTTTCTAGAGTAAAAACACCAATACAGGCTGCACTTGCAGTAAATAGGTGCACCGACCATGCCGCTACGTATTGTAATGGATGGAAGTGAGGTTTGCTTAAGTTCATCAATTGTCCTAGTGTTAATGAGTGTTAATCATTTTATATTAACATCTTGATTTATTACTGTTGTTTTTTGTGAAACATCATAGAATATAAAAATAGTATCAATAATCAAAAGTAGTGCGCAAGAAAAGTTGATAACTTTAAGTAAATAATAAATTTCGCAAGGTGATTTAATGAAAATTCAAACTATAAATCCTGCAACTGAAGAAGTAATTCAAAGTTATGAATGCCTTGATGAAGTAAATGCTGATGAAAAAATTGAAAAAGGACATAAAGCATTCCATGAGTGGAAACGAACTTCTTTTGCCCATCGGAAAAATCTAATGCTAAATCTCGCGCAACTCCTTAAAGAAAAAAAAGATGAGTTGGCGTTGCTGATGGCAACTGAAATGGGTAAGCCTATTACTGCTGGCAAGTCAGAAATTGATAAGTGTGCTTGGGTTTGTGAGCATTATGCAGAGCATGCAGAAGCTTATTTGGCTCCCCGCATAATAGAAACCGAAATGAAAAAGGCAAAGGTCTGTCATGTTTCTTTAGGCCTTGTTTTTGCTATCATGCCATGGAATTTTCCCTTTTGGCAGGTATTTCGTTTTGCCGTACCAACGATTATGGCTGGAAACGCAGCTATTTTAAAACACGCCTCTATTTCAACAGGATCGGGGAATCGAATCGAACAACTATTTCTTGAAGCAGGTTTTCCAGAAAATCTGTTTCAACATTTAATTCTTGATAATGAAGGAGCAGGAAAAGTAATCGAACATCCACAGGTTGTAGCGGTCACTTTAACTGGCAGTGAGCGTGCGGGAGCTTCTGTGGCCTCGCGTGCTGGAAAATTCTTAAAAAAATCAATGCTAGAATTAGGTGGTAGCGATCCCTATATCGTACTTGAAGATGCGGATCTTGATTTGGCTGCGCAGTGTATTGTGAATTCGCGGCTTAATAATTCAGGTCAAGTATGTATTGCTGCCAAGCGCATTATTGCTTTAGCTTCTATTGAAAAAGAGCTGATACAGAAGATTAAAGAGCATATATCTTCTTTCCATATGGGCTCTCCTCTTGATCCTAAAACAAACCTTGGGCCTTTGGCTCGCTCCGATTTGCGCGATTCTGTGCATAAACAAGTAGAAAAATCACTTAAACAGGGTGCTAAATTATTGCTTGGTGGTATAATTCCTAACGGCCCGGGATTTTATTACCCTCCAACATTATTGACTGAGGTGGCTCCTGGTATGCCGGCTTTTGATGAAGAGTTATTTGGTCCTGTTATTGCTGTCATTTCCGTGAATAGCGAAAAGGATGCAATCAACTATGCGAATCTTAGCCAATACGGTTTGGGAGCCGCAATATTTACGCGTGATTTGGAAAAAGGGGAGCGCATTGCGACTCATGAGATTGAGGCTGGCGCCTGCTTCGTCAATGCATTGGTTGCCTCCGATCCACGATTACCTTTTGGTGGGATAAAGCGTTCAGGCTATGGTCGTGAACTATCAAATGAGGGTATATTAGAATTTGTGAATACGAAAACCATAGCTATTAGCGGTTGATTAATATCCTGAGTAACACTCAGGATGAGACATGAATGAATTACATTACAAACAATAATACTTGCTGTAGAACAAAAGCAAAACTGACGGGGTAAGCTATGTCATATAAATTCGAAGAGGGTAAAGAGGTATTAATTGAAGCCATTGTCGATAGAATCAAAAATTCTATGGTTGGTGATCAAGCTAAATTTTGCGCCGAATTTGCCATGCAATTATATGGAACTGTCGCCATGGAAGACCTTAGTGCCTGGGAGATTGACGATCTTTACGGCGCTGTCGTTAATTTTTGGTCATTAATTAATGAGCGTGCACCTCATGAGACTAAAATCAGAATTTACAACCCTGACTTCGAACGTCATGGCTGGCAAACTACACATACTGTAATTGAAGTTATTAGTGATGACATGCCATTCTTAGTCGACTCTATTCGTTTAGTTATTCATAGAATGGGACTTGCTTCCCATTTAACGATTCATATGGGTGGTATTCGTGTGAAACGCGATAAGGAACATCGTATTTGTGCGATCTTACCCCGTGATCAAATGGCCGACAGTAAAGATATTATTCATGAGGCGCCTGTTTTCTTAGAAATTGACCGACAGACTGATCCTAAAATTCTTGAGGAGTTACATCAAGGGTGTTTACGTGCTCTTGAAGATAACCGCGTTGTTTTTGAAGATTGGGATAAAATGCGTTCTGAAGTTAGAGATGCAATTGCTGAAATTGATAAAGTTTCTTCAGTACTTGATTTAAATGAAGTAGAAGAAACTAAAGCCTTCCTAAATTGGATAGAAGATCATCATTTCACATTCTTAGGGATGAGGGATTATGAATTGGTTGAAAAAGGGAAGGAAACTTTACTGCAAGCAATTCCTGCAACGGGTTTAGGTCTTTTACGTGAAAATGTTAGTAAATCAATGGCTCGAAACATTTCTGCAATGCCCCCTGAAGCGCGCGAATTTACTTTATCCCCACGTATTCTCGTAATGTCAAAAACCAATACTCTAGCTAGTGTCCATCGTGATGCGTACACTGACTATATTGGTATTAAGCGTTTTAATGAGCAAGGGAACGTTATTGGTGAACGCAGAATTATTGGTCTTTATACCTCGGCGGCTTATCACACAAATCCCAAACAAATTCCATTTTTGCGACGAAAAGTTGCTTTAATTATGGAAAATTCACGACTAAATCCACGCAGCCATGCGGGCAAGGTCTTGTTGAATATTCTTGAAACATTACCGCGTGATGATTTCATTCAAGGCAGTGAAGATGAGTTATTAGAAATTGCAATGGGTATTTTTTACATGCAAGACAGAAAACGAATTCGTTTATTTGCACGCATGGATGTCTACCATCGTTTTGTTTCTTGTCTGGTTTATGTGCCAAAAGAGCGAGTAAATACTGAGTTAAGACACTCGATGAAGCAGATTCTCGAAGAGAGTTTTAATGCGGTAGAGACTACTTATACAACACAGTTTACTGAATCAGTTTTGGCGCGTATTCATTACATTATTAAGCTTAATCCAGAAAATTGTCCTGAATACGATTTAAAAGAAATTGAGAAGCGATTAATTGAAGCAGGGCGCTCATGGACCGATGATTTGCAATATCATTTACATGAAGCATATGGTGAAGAAGAAGCGAATATTCTGTTTGCTCGTTATCGGAATGCCTTCCCTATTGCCTATTGCGATACATTCACCGCAAGAACAGCTGTTTATGATATCAAGCATGTCGAAATGTTACGTCCTGAAGAGCCTTTAGGAATTAATTTCTATAAGCCTTTAGATGAGTCAGAGAACAGTTTTAGATTAAAAGTATACCAACATAACACCACGATTCCTTTATCTGATGTATTACCTATATTAGAGAATCTAGGCTTACGCGCAATTAGTGAACGTCCTTATTCGCTTAAATTTGAAGATGGTACATTAACCTGGGTCAATGATTTTGCCATGCAATACAACAAAGCATTTGAATTTGAGCTCGATGATATTAAGGAGTTATTTCAGAATGCTTTTGCTAGAGTTTGGTTTGGTGATGCGGAAAATGATGGCTTTAATCAGTTAGTTTTAGCTGCAGGCCTTAACTGGCGTGAAGTTGCTATTTTACGTACTTACGCGAAATATTTTAAACAAATTGGCTTTACGTTTAGCCAAGAATATATGGAAATGGCATTAAATAATAACGTTCATATTGCCAGAAAGTTAGTGCAGTTATTTGAAATTCGTTGTAATCCTGCTGATGATAATTATCGCGAAGAACGTTTTGCAGCGCTTTCTGCAGAAATTTTAGCTGATTTGGATAATGTCGCTAATCTTGATGAAGATAAAATAATCAGACAGTACATTCACGCAATTACCGCGACTTTACGAACTAATTTCTATCAGGTTGATAAGAACGGTCATCCTAAGAATTATATTTCAGTTAAATTAAGCAGTAAAATGATCCCTGGTTTACCCAAACCTTATCCACTGTTTGAGATATTTGTTTATTCTCCTCGCTTTGAAGGGGTGCATTTACGTTGTGGTAAAGTGGCTCGTGGTGGATTACGTTGGTCTGATCGACGCGAAGATTTCAGAACAGAAATCCTTGGTTTGATGAAGGCACAACAAGTAAAAAACTCAGTAATTGTACCAAGCGGTGCAAAAGGTGGTTTTGTACCTAAAAATCTACCAGTCAATGGATCTCGTGAAGAAATAATGGCTGAGGGTATTAGCTGTTACCAATTATTTATTCGTGGTCTGCTTGATATTACAGACAATTATGTCGATGGTGTCTTAGTTAAACCTGACAATGTTGTCCGTTATGATGAAGATGATCCATACCTTGTTGTTGCGGCAGATAAAGGCACAGCAACGTTCTCTGATCTGGCCAATGCTATTTCTTTAGAATATGGTTTTTGGTTGGGGGATGCCTTTGCATCTGGTGGTTCGGTGGGATATGACCACAAGAAAATGGGTATTACCGCTAAGGGGGCTTGGGAATCAGTAAAACGTCATTTTTATGAATTAAATATAGACATCCAAAACAATGATTTTACTGTTGTTGGTATTGGAGACATGGCAGGTGATGTATTTGGTAATGGCATGCTGTTGTCGAAGCACATTAAATTAATTGGTGCGTTTAACCATATTCATATCTTTATTGATCCAGCTCCTAATGCAGAACTCAGTTTCCATGAACGTGAACGATTATTTAACTTACCTCGTTCCAGCTGGACTGATTACGATAAGAAACTTATTTCTAAAGGTGGTGGAGTATTTAATCGTAACGCCAAATCCATTCCAGTAAGTAAAGAAATGCAAGTTGCTTTTGGTCTTAAACATAGTGAAATTGAGCCTAACGAGTTAATTCGCACTATTTTAAGAGCCAAAGTAGATTTACTGTGGAGTGGTGGTATTGGTACTTATGTTAAAGCCAGTACTGAAACTAATGCGAGTGTAGGCGACCGCGCTAACGATGCAACGCGTGTTAATGCAAAACAATTACGTTGTAAAGTAGTTGGTGAGGGTGGTAATTTGGGATTAACCCAATTGGCTCGTGTGGAATACACCATTAATGGTGGCATGGTATATACTGACTTTATTGATAATTCTGGTGGTGTAAACTGCTCTGATAAAGAAGTGAATATTAAGATCTTACTTAATGGCATTGTTGCTGTGGGTGATTTAACGCCAAAACAAAGAAATGAATTGTTAAGCGAAATGACTGATGAAGTAAGCAAGTTAGTGCTTCGTGACAATTTCTTACAAACGCGAGCTATTAGCTTGTCTGCTTCACAAGCGTTACAAGGATTAGAGTTACAAGGGCGCTACATTAAGGAATTAGAGCGTTCTGGAAAAATAGATCGAAGTCTTGAATTCCTACCTGATGATAAAGCACTACAAGAACGTAAATTAATGGGGCAAGGTCTTGGGCGACCAGGAATTGCGGTATTGATGTGCTACAGTAAGTCGCTGTTAAAAGAGGAAATATTGGCCTCTGGTGTCCCTGAAGAACAGTACATGGAACAATTTTTAATTAGCTCGTTCCCCAAACCTTTGCAAGAACGATTCAGTAAACAAATGCAAGATCACCCACTGAAACGAGAAATTATTGCGACAAAATTAAGCAATATTATCGTCAATGAAATGGGCTTTACCTTTGTTTACAGGCTACAAGATGAAACTGGAGCCCCTGTTTCTGCAATTGTTAGAGCGTACATGATTACACGCACAGTGCTTAATCTTGAGTCGATTTGGAAACAAATTGAAGAGCTAGGTACTAAGATTCAACTCTAAAGAACAAATTGGAATGATGATGTTGTATGTCAGACTTTCAAGACGTATTACACGTTGGTTCTTACGCACTCAACGGCGCTCTATGGATATTGCCGAAACAGTAAAAATTTATTCACAGGGTGTGACAGAGTTGAAAAGCTCTATCCCTGCAATTTTAAGTGAAGAGCGACGTGTAAAATATGAAGAGCACTATCAGCATTTGCTTGAAGAGGGAATTCCATCAAATCTAGCACATGACTTAACTGTAACCCGCGGTCTGTTTTCTTCAACTGATATTATCGAAATTGCCAATAAACGAAGCATGAAAGTATCTCAAGTTGCTGAGGTTTATTTGGGTATAGGTGAGTTTTTGGATCTTGCGTGGATCAGAAAGCAAATTATTATGCATCCTACTGAGAATCATTGGGAATCTTTATCACGGGAAGCATTACGAGATGATTTGGATTGGCAACAGCGTCAATTAACAGATGGGTTACTCAACTATAATGGTGAGAATATTGATTTACCAGTACGTCTTGCTGCCTGGGGTGAGTCTCATACGGCATTGATTGAGCGTTGGCACCATATTTTATCTGATTTAAAATCTAGTTCAGCGCTGAACTACACTATGTTTTTTGTTGCAATAAGAGAGCTATTGGATCTGACTCAGACTACGTTACAATCTTATGTTGTTGAAGAGGCTTAATAAGCTATCTTATCACTCCTCTAGGCTGGGCTGTAAAGCCCAGCATGTTCTAAAGCCGCAACCTCAACATATCAATTCAGTGAATAAGATTGGTCGTTGGCACTAACTCATGGCCATGAGAAAGCTCAAGGGTTTACCCGTTACTTTTATACGATAAAAGCGGGTGCTCTTTATCTTATGGATTTAGGCTTTTTTAAATTAGCTTTATTTAAAGAAATTATTGAAGGCCAAGCTTATTTCATTAGTCGCTATTTACCATAATGCTCATAATTTTGAATTAAAAGGAGATGATATGGGCAAAAATAATACTTAAAAATGGATAAAATGGAGAACTAACTGTTATACTTATATTAAAAGTTGCTTTGCTCCGCAGTGTTCAACATGAATAGGAATCAGTGTTCAGCTTAACAGGAATACGCATAAGGAGATGATCATGACTAGCAAAGATATATTAAAAGATATTCAAGAAAGTTCTCTTACAAATTTAGTGGATGAAATAAATGATTCGAGACATCACCCTGCGAAGTCAGCAAGCGTAGCGAATGAGAATATTTCTACAAAATTAATGTGCGATTTAATAAGTCGTTTTGAGAGATTAGAAAATTTTATTAAAGATGATTATCTAATCAAAAAAATTAATGGAATAAAAGAATCAAAACATATTGATTCTTTTCCAAAAATAAATATTACCCAATCTGCTTTTAATAAAAAAGAAATCATAGAGTTCATTTTCAACGAAAAAACAAAAAAATTCTTTGATATTATTGTGACTAATTCAGAAACAAAAGAAATTTTTTTGGATACGAGAGAGGATAAGGAACATAAATAGGAGCCTATAAAAAAGTGTGGTCTGCGAGGCTTTTAACTTAATCGGAGATAATAAACTCCGAACAATGCACTTGGTCCTGTAAATAAAGCGCTCCTTAACTCATTTAAATGACCGGTAATCCCTTTTGAGTCGTAGAAGTGAGGTTAAGAGTTCTAATTGCCCACAGGTATCATCCAATACAACTGGACGTTTCTGTGCGGCACTTGAAGCGCTTCCACCATAATACTTATAGATATCTTTTAGGCGTGAAGGGAGTTTCACGCCACTACTACCCAGAATTTTTACACTGTTAAAGGAGCTGAATCGCTCCACTGTTAACTGTTTCTCAATCTTAAATTGTTGTAGAGAGACCTTATTTTTTAGATATCAATGTATTATTTAAAATATATTTGACTTGATATCTATGCCCATTACTGGCAGAACGAAGTTTGGCTATAGGCTTTACAGCCCCAAATTATTCTAAATACACTAATTCATGATGACCATCAAATAGCACTGGTTCGCTAAACCCTTTTAATAGGCTGATTGCAACGAGATAACGTTCATTATCTAGTATTGAAAAATCAATTAATTCACCCACTTCGGTACCGTCTGATTCTTTTAATAACTTTTGACCTGAATAGATTTTTTCTTTTGTTTTTATTTCGTGAATTTCTAATTGGTGTTTTATTGTGGCTTTGTAATGCATTCGTGCAATAATTTCCTGCCCTTTATAGCATCCTTTATTAAAACTAAGACAGGGCGTCTTATGTAAGTCTATGCGGTGTGGTAAAAATAGACCTCTGGATTCAGGATAAATAGTAATTTGTTGTTTTGCTAATCTTAGCGAGTGCCAGGTTAACGAACCCAGTAGTTGGTTTTCTTCAGCAAAATGTTGATATACTTTTTTAGCAAATTCAGCTTTAGCTAAAAAGATATAAAAACCATGACCTAAATGGTAGCAACAATATTGGCTGCCATAGGTAAGCCCATAGAGATTATCAGGAAAAAAATTAGTGTCAGGAACAAGGTCTTTGGGATTCTGTAAATAAAATCCAAGAACGCTTAAGTCACTGTTTTCGTTGAGAGTAACACGAGAAAGCATCGCGGTTTTATTTAAAGACTTAATCGTTGCTTCCATTAAATCTTTGGGAAGTACTAATTTGATACCTTGCCAGTTAATAATATCCATTAAAGTGATAATACGTCCTTTCAGATTGCATTGGGCTCCTTGGATAATTTGAATGTCAGATATTGATTGTACGTCGCAGGTTAATTGCCCCTGAAGAAATTCAATTGTTTGCTCACCGCGGACGTCAAGCACACCTAAATGGGTTAAATCAAATAAATAATTTTTTCCGGGTTGCAGTTCCCGCTCTTTATCCATGGAGTTAAACGTTGTTAATGCTCTGTTATTGATTAAGTGATTAAAAATGGTATTCATAATAATTAACGCGTTCCGTTTGTAAAGACAGTAGTGTATCATTTGCATGTTCATTAAATCATTAAGAGATTTACAATGTTAGATGCTCGTGAAAAAGCAAGATTGACATGGCATTGTCGCCGTGGAATGCTGGAATTAGATTTAATATTACAGCGTTTTTTAGAACAAGGCCTTGAGCAGTTGTCAGCCCAGGAACTTAAAACTTTTGACTCCCTGCTTAGTTGTACTGATCCCGAGCTATTTGCTTGGTTCATGGGGCATGAAGAGCCTGAGAATAAAGAGTTTAAAGAAATTGTCACGATTATACGAAATAACGATTAGACCTACTGAGTCCAACACTTATTTCCGTTTGGTTTTAGTCATATATCTTCTAAGCATTAGTCTTATTGTTTATTCTTCACTGTATCTGATTATTAAATTGATTCTTATTGCTCTTATTATAATTTTATTACGATTTGATTGGATAAATAAGAGCCCAGATAATGGGATTAACGAAATACAATTTATTCATAATGAATGGATTCTATTTTTGAATAATGGTAAAAATCAACGTTATAGTGGTGCTCAAGTTCTGGTTCATAATATCTTATTTCAACTGATTCAATTTACCCATTTAAATCAAAAAAGGCATATTGTTCTTTTTCATGATCAAATCTCAAAGAGTCAATGGCGTTTATTGCATTTAAAAATCGCACAAAAATAGTATATAATAATACAGGTAGGTCTGATTTAAGCCAATTACCGCATAATGGATTAAAAAAAGAGGAAGTAATGAATAATACAGCTTCTTATAGCGACGAAGACTTGGTTACTTTAGCGCAGCAGGGGAATAGAAATGCTTATAATCTGTTGCTCGCACGTTATAATAATAAAATACAGCAAATCATTTATTTTCACATTAATGATCAAGCTTATGTAAATGATTTGGCGCAAGAAGTGCTACTAAAGGTTTATCGTTATTTACATTATTTTAAGGAAAAGAGCCAATTTTCAACTTGGTTATATCGCATTACACACAATACAATTAAAAATCACTACCGTTCCATGAGTATTCGTATGGGTTTAGAGGCTGAATTTGTGGATACTCAAGAGCACTCAACACATCAATCACCCGAATATGTATTAATTAGTATAGAGTTCGGTGAGCAGCTCGAATTAGCTATATCCATGTTATCAGACGATTTACGCATATGCTATGGAATGCATATCTTTGATGGCCAAACCTATGAAGACATCGCTAAAAAAATGGACTGCCCTATAGGAACAGTACGTTCGCGTATTTTTAGAGCCAGAAAATTGCTTATGGCATCAATTGTTGATTTTGTTTAATCATCCTTTCTTTTATTGTCCTATTAATTATGCTATAAAACTTATTTTGGTTATTTAATAATCAATCCTAATGATTGTTTTTCTTTGATTTTCAATAAAAAGGACATAGCATGCAAGCTACATTAAAAAAGCGTTTAAATCGTTGTAATGCACAAATTGATGAAATTTTTAATGGATTTGAATTAAACGAAACATTTAAAAAACAAATACAAGAAATTAAAAACTACTATTATGAAATCGTTGCTGCTGATGATGAACTTATTGAGTTTTATGAAGTTTATGTTGCATCACTTCATGCTGTAAAAAAGGGTGAAATGACCTTGGAGGATGCATTAAAGGATATAAAGAAAAACGCAGCAGCAAGAAAATATGATGTAGATATTGAAAATCTGCTGCAAATTGTGGCAATGACTTTTTTATTTGTCATTTCAACATTTCTTTACCTTTTTTTATGCCCCTTAGTTGCCCCCTGTTTTATATTGCATCCTCTTCTCGGTTTAACTGCGCTTATATTACTTACTGTGTTATTTACTATGGGGATGCTCAGTCTAACAAAAGAGCTGATTGAGTTTGAATCAACATTACCTATAGAAGAAGAAAGAGAGCGAGAAATCAACGTGGCGTCATTTTTTAAATCAGTTGCTCAATCTGAAAAAACAATGCCTGCTGAAAAAAAAGAAAACATCAATGATTTATCCTGTACTCAGCCTTTTTAAACTCTAATTCAGATATATTGAATAAATGAGCTGATATTAAAAAAACATGATGCTAAAATGTTTCAACTCATGTGAATTCTTAATAAGACCCTTATGCTGGAAAGTGACCGCTTAATCAGTACCCAAAGTACTGTCTCTGAAGAGGCTATTGATCGTGCGATTAGACCCTTAAGTCTTCGTGAATATATAGGGCAAGAAGCAGTCAGTTTGCAAATGCAAATTTTTATTGATGCTGCAAAAAAACGAAATGATGCTTTGGATCACGTTTTAATTTTTGGTCCACCAGGTCTGGGTAAAACAACCTTAGCCAATATTATCGCTCATGAAATGGGGGTAAATCTTCGGCAAACTTCTGGGCCGGTTATTGAGCGCGCCGGTGATATTGCTGCTATTTTGACCAATTTACAAGAGAATGATGTACTGTTCATCGATGAAATTCATCGATTGAGTCCGGTTATTGAAGAAATTCTTTATCCGGCAATGGAAGATTATAAACTAGACATCATGATTGGCGAAGGACCTGCCGCTCGCTCTATAAAATTAGAATTACCACCATTTACACTGATTGGCGCAACAACACGGGCTGGTTTGCTTACGTCTCCTTTACGTGATCGATTTGGGATCGTACAACGATTGGAATATTATTCAATTGACTCATTATCACAAATTGTGTCTCGTTCGGCACAATTATTAAATGTTGTTACCCAATCAGAAGGGGCCAGAGAAATTGCAATGCGTTCTCGAGGCACGCCACGTATTGCAAATCGTTTGCTGCGGCGTGTACGTGATTATGCGGAAGTGAAAGGGAGCGGTGTGATCAATATAGACATTGCCCAAAGAGCTTTAGAAATGTTAGATGTGGATAAAAACGGTTTTGACCTCATGGATAGAAAACTTCTCTTGTCAGTAATTGAACAATTTGGTGGTGGTCCAGTTGGTGTTGATAGTATTGCTGCTGCAATAGGTGAAGAAAAAGGAACTATAGAAGATGTTTTAGAGCCATTTTTAATACAAAAAGGATTCCTTATGCGCACACCACGAGGTAGAATAGCAACGCCTAGAGCCTATCAGCATTTTGGTTTAAATGCCGTAGAACAGGAATAGCACATGAATCAAGAAACTGTTTATCAATATAATGTGCGTGTTTATGCTGAAGATGTAGATTATATGGGAATTGTGTATCACGCGAATTATCTTCGTTATTTTGAGCGAGCGAGAACGGAAATGTTACGGCAAAATAATTTGGCGCTCAGTGATTTGCTGAAATCAGATACTCTGTTTGCAATTAGTGCCATAAATATTCGTTATTTAGCACCTGCTCGCTTAGATGATTTATTAACAATTACGACAACCATGCATCAATCAGGGGCATGCAGTTTTATGTTTGAGCATGAGATGAACAATCAACAAGATAAAATAATGAGCACGGCACAGATTAAAGTAGTCTGTGTTGATGGGAATTTAAAGCCCAAACGATTTCCTAAGTAGAATTAAGAGACTAAGTTAGGCTAAAAGCAAACGGGAACAAAGAGCTCTTTTTCTTTTTAGCTTTACGCCAAACGGCAGAGCCAATCATTTATATGGTAAGTGATTGAGATTACATGAAACAGTTACAAAAGATTTTGGTACTGGAGATAAAAAAAGATGAGCAGTCAAGCAAATGTATTAATGTATTTTATGCAGGCAGGATTAGTGGTTAAATCAGTGATGATTTTACTTGCCGCAGCATCCGTCACCTCATGGACATTAATTTTCCAACGAGCCTGGTTTTTTAATCGTAAAAAACAATTAACTGAGGCATTTAGCCGCAGATTTTGGGATAGTGGTGATTTAAGTAGACTGTATGCTGATATTGACAGTAATTCTGATGAACGACAAGGAATGGCAGCGATCTTCCATGCTGGCTTTAAAGAATTTGTACGCGCAAGAAAGCAGGGTAATGTGGTGATTGAGCCAATACAGCGTGTTATGCAAATCAGTCATGCCAAAGAAGCAGAAAAATTAGAACAGCATTTACCCTTCTTTGCCTCCGTAGGCTCCATTGCTCCTTATGTAGGATTATTTGGTACCGTCTGGGGTATAATGACCTCGTTTCAGGCATTAGGGCACGCGCAACAAGCGACAATTGCTATGGTTGCTCCTGGTATTTCTGAAGCATTGGTTGCAACGGCGTTGGGATTATTTACAGCAATTCCGGCGGTTATTGCATACAACCGATACACAACTAGAGCGAATATTCTATTGAATCGATTTGATTTATTCCAGGAAGAATTAATATCGCTTATAGAGCAACAAAACAGTGATACTGTAAGAGGATAAAGTTCAAAATGATCAGAACCAAGACCAAACGTGAACGCCCCATATCTGAGATTAATGTTGTACCTTATATCGATGTGATGCTGGTTTTACTCGTTATTTTTATGATTACTGCACCAATGCTAAGTCAAGGAGTTACGGTTGATTTGCCCAAAGCAGCAAGCCAAACCTTAGCGCCTACAGATCGAGAGCCAATTATTGTTTCAGTGAACCAACAAGGGACTTATTTTCTTAACATTAGCAGTACACCTGCAGATCCTATAGAGCCTCAAGCTTTAGCGGTTCGTGTTGCTGCAGAATTAGAGTTAGCAAAGCAGTCGAACCAAAAATTAAACGTTTTAGTTAAGGGTGACCAAGGAGTTGCATACGGTAAGGTTGTTCAGGCAATGGCTTTATTAAAGCAAGCGGGTGCAGAACAAGTGGGATTACTAACTGACTCAGATCAAGATAAATCAGAGGGGCAAGCATGAACAGCACGCCTAGTTACCGTAAAGCCTTTTTTGTAGCCGTTGGCTTACATCTTTTTTTAATCGTGATGCTTTTATCCGATAATTCAAGTCAACGCCCAGTCTTAACCGCCGAATCTAAAAGTACTCCAGGCATTGAGCAGCCTATTGCTGCCACAACACCACAACCTGAAGTAGTGAAAGCTGTAAGTGTTGATAGCAAGCAGGTAATGGATACTGTAAATCGCTTAAAGCAAGAACGTCAACAGCAACAGCGAGCTGAGGTAAATAGACAGCGCGAACTCAATCGTCAGGTAGAGGTCGCAAAACAGCAACGATTAAAAGAGCAACAACAACTGGCTCGATTAAAAGAAGAGGCGAATAGAATTGCTATTGCTCGGAAAAAACAAGCAGAAGAAGAGAAAAAGCACTTAAAGCAACTCGCTGAGCAAAAAGCACTGGAAGCAAAACGTATTGATGAGTTAAAAAAACAAAAAGAGGACTTGGTAAAGCAACAGCAATTAGAAGCCAAAAAACTTGAAGATCTCAATAAAAAGAAAATTGCAGAGAAAGACAAAGCAGATAAATTAAAAGCAGAGCAAACGGCGCAGGCAGCAAAAGAGCATGCTGATAAAGAAAAGGCAGATCTGGCAAAAGCAGAAATGGAGCGCAAAAGACAAGCACAAGCGGCGGCTGCACAAAATGCGGAACAGCAAGCACGTATTGCTGGAGTAGTTGATAAATACAAGGCGCTTATTGTTAACGCTATAGGGCGAAACTGGATTCTTCCTGAAAATGTTGATAGTACCTTATCAAGTCAGTTCAGAATACGTTTAGCTTCTGATGGCTCGGTATTAGAAGTTACTTTAACACGTAGTAGTGGTGATCCGCTACTCGATAGATCGGCACAAACCGCCATTTATAAAGCATCACCGCTTCCTGTGCCTACAGATGCAGACACATTTAATATGTTCCGCGATATTAGTTTAACCGTTCGTCCAGAACAAGTTAGGGGGTAAAGGTCGTGATTAATCGAATTATTACATTGTTTATTTTACTAGTTACGCAACAGGTTTTTGCTCTTGATTTAGAGTTAACTCAAGGTATTAGTTCAGCACTGCCTATTGCAATTAATACATTTGGCTCTGATCGTGCTTCGCAAGAAGTAAGTCAGATTATTGAAAATGATTTAACGTTTTCAGGACAATTTAAAATTGTTTCTGGCCCACAAGGTCTTAATGCACAATCGTCTGTAAACACCTTAAAGCAGTTAGGTGCTGATAGTGTTGTAACTGGGCGAGTTGTTTCGGTTGGGAATCATTACGAAATAAGCTTCACTTTGACAGATGCAGTGGCTAATGGCGCCACGCTGCTTACTAAAACTTATCAAGTTAATGCAAATCAGCTTAGACCACTAGCTCATCATATTAGCGATGAAGTTTATCAAAAATTGACGGGTGAGCGCGGTATATTTTCTACACGCATAGCTTATATTTCGGTGCAAAGAACATCACAAAGAACTAATTATTCACTAGAAGTTGCTGATGCAGATGGACATAACCCACAAAGCTTACTGATTTCTTCTGAACCGATTATGTCTCCATCTTGGGCTCCGAATGGTAAGAGTATTTCTTATGTTTCATTTGAGAAAAAACGCGCGCAAATCTTTACTGTATCGGTAGAAACAGGTCAACGCCGATTAATTACCAGTTTTCCCGGTATTAATGGTGCTCCTGCATGGTCACCTGATGGCAGTCAATTAGCTGTAGTGCTTTCTAAGAGTGGGACACCTAAAATATACAGTGTTGATGTAAACAGTGGTAATATGAAGCAATTAACATTTGGTGATGCAATAGATACCGAGCCACGTTATGCTCCAGATGGTAAAAGCATTCTCTTTACTTCTGGACGCGGTGGTTCACCACAAATTTATCGTTTGTCATTAACGGATGGGCAAGTGAGTCGTATGACGTTTGATGGAAATTACAACGCTCGAGCGTCCTACACACCGGATATGAAATCTATTGTGATGTTACACCGTGATGACAAACAGTTTAACATTGGTATGCAAAATGTTAGCGGTGGTCCTGTTGTCAGTTTAACGTTTTCAGGTGGTGATGAATCACCTTCTGTTGCACCAAACGGCCGTTTAATTTTATATGCAACGCATAATCAAGATAAAGGAATACTCGGTATTGTTTCTCTTGATGGCCGAATTCGAATGAAGTTACCAGCACGTGATGGCGACATCCAAGAACCTGCATGGTCTCCATATTTGGGATAGAGGTTAAATCTGTAAAATAAAAAATTTCCATTCCCATGGCGGGCTTAGCTTGATAGTTATGCTCGTTATGGGATAGAAAAAGTTAATTTTATACAAGGAGTTGGTTCAGATGTTAAAACGACTTTATACTCTGCTGCTTTGTCTTTGTGCATTAAACTGCTATTCATGGAACATGCAAGGTCATCAGGTTGTCGCTCAAGTAGCTTTTGATCATCTCACACCTAATGCAAAAAAAATGTGTCATAAGTATTTGAATTCACGCTCAAAAAAATCTTTAAACGCAAGTTTCATTGCTGCATCAATCTGGCTGGATTTAATTAAAATTAAAAATATTCATTGGTATGATACATTTCATTACATCGATATACCCTTTTCCAGCGATGGCACAACACTTCCTTCTGTAGAAACTACAAACGCAGTATGGGGGATAAATAATGCAATTTCTGTTCTTTCTACTAAAAAAACAAAAGCCACCGATAAGCGATTGGCTTTACTTATTTTAATTCATTTAGTTGGTGATGTTCATCAGCCTTTGCATGCTGTAACTAGAGTAACCAATCAATTACCTCAAGGTGATCTAGGCGGTAATTTATTTCCGTTGGGCGCAAATATGGTAGGCAATAATTTACATAAATATTGGGATAATGGTGCCGGTTTTTTTATGGGGCATAGTCGATTGGAGCAGATTAAAAATAAGGCGCGTTTACTGGAGAAAAAATGGTCTTGTTCCGTAGTGAAAATGCAAAAAAATCCTGCACAATGGGCTAAAGCTTCACATCAATTAGCCGTAAATCAAGTCTATCGAATCAATCCTAAAGAAATACCTAATAAGCAATATCAATTAAATGCCCAAAATGTGATTCAAAAACAGACGGTTACTGCTGGATGTCGTCTCGCTCTATTACTTAATGATATTGCCAAAAATCACAGATAATTTGCATCCTGCTGATAGCTATTCATCATTGACGTATGAACATATAAACACACACAGACTCTACGTCCCTACTGAGATTAAGGGGGAAGGGTAATGCCATAACTCACGCTAAGTTAGACGGATGCGCTTATTTTAAACGATAGTTGAATTAATAAGACAAAAGAATCTGTGAGAACCCTATCTTTCATGATAGTATTTCTTATTGTATCGTCTTTCTAATTACAAAGGTATTTCCTATGGACAGAGAATCGGCTAAACGACTAGCCAAAAAAGTTGCCGCTAATATAACGCAAGAGTTATTGGCGCAAAGAGTTACTCCTTTAACTGTAGAAGAAGTGAGTGAATTATTAAATAAAACATTGGAAAATGTATTTATCGCTTTTGAAGAAAATGACAGAAAATTAATATATAACGAGTTATCCATACAGTTTCATTCAGATAAATTCAAATTAACTCACCCACAGCTTTTTGCTTATTTATATGAGTTAAAATTGTCTAATTTGGCACAACAAATTTTAAATTTTATTAAAGAGCAGTCTGAACAATACTTTCAAATAGTACGTTTTAAAGAGCAATATAAGCAAGAAAAAGCATTACAAACGACTATTGGTAATTTCTTTAAGTATATTTTTAGTAATCCCAAAGATGCATTAACAATCCTTCAAACCCGTTGGTTTGATAATCCCCTTGTGCGTGATTTAGAGCGTTATATACAGCCTTTTTATTTTTTTGCCTATGCTATTTTCTTTTGTTCAATAGCTATTCTGGGAATTGCCACATTAGCACGATTCGTTATCTCTGCGGCGATGTCTACAACGATAGCGATGGCTAACTCATTTATGCGTCAAATATTCGAGACTCTAACTAATGGACAGTATGTCAAATTAATCGATGAATACACGCAAACTAATTTGGATACATTAAAAAGTACGTACACAAAAGCGTTGCGAAAAACGGCCATTGATGCAATTATCGACTCAAATGAAGGCGATGAGCAGTATCGATTTGAACAAGCATTTACAATAGTGCAGGCAAGCAATGATGAGTTTTTAAAGCGTTATGTGCAGCAACAAGTAATTGAAATGTTTGATTTCGGATTAGCAATAGATGAATTAGAAACGATATTGCTTGATGATCATCTAAAAAAAATAAGAAATACCATTTCTGGTCTAGAACGATTAAAGTTTATTTTTGTAGGATTTTATCAGGCACTTAAGCAGCCCTTGGATGATCGTAAATTGACATCTATAGCCTTAAGACTAGCACAAGCAGTTGCAGCTTTTATTGTATTACCTGCTGTTGTATTTAGTGAACTTGCTGAGCTTGTAAGAGCTGCGCTTAATTATACTGCATCGGCTCTTATTGTTGGCGCACACTATGCGATACTAGTAGCTTTAGATTTACCGCTTAAAGCATATGATCTTTGGAGTTTTGCTAATCAGTGTTTCTCTAGTAAAGTTAAGCGTAACAACAGTCCAACTAATGAAGAGCGTTCTCTTAACAATAGTCAATCATTAGTTGTACTCTTTAATAATAGTGGTAAGGCAACAAAAGAGGCCACGAAAGAGCTACCTCCTCTTCATTTTAGTTCACCAACAGCTACTTCTAAAGCACAAGGCTCAATAATTTCTAATGTTAATGCAGTGAAAATATGTTCAATGCGCTAATTATTGAAGTCAGTCTTAATACCCTTGTCTATTGATGGATAAGGGAACGACGACCATGATTTTAAATGGCAGAAAATTTTCAAATGAAACCAAAATAAGATTATTATGCTATATTTTATTGGCATTTGTTCACTAAATGATATTTTTTTAATTAAAAGGAATTAAATATGAATAAGCTTATTTCTAAAGTCAGTATGTTTAGTCTATTAATCAGCGTTTCAGTTTACGGATGGGCGGGAGCTTGTATGCCTATTGCAAGAGCTTGCATGCAAAATGGTTATCATAAAGGTGGTGAGAAAGAGCATAAAGGACTAATAAAAGATTGCGTAATGCCAATTGCTATGGGCTCTAAAACGCTTCCCAAGACAAATTTTAGTGAAAACCAACGCCAGGAATGTAAAGCAGCTATTGCACAAAAAATAAAAAATAAAATTTAAAAAATGAGACTGAGGCTAAAGACTTACAGCTGCTAAACCAAGGAATTTAATCTTTTGATTATCCTCGATCCGTTCGGGCTGAGGAAGCGCATTAGCGCTGTCTCGAAGCTTTGCTAGCATTTGTGACGGCTTCGAGACAGCAAAAATACCTCCTTGGCTCGAACAGTTTTGAGCGTATCAAAAAGCCTTTTTTCCCTTAATTTGATGGGGCTATGGGCCGAAAGGCCCAACAATCAGGCTTGTTGCAATGATTCCATTACTGCGCCTAAAAAGCGTGTTGCTTCTCCTCCAGTGGCTGCTCTATGATCAAAGCTAATGGATAAAGGAAGCAGGTTATGAACTTCAACTGTACCGTCAGTATTAGCGACAACCCCTTTATATAATCTACCAACAGCTAATATAGATACCATGGGTGGAACGATAATAGGGCTTGCAAAACGACCCGCAAATTTACCAAAATTAGAAAGAGTAATTGTTGCTCCTTTTAATTTATCTGCGGTAATGGCACGGTTGCCGACCGATGTTTTAAATTCGTTAATGATTTGACGTAACTCAGTATCTGAACGTTTTGCCGCATCATGAATAACAGGAACAAATAAGCCTTCATCATTATCCATGGCTAAGCCAAGATGCACTTCTTTAAAGCATTGGCGTGCTCCATGTTTGGTATCAAACCAAGCATTAAGTGCGGGCTCTTTTTGCGATGCATGAACTATGGCGCGAATTAGACGTACGGTAATGTCAGTTCCTGGTTTCCAGCTGCTTATATCTGCTTCATCAAAAATACTTACCGGAACCACTTCTGCATGAGACTGAACCATGCTATTTAGCATTGCACGACGTACGCCGCGTAATGGCTCGTAACCAACAGGGACTTGTGAGTTCTTATCTGCTTGTGTTTGTACGTCATCACGAGTGACAACACCAAACTCACCTGTACCCTTAAGTGCGGATAAGTCCACACCTAATTTTTTAGCCAGCATTTTTACTGCAGGCGTTGCTTTAACACGAGCTTTAGCCGATTGTTGCGCACCAATAGTAAAGTTATCTTCGCTAATTTCACTGCTTTCTTCTAAATGGCCAACAACTGTACCTTTATCTGTAGTTTTTGTAGCGGTTGATGTAAAGGCAACTAATGGTTCCCCAGTTTTAATTACATCCCCTGGTTTACCGAATAACTTGCCAATTGTCCCGCTTTGGGGGCAGGGAACATCAACTACAGCTTTAGCTGTCTCCATAGAAACCAGTGGTTGATCGGTGATGACTGTATCACCTTCTTTGACAAACCATTCATGAATTTCAGCATCAGGTAAACCTTCACCTAAATCGGGCAGATTGAAAATATTCATTATTACTCCATTATGCTCATAACACTGTTTTTAATACGTGTAACACTGGGTATGTATTGCTTTTCCAGTTGGAAATAAGGCATGACTGTATCATAACCTGTTACACGCTGGACTGGAGCCATTAAGTCAGCCATTGAGTTTTCCATAATTTGTGCTGAAATTTCAGCACCAACACCACAAGTTTTTGCGCCTTCATGAACAATGACACAACGTCCTGTTTTCTCGACTGAGGCGAGAATTGTTTCAATATCCAGAGGCTTGATGGTTGCTACATCAATGATTTCACATGAAATACCTTCGCTTTCTAATTGCTTGGCTGCTTGTTGGGTTTCATGCAGGCTGGCTCCCCAGCTGATTAGCGTAACATCATCACCTTGTTGCAGAGTGAAACATTTACCAATAGGCAGTGCCTCACCATTATCTTCAACAGGTTGTTTCACCAAACGATAAATTCGTTTGGGCTCTAAAAAGATTACAGGGTCCGGATTACGCATTGCCGCCAGAAGCAAACCATAAGCACGCTTCGGGGATGAGGGGATAACTACCTGTAATCCAGGGATATGCGCAAACAATGCTTCTGTACTTTCTGAATGATGTTCTGGCGCTCTGATTCCACCACCAAAAGGCGCACGAAAAACGAGCGGACAACTTAGGCGTCCACGGGTTCGGTTTCGCATACGTGCTGCATGAGAGATAATTTGGTTCATTGCTGGATAAATAAAACCCATGAATTGGAATTCAGCAACAGGTTTCAAACCTTGTAACGACATTCCGATTGCCAAGCCAGCGATCATGGATTCTGCAAGTGGCGAATCAAAAACTCTTTTTTCGCCAAAGCGCTCTTGTAACCCTACTGTTGCGCGAAACACACCGCCATTTTTACCTACGTCTTCTCCAAAAACAACCACATTTTCATCCTGAGCCAACTCATAAGCTAAGGCCTGGGTTACTGCTTCAATTAAGGTAATATCAGGCATTTTTAGCTTCCTCCATAGCGATTGCACGTTGTTCCACTAAATATTCAGGCAATTCCGCATAATGATAATCGAAAATGCTGCTAATAGGTTGAGGTGTTGAGCTCAGGTATTCGTCGACAGCTTTTTCAACTTCTTCTGCACAATGTATTACTAGTTGTTCTTCTTCTTGGGCATTCCAAATCTTTTCTTGCAAAAGGTATTCTTTAAAGCGAGCAATTGGTTCTTTGGGTCTTGCCTGTTCGACTTCTGCTGAAGGCTGATAACGAGTGGCGTCATCTGCGGTAGTATGATCTGATAAGCGGTAAGACATCGCCTCAATTAAGGTGGGGCCTTCGCCTCTCCGTGCTTTTTCAATGGCATCACCAATCACTTGTCGTGTTGCCAGAATATCATTACCATCAATTTGCATTCCGGTAAAACCTGCGGCAATGGCTTTTTGGGCAATTGTTTCTGTTCCTGTTTGTTTGTCTCTAGGAACTGAAATAGCCCATTGGTTATTATTAACGACAAACACAACAGGTAATTTCCAGATACCTGCCACATTGATGGCTTCGTAGAAATCCCCTTCAGAGGTGCCACCTTCACCGATGCATACTACGGCAACACGTGGTTCGTTTCTATATTGAAACGCAAAGGCTACGCCGGCTGCATGCAAACATTGGGAGGCAATTGGAACGCAAATGGGCAAATCTTGAGAGTTACAGGAAAATTTACTGCCACGCTCATCACCACCCCAATAAGATAGAATTTCTGACATTTTGACGCCACGTAGGATTTGTGCTGCATAATCACGATAGTAGGGGGCAAATACATCTTCGGGTCGCATGGCGTGACCAATCGCAGCAGAAATTGCTTCTTGGCCATTAATTGGGGCATAAGTCCCCATTTTACCTGTTCTTTGTAATGCAATAGCTTTTTTATCAAAAGTACGAGTAAGAACCATTATTTTGTATAGTTCTTTTAATGTGGCAGTGTCTTGGGCAAAAGCAGGAGCCTCTCCTGTTAATTTGCCTTGTTCATTTAGAAATTGAGTGTATGTAATATCAAATTGAGCAACTGTTGCCATGTATGGCTCCTTGTCAACAAAGCGTTTGCATAGCATACTCACAAATTAATTTAAACACCAGTAAATTAGAGTGGAATATTGTTAGAATTACTACAGAGTTGTATCTATATTGTATGTCCACAAACCCTAGTATGAAATTGCGAGGAATACATTGAGTCAGTTTGTGTTATTGTCGTTGGATTATTGTTCTTCAATGCAAGATCATTATCAAAAATTATCTCATTTACCTGGTTTTGTGCTTCTTGAAAGTACTGACAAGCCACGGGCGCGTTATGATATTGTCAGTGCCTATCCTTATGATGCAATTAAAGTGGATCACCGAGCGCAAAACAGCACCCAAGTGCTCACTCAATTAACTCAATCTTTAGCAATACATCCCTCCGTAGTTGATCTTCCTTTTCAAGGAGGAGCTATAGGTTATATTTCTTATGATCTAGGGGAAAAATTGGTGGGTATTGATTCAGTAGCACAACCAACACTAAGCACTATGCCTCTATTAGATCTTGGTTTGTACGATTGGGCTATTATTGTCGATCATCATTTGAAAAAAACAACCTTATTTGCGGCAAATACGCAGCCATCAACGCCTAAAATAGTGGATGAGATCTTGTGTTTATGGCGTAGTGCACCGATGTTGCATAGACAGGCTATCTTAAAAAGTGATTTTACGGCTTTAATTACACAAAACGACTATCAACACGCATTATCAGTGATTCGTCATGCCTTAACCTGCGGCAGGAGTTATCAGGTTAATTTTACCCAGCCTTTCTATGCACAATATGAGGGGGACAGCTGGGCATTTTATAAGAAAATAAGTCGAAAAAATCCAGTTCCTTTTTCTGCATTTCTAAGAACAGAAGACGCTGATATTTTAAGTTTTTCTCCAGAGCGTTTTTTACTTTATGACAATGGAACATTGGTGACCTCCCCCATTAAAGGAACGATCAGGCGTTCTAGCGATCCGATCGAAGATGAACGTTTAAAACAGGAATTGGCTGCTAGTGAAAAAAATAAAGCTGAAAATGTGATGATCGTTGATCTGCTACGTAATGATTTAGGAAAAATTGCTAAGCCTGGATCGGTACAGGTTACCTCTTTATGTGATGTTGAGAGTTATAATTCGGTACATCATTTGGTAAGTACTATCAAGGCTGAATGTTTGTCTAATGTATCTCCTTTTGAGGCTTTTTTATCGTGTTTTCCTGGTGGTTCGATTACTGGTGCTCCGAAACGTGAAGCCATGCGTATTATTCATGAGCAGGAATCTTATTCCCGGGGGATTTATTGTGGCGCCATAGGTTATTTTTCACGCCATGGCTATTTTGATACGAATATTGCTATACGTACGCTTACTGCTAAAAAAAATATTTTGCACTTAGCTGCTGGCGGTGGCATTGTTATTGATTCAAACTTTGAAGATGAGTATTGTGAATGTTTTATCAAAATAGCGGCGGTTATTAATGGGCTTAAATGATTTAAAAACAAACTCGCTAATACAAGCGGCAGTTATGGTGCTTTATGAACGAGAAACCAATTCTTTAATTCTTACAAAACGCAGTGACCATCTTCGTGCTCATCCCGGAGAGATCTGTTTTCCGGGAGGTGCCTGGGAGGAGGGAGACGGTGATTTATATGCCACTGCTTTAAGAGAGTTGCAAGAGGAATTGGGTATTACCCCAGAGCGAGTACGCTTTATCAGAGCGCTAAAAATACAACAAACTCTTTTGGGACGTGTTATTCATCCATGGCTTGCTAGCATAGAGTCCGTTAATCCTTACCATTTAAACTCTGATGAGGTTAGTCGTTTAATTTTGGTACCGTTGCCTGTAGTGCAATTGGCAGAAAATTATAAAGACATTATTGTGGAGCGCGGCAAGTTTCGTTATAAAAGCTGTGAGTTTGTTTTTAATGATGATTGGGTCTGGGGCGCTACGGCGAAGATTATGAAACAATTAATTTTATAGGTTGGGTTTGTAAGGCGATAATTGTCAAATTAAGCCTTATTCCTACGTTCCGAGGTTTGTCCGTGGAACGTAGGTAGCGGATTGACACCTATACCCCCTGACGACTTAACTTGAAGTCTCTGATTTCATTTGTTCATTCGCGTTATCATCTTTAAGTGCACGGCGAAGAATTTTTCCCACATTGGTTTTTGGTAATTCATTAAAAAATTCGACTACTTTGGGAATCTTATAGGCAGTTAAATGTTCGCGGCAATAGGCGATCACTTCTTCAGCGGTTAAATTGGGATCTTTTCTAACAATGCAGGCTTTAACACGCTCGCCAGATTCTTGGTCATAGATACCCACAACGCCAACTTCTAAGACCCCAGGGTGCATACTGATTACTTGTTCTACTTCATTAGGGTAGACATTAAATCCAGATACAAGCAACATGTCTTTTTTTCTATCAACTAAATAGATATAGCCTTCTTCATCCATTTTACCGATATCACCAGTCTTTAAATATCCAGATTTTGTAAAGACTAATGCGGTTTCATCTGGACGATTCCAGTATCCTTGCGTAACTTGAGGGCCTTTAATGCAGATTTCTCCGCTGGATCCAATAGGTACTTCATTTTCATTGTCATCCAGGATCACGATGTCGGTTGATGGAAGGGGTAAGCCAATACTGCCATTATATTCACCAAGAGACATGGGATTAATTGTCGCGGCTGGACTTGTTTCCGTGAGACCATAGGCTTCTAATATAGGCGTTTTGGTCACTTCTCGCCAACGCAGGGCAACGCTCTTTTGCAGAGCCATACCACCCGATAAAGAAAGCTTTAATGTACTAAAATCTATTTCTTTAAATTTGGGATTATTTAACATGCCGTTAAATAAAGTGTTTACACCCGTAATTGTTGTAAAACCACTCTTTTTTAGTTCTTTAATAAAGTGATTCATATCGCGAGGGTTGGTAATCAATATATTTTTGGCGCCCATTTTCATGAACGTTAAACAATTTGCCGTTAATGAGAAAATATGATACAGCGGTAATGCCGTCACAATTATTTCATTCTCACTTAACGAGGGTCCTATCCAGGCATACGCTTGTAAGAGGTTAGCAACGATGTTACCGTGCGTTAAAATTGCCCCTTTGGCTACCCCTGTGGTTCCACCAGTATATTGCAAAAAAGCAATATCTTGATGATTAAGTTCTACGTGATGAAGCGTCGCTTGCTTCCCTTCAAGTAATGCGTAATTAAACGAAACAGCATGCGGAATCTGATATGGTGGAACCATTTTTTTTATGTATTTAACGACACTATTAACGAGCACTCGTTTTACAGTGGGAAATAAATCACCAATTTGGGTTACGATAACGTGTTTTAGCGAGGGGATGGAGGGAAGCGCCTTTTCAACTGTTTTTGCAAAATTTGCAAGAACAATGATTACCTCGGCACCTGCATCAGTCATTTGATGGATAACTTCATCACTGGTATAGAGCGGGTTCGTATTCACGACAACATATCCTGCGCGTAGAATTCCAAATAGCGCTACAGGGTATTGTAAAAGATTAGGCATCATAATTGCTACACGAGCGCCTTTTTCCAGTTTTAACTGTTGGAGATAAGCAGCAAAGTTACGGCTTAACTCATCTAATTTGGCAAAACTAATATCGGTGCCAAGATTGGAATACGCCGTATGTGTTGCATATTTTGTGCATGATTCTTTAAACAAAGCTACAAGGGAAGAATATTGACTTGGGTCAATTTCATGTGGAACGCCATTCTGATATTGTTCAAACCACCGTTTATCCACCTTAATGTCCTTCTGTTATTGTTTTTCACATGTTAGTATAAACAAAAAATCTGGTTATGGATATCATACTCATGAGTGAAAATACAACACAAACTCAAGCATTTAAGTTAAAAGGTAGACTTTATACATTTACTGTTTTACAAGTATTAAACACTGATAGTGCTATTTTCACGCAGCAATTAGTTGATACAGTGACACGCGCACCTAAATTATTTGATCGCACACCAGTGGTGTTTGATTTATCTTCAGTACAACATTTAGAATTTGATCTGCATGCTTTAATACAAGCGGCGCGTTCTAATGGAATGATTCCTGTTGCTATTCAAGGTGGTAACTCGTTGCATGATACTTTAGCTCAGTGCCAGGGATTAGCTGTACTGCATGCTTCAGCAACCCAAGATAAGCCTATTATTGAACGATCGCTAGAACATACCTCCGTTGAGCATGCAAAAACGAAGTTATTGACAACGCCCGTGCGTTCAGGCCAGCAGTTTGTAGCAAAAGGAGCGGATCTTATAGTGACTTCTTCGGTAAGTCCTGGGGCAGAATTATTGGCAGATGGTTCTATTCATGTATATGGTGCCTTACGCGGTAGAGCATTAGCAGGTATTTCAGGGGATAAAGAGGCGCGAATTTTTTGTCAATCTCTGGAGGCCGAACTGGTCTCAATTGCTGGTTTTTATCGCTTAAGTGATGCGATAGAGCCTCATAATGGTCCTTGTCAAATTTATTTATTGGGCGATCACATTCAGATTGAGCCTTTATGATTGATGCTGTTTTTATTTCAGATCTTCATTTGCATCCAGAAGAATATGGTATTCAAGAACGTTTTGATTTATTTATTAAATGGGCTCTGAAGCATGAAGTAAAAAATATTTATATTTTAGGTGATTTTTTTCATGCCTGGGCTGGTGATGATACCCTAAATGATTGGAGTAGGGGAATTGCCGAGCAATTGCATGCATTAAAAAAACAAGGTATTAATCTGTTTTATATGCACGGTAATCGTGATTTTTTACTGGGTAAAACCTTTGCTAAGCTTGCAGGGTGGGATGTGTTATCTGAACCGACGATCATTTATTTAGGTGAAGAAAAAATAATGTTAGTGCATGGGGATCGATATTGCACTAAAGACGTGGCACATCAACGATTTAGATTACTCACCCGAAATAAGATTTTTCCCGCTTTGTTTTTAAGTTTGTCACTAAAATACCGCGAACGATTAGTAAATCAAGTGCGCAGCCGCAGTCAAAACAAGGTAAGTAAACCTATGGAGCAAATGGATGTAGTTGCTGAATCTGTAATTCAACACATGCAAGACCATGAGGTGACTAAACTAATTCATGGGCATACGCATAAACCAGGCATCACAACCTATATAGCTAATGGCCAAGAATTAACTCGCTATGTCCTTAGCGATTGGGATGACAGACCAAAATTATTGTGTTATCATAATACAAAGGGGTTTTCTTTTACCCATCCTTGATCTTTTTAGGAGTTTGAAATGCCTGAGCCTATAGATATTAGAAAAAAACAAGCTGCAGATCTTATAAAAAAACAAGCAGAAGAAAAAGCAACGCTAGATGCTTTAAGCGCAGCACAAAAATATCGCAACGATATGGCTAGTCGAAGGATGCAACATGATGAGGATGTAGAGAAAGAACTCAAGGAAAAGGGGTTTACGCTCGATGAGCGCGGCAACCAGGTTACCCTGTGGAAAAAATTAATGCGTGAAGCAGAAAGACACATCAACGAAGGACAACACGCATTTAATGACTGGCGTTCTTCCATGATGTCCTTATTAGAACTATGTTCTCAGTTGATTAAAGCGATAAGTCAATCACGAGATGAGCTTTTGAGTCCAGTTACAAAGACAATGAAGCAAATGTTTCGTGAGCAAGTTTTTTATCCATTGAAAGATAAAATTATGGATGCAATCCGGGGCGAGCCTAGAGGGGATCTTCCTACTTTGGTGCATGATCTTTCGATGTCTGATGACAATAAATTAAAAATTGGTGAGATTAAATTTGGCGATGATAGCCGTCCAGACTCCCCTGGTGAGTTTAATAATGCCTTTGCAACACTGGTCACTCTTTGGTTAAAAGATCATGATTATGAACTTGCCGCTGACAATACTTTTGTTACGGCTGATGCACATAAGACTGTATTAACAAAAGAAAAATTTGAAGAGTTAAAGGATGATAAAGATAAAGGCCTTAATGCGTTTTTGGGTTTAAATACCCAGTTGGAATTTAGACCACGATGACCATAATCAAACCCGTTGGGCTGTAGCCCAACGGTCTGTTAGCTTATTGCTTCCCCCGGAATGCCACTATGAAAACGAAATACACTGTCCATTGCCAGAATAAATTTATTTTCAAGGGCTAAAAACATTGTTGTACGCTGATTAATATCTCCACCATACAGTTTTGCCAAACGCAAATAATCTTCAAAATGACGTGCCTCAGACTTAATCAAAGTACTGTAGAATTTTGTTAGTTCTTCATCTTCGATGTAAGGAATAATGGCATGAAAACGTTCACAGGATCGTGCTTCGATAATGGCGCCGATAATGAGTTGATCGCATAAACGCTCAACCCCATCTCTGCGCGTTACTTGTTTATGCATTTGCGTGGCATACCCTGATGGTTGCAAGGGACCATATTCAATACCCCGTTTAGTCATCACATTGATCACTTTTTCAAAATGCAGCAATTCTTCCCGGGCTAAAGGAGACATCACGTCAATCAATTCTTTTTTTTCAGGGTATTTACTCATGAAGTTAATTGCTGTAGCTGCAGCTTTACGTTCACAATGTGCGTGGTCAATTAATAATAGAGGAATTTGCTGTGCTGCGTGGTCTAACCATAATTGTGGTGTTTTTACTTGCAGAAATTCATTTAACATTTGTAAATCAGTATCTAATCGTTTTAACATCAGGAAAATACACTATACTTTCAAATAAATAGTCTTATATCACATACTGCGAATAAATTAAATTGGATGAAAAATGAGCGAAGCAAAATCAGAGATTGCATCAAGCAAGTGGTTCTCAACTTATGGGATTATAACTGCTGAACGTATCTTGGGTAAATATCAAATCAAATTGGCACAAGATGAGCTGATAACAGCAATTAAAAGTCCCTTTAGTTTTTATCATAAGTTATTGGAAATTCCATTAAAAAATGTCCTTAATGGCATCGTGCTTCAACAAGCTAATGACTATCATATTTATGCCCAGAAATTATTTATTGATTATTTATTATCCGGTGAAAATTCTAAAGAAGAAGGCGCGCAGGGGGCTGGCACACGTGAAGCAATGGAAAATGAACGTCAACAATTGGTGCTGCTTGGTGAGGAGTATCATAAAAATGAAGGCGAGCATAATAATTTAATCGCCAGTAGCCAGGCTGCATTAATCAAAATTACACATGAATTTAATGCGGCTTTAGAGCAAGCTGTTACCTTGCTTACCACGACACTTAAAAATGCGGGTTTTGCTGATGCAAAAACTAAAGCACGGCATGCGATTATTCACGCTTTAATCTTTTGCAATTTAAGCGAACCACAGTTGCAGAGTAATCAGTTTCTTTTTATAGAGAAAATGAATGAAATACTCAAAATTTCACTCAAAGAAGATGTAAAAGAAAAGATCATGGAAAACCTATTTTCAGTACTCAATATAGTTCTTAATTTTGACGCGAATGTAGAAATTTTTATTGAAAAAGCGAAGGAAATGACTGTCCGTGCAAACTCGTTCAGAAGCCAATTTTATGAGACTATCATTCGCGTTATGGAATTAATTAAACTTTTACCTGAATACAGAATCGATCTGGATCAAGATGCAATCAACAGAGAACCCCTGTATTTCGATAAAAGCATTGGTGCTCTTTGAGGTTGTTTATTGAGCGCTATGGAAATAAATTTGACAGAGCGGTCTTTGGGTGGGATAATTGATAGGTTTTTAACCTATGAGGATTCTTCTATGTTTTTGAAAAAAGCTATTAATGATTTCAAGCCCAAGCAGCATTTTTCTGCTTTTCAAGATGGTCGTATTTTGGGATTCGCTTTAGCCGCCCCGATTGTTTATCCTCTGTTGTTAGCGTCACAGACCATTTTAGCGATTGGTTGTGCAGTTATCAGTACTGCGGTTAGTGTACTTAGCCTTTCTGTTGCCGCAGGTGCTGCCTTATTCTTTCAATTTGAATTTGCAAAAGGTGCGCTTACTGTCGGTTTCGATTTTTTTGTAACTGCTGCAAAACTGGCAGCTATAGTTGCAATATCTGCGTTAAATACTGTTGCTGCATCTCCGCTGGCAGTTGCCTCACTTGCCACACGTAGTGCAGCAACTGCGATTTCTTTCTTCAAATCAGCTCCAACTGAAGAAAACAGCTCTTCTGATAATGAAATTCATTTGCAAAGGCAGTAATAATTAGGGCGCCATCAAGGCGCCTTAGACGCTATTTTGAGTAGTGTCGCAAGAATTTTTCAAGGCACAAAGCGAAATTATTTTGGGCATAGTTAAGCCGCACATCCCTATGGCGGACTGCTTTAAAATTTTTTCTCTCATAAGATCGCCGGGCTTGTTTACCATCAATGGCTACTATTTCTTCTTCTGTTATTTTAAAGGCTTTGATGATCTTGCCCTATTGCAATGAATTTATATTAGCCATAAAGCATGCACTTCGTGTATAATGACGCACTTTAAACTACTAACCCCTATGGAGCGCATAATGGCAAAAGAATTAACGTTGTCAATTATTAAACCTGATGCTGTAGCTAAATCAGTTATTGGCCAAATTTATACTCGTTTTGAAAACGCTGGTTTAGATATCGTTGCTGCGAAAATGGCTCAATTATCTCGTGAACAAGCAGAAAGCTTTTATGAAATTCACCGTGAACGTCCTTTTTTCAACGCGTTAGTTGAATTTATGATTTCTGGTCCAGTAATGATTCAAGCATTAAAGGGCGAGAACGCAGTATTGAAAAATAGAGACATTATGGGCGCTACGAACCCTAAAGAAGCTGCTCCAGGTACAATCCGTGCTGATTTTGCTGATAGCATTGATGCAAACGCAGTACATGGTTCTGACAGTCAAGAGAACGCTGCTCGTGAAATAGCTTTCTTCTTTGAACCACACGAAGTTTGTGAGCGATAAGATTTAGGTTTTGGAGTGAATATGACTGAGCAAAAAGTTAATCTATTAAATTATAATTATCAGCAAATGCGAGAACTATTAAGTTCCTGGGGTGAACAACCTTATCGAGCGCAGCAGATAATACAGTGGATTCATCAAAACGGCTTAGTTGATTTCGCTCAAATGACCAATCTTGGGAAAGCTTTACGAGAAAAGCTTTCCCAGCTTTCTTGTATTAAAGTACCTGAAATTGTTACCTGTCAAAAATCCAGCGATGGTACCCATAAATGGCTGTTAAAGTTGGATTGTGGCAATTGTATTGAAACTGTATTTATTCCCGAAGCAAATCGTGGAACTCTATGTGTTTCCTCGCAGGTTGGTTGTGCATTGAATTGTTCGTTTTGCTCTACTGCAAAGCAAGGATTCAATCGTAATTTAAGCACCGCAGAAATTATTGGCCAGGTTTGGTTGGCAGTAAGAGAATTATCCACAAATCAAGGTGTTCATGATAAGCGGCTGACTAATGTCGTGATGATGGGCATGGGGGAGCCTTTACTGAATTTTGATAATGTTGTTTCTGCAATGAATCTCATGATGGATGATTTTGCTTACGGATTATCAAAACGTCGTGTAACATTAAGTACTTCGGGTGTTTTGCCTGACTTAGAGCGTTTAAGACAAGTAAGTCCAGTTGCTTTAGCGGTCTCCTTACATGCACCTAACGATGAATTACGTAATGAGTTGGTACCCATCAATAAAAAATATCCTTTGGCACAATTGATGGCTTTATGTAAAATCTATTTTAAAGATGAACCGAGAAGAAAGGTAACTTTTGAATATGTGATGTTAAAAGGGGTCAATGATCAACCGGAACACGCTACTCAATTAATTAAATTATTGCATGATGTTCCTGCAAAAGTGAATTTAATTCCATTTAATCCATTCCCAATGACGCAATATCAGCGTTCATCACAAGCAGCCATCGATGCGTTTAGAGATAAATTAATTGCTAATGGAATCAATACTATTACACGTAAAACACGTGGAGATGATATTGATGCTGCGTGTGGGCAATTGGCAGGAGAGGTTAAGGACAGAACTAGTCGTTCGCAAAGATGGCAAAAATTACATTTTATACCAAAAGTAGTCGATGCCGCTCAGCAAGAAGAACGGTCTTAACCCTTTTTACTGAGAAAATCCTCATTGTTCATGTCTTGCGGTATGTCCACGGGGCAACACTGATAAGATGCCATATCGTGGTAATTAATTCGTTAATGTAACGCTATTGTCACTAAACCCGTTTCGGTTAACGGATAAGAGGATGTGAGTGACGATACTTTTCTTTGTTAATTAACTACAAAACATTTTTAATTTATCAGTAAGCGGTTATAATGCCGAATTATTTCTAACCTTAATGTGAATACACTGTGTTAAAAGCGCGTTATCTCTTATTCATTTTAGCTTGTTTGCTAATACAAGCATGCACGCATAATGAGGAAAGTGAGAAACAAAGTTTAAAAAAGCCGGATCTTAGCAAGGCTGCGTCTTACAATGTTCAATTAGGTTTAGGTTATTTAAAGCAAGGGGATAGGCCCCGAGCGAAAAAGAAATTACTTACGGCATTAGAGCAAGAGCCCAAATCACCTGATGTTAATTCAGCTATGGCTTATTATTTTGAGCAAACAAGTGAATTAGAGCAAGCTGAAAAATATTATTTAAAGGCATTATCACTAGCCTCTAATGGCGGGGCTCAACTTAATAATTATGGTGCTTTTTTGTGTCGTCAGGGTGATTATAAAAAAGCAGAACAATATTTTTTAAAAGCAACCAATGATTTACATTATGTACATACTGCTGGGGCTTATGAAAATGCGGGACTCTGTGCTTTATCGGTTCCTAACACTGATAAAGCCAAGCTTTATTTTACAAAAGCATTAAATCAAGACCCCTCTCGAAAAGTTTCTTTTTATGAATTAATTAAAATACAAACTAAAGACGGATATAACGCAGAAGCTTATACATTGCTGCGTAAGCACCCTGATTTAGTTTTAAACGATAGGATGTTGCTGTCTTTGGCTAAGGAAATTTCAGAGAAAGTAGGCCAGTACAATGTAGCTGTAGAGTATGAAAATAATATTAAAAATATGGATCCAAATCTCGATAATGGTGGAGCAAATAATGAGTACAACAACCACGCTTGACGATAATACAATTGTTCATGCAATTAATCCTGGGGCGCAACTTGCTAGTATACGCGAACAAAAAGGGTATTCTGTCGAGTTTATTGCTAATAAATTACATTTAAGAACTCGTGTTATCGAATTAATCGAAAAAAACGAGTTTCAATCATTACCAGGAACGGTGTTTATCAAAGGGTATTTACGGGCTTATGCTAAAATATTAGATGTTTCTCCTGAGCCTTATTTAGCTGTATTTGATGAGCAATACGTAACTGAGAAAAAGCCTGAGCGTGCATTATGGCAACAAAGTAAACGTGAATCGAATAAGGCAGAATATGTTATTCGCTGGTTTACTATCCTATTTGCCTTAGGGGTGGTTGTTGCCGTGGGTATTTGGTGGCAAAAAAATCAGGACAGCCAACAACAACTGTTTTCAGAAAAAAATGCGTCTACTGATTTATCAATGAATCAAGACTCAATAACAACAACTGAAGTTAAATTGACTGATATATCTAAAATGCAATCATTGCTGAATCCTAAACCGGAAATGTCTCCTTTGGAGAAAATTGGTGGCTGAACGAATTCAAGCAATACGTGGCATGAACGATATTTTGCCTGATAAAACCTTCTTGTGGCGTTACATTGAGCAAATATTTATTAATTGCCTTACAAGCTATGGTTATCAGGAAATTCGTTTCCCCTTAGTTGAAAGTACGCAATTATTTAAACGTACTATTGGTGAAATAACCGATATAGTCGAAAAGGAAATGTATACTTTTAACGATTTAAATGGGGACAGTATTACGCTTAGACCTGAAGGCACAGCGGGGTGTGTCCGTGCGTGTTTGGAACATGGTTTGCTGCATAATCAACAGCAAAAGCTATGGTATTTAGGCCCGATGTTTCGTCATGAACGGCCACAGAGAGGACGGTACAGACAGTTTAATCAATTAGGCGTCGAAGCATTTGGTATGACAGGGGCGCAAGCCGAGCTTGAGTTAATTTCTCTGAGCCGTAAATTCTGGACACAATTCGGATTTGCTGATTTAGTACAACTACAAGTAAATACATTGGGTGAGTTATCTGAACGCCAAAAATACAAAAGCCTTTTGGTTGATTATCTGAATGATCATGCTGCACAGCTTGATGAAGACAGTAAACGAAGATTAACGCGAAATCCTTTGCGAATTTTAGACAGTAAAAACCCTGAAATGCAGCAATTGGTAGTAAATGCGCCAAAACTGATTGATGTTCTTGAAGGAAAGAGCAAAGATCATTTCCAAGCTTTTTGTAATGGTTTAGATGCATTGCAAATTCCATATGTTGTTAATCCTGTTTTGGTTCGCGGGTTAGATTATTATGGACATACGGTATTTGAATGGGTTACTGATCGTTTAGGCAGCCAAGCGACAATTTGTGCAGGTGGACGTTATGACATATTGGTTGAGCAATTAGGCGGTAATGCGACGCCGGCAGCAGGTTTTGCGTTAGGCGTGGAGCGTATATTCTTGTTGATGGAAACCTTGAACCTTTTACCGCAAGAGGCTAAAAAGAATTCTTTATTTATTATTGGTACAAATGAAGAAGCTATAGTTAAAGGTCTTGTGATTGCTGAATCTATTCGTAATGCTTGCCCTGCACTAGAGGTTATTGTAAATACTGCTGGTGGAAGTTTTAAAAGCCAATTTAAAAAGGCTGATAAAAGTGGCGCACGTTTGGCGCTTGTCTTAGGCGAAGATGAATTAGCTAATCAGAAGATCAGTATTAAAGACTTACGCAATGGAGCCGAGCAGATCACCGTAGATCAAAGTGCGATTAATCAGTTTATACATGAATATCTAAAGTAAGTGGATTTTTTGCCTGGATAAAGGCGTAGCCTTAATCCAGCTTATGGGTTAAGTTGAAAGTTCAGGAGAGTGTTATGTCAGTTTATATGACAGAAGAGGAACAATTAGAATCGATTAAAAAATGGTGGAAGCGCTATGGTAATGTGGTTATGCTTGCCGTGTCGCTGGTGCTTTTTGCTGTTGCTGGTTATCGATATCTAACATGGCATCAGGATAAATTGACACAACAAGCTTCTATTGCTTATGAACAAATGCTGCTTGCCATGTCGAATCACAATGTAAACGCTGTAAAATCTTATGCTAATGAATTAATTAAAGACCATGATAAGACCGTTTATGCAGACGTTGCACATATGACGCTTGCTAAAGTATATATATCCAAAAATAAATTGGCTAAAGCTCAAGCTGAATTACGAATAGTGGCGGATAACAGTAAGATGTTGTCATTAAAGCAAATTGCTAAGATTCGTATTGCTCGTATATTAACTGCTGAAAAATCATACGCTAATGCCTTAACCGAGCTTAGTCGTATTGAAGATACAACCTATCTGCCAGTTATTAATGAACTGAAAGGCGATATTTATGGTGCTACTGGCCAATATCAAGAAGCAATGAGTGCTTATAAAAAAGCTAGTGATGAAGTAAAAAACAATGGCATGGGTAATTTATTTTTAGAAATGAAGACTAATGAAATTGCCGATAAGACTCAATCGATGACGGCTGATGAGAAAAAGGTAGAAGCCGCATAGTAGTTACAGGGTAGAGTAACCTTCTGATAAGTTCAGGAGAAATCCTATATCCCTCCCTGCGTTCCTCTGTTTGTTCGTGGGTCTGAGATCCAATCTTGGCGCGGAATTCCTGGATCCCGTGGACAAGCCGAGGGATATAGGCAGAGATTTCCCAGGACTTGTTGAGATGTTACGTAGGATAATGTTTTTTTTATACTTAAATCGTTCAGGATGTGGAAGTAAGAACGGTATAGAGTAAGACGATGAAAATTTTAGAGGTTTGAGTTTGATGAAAAATAAATTATTTATTTTAGCACTTTGTGCCGCAATGCAAGGATGCTCAAAAGTTGATGATTACTTATTGGGTAAGGACAATACGCCTAAACCTAAAGAATTAACAGAGATTCAAGATAGAGTTAAAGTGTCGCAAAACTGGACTGTGTCGGTTGGAAAATCGTCTAAAAATAGAGAATACCTAAGACTTAAGCCGGCAATCCGTGGCGGTATTATCTATACTGCTGATGCTAGTGGTTTAGTTCATGCCGTTAAGAAAAATGATGGTCAAATTAAATGGACCACTCAGTTGAAACATAATCTTGTTAGTGGTCCAACAATTGCGAGTGGATATATTGCTGTTGGAACCAGTAATTCGTCATTAGTTTTATTAAATCAAGCTGATGGAAAAAAACTATGGCAAAATAAAGTTTCGGGAGAGATCTTATCTCCACCAGCGATTACTCATAAGAAAGTGATTGCTAAGACGATCGATGGCAAGGTTTATGCATTCAATGCTGTAGATGGAAAGCAATTATGGATGTCTGAACACGGCTCGCCAAATTTAGTTTTAAAAGCCAGTTCTTCTCCAGTAGTTATAGGCAACTTAGTTTTAATTGGTTTTTCTGACGGAAAAATGGATGCGATTGATGTTAATACTGGGCGTGTAGTTTGGCAAAGAAGTATAGCCTATGCCTCAGGATCTAGTGATGTAGAGCGATTAGTTGATATTGATGCGGATCCAATTGTCGAAGGTGATGTGGCATATTTGGCTAGTTATCAAGGCTATATAGGTGCCTTGTCTCTATCGAACGGACAATTTATTTGGAGAAAGCCTGGTTCTGTTTATAAAAACATGCTGTCTAGTGGCAACACACTCTATATAAGCGACAGTCACGATGTTCTTTGGTCAATAAATAAGCAAAGAGGCCAAGTAAACTGGAAGCAAAAAGTATTAAAAGCCCGCGGATTAACTGAACCCGCGCTTGTTGGCAAGGATCTGGTTGTAGGCGATAAAACAGGCTATTTGCATTTTATTGACTCGCAAACAGGTGAAATATTAGGACGTTATAAAGCATCAAGCGGGGTGAGTATTTCTCCAAGCGTGGTAGGAAGAAGGCTTTATGTGTTAACAGACAATGGAATGCTTAATCAACTATCTGTGAGTTAAAATAATGATTCCTGTGATTGCGCTTGTTGGGCGTCCCAATGTAGGTAAGTCTACTTTATTTAATAGGCTTACTAAGACACAAGATGCACTAGTTGCTGATTTTCCTGGGTTAACGCGCGACAGGCAATATGGTCAAGCCCAGCATAATGAGAAATCTTATATCGTAGTTGATACTGGCGGTATTGGTGTTGATGATATTGCTGTTGATAGCTTAATGTCGAAACAATCAACGATTGCTTTGAATGAGGCCGATATTGTCCTCTTCTTGGTTGATGGACGTTCTGGTTTGACTGGAATCGATGAAAAAATTGCTAATAATTTAAGAAAGTTAAGTAAGAAAGTTCATCTCGTGGTTAATAAAACTGAAGGTTTGGATGATGATGTCGCTTGCGCTGACTTTCAATCTTTAGGGATCGCAGATATTCATTCTATTTCATCATCACATGGCAGTGGTATTTATTCTTTATTAGATGCCATTTTAGCGCCATTTGTATCACAATCTGATGAGATTGCTGAAGATGATGCAATTAAAATTGCTTTTGCGGGTCGTCCCAATGTAGGTAAATCAACATTAATTAATCGTATTTTAGGTGAAGAGCGGGTAGTTGTTTACGATATGCCTGGTACAACTCGGGATAGTATTGCGATTCCATTTGTACGCGATGAACAACATTATATTTTAATTGATACAGCGGGTGTGCGAAGAAAATCGCGTATTGATGAAAAAATAGAGAAATTCTCAGTTATTAAGACCCTACAAGCAATTAAAGAGTCCAATGTTTGTTTACAGCTTCTCGATGCAAATGAAGGCATAACAGATCAGGATATGAATTTACTGGGATTCATTATTGAATCCGGAAAAGCCTTAGTCATTGCTGTGAATAAATGGGATGGGCTCGATGAAGAGCACAAGGAAATGATTAAAAGTGAATTATCGCGAAGATTGCACTTTGCGAATTTTGCTAAAATCAGATTCATCTCTGCTTTGCATGGTAGTGGTGTTGGAACTTTATTTAAAGATATTAATGAAGCATATGCCTCAGCTATTCAATCCTTTTCTACGCCAAGATTAACTCGCTTACTGCAAGATATTAGCACAAAACACACACCACCTTGTGTGAGTGGTCGGCGTATTAAACTCAGATACGCCCATCTTGGTGGACATAATCCTCCGGTAATTGTGATTCATGGTAATCAGCTTGCAGATCTTCCTGATAGCTATAAACGTTATTTAAACAATGAATTTACTAAGCATTTAGAATTAGTTGGGACTCCTTTGAAAATTGAATTTAAGGGAGGGACAAATCCTTTTGCTGAGAAGAAGAATAAACTGTCCCAACGTCAAGTAAATAAGAAGAGACGCTTGATGAGCTGGTCTAAAAAGAAGAAGTCTAAAGCGAAGAAGAGCTAGAATTATTCTTATCGTTACACCAATAGGTTCAGTAAAAATAAACTCTTTTACTGGGCGCTAGGTCTTATTCCTAAGTTTCGCGGCTTCCATGGTCTAGTCTTTGTGTACGATTACAGGATCCTGAGGACAAGCCGCGGGCGGTAGGCTGCGGATTTTCCTTAACTTGAGGTCACAGCCTAGCTTCCGAGGATATATTGTTTTACAGGCGCAAAGTTAATACATCGCATGGGGCGTGGTTGACTGTTGCATGGGCAGTGCTGCCTAGAAATGAATGCAAGCCTGCGGCCGAACGGCTGCCAACAATAATAAGTTGGCAGTCAAGTTCTTTAACCTTGTTAAAAATATGTTCTTTAACTGAACCAACGTCAACAAACTGTTGTTCGGGTGGAATGTGGAAATTTTCACCGATCAGGGATAAAACCGTTTGTGCATCATCTTTGGCGGGATTCAATAATTCAGTAAAGCCGAGTCCTTGAGCTAATTGAAAACTGGCTGGTAATTCAATCACATGTAAGAGATATAATTTGGCATTAAATTGTTTTGCTATTTCAATCGCCTTCTCTGTGAGATGATTATGTTCATTAAGCAGATCGGTAGCAAATAAAATATTGGTGTACATGGCATCCCTCGCAATAAACCTATTTATTATTCTGAAGTGTAGTCGATCCTGGCATTGGAGTGTTAATTTTATTGTTTATTTTTCGTAAGTTAGCCAAACACTTAAGGTATCTTTGAGCAAAGCCCCAGCTCTTTTTTAATAATTAATGTCTTTTTTGTTCATATATTTTTTCATCAGCCTCTTCAATAAGAGAGCCAATTGAATAATGTTTTAAGCGATCGTATTGAATAGTACCCATATTAAATTCAATGGGATAATTACTTTGAATTAACGATAATTTATTTTGAAATCTTTTTATAACAGAGGGGACATGTATTATACTCATTCCCGAGCATAAGACACAAAATTTATCTCCTCCTAATCGTGCTACTACATCAGCATGACGGAAGTGTTTTAATAATTGTTGAGCGAATATTTTTAAAACCTTGTCTCCCTCGTCATAACCATAAGTTTCATTAATAAATTTTAATTTATGTAAATCAAAATAAAGTAATAAAACATTCTTATCGTATTGATTACTAAGGTTAATTATTTTTTTCCCAGTTATAAGAACGCCTTGCCGATTGAATAATTGAGTGAACTTATCTGTAGTAGATAAGCGCATGGTCTCAAATTCAGCTTCAACGATTGTTGCTAGGTCTTTAATGATGTCTAGATCGACTCCGCTGTATTGTTGTCGTGGTTTTTGATCAATTAAGCATAATGTGCCAATATTAAATTGGCCTTTTATTTTTAAAGGACAGCCTAAATAAAAGCGAATATCAGGTTCACCAATAACTAGAGGATTATCCCTAAATCGAACATCGTTTAAAGAGTCTTTAACGATCATGATGTCCTCTTGGAGAATTACATGAGCACCAAAGGAAACATCTCTTGGTGTTTCTTTAAGTTGAAAACCATATCTAGATTTAAACCATTCCCGTTCTGTATCCACTAAAGATAGCAACACAATAGGAACATGAAATAAATGTTGGGCAACATGTATTATGTTATCAAATCGCTCTTCTGAGTTGGTATCCAGAATATGCAAATTATGCAGAGCGTGTACTCTCTGGATTTCATTTTTAGGTTTTTGAGGCTTAATCATTGTAACTCCATAAAATTACTAATTTTTGAAGTTATTATTTAAATTATAGCACTTAAGCTCAATAAATCATCTTCGAAGAAGTTATTTATTTTTTAGTGCAGCATCCTGGCTAGGATCTTGCAACGAGTTTTTTTCAATATTGGCATTTATTTCTTTTAAGGGAACAAGTACAAAATCTCTAGATAAAATATGCGGATGCGGTGTAATAAGATCTTTTAAGTGAATATGCTGCTCTCCATACAGAAGAATATCAATATCAATAATTCTTGGTCCCCAACGTTTTTTACGCACACGGCCTTGTTGTTTTTCAATCTTTTGGCATGCTTGCAACAATTTCAACGGAGGAATTCGCGTAGTAATTTCAATAACCGCGTTACAAAAGTCTTGTTGTCCTAGAAAACCCCAAGCTTTGGTTTTGTGAAAGTTGGATATTTTAGTAACCGAAGTAGTTGGCAATGCGCGAATGGAGCGAATAGCTCGCCTGAGCTGGCGTTCTGGTGATTTTTGATTTGAACCCAACCCAAGATAGCAAACATTCATTTAGATACTTTTGGCTTTCTGCGGCGCTTGCTTTTTGTTTGGCTTGTTGGCGCAGTAAGTTGTGAAACCATATTCGCCCGTGCTTCCTCATCTCCTTCTTGAAATGAGGTCCACCATTGTGCCAGTTCCATGGTTTCATCACCAGCGAGTGCGCGTAAAGCCATAAAATCATAAGCTGCTCTGAAACGAGGATGCTGCAATAAGTTAAAAGCTCGTCCACCAGCGCGTTTGATAAAACGATACTGCAACAACCATATTTCACGAATAATTTGCGTGTAACGCTTTGGAATAGAGATAATTTTATTTTGCTCAGCTATAACCAATGACATTGCTTTTTCAACAGCAGGTAATGGATCCATTCCAGCGCTTTGTAATTGTTTTGAGCGCTCAATCATTGGGAACCATAGAATTACTGCAAATAAGAACGCAGGAGTGACTGGTTTATCATCGCGAATACGAATGTCGGTATTTTCAAGAGCAATCGCCAACAACGCATTAACCGGATATTGACTGTCTATGTCTAATAGAGCAGTTGTTTGAGGGCATAAGTGTTGGAATAGGCCATATTGCAACAGTAGCTTTTGTACTGTTTCCGCATTGCCACATTGATACAGTTTCGTTATTTCATCAAACAAGCGTGAACTGGATACATGTGTAATCAGATAGCTAATGTCTGGAAAGGGCGCTTCTGTTTCTGGGGCTAGGTTAAAATGTAATTTGGCACTAAAACGCACAGCCCTTAGCATACGTACAGGATCTTCCTTATAACGTGTTATTGGATCGCCAATCATACGAATGAGTTTATCTTGGACATCTTTAACGCCGCCAGTAAAATCAATTATGCTTGAATCGGTAATGTTATAGTAGAGGGAATTAATCGTAAAATCGCGCCGCCAAGCGTCTTCATCTAGAGATCCAAACGCATTATCACGCACTAACATACCGCGCTCATTGGTTTGTTGGCTTTCGTCAACAGCTTCATGGCTACGAAAGGTGGCTACTTCAATAATTTCACGATGAAAAAGCACGTGAACCAGCTTAAATCGACGCCCAATAATACGGCCGTTTCTAAATAGGTTCTTGATTTGATTTGGCGTTGCATTGGTTGCCACATCAAAATCTTTAGGCGCTTTATGAAGCATTAGATCTCTAACACTGCCACCAACAATATATGCTTGAAAGCCGCCGCTAATTAATCGGTTAAGCACTTTCAAAGCGTTGCCGCTAATGTCTGCTTTAGAAATCGAATGTTTATTCCTTGGAATAATATAAGCTGTATTAATAGAACATGAAGGTGCTCTGTTTCTTTTTAACAGCTTTTTGATGAATTTGATGATTATACTTTCTCTCACATTTAATTTGGAACCAGATAATTATAACTAAGCAAATCAAGAAAGTGAATCATTTGTCTTTATAAATATCGTGTTATAAGTGTATATTGAGGGTTTGATTTTTGGAAAACCTTTCCGGGCTTGAGTAAGAGAGGATTTTTATTATTTTGTTTAGAGGGATGCGATGGAATTTTTAGACATTATTGCAAGTTTAATTGTCTTAGTTATATTGGAAATTGTTTTAGGAATTGACAACCTGGTTATTCTTTCTATTCTAACGGAAAAATTACCAGCGCATCAACGAACGAAAGCCAGAAGGTGGGGACTTACTTTTTCATGGGTTACACGGTTACTGTTACTGTCTTTAGCTGTGGATATGATTAGATTGACCAAACCCTTGATAACCATCGCTGAATTATCATTTTCAGCACGCGATATTTTTCTTATTTTAGGTGGGGCTTTTTTAATTTGGAAAGCTACGGATGAAATTCATCAAGATGTGACCGAAGAATCTGAGGAGTCCGCCAAAAAAGAAATGACATCTTTTAAGACAACCTTTAATATGGTGATTTTTCAGATTGCCATGCTGGATGTTATCTTTTCTTTAGACAGCGTGCTAACTGCGGTGGGTTTAACCACACGATTTTGGGTAATGGCTTTTGCTATTAGTTGCGCCATTATCATTATGATTTTTGCTAGTGAAATTGTTAGTGCGTTTATTAAAAAACATCCTACAATCAAAATGCTTGCACTTAGTTACTTGATTTTGATAGGCATGGTATTAGTTGCTGATGGCCTTTCTTTTCATATTCCACGTGGGTATGTGTATTTTGCTATGGGATTTTCATTGGCAGTAGAATCGTTGAATTTAATAAAACATGCCCGAAAAAGAGGCAAAAAATCATCAGGAAATTAATATGTTATTTATAAAAGCATTTCATATCATAGCAATGGTTGCCTGGTTTGCTGGATTATTTTATTTACCTAGATTATTTGTTTACCACGCAGAAACCCATGACGCGGTGAGTATGGCGAGATTTAAAATAATGGAGCGGCGTTTGTATTATGGAATTACCTGGCCAGCAGCACTACTTACGACGTTTTTAGGGGGATGGCTTATTAGTTACAATCCTAGTTATTATTTTAAAGCGGGCTGGATGCATGCTAAATTAGGCCTTGTGGTACTATTATGGGTTTACCATCTGCTTTGTGGCCATTACCTTAAGGTTTTTGCTCGGGATAAAAATAAAAAAAGCGCGCGTTTTTTTCGTATTTACAATGAGCTGCCTACTTTAATGCTAGTAGGCATTGTATTGTTGGTTGTGGTGAAATAATAATTAATCCATTTCAACCATATCAAAGTCTTCTTTACCGGCACCGCAATCAGGACAAAACCAGTTTTCCGGCACATCTTCCCAGCGTGTGCCAGGTTCAATTCCATCTTCAGGCCAGCCTTCTGCTTCATCATAAATAAAACCACAAATGACACAAATAAATTTTTTATATTCTTGCATGATTGTAAACACTCGTTTTAAAACGTGTAATTTATCTACTGTGAGGCTGGATGTAAAGTAATCACGTTTTTTTTGCCAAATTTTCTGATTAATTGTAGTATAACGGCAAAAATGTATGGAGATTTTTATGACGCGTTCAGCAGATTTGTTTCATCAGGCACAAAAGCTTATTCCTGGTGGTGTTAACTCGCCAGTGCGAGCATTTAGAGGTGTTGGCGGCGATCCCATCTTTTTTAAGCAAGGAAAAGGCGCTTATCTTATTGATGTGGATGATAAACAATATGTTGACTACGTTGGTTCCTGGGGGCCATTAATTCTAGGGCATTGTCACCCTGCCGTGATTGATGCGGTAAGTCAGGTTCTTCATAGTGGCATGAGTTTTGGCGCGCCAACAGAACTTGAAGTGCAATTGGCTGAAAAAATTTGTTCATTAATTCCCTCCATTGAAAAAGTACGCATGGTGAATTCGGGTACGGAAGCTACTATGACTGCAATCAGACTCGCGCGTGGCGTTACTGGAAAAAATAAATTTATTAAATTTAATGGTTGTTATCATGGGCATAGTGACAGCTTGCTGGTAAAAGCGGGTTCAGGCCTTTTAACCTTGGGAATTCCTTCAACCCCAGGAATCCCTCAAAGTGTTACCAAACACACATTGACCGCAAACTTTAATGATTTGGAGCAAACGGCGTCCTTGTTTAGCAAATATCCAGATGATGTTGCGGCAATTATTTTAGAGCCAGTTGCTGGGAATATGGGATTTGTACTGCCTGAACCTGAATTTTTAAAAGGATTACGTGAATTATGTGATCAACACAATGCCTTGTTAATTTTTGATGAGGTAATGACTGGGTTTCGTGTGGGATTAACCGGTGCGCAAGGTGTTTTTAGCATTAAACCCGATATTACGACTCTAGGTAAAGTTATTGGTGGGGGAATGCCTGTTGGGGCTTTAGGCGGCAGCGCGGAGATTATGTCTCATTTGGCACCTGATGGGCCTGTATATCAGGCGGGAACTCTTTCGGGAAATCCTTTAGCGATGGCCGCAGGTCTTGCAACCTTAACTGAAATTGAAAAGCCAGGGTTTTTTGATGCCTTAAGTCATACAACGCAAGGATTAACACAAGCCTTAGCTGCTGTTGCTGAATCCTTGCATGTTCCATTTCTTACTGCATCATTAGGCGGTATGTTTGGTTTTTGTTTTACTGAGAAAAAACATATTGCGGATTATGCCGATATTGCGGCATCAGACGAGGTATTGTTCAAAAAGTTTTATCACGCCATGTTGGATAAAGGTATTTATTTTGCTCCTTCAATGTATGAGGCTGGATTTGTTTCCAGTGCCCATGGTGAGCAAGAGATTCGTAAGACCCAGGAGGCTGCGGCGCAAGTTCTTGAGCAATTAACAAAGAAATAATGCGGAGTAAAAACTCCATTCTTCGCATGGGGAGAATGGGATTTTGGGCTTAACATGACGGCCATGGGCTGTAATTTAATGTCATATCGGATAAAAAATCAGAATAGATCTTACTTATTCCTTCTCAGCCCGAACGGAGCGAGGAAAAGTAAGGTTCGCTTCGATTTCTTATCCATAACGTTAATTTACTGTCTTTACCGCGGATAAATACTAAGACTCGCAGCGAGTTTATGCCTAAAATAATTCCTAAAACACTAGACAGTAATTTTTCCCCATGTCATATTCATTTGATTGTCTTACGCTAAGAGGAGGGGCATCATGGTATCTTTCTTGAAAAGAAACAAAGATTTTGCAAGCTCACTACCCGAAGGAATTCTCTCCTTATTCGCCATCCAAATTGTATCTACCTTAAGTTTTAGTGTGCTCTACTCAACCCTGGTTTTATATATGGAAGGCAAGTTAGGCGTTCCTGCTAGTACCGCACACAGCGTTATGGGTATTTTTATTGCCTTTAACTACGGATTGCATCTATTAGGGGGGCTTTGGGGGGGACGTTTATTATCTAATCGTGCTTTATTTTGCGTAGGTATGATTTCTCAAATAATTGGTTGTGTTTTACTCTCATTAAGTAATGTATCTTTCCTTTACTATGGTTTAGCGGCGTTTTTAACGGGTTCTGGCTTAAACGTTACCTGTATCAATTGTATGTTGACCCAACGTTTTACACCTGAGGATACTCGACGCGAAACATCATTTATCTTGAATTACACGGGCATGAACATTGGTTTTTTTGTTGGGTTTAGCTTAAGCGGTGTATTTCAGTTAACGCAGAATTATGAACGTTTATTCTTGCTTAGTAGTTTAGGGAATTTGATAGCTTTAGTTATTTGTTTGTATTGCTGGGGCCAATTATCCGATCAAGGCACTTTTTTTTCACAAAAAGATAAAGCCGCAAGAAAAAAATCGAATCTTTTAGGTATGACAATGATCATTGCGCTGCCCTTTGTCTTAAGTCAACTATTACAAAATGCAGATTGGGCAAGAAAACTCGTGATGATTACTGGGCTGGCGATGATCGGGCTCATTATTTATATGGCAAGGCAACAAACCACCAAAATTGCTCAAGATAAAATGTTGGCTTTCGCCGCATTAATGGTCGTTGGTACTATTTTCTGGATGCTCTATCATATTGCGCCTATGGGGTTGACTGTTTTCATTGACCATAACGTACAAAGAGAATATGGCAGGTGGATTATTCCGCCACAGTGGTTCCAAAATATTAATACGGTTTCTATTGTTATTGGTGGACCCATTTTAAGCTTTATGCTGAGTAAAATGAGAAAACAAGGCGTACAAGTTAATATTCCTACTCAATTTGCTCTAGCTCTATTATTTATCGGTGTTGCTTTTGTCATTCTACCTATTGGTATCGCTTATGCGAGTAATGCCGGTTTGGTTAATGCATCATGGATTGTTATTTGTTATGTTCTACAAAGTATTGGTGAACTGTTAATTTCTCCAATTGGCTATGCCATGATCGGTTATTTGGCACCTACATCATTACAAGGCATGATGATGGGGATGTGGATGTTGACCTCCGGAATAGGGGGGACCTTATCAAGTTACAGTTCAAGCTGGATGATAGCAGGGCAAAATACGGTCTCTCCTCAAGCTACAAATAGTGGATACAGCCATGTATTTTTAATCTTAGGTTTATTTGCGATTGGTTCATCGGTTGTTCTTTTTATCTTAGTGCCTAAGTTAAGGGCATTAATTCGCGAGGTGGGAACAAGCGAAGCTCCAGATGCAATGGTTGAAGTTTCTAAACGAGTGACTGTAGGTGAGTAATCTTTTTGTATCTATTAAAACGGCAGAACTTAACTGGTATCAAGGTTTGCCGTTTTCTATTCAATATGACGATGTCTATCATTCTTTTGCTAGCGGAATTGAGCAAAGCCGTCACGTATTTATTGATGGGAATAATTTAATTTCTCGTTGGCGGGCGTTGTCTTCCTCCAATCGATTTACTATTGCCGAAACAGGTTTTGGTACCGGCTTAAATTTTCTTCTGAGCTGGAAGTTATGGGAGGAGAATGCTCCGGAACATTGTCATTTGCATTTTATTTCTTGCGAAAAACACCCTTTAACGCGCGATGATTTAATTAAATCGCTTCAGTGTTGGCCTCAGTTAGCAAAAGAAGCCCAGCAGCTTATTGCGAGCTACCCTATCTTAACACCAGGTTATCATCATCTTTCTTTTTGCGATGGACGAGTCACTTTAACGTTAATGCTTGGTGATGCATTTGAATGTTATGAACAGTTATTAATCTGTGGCGATGCAAAACTTGAACGCGAATTACGAACGGTATTTGTTGATGCCTGGTATCTTGATGGCTTTGCTCCAGCCAAAAATAAAAGTATATGGTCTGATCCATTAATGAATGTGGTTGCTTTATTATCAACAGAAGGAACTAGTTTAGCTACTTATACGGCCGCAGGCACCGTAAAAGAAAGTTTGCGGCACCATGGTTTTACCATTGAAAGAAAGAAAGGTTTTGGGCCAAAGCGACACATGATTAGTGCTCATTTTAATGGCACTGCTTCACATAGTGTGAAACAGCGCCATACACCATGGCATGTAAGTCAACCGGAACAATATGCTACTAAATCGGCGATTATTATTGGCGCTGGCCTCGCTGGGTGCTTTACTGCATATTCTCTTGCCCAAAAAGGCTGGAAAATAACCCTAATTGACGAGCTCAACGAGGTAGGACAGGGCGCATCAGCAAATCAGCAAGCAGTTTTATTTCCTAAATTATCTGCTTATAACTCGCCATTAACGCAATTTATGCTTTCGGCCTTTTTGTACGCCACTCAGGTGTACCAATCCATTTTACAACAAACCTGCATCGGAGAACTTAACGGTTCCTTGTTACTTGCGTACAACCAAAAAGAACAATTAGCTCAATCTAGTTTACATGATTGGCTGGCACAATATCCTGAATTGGGGACGTTAGTAAATCCACTAGGCGCTTCCGAATTAACAGGGCTTCCATTGCATCAAGATGGTTTATTTATCCCCTTATCTGGATGGATTAACTCCCCAGCTTTGTGTCAATTCCTTATCAATAGGGAAGGGATTACTCTCGTAAAGAATACTCCAGTAAAGGAATTGGTTTTTGATAAGAAATGGCTCGTTAATGATTGGGAAACAGAGGTTTTGATTCTTGCTAATGGTTATAAAATAACCGATTTTGAAGCGGTAAAATATTTGCCGATTAAGCCTATTCGTGGCCAGATGACGGCAATTTCATCCACGCAAGAAAGTTCTTCATTGAAGATGCCTTTATGTGCCGATGGACATGTTTTGCCATCAATCGATGGGCTGCATCATTTTGGAGCCACTTATGAGTTAAAAACGGCTGCAGCTGAAATAAAAAATCAGGATGATTTAATTAATTTGGCTAAATTGGAACAACTTGCACCAGAAATTTTATGGTCTGAACAAATCAGAGCACATTGGGCAGGTGTTAGGGCAACAACCACAGATTATCTACCCATAGTTGGAAAAGTGGCTAATAAAGCAGCGTTTATGGATTTATATGCTGGATTAGAAAGCAATTCAAAACGTTGGATTGCAACGGCCGGACCTTATTACCCTGGACTTTATGTCTGTACCGGTTTTGGCTCACGAGGGCTTACTACGATTCCTTTATGCGCCGAATGGCTGGCTGCGTTAATTAATCATGAGCCGAGTTTTTTGCCGCGGAATCTTCATCAAGCTTTATCTCCAGCGCGCTTTTTGCGTAAAAATATTATCAGGGGAGTCCCGAGCTGAAAAGCGATTAGATCGCCGAGATGCAACCGCAACTCAGTGAAACAAATGATATTACTATTGAGATGAGCTGAGCATTGGCGCATAATAATAACCCTTAAAGATCAAGGAGTGATGTTCATGGCTAATTCCATGGGGAAGGTATTTAAGCAAGCCGTCAAAGACAATAGCCCCCTGCAAATTCTGGGTACAATAAATGCTTATTCGGCAATGTTAGCGCAATCTTCTGGGGCAAAAGCAATATATCTTTCGGGTGCGGGGGTCGCAAATGCGTCTTACGGTTTACCTGATCTGGGGATGACTAATTTATCTGAGGTACTTGATGATGCGCGACGCATTATAGAGGCCTGTCCTTTGCCTCTTCTTGTTGATGTAGATACTGGATGGGGACATGCATTTAATATTGCACGCACCGTAAAATTGATGGAAAAAACGGGTGTTGCCGCAATTCATATTGAAGATCAAGTTTTGGCAAAACGTTGTGGGCATAGACCGAATAAAGCCATTGTGTCCAAGAGCGAAATGGGTGATCGCATTAAGGCAGCAGTAGATGCTCGCCAAGATCCTGATTTTGTCATTATGGCGAGAACTGATGCTTATGCAATTGAGGGGATGAATTCAGCAATAGAGCGAGCACAATTTTGTGCAGAGTTAGGGGCTGATATGATATTTCCTGAGGCAATGACCACTCTCGATGAATATCAAACATTTACCCGCGCGCTTAAGGTTCCGGTATTGGCGAATATTACTGAGTTTGGCAAGACGCCTATGTTTACCCGTGAAGAACTTGCAGGTGTAGGGATTTCTTTAATCTTATATCCATTAAGTGCATTTAGAGCAATGTCACAAGCCGCTTTAAATACATATCAAGCAATTATTCACAATGGAACACAAAAATCTATGTTGGATAAAATGCAGACTCGCGAAGAGTTATATGGGGTTCTTGGTTATCACCTGTATGAGCAAAAATTAGACCAATTGAGAATGGAGGAAGACAATGAGTGTTAAAAGCGGCGGTTTAGCCGGAATTGTTGCTGGAGAATCAGCAATTGCTACAGTTGGGCTAAAGGGACAAGGTTTAAATTACAGAGGTTATTCTATTGATGATTTGGCAGAACATGCCAGCTTTGAGGAAGTTGCTTATTTATTATTGTATGGCAAATTACCAACGCAAAAAGAGTTAGATGCGTATACTAAAAAACTTGTAGGTCTAAGAGCGCTTCCTGATGCATTAAAAACAGTATTAAAAATGATTCCAAAAAATACACATCCAATGGATGTCTTAAGAACTGGATGTTCATTTTTGGGAACTATTGAACCAGAAAATGATTTTTCTGAAGAGCATCAAATCGCTGATCGCTTGTTAGCTCTATTCCCCGGAATGATGTGTTACTGGTATGCCTATCATTTTCAAAATAAAGATATTTCTGGCTTGACTGAAGAACCAACTACTGGTGGTCATTTCCTTACTTTATTGCATGGCCATAAGCCGACTAAGCTTGAAGCTGATATGATGAATGTTTCTTTGATTTTATATGCAGAGCATGAATTTAATGCGTCCACTTTTGCTGCTCGTGTTACTGCGGCAACCCTCGCTGATTTCTACTCAACAATTGTCAGTGCGATAGGCGCATTGCGTGGTCCATTACATGGTGGTGCGAATGAGGCGGCGATGGGACTAATCGAACGATTTAAAACCCCTGATGAAGCAGAAGCAGAATTGAAAAAGATGCTGCAAAATAAAGCTAAAATTATGGGTTTTGGTCATCGTGTTTATACTACACATGATCCGCGCTCTGATGTTATCAAAAAATGGTCTTTCCGCTTAGGCGAAGCAAAGAATGATTTGCAGTTATATAATATTTCCGAACGTATTGAAGAAGTCATGTGGTCTGAAAAGAAATTATTTCCTAATCTTGATTTCTATAGTGCTTCAGCATATCACTATTGTGGCATACCGACTTTTTTATTTACGCCAATTTTTGTGATGTCGCGTATCACAGGCTGGGCAGCACATGTATTTGAGCAACGTGCGAATAATAAATTAATTAGACCAATGTCAGAATATACTGGACCAGATCCTAGACCCTTTTCCGCAATTGAAACAAGAGGTTAATATGAGCAATTATGTAGAAGATAATGTGAAGCCTGATTATGATCAGGTAATTATTGATATTGCTGATTATGTATTAAACAAGAATATTGAGAGTGTTGTTGCTTATGAAACCGCGCGTTTATGCTTAATGGACACATTGGGTTGCGGTATTCTCGCACTTAATTTTGCTGAATGTACCAAATTAATGGGCCCCATTGTTCCTGGGGCAACGCTCGCAGGTGGGGCTCGTGTTCCTGGAACTTCTTATGAGCTGGATCCGGTGCAAGCGGCATTTAATATTGGCACGATGATTCGTTGGTTGGATTTCAACGATACCTGGTTGGCTGCGGAGTGGGGGCATCCTTCGGATAATCTAGGGGCTATTCTGGCCGTTGCAGATTACATGTGCAGGCAGAATTGCGTACAAGGTAAAGCGCCTATTTTAATGCGAGATGTTCTAACTGCGATGATTAAAGCGCATGAAATTCAAGGATGTCTTGCTCTTGAAAATAGCTTTAACCGTGTTGGTTTGGATCATGTGATTTTAGTAAAGGTTGCCAGTACTGCGGTTGCTGCATTGTTATTTGGTGCAGACAGGGACATGATGCTACGCGCTTTATCGCAGGTTTTTGTTGATGGTCAGAGCCTAAGAACTTACAGACATGCTCCAAATGCAGGTTCACGTAAATCGTGGGCTGCTGGTGATGCAACGTCACGAGCTGTACGTTTGGCCCTTATAGCGCAACGCGGTGAAATGGGTTATCCCAGTGCTTTAAGTGTTCCTACCTGGGGTTTTTACGATGTTTTATTTGGTAAAAAGCCATTTAAGTTTCAACGTCCTTATGGCAGTTATGTAATGGAAAACGTTTTGTTTAAATTATCGTATCCTGCTGAGTTCCATGCACAAACAGCAGTTGAGTGTGCCGTGAAATTGCATCCTATGGTGAAAAGCAGATTTGCTGATATAGCTAAAATTGAGTTAGTCACTCATGAGTCAGCGATACGTATTATTAGTAAACAAGGCGTCCTGCATAATCCTGCTGACCGCGATCATTGTTTACAATACATGGTTGCTATTGGTCTTTTATTTGGTGATTTAGCAGCAGAACATTATGAAAATGAGGTGGCCGCGGATACACGTATTGATGCTTTACGCGCTAAAATGCATGTAACTGAAAATGAACGTTTTTCACGTGAATATCATGATCCTGAAAAACGCTCTATTGCAAACAGTATCAAATTAGTCTTTAAAGACGGTAGTGAAAGTGAGCTAGTCACCGTGGAATATCCGATTGGCCATCAGCGTCGACGAGAAGAAGGTATCCCAGTTTTATTGTCTAAGTTTAAAAAGAATCTGAGCACGCAATTTTCAGCCGAGCGTGTAGAAAAGATTACTCAAGCAATGAGTGATACCAACGCACTGGCAGTAATGAAAGTGGATGATTTTATGGCAATGTGGGTAGTCTAGCCTGATATTTTCTGATTTTTGTTGGGCCTCGGCCCAACAGCAGCGTATAAATAAGTTACATGATACCACGGTCTAGATCAATTGTTGGGTTAAGCCCCATAGCCGTCCAAGTTAAGGAGATAAACCTTGTCTGTTCTCAGCCCGAATGGATCTTAATGGCATTTATGGGCTTTTTTCCCTTCATTTTTTTATATTTTACGTTGTAAACCTGATGAGGCCAGGATTTTAGTTGAGATTTCTTCAATCGAATATTTAGTGGAATTAATGTAAGGAATTTTTTCGTTCTGATACATGGCTTCAACTTCTTTAACTTCCAAGCGGCATTGTTCAACTGAAGCATATTTACTATGAGGTCTGCGCTCAGTGCGAATTTGATGTAAACGTTGCACATCGATTGTTAAACCAAAGAGTTTGTGCTTATAAGGTTTTAATACATCAGGTAATTTAAAGCCAATAATTTCTTCTTCAGTAAATGGGTAATTTGCCGCGAGAATTCCATATTGCAATGCCATATACAAACAGCTGGGGGTTTTGCCACAACGAGAAACACCGATAAGGACAATATCTGCCTTATCATAACCACGTGGTTTTACGCCGTCATCATGTAAAAGGGCAAAATCAATCGCTTCTAGTCGATGCAAATAAAGCTTGTTATTGATCACACCATGCGTTCGGCCTACAGTATAAGAAGATTTTTCATTAAGCTCTTGCTCCATAGGACCAATAAAGGTGTTAAATAAATCATAAACGCAGGCATTTGCTTCTTTAAAAAAAAGATTTCTTATTTCTTTATTAATTAAAGTCATAAATACCAGTGGTTTGACTCCTGATTCAATAAAGGCTTTATTAATCTGTAAAACCACATCCTCAGCTTTTGTCACTGAATCAATGTAGGGAATAGTGAGGCGTTCAAATGGAATATTTTCGAATTGAGTAATCAAACTGTTGCCCAATGTTTCTGCTGTAATTCCTGTTCCATCTGAGAGCATAAAAACATAGCGTTTCATGGTTTACCTTAAAGTATTATGAAGATTATTGATTTTAAAATGAATTGCTTAATATCACCAGTAAGTGTACATATTAATATGCATCTGCTATCTTTTACATATAATAAGGAACTTTTTTAAAGGTAAATATGGAATCAAATCGATTTGGTGGTAACAGCAAATTGTTTCTTTTTGGAATTTTTTGTCTGGTAATTAGTTTGGGTTTATTCTTTTTTAGCGTGTATCTATTGCCTTATTTTCTATGGGAATTAAGTTACAACGTCCCTGATTTTATTTTAAATCTTTTGGCAATGTATCAAGATGATTATCATTATACTTCAGCGGGAAGTAAGACGGTTGTCTGGTTAATCTTTTTTATACCTTGTGTCATTACTGGTCTTATTTCTTATTTTGTTTCCCGCCATCTTGATAACCAAATGTATGGTAATGAATTAAACCCTAATGTCGACGAAGGAAAGTCCAGTGTGGAAATACAGAAACAGCTTAAAGAATCTGCTAGTTTTGGGGGGAAAATCCTTGGTTTAATGATTGCTATTGTTGTCGTAATTTTATTGTTGCAATACTTTATTCAATCAACCGTCTAGTAAGCGATGACAGGAGTTATTTATGTTAAAGCGTTGGAAAATCAAGAAAATTATTAAAAAATTAAAAGCGATGCAAGCGAACAGGCAACATAACCAGCCTGTTGATGATGTGTTGAAAAAAGAAATTGCCTATTATTTTGAGTTGGCAGCGATATACAAGAGCATTAGGGCTAATAAGAAAATTCCTTATGCTCATCTTTTATATGATGAGTGTCTCAGAGCTGCTGCAGGTCTTGATGATGCCGAGGCGAATTATCAATTAGGGAAAATAAATCTGGATGAAGCAAAATTCAGAGAAAATTTGGAAAAAGAAGGTATTTTTAAAAGTGATGTGAACGCTAAAAAATGCCGACAGCTTTATGAACAAGCACATGCATATTTGTCTGCCGCTATTGTTTTAGCTCATATTGAGGCGAAAAGATTAAGAGGATTGTGCCTTATTAATGGCTGGGGACTGGATGCAGATAAAAAAGCAGGGTTTGAATTGGTGGTTGCCAGTATTGAACAAGAGGGCTCCTGGGATCGAGTACCACAAATATTTGCCTCTATGGGACTTAATAAACCTGAGTTTTTTTCTGCAATTATGCAGCACAGAAAAACTTCATAGGATAAATGCCTCTCTCATTTATGGGAGAGGGCAAAAAATTGCCATATTTCTGTTATAATTAAATCAAATGTCAATGTGAGTATATATAATATGCCAAATCCTAGTCTTAATCCCTTTGAAGTTATGGATATGCTCGGGAAAATATATGAAAAAAACAATAACTTGAGCAAATTAGATCAAAAATTTTCCACTCAACAAGAACATTTAAATCGATTAAAAGTCGAAAATGATACGTTTTTTAATCTTATTAATCAGTTATTTGCTCAAAGACTGGAATTGGATCGCTTAAGAGCGGCGTTATTGGCTGCTGCACAAGAGCAGGGTTTTGATAACATCGCACAAGCATTAAATTATACACAAAATAGTTTCGGACAGAGTCCATTACAACGCGCCTTTCAGGAACAGGATTTTTCTTTAGCAAAACATTTAATGGATTTTGGGGCGGAAGTACGGCCTATTGAAAAAGCGGCATTTGAGATGGCATTAGATAGTAAAGCGGCTAAAGAGGCTGGCTTTGCTGCAACTGCAACTGTAGATGCGAAACACCACCCGGTGAAGCGTTTTGGTTTGAGCTTGGGTATTGTCATGAATGCTTCAGATGGTACTTTTTCACAATTATCGAATATCGCGCCTGCTCATAAATTAATGACTGATTCAGTAGTCAGCTATGCCAATAATAATCCGGGTAATGATAATTTTAAAAAAATAGCGGATGCATATAGTTTTTCAAATAAAACGAGCGCATATTCCGGAAGCACAGCAAAGAACCCTCAAGCGGGTGAGCAAATGGCTGGGCGTATTCAATCTGGAAAGTTAACTACGATTCCTATTGCTTGCAAAGGTCATTGTATGGGTTTATCTATTGTGCCAGATGGTTCTGGTTCTAAGTCAGGTTATATGGTGTTTACTAATCGAGGGATTGGCAGTAATGGCAATGACTGCGGCACTCAAATTTATCGTATTGATGATTTAAAAAAAGTAGAGCCCAAGTTTATTAATGCAGTAATGAATGGGCATAGTAATGGTACCTCGCATGCGGACATTATGAAGATGGTGCATCGTGTTGCAGATAACAAACCTCCGATTGCTCATATTCCCCAAAAAGAGCAAAAATATGATAATTGCTCTGTTGCCAATCCACGTGCAAATATTTGCGGTATTCTTTTATGCCAAAAAGCAATAGAAAAAAATGGATTTGATAATCTTAGCGCACAAGATCATCGTGATGTTAATGCAAGTTATAAAGACTATAGTAAAGCGATGCGCGTCGAGAAAGTTAATGAATTAATGAGCGAAATAACAAATAATCCTAAAAATCCTGACTTAATCAATATAGGTAAAGAGTATTTAAAGCAGCATCCGAAAGCTCCTCCTGAGGTACGCGAGAAGTTAGAAAAGGCAATCGAGCGTGAAAGCAAGGAGGTTGACAGAGAGCAACGCTATGAGCCGCCACAAATGAGCTCACCTGGATAATTTTTTTAAAAATCTATAGGAATAAGCTCATCGATGGTTATTTCAATTATGCTAAAAAAATAGCGGCATCCTCAGCTGATGCTAACTTTATGACTTATGTGGTGCAAATGAATCAGTGTCCTGCTTTATTACCCCCAGGCTCAAGTTGCCCCATCTCATTTGCTATGCGGGCGTCGGTTGCTTTTTTAATTTCAGACCTTACGATTAAGGGCGGTAACACGAATCCGACCTATGTAAACCTTAACGCATTTCAATGTGCGGTAGCGCCAATAATTACCTCTATTGATAATGCTACATTTACTTAAGGAGTTTTTAGTGGTTTTACGATTACAGCAACCGGTCTGCCAGCCCCGACATTTTCATTTCTTGCCAGCAGGAGGAACGCTTGATGGGACGACGGGGGGTAGCGGTGTATGCACCAACACCTGCATTTTTCATTGCTAATGACAAGGGAATTACTGCCGCTGTAGTTGATACAGTGAAGAGCAGGCTTGTCTCCAAGGTCATGATTAGTGATGAGCCTAATACTGTGGCAGTAAACAAATCTACCAATCTGGTTTATTCGAGCAATTATCTGGGGGGTACGGTATTCGTAACAGACCGGGTAACCAAAACGTTCAAAGCGAAAATCAAGGTTGGTCATGGCTCTGTCGGAATTGTTATAAATTCGGTTACCAATAAGATCTATGTGACGAACAGAGAGAAAGACAGTGTTTCCGTGATTGATGGAACAACGAATAAAGTAACTGCAAATTAGTGCTGCCGAAGCAGAGAAACTCGATGTTGCGCTAAAATAGGGGTAAATCCGAATGGCACTTACTTAAGGAAAATATTCAATATAATCAGTTGATTAGTGGTAAAGATGTCGTCCCCGCCTGCGCGCAGATGACAATTTCTAATATTTGCCGTTAATTAAACATTTAACTATATGTCGCCTTAGTGAATTAATCGGGCATCTAAATCCAGCTTTCTTCTGCTGTAAATGTTATGGTTAGCCAAAGTTGTTGCTTATCTTTGCGAATAAACTCTGCTATTTCATGGCGAATTATATCCAGTGTTTCAACGAGATAACCAGGAGGCACTACGATATTTATTTCAATAAATTGTGCACGTCCTATTTTAGCAACATGGCTTGAATAAGTTTTAAATCCTTTTCTTGCTGTAAGTTCATCTAAAAAACCTCTTATTTGTTCGTCGAGGCTAAATGGAGCAATAAGAAATATATCACGCATGGCATCACGCACGGTTCCCATAGGAACAAAAATTAAGCAGGAGGTGAGGCATATTAAAATAAACGGGTCTATAAACGGGGTGAGGTGACTAAAGCGCGTGCTTTCTATTCCTGAGGCAATGCCAAATGCAATTAATAAAGAGGTCGAAATTGCCGCCGAGATTAACCAGCTTTGTACATCTAGCCGTAGAAACTCTGAATTAAGTTTTCTGTTTTTTTGTCGTATATAGAGGTACATGGCAATGGATACTATAGACATTATTAACGTAAACACAAAGGCGCTGTCAAAATTCAGTTCTCGACCGCCGGATAATACACTACCAATAGCACTCACTAATGCATAGGCGCAAAGCAAAATAAGCACACTTCCATTAAAAACGAGGACAATGGGTTCAACGTGCCAATACCCATATTGGAAGCGGCGATTACCTTCACTAGTTAGCAAGCGCGCCACAAAAAGGGCGAGTATTGACATGCTGGTATCTACCATATTAAACATGCCGTCAAATACAATGGCTAATGAACCAGACAACAATCCGAAAAAAACACCTCCTACGGCTAATATGAAGGTTACCGCGATTGAGAGTTTGAGTATTTCTTGTTCATAAAATCGTTCTGTTTTATTCGTCATAGGCACTTCTAGTTCGTTACTGGGAAAATAATTTAGCTGCTGATGTCTTCGTATTAAAGTAAGTGCTTCAGTTTCCCAATCGAAGCAAGAAAAAGACAATGCACATTGTATCTTATATTGGCATTCTCCGTGAAGATGCCAGTAGCAATTTAATAAGGCCCATACAAATCGCATTAGAGCGAGCGGCAAAATATGCAATATGGTGTTATTATTGAATTATTATAGTCGATGTAGCCTGAATAAGAAGGAATCTTTCATGTTAAGACGTGACATCACAACAACAAATGTTTTAATTGCTGCTGCTGGCGGGATGGTAGGGTCTGGGTGGTTATTTAGTCCTTACATCAGTGCGCAAATAGCTGGTGGCAATTCACTTGTTTCTTGGGTTATCGCGGCTCTATTCATGCTTTTTATTGCATTGCCTTTGTGTGAGTTGGGTACTATGTTTCCCATTTCTGGAGGAATGTCGAATTACCCGACTTTTACGCACGGAAAAGCGGTTGGGTTTTTATTTGCCTGGACCTCCTGGCTTTCATACGTTGTTATGACTCCAATTGAAATACAAGCCATTCTTCAATATGCCAGTCACTTTTTTCCCATTCTTGTTGCTGGTAATTCAGTAACACTTCAACTTTCATCTTATGGTTATCTTGCGGCCGTTGCCATTATGCTTTTTGTTGTTTTATTAAACTCATACGGTATAAAATTACTGGCTGAATGCAATAAATACGTTAGTATTATCAAATTTATTTTACCTTCGATTGCCATCGTTTCTTTGCTCCATGTTGCCCCATCAATGAGTAATGTTTCTATACATTTATCAGATAAAGAGAGTTGGGTGAGTATCTTTGCTGCGTTGTCTGAAGGTGGGGTTGTTTTCGCATTTACTGGATTTCAAAATGGTTTAATACTGGCAGGTGAAGTTAAAAATCCACAACGCAGTATTCCCATTGCAATTTTGGGTGCTGTTTTAATTGGTTTTATTTTATATTTCCTTCTGCAGTTAAGTTTTATCGCGGCTATTCCGCAAAAGTATTTAGAACATGGTTGGTCGGGTTTAACTTATCCTGGTGATAGTGGTCCTTTAGTGGGGTTGGCTTTACTATTAGGCCTTGGGGTCGTTGCCACGTTACTCATGATTGATGCTTCGTTTTCTCCATTAGGTACGGCTTTAGTTTACGCAGCAGCGACTTCGCGTATTCTTTATGGAATGGCACAAAATGAACATTTACCCAAAATATTTTTAAAAGTAAATCGTCATAAAATTCCATATGTTACTCTTTATGCGAATTTAGTCGTAGGTATGCTGTCGTTTCTGCCATTTCCTGGTTGGCAAAAATTAGTGGCTTTTCTTTCATCGGCCAGCATTCTTTCTTACAGTATTGGACCAATTTGTTTGTTAGCGATGCGCAAATTACAACCTGATTCACCGCGCCCATTTAGACTTTCTGGTGCTTTAATTTGCTCCCATCTTGCTTTTTATTTTTGTAATTTAATGTTGTACTGGTGTGGATTTTCCGTTATTTGGAAACTGGATGTGGCTTTATTGGTGGGGATTACTCTTTATTTTGTGGCGCATCGTAAGAGCTCTTTTGATAATGGGTTACTAATGTGCTGGTTTCTCTTTTATATGGGGACCATGCTTCTTATCTCCTACTTAGGAACTTTTGGTGGCATAGGAGCCTTACAGTTTCCATTTGATTTAATTTGTATTCTACCGTTAAGTATTTTTATTCTTTGCTTATCCCAGGCTTTATTAAAGCCAGTTGAACATCAATATATTGTTAATGAGAGTGATGGTTCAATAATTATCAAAAAAGATGAGGTTCTGATTTGATCGTTTTTTAATGATACAATCAGACTAATATTACTTGGCTGGTTGTATTGTTTATGTTTTATAGGTCATTAACTTTACTATTTCTATGCCGTCTTTCAGTATTAACCTCAGCGGCTGAGGTGCCTATTTATGATTTTCCTCTCAAAGCTTATTCGCAGGTATTTATCTCCTGATAATGCGGATTATGCTACGTCTTTATTAAAGCCAGCCTATCAGCAAGCACAATTACGACAATTTTATAATCATTATTATTCTACTGCAGAGCAAGGTCTTTCTCCTTGGAGTGAGCGGATGGTAAAAGCGGTGCTTCCTGTTGTAAAGCAGATTGAGCTCGACACAGTAGAAGACTACGACAATCAAGATCAGTCTGATGATAAAAAGCACTATGGCATGAATTTTAAAGAGCATGATGAATTCTGGTTGCAACAGATAAAACGAAATATGAATTGGGTCGCTATAGAGTCAATCAGCTTTAATCCACGCAATAGAGCCATTGCCATAACCAATACCTTTGCTCGGGCGCTCCCAGAACAAGCTCCTGACTTTTATCATTTTAGTTTGGCTGGTCAAGGATTTCCGTTTGATAATTTAGAAGAATCCGCTGTTTGGGCAGGAACGCCACTTTATGTTCTTAGCGTCTCGCAGGATAAGTCCTGGTCTTTAATCTTAACTCCAGATGAATATTTTGCCTGGGTAAAAAGTTCTGATATTGCGTATGTCTCTAATCAATTTATTGCACAATGGCAAAAGGCAGCGCAATCGAGATTGGTTGCTATTACTGAGACCGGAGCAAGTGTTGTCAATAAACATCAGCAGTTTCAATTTGCGGGCTATATTGGTGCTGTATTTCCATGGGTGGCACGTGATGATAACCGGATTATAATTTTGACACCGTTTAAAAATACTCAGCAGCAAGCGGTAATTACGATAAGTTTTGTCAACCCAAACTCTGCTGCATTAATGCCGCTTGAGGCTTCTCCCAAAAACATGGCGCGCATTATGAAGCAATTGCAGAATCGTCCTTATGGATGGGGGGGGATGTTCTTTTTTAATGATTGTTCACAAGAATTAAAAAGTATTTTTACACCGCTGGGTATTTGGCTTCTGCGAAACTCAGGCCATCAGGCAAAAATGGGAACACCACTGGATTTATCAAAAATAGTGTGGATGAGCGTATTGCTGCACTAACAGAAAAGGGGCATCCCTTAATGACTCTTATTTATATTGGTGGGCATGTCATGCTGTATCTAGGTAATAAGACGGTCGGTCAGCATGAAAGGGCGGCTATGACTTATCAAAATATTTGGGGTATGTCACCTGAGAGTAAAGACAGTCGTTATGTGATTGGACAGTCTGTATTTTTTCCACTACTTAAATATTATCCGGAAAATCCAGGTATTAGCTCACTGGCCAATAAGTCTTATTTTACTTTGGTTCACCTGGATGAATTAGAGGAAAAGGATTCACCTGCAGAATTTATACGCGATTTTACAAAACCTAGTAGCCCTAATTTGAATTTATAGACATGATAAAATACATTGTTGGTCTTACGTTGATTGTTTTAAGTCTTGGGATTTATTACCTCTCCAACAGCTTTGAAAATCCATGTGCACAGATTAATTCTGCAGATTTTAAAGAGCTCCCGTCTTCGGCATCACAAGTGATTCTGGTGCGCTCTTTAGCGGGCATTAAAGCCCGAGTTACTGCTTGCCAGCGCCATAATTCGTCGTGGAGCCCGGCGTTTAAATCGTCATTTCTTGCTGTGGTTGGTGGTGCTGGAGTTGCTCCCTTAGGTGAAAAAGTCGAAGGTGACAAGAAAACCCCCGCGGGTTTATACCCATTAGGTGAGGCTTTTGGCACGCAACCATTAGCGCTTAAAATGGATTATAAGTACATTACGTCCCATGATAAATTTATTGATGATGTTACTCATAAACAGTACAACATGTGGGTTCACGGTGAAACGGATGCTAAAAGTTATGAAAGCATGTTAATTAAGCCTTATAAAATGGGCTTAATCGTCAATTATAATATGAATTTCATTATTCCCGATCTGGGTAGTGCTATTTTTATGCACTTATGGCAATCAGAAAATAAGCCAACTGCTGGGTGTATTGCCACTGATGAATCGCATTTATCAGCTCTTTTACAATGGTTTGATAAAGAGCAGCATCCATATGTTTCTATTGTTAATTGACAATTCTTAAAATAGTTTTTGAATTCTGGTCAAAGAAAAAACAAGCACTTGCACTTAGCTTAAGGATAAGAGAAGCTATATGCAAATCGATTAATGCATTTTGAGGTAAATCCTGTGCGATATTTTAACTATACGTTGATCTGTACTGCATTGCTTTTTAATCAGGCTGTTCACGCGCAAACATTATCAGCAAAAATTGATGAACTTATTGAGCAAAAACTACCTCGAGCTAGCGTAGGTGTGCTGATTAAAGATGCGCAAACAGGGGAAGTAATTTACAGCAGAAACGCGAATAAATTATTAACCCCGGCAAGCAGTACAAAGCTCTTTACGGCAGCTGCAGCCCTTTATTATATCAAGCCAGATTTTCGCTTTTTAACTACTTTGTCTCAGAAAGGTCAAAATTATTATCTTAGTTTTACCGGATCACCATCTTTAACAGCAGATAATTTAAGCGCATTATTAGCGAATCTGAAAAAGAATAATATCAAAACGATTCAAGGAAATATTGTCATTGATGGCACACAATATCCTGCACCATTTTATCTGAGTGGTGATTCTTATGATGATTTAGGATGGGCCTATACTGCCCCTGATACAGCCACTGTATTAAATGAAAATGCGGAATCCTACGTATTAACAAGTGCACAAACATTAGGAATGCCCGCGCAAATTAAGCCTAAATCCTCTTCCAATAAAACGGTTAAAACGCCTTTAAGAGCACTGACAATCATTAATGAAGTGACTACAGTAACTAAAGAGGATGAGAAAAATCATTGCAGTTTACACGTTGAACTTAAGGATGATAATACACTGCGTCTGTTTGGATGTATGGTTCAGGAAAAAAATCCTAAAATATTAGAGTTTGCTATACCTGATCCGATTTTATTCGCGAAAAAAGTGGTTAAAAATGCACTGGATGAAAACGGAATTGCATTAAAAGGAACGATTATTAGTGGTTCTACTCCAGCAGATGCACATCCTATTGCTAGTTATCAATCAGCTAATTTATTTAAATTGGTGAAGCACATGCTGCAAAAATCGGATAATCTTTATGCCAATAACATTACCCGAAAGCTTGGTTATCTCATGACCGGCAAAGGAACTCATAAAGAAGGCATGTTTGCTATGAAAAAAATAATTGCTGAGCATACACACCTTGATATGACCCAAATGGAGTTAATTGATGGCGAAGGAACGCGTTATAATTTGATTGCCGCTGAGCAATTTGTCAGCTTATTAACAGAACTTTATCATGATAAAAACATGCAGCCGATACTCTTAAGCTCCCTACCACAAGCAGGTGTTTCTGGAACCTTGCAGGGTAGAATGAAAGATACGATTCTCAATAAAAAGGTTTTCGCAAAAACCGGCACAATGCATGATGTTTCCTCTTTATCCGGTTTTATTATTAATCCTAATGCAAAATCCTTTGTTTTTTCGATTATTACCAATGGCGTAGCCAAAGCTGAAAAAGCAAAAGCGCTTGAGGAAAAAATATTGTTAACCGTTGATGAGTATTATTTAGAGCAAAGTAATACTTCTTTACCAACAAAGGTTGTAACTCAATGAATACTGAAAATTTATTTTCTTATGCCGAAGTGCCGCAGAATTAGAATGTGCCCCATGTGGTGGGTGAGAACGTCACAAAGTTAGCCGTACCAAGAGCTACTGGAATTTTTTTTTAATGTTTGTTGGGATTTTAAGCCCGCGGCCTATGCCGCCGGGCTATTTTACCAGAACATTAAGCAATCTAAAGACCAAACTTTAGTTCCTCCGACTTCAGGTTATCAAGCGACTGCTTGAGTTCTTCTGTTCTCACTTCATCAAGGCGGTTTAGCAATCTCGGCGGCCCACACCCCCGGCCAAGGGGTGACGCCGCCGGCATTCAGGCGCTCACCCGATCGCGCTAATCCAAAATTAACCTCAAGACCCGATGTCTGCGTAATAACCAATGGAAACAATGTCTCATTTTGGTGTGTATTAAAATTGAAGAAGTCACGACAGGCGGTAATTTATCTTCATTAAAGTTAGGTTTTGGGGCAAACGACCGTTCTGGCCTACAATAAATCACATGAACCGAAACATCGCGCTGAGCAAGCCCAACCTTCATCCATGCCGCCGTCCTTATCGCCTTCCTTGCATCCAAATTGCCTGTATTAGGCCAATTGTTATATACAACAATAAATTCTTGCAATGCTGTTTTAAGTGGGGTTAAGTTAAAGTGTGTGGTACAACACTCTTTACCATTCTGAGTATACTTTAAACCATTCCTCTCTATCGCTTCGCAGCGTATTCGCATTTTTTCTTTGGTCTGCTCATCCATATTCTGTTCTAGCATCCTACACATGTGAGTGTCCTTTGCCCAGTAGGCATATTCATAGGCTGTACAGTGGAACTTTCGATCTGAATAATCGGTAACTGTGCCAGTTTTACATAACAGCTCCTGTATCTTCTTATCCTGTTTCTGTTTGTTCCTCAGGGCAAATAACACCTATACTTTATCCTTTCCTCCATAAACTACCTGTTGAAGAAATTTAGTGAATACTCGTTTTGGTTTTAATAGGGTGTTCACTTCCTTCTGATTAGTACGCGCTAAGGAGGAACTCAGGGTAGGGTCGTCTAGATAACTGCCAATTTCTTTTAGCATCTCCTCAGGTACCTTATTAAGAAAGGGGGCTTGCTTGAATTGAACTACTTCAATGAAATTACGAATTTCTTTGGGTGATTTTCTTATTTTCAAGGAGTGTTGTGGCCTCTGTGTAAAGCAATTCAGTCTCTGACTTTATTTCTTCCTTTTTGGATTCGGTCATGTCTCTTGTTCTAAATGATTGTTTGTTGTCATTGCAGATTAAATAAAATACAGTATCAAGCTGTAAGACAGTATGGCTATTGTTTAAGGTGATAAAGTTTCAAGTACGGCCGGTACGTCATTTGTTGATTTAAATTAGCTCGTAGTCAGTTTAAAAAATGGCTGAAGTTGAGCAAAATAAAGGCGAGCGAATTCTTCTAAGTTTTTTAATAATTGTGGAAATAATGATCTCTTCGTTCAGCTACACGATTTTTTATTAGACCCTAAATTCGCATATTTAAGAGCGCTAAACGCATAAGATATTCATCCAAAATCTGGAAAAGAATGGCAGGGTGTGGAGGATCTTTTTGGAGCTGAACGAGCGAAACAATTAGCCGCGTCGCATGGTTTCTTTGGGATTATACGTTCGCGATATATAAGTGGCACTAATACCACTCCAAGCAATGAAACGCTTACTGTATTTTCTACTGCGGATGAGGCAGTTTTGGAGTGCAAATATAATAAGCTTTTTGCAATGTGATTCATTTAGATTAAGCCCCTCTCTCATTGGCGAGAGAGGGGCTTGCTAATTAGCTACGGCATTCATCCTTTACCCATCTCATCATGAATGCGCCAATGATTTGGAACAAAGGCAAAATTGCTAAGGCAATATGATAACTAAATAAAGAGAAGTCATGCCCATTGCCAGTGCTAAAAATATCCAACAGCGTTCCTATGGCAGGTTCGGTAATGGCATCTAAAAGAGCGTCACTGGCATTAAGCAATGAAGTTGCAGTACCGGCTAAATGCAAAGGGTTGAGTTCTTTGCCGATTACAAAAACAAAGGGGAAGGCACCCAAACTAAAACCAAACATGAAGAGTAAGATACTTAACATCCATAATGGCATTGGGTGCGCATAGATTACTAAGCTAATGCACAATGCGGATACTAAGGTACTGTAAAACATTAGGGCACAACGATTGCGTATACGATTTGCAAATAGCGCAAATAATGGGCATGCAATTGCTAATCCAACAAATACTAATGAAATCATACTTGGGGCTGCTAATTTATCTAAGCCATATGCTTTTTGGAGAAATGGATTGCCCCATAAACCACAGAAAATAACTATTGGAGAAAATGCCAAGCCGCTGTAGGCTGTTAATAGCCAATTTTGTTTATTTTTTAAAATGGATAGAATATCACGCCATAAATGTTCACTTTCAGATGCTTTAACTTCAATGGTTGTTGCTGACGGTTTGTCTTTAACAAATATCAGAAATAAGAAAGCGAGCGCAATGCCTATCCAGGCTAAATTAGTTAAACTAGCGCGCCAGCCGATTTGACTCACTAACCAAGCCAATGGCATTTGGCCACATATGGCACCAATCATTGCGGCAGTAACTAATAAAGAGGTCAATAAGGCATAGTACTTTTTATCAAACCATACGGCAGATAATTTGAAATAGGCAATGCTCGCAAATGATACGCCAACACCGATCAATGCGCGTCCCCAAATGGCGGCATTTAAGTGTTGGGCTTGTGCGCAAATGAATATTCCTAAAGCACAGCAAAAAATAGCACCCGTAGTTACCCATCGTGTTCCATAATGATCAAGGACAATACCCACAAATAAGGGAACGATGAGGTAGGTCCAAAAATATACCCCTGATAATACGCCAAGTCCTAGGCCATGCAAATGAAATGCATCCATTAACTGTGGGGCCATTACGCTGGGAAAATTTTGTAAAATGTACTTATAAAACAAAAAAGCAGCGCATAAACTAATGACAAGAATTGCACGACGTGTATTGGTTTTTGTTTTTATTGCATTTAATGTTTGTGCATCACATGAATATTCCATGGTTCCTCTCTAGATAGTTAATGTCGTAGTGGGTGATTATTCTGTCCCTCTCCCTAGAGGGTCGAATAATCAAGGACATGGCTCTAGGGTAGGGAGGGATAGACGACGACGACCACCACAGAAATCACGACAATAATTAAAACAATAGATAAAAAAAACTGCAGCAACGCAGACGGGTTGTTCATCGAAAATTGTTGTTGCTGACAATTGATCATTTATGCATTGTGAAAAATTAATTTAAACAGTGATCATAATACATTGGATTTGAGCAGAATGTCAAATGGTGAACAGAAGAAAGCAACAATTGTTACTGTAATTTCTAAAAGCATATAAAGAGGACGCTCATGATACATCTAATGTATTTCGCTTCAGGTTCTATCTATTGTCGATGACAATCACAAATCAAGTGCATAAGATCACGCAATTTTTGGCGGCTAAGCATATGGGCTATTTCCGCCATAATCATTCTTAGGGATGACGTCGGGGTAAAAATTTCTCGGCAGTCAACATTTCTTTACAATGATCCTGGAGGCATCTAGTCCAAAATGAAGGAGAAATTTTTTGACCATAGATACTATAAATGGGAGTGGAAGACTGCCATTCTGACTTAGGCAAATTATTCACTGGTTGAGATCCCACAGATTCGCGTTGTACTATTGAGCGGGGATTAATTAATGATTGCTGCAGAGATTCTTGCGTTACAATTTCAGATTGCTCGCTGCGGTAGCGTTCAGTAATGAGTTTAAATGTATTTTTCAGGTGCTTGCTTAAAGCTGGAATATCGTGTTCTTTTGGTGGTGCACCTTGTGATAATGCCGCTTTTTTTTGACGGCTTTTATTATCTTTACCTAGTACCTCATTTAAAGTGGTTATATCTTTGGATAGTATGAATGAGGGAGACAATTTTCTAGGATTTTGATTAGATTCCATATGCCTGCGTAGAACTGTAAAATTATTTGCAGGGGAAGTAAATGTTTCAAGGGCGTTAAAACTGTTTTTATTTTTTGACGAAAGCTTCTGGCTTAATTTAAAGTCCATATCAATTTGAGATAAACGATAGACTACCAAACAATAGGCTTCATAATTATGTTTTTGTAATAAGATTTCTGCAATATTCATCCATTTTTTAAATGCGCGCAGCTGATCTTTTTGTTGCATATGGTCTGTGATGTCATCACTGATAAATTGTTCAAATATTTTTCTGCACTCAAAAAAGCGCTTGAGTTCGTGACTTGCATTTTTGAGATTAGCAAATCCTGCGGGATTATTAAAATCACTATGCTTTAGCTTTTGAAACGCATTTTTTATTTGAATATCTAATAAAGTAGCGTACTTTTGTTCTGTGTGGGAGTAGTGTAGCCAATTTAAAAAGAAATTTTTAGGCATGATGAGACAATTATTTTTATTATTGTACCCATAATATCTAATTTATTTACGATTAAGTCAAATATTTATCTAAAATTTTTTGGATTAAAGCGTCTATTAACCATTTGTTTTAATTGATGTTTAATTTGATTTATTGGCTCACTGTCTGGGCGCAATTGGTTCATATCTTGATTACTGCTGCTCCAGTAAAACGTCCATGACGAAGATCGTCAAGAGCTTGATTAGTTGCAATTAAAGGATATGTATGTATTTCAGTAATTATTGGAATTGAGGGAGCTAACGATAAAAATTCTTTACCGTCATTACGTGTTAGATTAGCAACAGAGCATAGAGTGCGTTCTCCCCAAAGAATATCATAAGGAAAACTAGGAATATCACTCATATAAATCCCTGCGCAAACAACAGTGCCGCCTTTTTCAGTGTTACTTAATGCAAGCGGGACTAATTCGCCGACTGGTGCGAAAATAATTGCTGCATCAAGAAGATGAGGAGGCGTTTGATTGGAGGAACCGGCCCAGGTTGCCCCGAGTTGATAGGCAAATTCTTGAGCAGCGCGATCCCCTGGGCTAGTAAATGCATATATTTTCCTGCCTTGTTTTTGGGCTACTTGAATCAAGATATGTGCGGCAGCTCCAAAACCATATATACCCAAGTGTTCTGCATTTGCGGTTTTTAGCAGCGCACGATAACCAATTAATCCAGCACAAAATAAAGGGGCGGCTTGATAGTCTGAGTATCCTTCAGGGATAGGAAAACAGACTTTATTATTCGCCACGCAGTATTCTGCAAAACCGCCATCAATTTGATAGCCCGTAAAACGGGCTTGATCACAAAGATTTTCGCGTCCAGATAAACAAAATTTACAGGTTTCACAGCTGCCTCCTAACCAGGGAACACCCACTCGTTGTCCGATTTGAAGCGAAGTAACTCTAGCTCCCAGTTGTTCTATGATCCCTACGATTTGGTGTCCAGGAATCAGCGGTAGTTTCGGGTGTTTTAATTCGCCATCAACTACATGTAAATCAGTTCTGCATATTCCGCATGCCCTGACTTTTATGAGTACCTCGTCAAGATTGGGGTGGGGTTTTTTGACTTCCTTATATACTAGCTTTTGGTTAGGTTGTTCCATAATCATTGCATGCATCATATTTATCCTTTATATGACCTTTAGTTCAAATGTAGCATTTTTATGAGCAACTTGCTTGAATTGCTCATAACTTGACAAATCTGCTCAGTGAACCAAACTTATTTAGATGGATCGTAATTGTTTCATTCTTAAATTATTGTTTGTTTTTCTAATTCAGAAAATGGAGAGTCAGATGAATAACTTACTTAAATGGAAGAACGCAACACCTATTCCCATCGAGTTTTTTCGGAATCCGTTTCTAAGTCTTCAACATGATGTTGATAACGCTTTTCGAGATTTTTACGATATTTTTTCATCAAATAAATCTGGTTTAGAGCAATTTGAAAAACTAGAACTTTTGCCTTCTATGGATATTGTAGAAGATGCAGACAATTTTTCTGTTCAGGTTGAGATGCCAGGCATGGATGAAAAAGATATTAAGGTGTCTTTCTCCGATAATGCACTTACCATCAGTGGTGAAAAATCAATATCGAAGAAAAATGAAAATAAAAAATATCTTTCTCGTGAAATTAATTATGGAAAATATGAACGAGTCATTTCATTGCCTTCAACAGTTGATGTAGATAAAGCGAAGGCGTCTTTCAAAAAAGGCATGCTTTGGGTTGTCTTGCCTAAAAAAGCAGAAACAAAAAGCAGTTCGCGTGATATTAAGATAGAACAGGTCTGATTTTTTTCAGAAGCGTTGATGTACTGCTTTGAATCGCTCCTCAGGGCGGTACACGTATCCTTTTACGTCGTTATATAAACAAGGAGGTTATATGAAGGCACTTGTCTACCAAGGATCAGGACAAAAAACAGTTGAAGAACGGCCTCTGCTTTTCATGGTGTCAATGGGGGATGGAATACCATTGATGGGACTCAAGCAGAATATGTTTTGCAGGGTGTGATGTTGATACGGCGATTGAGGCAGTTGGAATTCCGTTTACTTTTAATCTGTGTGACGATATTGTAAGGGTTGGCGGTACTCTTGCTAATGTGGGTGTGCATGGTACTAAGGTGGATTTACATTTAGAACGCCTCTGGTCACAAAATATTACCATTACGACCCATTTGGTAGATACGGTAACTACACCGATGCTCTTAAGAACAATTTGTTCCCATAAGATTGATCCTATGTTATTAATCAGTCATCATTTTAATTATCGAAAATATTTTAGACGCATATGAAACGTTTGCGAATGCAGTACATACGCAGGCTCTTAAAGTAATCATTAAACTATAGGTCACCATCATGAGCTACATTGAAAATCGTATTTTTGATGAAATAATTATTGGAGAATCAGCGAGTCTTAAGCGGACATTGACTCAAGAGGATATTGAGCTATTTGCGATTATGTCAGGCGATGTGAATCCTGCTCATGTGGACGTAGAATATGCTAAAAATGACATGTTCCATAAGGTTATTGCCCATGGGATGTGGGGCGCCTCTCTGATATCTACTGTTTTAGGCACAGAGCTTCCTGGTCCAGGTACTGTCTATTTAAGTCAGACCTTAAAATTTGAGCATCCTGTAGCCATCGGCGATACCATTACGGTAACGCTAATGGTCATTGATAAAGAACTAGAAAAAAACCTCATTGTTCTTGATTGCACCTGCATCAATCAAATGGGAAAAACTGTAATTAGTGGGCATGCCTCGGTCATTGCACCAACAAGTAAAGTGAAAAGACAACGTATTGAACTGCCTAAGATCCACCTGAAACCTAAAAAAGATCATTGGTATAATGACTTAATTGCGTCAAAAGATGAGTTTAAGCCCTTGATAACAGCGGTTGTGCATCCTGTTGATGTACTTTCACTTAAAGGGGCAATTGCTTCTGCGCACGAAGGATTAATTACACCGATTTTGATTGGACCAGAGCAAAAAATTCTCGATGCAGCTAAAGAAGCAGATATTAACCTCTCTGGTTTTAAAATTGTGTCAACGCAACACAGTACTGAGGCTGCAGAAAAAGCCGTGGAAATGGCGCAAAAAGGTGAGGTTGAAGCCATTATGAAAGGTAAATTGCATACCGATGAACTTATGACGCCGATTGTAAATAAAGAGCATGGATTGCGGACCGGACGTCGTATGAGTCATGTATTTTGTATGGACGTTCCCAATTATCCGAAACCTATATTTTTGACTGACGCGGCAATTAATCTATTTCCCAATTTGAAAGAGAAATGTGATATTGTCCAAAATGCTATTGATCTATTTCATACCTTAGGTTTTGGCGTGCCCAATGTTGCTATCCTATCTGCCGTCGAAACCGTTAATGAAAAAATTCCATCGACGCTTGATGCAACGGCATTATGTAAGATGGCGGAACGCGGACAAATTACAGGCGGTGTTTTAGATGGTCCATTGGCATTTGATAATGCGATTTCTATGGATTCAGCGCGTGAGAAAGGCCTTTATTCCCCAGTTGCGGGGAATGCTGATATTTTGGTGGTTCCTGATGTTGAATCTGGAAATATGTTGTATAAGCAAATGACTTATCTTTCTGGTATAGAGGCGGCAGGAATGGTATTGGGTGCGCGCGTTCCTATTATCCTTACTAGCCGTGGCAGTGATGAATTATCGCGCAAGGCTTCTTGTCTCATGGCTTTATTGTATGTGCGACGAAAAGTGAATGGAGTTAAATAAAATGCATGAAGCGATTTTGGTTCTTAATGCGGGTTCTTCTAGTGTTAAATTTGCACTTTTTACTACAACTGATTTGACCTTGCTTTATCAAGGTAAGATAGGAAATATTTTTGAAAGACCACACTTAATTGCTTTTAGCCAACAGCATCGGCAAATAGTGAATAAATTTCTTTCATTTCCTGGATATGAAGCATCTTTAACGCATTTATTCGATTGGTTGAGGGATTTACCGAATCGTTTTACTTTAAAAGCTGTGGGGCATCGAGTTGTTCATGGGGGTACTATTTTTCAAGGTCCTTGTTTAATTACTGATGAAACGACGGAACAAATTGCGTCATTGATTCCCTTAGCACCATTACATCAGCCGCTTAATGTTGAGGCAATTAAGAGCATTAATAATATTTATCCAACACTTACTCAAGTGGCATGTTTTGATACTACTTTTCATCAAACTCAGGAGCATCTGTCAACACTCTTTGCTATTCCAAGAGCATTAAGTGCTGAAGGGCTTATCCGATACGGTTTTCATGGCCTTTCCTATGAATATATTGCCTCCGTATTGCCTAAAAAGGCTGGGAGTAAAGTTATTGTGGCACATTTAGGTAATGGCGCCAGTCTTTGTGCCATGCAAAATGGTCAAAGTGTGGCAACAACAATGGGGCTTACTGCTTTAGATGGGTTGATGATGGGGACCCGCTGTGGGACTATTGATCCGGGAGTCCTTTTGTATTTACTGCAAGAAAAAAATTACATGCCTGACGAGCTTAGTGAGCTTTTGTATGAGAAATCCGGTTTATTAGGCGTTTCTGAGTGCAGCAGTAATATACAGGAATTACAATTTAGTTCAGAGCCTTATGCTATTGAAGCAGTGGATTTATTTTGCTATCGGGCTGCACGAGAACTTTGTGCTTTATTAGCGTCCTTGCACGGTTGTGATGCAATTATCTTTACTGCCGGAATTGGTGAGAATTCTGCGGTGGTGCGTAAGAAAATTTGTGAACGCTTAAAATGGTTAGGTGTTATTGTCGATGATGAGGCCAATCTCAATGATGCTTCAGTGATTAGCACGAGTCAGAGTAGCATCTTCGTCGGAGTTATTCCTACTAATGAAGAATATATGATTGCCAAACATGTAATGCATTTCATTCAGTCTGTTTAATTCGTTCTTATCAACGAGCCTTGATGGTAATGAGGATATCCCTGGCACATGGATGCAATAAATCGTAAACGCATGCAGATGCTTAAGTACACTTTCAAAAAAATTAATTATGAATTCTGCAAAATTTTTAGCAAACGTAGCTTTGACGCCATGCAGTGTAATTAAGCTACATTTGCTGTTCTTTTTCTATGCTATTTTTTATGACGATTAGTTACATAGAAGGATTAGGTTTTTCTTCTGATGTTCCTATGCATGCATCAACCCAAGTAGAACCTAAGCGAGAAATAAAGGCAATGCTTTCTACGAGGGCATTAATTGGTGTCATGACCGCGAGCGCAAAAGACAAAGAAAGATGTACGCCAATATTGTTCAAATCCTCTAGCGCATGTCTGGGTTTACATATAATTACATTAGCAATGCCATTCAGTGCCGAGATAACAGCATTTACTGCATGGTCTAAGGAGGCATAGCCTGTTTTGAAAAGAGTTACAACAGGAGAACTTAATTGTCCTATAACGCTTGTTACATTTTTATAGGGAGAAAAAAATCGTGAGCTTTGGAAATACGTCGATGAAGGAAGTAAATGATTATAATGGTCAGACTCTGCGCTAATTTTAGCGAACAGTCCTAGTTTTGATAAGTCATCTTGAGGTTCTTGCCCAGTAAACCAGGATGTAATAATTCTAGTTAACAACTCAACTGAGGCGGTCAGAGCCTGGATGGGAGCCATTACTGCTACCAATAGAGCAAGTGAGAGACTTGCAGAGCAATCAACAAACGCATCTAATGCATGTCCTGGTTTTAAGATTAATAAATTACCTACAGCACGCATTGTCGCCCAGATCGTTATGGCTCCATACATACAAGCAGATAACCCATTTATAATTGGGAAAATGCCAATTTTCAAGAGCCCACTTGCTAATTGTGTACTATTTTCATACGGAGTAAAAAATTGTTCAGTTGACAAATAGTTATTGCCTGGCAATAGTCTATCTTTAACTAGGTCATTTAGTTCTTTTGTGAAGGATATTTTTGAGTTGTTCATATTAATTCCATTATTAACAATTAAAGAGCCCTATTCTATCAAAGAATCAAATATGATGCAAAAAAGGACATTTAGGTGTTTAAATAACGCTTATTTAGTGGCTATTCTAGAATTCGTGAAACAATTTTTATACCTATAGAACATACTCACCGAACCTGCGACGGCAAGCATTAGTGGAATTAGAAAATTCAAATTAACATGGGTAAATTCAAAGATCAGAATAATTGCCGTTAAAGGCATTTTTTGAGCCGCTGCAAGAAATGCTGTCGCACCGATAACCGCATAAGCCTCTAATGATGAGGAGGGAATTAATAAGTTCCAAAGCCCACCAAGCACTGTTCCAAGTAAGGCACCATTTGCTAGTGATGGCGTTAGCAACCCTCCTTGTGCTCCTGCTCTTAGGCTTGACCAGGTAACCACGCATCTTAATACTAACAGTAGTGCGCTTAAGCCTATGCCTAGATAATTTGAAAACTCCATTTGGATAGGACTTTTACCATTACCTAATAAGGAGGGAAAATAGACAGCTAAACATCCTATCATCAAGAAATTAAGGATGCATGAACCGATTATTTTCCAATTGTGCTGAGCTTTACTGCGTGCAATGGTAGCAATTTGGATAAACCAAAAAGCGGTAATGCCAAAAATAGGACCTGAAATTATAGACCATATAATTAATGAGTAATTAAGCGTTAAATTAGGTACATGATAGAGGGGCTCATTACCTAGCCCCCACCAGGACACAACTACTGCAATGGCTGATGTAGTTAGTGCGGGGATAGCTATGGACCAGCTAAATGTACAAAGTAAAACTTCTAATACAAAAACTGCACTACCAAAAGGTACATTGTATACCGCTGCTAAACCGGCTCCTGCACCACAGGCAAGAAGAATTTTTGTTTCTCTGGTATTTAATCCAGCTTTAGAGGACAGCCATGAAGCAAAGACCGCGCAAATCTCTCTCGGAGCTACCTCGCGACCTAGAGGGGATCCCAAGGCAATGGTAATAATTTGTAGTAAAGCATGTAGGGTTGTTGTGACTATGGGCATCGTTTTATTTGATTTTAATGTCTCAGCGATACTTACTAACGGTTTTCCAAAGTGATAAATTGCTGCCCAGCCAAATCCTGCGATTAAACCGCAAAGTGCGAGTATGGCTATGCGTCTTTCTGATGAAGAAGCACTAACTCCCTCTAAAAAACTTTCATCACTAATAATATGATGGGGGCTGTATCCATAGGCAATATGCTGAATGTAATGGAGTAATAAGGCCAATGACATACCTAATAATCCAGAACCTACTCCCACCGCAATTGTAATTAAAAAAAGGGTAAAAATTGAAGTTTTAGATTGTTCATCTATGGTTTTAAATGCCTCCATTACGCCTTTTCCTGTGATTAGAACCGTTTTAATTATTAAATCACCACATTTAGAATAATGCGACTAAATAGCCGAATTCGCAAGTTAAGAAATTTGGGGCGCGTTTTATTTTTGCTTACGATGAAACAAATGATTTATTTTAGGATAATAATAAATAATTATTGTTATTTTTTGACCAGGGCGCGCATAAATGTGCAATAATAGTTGCATATTAATTTAATTAGTCATTTGAACTTAAGGATTTAGAATGGGTGGACAACTCTATTTAAATAATGGGAAGAACCCTGATCGAAGCAATGTGTGTATTTCTGGTTATCAAAAAGGGCGAGAAAATTTTGCTTTAAGTAATTTTGAAGATAATCATGGGCGAGGTTATGATTTTAATGACCCGCACATGGGGGTCATTCATTTTCCTACATCGGAACATTATTTGCATTTTCAAAAGATGACTCCCTCTGCAAAAATACTCCATTATGCAGCTTGGAGCCAACAATCAAGCCCCGGCGCTATTCTTGCCGGTATTCGTAAATCCAGCAGTCCATATTATATTAAAGACACTGAGCATGCTTATATGGTTTTGAATGCAAAAAACAAGTATGAATTTAATACAATAGGTTGGGATAAAGATAAAGTAGATGTACAAATGCAAATGAATGCGTCGAAATATCAACAGTCAAAAGACTTTAAAGCCTGCATTGATATGGCTATTTCTCTTGGTATGGCATTCGGGGATGGGCAGGGGCCTGCTACTATTATCGAAGATACCAGTAGCGCTAATCATTTAGAAGCTGAATGGGGTACAGGACCTGCTGGTGTAGGAAATAATATTCTTGGTAATTCGCAAACAGCTTTTGCCACAATGGTTCAAGATAAGACGATTGTATTAAACGCTTCTACACCGGGTTTCGCTTCTTTTAAAAATCCTGGAGTGGAAAATTATTACAATAGGGCCAAAGATCAATATACAAGTGATTTTCAGCCAACCTTAATGGCCATAAGGAAAAGCTCTGGCTTTGATAACGGAGTAAATCAGCGAGATACGGCGGATTTAGGTGCTAATTTTGTACAAAAAACATCACTTGTTAATGGACATATACAGGTAAAATCCTACGCCACATCGGCGCCATCATCTCCACCCGTGAATACTGAGCAAGAGAATAAAGAATCACCTTCTTTTGTTCCTGCCCCAAGGAATACTCCCGCAACGAGTACATCAGGCGGCGAATTTTATTACAGTAAGGGAGCAAATCAGCGCTTGTTAATCAAGAACGGTGAGGTCAAGGGTTATCAATATCGGAGTAATGCATCGGACTCATGGAACGATGGTCAGAAGCATTATTTTGTTGGCTTAGAAGATGCCTTTCATATGTCCACCGGCAAGTATTATTATAGTAAAGGCGGTAATCAGCGTTTGCTGATAAAAGATGGGCAAGTTGATGGGTATCAATATCGCGATAATTCATTGAATAACTGGAAAATAGGGCCTGCACACAAATTTCATAATTTAGAGGTTAACTTTAATACTGCACAGCAACATAAAGAAACAGAAAATGCAATCAAAGTTAGCACATCAGCAGTAAACGATATAAAGCCTTTTTATACTCATGCGTCGAATGCACAAAGCCGCTTCCATATGTTTGGAGCCTCTTCGCAACAATATCGCGCGTTCCATGGTGATCTTTTAAAGACGAAAATATTATCAATCTTTAAAGAAGAATTACAAAGCTGTTCCAGTTTTATTGAATTTCAAAATAAAGTTTTAGAAATAAAAAACCGTGATGAGTATCGAATTTTAGCACAAGGTCAGGGGCTCATTACGAGGGGATTGGGACTTGAAACAAGCTCTATAAAAGCGCTCAATAAAATGATTGAAGATATAGGGCGGAGTTTATCTGAGAGTCCTAAGAATCAATTGTAAACAAGATTGGCGTTATCTTATCTGATAACTGGATAGGGAATTTTCCGGAATAATAGGGTCCTATGCTTTGCAGGCAAGCTGCAGGATCGAGAAATAGAGAGAAGTGAGCATACCCGGATGAGGTAACTTGTCATCCGGGGAAAATATTGCATGACTTATTTCGTTTCCACAACAGTAATCACGGAGGCTACACCGCGCGCAACGGTATTTGGATCATA
>CAWJMX010000004.1:0-36279 GCA_963844185.1 uncultured Gammaproteobacteria bacterium
AAAATGGCATAACGCCTCAGACGGTACGTGCCGATTGTCAGGAAAAAGAATGTGTGTTGGAAGACAATTAGGGGTGTAATTTATTCTTAATCCATTGATTAATTTCAATAATACTTTCGGTGATGACGAGGAGGAGTTGTTGGTACAACGGCTCCAGTAATGCACGTTGGCCTGATTTCCAATAGCGCTCAAGGTATTGGCAGGCCATTTTCATACGAACAGCACCCACGTAAACGACGCCACCTTTAATTTTATGAGCGAGCTGTTGGGTTTTTTCCCAGTCACCGAGCTCATGCATCTTTTGCAGCATGGCGAAATCTTCAGGCAATGAATCTGAGATCATAAATTGCAGCGTCTTGAACAGGCTTTCTTCGGTACCTGTAGTTTTGATTCCTTCAAGAACATCAAGTACTGGAAATGAGGATAGCGCGAACAGATGTGTTTCTGTTTCGGGTAAATCGGTGATGAATTTATTGGGTTTTTGTTCTTGAGCGCGCGCGGGAATAAATGAACTCAAAATATCGCGGCAACTTTTTAGTGACAGTGGTTTGCTAAGGACGCCATTCATGCCTGATTCGATGCATCGTTGTTTCTGTTCCTCACTCACATGGGCTGTCAGGGCAATAATAGGGGTTCGGCTGTTGTTTGCGATCTCTTGGACTCGGATGTGGTGGGTTATCTGATACCCGTCCATGTCGGGCAAACCAATGTCCATAAAAATTAAATCGTAGGTATTTTGTTTCCACAGGCGCAAAGCCTCCAGACCATTTTCGGCAATGTCTACTTGGCAGTCAAATTGAACCAGTATTGCTTTGGTAACCGTTTGTGCGATGGTATTGTCCTCAACCACTAAAATACGAAGCTTTAAAGTGGACTCTGGTTCTTTGGGGAATTGATTTGCGATGTTGGTAGGAATTTGTGGAGCACGCGAAGCACCTGATGATTCAATATCTTCCTGAAGTCCCGTATCTTCATCAAGGAGTGATGCTTTTAAGGGGATAACGCAAGTAAACGTTGTTCCTTTTTTGAGTTCGCTATCCACGTAAATCTCACCATCGAGATCGTCAATAAATTGTTTGATGAGCGCAAGTCCAAGGCCTGCGCCCTTATAAATTCCTTTATAAGATGGCGTTAATCGTTTGAATTGAAGATAAATTTCCTGTTGTTTGTCCTTAGGAATTCCTATACCACTGTCACAAACCATGAGTTTAATGGTGATTTCTCGGTTTTCTATGCGTGCTAATTTTACGGATAATTTAACAAAACCTGAATCGGTGAAATTCAGCGCGTTGGCAAGGAGTTCCAGCACGATTCGATGAATGCGAATATTATCGCCGATTAAGTATTTGGGGATGTTCTCATCAAAATCCAGTGATAATTCCAAATGTTTGGCGCCTGCTTTCGCCTTATTCAGATTCAACGCATGTTGTACGATATTCTTTAGAATAAACTTCTTCTTAACTTTGGGGATTTCACCCGAACTTACCTGAATAGCTTCTAAGACTTCATCCATTAAATCAAGTAAAGCATGGCTCGACGCCTGTAGATTATCGGCATATTCTTTAATACGCGGATTTTCTGCTTCAGATTTGATGAGATCTGAAAAACCAACAATTCCCGTTAGTGGTGTGCGGATGTCGTGGCGCATATTTTCAAGAAATTCTGTTTTGGCATGACTGGCCGCTTCAGCTTGTTCTTTTGCCTGGTGCAATTCGGCCTCGATTTTTTTTCGCTCGCTAATGTTAATGGATATTCCTAACACACCGGTGATTTCACCGTGCTTATTGCGCATGGGTGATTTATGGCTTAACACGATGGCATTTTCCCCATCCACCTGAGCTTTCTCTTCAATAATTATTGTTTCACCGGTGTCGATAATATGGCGATCGTTTTGGCGAAACAGCGCTGCTTGATTTTCACCCCAAGGTAAATCAAAGTCTGTTTTACCAACCAGTTCATAACCATATTTAAATCCTAAACTTCGCGCTTGCCGGTTATTACATCCTAAATAGATGCCGTTTCGGTCTTTCCAATACACATGTCCAGGCATGTTGGCGACAATATTTTCGAGGGTGGTGGCGATTTTTTCTTGTGATGAATGCAAATCAAATTCTTGTTTTTTTCGGTGGGTGATATTGAGTAAGGTGCCAATACTTCCGATAACCTCGTCAGTCTCATCAAGTAACGGTGTAATCTTCGTTAATAAGATTGCTTGCTGTCCGTTGGCGATGGTTCGTGTTTCTTCCAATTCCAGAGTACGCTTAATTGCCATTATGTGGCATTCATGTGCACGTAAAAAGGGTGCTGATTTAGCCCAAGGCATGTCTAAATCGCTTTTGCCTTTTATGGAGTTCATGCCAGCCAGTTCCAACATGGCTTTATTGCATCCTAAGAAATTTCCATCTTTGTCTTTCCAATAGACGCTGTCCGGTAGTGATTCAATTATGTGTGCAATGAGCGAATAGTTACTCTGACGTGCGGAGAGGGGCGGGGATTTTGTTGCATCGCGTTTCAGTTTATTCTTTGACATAAGAAGTCCCTTTCTATTCTTACTTAGGTATAGACCGTTTATTAGTCGCTCACAAGACGATTAGTCGATATAATGTCGCCCATTTTGATCGGTGGATTATTAATAATGCGCTATTGGCTCCTTTTACTCATTTTTTGCACCAGCAATTATGCCGCATCGCCCAATTCATTTGGTCAAGCTAAAAAAATAGCGGCACAATTATTTCGTGCTCATCCACAAACGATTTATTGTCAGTGTGCGTATGTGGAAAAAGAGGTTGATTTAGCCAGTTGCGGCATGCAAGCAGCTGATGCGAAGAAAAGAGCGCATCGCATCGAATGGGAACATCTTGTTGCGGCGGAGCATATAGGGCAGCAATTCGCCTGTTGGCGAATACCGATGTGCTCCGATAAGAACGGTAAGCCCTATAAGGGGCGTCGATGTTGCCAAAAAATAGATGCACAGTACCAACACGCTGAGTCGGAGCTTTACAATTTATGGCCAGAGGTGGGATTGGTGAATCAGGCGCGTTCAAATTATCGATTTGGCGTGTTACCACAACAGTCGCGTTATTATGGTTGTGCCATGACCATTGATAAATCATCACGCCGTGCAGAGCCACCCGATTATGCCAAAGGAATTATTGCTCGGGCTTATTTATTTATGGCGGCGCATTACCAGCTGTCATTAAGTAAATCTCAGCGTCAATTATTTGAGGCGTGGAATAGACAATATAAGCCTAGTATTTGGGAGCAGCAATGGGCAAAGCAAATTGCGCTCATTGAGGGATACGAAAATTATTACATAACGCATTGGCAAGCCAGGAAAAATATTAACTCAATGTCAGGATGAATAAGTCTACTTTAAATCACTTCATTTTTTTGCGAACGAACAAAGAGAATATATCTTGGGATTTAAACACGACTCACGCACGATTTCGAGCTTGTTAAGCGCACAGAGAGCGGCATTGTTATTAGTTTAAGATGAATTGCTACACATTCTTTTCGTGATTCGTTGATTTACTTGCTTCTGAGAAACTGATTTTTGTCTTCTATACTCTTATCATTATGTTACAAGTTACGTTGATAAAATGTGTATCCAATGATGTTCGGGCGATAAAAAGGATTATTATGGAGAACGATCTGAAACACTTTGTCACGATAGAGCTTCCACGGCTCATTAATTGGATCCGGCGTAAACAAAATCAAGGCACGCTTACCATCAATGAGCTTAAAGACAGTTGTTTTCTGTTTGTGAAATTGATCCAAGTGTTTGAGCGTTCGAACTCAAAATATAAGCAAAGACTCATTTTAACGTCACTGCGATTTCTTAAGGATTTATTGAATCTATCAAAAGCGCAAATCGATTCTAGAAAATCGTGTAGTTTTGTTCAAATTCATAGTGACGCCGAATTATCGATAAAGTTTATTACCGAGTATTTATCAACGTGCAGCTCCTTACCTCATGATTTATTGGATTATTTAAGACTCTATGTTTTTGAAGTAACCGCCATATTTAAAAAATTGGATATGGATATACACTCATGTGATTCATTTCATGAGGCATTAAGCGTATTTGTTTCTCGACGCGAAGAGCTTAAATCTATATTTTTAGGCTTGGGTGAATTGCCGTTAAATGAATACAGTCAATTCATCAAGCAAGAATCAGCAGACATTCTAGAGTTTTTCTTTGATGACAACATCAAGATATTGACCAATTGGAATGAGCAGGTTCATTGGGTGCATCGTATTTCCGAATATTGTGCGACACATGAGTCTCTTGGATACACACGTCATTAATCAATGTCCTCTGTTCTGTGCTTCCCTTCAAAGTGCGAAAACATAGCTCATTTACTGTGCGCATTTTCCTCGATTTTTAAAGATATTCGCTTATTCTTTTTGATTATTCTGTAGTGAATAGTCAATTCCAAGAGCTCCTTTTCACGATTAATCCTTCACCTGAGTCTTTAGCGGGGAACGGATGAAATTGAACCCAATTTTTTCTTGGTCATTACGAATAGAGAACATGGTGTGTTACCAATAAGGCAGCAAAAACATCATTAAAGTGAGCATAAAGATTAAATTTAGCACACAAAAATAAATATAATACTATAATCTAGATATTGGAAACTGCACGGAAGAGATTATGATGTCGCGCAAAACGCTACAGGATGAGCATTTTTCCAGCATTAAAAATAACAAAACCGCAGTTATTTCGCGTGTAATGGAATTATCTACGGTTACCTTCCCTCTTTTGACCGCTTATTATCTTTATCTGCGAAAACAAAATTCAATACATAATAAAATCGATGAAAAGAATGAAACCGCGAAAATGATACAAGAATATAATTATGCGTGTGCTCATAACTTATTATTCTTTCTTACAGTAACGCATCAATTTAACCTTATTCGTGAGATTTTTCAGAATAATGAAAAACGTTCTTTATTAATGGCACTCATCGATGAAATTGAACAGGAACAAAAACAAGCTCAGGCGCAGAGAAATTTGATCTTAGAAACCAATCAGAAAGTGTTACTCAGAGAGCAAGCGAAACAATCGGAACCCCAGAGTCAATCTAGCGCTGGTTCAATGAATGCGCTTTTGATGTATGAGTATTATGATTTATTGCATAAAAACATTACATACAAACATTGTGTTGCTTTAATTGATATTTACGATAAAGCCTATAATCGGCGAATGGGTCGGATGGACGATGCATGCGATGCTGTTTTAAATAATCCCTCAGTAAGCCTTGCTGATAAGAAGGCGCTTGTGGATATGCGTCGTGAATACCGTAAAGAGCATGAACAAATTAAGAGCATGCGAATTACACATCAAGATGGATCGCCTCATTTTGAGGCAGCCGAAAAGCAAGCCACTCTTCTTAGTGATCTTGATAATAGATACAATAAAAAATTTGAGTCTTACTTGAATGATTTGCTTGCTAAGTGTTAGGGCTTGCAAACAGAATTGGTTCTGCTCACATTATTTTGCAAATGAACCCACATTAAATTGCGAATGGATTTTGATAAATCCAAAGTAAAATGCAAATGGACGCCAATATGAAACCACATTATTTTGCGAATAGATTTCTTGTATAAAGATGCTAAACCCAACAAATCTAAACGAATTCAATGAAAACCCATTTTATGACTTTCATTGAAATAATAACGCTGTTATTTTATGAAACAGATTGTAGGCGACTCTAGCTGTATGTAGACACCAATAAAACACTACAAGTCTTCATCGTTATTTTTAATATCTCTTGATAATTCAACTTCTAGCTCTTCAATGCTCGGTAGTAACGTTTTAATTTCTTTAGGTAAAGCTTCGGTAAGCCTATATTCAGCAAGTCCAATAGGCTTTGTCATATCCCTTAATGCGTATTCAGCAAGCACACCAACTTTTGATCGGCATAAAATCAAACCGATAGAAGGGTTGTCACCTGGTTGGCGCAATAAGTCATCTACTGCCGATAGATAAAAATTCATTTTTCCAGCGTACTCTGGTTTAAATTTTCCGGATTTGAGCTCGACCACCAAAAATGATCTAAGTTTAATGTGATAAAATAATAAATCGAGATAAAAATCCTGATCCTCTACTTGAAGGTGATATTGTCGACCTAAAAAAGCAAAGCCCTCACCCAGCTCAAGCAAAAAACGCTCAATATGAGCAACTAAACCTTTTTCTACTTCACGCTCATGTGCATCTTTACCAAGGCTCAAAAAATCAAATAAGTAGGGATTTCGAAGTGTGGCTTGTGCAAGATCAGAATGAGGAGCGGGTAATTTAGCACTAAAATTAGTTACCGCCTTTCCTTCCCTTTTATATAGGTTTGTTTCAATTTGCATTGATAGAACATTGCGTGACCACCCATGCTCTACGGTCTTTTTAATATAAAATTCACGTTCAGCTTTGTCAGATAATTCATACATTAAGATAATGTTATGGCCCCAAGGTAATTGGTCAACAGCCTGTTGACCAATTTCTTCAAAACTATATTCTTCTGCAAAACGTTTCATGTATTTCAAATTTTGTGGACTAAATCCTTTCATTTCAGGAAATTCAGTTCGAAGATCATGACTCAGCTGATTAATAATCTTTGCTCCCCAGCCATGTTTTTCTTGGGATTGTATAATTTCATTCCCAATATGGTGATAGAGAAGAATCATTTCTCGATTAACATGCAGTGTGGCTTTATAGCGTGAAGTAACAACACGTACTTTTAAATCATTTAAAAACTCTATGTAATTAGCACCAACTACCTTTTGCATCATGATATTTATTCTTTGGTTTATTATTTAAACAATGACGTTGGCATGAGCCAGCGCCTCTTGAATTTCAGTTACCCTTAAATCAGGTAACTTACCAAGAAACCATTGGTTAATTTCTTTTTCGGAGGTATGGAGAATTTTAGCTAGTGTACTAAGTCTATAACCTGATCGTGCATATTTTGATTCAAGCATACTCCCAAGTGGTTTTAAAACCTGTTCTACAACTTCTTTGTTAATAGGTTTTATCCCCGTGGAATAACCCACTTCGAGAGCCCGATTAAAATGAGAGATTATTTGCAATGGAGTAATGAGATTGTCTGTTAAAAAGGCCAAGGCTTCGGCAGTGATCACGTCGGTCCATTTTTTGTCTTTTATAATACATTGAGAAATAGCCCACTGTAAGTACTTATCTTTTTTACCAATAATTTGTTCATCAAGATCTATAATATAAGCCCTCGATCCAATTTCCTCCATTTTTGGTGATCGAATTGTATTTTTAAGCTTTGGCTGGCCAGCCAGGATAATCGTCAATGTTTGTTGGCTTGATTTAGCCATCTCAGATATTTTTTTAAGTGAGGACAGCGTGTTCCCATGCAAGTCTTGGGCTTCATCAATAAATAAAACCACCGGCTTGTTATTTTCTTCCATTAAAGTGACTAAATGACGATCGCGAATTTCATGAGCGGTTGGCGCGGCTTTATCGGATTTATTCAAGTCAATTACTAGAGCAGTAAGTAATGTTTTGACATTAACCCCCTCTCTATCAGAAGTATAGGAGTAGCTGACAGTGCATTTTCCTTCTTTTTTCATTTCATGCATGAGCTCATTGATAAACGTAGTTTTTCCAGAGCCAACCGTTCCACTTATTGCAATTAAACTGCCATAGCTCAAGGCAAGATTTTTTATTTTCTCATGCAATCGCTTGATTTTATCGGTAGCATAAAAACCAGCTTCTGATAACGGTTTATTAAGACCATATTCTTCAAGTGCATCTAAAATCATTATTATTCCTTTTGAGCGACAAGTTTTAATGCCATGTATTCATTTAGTTGGGTAATCAGCACATCATGTTCCAATGTTTGCTGTGTTAATGTATCGATGAACTGCTTTTGTTTCTCAGTAAGCAAGCTAAGTGGTTTACCAATATGTTTTGCCAGAGCCAATTTCGCTTCGATGGGTGAGTCGTATTTTTTAATATAGCCTGGCAATAAATTAACGTTAATGTTTAGAGGAGCGCCTTTTGTCTGATTTTCATAGGTGGGTAGACGAAGCGTAATGTGCTTGGATAATTCTACTACGTTATCTGCAGCCTGCTCTTTATCAGATTTTTTATGATGATCGTACTCACCAAAAGGTGTTGGTGCTTCGGTTGGAAAAAATGGGCCATATTCTTGATCACGGTATTCAATGTGAATACTATCGCTCTCCAGAGATACCAACAAAAGCACATCTTCACCTGCGAATTGTGGGGACAATTGATAATGGACCCCATTTAACTGAACGGTCGCGTCACTTTTTACAGACCGCTCAACAGGCTCACGTAACAAAAGGCTATAGTGTTCATAAGAGCAAACACTTAAATCAGCATGAGCCGCTAAATTCGCAGTCCATACTTGATAACGGGTTAGATTCTGTGTGCGATGCTTCTTATGAGCCATTTCAACAGAAAATTGTTCCAGACAACCATTAGCCTGATTTAAATCTTGCGGTAATTCAAATCGATATCGAGGCTCAACCATGGACTTTATCGATCGATGATGTCTCTCTGATTTACCTTTAGCACGAGAGGTTGTTTTTCTGCCGCCTTTACCACGGGGAAGGTGAGTAAGTACTTGTATTCCGAGCATTTTCATAACTCGCATAAACAATTTACTTTTTACAAAACTCGCGTTATCAGTGTAGATAAAATCAGGAAGACCATACAGCTCAGGTTTATCCCCAGTTGTTTTTAAAAAAGCATGATATAAAAAATCAAGAACAGTAAGTGTGTCCTCGCCCTCAGCCAAGTAATAACGCGAATAAGTTAGCCCACTTTTATCATCAATGACAGAGAATGAAAAAACTCGCCTTGGATCATCCGGATGCTGCGATGGTAAGCGGTGTAACTCTGACGGAGTGATGTCCAGCTGCCAACATTGGTTACTGTAAGATGCTTCAAAGTGATTAACTGTTGGCTCGGTAAGGACATGATCGGGAGATATCAAGTAATGATTAAGGTATCGATTAACGGTTGAGACTTTTAGTAAATTTTGGGGCGCTTTGATAGTGATATTTTTTACCACAACCCCATCTTCTTCAATAAATTTAATGCATTGGGCCGTAGAAAGGAGGTGTTTTTTACTATTCATGGAACGAATCTTCATGGCTGCTATCAACTGGCAATAGTGGTGAAGATCCTCATCTTTTATAACTCGTGCATGGCCTTTATCTTTGCGTGATGATCGTTCGTTCGGATGTAGCATCAGTTTTTTAAGTTGTCTATAGACGGTGCTATCAGACAATTGGTAGCACTCAGCAACTTCATGGACGAGCTCTCGACGTAGCTTGCCATTATGAGGTAAGTTGGTTATTTTCTCATCCAGGCGATATAAAATTTCTAATGGTATCTTGTACACTAACGATCGTCCTTAATCGGGTACTTGTTGTTTAACAACCAGTGATACAAATTACCAACCGATGTTTTATATCGTTTGGCTACAAAAACTTTTGATGAGCCGTTATTAAGCAAGGCAATAATTTCATCTTTATAAATATCCAGCTTACTTTTACCAATGCCCTTGGGGCGGCCCAAAGGCAGCCCCTTTTCTTTGCGAGCACGTAGAGCTTCGGTAGTTCTTTTTGAGATTAAATCACGCTCAATTTCACTGGCAATGGAAAAAACCATGGCCATAATTTTACTTTGTATACTGTTATCTAATCGCCAGTGGCCTTTGATTGCAAACAAATGGATCTCTTTATCCAGGCAAAGGGTAATTATCTCCATGCATTCAAGCATGCTACGACCAAGCCTTGAAAATTCACTGACAATTAAATTATCCCCTTTTGAAAGGGAATCAATGATGCTACCAAGCTCCCGTTTCTTCCAGTGAATGGCGCCAGAAACCTTCTCTTCCACAAAATTCACTTTTCCAAGATTATTCTCATTAGAAAAAAATAAGATTTCAGATCTGTTTTTATCTAGATCTTGTTCTTGGGTGGATACTCGTAGGTAAGCAACAGTTTTTGTTTTCAATAGGGTATAAAAAAGAGTTATTCAATATAAATATATATTATACTATTAATTTGAAATGTTAAAGAACCATTTTAACAGTGACATTCATTGTTCATTATAAGTAAAATTAAACGTTCGTTTTTATTGTATGGAATGGCGCCATTCGCAAATAATGTGGTTTCATAATGAATTCTATTCGCATTTTAATTTGGTTTCATCAAAATCCGTTCGCAATTTAATGTGGGTTCATTCGCAGAATAATTTGAGCAGAGCCAAATCTGTTTGCAAGTCCTAACAGCTAAGCCCAATACGGATCCTGCCCTTAAAGAGAAACTAAAAACAACACTCAAAACGGAGCACGAAGATAAGCAGCGCACTCAAGAACACGTTGAAAATGAAAAAGAACGATACCAAGGGGAAGTTACAGAGGTTGTTGTGCTAAGTCAAAGTGCGCGACAAGAAGCAACAAACCTTGTTGGCACATTAATCCAGGATATTAAAGCAGTTTCTATGAAGCAGATTCCCGAGCATCAGCAGGAGGAACATATTCAGTTAATCATGCGATTAAAGAGCCTACATCAACAATTGAAACAAGTCGATAGTCCTGCGCGTCAAAAGGAATTATTGCATGAATGTGCGAGCACTTTGGAGCGAGTCAATGAGATTATTGAACCCACGATAGATACCGAGATACAGCAAACGTTTAATAATAACTTGAATTTGTTGTACCAGTTAATTGAGGATACTTGTTAGGACTTGCAAACAGATTTGGCTCTGCTCAAATTATTCTGCGAATGAACCCACATTAAATTGCGAACGGATTTTGATGAAACCAAATTAAAATGCGAATAGAATTCATTATGAAACCACATTATTTGCGAATGGCGCCATTCCATACAATAAAAACGAACATTTATTTTTGCTTAATGCAACCAATGAATATCAAAAGCAAAATTGCTTTATTTCAATCAAAATAATTCGGGTTCATCGTGTTATTTTGTGTGATTTTAGCGCAAATTTATCCACAGTCATTTGCATTTTATTGTTGGTTCATTGGCAAAATAATTCAAGCAAAGCCGAATCTGTTTGCAGGTTCTAACACCTACCTGTAAGGGCTCGCTTTCATAAACACACGGGCTCGCACTTATCGCAAAAAATGGGCTCACATTAATTGACTCTATCCGAAAATCTCGGCTCACATTAAATGACTTTATAAATTTCCTGGCTCACATTATTTGCACTTGGGCTCACAATAATGATTTTATCGTCATGCCCCTCCCACCAGAAAAACGTTCGTTTTTTGGAACAGCCATAAATCCTAATCGCAAAAAAATCTACGTTTTCTAAGTGATTGGCTGAGTAAAAATAGTTACTAAAATTTATTAGTATGCAATTCAAGTGCTATACTTACTTTAACCAGCAGTAAAAGACTTTGAACCGATAAGCTTTTTATGGAGAGCGTTCTGTTGTCAGCGTTGTGCTATATCACGTTAATCGTGGGAAGCCCTAACTGATACGTTTGCACCCCACCTAAACCCTAGGGTTCAAAGTCTTGTACTGCTGGATTCTTTTATAGCCTATTTCATTACCCTATTTGTCTACTAAGTCGATTTTAATAATCCGATGTCCATTTATACTAATTAACGATTTAATAGACTTAATTACCAGGAATTTTCGGCTGTCCATTATGTTATAAATTAGTAGACGGATTTTGAGGATGAGATATGTCTTTAATTAAGTCTGCATAAAATTGCATATTGGTATTCACAAGGTATTAGAGGATGTACGAGCAATTTAATCAGAGCTACTCTCATCATCAACTTGTGTTGTGTATAAAATATTGCCAATCTCGTCGGTTACAGTAATATCGAATAATTTTTTGGTTTCCTCATCGACATGAATTTTAAAATTCGCTTTTTGGGTTTTAAGATGATTAATATCAGGTATCTCAATTTTGGAAAAAAAATCATTGATTTGTGGGGCAGGGAATTTATTAATTAGTGCTTTATCAATCATAGATTTAAATTGTTCTTGTTGCTGTTGCCATTGTTCTATCAACAATTTTTGAGGAGCCGTAAATTTTTCGATTTGCTCCATTAGAGTATTTGTAGGTTGAAGCATCTGCTTGATTGTACGTGCAAACTCTTCGTGTTCCTTCCTTATTGATATAATAAAATCTGTAATATTCATAGTGTCTCCATACTCAGAATGAATTTTAACCTCGTAGATTCTATTATAGCCTGAATTTTTTTTTATTCTAAATCAATTTACAAGGTGGTTGGCATGGGCAAGACTATACTCTATAAATATATTAAGGGACGTGACAATCATTGGAGCGAAAAGTTACTCTACGCAAACGAAGCCCTGCTTTAATTCTGAATGATCAAATAAACGCAGCATGTTATGAGGATGCAACTAATTTCTTACCAACTTCTCGTAATTCCCCAATGCCCTAAACATAAGGATGAATGCGTGTTGTTCAAATTAAGTATTTTATCGCGTCCCACAACCATACAATATTAAGACACGAGGTGTAGAGCAGAATGGATGTCCCTAAAGTATGTCTATTTAAAAGCAGGCCGTAACAACTACCCGAAAAATTCCGATAGCTGTTCAAAAGTATTTTGGCTATTATGGTTGACCTTAAATTTATTAACAAGTCAAGAAAAGATCCGTAATTTCCATAACCATCGCCAATAAATTGGCTTTGCATATACTGCATATAAAAGGAGTTCTCTTATTATATTTAAAGGAATATATACAAAAAGAAATATAATAAAACTAAAAATTAATGTTAAGGTTAGTTCGAATAATCCTTTTTTAGGATACTCATACTTAAGATTAAGTTCATAGTTCTGTTCAGAGACGGGGACAGAGCCCTCGTGACACATTCTTCTGACTAAATAATCACTTTTTTCATCTAATTTATAATCGCTTAGTTTTACATGGAGGAAAGGGTCACAGCAAAGTTTTATTTGTTTTCCATTATAACATTCAACTTTGCTTTCAAAATAATCTACCTCTTTGTTTTCCAACATGATGAAAGTCATTTTTATCATCCAAATTAGAAATAAACTAATAAGAACAATCTCTGTACGCGACAAAATCTTAAATAAATTGTAACCCGCTGAAAAATAAATATAATCTCGATCGTCGAAAGGAGGTTATATGAATCATGACAGCGAGCTAGGGGCTATTTTAAACACAAGTTTTCAATGGAACAAGGCAAGAATCACTTGTTTTGTAAAAATGTTACTGTCGTTACTCTCTACAAGAACAGTTAACTTGAATAAAATAGCCTGTTCGATGTCGAGCAATACAGAACAGGCATCACGTTATCGTCGAGTTCAACGTTTTTTTGCCGACTTTCCAATCGATTTTGATATGATTGCAGGATTTATTTTTACACTCTTTTTTACATCAGGCGGCAAGTGGTACTTAACAATGGATCGTACGAATTGGCAATGGGGCAAATCCGATATTAATATCTTGACCTTAGCCGTCGTATTCAAAGGAATAGCTATTCCTTTATATTGGGAGTTGCTGGATAAAAGGGGTAATTCTGATACACAAGAGCGCATTGATATCGTTCAAAAATTTATCGATAAATTCGGGAAAGATTGCATCGCTGGGTTGTTTGGCGATCGGGAGTTCATTGGTGAACAATGGTTCGGGTGGCTTATCAATGAGCAAATTATATTCTATATGAGGATAAAAAAGAACCTCTTGACAACAGATTCACGTGGTAGGGTTGTACCTGTCAAAGCATTGTTTCGTGGTTTGAAGCCAACAGAAGTCCGCGCCCTATATGGCGAACGAGAAATCACGGGGCATACTGTTTACATAGAAGCTATGAAACTGCCTGATGGTGAACTTTTAATTATTGCAAGTAACAACATACCCGGTAATTTGATAACAAAGTATGCGTTTCGGTGGGAAATAGAAACCCTGTTTTCTTGTTTTAAAGGTCGCGGTTTTAATTTTGAAGAGACTCACATTATTAATCGTGATCGTATTAAAAAGTTGTTTGCTTTGCTGGCGGTAGCTTTTTGCTGGGCGCATAAAACAGGAGAATGGCGACATGATCAGCGTGCGATTAAGATAAAAAAACATGGTCGGCCAGAGGTTAGTATATTTCGATATGGACTGGATTATCTTGTTGATGCACTTGCAAATTTATCATACAAATATGATGCATTTATTGCTTGTATGCGCCATGTTTTTGCTGCGCCACCTGGCATACAAACTATCGGATGTGTGGTATGAAATTTTTGTCGCGTACAGAGAAGAACAATATAAGAGATTTTTACAAATCTAAAAAAAATAAATTTTTCAAGATTGTTATCATTCATAAATTTCTATCCTGTGCGATAAGTATATTGATTTTCAGAACCAATTTAGATGGCTAGTGTTTCAATTTATTAAAGGCTCTTACGGTTAATGTTAGCAATATTATATCAGTAAGCAAGTTACTTCCTTGCCGTTTTAGTTATAGAATAAAAATGAAGTACTTATCAATAACAGGTAAGAGATGAGCCTTGAACATGCTTTCTAATTGATTAACGAATATACTATTTTGTTCATTTCATCTCTTCTAGCATTCAAAATTCCTTCAAAATAACCAAAGCCCTGCGGATCAATCTTCTGAGGAGTAAATGGAGCGAGCGAGGTCATTATCTCGTATTTAATTTCTAATGGATATTGGGGCTGAATAGTTAAAATGGGGTTTTTTACTGGCAATGGTAAAGCTGCCATCAAACATAGATAACCTGCTTTGTTTACGGCTATTATTAATTCAATACTTTTAACTCCTTCAAGACCGGTTATTTGTATATGTGATCTCTGTAGTAGCATAACGATACATGTTTGCAGCTCTGATATTCTTTTCTCTGTCTTTTGTAAAATTAAATTACTGTTAATAGATAAAAGAGTTGCATCTATCTCAATAATAGATTCATTAATATGGAAAGGATTATCAATGGTAATTTTCGAATTTACTTCATTAGTTTTCGAATTATATGACTCCAACAATGAAGCATGTACTTTTTTAACATTTTCATATAAATGGCCTTTCTCCTTTAATCGAGGATGAGCAATAAAGTCAGCTATTTCTCGACTTAGGCTATTTTTAGGTAGTTTTTCACGAATCGCAATAAGTAATGAAGATATTAATTCTTGATCAAATTTATCTGTATTAATAGATTTTAGCATCCTTTCTATTCTGACCATTAAATTTTGGTTCATACATGAGCCTCAGTTTTCATAAACTTTATATATTTATATAGAGTTGGTTTTGAGACACCAACCAAATTACAAATTTGTTGTATACTATGTTGTTTATTTTTATATAACTGAATAGCAAGATTGGCTTTATCATTGTTTAATTTTTTTGGACGACCACCTTTTCTTCCTCTGGCTCGAGCAGCTTGTAATCCTGCGTGAGTTCTTTCTCGAATAAGATTTCGTTCGAATTCTGCGAGAGCCCCGAAAATATGAAAAATCAATTTTCCTGAGCTAGAAGAGGTATCAATTGACTCATGAAGACTCTTTAGTCCAATTTTTTTAGAATCGAGTAGGGCGACCATTTCGATTAGATCCTTAAGGGAGCGACTAAATCGATCTAATCTCCAAACAATAATTACATCATTTTCTCGTGCAAATTCTAACGCAGCTTCAAGACCTGGGCGTTGTATTTTACTTCCCGAAATTTGGTCATCAAAAATTTTCTCACATCCAGCATTTTTTAAAGCATCATGCTGCAAGTGTAAATTTTGATCCTCTGTTGAAACGCGAGCGTATCCTATAAACATATAATCCTATTTTGTTAATTAAGTCGCTAAATTTAATAATATATTAACTTTGAATAATTAACCATATTTATTAACTGATTTAAGGGGCAGTTTTCGTTATCAATAAGACAAGGGAAGTTGAGTAAACAAAACCCCCCGGCCTGTTGAAAAATATGAAAAAACTTTACACAGCTCATAAGTAATGATCTAATTCTTATTTTTCAATGGGTTGCGATTATTATATGCAGGGTGTAATAAATTTTAATGAAACCATTTCTGAATTTGAAGATTTGATACCAGCCAATCACTTCTTGAAAAAAGTAAATCAGCGTATAGATTTTTCTTTTGCTAATAAACTTACTGAATCACTTTATAGCCCTAATAAAGGCCGCCCCAGTATTTCCCCTGAGCTTTTTTTGAGAATAAAATTAATCGGTCACTTCTGCAATATTCATTCTAATCGCCGATTAACTGACCATATTAAGTACAACATCTGTTATCGTTGGTTTTGTGGGTTAACACTAAAGGATGCGGTACCTCATCATTCCTCTCTAAGCAGGATAAAAAAACGTCTTGGGGTCGACATTTTAGAACAGTTTTTCTTGGAAATTTTGAAACAATGTAAAACAGCGGGTTTGTTAAAAGGTAATAGTGTGATGACGGATAGCACATTACTTGATGCAGATGCATCGCTTGATTCCTTAACTTTAAAAGAAAAAGATAAACATGCTCGACCTATTGAGAAAGGCAAACGCTCACTATCTAATCTAACTCATATCAGCAAAACGGATCCGGAGGCCACACTGGCCTTTAAATCAGGCACGCCAAGAACTTTAAAATATAAAGCCCATGTTACTAGTGACAGCATGAATAGGATCATTCTTGCTATACAAATAACTACTGGTGCAGTTCACGACTCTGTTCCCTATTTAGAGCAATTGGATTATGTGAACGATAAAACATCATTTAATATTAATGAAACCATAGCGGATAGGGCTTATGGATCAGGGCAAATTATTTCTTCTTTGAGGGAAAAAAAGATAACTCCCTACATTCCTTTGTTTAGCTCACGAAGCGGAAGTTCTGAGAATAGTATTATTCCAGGCTTTCAGTATGATGAGATAAATAATTATTATGTTTGCCCTCAAAATAATTTCTTAAGACCTTGTAAATCACAAGCTGATACAACCATGTACATTTCATCAACTGCTGACTGTAAGAGATGCCCTATCTCAGAAACTTGTTTGGCGAAATTTAAAAATAAAGGTCCTGCACGATATGTTACAAGAAATCGATATGCTGCACTGTATAGTCAAATGATACAAGAAATGGAACTACAATTCTTTAAAGAGAAATTGTATGAAAGGATGTGGAAAATCGAAGGTATCATGAACGAATTAAAAAATTATCACGATTTAAAACGCGCTCAGTACAGAGGTCTGCAAAACACACAGATCCAAGCTTATTTTGCTGCTATAGCTCTAAATATCAAAAGATTGGTATTTTTAGCATTCATTATTAAGGTCGGTTTCGATCATTATTTAACCATATTTTTCAACAGGCCGCCCCGTTTTATTTACCCATAATGTTCTAATTGCATTCTTGACAAGGTAATGCATTTGCATTATTATATATATATATGTGTGTGTGTTGTTATTTTGTGGAGAATAGTAATGGCCAATCTATTACAAACTGAATCTACTTTAACAGATCGTTATCAAACTACTATTCCAGATGCAGTTAGAAAGGCTTTGCATTTAAATAAAAGGGATAAGATTCTTTATACGGTTCAGCCTGATGGTCATGTATTCCTTTCAAAAATAGAGGAAAATCAAGATGATCCTATTATAGACAGTTTTTTGGAGTTTATAGCTGAAGATATAAGACAGAACCCTCAGCATTTGACCTCTATAAATCAAACTTTTTTCAATCGAATTGAATCTTTAGTGGATGGCGTTGAGTTTGATTTGAATGAACCATTATTGGATGAAGAAGCCTTCTTCAGAGAAGAAAAAACAAATAAAGAAAAAGCAAGCGAAGAAAAAACATTAAGTAAAGAGATAACATTAGGAAAACCTCTATGAATAATCCACTCATTATTAATGATTGGATTATTTTAGTACATCCACTTTTTATAGAGCAGATTGCGGCGATTATAGAAGAAGTAGAAGAACTAAAGAGAAAAGATTCATTAAATTATCGTTCAAAAGCACCAACTAAAAAATTGGCCGCCATTTTTCACTTAGCATTTAAACAAATTCCAGCTGATCCCTCTTTATCAGAATATAGACAAGGATCAACATTAGGTAATGAGAACAAGCATTGGTTCAGAGTGAAATTTTTTCAACAATATCGATTATTCTTTAGATACCACTTAGAAAAAAAGATTATTATTTACGCCTGGGTTAACGATGATAGCACTAAAAGAGCATACGATAAAAAATCAGATGCTTACGCTGTTTTTAAGAAAATGTTAATAAATGGTAACCCCCCAAATAGTTGGGATGATTTGATTAAAGAAGCAAGTAAACCAGATAGTAATTTACGTATGAAAAAACTTTTCACTTCTTTTAAGTCTGATTAATTAGGTTAATCAGACTTTTTTAGTGGCTTTCCTAAATCGTTATTATCAAGGAATAACACATAACAAAGGCTGGTGATGTTTTAGTGGGATCTTCTTAATTTACGAGGAATATTGTAATGATGATTAATTATTTTATAAAAAATTATTTGTTGATTGGGTTATTGCTCGTCACTAATGTTATGCTCTATCAATTATTGGACTTTAATCCATCAATGAATACCCACCAACTGATATCTCAGTTAATAAGTGCATTAATATCAGGATTATATGCAGCATCGATTTATGTTGGATTTACACTCATTTTTAAAAATTATATTGAGTATAAATTCGCCTTACGCTCAGTAAAATAGAAATAATTTACCTTTATTAGCTAGAGCGTGCCATCAATTAAGCTATTCAACTATGGGTTGTAATTCTGTAATTTAACACAACCGTTTAAAACTCTGACGGGAATTGATGACATCCTCTTTTGACTATAAGAGGATGTCTTTTTTGTTGCGGAAAATTTGAACATAAGATCTTGCTACTTTTTGGGCTCCAAAAGAACGCCGGGTAGGGCAAAACACATTAATATGGCCATGCCAGAGTATGTTTTAAGTCTCATCGATATGTATGCCAAAAAAATATGCGATAAAAAATTGTTCTTTTTTTTTAGCAGATGCAGCACTTAGCTATATGGAAAGCCATAAATAATACTGAGAGCCTTTTAATCAAAATAAGAAGGGCTACCGTGCCGGTAGCCCTTTGGGTCATCTAGCCAATCATCAACTTCTTTGTGGAAAAAAACATCGTCATCATCCGATTCAATAGGAAATAAGCGGGCAAGTGGCGCTAATTTCTTACTGATTTGAGCGATAATATCCTCAATTGAAGATGCTACGTGGTAGAGCTCCTCACTGGCAAAATAGCCAATGTCACCTTGCTCATCAATCTTGTAATTATTGCAAAAGGGACTTTCTCCATAAATCAGCTCTTTACTTGCTTGTTCCATGAGTTCTATGCTTTCTTTTAGCTCTGATGCATGGTATTGAAGTTCGCTTGCTAGTTCGTTGGCATGCTTAATATGGAAGGTATCGTATTTTTCTTGCAAAGATTGTAAGCCTTTTTCATTGAAATCGCCGTATAATTTGTGACAATAAGCCATGTGTTTATCATCACCAACAAACATAATATCTTCTTCTTTAATCTCTTTCTCTTCTAAAATGATTTGTTCTTCAACTACTTCTATTGGTTCTAGCATCTCTTCTGATCGAATTTGGTATTGTGGTTTTGGTGCAAACCAGCACCAGTCCTTAAATTCTTCGGCAAGACATGTGATGATATGGAAGTTATCTTTATCTAGATAGTGTTTAAAAACATATTCTTTGCCTTTTTTCATCGCCGTCTCAAATTCATTAGGCAAGATTAAAGGATCGTTAGACCAATATAGGTTTTCACCAAGAAAATAAAATGCTAAACGAATCGAGCTAATGATTTCTTCTGGGTAGAGTCTTAAGGCGGAATGGATAATCCATGGTTGTAACTCAGTATCGTTATTTTTATTAAAATTATTTGTCAGCAAATTACCAAAGTAGGCAATAACGGATTCACGTGAGATCTGTCTGGTATGCCATAGGGCAACTAATGAGTCTATAGCTGCAATTCGTGCGAACTCAAAGGCCTTAGTATTTTCAATCAACTTATAAATAAGCTCTATATTGCCGTTAAAAGTAGAGGCTAAAATATTAGGCATATCTTCTATTTCGTCGTTAAAAAGACTGTGCTCAAAACTGTTTGGCATTGTATTTAAAAGCTCAATAATTAATGGGTAAGCTTTCTGTTCACGAAACAGTCCCAATAGGTAAATGGCAATAACGTGCGCTGAACGTGATTTGATTAACTCGTTGTTCAGGCTTTCTAAAGTTTTTTCCAAAATATTTAAAAGATGAGGCGTCACCAGTGCTTGATTTTTTCTTGCAAAGTCAAACTCTTTTTCAAGGGAGCGATAGGGGATAGTTGATATTGACTCAATGAATTGCTCGATAGTCATCTGGAGCATACCTTGGTTTTGTACAATGAATTGACATTTTAAGACATAATAGCAAGGCAGTAAATAACAATGGTTTCCAGTGGTTAATTTGTTAGGTGTTGTTGCTGCTCATAGCCTTCACTGGAATCTACAATACTACTCATCCCACATTCATGAAGATTATAAAATTTAATTTAATCATAATACCTAATGTAACGCGATTTGTATCTGACTTTTGTGACATTACATAAACCCCTAAACATCTCTTTCCCCCTATGTATTAAAAACGGTATTTTCCATCCCAAGGAGTCTGTTGCCAATGAGTAATTGAGCCATTGTCACCACATTTCAGACAATGCCAAATGATATTAAAATATCCAAGATTGATCCCCGCATCTATCAATCCAGTACATTTCTTTCCGTTTATTATATTCCAACAAGGAACTATGGTGCTTTGGCTATTTCGAGGGTCTTGTGTAACAGCTAAGACAATGGCTCCAATCCTTTGAGAAAGCTTCCTTGCCTTGTTTGGTTGTGACTCAGGAATAGTCCCATTTTTATCAAGAAAATGACTCATATTGGTTATAAGGTATCGGCTCATTTATTATTTTTTACTCATGTTGTTTTGATTGGTCTAATTTTGGGCTAGGTCATGCCTAATTCTTTGCGTAAAAAATATAAACTTTTGCATCACTAAGCAAGCCCAAAAGCTTTAGAATTTGCTCGATTTTAGGCGATTGGGTTAGCTCTCTCTTTTTCTTCGGGTACTTGAAAAAAACCTTCATCAATCAAGTCTCTAATTACTACTTTGATGGAGTCATGAGAAAATCCTCTCCCACTTAAAAAGCGAGCTAAACTTGTTTTGATCTCTTCTAGGTTCTTCCCTGTTTTAAGACTTCCTTTTTTTCGTGCCTCATCAAGGGCGCGGCTGTATTCATTATCTAAGCTGCCAAGAACGTTAGCGATTACTTCATCACTAACCCCTTTTTGTTTTAAAAACTGTGAAATGAATCGATTGCCCTTATGGCTGTAGCGTTGCGCTACACTTTCAGCAAGACGATTGTCGTTGATTAAATGCAACCCGCGTAATCTAGCAATAGACTCATCAATGCATTTATCAAGCTCCGGCAGCTCCAGAAATTCTTTTTCAAGATATCTTCTTAGGTCGCGCTCACTGCAGTTACGATCGGACAAGTGTTTAATAGCAACTGAAAGCATCTGATTCATAGGGGATCTTTGTCTAGCCTATGACCACAGTACTTCTCATCAAAATACTTAATAAGCAATGTTCGAAATGTACCTCGACTGATCCCCAACGCTTTAGCAGCCCGACTTTGATTGTATTTGTACCGCTCCATTACAGCTTGTAACAAGGGTGGCTCTATTTGCTCAATAACCATTTGATGCAAATCAATAATGTCCTTGCCTGATCCCTCGATGTGACGAGTAATTAAATGGCTCACTGCTTCGGCTAACGAGGCATTCTTAATCAAGACTTCATTCATTTTTTATTTATCCTTAAACGGCTTTTTTATAAAGTGAGTCGGTATGATTTAATCAATCCTAATTACTTTTTTGCTAGCTTATTTGTATCGAAAAGCTATTTTATATAATTATTATCTATGAATGCAATTATGAGTTAGGTGTATTTTTTAACATCAGCTTGATTAATCTGATTTAGCATCAGGTGTTATTGTTATAAGATCATCTAGCCTTAAATGTGTCATTCCAATAGCCGCGGCGCACTGTAAAAAGAAAGAAAATTGAAAAGCGCCCCGGCTCATTTTACTTAATATACTGGCATGAGTTTCGTATACGTCAATTGTGCTGAGCAGGGTAACAAGCTGCTCATAGGTAATGTTACGTCGTTTTAATTCGGCTTTAAGTGTACCTGACGCTAATTTATTCCAATCCATGTTGCTCAATATAAACCTTAAAAATGTCTTTAATAAAATTATTATCTCAAATTCGGCATAAAAATGTCAAATACAGCTTGCGCGAGATGTCATAAATGGTATAATAATTGTGAATTCGACATATTAAATTTAAAAAAGGACATTGAAAATGATTAGAGAGATTGTGCGAAAAACTTCTTTACCGATTTATTTTGTTTTGGACACCATCCGGTACAAGCGTGGCCAACGTAAGATGATGGCATACTCCCTGAAGAATGGCCGATGTAATTAATTTTAATTAAAGATTTGGTGAGTATGCCGTGTCAAGTTATAAGTTTTTTGAGATACTCCCTAAAGCCAAGTAGGGCATAACACAAAGATGGAGAACACAATGAAAATAAGATTCATATTAATGAACGCGGTTGCAGTATCAGCTATTGTTTTAGCAGGATGTAATACGACGGATATCAAAGCGACCATGGGGAATGGGGATGCAGTTTCAACCACTAACCGTCATGTAAAGCCAATTAGCTCTGAGCAAGTAAAGATATATCATTCAAAATCAGAATTGCCAAAACACCATACTATTGTTGGTAGAGTATCCGCTTCGAATTATAATATGATAGGAATGACCGTTTCTCAAGAATCGATAATGGCCGAATTAAAAAAACAAGCAGCTTCTATGGGTGCGAATGGAATTACTCATATTACGACAGGACTTGCACAAACTACTGCTGAAGCTGTGCTTTTAAAATAAGTCTAACACCTAGCTACCTGGCTGTAGTTAGGTACTCAAATTTAATTAATTGCCAATTGATTTAGCTATATAAAGAGGAGAAGGGAAATGGATAGCATTGAGGCACTGCGTATTTTTGCACTTTGTATGGCAATCTTATTATCAATTTTATATTATGTTTTTTCTACTTCAATACAACGAGCTTGTCTGTTTTTTTCTATAAACATTTCAATGTACTTGTCGTTTGAATTTTTATATTTAAGTGACTTACCCTGGTTATCTGACCATAGATTTTTTGTGGCTGCGGGCATTATTATTGGTTGCTTGTTAATTCAATTTTGCAGAATACATTTGATTAAATATATTTTTAAACGTGGTGAACTACTTTTAAAATAGTCTGTTAAATGGAACAATTGAGGAGTTCGTTTTCTTTTATAAATCTAGTTCTCAGAAAAATAATCTCGATTTGAAAAAGAAATAAAGTTTTGAAAACTAAGAAGGTGTAAAAGGAGTATTGCATTATGAATACAGGAACTATTATTTTGTTAATAGTTATAATGGCCATTATGAAAATTTTTGCTATACGTTATGGGGCAAAAAGTATTGCGCATTTAGTGGACCACTGGATGACTACTATTTTTGACAAGAAAAGATTAGAAAAAAAAGCGTTTAGACAAGGATTTTTTGAGCTATATCAAAAAGAGTTAGAACTTCGTTCTAATGGACTAATATCCCAAATGCAATGTCATTATGCGTTTCGCACTGCACAATACAAACACAAAGATATTACCTATCATAAAAGGCAGAGAGATGTTTAATGTCCAATTGAAAAATGGGGACGTATTAATCATTCCGGTTGAGTATTATCCAAGATGTGCTTTGATTATTGCAACTAAAGAAAATCTTTTTACTCTTAAACCCATTAGTCGACTTGAAGCATTGCTTAAAAGATTTACCCGAAATATATTCAATCATGTTTTCGCGGTGCTATCCGTTATTAATGTTAGTATATGTACACCATTATTAATAACAAGTAGTGCGGGAAATCCAAAATCAGACTACTATTTTTATTTATTTCTAGGTTTCATCACTTCATTTTACATCACTAAAATTTACACTAACTATATTAATACACAATCTTTTTCTATCGATAGTGTAGCAAGACAATTAGGTTATGAGTCTTCTTGTAGCACGCTAAAACCATATGATGAGCGTATGCTTAAATCAATTATTGATGTAAATAATTTAAAAATAAGTAGAGCAACTCTTTTCTTTGATGATCTATATGGAATTATATTTGATGTAGCAACAACAAGAAGGATTGCAGATATATTTTTTCGCAGGCCTCATTTAAAGATCATAAAATAATATCCAAATTTAGGCGCTTACGCCTAAATGGGGCTGGGTGAGTAGAATGGTCAGATCACTCCGACCCTACCTGTGAGAAGCTAAGGGGGGAAGCTCATTTGGCTTACTCGATCAATTAGGCCTATACCCCCCTTCTGCTAAGTAGTTAAAGATTCGATTACTCAATTCTTGATTCATGTAATTTCCAATAGGTTAATATGGATTGTGTTTTACCGAAACAAACCAAGTATCACTGTACCAGCAGCTAGAAGCGTTAATGCTGAGGCTGTAAGGTTTAGTATGGCGATTCGTTTTGCATGGCGCAATGTTCCTTTGGCACGAGAGAGCAAGTCCTCAATGTTATTTTGTATGGTCAGTGCTGTTTTATTAGCACTTTCTTGTAATAAATTCGCCATAGCCTCTTTACTGGCCGCAAGCGAGGCATTTAAGATTCGTTCTGATTTTTCTTTTGCATCATTTCCCCAGCGTAAAGCGATCCCCTCTAAATCTTCTTTATATTGGTTGAGCATGAGTTGTTGTGTCTTGGTGTTGTCTTCCATCAGCTTGGAGTTCATGGTCTGCAATATAAGGATTGGATCATCTCGCCCAATGACAACCCCATGTTTTATTGCAATGTCGTTAATCAGCGTTTCCAATTGATCAGCCATTACATCACTACCGCATTGGTTAGTTGATTAAAAAGTTCGTCTCGCACTATTTTGAGGCGCTGCCTTGTCATGATAGTTCGACCTGGTGAGGCTATTGCTTCACTAAAGGTAAGACGTTCTTGAAGCATTTCGGTTACATCACGACCAAAAGTCTCTTCTTTAAGTGCAGGTATATGAATGATGGCGGAAATTTTTTCTTTGTTTTCTTTGTAGGTTTTCATTTGCTCGAAGTCTTTTCCTTCGTGTTGCACTGGTCCCCAGTACGAATTAAGCCAAACTACAAATAAAGCATTTTCTGGGAACTGGCTGGCAAGTTGTGAAAAACCATTTACCGTGTCTTGCATGGCTTGCCCACCAGTAATGACGGTATGTACTACCAATTCATGCCCCATTTCAGCCAACAGTGACGGAATGTTGCTGCTGATTAGGTAATGTGAGAGTGGCACGAAGGAGCTTGCTCCATTGTCAATAATGACGTCTTGGGTTGTTGGCGCAATCAGTTCAATTAGGTCATCAAAGTGGCGAGAATTAATTTCATCGCCATCCATTATTTGCAATCGGTTAACATTCAGCGCTTTATAGCTCGCAAAGGTTGTATTAACCGGATCGGTATCAATACAAAGAGGCTCTTCCCCCTTGTTTTTCATATACTGTGCCAGTGTTGATGCTACGAAGGATTTCCCGACCCCTCCTTTTCCTTGTAAGACCATATTAATTTTAGCCATTAAAATAATTCCTCTGCATTAGGTACTGGATTAAAGGTAAAGCCTGATAACGTCCCTGTTTTTGGTGGTTTTTTTATGTGATCTTCTGGTGGTTTGGTTTTACTGTCATTTGCGGTTTCGCTTGAATCGGGATCAACTCGGGGAGTTGATTGATTTGCTTGTGGCCGACGAATTTGGCGATTCACATAATTCAAAAACGTATCATAACCAAATTCAATTCGCTTTAATTCATGCATGTTTTCCCACACTGTTTTAACTGGGTATCCCGCATCAAGCGCTTCTTTTATATCAGCACGTACTGCTAGGAACGCCACCAAATTCTTATTGCGGGGTGTTGATTTCTTTTCCTTGACCCACTTGGCCAGCTGGTCTGTATAGGATGTTCCCATATCAATTGGTTACCTGTTATAAAATCAATTAAATGTCAATTTAATGTCAACTAACATCGGTTCAAATTCGATTATAAACCTATTAACCCCGTTTTTCATATGACCCACGTTAAAATAAATTTTTCCTATAAAAAACAAGGATAAATCGTACGTGTCGTGGTATTCTTTCTTGGCGTAATTGATTGAAAAAACAGGGCAAGATAGGTGAAGATGGCCACCCAGCGAGCAGGGTATCCACTTCACATCCTTCCTTATTCGCACCTTCGGTGCTCAACGGAAATCTTGCTCTTGCGAGGCTAACGGCTGCCGCCGTTTTAATGACAGGAAAAGCCAGAATTAAAAGGTATTACGATGAACAACAGCGAAACAAGACTCAGCAGAAAATACGTCCGAAGGCTGCGAATTCCAGTACATCCTGAGGAAGAGCAAATAATCAAAGAAAACGCTGCTAATGCCGGATTGGCCACCGCTGTATATCTTCGTCGTTTGGCTCTAGGTTATGAAATAAGTAGCTCCATCGACAAACAGCACATCATCGAACTTTCAAAAATAAATGCTGATTTAGGTCGCTTGGGTGGTCTGCTCAAGTTGTGGCTTACCAATGATGAGCGTTTAGCCCATATTGAACCGAAAACAATAGCCGTCGTATTGGAGCGCATCAAAGCAACCCAGGCAGCCATGCTTGAAGTAGTTAATAAGCTATGAACTTAATTATAGAAATAAGCTCTCTAGGGAGTTAGGACATGATAGTCAGACACATTCCAATGAAAGCCATTAGGAAAAGTAACTTTTCCGGCCTCATCCATTATATGACGAATGAGCATGGCAAACAGGAACGTGTTGGTGAAATACGCATTACAAACTGTCAGAGCAAAGAGATTGAATGGGCACTTCATGAAGTACAGGCAACGCAAGAACTCAATCAGCGCGCACAAGGTGATAAAACCTATCATCTTTTAATTTCTTTTCCTGCAGGAGAAATTCCTTCGGAGAAGGCTTTAAAAGATATTGAAGAACGAGTTTGTTCTTCAATTGGTTTTGGGGAACATCAACGAATTAGTGTAGTACATTACGATACGGATAATTTTCATATTCACGTGGGCATTAATAAAATCCATCCCACGCGCTACATCTTGCATGAGCCTTATCTGGCATATAAAAAATTGGGTGAGATTGCCACTCTGCTTGAAATCGAACATGGTCTGCAGCGGGTGAATCATATTCCCCATAAGGTGGGCTCTGAAAATCGAGCGGATGATATGGAGCATCATGCAGGTATTGGAAGTCTTTTAAACTGGATTAAAAGTGAGTGTCAAGAGCAACTTAAGGCGGCCAATAATTGGCCTCATTTTCATCATGTTCTGGAGCAGCATGGTCTTGAGCTTCATGAGCGAGGAAGTGGTTTAGTGATTGTTGATGGTTCTGGTGTTGGTGTTAAGGCAAGTTCTGTTTCTCGGGATTTTTCAAAGGCCAAGCTTGAAAAGCAGTTTGGGTCATTTGAGAAGAATGCATCAGGCCTTATGAAGCCCAAGTCTTCCTCAATAAAAAAACCGAGTATTGCAAGAGTGGGTCATAAGCCCCCACCCCGAAGTCAAAATCGGTTAAATAATTTGGGTCAGTTGCAATCGATTCATCTTGGGCAAGGTCCTCACTATTCACCAAAACCCATTCATATGAAAATTAATACCGTTGAATTATATGCCAGATATCAAGCAGAGCAGAACAATGCCAAATTTAATTGCGCCTCAGAACTCTCTCGTGCACGCGCGCGAAAAAATCAATTGATTGAATCGGCAAAGCGAAGTGGCCGGTTAAAGCGAGCCGCAATAAAGTTGGTACGGGGAACCAATATCAATAAAAAAGTTCTTTATGCTTTAGCAAGCCAAGCAGTTAAAGCCAATGTGGAACAAGCCAAAAAGAAGCATTTGAAAGAGCGGGAAGCCATTTATCTTAAATATCAGCGCTGTGCCTGGGCTGATTGGTTGAAGTTAAAAGCCACTGAAGGTGATGTTGATGCGCTCAATGCTTTGCGTTCTCGTGAAGTACGTCAGAATCTTAAAGGGAATATTTTTACAGGGAAAAGGATGCAAAGTAGTGAATTTAAGCCCGCGGTAAAACCCGACAACATTACTAAAACTGGAACCATCATTTATCGGGCGGGAGCTTCTGCGATTAGGGATGATGGTGAGCTCGTTAAGATTTCTCGTGGCTCTTCGAAAGAAGGCATTAGGGTTGCTCTGCGCATGGCTATGAACCGTTATGGTGACTGTATTACAGTCAATGGAAGCGAGGCGTTTAAAGAGCAGATCGTCCAGGTTGCAGCAGAATTGAAATTGAACATCACGTTCGATAACGCAAAGCTTGAGCTGCGACGTCAACATCTAATAGAAACCTCAATAGTGAAGGAAAAAAATCATGAATCAAGAAAACAATCCGATCTTAACCGCCGAAGAACAAATCGAGGCGGTAATGAGAACATTGGAGCAGTCAGCAGCATCGACCCCAGTAGTCGAAGAACAAGAGGAGCTCGGGATTCTGGACGACCATCCAAGCCCCACATTGGGCGCATTGGACAGCAACCGCCGCCCGAAAGTAAAAACCGTTTGCGAAACTTGTCCCAACTCAGTGTGGTTCAGCTCGCCAGCCGAAGTGAAGTGTTATTGCCGGGTCATGTATCTGATCACATGGAGCACCAAAGAGCCCAGCCAAATAACCAATTGCGACGGAATTTATCTAGGCCAGGATCAGTAAACTTAAATTCAGATGCAGCAGAAAAATACATTGCCGAACGTGAGCTAAAACGCCAAAAAATAGTTGATATCCCCAGGCATCGGCGGTGCAATAAAAACGATCTGGGGATTGTGCATTTTGCCGGAACTCGTCAGGTAGATGGGGAACTTTTAGTTTTGCTGAAACGAGATGATTTCATCATCGTTTTGCCCGCTAATAAAAATGAGGCTCAAAAAATTAAATCGTTGTCTATTGGTTGCCCTATTACATTGACCCCAAAAGGAATTATTCTCTCGAAAGGGCGAGGTAGGTGATATTAGACATGTTAAAGCTAATGCGGGAAATTATCGACGATCGTTTCATCATTAAAAGGTCATCGCGACGGATTGATCCGATAAAGGGCCACATTAAGCCCCTTAGCCTTGAGCCTAGTAAAAGAGGGGCACGTGTGCGTTGTAATCAATACTTTTTGATAAGAAGGGAACAATTGTGATTGAGGTAAATACCCACTTCATGTTTAACACGATTGGTCATGAGCATTTAGATGATCTCGTGAGTTGGGCTACAGGTGAAAATCCTGATACAGGTCTTATACTAGTCGAATGTAAGGATGGTCGTTGGTTTATCGAGCAAGAATAGGGTCATGCTTTTGACTCATTTTTAGGAATATCAAAACCAAAAAGCCATCCTTATTTAGCACCAACACTCTATTCAAGCAGGAGTGATGCATTAACTACAGCCTTGGAGCTGATTAAACAAGTTTATAAAAATGTAAACAACACACCAATTTCAGAATATTTCGACCAGAAATAAAGTACATATAAGTCATCTAATTAAGGAAAAAATTGGATAATTATCGTTCCATTGCCAAACATCCCCTTGTATAGAGATACTTCTATACCAATGTATACCCATTTATACTTGTTTCTTGTTATACTTGAGTATACATTGATATATTTTAAGTATTGAGGCTTCTTATGGACCCGATTAAAAACCCATTCTCTCCTGGTGCTGGCTCTCCTCCGCCTGAGCTTGTTGGCCGAGAATCAATCATAAATCAAGGTAAAATTTTGTTTGCTCGTGTTCGCCAACGGCGTTCTGAAAAGAGTTTTCTATTAACGGGCTTACGTGGCGTTGGTAAAACAGTATTGTTGAATCAGATGGAGCGGCTCGCAGAAGAATCGGGCTATAAAACTATTTTGATTGAAGCCCATGAAGATAAATCTTTAGGAGCACTTTTGGTTCCACCATTACGACGTTTGCTCTTTAATCTCGATCGATTAGCTGGTGCTGGGAATAAGGCAAAAAAAGGATTGGCCGTATTAAAGAGTTTTATCAGTACAATCAAAATGAAAATAGGTGACGTTGAATTTGGTCTTGATATTGAACCGGAGCGCGGAGCTGCTGATAGCGGCGATATAGAAGTTGATTTACCCAATTTATTTGTTGCAGTTGCAGAAGCGGCAGAAGAAAGACAGGTTGCCGTAGCAATACTTATTGATGAACTGCAATATTTTAAAATTACTGAAATTAGTGCACTGATTATGGCCATGCATAAAATGCAACAACGTCAACTTCCCTTGGTGCTCATTGGTGCAGGATTACCAATTTTGCCAGCCCTTGCCGGAGAATCAAAATCTTATGCTGAACGTCTTTTTCAATTCCCGCATATTGGGCCATTGTCAAAAGCTGATGCAATTAAAGCATTACAAGATCCAGTAAAACAGGAAGGCGTCACATTTACTGATGATGCTTTAGATGAAATTTGTCGGTTGACAAAAGGATACCCCTATTTTGTACAGGAGTGGGGATATCAAGCATGGAATCACGCACAGAGTACCCCTATTACGTTGCCAGTCATTAGGGAAACAACTCCGATTGTCATTCAACGACTGGATGAAAATTTTTTCCGTGTACGATTCGATCGGTTAACGCCCAGTGAACAAAATTACTTACGAGCAATGGCTGAATTGGGCCCTGATGCGCATCGAACAGGTGACATAGCAAATATTCTTGGTACAAAAATTTCTAGTTTAGGACCCGTACGGGCTAAGTTAATTAAAAAAGGAATGATTTATAGTCCTAGTCATGGCGATATGGCGTTTACAGTACCTTTGTTTGATGAGTTCATGCAGCGTGCTATCCCTAATTTTCAAAGTAATCTTTAATAACTCTAAAGTACACCTGGTTGCGTTGACAAAAATCACCGCACTGAGTTTTTTATGGAAGTACCCTTTATAGAGAATATTGGTAGATAATTATCTGTTCTCCAATGAGATCATCTTTATGGGATTTTATCAATTATTTTAATAATCATTGTCATGTCAATATAAGTGGTAGTATCATTTTGATACTACATTGAAATTGGAGTTCAAAATGACACAAGAGATGACGCACAACTTATTTAGTAATTTCCAGTCAACTATATTTAGAGCAGTTAAATCGTTTGTACAAAAAAACACGGAGGGGAAAACAGATAAGTCAATTACCACTACCTTGAGGATACCTGAAGAAATAAAAGAATTTTATGAATGTATTGCCGTGGCGGAGATGACCTCTATTAACACGGCGATTGTCAGCACATTAAGCAAAGTCAAAGAGCAAACGATTAATGAATATCAAAAATCGTATACAAAGATTAATGATACCTATGATTATCAAATAAACAGTTTCCTAAAAATCATGGATAATCAGAAAATAGATTACAATGACTTAAGTAGGCCTTACGCTCCGGAATTTGCGCTGTGATGTAAAAATATAGATAAAATTTATTACTGATTTTACTTTATTGAAGCAACTTTAGAGGGGCAATCAGATGATTTTAAATTTTTTATGCATAAAATGAATTTCGACAAGCATGGTTGAATTATATATAGACCGTTAGTTCGTTATCAATCCAATTTCTTGGGGTTTTTTGCATCACAGCGCAAGTTCCGGAGCGTAAGGCCCAATGGTGTATTAAATTTGGCCCTCATTTTAAAAGCGTGATGAAGAAGCGAGCGCCCAGACGTTCGGATAAATGGCATTTGGATGAGCAGCAATTGCGTATTCGCGGAGCCACTTATTATCTATGGCGTGCTGTGGATGATGAGGGTTATGAACTGGATGTGTTTCTGCAAAAGCGACGTAATAAAAAGGCGGCCATCCGCTTTCTGTCTCGTCTATTGAACGCCTATCCCAAGCCTCGGGTGATTGTAACCGATATGCTCAGGAGCTACACCAAACCAATTCGTCAGATGGGCAAAGGAATCGAGCATCGCTCGCATAAAGGACTTAATAATCGGGTTGAAAATGCACATCAACCCACACGCAGAAAAGAAAAGTGCCTCATTCGTTTCAAATCACCTGCAGGGGCACAAACCGTCATCGCGCTCATGGGTGAAACGCGTAATCTATTTGCTGTGGCCGTCGGGCGCTATACCCATTCAGCCTCTTATCGAAGAGACCAATTTCAAAAGGCCAAAGAAATTTGGTGGTCTGCTGCAACCGAGATTCTTTGCGCCTGAAATTAGGCTCCAGATCCTTTTTGCATCACTAATAGTTTACTTGACGGTGCCTTCACGTCTACTATTTGAATAATGAAACAGAAATCAAAAGATAATATAATGCACACACAACCTGCTCCATGTCGGTATTTTGGATTTCTTGAAGGTGGAACGCGTGAGCTGCCCCAGTTAAAGAGCATTTTTGTTCAGCGAGAATGGGTAATTAAATTATTTTTAGCTGATGAATACACGACTTATTCGATACCTTTATACGCCAGTAAAGTGCAAGCCGGTTTTCCCTCACCGGCGGATGATTATGTGGCGTGTTCTTTGGATTTAAATCAGGCGTTAATCCGCCACCCCTCGGCAACCTTTATTTTAATTGCTACCGGGGAGTCGATGATTGATGCAGGGATTCATCCTGGCGATAAGCTAATCGTTGACCGAAGTGTGGAGGCTGTGGACGGAAAAATTGTCATTGCCGCGCTTGATGGTGAGCTGACCGTAAAGCGCTTATCACGCAAGGAAAATCGGGTGCAGTTATTGCCTGCCAACCCTAAATTTAAGCCGATTGATAGTACCGAAGATTCTGAAATGGTGATTTGGGGTGTGGTGATGCATATTATTCATACTCCGAGTTAATTTATGTTTTCCTTAATCGATTGCAATAATTTTTACGCCAGTTGTGAACGTTTGTTTCGCCCGGATTTGCGTGACAAACCCATTATAATTTTAAGCAATAATGATGGCAATGTCATTAGTCGTTCCAATGAGGCCAAGGCCTTGGGTATTGCTATGGGCGCGTCTTATTTTAAAATCAAAGCCTTGTGCAAACAGCATCAGGTGCATGTTTTTTCCTCCAATTACACCTTATATGGCGAATTATCTCAGCGGGTGATGTCGGTTATTGAAGCGGCTTGGCCTGAGGTTGAGATTTACTCCATTGATGAGGCGTTTCTTGACTTGTCGACCATGCCGACTGCGATGCGCGTCGCATTTTGTACGGAACTGCAAAAAAAGATTTTAAAACACACGGGCATTCCTACGTCTATTGGCATTGGGAACACCAAAACGTTAGCCAAAATAGCCAACCACATTTGCAAAAAAGAACTAAAAATCCCAGTTTTTGATGTCAGTGAACAACGTTCTTGGTTGGCACGTATTGACGTAGGGGATGTCTGGGGTGTTGGGCAGAAATGGCAAAAAAAATTGATGGGTAAAGGAATTTATACGGCCATGGATTTGGCGAAACTAAATCCTCATGTGGTCAAAAAACAATTTAATGTGGTCTTGATGCGCACGGTGATGGAATTGCAAGGCGTTCCCTGTGGTGGGCTTGATGAAGCACAACCCAAGCAAAGCATTATGTCGTCTAAAAGTTTTGGGGCGATGCAAACTCATTTTGCAAGTTTGGCGCAGGCCATAAGTAGCCATTGTGCTCGCGCCTGCGAAAAAGCACGTCGTCAGCAGTTGGTGGCGCAACGTGTTTTCGTTTTTATTCGTGGCAATCCGTTTCGCGACGATTTGCTTTATTACGCCAACAGCATGGAATGTCGTCTGGTTAATCCGACGGATGATACGCGGGTAATCACACAGGTTGCAAAATTATGTTTAAAAAAACTATTTAAACCGGGTATTCATTACAAAAAAGTTGGGGTGATGCTGGATGATTTATGTGATAAATCCACGCTGCAGCTTGATTTATTTCATCAGCACAGCGAGGATGTGTTGCATAAAAAGGAGAAACTCATGTCGGTTTTTGATTCCATCAATACGCGCTATGGTAGCCAAACCATCAGGCTTGCGGCCGAAGGGTACAGCAAACCCTGGGCAATGCAGTCACAAATGCGCTCACCATGCTATACCACGCGCTGGAGCGAGCTTCCTGGTGCGCTGATTTCTTCTTAAGGTGTTCGCGCCTAAAAACACCATCAAGACTCCTGTTCTATGAGGTGTGTTTTTATCGATTTTCGATCACCACAAGTGGTTTTTTTCTGGATAAGTAAGCCCCTATTAATGAACCTTATTTACCTCTTTGAAAATGGCATGAGATGAGCAAAGAAAAAATAGCGCGTTATTCGTTCGGTTTAAATCATCCCAGACGGTGAGTTCACCGAGGTACCGTTTGAATAAATTCTCAAATATGAGGTTGTTGTCATTAATTATTTGTGCATGCACTTTATCTTGATAGCAATCTAAAGTTAATAAACCAGGAAGCAAGGGTTTTATTTCCTCAGCACTTTGTTTCATGGCTTCAAGCGCATTATGCAGCGAATCTTTTTGCTTGATTTGATTTATTGCCTGAGCCATAGACCGTATTGCTTTGGTACTAAAATCGTTCAATTTCTCTGCATCATCTTGGGTGATTGAGGCAAGAAGGGGTATGGTTAAGTACTCGCTTGCATCATTGAGGATCTTAATACAGGCGTTAATTGTGTTTTTTTGCAGCAACTTTAAAGCGTCACGATTGGAATTTAATAGGTTAATGGTCTGTTTTAATAAGCCGATTATTTCCTTTTTTTGCGACGCACTTGTTTTTTTGGTGTAATTAATTTTTTTAAGCTTTCCGAGCAGTAAGCAACAGATTTGATGGCTTTTTTTTATTACACTCGCCGGGTCGGATGTATCGAGCGGTATATTAATTTGCTCTAAATAGGCTAATTCCCTCATGCTTCATCCTTGAATACTGAATTATTAATAAGTATAGATTCTTTTTTCATTGCTCTTGGCTAATGTGAGTTATTCGTGCGGGTTATGAAGGAATTATGGACTAAATCCCAGAGTGGTTTGGCGTGCTTGAATTGGACAAAAAGAGTTTAATTTGTTTATAATGCGGCCTGAATTTTAAGCGCCTTGGCAAACACCCGTAAGGTCAAATGAAAATAACCGTAAGACAAGAGGAGTCAGTTTATGAGCGATAACCGGATTGTAAAAGCCTCATTTAGAGAAAACCCACCTGAAGAACGCAAATTATTCCCGCATTCAACCTGTCTTATGCCGATTAGTGTTGGTCAATCCATCCACGAGGGCGAAAAATTTACCGCGGTAATCAAATTGATAAATGTTTCATTTAAACAGTGTACTATTCTGGTTGATGACAGTGTCCAACGCCATACCCTTGGTATTATGAGTAACGCCACACCCGATGAGCTATACCAATCTGCTCTTGATGAAGGGGATGCCTGGTTGAAACGAAGTGAGCAGGCAATTAATAAGTTAACGATCCCGTTTGACATCATGCGCTGGGATGATTGGTATCATCGTAAAAATTACAGTCAAAGCCATATGCGGGTACACAATGAATATGAATCGAATGTGTTTTTTCGCAATGCCATCCATGCCAATATTGATGATTTTTTAACACGTTATTTAAGTCGATTTGCTCAAGAGGACATTAACCATGAGCGCGCATTTAGTCTTTGTCGAGATTATCTGATTGAGGAATGTGCGGTTATGTGTCTTTGGACTGAGAACGCGTATGACTTTGAGGTGTATCCTAGTGGACGAAACAAGGCGATGGCTGCTACATATGACCATCTAATTAAACCACATTACCCAGACTTTCTAAGACCTGTAGCATTGCGATTTAAAAAATACCCCGCTCAATCAATTCTCGCACAAAATGGCATAACGCCTCAGACGGTACGTGCCGATTGTCAGGAAAAAGAATGTGTGTTGGAAGACAATTAGGGGTGTAATTTATTCTTAATCCATTGATTAATTTCAATAATACTTTCGGTGATGACGAGGAGGAGTTGTTGGTACAACGGCTCCAGTAATGCACGTTGGCCTGATTTCCAATAGCGCTCAAGGTATTGGCAGGCCATTTTCATACGAACAGCACCCACGTAAACGACGCCACCTTTAATTTTATGAGCGAGCTGTTGGGTTTTTTCCCAGTCACCGAGCTCATGCATCTTTTGCAGCAT
>CAWJMX010000005.1:0-383516 GCA_963844185.1 uncultured Gammaproteobacteria bacterium
TCATGTGCCAGAGTAAATTTTATTATCCATTCTTTCGGCCATTGTGTGTGCTGCCATTCCTGAAATACGATACCAATGATCCAGCGAGCTTTTTGGCGGACTGCTTTTGTATATTCCAGGGGGAATAAGGCACGGGTAGCAATATATTCCCGGGTAGGTTTTTGCACGTAGCCTTTTCGAAAAAAACCTCGGGGTCGCCATTTCATGCGAACGATTGTTTCTGTGACAAATATTTGTTTTAAACCCCTAATTCGAATCGCTAATGAAGTGCGATAATCTTCTGTTAATGAATCAGTTGAAAATGGGGTTTTTGTTGTTGGATCTTCGAGTATATGTAATGCATGTCTTGAAAATGCGGTACCCACTCCTGCAGAAGGGACATGGCCATGAATCGATTCTCTGACAATGATATCCTTTGTATGATTTTCTGAAAACTCATCCGCATAGAGCCAGTGTGTAAAATTCCAGTAATTTATCGCCAAAGGAAAGACTGGAATTTGAATCATTTCTTTACGGGGCATTAAGTAATTATAGAGTTTAAACGACATGGGATGAATGATATCTTCTGAATCATGAAAGACAAAGATACTAAAAGAACTGTTTAATTTTTTTTCAAACTCTCTGACATAATTATAAATTCCATTTAAATTGGCCGCTTTATTTGTAGGGCCAGGTGTTGTTCCAATGACACATCGAACATTTTTTATAAGATGAGCGACCTCTTGTACTTCATTTACCGTTTCAGGATCGTTAGGATAAACACCAACAAATAAATAATAGTTTGAGTAATCAATCGAATAGCAATTATGTTTTAACATGGTACCAATCACTCCCGCCTCATGCCAGCAAGGGATGAGCACCGCTATCATTTGCTCTTCCTTTTCGGCTAATTGCTCATAGGTTAATGGTTTATAGTCACGAGTTTTCCATAAGCGAAATACATACCTTATCCAGTAATAGCCATCAAAAAACAAATCATCTATCCCCGAAATAATAAACAGACCGGCCAGAACGACGAGAAAATACCACATAATAAAGTAGATAAATAAAATCAGTTCGCCAGGCATTATGCTCTCTAAATTTAAAGGTGTAAGATTTATTGATTAGTATGGCTCATTAAAAACGAAAATATACCTCCACCATGGCAAGGTTATTATAATATTTAGAGCGATAGGGATTGGGTGTTGGACTATTCACAGGGATATAGTAACCCTGCAGGGCCTCCAGGCGTAAAACAACATTGATACGATTACTCGGTTGGAATGCAATTCCTGGGCCAAGGGAGTAAACGTTGTTAAAAAACTCCCGATTTTTGTCAAGAATTAAATAGTTAGCCAGATAAAAATCTAATGAAGCACTTTGGAAGGTAGCAACCCGAAGTCCTGGTCTGAACCAGACTGTTCCTATAATGTTATTGTTGTAACGGGAGTAGTATATGGTATCCCCATATAGGGTTGATACCCATTTCCAAGGGAAGGTCAGACCAGCTGTCCATGTGGGTTTTTTTCCCCACGCGTTGTAATAAACCAACCCACCACGCACATCACTACGCCACTGGGTACGGTTTCGATAAACCAAATCCTCCGCTTGACCAATTTCTACAAAGGTTTGTAGTGGTATTTTAGGCCAGGGATAGGTACGAAGACCTGCAGCATAAATGGCAACATTGTCCTCAAAGATTTGTGAGATCGAATTTTGGATAATTAGCCCCTGGACTGTTCCAGAGCGGTTATCTTTTGTCCGACGCAATGAAGCATAGGCATCCGTACGGTGATTTTCATTCACTGTAATGCCTGTTCGGGTGATGATAGGTAAAACACCCAAATCGAAACGGCTAAAATAAAATGGTGCTGAGTAAAACTCAGCAAAATAGGGTTTGGGTAAAAACTGAAATTGAGAACCGCCCATACTGGTCATTGCCAATTCGGCCTTGGTTTTAATGCTCATATCCATTGTTTTTGAAGCCAGATCAAAAAAATGGAATGCTTTAGGTTTGTTGTTCTTCGCATCATACAAATAGGCAATGCTAAGAGCATATTCCGGATTTCTCTCCAGATTATATGCCCGGCTCCAGAGCGCTATTGCACCACTGGAGTTCTTTTGTGCCATGGCAAAATAGGCAGCTTCTTTTAAGGTTCGTATGTCATCAGGATGCATTTGTAATAAGCGGTTAATCGCTTTTAGCGCGATAGCAGGCCGGTTTAGTTTATTTTTATAAAAGAGATTCCAGAGCTTACCTTCAGGACTAAGTGTTGCTTCTGAACCCTTATTGGGTTGAGTTTCAACAGGGTTTTCTTTTAAAAAAGCCAGTGCTTTTAGACTTTGTTGTTTTAATTCTTGATTTCCATATGCAGCTCCATAATTAAAAAAGAACAGGGCTTGAGTCCTGTCTCTTTTTTTAGCATAGATATAACCAATTTGAACGGCCAGTTGAGCATCTGCCTGGATGGCAAAAGCTTTAAGAAAATATTGCAATGCAACATCGGAATTATTTTGTTGCAGTTCCAGATAACCCAGTTTCACGTAGGCCTCTTGAGCATTGGGATCCATTGAAATAATCAGGTGCAAATAGTTACGAGCGGAGTCTGGTTGCAGCTTGATGATGTCTTGTACTTTGGCGTATAGCGGTGAAAGATCTTGTTTTGCGGTTATGTGAATCGGCTCGATATAGGAAATATAGTTTATCGGGGTTGTTTGTATGGCTTCTTGTGGATAAGTAGCTTGATACAGTATCGTTGATTTTTTCTTCAGATCGGGACTATCAGATGTTAACAGCTTTTTTAGAAGAGGCTTGGCTTGCGCTGCCTGGTTCAAGATGATGTATAATTTAGCCAGTTCTAATTCGATATTGGCATTTTGAGGATACAAAGCATGATTGTTCTGTAAAAAAATCAAGGCTGCGTGGGTGTCACCCTGTTGAATAAACCAGTTACCCTTAGCGTGAATCGCGATGGCATTAGAGGGATCTTGTTTTAGAATTAAATCGAGAGCTTCCTTTGCTTTCAAAGGGTTTTTCTCTTTATAATTGTAATAAAAATTGAGCAACGTGGGAATGTCACGCTGTACGGAACGTGTTTTTTTCATCGCTGAATGAATTGTAATTCCTGCAATACAAACAAACAGGAGCAAATACCCTGTTAATTTTGCTTTGCGCATTGCATAATCTCGTTTAGGTTGTTCAGTATATTATATTAAAGTATCAAGTAATTCAGGGATGAGCCATATATAATGAAAATTAGATTGAAACATTTTTTTGTTCCCTTGGCATTGGTATTTTGCTTTTGCGCTGCATTTGCGACAAACAATCCACCATTTGCAGGACGTCCTTCTGCAGAAACATTTACCCTGAACCAGCTTTCGAAAATTGATACAGCCGTGCTTGAAGGAAATAGACCGTATTATACGTTCTATATTCCAGTATCGGATCAATGGGAAGTAAATTCGATTGATTTGAGTCTACTCATTGAATTCTCACCACTTTTATTGAATTCATCATCACTTACCCTAATGGTCGGTGATACTCCTTTGGATAGTATTAAACTTGATAGCAGCAAAGAACAGCCTCTTTTATGGAAAATTACAATTCCTAAAGCATATATTACAAAAAAAATGACTACCGTTCGTGTGATAGGATATATGAAGCTCAGTGAGAAAGTGTGTCAGGATATTGAGAATCAAGGCAACTGGGTCACTTTGTCAGGAAATTCGAGTATTACTTATAACTATCTAAACAAACAAACTGGCTGGAGTTTAATGGAATTCCCTTATCCCTTTATACATAAAGATGCTCCATTCATTGATAAAGTTGTCTTTTACCTGCCAGCCAAAATCGGTGTAGCTGATTTTGGCCCTTATTTTAAGTTTGCACGTTTATTAGCGAAAGAGGCGAGCTGGCGTGGTGTAGAGATTGATATAGAAAATCTCAATGAACTGCCCGCCTCTGGGCCTATTTTTTCTTCTGTCATCATTGGTACTCCAGAGACTATTGATTTTTCTTTATTGGGTAGTCCCGAACCGCTTCAATTAAAAAATGGCATCTGGTTAAAAAACGATGGAATGCCCTTAGACGATGATAAAGGTTTTATCTGGTTACATCGTCTTGGGCAGCAACCCGTATTGATTATCTCAGCCAATAGCAAGAAAGGTCTGGCTGTAGCAGTAGAGTCAATCAATTCTAATCGGATGTATTTTACAGTGACTAATTCATCCTTTTTTATGGCGCAACCGGAGTCAGTTTCTGCGAAAAAGGTGAAAAACAAAACGAATATAAGCTTTCGTGATATGGAATATAAAGACAAAGTTGTATTTGGATCCGGGCAAAGTCAGTTAAATTATGAGTTCAACCTTCCTGCACAATTCACTAACAACCCAGTAAAACTTGTTTTAAATTACAGCCATAGTCCTTTTCTGCAAAAAGACAAAGCATCAACACTGAGTGTACTGGTTAATGGATTTCCTATTGATGGCGTTGTATTGCAAGCGGATTCTGCGCAAACAAATGTTTTTGAGCTTGAATTGCCTCAAAAGCAGTTACAACTTGGAAAAAATACGTTAACGATTACGTTTAATCTTATGTTATCAGGCGCCTTTTGTTCCCGAGACTATTTGAGCCAAGCATGGGGAACTATTTACGATAATAGTCATTTGCAATTTTATCAATCGGATAATCCGCTCAGGGATCAGATCAAATCATATCCTGCCCTGATGGAAGGCGAGATTTGTGTCGTTTTGCCAGATAACCCTGAAGTATATGAGGATAAACAATTGGTCAAAGACATGATTGATTTTGCAATGATGTTGGATAAGAGCTCCTCACTTAACGTCATGGATACGAAATCGCTTAAAGATGAGATTGGCCAACATAATCTTGTTTATTTTGGTACTGGCATTACTGATTCGCCTGTTATTGACACGTTGAAGTGGACACTTAAATCTCTCGTTGATAATCTTAATGCTACATCAAATCCTACGTTGAGGGGTATTGATAAGTCCATTTTTATAAACGCATTTCAAAAGAGACAGGATATTGGTTTTGTCGGTATCAATTCAATGGGAGCGCAGAAAGGCTTCACTCAATTAGTTCTTTATGGTTTTACTCCTAAAGAATTGAGTCTTGCAGCAGGTTTGTTAAATAACACATACAAACTTGGATTTTTATCAGGAAATTTAGCTGTATCATTTCAAAATGGTACGTTTACAAGTTTGTCATCTAATGATATTCAGGAAAATGTACAAAGAGAAATTACCATGGAACGCGTGAGTCGATTAACCATTAATTACATACTGTATGGCTTTGGATGCTTGATATTGGGTATTTTGATTTACTTTGGCTGGCGCAAATGGCAGAAAAAATAAAAAGGGACGGGGTTTTAAGTTTAAGTATGCAAATTACGGCACCGTCAACTAAACTTTTGAACCAGCAAAAAAGTGGTTTTGGCGAATTTTAGGCGCAAAGAATCTCAGACGCCGCGGAATTCCAAATTTCTTTAGCCTTTTGAAATTGGATTCTCTGCTGTGGTACCGATTGGATGTAGCGACACGTTTGATCTACGGCACGCCATAAATAATAAGTCCCTCCGTTAATACGCACTTGCTGCTCATCCAGGTGCCATTTATCCGAATGGTCTGGGGGCTCGTTTCTTAATCGCGTTCTTAAAATAAGGGCCAAACTTCATACACCATTGGCGTACCGTTTCATAACTTACTTCAATACCACGATACAATAAGCGCTCTGATACATCTCGATAGCTGTCATTAAAGCGATGATAACTCCATACTGCAATGCTGATTAGCTCTGCAGGGTAACGATATCTTTTCGGCTTCCTTTCCAGCATCCTGATCTTCCTGTAAATAAGCTACCGTCTAGAACAAAAATTAAGTTAACGGCGCCTTTAAAAGAATTCTTTGTTCATTTAAACCAAATTGAAACATCCACAAATTAATTGATCTATAATTAACCAACAACCCATTAAAAATGAAATACTCATGCTACATCAAATGTTTAGTGAATATTTTTTCCACCCATCAAACGAGAGCGCTTTTACATCATTAGAATCAGCTTATTCGCTAGATGAAGTGTCTCTAATTTATTTTACGGAAAACGATTCGGAAAAGAACACTGCCAGTCAATTAGCAGATTTTAAAAACGGCCGAGAATTTGCGCAATTCAAAAAACAATATGAGTCTTTATTATCCTCATTGGATCAATGGTGTGTGACCCATGAAGTTCAAAAAACACTGTTTGATAACCTAGACATTGAAGGTCTGCTTTATTTACCTAAACAAATTCCGGCTTTTGAATTATTGAAGCAGCGCTTATTTAATGGCTACTATAGTATCCGCGAAGCGATTTTATATCGAGAAGGGAAACAATCATTGGAAGAACTGTCTCGATTACTTCACGATAAGAATATAAGAGAAGAGCTTAAAAAAAATATTTTATGCAATTTGCAGATAAGTATTGGCGTATGTAGTGATGGAACTTTAACGAACATTATTGATGCAAGAGATAATCTAAAAGGCTCATTAAACAGCTACAGCTTAATAATGAACATTAAACGTGTGTTAGTTCAGCAGGCTGCTTTACTCTTCCTACATCAAGTAATAAAAACTTACCCTATTGGCAATGAGATTCATTACGTTAATGCATTTCATAATCATGTTGCGCTTAACTATGGCCTGCCAAAAAGAACCGATCAATTTATAAATTCGCTACATCTTGGCGTAGAGCGATTAGAACAATTTGCAATATCAGTAGAACGATATATGACACCAGCTCGCGTATTAGAACACCTAATTTCTCAATTAATTCCAGAATTTTCTACAATGCATGAGCGTCTTAAGCGTGACTTTTTCTCCGCGACAATATCTATTCCTTATACCAACATTCAAGGAAAAGAATTATTAAATCAAACAGAGGAACTAATTGATGTATGGAATAAAAAATACTCCAGTTTAATGACGCTGAATTTTTATTCATTATTAAATTGGGACGAAAACAATCAAATTTCCTTGATCCCATTAAATGAAACAGCGATTAAAGCAAAGATTACTACAGTATTCAGAAATACTTTTTTAACCGAAAAATGTCAGCCTATAACGTTAACAAATAGTTCAAAATCAATTAGTCTCACCTGGGACACTGGCCAATTATGGTTTGAAAAAGATGAGCTCATTGTTCCCCCTGAAGATTCTAAGCTGTTTTCTGAGATTGAATGGACTCAAAAATATTACTGGTTCTTTGCCAATGAATTACTTCGATATCCCACACAAGAAACCGCTATCAGCTCACTCCTTCAATCTATCGATATATCCAGCTCTTTTGCTTGCTGGATGGAAGAAGAGCATTTCGAACTCATCGCGTTGTCGCTTAGATTAAAACCTACCAGCATAGAAACTAATGCTATTTGGTGGTTGGCATACTGGAGTTATCAGCCTAAAGCAAAAGAATTATTGACGAAACTGATTGATAAGGGGTTCGTAACCAAAGAACTCCTCTCATCAACAGCAAAATCAGGCGATGTTACAGGGATAAATCCTATTTGGTGCTTGTCCTACTGGAGCCATCAACCCTCCGTAGTGGCCTTATTGATTAACTTGGTTGAACAAGATTTGGTAACAAAAGCACAACTCACATCAGTAGCAAGGGCAAGTGATGTTGCAGGGACAAATGCCATTTGGTGGCTAGCTTATAGAATAGAGCAGCCTGAGGTAGCTGATTTGTTTATGAATTTGGTGAATAAAAATTTGGTAACACAAGCACAACTTATGCTTGCAGCAACATCAGGTGATAAAATATGGAGCAATGCCATTTGGTGGCTAGCACACAAAATTCATCACCCAAGGATCGCCGCTATATTTATGAGATTAGTAGATAAAAATTTGATAACGCAGGAGCAACTCCAATTAACCTATGCCAATCAAAATGCGATTAGCCTGCTGGCTAAAAACCAACATATTTCTGAAATTAGTATCTTACTTCAAACATTAAACCACAAAGGGATTATATCTATAGATCAACTACAAACTAATACAATAACCACGAACCCAAATCATTTCTTTATAAGCAAAGAAACTAAACGTAAAAGAGAAGAAGATGTAACATGCTTGGAAAGTGCTAAAAATGCCAAAAAATAAAGGGTCGCGCTACCCAAGCCGCGGGTCATCGTAACGGACAAGCTAAATAGCTACACGAAGCTCATTCATCAGATGTGCAAAGGCACCGAGCATCGGTCACATAAAGGACTCAATGCCAAATAACCTTATAATGAAAGCCCTGCTGCCATTTAAGTTTAAAGAAAAAACAACCTATCTAAATAAGCGGCTGATATCGGCAATTTAATTTGGCCGTTTACCGGCAAATGCTTTTCTCTAATTTACGTTCACCAATACATCATTAAAACATTTATTAACAATTTATTGCATAATGAACTTAATATTGGCATAATTGCCCTCTTATCAAATAACCAACCAATTTGACTTCTAAGGACACAAAGAGAGATTTTTTATGGGAAAATCAAACCTTAGTCTCATAAAGCACGCATTTTTTACTCATTCATTAGAACAAAAAAAAGTCCTCTCGTTTAAAGAGGATGATTTTGACTTAGATCAATTACGATTTGAGTTTTCTTCTTTATTGCAATTATTTATCGCCAATAAACAACATTGGTTAAAAGACGTCGAAGCAATATTCTATTTAAACTCGCTCTGTTATTTAATGATTTGCTATTATGAATATGATTATGCAGGTTCCGAGTTAAAAAAATTAAAAGAACAGAAAAGGGAAATTGAAGCATTTATTCGTATCTATGCTTCTAGCAAAGAACAAGGTGTAATGGCCCCCTCTTCTGCTTTTTTACTAGAAAATTTTAACGAGCCTGAATCTTCTTTTATTAACCTTTATAAATTACGTAAATATATTGGCGATATAAATGCCAAAAGATCGCACTTTAGTTACAGTCGTAATTTAGCCACACAAGCAATTATTTACATAGAAAAAAGCCCTATTTCTGATGTTATTTATGAACTGAACACAATTCTTGGTAATCAGTACAGCTTTGTTGAAGGTCTTAATTTATTAAATAATTCACGGGAAACAATCGCCTTATTGGGTATTGCACTGCTTGCAATTCGTTTCCTTATTAATCTAATACTGATGCTCAAACATGTACTACAAGCCACCATCAATAAAGAATTATCTACAACGAAAGTACTAAAGCAAGAACTGGAAAAGCGCGCGTTTATCATGGCGAGTGATTTAGTTTGGTCTGTTGTAAGTCTATTAACTACTTATAATAATTTCTTTCAAATTTCCTCACTAGCAGTCCCCCCGATTGTTCTTTTTTTTCTAATATTTGATATTTTATTATTCTTAGCACAAGTTTTTTTTGAGGTAACAAAACATAATCAACGTTTACACGAATTAATTACTCAAAAGAAGGATGCCATGCTCTTTGAACAAGCAATCATTGAACGGCAAATTGATGTATTAAATGATGAGTGGGAAGTTCAATGTGCGTATTATGCTATTAACATTTTAGGTGCCAACATATTAGCAGGCTGCTTTGCAATTACTCTACTCTATACCGGCCCCCTGGCAATTGCTGGTCTAGCCATATTCAGTATGCTCGGTAACGCATTATATAATACGGCCGAAGATTATAAAAAATATCAACAAAGCAAAGTTGCCGTAAAACGGGAGTTATCTAACGGTGTGATTTTGCATGATATGCATCATCAAAAACTAATCGAACAACTTAATAAAGAATGTAGCCAGAATTACAGCGATTTTTTACAAGCCCTAGCCTTTAATATCGGTGGAATTGCTTTTATTATCACCGCCGCAGTAATTTCTTGGCCTATAGCACTCGCCTTAACCCTTGCTTATGTAAGTTACCAGCTTATTAACAACAGCAATCAACAACAACTGGTTAAAAATACTCAAGAAGAAGTTCCTCATGATATTTATCGTCTTTTAAACTCTGCACAAGATGAATATTCGACTATGGAATATTCCTGCCAAGCCATTACTTTATAGACTATTCAGAGCGCTCATGAAAAAGTGGGCATTGCCCTTCTTTTAGTTTTTCGTGGTATCGCGGAATATTATGGCTTATTGCTGCGAGTAATTTATTAGGAGAAAATAATAAATAGCTAAACAGAATCATTCTCATAATATCCAAGCATTCACGAGTATAAAGATGTTACTGCTTAGCAGTATAGAATTTACCTGAACAAATTTGTAAAGTTCGTCAATTTTAATAGTATATTGGATGGAATTTGGATAGTTCCCAATTAAATTAAGGAAGAAGAAAAGTGAAGTTGTTTTTTTGTTTTATCAAGCATATTTTACTTCTACTAACCTCTTCCTTATTATCAATGCACTCTGCATTTTCTGCTCATCATACTGTCAATCTGACTGTAAAATATAAACTGGTCAATTTTGCTGGCAAAGTGAGTAAAGCTATCGCCGTGAATGATAAAATTCCAGCCCCAACCTTACACTTTCAAGAAGGCGATTACTACTCACCTCGATTTCCCTTGCAACCATCGCTTGTCAAATTCGTTCACGATTATCGAAAAGCGTCTAAGGAGGAGCGCAAAAAAATAGTAGATGATTATAAAATGATGCAACAAATGCGCATGAGTATTTATGACATTAGTGATGTTGCTTATGATGCCTTTTTATTAAATGGCCAGCCAAAACGATGCCTTGGACAGCTCTTGTTAAAATTGGCGATGTTGTGTGTTTACGTTTTATTAGTGCGGGTGGTAGCACCATTTTTCGTGTCAAAATACCTGGAACTACTATGCAGATGGTGCATGTAGAGGGTAATGATGTAAAACCATATTTTGTAGATAATTTCAAAATAGCGCCTGGTGAGACCTACGATGTTCTCGTCAAAATTAAAAAAAACGCTCCTTATATTATTTATGCTGAATCAATCGATACCCAAGGATCGGCTATAGGTGCCTTAGTAACAAGACTGGACCAGGTAATCGATTATCAGCAAGTATCCCCATTTCCTGAACCATTACCGGTAATGCGAGAGATGATGTCACTAATGATGCAAGGCTCGATGTCCATGGATATGAACGCATCATCCGATTCAATGGCTATGATGAAGATGGATTCTGGCATGAAGATGAATGAAAACATGCCAATGAAGCACTCTATGGATATGAGAATGCCAACTGAACCAACTATCATCGACGATACTATTTCCTCATTCCCATCCATGCAAAAAAACATAGGGTCAAAATACCAAGATTTAACGGCCGCAGTGATAACCAATGATCCCAATAAACCAGTCAATGGGGTTATCAAAATGGAGCTGTTTGGCTATATGGATCGCTTCATTTTGGCGTGCCAGAATATATTGCTCGCCCCATCCTGTTAGAACCTAATAAACGATATCGCTTTATATTTACCAATCCGTCCATGATGCGCCACCCTATGCATATCCATGGTCATTGGTTTATTTTGCGTAATGGCAAAGGGAGCTATGATCCTTTATTGCATACACTGGATATCCCTCCTGGTGCGACAATTACGGCCGATCTTGATACAGATGCGAGTGGTCAATGGCTTTTTCACTGCCATCTTCTTTGTCATATGATGACGGGCATGTCGCGAGTATTTCAATACACAACGCTGATAGAAATTACAAAAGGTACTGCAATACCTCAGCACATTGTGAAACAAACGCCCTATTATAACAGGCCCATTGTGAGAATCGATGAAGTAAGACCGATTGATTCATCACTTGTTCATCATCCCATGGCTCATCACCCTGGCTTATGGCGTTCAACCTTTTTAGACATAGGTGCCGATCCATTTAATAATACACAACGACTGACCTACAAAGGTTTATATGGACCTGATTATAACAAACTTGAATTATTCATGAATGATGCGGAGGTTACAAAAGGACAAGTAGATAATGCTGACATTGATATTTTTTATTGGCATCTCATTAATCAATTTTGGGCAGTCAAAGGCGGCATCAACTATTTTAATCGTCCTGCAAATATGCCTTATTGGCAACCCGGAGTTGGCATTGAAGGACTGATGCCTTATTTTATCAATTCTAATATAAGAGGATATTACTACTCTGGTAGCGCTAAGCTGGATATTGAGCTATCGCGTGATACACAGATCACTAATAATTTTCTTATAAGGGTAGGTGTTCGCGGTATTTTTGCTTCAAAAAAGGTGACTCAAGCTGCAATCGGTAATGGTTTGAATCAGATGCGCTACATCGTTAGGCCATACTATCGATTAACACCAGGCCTAAATATATTTGTAGAATAAGAACATGAACAAGACTATGGCTCTTTCAAAACCTTGCAGATTAATGCAAGAGATCCAGTCAAACAGAATACGTTAACATTTGGCCTTTCCATTTTATTATAGAGTTCCCATAATCACCTTGAAAAATAAGTATTACATTCCAATTTGCTATACTCAGCCCGAACGAATCGATGGGCAGAGTAAGAAATATCTTATCCATAACTAACGTTAAGTAGTGCCATTCGGATAAGAGTTCGTGTTAACTTAATAGCAGGATCCTTGTCATTATAATCAGGAGAATTGCTGTCTATTAAGACATGATGCATTTAATAAAGCATTAAAACCCAGTATGATGTCCTTAAGGATTAACTGCTGAGAATTACTAATGAATTTAGTCAAAAAAAACATAAGCCGTTTTATTTTCATGGGCCGATGGATTCAACTTCCGTTGTATTTAGGGCTTATTTGTATCTTAACTGCTTATGTATATCGCTTTTTATATGAATTAACCGAGCTTATTTTTCATATTAATAACCTGGATGACACACTCATTATGCTTGGTGTCTTGGATCTAATTGATGTGGTGATGATTGCCAACCTATTGATCATGGTTATTATGGGCGGTTATGAAACCTTTATTTCACCACTGCAATTAGACGCTCATCCAGATCAGCCCGAATGGCTGGGGCATTTAGATGCAGGAGGAATGAAAGTTAAATTGGCACTGGCTTTGGTGGGAATATCATCCATTCACCTATTAAGAACTTTTATTGACCCTACTAAATTAGATAATTTCGGCATTATGTGGCAAGTAATTATTCATTTGACGCTCATCGTTTCAGCACTGGCAATCGCGTTTACGAATAAATTACTGAATAATAGTCATGAATCTCACCCTGCAACTAAGGGGCATATATCTTAACCTTTAGTAAAACAGAATGTCATTGACTAAAAATTTAGTTAATGTAAATTACGCGTCAGAGTGACGATAATTTTCATTAACTAATACAGGAGTAAAAAATAATGTTGAAATCAAAATTAACTGCTTTTGCGGGTGCTTTAATTCTTGCTGGAACTACTTTTGCAAGCCAAGAAGTATGTCCTGAGCTAAGTGCAATCCAAGCAGAAGGCATTTCAATGTCTATGGAAATTTATGGGATTTATGCTGCGTACAACATCAGCAATTATAATACAGATTCTTCTTGGGGCTTTATTATGGCGCCGTTTACAACTGATGCAGAAGAAGTAGTTGACACCGCAAATGAGATCTTAAGTGAAATGACCGCCCCTGGCGTCCTTTTGCAAGAAGGCGTTTGTCAGTATGAAACAGGAAATCCAGACCTCTATGCTTTAGCAGTTCAAGATGCATTCCCTACTCCAGCGAAATTAAAACAATACATTCGTCGTTAATACATTCGTTCCGCGGTGGTTTCACCGTCAAAACACCTTCTCCCCAAGGGGAAAAGGTGTCGTAAAGCAACGAATAAGGAAGGTTAAAATGTAACAGCCGCAAATGCCCCCTTCGTGCACGCCCTCGCATTTACAGATAAATTGCAACCGACACAACAACGATGCCGCCGCCAAGCACAAAGGCATCAATCTTCATAGAATAAGCATCACATTAGGCTCAGTTATCCAAATTTGAATTAAGCCGACTAACTAACTGATTGAGTAACACGCGCTCCTTATCAGTGAATCCTCGCAATGCTGTAATAAAGTAATATTAGTAATAATATTTATCTATAATTTTGCGTCACAGCGCAAGTTCCAGGGAGCTAGGCCTTAAAGCCTATGACTAACAACGACGAAATCGATCAATTAACAACATATATGTTTTAATTGTGATTTTAATGGTATTATATGTGCCATTCGAGCGATGCTTTAATAAGTTATAGACTAATGAACTTTATTGCTTAATTCGTTCTAGAAGGCTTTTATCAGTCATTTGAATTTAAGGGGTTAGATAAATATGAAAAGACGTGTCTTGGTTATTCGAATAGGAGATCATTGGTTTTTAAGACATGTACGCGATCTTTATGAAGCCCTAACATCAAAATATACCTCCGGCGATCAACCTCGAGGAATAATGTCCATTTTTCCTAAAGATATGCCTTCACCTTTTTGGTTTAGAAAAAAACAGGAAGGAATAGATAATCTATCGTATTACTTAAAAGATAAGGAATCTGAGAGGGCTTTTAGTCAAGTTCTAAATGAAGACACCGAATTAAAAATTTATATTGCCGGACATTGCGCTCCCGGTTGTTCTGTACTTCAATCTCTTGAAACTGATAGTAAACTAATTTTTGAGCTTCAAGTTCAGACAATAGCAAACAACCTGCACGAACTATTTATTAAAACAAAGGTGAATCCAACCGCAGCTAAACCAATAAAAATCAGCTTAATTAGCTGTTATGCTGCTTCATCTGGTGATGGACGAGATGCGTTTGCTGTACAATTACTTGAACAACTTCATATTTTAGGTCATCAACATATTTTAGTTAAAGCAAGAGAAACATCAGTTACTGCTCCTATCTTTGGTAAAAAGCATACTGAAGGAAAGAAAGAGCATTTTTATCTTGATGCAGAAACTATTTACCAAATAGAAAAGAAAGATGATTTGCGTAATTTAGTTTTAAAAACTATCAAGCAATGTCATTCAAAGACAAAAGTATCTTGTAAAAAAGCCTATCTTGAATCTTGTCTTAATCAAATTGAAAAAATTGGATACCCCACTACTGTAGAACAAATTACCTCATTAAAAAATATTATAACAAAAGCGTCTACTAGTACTGAGATTCAAGAGTATCAATATGGTACTGGCTGGTTTATGCGTTTGTTTAATTTACAATCCAATACTGAAAAAATATTAAGGCAACTTGAAAGAGAGTTAGAAACCAAGAATGATTTATACTCTGGGGTTAAAAAACTACAACCATGATGTTTCGTCAAACTTGTTTGACTTACTCTAATCTAACAGGCCCTTCTTGCTACTCGCCTCAACTATAATGGAGTTCTAGGCACAAACGGCAGCGTCAACTTAACTTTTGCCAATGTAAGCAAAGTAGACGCGTCGAATTTTAGGCGCAAAGAAACGCTGCAGCCGCCACATACCAAATTTCTTTAGCCTTTTGAAATTGGCGTTTCTACTGAGAAGCGGATGAGACATTTTTCTTTTCTGCGCGTAGGCTGATGGGCATTTTCCACTCGGTTATTGAGACCTTTATGCGACCGATGCTCGGTGCCTTTGCACATCTGATGAATTGGTTTGGCGTAGCTCCTTAGCTTGTCCGTTACGATGACCCGTGGTTTGGGATAGAAATTCAACAGACAAGGCAGGAAGCGGATTTCAGCCTCTTTATTGCGGCGCTTTTGCAGAAACACATCCAGCTCATAACCTTCTTCATCCTCTAAATAAACTACAGGGTAGTGCAAAAATTTAGTTGACGATGCCATTATTACTTCTAATTTGGATTTTAGTGAATGGGGTTCTGCTTTCCCCAATCGTCTTCTTGCGGCAGCAACTATAGATCGCCTAAGACACAATGCCTATAGAGTTACTTTAGATGGGCCTAGTTTTAGAGGAGAAAGAGAAATAAAAAAACAAAAATAATAGGTTATAATTTAAGAAAAAGTGAGATTGTTTGATAGGTATTTTTAGTCGTTTTAGGCGGTCCTATTAACTACTGATCGACGGTCCCTTTAGCAGGCTAAATGACACCAGGCAGTATCAAACAATAGAAAGCATTTAAGGAGATATTATTAATGCTAAGTATAAATAGGATAAATTATTTTTTTATTACCATTATCTTGCTTGTCTATTTACTGACGAGAGCTAATGATATTTACGTCATAATACATGGGGATCTTGCCGTTCAACATTCACTAATACCGACTGATTTATCATTTGCTAAGCTTTTGTCAGGAATACAATGGCTTAATAATAATATGATAAATGTCCATAGTTTAGGTACTTTAAGACAAAGCGGCAACCTTGAAATTTTCTTAGGTAAAGTGTCTGGATATGGCAATTTACTGAGTACATTTTTATGTTTAATCTGGGTAGTTTGTCTGACGTTTAAGTCTAGAAATACTATTAAAAGTACGCAAATATTGTTATTAGGTTATATGCTGTTTGCTTTTATGGCTGATTTTCTCGCTTACCGGTTGCCCATTCTATTAGGTGATGTTAACGCCTATTTTACCAGCAACCTTGTGATCCTAGCGGGCGTATTTGTATTAGCGCATGGCTGTGAAATTATAAGAGAGTTGACTTATTCAGATAAGACCGTGACGCTGATAAAAACAGATATATGCTTAATATTAGTGGTAAGTATTATTATGATTTTATTAGCCTTTCAATTCAATATGCCTCTCGCCGCTTATTCAATGATAATATTATTGCATATTTATAGTGCATTCACCGTCAGCAAACGAAAAATCTATCAAGCAAGAACAGCTACTTATATTAAGATCGCGGCAGTGCTTTACATCTTTATCGATACAGCAACGACTATTTTTTATCTAAATCATGATGCAGCTGGAATTAAGTTAGCAACTTATCTGGTAGATTATTGTTTATACCCATTTGCGCACTTATTATTTATTCTCAGTGAGTATGGTTCTTTGAGAGTTACCAAGCCTTATTGAGTGAAACCGAATTTAAAGTACTGCTTTTGGTGGCAAAAGAAGTAAAATTTGCAACACGAAATCTTGCCCTCGTTTATTGTTCGTTTGGATTGGGTTTGCGCGCCAAAGAAATTGCCTCGTTAACCATTGCCGATGTGGCGAATGTACACTATCAATTGCATGATGAGATTTTTTTAAAACGTTCAATGACCAAATGCGAAAAACAGCGCCACATGTATTTGACGCATAAAAAAATACACGAGGGGTTACAAGCGCATGTAAATGAGCTGAAGGACATGCCCCATATAATAAAGCCTTGTTTCAAACGCAACGCAAAAGCCATTTCACCGCCAATACCTTAAAAAAATGGTTCAAATCCTTTTACGATAAAGCAGGAATTCATGGGGCAAGTTCCCATTCGAGGCGGCGCACCTTCATTACCCGCCTTATTGAATAAGGGGCGGACATCAAAGCCGTATCCCGCCTTGCAGGGCATGCCAATATTGTCACCATCGCCATTTATGTAGAAGACAATCCTGAGCGATTAAAACGAGTCGCGAACCTGGCGCTCTTTTAATGAGCCCCTGGTTCACCGCCTTGCCCTTTTTAAACCTGATTAATTGGGCACCTAGGCAATGGTATCATTTCCGCCTGTTTTGAACAAGAAATGCGCTATTATTTGATTCATTTAAGCAAGGATTTATTAGACGACTAGGTGATCACCTTAATCAATGGCCGCATTAAAACCAAGCTAGGACAAATTCGTACCCTGGCTTTTACCAATTTTAGTGACGCGTTGGCACATTTTTGCGTGCTCGTCGACATTCGCCATCAACGCAATTACCAGCTTAAAGAGTTTTTCTCAGAGAACCCAATCCTGACACACCTGCTGCCTTTTTCAGCAACCTCTAATCAGGATAAGGCGTTAGCAAAAGTTAATGCCATTAGCAACACCTGTCCTGGCAAAACAGCAAGAAAAAACCCAAAATCAACGAAAAATAATGAGCCATATAGGGATTATTTTACCCAAATAGGTTTTTGATTTTGATAAAAACACCAATCTAATATGCCAATAAAAGTGAATCTCATGAACAAAATGAGATCTAACAGGATGAATTTAAAGCTTATTTTTATCAAAACCTTATTATAACTCATTAAATCAACGATTGACTTTAGGTAATAAAAAATATATTGCCACTTATTAGATAATAGCCTAAACAAGCAATTTTAAGGTACATTTTTTATTCTGCCATTACTACAACCAATAAAACCTCTTGAAAGATACGGATAAAGATCTCTTCAGCCTTTATAATAGATGAAAATATTGCTCATAGCTGAGGAGCTAGGTGAACGGGTAAATCACTCAGATTCTCAACTTCAAAAACTTATCAGAAATTTTATATCTTCAAAAAAAGCATGAACCTCATCACCCAAGCCACCCTATAGTTATTCGGTTGCTTGTCACACCCATAAAACTAAAATCATGCTGGATATCAATACACTTAGTTGACAAGTGGCTCACGTGATCATATTATGCGCAACCAATTCAGAATGATTAATACAAGGCGACGCTATGTCTATAAAGAAATTAAGGCGTTGCAAAAAAGGAACTTAGTTTATACTTTAGTCTATTAAATTTCTAAAATGGACAATCCCGATGCGCTCAACCAAACCTATAGCCTTTAAATGACGTCAATTTCAAGGTGAATTGATTCTGCAATGTGTCCGTTGGTATTGTAAATACGGAATTAGCTATAGAGATTTGGAAGAGATGATGGATGAGCGTGGTCTTAAATTGGATCACACTACAGGGTTCAGCATTACGCACCCGAACTTAAAAAGCGTCTTGAATGGCATGAAAAATGCTATTCAAGACGCTGGCACCTAGATGAAATCTACATCAAGATAAAAGGCGAATAGAAGTACCGGACCGGTATCGTGCCGTTGATGAACGAGGCAATACCATTGATTTTTATCTCTCTCATCGGCGCAATGCCATTGCTGCAAAACGATTCTTAAAGAAAATGATAAAGGGCAATCCAACATGTGATATCGGTGTAATCAATACTGATAAAAATCCAGCTTATGGTCAAGCGATTAATGAGTTAAAACAAGAAGAGGCGCTTGCTGCGCACGTGAAGCATTTACAAATAAAGTATCGTAATAATCGGTTGAAGGCCGATCATGGCAAGCTTAAGCGGCTTATCAATCCAGTTCGTGGGTTTCAATCGATGAAAACGGCCTATGCGACCGTTAAAGGATTTGAAATCATGCGATTGTTCCAAAAAGGACAGTTTAATATTTGGATGTATGGAGCTAGAACCGAAGTATCTTTCATCAATGAACAATTCGGCCTATACAGTTGAGATCTGCCTAAAAATTAAGATTTTATAATTTAAATCTTTTTGCATTGGAGCCTAACGATGTTCCATTTTACATGCTGACTCTGATGCTTAAGACTTTGAGGGCAAAAATAGATATCCGGTTAACGCTAAAAAAAGACATGGACGCTAAATGAGTCAATCGTTCATCTGGAAGATGGAAGTTTTAAAAACCGCAAGGACTATAAATTAATTAATTCACAAGAGTACAATACAGTATGCCTAATTCTAATAAAAAAAATAGTGTCTATTTAAATATACGTAATAGCATTATAAACAAAAAAATAAAAACATTTCCTTTAAATTATCAAACAAAAAAATCAGACGAAAATGAATCTTATTTTTATATTACTCTTAATGAAGCACCACCGAAAAAAATGCATGAAATAATGATGGACAGTAAAAAATATATAATCACTGATTATCATTTTACCGTATTCGAATATTTGCGAAAAAATGAAAACGATGCCGCGTTCCATATTACTATCAATTTAACTTATGATAATAAAACATATACAGCGAGAATTTATTATGATGAGCATTGCAAGAAACTTAGCTTAACATTCAAAGAAAGTGGTAAGTTACTCCATCTTAAGAAAGAAAGTGAACTTTTATGGTTTGTAGAACCCTATATTCTGGAATTTTCAGGCATAATAGAAACCATGCATGAAAATGTAAGAAATGAATTTAAAAACCAATATAATCAATTATTAAACAACCTTTCTGCAAAAAGCCTTGCGATTGACTTGCATATAAATCAAATAGAAAAAAAAGAAGCCTACATAGAGTATCAAAATGCTTTAGAAGAGGCACTTAGCATTATTTCTTATACGGATATGCCGTTTTATTGTAATACACAAAACTTTACTAGCATTTTTAAAAATTTATTGGGTGCCGTAACCACTGAATTAGATAATTTAAATGATGATGCTGTGAATATACATAATCTTGATGAGGATAAAAATAGCCCAAATCAAGTTAAAGTAAATATTGCAATGCCCAAAAGAAAGTTATTGTCTGTGAGTGCTGTACCAGAAGAAATCAAAGTAATCGATGAACAGATTAAAAAAATCCAAATTAATAATGAACTAAATGAATATCAAAAAATCATTAAAGAATACAATCTTCTTGATTATAAATATAAAACAGTTAATGACAGCGGTGATGCGCTTAGTATATTAAATAAAATGAATGAGCTTGAGAAAAAAGTTGGAAAAATAGTAATTAGTATTCTCATTTTAAATAACATGAGATTAACAAGTGATCGAACCAAATTAACAGAAAATAATAAAATTAATCAACAATCAGTAATCGAAGATATGGATTTTAAAGCTTTAGTGATTATAAATAAAAACAATGTAAATAATTTGATAAAATTTTCCGTTAAAAATAATAAACCGTCTGAGTTAAAATTAATTCTTGAAGCGCTCAAACCTGTAAATTTAAATATAAAAACCAATGCCCTTGGTAAAATTTCAGAACAATATCTTTTGCAAATTGCTTATGATCATCATTTTGATGAAATATTTGAAATATTATTACTTAATGGGGCCTTTCCTGATATTAGATATAATGATAAAACAATAGTACAAAAAAATTCTCTGACAAAGATAAATGAGCTTGTTGTAGCGTACAACAAGCTCATGGACGATACTCTGCTTATTCGTAGTTGTAAAGATAATCGCATTAAAGAAATGACAGTATTAATACGAAATGGCGCCAATCTGTACTATAAACCTACTAGCACTGCCGGTTTTACCGCTGCAGGCCAGATTTTGGCATATGCTCCTTTTGTTAAAAATATTACGAATAGTATTAAGAAAAACTTGGATAAAGGATTTTCTAAAAACAGTTCAGAGGCAAAATCATTTTTGCAAAATGATATAGATGCAAAAACTTTAAATGCGTTTTTAAAAAAAAATGCTGTTAAAAAAATAGAAAAAGAGAGATCTAATAAAATAGAGTTTGATAATTTAAACCATAAAATAAATAAAGATATTTACAATGCCATTGATTTTACCCCTTTTATAAAAAAAACCGCGCTGAATTTTCTAAAAAATTTTGAAGATTATCAACCTTCCCATGAAGAAGAGTTATTATTGTTAATCGATACACCGCGTTGTTTTGAAGAACAGCTTAGGATTTTATTTGAAACGATAGATGGAAAGGAGCGGCCTATTCTTATTAATCAACTGCAAGGTTTGACAAACAAAGAATCTACACTATTGTATTTAGCTTGTGATTCTGAGTTAGAATATGCAGTACAACTTTTATTACAACATGGAGCCAACCCTAATATTCATAATTATAATCGCGCCAATGCCTTAGATGCCTGTATTCAAAAAAATAACCTTACACTTTTGGAAATAATTTTAAAAGATTCACAAATTGACATAATCGATACAGCATTATACAGCCCACTGGCCATTGCTCGCGAAAATAAAAATTCACAAGCAGAACATGTTCTCAACAATTATGCAAAACAAAAAAATATCCTTATTGATGAAACTAAAATACAGAGCTATGAAAATACCAAAGAGTATTTATTATTTACTAAAGAATTAAAATTACTGGAACAACAATGCTTTACTCTGCAGAATAACCCTACTTTTTTTAATGTATTAAATACATTAAAAACATTTAATACGTTAAACACACAGACATCCGGTAATCCCCCCAACCCCTCTTCATCTAAAAGATGATAATACTAAACGGGTAATGCATTGGTAAGCGATCGGTGAACAAAAAATCATCCGTGTGAAAAAAGAAGAACACTGTCGCGGTGCGCCATGGAAGGCTTATTGGGGATTACCTGCTTTGGTAACGGCCATTCTATCTGAGCTTTTTTGGCTCGTTTTAAATAATGACTGACACTTCCAAATCCCATCTCCAAGCTACGACTTAGTTCACGGTAACCTAATACTCAGTACTATCTGATTCCTTTACGTTTTGTTCATCAATATATTTCTTATCAAAATAAGGAAAACGGGTGTTTTTTAACCATACTATCCTGTCCTTTCATTCAACAGAAAATCAACAAGTTATTAGTTAAGAAATATGGTCAATGTATCTAAGTTAAATTAACAATTTTTTTCGGATAAATTGACATAGGATAACCACGATTTGTCACTTAAAATTATAATCTAATATGTTGGGAAATCTTTTCAAATTTATTGTAACGTATTTTTCAGTGTCATGATTTTCATAATTAAATGTGGGATATAACTTCTCTTTGCAGTCTTCCAACCGCCATGGATCATTTTCATAGGACACAATATTAATTATACTCGGATTGGATTTAGTCATAACTTTATTGGTGACCCAGGTTTTAATTACAAAATTAATGTGGAGGTCATTTCCCCCATATCCAATTAGAATAATTTTATCTAATTCTGATAGCGCATAGTTAAAAAGATCAAAATAAACCTGTAATAATTTACTGCCTGCTCGCACTGAAAAAAAGACGTCATTCATTTTTGAATTAACTCCGGAGTTGCATTTTTTTTTTGTAACAAATTATTTTTATTGACAAATCAGCAGGTATCGATCAGTCTGCTCCAGACTCGACGCTACTCTACGGAAAAAAACCATGAATTCTTCTAAAGCCGCTGTTGTTGCGATTAAACCATCCGTCGATGCTACTGATTTGCTGGAAGGATACACTTTCGCGGATGCCTTAAGCACGGTTACGCCGGTAACTCTGACTGCTGCCGACGCCGCCCGCTACGCCTTTGGGCAGGCACCCACCGTCGCCAAAGCGCTGATGCGCCTACGCAATCGCATCGTTGGCCTTCTGGGACTGAAAGCGGCGGGTGATTTCACTGCCTCCACCAACAGCATCGGCGGTTTCCCCATTGTCAGCGAAACGCCGGAGCGAGTAGTGCTCGGATTCGATGACAGCCACCTTGATTTCCGCATCGTCATCGACTCAACGCCGATGACCTCCCACGAGACGCGCATCACCGTTGCGACCATCGTACGAACGCACAATCTCGTCGGAAGAGTCTATATGGCGATGATTTTACCGTTCCATAAGCTAATTTCGCGCAATTTCATCGGAAAAATCCCCCGGCATCCTGAACGCTAAGTTAAATTGTCGAGTAACCACCCCATGATTTTGGTAAAACTAAAAATTTATAATGATTTGCCCATCAGAAACCCTGGTTTAAATCCACAATATGTCTCTTGTGGCTTGGTTATAATTGCACCCCTAAATAGTGATGTGGTCTAATGGATGAACACACCCAGTTAAGGGATAATAAATACTTAACTGGGTGGAATCGATGCGAAGGTCATTTTCAAAAGAATTCAAACAAGATACGGTTAGTCTTGTAATTGACCAAGGTTACAGTTGTTCAGAAGCAGCCAGGAGCTTGGGTATATCTCAGCCTCTTTTGAGTCGCTGGATAAAAGAATTTAAAGAAGATAGCGGCACTGCATTTCGAGGGCAAGGCAAATTGCGACCCGAGCAAGAAGAGCTCCGTCAATTAAGAGAAGAAGTAAAACGCTTAAAGATAGAGAAAGAAACATTAAAAAAAGCGGAGGTCTTCTTTGCCAAGGAAACGAAGTAAAGTACTCGTTTATTGCCCAACATAAGAAGACCTGGCTTGTTGACGTTATGTGTCAACTCCTGGGCATTAATCGAAATAGTTAGTACAGTTTTCAAAGACGCAAGAAAGAAAAGCCAATAAATCCAGAACATGATGAACTTTTGGAATGGACTAAAAAGATTTCAGAATCAAATAAGTATAGCTATGGTAGCCGTCGGATTATGAGCGGTTTAAACGCCTTAGGCTATCCTGTTGGAAGAAAAAAGACTCGTCGTCTCATGAAAAAGGCTGGTGTTCTTGTTCGATATAGAAAGAAATATAAGGTGACCACCAACAGCAACCACAAGAAGCCCGTATTTGAAAATGTGCTTAACCGTGAGTTTACAGTAGCGCGCCCTGATAAGGCTTATGTGTCTGATATCACCTACATTAGCACCCAAGAAGGCTGGTTATATTTAGCAGTTGTCATTGACTTGTTTTCCAGAAAAGTCGTGGGATGGAGTATGGGGGCTCGAATGACATCCGCTCTGGTTTGTAACGCTCTGAAAATGGCAATTTGGCAGCGAAAACCAAAACGCGGACTGATTGTTCACTCCGACCGTGGCTCCCAGTATGCGAGTCATGACTATAGAAATCTTTTAAACCTTTATGGATGTGTTGGAAGCATGAGTCGAATATGAATCCAAATCAGTTTGAATGGGTTTGGGGGGAACTTAAGAAAATTGCTTAACTGGGTGTGTCAATTTACTTGACCAAATCACTCTAGAACCTCGGTAGCGGTAGTGTTTAAATAACTGTGTCATCTCTTCTAAATTGTTATAATTTTAACACTTAGAAGAGGTGACTATGAGTAAGAATAAAAAAATAGATTTATCGAATTTTGATTTCAATGATTTCAAGACAGAAGCGTTATCCCAATTAAAGTCAGGCCAATCATTAACAGGTAAAGATGGCATATTAACTCCCCTGATGGCTCCGTTGCAAAAAATAATCAACTTAAAAAATCTTAAATTTTGGATAGATCTCAACTGTATAGACCAAATTGTTCATTAATAAAAGACACTTCAGTCCGGGTTCCATACATCCAAATATTAAACTGTCCTTTTTTAAACATTCGCATGATTTTAAATCCTTTAATAGTCGCGTAAGCCGTCTTCATGGACTGGAATCCTCTAACCGGATTAATGAGACGTTTAAGCTTCCCATGATCTGCTTCCAGGCGATTATTGCGATATTTTATTTGCAAATGATCCACATGTGCAGCGAGCGTTCCTTCCTGCTTTAACTCTTTAATTGCTTGGCCATAAGCTGGATTTTTATCGGTATTGATCACACTGATATCACAGGTCGGATTGCCCTTTATTAGTTTCTTAAGAAATCGTTTGGCAGCAATGGCATTGCGTCGATGTGAGAGATAAAAATCAATGGTATTACCCCGTTCATCCACTGCACGATAGAGGTATTTCCATTCTCCTTTTATCTTGATGTAGGTTTCATCCAAATGCCAACGTCTAGAATAACGTTTCTTATGCCATTCAAGTCGTTTTTTAAGCTCAGGCGCATAATGCTGAACCCAGCGATAAACGGTGGTGTGATCCAGTTCAAGACCGCGTTCCACCATCATTTCTTCCAAATCCCTATAGCTGATGCCGTATTTACAATACCAACGTACACATTGTAAGATCACTTCACCGTGAAAATGACGCCATTTAAAGGCAATAGGTTTGATCGAGCGCATCTTGATAGTCCATTATTTAATGAGAGCTTGATTAAATTATAAACTACTATTCGTTTTTACAACGGAGCCGAAAAACCCACAATGGCGCTACGGCTGCAGATAGATTTTTTCACATCCCTGTGGGCTGATTAAAAAATCGCAGCCTATTGCGGTATCCCCGGCTTAACCTTCAGCTTTCCATGGCGCGGAGTAGCTGATGTCGGCAATTTAATTTGGCCGTTTACACAACCTTAACCCCACTTTTTGGCTTCAAAGTATACTAGTACTCTTTCCAAGGGAAAAAGATCGTTTGAGGCATCAAGTTAGTTGAGGTAATTGTCCAATAGCTACCCGAATTTTGATACTTCTCGATCTTTTTCTTTCACGTTCTATCAAGTTTTTTTTCTCAAGCTCAACAATCATGCGGTGAACGGATGGTGGTGAGACATTAAAATATCGTTGCATGTCATTTTCAGCGGGTGGTTGCCCATTAATTTTTGTGTAGTAATAGATAAAAGCCAAGTATTGCCCCTGCTTTTCCGTGTAAATTTTTTCATCTATTTGTTCTGCTATTAGGATCGACAAGTGATGAGTTTTATGATCAGATGTCATGTAATTAAACCTTATGGATCAGGGTATGAACGTCAAATATATCGTAGAACTTAATGAATCAGAACGAAAATTTTTATTGGATTTGATTTCAAAAGGAGCGGCAAATGCCAGAAAATTAAAACGAGCGAATATTTTATTGATGGCAGATAAGCGAATTTACCAGGATATAGATATTGCTAATGCATTATCTGCTGGTATATCTACGGTATATCGAACAAAACGCTCCTTTGTTGAGAATGGTTTGGATTCTGCGTTGGATAAGGATGATGAGCGACCTGGCGGGGCTCGTTTATTAAGTGGAGTAGAAGAAGCATTATTAGTGTCCATTGCTTGTAGTGATGCGCCCAAAGGGCGTTCGCGATGGACGCTGCAATTACTTGCTGATCGCCTGATTGCATTGACCGATTTAGAGAGCATTTCACTTGAAACTATCCGAAGCCGTCTAAAAGAAAAAGAAATCAAACCTTGGCAAAAAAAAATGTGGTGTATACCAAAGTTTGATGCAGATTATGTAGCACATATGGAAGAGATACTTGATTTATATGCAGAACCTGAGAATCCTTTACAGCCTGTTGTTAACTTTGACGAAGCAATGAAGCAAATGATAGCTGATACTCGAGAGCCCATACCAGCCAGTCCTGGTCAAACAGCAAAGCAGGATTATGAGTACAGACGGGTAGGCACGGCGAATATTTTTTTGTTTTTTGACCGGCATCGAGGATGGAGAAAAGCAAAAGTAACCGAACAAAAAACAGCCAAAGATTTTGCTGAGTGTATGCAGGAGCTAGTCGATATACATTATCCGAATTCAGAAAAAATACGCCTTGTGCTTGATAATTTAAACACCCACAATCCAGCATCATTATACAAAACTTTTGCCCCTCAAGAGGCACGCCGTATTCTGCGTAAAATAGAATTTCATTACACACCCAAACATGCCAGTTGGTTAAATATGGTTGAAATTGAAATTGGTAATATGAACCAGCAATGCCTTGATCGAAGAATCGCAGATTGGGAAATGCTTAAAAATGAGCTTAGTTCATGGGAGAATGCTAGAAATAATGAGAAAGCAACGATTAAGTGGATGTTTGATTTAGATAAAGCTCGTGCTAAATTGACACGAGCTTATGAGGCGCTCAACCTGTCATAACCTCTTGGAAAGAGTACTAGGGTCTGTTGACATTTCACATTGGCAACCACAGAAGTGTACAGGCCATAGCAACTACGGATGTGTAGTTGCGCTTTAATTTATCAAATCTTGTTGCAAGAGCACGAAAATGTTTTATCCTCGCGAACAAATTTTCAACTAAATGTCTGTATTTGTACAGACACCAATCCATATCTGCATTACCTTTTTTAGAATTGTTCTTTCGGGGAATAACTGGAACAGATGATTTTTTACGAATAGCCTCCCGAACCTCTTCGCTGTCGTATCCTTTATCAGCGATAGTAAAATCTGCTTTGGGTAGTTTTTCAATAAACTCTGGGGCAACTTTGCAATCATGAACTTCGCCACCTGTTATATCAAAATCAATAGGTAATCCATGTGCATCAACAGCCATATGAATCTTTGTTGTATTGCCCCCTCTGGATTTCCCGATAGCCTGATGTTCTTCAGAGGCTGCGCCAGCACTGTGTTGATGGGCTTTAATGATGCTGCCATCTATAAACTCCCACTCTAGATCAGGCTCTTGTATAAGGGCTTTAAAAATGAGCATCAATTTGCCTTTTGATGACCAGCGATTAAATTTTTGAACGATTGTATTCCAGCGACCAAATTCTTTTGGGAGGTCTCTCCAAGGACAACCAACACGCATTCGATACAGCATTCCCTCTGTCATTTTACGCAAATTGGGCTTGTGATAAATCGCATGTTCGCGCATTATTGTCCTCAGCTTTGACCAATGCTCGTCAGTGAGCATACGTCTAGCCATTGCAAACTCGTTTTGTTCTTGTGTGAGAGCTTGAATTCTACGAGTTTGCCCTTATTCTTCAATGGGTTAACGATGAAATGTCAACAGACCCTAGCCTTTTTTATTTTTCACAGAACCCTGCCTTTAATGCCTCTCTGTTTGACAAAGCCGTTTCCACATCTTCAGCATTACCTGCAGGAAAAAATAGGTTAGCGTTGCTATTACTATAATTACCTAATGATGATGAGGTTTTTGTAGAATTTTCCAAATTTCTAGCCTGTTTGGCCCTCTCAACAGATATTACTTGAAGAGGTTTTCCATCCTTTATTTGTTTTTTAATATCCTGATGATTTCCTAGCGTATCAAATATAATTAAACACTGCCCATCGGCATTTTTGTAAATTTTATTAGTATATAATCTCAAATCATGGTTAATTTTTAATTCTATTATTCCCCGCAAAAATTTAATACCATTTTGAGCGTTACTCTTTTTAGCCAACCCTTTTTGTAGAGCCTGGTTAAACTGTTCCGCTATAGCTGAATCTAGCTGCAAATCAGGAGTTATCATTGCAAAATGATTTGGATAAAATTGTGAATTTATACTTACTACCTCCTCCTCTGATTCTTGTAAATGGCACCCATCAACCACCCAGCTTGCTTTTTGTATAAAAGTTTTCGTAAATGAAACGCTCAACATTGCTATTGCTTGTTTTTTTTGTTGCTGAAAAAATTGATGTATTTTTTTAGGATCATAGCTTTCGTCTGTAGAATCGTAGTTTTCTTCTCCTGCCTCATTAAATTTTTCTTTAAATAAATCTGGCGGTAAAAAATCTTCCATTTCTAAGTCGTGTTCTAAATCAGATTGAGCAGGCCATAGTCCTATTGCTTCGTTAATTTGTAAGAATAATTTATATAGAAAGGGGATAATGATATTTGTAGGAGCAAATTTTGTGGCTAGTGCAAAATAACGCTGTCCTTTCTCTAATTTCTCGCTTTTATTAGAAAGATTAATACACTCTAACGCTAATCCTAGATAAAGTTGGGACATCTGGAACGTTACTTCTGCAGAAGAGCCAATATTTTCAATAATAGATTCCGTTTTTTCAATATTTCCATTTGCTAAATAAATAACTGCTGAAAATTGCTTTAATGGTGGATATGCTTCGTAAAGTTGCGGGTATTTTTGTTGGTACGCTTCATAGAAGCGTAAAGCACCTTTAAAATCTTTACAATCAATATATACTAGCGCCCGTTTTAGAATTGTATGAGCAAAATTCGAGATTGGATTATGGATTTCTTTTAATTGTAAATTAAAAATAAACTCTGCTGTTTCAGTGGCTTTTTCAAGATTATTTACCATTAGCAAACAACGGCATTTTAAGTCTAAAGCAAAAATTTGTGTATCATAGTTTGAATAATTATCTTTTAAAGCATCTAATAACTCCTGCCAGCTGATTTTACCTGATAGACATTTTACGAGTTTTTTTGCAACACTAGTAAATTCACCGCAAGAAGATAGTTTGCAAATTTGTGCTGCTTGTTCATAATCTTGTTTGTTAACTAGATAAAGAAAATAAGAGCGAAAAATATCTATATCGTCTTTGACAAGTTCAAATGCTTTTTTATAATATGGGGCTGCCGTTTCTATCCTATTTTGGTTTTGATAAGTTATCCCCATATTCCAAAGAAGCTCAGAATGCTTGTGGCTATTAATAGCAGATAAATCACCGCTTACGGCAGAAATAATCTTTTCTGCCTTTGCAAAAGCTCCGAATGAATTAAAAACTACAAGCAGATAATTCATTATTTCAACCCATTCGTCTTTCGGAATCGCTAACTTTCGTAGTGCTTCTTCCATTATTTCACAGACGGATTCAGTTAAGACAAAATTGCTGTCATCTCTTAAAAATTCAATTATCACAATAGGTAGTCTTATTTCATCACTGACTGTGATAATTTTTTTAGCAATGATGGACTTAAAGAATTTCTTAAAATTTTGTAGATTAAAGGGCATTGCCAGCAAATAGGCATCTAACAAAAGTCGAGCTTCAATATCATTTAAAGGAGATGATTTATTTAAGAAGAAATTTTTAATCTCATTTAATAATTGAATATTTAATTTTTCACTTATTTTTTGTAACAATAAATGGGCTTCATTTTTCTCATCGTCATGTGTGACAATTTCAGGGATAGGAGGCTGGGATACTTTTGTTGTTCCGTTTTTTACTGCTTTTGATAATTCAAGGTAAGACATGTTTTGGAATTTAATTTTTGTATCTGCTTTAGTCTTTATCAGCTTTGCTACTAGAGTAAAGTTTTGGAGTAAGGCTGCTAAGTGTAGAACAGTCATTCCTTGAGAGTTTTTTCTGTTAAGATCGACGCGATACTTCTTAAAGATATCAATTAATGATACCCCGCTTTGTTGCTGAGCAACTCGATGCAACGGCATGCCACCGTCTGAATCTTCAGCATAGGGGTCTGCTTTTTGGGAAATTAAATAATCGGCTACATCTTCCGAATTGTGTAAGCAAGCTTCATGAAGTAAAGTGATTTTATTCTCATCAGAAAGATGAGTTAATTTGAACTTGCAATCGCTGATTAAAAATTTTATTGCCGCAACTTTGTTACGTTGAACTAACTCAATTGCTAAGTTTGTAAAAACTGTCTCTGCTGGCAAATTTTTTATGGCAATTTCAGTTAATTTCTGGAAATCAGTGTTGCCGATTAATTGCTCAATATCACAATATTTAACAAGTTTCATAAACATCTCGCATTGCGTTTCGGTGTCTGACTTAAATAGTATATTTCTAGCGAATAGATGATATTTTTTATTCATTGGTTGTGGTTTTTTTGCTTTTTGGTTAATTTTCAATCGATTCAGCATTGGCACACCTTCTATAAGCCATTGATTTTTATGATTGCTGATCATACAATATTCATAAGATAAAGTCATCATGGTCATAATCTTGCTTTGTCGCAAAAAAGTAGTCCCCGGGGTAGGCTTTGTATTTTTGTAAGGGAACGATCAGAAATGCTGAGTTTTAAGGTATTGACTGTTAATAATATGAAAATGATTAAATTCATGAATACAAATATTTCAACAAGTTACATAAAATTCAGATTGCAAATTGTAAACCAATTTATTGGCTGCAGCCTAGGTTACTAAAGGGTTGTAGGGCATCGTCAAGTTAACTTTTGGTCTAGACTGAACTTTATTTATCGGAAGAACGCGATGTTAGAAAGGAAGCCGAAAAGATACCGTTACCCTATAGAGCTCATCAGTATTTCGGTATGGAGCTATCATCGATTTAATGACAGCTACCGTGACGTTTCCGAACGGTTATTGTATCGAGGGATTGACGTAAGTTATGAGACGATACGGCAATGGTGTATTAAATTTGGTCCTTATTTTAAGAGCATGATGAAGAAACGAGAGTCCAGGGCATCAGATAAATGGTACCTGGATGAACAACAACTACGTATTATTGGAGCGACTTATTATCTATGGCGTGCTGTGGATGATGAGGGTTATGAGCTGGATGTATTTCTGCAAAAGCGACGTAATAAAAAGGCGGCCATCCGCTTCCTGTCTCGCATATTAAACGCCTATCCCAAACCAAGGGTTATTGTAACAGACAAGCTAAGAAGCTATGTGAGACCAATTCGCCAGATGGGCAAAGGAGTCGAGCATCGCTCGCATAAAGGGCTCAATAATCGGGTGGAAAATGCTCATCAGCCCACGCGTAGAAAAGAAAAATGCCTCATTCGCTTTAAATCACCAGCAGGGGCGCAGAACCTCATCGCACTCATGGGAAAAATCAGGAACCTCTTCGCAGTCGCGGTGGGACGCTACACCCATTCCGCTTCTCATCGAAAAATACAATTTCAAAAGGCCAAAGAAATTTGGAATTCCGCTGCAACTGAGATTCTTTGCGCCTAAAATTCGACAAAAAATACTTTTTGCTCTTTCAGTAGTTAACTTGACGGTGCCCCGCCAGTCCATAGAACCGCTCAAGAATAGTTTGATTGGCTGATTGGATACGCTGACCTTTTTTAAGCATATGATGCACTTCAATGCCAGCCAATGTCGCATAGACCGAGTGAAATGCCTTAAGGAGTTATGCAGAGTTATCTCCAAAAAGTGGGATTTCAATTTAAAGAGAACATTTTGCATTAGAATATAACATAATTAGGTGATTTAAATTAATCATGCCAAATATTTAAAGGTTCTTTGAAAGCATATTATGAGCAAATATAAGTTATATTTAGGGTCAATAACAGAAATCCCGCTTTTTGGAGGTTGCTCTGCACGACACCATGTAGTGGGAAGTAATTTACATTGTTTGATATAAGGCGTCTGTTAATTGAATTAAATACTCGGAAACCTAGGCGTGACAAGGGCTAAAGTTCCATTTTAAAAGTTAAACTGGTCAAATTTACACGTATCCTGTCTTGCCCCCTTTAAACCCCTTGCGTATTCCCGCTGATGTTAAAGAGTGATTCCTGCTCAACATTAGCAGGAATACGCATTCTCTTTCAACTCTTTCAAGCATAGTTAAGGCTGAGCTTCGGCACAAGTTCCAAAAGCTTCGGAAGGCGTTCAACACCACAAATAACAACTAATCGCTCAAAATATTTACCCTCTTCTCCAAAGCGAAGAGGGACAAGAACTTGAGCATCATCATAACGCGCTTTAGCCCATGCCAACGCATTCTTAAGAAGAGAGGGCTGAACACCTTTATTTATAAGGCGCTGAAGCCCCTCTTTCAGCGTAATTTTATCTTCAGAATGCAGTATCTCACAGGGGATATCATCAATCAATTTCAATATGGAAGCAGCCGAGCTGGTGGATTTAGCAAAAAAAATAAAAAATTTATCCTTGGCATGCTTTGGCTGGTTAACTTGGTTAAAAAAATGTTCGTGAGAATCAGGCCAGCATTTTTTTTGTTCTCTTATATAATTAATCCAATAATCTGATGACTCACAACAAATATCAGCCATGCAGTCAAAAAAACGCTCATATCCTTCATTAGTAATATAATTAGCTCGATTCGCCCACTCAAGTGCATTTTTAATAATAATTGGGGCAAAACCTTTATTCAATTGCAATATAAGCGTCTCTCTCAGCGCCAAAGAATCCTCAGCATAAAGATTAGGTGAAACAGATTTATCAAAATAGTCTAAAGTCGATTGTACCTGATTTGCGGTAATTACTAGCGCAGAGGCAGCAAGAGACAATCCCTTTTGTTGCTGTTTATAAAGCGCCAACAAGCCACTCCCGGTAAGAATTAATCCGAGCACTGCTGCTCCAGTAATAAAGACCCCACCAAACGCGAGTACTGATGCGAAAAGAGTCGTAACCGCAATAAGTGTAGCCATAGCCATTAATGCAATACCAAAGTGTTTCATCATAATGGATTGGTGACCTGACAGTTGCGTACTGAGTAATTCTATGTGCTTAAGATTATCTTGATAATCAAGATAATATTGAGAATTAGACTCCTGGGTTACATTTTCTCGTTTCTCAAAGAGGTATTCAGCCCGTCCAAGAACTTGTTCTAATTGGAAAATAATAGAACCACTTTGCTGATGTTTCTTATATAAATCCCGAGTTATCTCAATAAGCTTTTGGCTCTGAGAAACTAAATTGCTCCAATAATTATGCTCATTATCTTTTTGATAAGAAATAACTTTCTCAGAAAATCCCTTGCTAAGTTGCTGTTCAATATAAATTTTTCTTTTTTCTAAAGCTTCTGGGTTGTCAACATCATTAATATCTACAACCTTCGCAAAATTTATTTTTTTATACATTTTGTTTACCCTAGTTAAATACAGGAGATGAACCCGGAACGCTTGGGGTTACGTCCTTTGGTGGATAAGAAAAAAATCGTGATGGATTAGCGGCAAAAGAAAGGTTACTTTCAATTTCAACGGTGGCTTTAACTTTGGAAATTACATGGGATAAAGTCATCATCAGCGAGTCTTTATTAGCGCTATTGGGAGAATTTAAGCGCTTAAATAAAATAGGCGTAATCTGATTTAACACAGAGTTCATATCTCTAATAGAAAAACGCTCTGTTTCCCTCCCCAGATTAATACATCCACCTTTAATTTCGTCATTTAGGCTCTTGTCATATACATTGGGTACTCTCTTCTTCATATCAGTTAATGCAAATTTAAAAAATTCTGAGCGTTGCTTTTCTGCCGGTAATAAAACTTCCATTTTGTTTCCAAATCGAGAGAGTACGGGAAGAGCTATTCGTTCTAAATGATTCGTTGCCGCAATAATAACCAGTGGATTTTTAGGTTTATCAAAACCATCCATTTCTGTTTGCAGCAGTTCCGCTGCAGCTGGAGCCGAAGCAAAGCTATCCACCTCATCAATAAAAATAATGGCTTTTTCACAGGATTTTGCTTGCGAGAAGACTCCAGCAAGTTCTGTTAAACTATTTTTTGGATTAACAACGAAACAAGGACAATTTGTTTTTTCAACAATTAATCGTGCAAACTCTGTTTTTCCTCCTCCAGGAGGGCCAAAGAGTAAGGTATGAACGTTATATCCTGGATTTATTTTTATCAGAGCCTCAGAATTTTCTATAAATGTGCATATATGATCAGATGATTCTAAAAGCTCATCACTAAGAGGCATCGCCCTTGGTGTTGCACCCAAAGTAGTTAATCTTGGTGCAATCATTTTAGCATGACCTTTTTTAGGTCTTTCTAATTCTTTACGTACCGCTTCAAAACAATTTTCAAAAAGCTCATTACTAAGGGGGGTATTGGGCTGTTGTTTACTTGTTACTCTTTCTATATAGCATTTTAATTGCCTTGGTGACCATCCTGATGTTGCCTTAATAATTTTTTGAATGATAGTTGAATCCGGTTCAAGAACGGCTATACGAAGTAAATCCTGAATTATTAATTGTCGATTCGTTCTATCAGGTAAGTCAAAAATTACAGCAGTCCCTGCTTTGCTTCTAATTGCGGGCTTAATCCGTTCTAAATAATTAGTAGTACCCACGAGAACAATTGTTTTACCTTTTAGCTTATCTAGCTCAGTTTGAAAGGTAGTAACTACATCCTCTTTATGAATCACAACTTCTTTACTTACATTCTCAGTATCTGGCAAAAGGGCATCAATTTCGTCTATAAAGAGACAAACAGGCTTATTTTTTTGTGCCGCTTTATTAAAATTGTCAATTACTCTAGTTTCTTGTTGGCCAACATATTTATCCTCGGTAACGCCAGCAACAAATTCCATAATTTCAAAACCTTGTTTTTTAACTATAGCCCTAGTGAGGGTCGTTTTTCCCACACCAGGAGGACCTGCCACTAATAAAAGATGTTGTTCTAAATGGGGATTAGTCTTAATACTCTTCAAAAAGCTACCCACTTCCGCCTCTTTTTCACTTGTTCCTATAAAATCAAACGGTCTTAATATGCTTAATATTTTATAAGGATCATTTACATTAAGTTGAAAAAAAGGTGTTTTCCCCTGATTGTCTCTAGTATAAGGGCTATTAGTGTCTACCTGGACTATTTTTTTAATTGCATCGTGAAGAACTTGAATATTCAATAAAGGCGAGTGTGGTAAATCAGTTAGTAAATGCAGCCAGCAGCGCCCTTTTGTAAACTTCATACCAGCAAGCTCATCAGAAACAATTATTTTCTCTAATATTAATTGTTGCTTTTTAATATCAGAATTAAGCATTGCTTTTTCATAATATTCTTGAGTATTAATGGTAACTAGAGAATGTGTATGTTCTGATAGTATTTTTAAATTTTCAACTGCATCTGCATGAGTAGGATTGAATGCCAGAACCCTTTCATAACACCATTTTGCATGCCAATAATCTTTCGTTTTACCATTTTTTCCAAAAAAATAATCCTCTCCTAACTTATTCCATTCCTTCTCCTTAGCTAAGAAATTATCGATAGTTGATAGATGTAGTCTGTCAACAGCCCATTCATCTCCGGCCTGAATTGCTCGCTGATAAAACGCTTGTGCTGTAACTTTATTTTTATCAACACCACCTTGACCATGCTCATGAATAACACCTAACGGCATCGTCAACTTAACTTTTGTCCTAGACTGTAAATTATTTAGAGGCAGATCACGATGCTGGAGAAAAAGCCGAAAAGATACCGTTACCCAATGGAGCTAATTAGCATTGCGGTCTGGAGTTATCATCGTTTTAATGACAGTTATCGAGATGTTTCAGAGCGCTTATTATACCGCGGCATTGAAGTAAGCCATGAAACGGTACGGCAATGGTGTATTAAATTTGGCCCTCATTTTAAAAACGTGATTAAGAAGCGAGTGCCCAGACGTTCGGATAAATGGCATTTGGATGAGCAGCAATTACGTATTCGCGGAGCCACTTATTATCTATGGCGTGCTGTGGATGATGAGGGTTATGAACTGGATGTGTTTCTGCAAAAGCGACGTAATAAAAAGGCGGCCATCCGCTTTCTGTCTCGTCTATTGAACACCTATCCAAAGCCTCGGGTGATTGTAACCGATAAGCTCAGGAGCTACACCAAACCAATTCGTCAGATGGGCAAAGGAGTCGAGCATCGCTCGCATAAAGGGCTTAATAATCGGGTTGAAAATGCACATCAACCCACACGCAGAAAAGAAAAGTGCCTCATTCGTTTCAAATCACCTGCAGGGGCACAAACCGTCATCGCGCTCATGGGTGAAACGCGTAATCTATTTGCTGTGGCCGTCGGGCGCTATACCCATTCAGCCTCTTATCGAAGAGACCAATTTCAAAAGGCCAAAGAAATTTGGTGGTCTGCTGCAACCGAGATTCTTTGCGCCTGAAATTAGGCTCCAGATCCTTTTTACATCACTAATAGTTTACTTGACGGTGCCCTGAGCGCTATATTCAAGAAAGTTTGCACAATGTGATGGCTGGAAAAACAACCATGGTTATTGCTCATCGATTATCAATATTAAAAGATATGGACAGAACTGGTCTACATCTAGAACAATTTCATACTAATAATGTACTATATTTTAAACATGGTGTTTTTTTTGCGCAAATAATGGTGAGTAAATCAACGGTTAAAGAAAACGACATAAAAGAAAATGTGGTCAATTATATAAACTTGATTTCTCAAGCACTAAACAATAAAGAGCAAGTTGCAGCAACTCAATTATTTATTGATTTTGGAGCATTCCTTCAAGAACAATATCCTGGCATGGGTCTGGATGAGCTGCGCCAGAAAATAACGAAATTAGCCATTAAAATCGAAGAACAAGAAATCCCTAATCTGCATTTAGTGGCAAGCCTCTCTGAGGGACGAATTAGAGGATATGAGGAATTAATCAGCACTGATCCTATTGATAAAAAGGCTATATACAAAATGGATGCCCTGATGAAGGGAACCAATCTTTTTTCAGTTGTTTTAGGAGAGGAGCCATTTCAAGAGGCTTTAGAGGAGATAGCTGGCAACGTAAAAGATGAAGAGATACAAGAAAGTCAAAAATTAATTATGAAAGCTACTTATGAAATAAGCCCTATAGTTACCGAATCAGAGCGCAAGGACGTAATTGCTAAAAATGCTGTTACAATACTCCGTGATATTATTCAGCGATCACTGGAGCAATTAATCCAACAGATAACGGACGAGGCCCTCAAAAAACCTGAATTATATCAATCGTATTTTAATGAAGGACCGCTTAATGTTGATACGCTGGTTAACGCTATTAATCTGAATCCAGAATCGTTTCTCCTTCCTACTGAATTTAAACCAGCAGTTTCAAGCTATGATGCTCTTCAAACTCTTGATAAAACAATAAACTTAGCAGGTACTGCACCGGAGAGGCTCGAGCGATTTAGAAAAAAATTAAATGAAGAATCGATAAAAGGTGCCTTAAATTCCAATCCAGATAGTCATATAACTAAATTTTTAAAAGTAGTGAATTATATATTTAAATCGATTGTTACCTTATCAATAGATCATTGGATTAAACAAGATCCCTTAAAATCAACACAACAACAAGCCTTTAAAGATGCATTTTCGGCGTTAAAAAATGTGGAAAAAAAAGAAATTATATCTGCGCCGCCAAAGCAAGGCATGTAATTTATGGCCAATTGAGTATTTCTGGTCGAACTGTCAGAGCGTTTCAAGGACGAGAAAGCATGTTTACTGGATAACGACTTTTTCTCAGTCTAAAGATCGTTTTTTCAGCATTGAGATGAGCCTCATACAAATTATTTATCCCTTTTTTTAATAACCTAAGTAAATAATCCTCGGGCAAGATTGCATTACTAAAAATTTCTATTTTGGAAAAAATATATTGCAAAATTAGTGTATTCTAAAACCGAAACAATGTGCGTAAAATTAACCCAAAATTGTAAGAGCACCTCCGTTTCTAACACTATTAAAACCGTACCCGGAGAAATTCGATGTTGACTAAAGAAATACTTCAACGTTTATTAAAGAACGACGATATCACCTTATTTAAACAACTGATTATAGATAGGGAGGCACTCCTCGATACTATTTCTGAGCACACTGACTTTACAAAGGAAATAATAGATAAAATTACATCCTCTATGGCGTTGTCTAACCACTTTATTAAAAACAAAGAAGATTTAGATGAAATTACCCGGCACTTACCAGAACCATTAAATTTAAAAATACTTAAAATGATTCTCGATAATCCTAAGTTATTTGATCTTATCTACGAACACTACAATATAGTATGGATACTTAATCTTTATCCTACATACAAAGATAAAATACTCCAAAGACTATTTGAGAACCCACAGTTCTTTCAGCACGCAATTTGGTCGATACCTCACTTAACACAGTTTGCAAAATTTCCTGAGTACAGGAGCCAGTTGATTGAGGCCTATTTTCAATCAGAAAAACTAGGTAAGGAACTCAAGATTTCTTGGAAAAGAATGGCAGAGGCCTTCCCTGAGCATAAATCAAAACTATTAGATGTCATTCTCACTAATAGTGAACTATTTGAGTCCATCGTCCCAAATATTATAGCTCTAGAAAAATTTATTGAATCCTTTCCTGAGTATGAAGATAAAATTATTGAGCAATGGCTTGCAAAGCTTAAGCACATTGGCAAGATTGATGATTTGAATAATACGATAACATTGACACATATGAACTCACACATCAAAAATAAGCTCATAAACTATTTATTAAAAGAAACGCCTTTATTTAATGCCCTAATTATGGATTGTTATAGCTATACAAAATTGCCCTATAAATTTATCGACTTTGTTAATGTATTCTCCGAGTTTAAATCTCAAATTATTGATAAATGGCTACAAACACCAGAATTAGTTAAAGCCATCATGCACGATGATGAGCATGCATTTTTTATTGGTAACGCATATCCTGAATATAAAAATGATATTAATAATTCCTATCTGCTTCATAATTACTCCCCGATAGAGGTAATTAATAAAGCAATCGCAACGAATAACTTTAAGTTAATTGATAAAGTAAATAAGTCGCTAGTTGATAAAAAATTATCAACTCCTAAAGAGCAGGAATCGTGGCAGGTTATCGGAAAAGAACTTTGTGAAAAAATTAAGACACTAGACGATACTGCCCCCTTAAAATCGTATTTAACTAATCTTTCTGCAACTATTTCAACGTTTTTAGTATCCGATTTAAGAACCTTATCCCTCTTCTTTGTGAAAAAAACGAAATTAGATCCCTCATACCTACCTGGTGATTTACAGTGTGAACTAGACGATATCAAAGAGGAAAACGCCTCTAATTACCAATTATATGATTAAGATTTTAGCAGTCCTTTGTAGCCCGGGCGCACCGCTGAAATCCTACAAGAGGCTTATTTACTCTCTAAGCCCTAATTGTTAGATATTGTTGCTCGCAAAATATGGAATAATAATTTGAATAAACTAATTCAGAAGATAACCCGAGCGCAATTATTAATAAAGCATATAGACCAGTCCCTTTACTCATTAAGCGATTGGTCATCAACTACGTCAAATAATTGATAGTCCCCACAGTTTTTTAGTTGCTTCATAGCTATGGGTACTACAAAGCTTGTAATTACTGATTGCCAAAAATCATAGTACAAGCTTTTCTGCAAAGGATGCTCATCACTCATGGGAAAACAAGGAGCGTGATTTGCTTCCAATAACCATACTTGCAAATCACTATCGACAATAAAATCAAAACCAAAAATGGCTAATGCAGGTGGTTTTTGATCCATAAAGGCTTGAGGGTGTAATTGATGCAAGCCATTAATAACGGAAGATACTATCGCCTTTATTTTAGGATAAAAAGGTTTAAATAAATCATATTGTTGCGTGATAATTTGAACCACGTTACGTTCATCTTCATGCAAATGCTCATTCGTTAAATGCGGTCGGAGATCGGTGAAATCATTTGTTTGATAAGGGTGAAGCCCCACATTAAAATATCCTTTCGGATAAAGATAAGCACCGGCGTAATTGGTGAGTACCACAAACATGCGAATACTGTATTTATGCCCCATCTTAGGTCCTTTGAGCAGATGAGGTTGCATCAGATATTGTTGTAAAACATGCTCCCCTCCTAAGCGATTGGCGCTTAGATAATGTTGTTCCAATTGAGTCAGTCTTTGAAAAATTTTAATGTGTTGGCCATTATTTAATAGTGCTGGTTTTAATATCCATACCAAATGATTGATTTGATCGACAGTATGATGCTCTTGCTGATAGTACTTATGAGCTATTTGGTTTAAAACCAAAGGCCAATTTTCATCATTAATACAATAAGTTGGCAGCATAACGTGCGGGCAGTATTGTGCAACTAATTGTGCCAATAAATTTTTAAATTCCAGACATTCTGCAGCAGATAAATCAAATTGAAAATTTTGTTCACCAAAATCAGCGAGTCCACTAAAACGGGTGGGATGCCATCCCCGTTCCTGCAAATAGCGCGCTAAATTAGAATAAGTAGGTGATAGCGACTCTCGTAAATAAAAACGAGAGCCCCTTAATTTTTTTTGCCATTGAGTTACTCGTTGTAAATAGACCACTCTCAGACCTCAAATTTGGGCGATAAATAGCGGAATAACCTCGGAAAAAAGCGCGCCATAAAAGCCCCAAATCGCTCTTTAGCGCCCGCAATAAACACCACTGGTTTCTTATGCTCAATAGCCTTAACAATTTTTTGCGCACATTTTTCTGGCAATATCCCCTTTGCATGCGAATTATCAATTCGACCAAAATGTGTCCCATCAGCAAGTAATGCGTTTTGCGTAATCTGAGTATTAATGTAACCAGGATAAATTAAGGTAATGTTAATCTCCGTTTTGACTAACTCATTACGCAAACTTTCAAAATAGCCTCTTAAAGCATGTTTGCTCGCACTATAAGCTGCGCGAGTTTGTATTCCATAAAGACCCAGCATACTTGAAACCACGGCAATCTGACCACTATTACGCAGCAACATCCTTTTTAAAACCGGACGAGTTAGAGCAATGGCGCCCAAAAAATTAGTATCCATTATTCTTTTATCTAATTCAAAATTAGAATCGGCAACCAGATAACGCTGAGAAAGGCCTGCGTTATTAATCAGAATATCAATTGGCCCATGCGCTTCCCAAATTCTAGTGACAATGTCTTCCAATTCATTATATTTTTCCAAATCCAAGGGAACAACGCAATGTTTTTCCGAAAACATACACGCCGCACGAACCCGTTGTAACTCCTTTTCAGAGCGCGCAGAAAGAATTATTTTTGCACCAGCTCGTGCCATTTCATAGGCTAAAGCCTCACCAATTCCAGAAGAAGCTCCTGTTATCCAAACAGTCTTATTGTTCAGTTCCATTATTTAATCATCCCTTATTTCAATCCAATCCATTTGGAGTAGTTTAACTTATTTTAGACTGCTCAGATTTATCTGGGCTATCTTCTGCTATTCCATACCCGTTCCAAAATCGATAATCACCCTTACCTCAGGCTAACTGCAATAAGCGCATTGCGCCCTGATTATTGCAGTTTGTAAAGGCGTAGGCAATGCACCGTGGGGAGTTAAAAAAATAGTTAAAAGATAATTGAAACTAAGCTAAACGGATACACTATAGACAAAAGACGAGCATTGCCTCGCTCTATTAAGCAGAACACAAGCATTTGCCATATTTTTTACAAGTAATAAAAAATACAATAATTAAGCACAAAATAAACTCAAACATCCCTAACTGAAAGCTAACATCCCAAGCAAATACTTCATTTATTGTTCAGTATGGATTTATTTGTTATAATCAGATTTCAATAAGAACACAAAAGGCAAATAATGACTCAAAACGCGCTCTTTAACTTCATCGATAATATTATTCTTGATCGAGAAGAAACCAAGGTTAATTTTAGTACATGCCAAAAAATTGATAAAACTAAAAACACGGATGGAGAAAATTATATTCGATTTGATCTAAAAAACAACAAAGGTGATTCGATTTGTGACAATGAGTGTTCTTATTCATTACAAGAGCACCATATCAGTTTTTATGAAGAACCAAGAAAAGGTCAATACCACTATACTGCCTATTTCACGGATAATGAATCAAAACGTTATCGATTGCATGTCTATTATAATGAGTATGACGAATTAATTGAGAAATCTTCTGTTGAGTTTTTAATATATAATGATGGAAGCGATAATTCTATATATAGGACAAGTGACGAACTAAGCGAGAAATTCATTAACTTGGCAAATAGTAAAACCGCATCAATTATGCTTCAACTCAGAGAAGCGCATGTAAGAGCAATTGAACGCTTAATAAATGATTATAACTTACAGGAAAAAAAATCGAGTTCATTGAGTGAAAAAAATAATAGTAAAGACCATCTAGAGTCTTTAAAAACAACTAAAGCCATACTAGAAGAATTAATTATTCTAGGGGGCGATTCATATTATCAAAAAGTAAAGCAATTGATTGAATGCTCTATTTCCTACATTGAAAAAGATATTGAATCAATACCTACCAAAAAAAAGGAAAAAAGCACCATTTTAGCCGGGAAAAAAGAAAGCAATAACATCACGAAAAGCCAAGTACAAGCCCTTAAAGTACATAAGCCTTTGCAAGCAAACCAGAAAAAATTTGAATCAGCACTTCATAATGAACTAGAAAAGAAAATTGACCGGTTAATGCGTAAGCTTTCAGAACTGGATAATATTAGTATAAAAAAGCAAATTATTTTTTTAGAGGATACTTTTTCAAAATTTTACCAGATTCTATTAACAATAAATGAAGATCAAGAACTACTTTCCTTAGTCCAGAAAACCACCAATTTATACAACCAACTCTACCGTAAAGGGGGAGAACTCCTTTGCGATTTACTCACACTAGAAGAAATGGCAGACAGATTCGAATTAGCTAGCCAGCTCGTTTCATTCCATGAAGGCCTAAACGTTAAGTTGCTTGGCGCAGCTTTAGAAGCAGGAGAACACGAAATATTGGATTTTATTCTTAAATACAAAAAATTCCCAATCAATTCGCTATCATTTACATTCCAGGATTCTCCCAATTCAGTTCAAGATTTTTACCCATCTGCAGTTCATTTTTGTTACAAAACAGATTATGATGATGAATCAATGAGTGAGTGCTTATCTGTTTTAATTAAACATGGTGCATCAACTTTAGTAACAGATGACAGGGAGTTGCCTATAGCGCATATGATCTTATCAACTCCAAATCATCCTCTTCAAAAAGCTTTTGAAAATAATAAGGAGCAAACTCTTTGCTCAGCATCTTTTTATCAGAAATTAATTAAGTCTCTTAAAAATTACATGGATAAAAATAGTCTTGTTGGAACTGAAAAACAGTCCATGGAAGAGGCGATAAAAAAATATCAAATGAACCTGAGAAATATAAAACTAGGGCAGCCTGCAGAGGAAACTTTAAAAAATATTGCTCCCTCCATGCACTCCTTTTTTGAACTAAAAAATACAGAGACTATTCGCTCAGAGAATAATGAGGAGCGTTCAATAAATAACGCCAGACAATAAACAAATTAACAGAATTTGGCTTAGTGTAATTAACCCCTAAGCCATTAACAAATTTGACGCACCACTCATTAGCAATAGTTGAGGTAGTCCATTTTTTTTAATTTTGTTAAATCTTGCACCATCATTTATGGTTAACTCCTCTGTTTCCGCATTGCTGTGTACTATTTTAACTTCTCAACGAGCCAACATAAGAATGAAGCTCAGAAGGTAATGTGCTTTGGCAAGTTATTTCTGAAATCCGTTGGGCGGCAAAGAAAGCACAGCTACTTCTTAAAGAAGGAATCGGAGTATTAAAACCTAAGGCTCGATATGCGTTAGCATCTTCTCTCCTCAGAGAGGGCTCAAACCTTTGAATATCGATGTTATAAACATCAATACGCTCATCGAATTCATTTTTATACAGAACAATATTATCTGCAGAGCCAAAACGATGTTGAAGAGCCTGACGTTTGAATGACGTCATTTCTTCCACCTCAGAATAGTCAAAACCAACAGATACAATATTGTCGGGAAGCGCTTTCACGAACTCATTGAACTCCTCATCTGATTTGCTTTCAAGGCAATTTAATGGTAAATCAAGGTGGGTAACACCTGTATCTTTGAAGGCAGCTGCCAACTCAGCCAGCTCTGATCCTGTTTTTTTCCCAAGCTCATTTCCAGCTAAAGATAGATGGGTAACACCTGTATCTTTGAAGGCAGCTGCCAACTCAGCCAGCTCTGCCCCAGTTTTTTCCCCAAGCTCATTTCCAGCTAAAGATAGATGGGTAACCCCAGTCCCTTTGAAGGCAACTGCCAACTCAGCCAGCTCTGATCCTGATTTTTTCCAAAACGCATTTAGTCTTAAGTCAAGGTGGGTAACGCTTGTCTCTTTCAGAAGATCGATCAAATCAGCCAGATCTTCGTGGTACATTTTATAAAGCTGATTTTCACTTAAATCAAGATGAATGACCTCGGTCTCTATCAGCGCGGTTACGTATGCCCGCAAAACTAATGAGGACCAAAGACCGTGCCCACTTAAATCAAGCAGGGTAACTTTCTTCTCGTTCAAGGATCTAATTTCATCAATTACTTGACATAGTGTTTTACCAGGAAAAAAAATTTTTTCTCTCATTATTCAGTGTCTCCTTCGTAAAATGCATCTTGGTATCGAGTATTTATTCTGCAACATGCTCATCAAAAATGTTGTTTTATGCCCCTCATGGACAAATGTTATTCTTTTTGTCTTTTTTTGTGAACCCCTTATTTTTGAAAATGATTTATTCCAATATGGAAATTTTTGATAACAATCTTAAGGAAATTCTGGAGCCAGACTAATCATGGAATCTGCTGAGAACTCAAACAGATAAGAAATAGTTACTAAGGTCTTTATTCGTTATTTAACTTCACATTAATAATTTCTATTTTGGAAAAAATAGCTTTCAAAAATAGCACATTCACAAATTAAGGCACCAAGAGTAATATATAACCAAATTAAACCATAAAAGCACATATTGAGCCATGAAAAACCCTTCTAATTTTTATTATCAGAATCAAAGTAAGCGTGAAAATTATACGCACGTACCATCAGGTACTATTAATGTTCAACAATTAATGCAGGGAAAACCATGTTGGCAAGGTCTTGCTCCACTAGAAAATAAAGAAAAAATACTCATCCTTAATGACTGGCGAATGAATAGTCAACGAGAAGACTTAGTTCCCATCTATGTAACGATTCTTAAAAAATTACTTCAAGATGGTTTTACCGTTTATGTATGGAAGGATCAACGAGCCCATCGTTTAAACGTAGAAAGTTTTTCTATTTATGAATTTAGTATGCTCAATAGTATGGAACCCAAAAAAGAAGAAGAAATAAGAACGGAAGCAGCACTACAACTAAGTGTTAATAAAAATCAGATTCTTGTGCTTGACGATTTCTGGGTTACTTATCTTTTTCAAAAAATTACTGCTCCTATTGCCCTGGAATCAACCGAACGGCAACTTAGATTGCGTGATTACTTATGGAGTTCATATGACGAATCGAAAGGTAGTTTTTTATCGAGTAAAAATCAAACAGTTTTAAAGTATATTGAAAAAATACCTTATACACGCTTTATTATCGATGAATTTGACAGTTTCCATCCTTATTTACTTAAGAGCGAACAACTTTTTCCTGAAGCAACACGAATTATTAACATAACGCATCTTCACATAGATGGTGATGAAATCGAAGAGTTAATGAACGGTAAAAGATTGGCATGTGGGGGAATAAAACTCAGTCAACGTGATTTACAACAAATCGAAGTTCTTGAAATAGGGCAATTCAATGAAGAGCAACTCACTTGGATTTTAAACCAATGCCCACAACTACATACTCTCAGTATACTACAGTGTAGTCTAGAGGATTTTCATCCCCACGCCCCAATCGCTCTGCCCTTATTAACCTCCTTACACTTTAAAAATTCGACATATTATGATGCGAAGTTCGTTGAAGATCTGCTTCTGAATTTTGATGCTCAACTTGAACAATTAATTATCTTTAATTGCGGTGGTATTGATGCGGATTTTACCCAAACGCCTAGACTTCCCAAGGTAAGAAAATTAACGCTTGATGGACCCGATATAAGTAGACATAACATCAATACCTTAATTAAAGCCAGTGCATCGCAATTGCATTATTTATACATAAATAATGATGATAATAAGTTAACCCAGGATACCTCTGAGGAATATAGCCCACGAAACCTTGAATATTTATTAATTGAAAATATGACAATTCCCCAAGCAAGTCTGGATGGCTTATTAAAATTTGCGGATAATTTAAAAATATTGCAATTAAGAAACGTTGAATTAACGGGGAAGGCGCCATGGATTCGTTACCAATTCAATAACCTAAAAGATTTTACACTACAAAATAAAAGTACTATCCACGAAAACAAAGCCATTTATAACATTTTCAATAATAAAAAGCTGAACTTTATTTCCTTAAGAAACTCCTTGGTAATGTATGATAATAATAATGACATCTTAAACCTACCTTCTTTGCTTACCTTGGAGTTATTAAGTGATGTTAAAAACCTTAACAAATTTATTGATAACGCCCCACAGTTGCAACGCTTAGTTCTTGAAGGAAAGGCTGCTGACTTTTCTTCACAACCGCCAGCAACACCTCATTTAGAAGAAATAGTTTTAAAGCAGTTTATTTTTTTCAGTAAAGGAATGGAGGCTTTTTTAGATAAAAAAATAAATCAACTCAAAGAGTTTGCATTTATTTTTACAGATGAAATAAACATTTTTACCTTGTTAAAAAGGGCAACTAATTTAAAAAAATTATATTTCAAAGGCCCTAAGAAACACAATGTGCTCACGCAAGATTTTTATGCTGATTTACTTAATTCCTTGACTTACTTACCTCAATTAGAATATCTGGAGTTAGAGCAATTTAATAATATAAAATTTGAAAAATTCCAGGCGATGCAGCTGGCCGCAAGAAACGCTCAATTAGCAAAACTAACGACGCTCACATTAACATCCACGACCTTTTTAGACAGAAACGACTTTGCGATTTTAATCAATTTTCTCCCGAAAATAGAACAGCTTTTATTGTCCAAAACAACCTTTTGCGGTGAGCCTAAGCCAATCAATGGAACTATCCATGTGTTAGATTCTTTAAAGTTAATCCAATTATTCCAATTGGTTTTTCCAACTAATTTACTGAAATTAGTACTGGATGCATCACCTAATCTGCAAATGGTTGATTTAGCAGCCTCCATCGCCCTTCAAAGTGACAAGGAAGTGATGACTCTATTGCATCCTTATGAATTACAAGGGCTTAGTGAGCCAGAGCGCTATGATGCGGATAAAAAAACTACTGTGGATGCAGATACCGTAAATAAGAACACCAACTACACGGTTAATGTTATTTTTTATAACTTAAATGGTGAATCGCTTAAGGATGAAGTCCGCTTTTATCGAGAAAGTATCTTCGATCAGGTAATTATTTCCTCACAACAATGCACTCAAAGTAATCCATTTGAGTTGATTGAAATAAAACCAGATGATCTAATGCCTTGTTATCCAACCAAAATTGCTAATTTAGAAAATATAGCAAAACAAGAACCACGACCTCCCAAAAATATTGGACAATATGTATATGCGAAGGATTGTCTCGTTTTAAATTCTGAATGGCAAGCTCTTCCTTCACTATCCCCCGAGGAAAAATTACAAAGTTATTCTCTATCCGTAGATATAGATATAGAACTGGCCTATTCCCAGAAACGAAATCAATATTATATTCGCTCAAAAAACAAACAGAGCCAACCAGTTATTTTCGAATTCCTTCTTTGGATTCCCCAATTGCCGCAACCGGTGGGGCAACCTAAATCATCCGTGCTGGCTACTGCACGTAAAGTTATTTCATCCTATGGCGAAGGCTCGTTACCAAGCACTATTGATCGAAGCGATTGGACGGGGCGCAATTACCTAGATGCCATACGCCACTACAAGGTGGGATCTTGCCGCCACCGTGTGATTGTTTTTTGGGATTTAATGAAGAGGATAGAGCAAGCAGGTATATTACCTCCTGACGTCGAAATGCGAATTATCTATAATAAACTTCATGCCTTTTTTGAGATAAAAACAAAAGAAAAATGGCATATATATGATTTAGGGGGCTATGAATCAAGAGTTAAACTCATTGAACCAATGTTTAATGAAAAGCCAGTGATAGAGAAAGAAGTAGAAGAACCGTCACTTGTTTTATATAAATCTTATTTTAATATCAGAGTAACGCCGAACAGTGAATTAAGGTCTGTTCCCCATTATTGCCAACAATTAATTCAGCGAATTGAAGCATCAAATCAGAAAAACGGTTTGATTAGCTTAAATGCTACCGATGAAATGACGAGTATGGCCTTACAGTTAGAACACTTTTGTCAGGCCGCAAGTCGACCTGTTTTATTTATTAATCACCCAGATGATCTTATTGAATCTTCTGTCTCTATTCAACGCGAAGGAACTAAAGGAACATTAAAACAAAAACCTGGAGGCGCCCTGGCTAATTTTTTTTCAAAAAATCAGGAAGAAACCGCGCTTATCATTATTAATTATGATGAGTTTTCGCTCCAGGATTTACTTATGAGTATTGCTGTTTTAGACAGAAAACAAAAAAATATTCTTCTCATTGGGTTAGTAAATCCTCGTAATGCCAATCATTACAATGGCGCAGATTTTCATGGTTATTTTGATATTCGTGAACAATCTAACTTTGCTCTGCAGGCATTGAACGAAAACTTACCTCCTCTTACGCCTCAATTAGTTGCTGAAGAATCCTCAGAAACCGTAGTACTTAATCTTTATAAACGACCCGATTGGCGCCGCTATCTTTGTGGTGGTTGGGAGATTTTAGGGGTCGAACTTACGTTCAAGGAAGGGGTATTAAACGAGGCGATTAGAGAATGTAGGCAAACACAACGACCTTTAGAAATAAAAAATGGCATTTGGGAAGATAAGGATTTTATCTTATTTTGGCGACAAGCATTGATTAACCACCGAATAGATCTCGAAGGAGAAACACTTCTTCTTCCAGAAGATTTTTCTCTTGTGCGGCAGGATGGTTATAACTGGGAATACTTAACTCAAGGTATTTCTGTCTCACATGGTTTGCATGCAGGCAAAAAAGTGCTAAATCGAGCCACCTACGATGATTTTTTTATTCGTTATACCTTTAGTAATCAAAACCTAAAAACAGAGCCAGGTATTCTAAAAGCAGCCCATAATAGCGTTCTGGAACTATCAATTACAGGAACTTTAACCTTAGAAGAATGGACTCTTTTCTTACACGAATGCCAGCAGAACCAGATTCAACTGCATTGCGATTTAGCAGAAGGTATTGAACTGCCGGAGGAAATAAGGAGTTTTTTAAAAATTGAGCTTTCTCGAGATACTGCGATTAACCCCCTACTCCCTTGGCTGAGTATTTACGAAACACCCGACATGGATCTTTTTATTGCTTCACTCATGCACGAACAAAATTATCGGGTTATCGATATCTCTGAATGCAATAGTGCCGATCTTTTAAAACAACGTAAAGGAGAAATAAAAAAAGATGGAAGCGGTTTTAGTTTTGAAGAGCGCGACACCTTTATACCGACATCAATTGCTGCAGGCATAAAAATTATTTTAAAAGGACAGTTTTCATCCTCTCTCGCTGATGCGTTAACCGCTTATTTTCTTGAAAACGAGCTTCCAGATAATTCTGTTAGTCTCGTTACTGAAGACAGTCAACATTTTTCCTGCCTGCCTATAAAAAAGGTTGCTTTGAATAATGATTTTAAATATAAGTATTTGAGTCGTTACTATAAACAGGATTTATTATTTTCATTTAGCAGTGAGGTTTTTGCGCAAAAATCAGTAGCTCAACTTATCGCTTGCCTTAATTATGCCCGCAAAGAATTCAAGCTTACTCAACACGAGACCGAGTTTAATTTAATAGAACAATTAAATAGCGACCTTGCGTGGCAGGGAATGCACGGCATTATTGGGGGAATACATCTAAATGACTTTGACTATATTAATAGCGCCGAACACGCACAAACGTTCATACAAAAACGAATTGATGCTTTTGAGGCCACAATAAAATATTCCCCTTTTGTCTTTTTTACTGGTTTAACCGGTGTAGGGAAAACAACCTTTGTTACCCAAATATTAAAAGATAAAGGTTATTGTATTCATGAGAGCATAAGTAATCTTTCTCAGTGGATAAATAATTGTCGTCCAGGACAAAAAATACTTTTTCTTGATGAAGCCAATTTAGATCCAAGTCAATGGTCCATCTTTGAAGGATTATTTAATGAGCCCCCTGCTCTCTTATACAATGGAACTTATCATCTATTAAGCAAAGATCATAAAGTTATTTTTGCGGGTAATCCCCTGAATTATGGCGCCGGTAGACAATTAGCGAGCTTATTTAGCCGTCATGGCTCTGCCTTGAAATTTGAGCCCTTATCGCAAAATTTCATTTATGAAAAAATAATAAAACCTGTTTTTTCAAGAACGATAATTGAGGACGAAAGTCAGAAAATTGCTAAGGAAATTCTGGCTGTCTACCAATATATTTGTGAACATTCATTGAATGAAGTCTTAATGTCACCACGCGAAATAAAAACAATGGCTTTATTCACACTCATTAATAAATTACAAAACCCTATGCGGGAAACAAAGAAAATCGCTGCAAGTTATGCCTTTTCTTTAGGAAAATATCTTATCCCTGATTATCTTTATCCGCAATTTAAAGAAAATTTTGAGACTCAACTGCAAGTTAATGACCCTATTCACACGCTGACCAGCGATCTTTTTTTGCTCACCTCGTCACGGCGTGAAGCACATCAACTACTTTCAGATTTTCTCAATACCAGAAACCTTAATCCTAGTAGTTCAGGGTGTCTGGGTGGTTTTATTCTCGAAGCCGAGCCCAAAGAAGGAAGTACATCCCTGGTCATTAATACACTGAAAGACTTGGGGTACATTAAAGAAAGCAGGAAAAGAGAGAATTCAGACCAACCTACTTATTATGTTTTACCGTCTAATGTATCGTTGGCTCGGCGTGAAGAAATTCTACGTAAAGCCTTTCATGAGGGAAATGTGGTCATAATAAAAGGTGAGTCATCCTTACAAGAAAGCTTATTAAATGCCCTACTAATGGGAAGAACCCCAGAAGGTGAACTAGCAGCAAAGCCAGGTTTTAGATTAATTGTCTTACAAAAAACCACAAGCCAAGATCTAAGTGCAAATCAACAAAGTAAAGCATTACAACGACGACTGCTTAAATGCCGTTTGCCTACTTATAGCCTTACGGAAATGCTTGCTATTTTATCTCATAAAGGAGTACCTGAAAAAAAAGCAACACGCTTAATCAAAGCCTATCTTGCTCAACGTGAAGACGCTAAAATTAATCGATTATCACCAGAGCCTGCTTTTAGTGATTTGTTAAAAGCGGCAAAACTTGTGTTAAAAAGCATACGCTCAAAAGAACGCGTTTATGGAAAACGTTCTCATGAAGAAGAAAAGGATGAACAACTACTTAAGCCAAAAAATTTGACACCAGCGAAAAAACGCACTAAAAGAGATGACGCTCTTAACGATGAAATGGACATAGAAATCTCCTCTGCCCGGCAGCTAAATAGAGCACGGTTTTTTAGTTCTGCAGAACGAGGAAATGACGATGACTTTGAAGTTCAATCTCCTAAGCCATTTTAAAAAAACAAAAGGAGAGCCATTTGGCTCTCTAACGAATGAGGCACTAATTGACCAAGAACAACATCACAAAAGAATATGATTTATACGGTGATCCAATCCTCTTTCGTACCAACGATGAGTTTGGTGATATTTTAGTTATAGACCGATCTCCTTATCGCGTTTTAACCTTTGATTCAAATTTTGATCAAAGCAGCATTGATGTGCGAAATCCATTGATCCTAGTACATGAATATACACGTGCCATGATGTTAGCGCTTGCCTTTATTAAGCCACGCCATGCCGTTATTTTAGGCTTGGGAGGAGGATGTCTTTTGCGAAGCTTGCACAATCTACTACCGCAATGTGAGGTGCACGCAATTGAATTGCGTCAACGTGTGTATGAAGTTGCTTCTGAATTTTTTGGAATACCCGTTAATAAGAATATAAACATTACTATTAGCGATGCAGAATATCAATTAAATAATATCAATGCCGCGAGCACAGATATTATTTTTGCGGATATGTTCTCCGCTTATTGCATGAATCCATTACAAATGCAGCAAAATTTTGTGACTCAATGCCATCGAGTGCTGAGCAAAAAAGGCTGGCTGGTAATTAATTACCACGACATCCCCGATCTAAACACCACTTTTTTTAAATTTATGTGCAGTATTTTTACTGATGTCTTTATTTATAAAACCGTAGCGAATAATAACCATGTGGTGTTTGCCAGCAAAGGCCACATTAATGCCCTTCATGATTTCAAATATTCTATTGCTGAATTGGAACGAAAACTAGGAAGTAAGTCAATTAACTTCTTTAACCGATTAATTCGCTTAAATTCCGTTGGCCGTTTTCGAAAGTCAACTTAAAGGTATGCTTTGTTATGCCTGTACTACTAAAAATCTATTTAATTTCATAAAGTAGTCTATTATTCGACAGAAAAAACTGGCTATTATCAAATGGCAGTAATACAATTAAAGTGCGTTTTGATTAAAAACAGTTCTTTTGTTATGAATCATGGAGGATGCAAATGAGAGTTTTTCAGTCAACTTTATTGAGTATTTTGTTCACTTTAACCCTAAACAAGGCTTATGCTACAGCCCCTCTTCTAATCAATTTTACTCAATTAGTTACCGCAGTTGAAAATGCGGATGATGTTAAAGCGATCATTCATTTTGATAAATGTCTTGTTATCAATGAAAAAAATCAGGCAGTCCAAGCTCAAATCATAAAAAAATTTGATGGGGCTTCTACTCGTTTTAATTTTACAGAATATGTGCATGCTGAGGAACGGCTTACTGGCGAATTGCAAGATACCGTTACAACCTCGATTAAAACTTCTATAGAATCCTCCGCAGGAGTATTCTTAATCTTATTTGGACAGTTGAAAATCTTTGATGATAACACCGCAACGATTCATCTCGAATTGTTGAATCCAGTTAGTCAAAAAAAGCAATTAAGCGTAGATTGGTTTTGTAACATCAGCAATGGTAACGATAATAACGGCTTGCTATTGTATGACTTCCCTTAGCAAAGGGCATCATAATAAGGCTTACTAGGTTGCCAAATATACAAACACAAATCCTCCTTTAAAAAAGGTATAGAGATTGGATACCTATCATCCATGTTTTCACTTCTCTCCTCTTTTTTCTAACGGAGCCTCCTCTTCTTCCTCTTCACTATTCTCAATCCGTTCTGGTTGAGAAGCAGATAAACTATTTTCCTTATGTGTCTCATTTTTTAAATTCATTTCACGCGAAACCATAAATGATTCCATCTCTGCAAGGTTACCCGCCCTGGAGTAAGCGCTAATTAATGAGATCAGAGGATTGCTTAGAGTATGGCATAGCAATCCCTCAAGGAGCAGCGTTGGCTTTTGAAATGAACAGTGGACTGGCATTTTCGGCAGACGGTACTACAGCTAAAGTAGTTACAACCAGTGATATTAGTACATCTTACAGGAAGACGTGGTTCAATGGGAATTACAATACAACTAATGCGCAAAGATTGACCGATTGGGAGTATAATAACCTCACAGGAAACACCCATTTGATTACCCATGCCTTGACATATGGGTTACCTAATAACCCCGCCACCTACGCAGCAGCGCTTTGCTACAATTACACTGGAGGCTCAGCTAGCTCTGGTGATTGGTATTTGCCGGCTATTTGTGAAATGGGTAATACGAGAGTTTTAGATACGCCCTGTAGCGGCTCAGACAACATTGACAATATTTACAGTAATCTATATGGCCTAGGCTTTCTTCAAAATATGAATGGAGGTGGAAATCCAACTTACTCAGGCGGCTACTGGAGTTCTACCGAGCTGTCTGGTCCTACCTCATCGTACGGCGCGTGGGGCCAGGTGTTCGGCTCTGGTGGTGGCCTCCAGTTCAACTTCAGTAAGAACTATCCGTTTGGTGTTCGTTGTGTTTGGGCGTTTACCTATTAATGGCTTTGTTTCTGGTTCAGATGAACTATAAAAATTTCTTTGATAATTTTTGACTTAATATTGTGCTAATAAATCATTGTTACTATGGAATCTGCCCTAACTTCAATAGGAAGTACTGTATGTTTAAAAAAATAACTCTGATTGCTTCTCTTTTTCTTTTTTCATTAAACTCCTATAGTTATAAATTTGATACCATCGTAACCCTAGGTGACAGTTTGTCCGATAATGGAAATTTATATAATTATTTAGGTCATATCATTCCCAAATCACCGCCCTATTATGAAGGACATTTTAGTAATGGGCCTGTATGGATTGAAAATCTATATCAGACTTATTTTCCCAATGGCAAAACAGAAAACCTTCAAGATTATGCCGTTGGTGGCGCCGGCGCAGTTCTTTCTTACAAGGAAAATTTACCCTATACATTAGATGCTGAAGTAAGTGATTATCTCTATTTACATAATTACAACAACAAAAATAAAAGCCTTTTTGTCGTTTGGATTGGCGCCAATAACTACCTAAATGGCCCAACTAATGTAGAAGAAATCACCAGCTCTGTCGTTGATGCTATTGCTAACAATATTGAAGCGCTTATTAGTCACGGTGCCGTGATGTTCCTCGTCGTCAATATACCGGATATGGGCGTTACACCTGGGGCGAAAAAAGCAAACAATCAAGCGCTATTGTCTGAATTAAGCGCCAAACATAATCAAAAATTAGTGGATAAGTACAATAGCCTAAAAGAACAATATCCTAATGTAAACTTTGTTTATTTTGATGTGAATACAGTTTTCAAGCAACTAGTGACTGACCCACAACAATTTGAATTGAGTAATACAACTGAGCCCTGTTACGATGGGGGGTACGTTAGTAGTACTGAAGCTCGTGCAGCCGATAATCAAGCTCAGTTAATCCTCTATTTAACACAACAGGCAAAACAAAATAATCTCGCTTTAGATGAGAAAACCAAACAGGCCATTCTTGCAAACCCTGAACTGAAGGAAGCCGTAGCCGTCGGGTACAAAAGCAAATTAGCACCTAGATTAACTGCAGAAGTCGCATCTTGCCCAGGTTATTTATTCTGGGATCATGTTCATCCAACCACAGCAGTTCATCAACTGATTGCACAATATGCAAAATCAACACTTGATGCATCAGGGATACAACCAATTACTCAATAAAGAAAAAAAGCTCCTGGATATTATCTGGGAGCCTTAATTAATAAACAAAATTTTATTTTTAATTGACCATCGCGATGATTCTGCGGACAAGCCGCTGAGGAGATCAATGGCTAACAGTCTAGGGTTTGGATATACTTTGCAGATCCGAATCAAGCTCAGAGGATTCTGATTGAGCGGATTTTTTCATGTCCATTAACTGACTCTTTAGCACTGCCTCTTTCGTGGCATTTCCTCGTGATATCGTACTAAGAATATAAGTGCTTGAACTTGATTGTTTCATAAAATCCTTATGAGGCGCAGCAAATTTGTCTAGTGCACTCTGGTTATTGTAGCTCTTTGCAATTACAACCGTACCGGTATCAACTTCATCGCGCGTCTCCGATAAATGTCCGTTACTCTCGGAGTTTTAACATTAGTTAATGGATTTATTAAGCTTAAAAGATGGCATTAACAATGTTAATGATACAGTCAGGGAAGACTTATGTAACGATAAAACGAACGCGCATAAACCGTAAATTTATCAGCCAAAATAAGATAAGATCAAATAAAACCTTACCTCAGCCCGAGCGATTTGGAATATATCAATAGGCTTTTTTTCTTAAAGACCACGGCTTAAAACCCAAGATTAGACTGTACCTCATCTATTTTTTGTAATTTAAAAAATTCTCAAGCACATTTAGAACAGCCTCTTTATCTTGCCGAATGGGAGAATGTCCAACATGCGGTAATTGAACATGCGACAGATCGAGCAATAATTTTAATGCGCCATCTAAATCAGAATCGGTAATTAAACTACCATGTTCTAAACCACCACGTATTAATAGCACAGGGCAAGTTACTCTTGGAAATAATTCATGTTCCTTATATTGCCCAAACGTATTATCAAATTGATTAATCATGGCGAATAGCATTTCAGGATCACATTGTCTTAACCCTTCAGGAATAGGTAATCCAGGAAAACACTGGCTGAATCTCAAACTTAAAATCAACAAATTAGCCTGTTCTACTTGCGCTGAAGCGAGGCGATGCAATGGCCTTAAAGTAAGTGGTGTATCAATAAGAATTAAATTATTCACCAGTTCAGGGTAATTAGCCGCCAACATAATTCCTATCATTCCCCCTAAAGAATGCCCCATAATAATCACACGTTCTTTAATACACTCTTTTATAAAAACATAAGCATCATTTAAATAATCCGAAAGTGTGTATGCTCCACCCATTCGTTGAGATTGACCATGACCGCGAAAATCGAGCGCATAAACATGAAAATGTGAGGTTAACTCAGGGATAACCGGCAGAAATGATTGCCAGTGGCTAGTAGCTCCGTGAAGCAATAAAATAGGTGGGTTTTGATTAGGATACTCCATATAATTTAGAGTCACTGCATTACATTCAAATAGATTCTCACGCATAGAAATCCTGTTGTACTAAACTAATTCACATTCATAAAAAAGATTATGAATTTAAAAAGTATAGTTTAAATTTAAAACATTTATGAACAATTATTCAAATGCAGGAGAGTGTTCATCTAACTGTGTCACCTCATTATGACGTGGTCAACCCAAATTCTACACCCCAGTTAAGCAGCTTTCATTAAAAAGGTGCTAAGCTATCCAAATTGATTTGGGCTTAAATACCCCAAATAAGAATGTAACCAGTGGCTGTTATAGAACATGGTGATATAATTCAAAATGTCCTGTTGCGCTTCCCATCTAGTTTGATAATTCCGCGATTGAATAATGATCATTTTTAAATGGGCGTCACTTTCCCAAAGAACTCATATTGATGGCAGTGAGATGAAAGCTTGCTTATCCACTGAGCTACCGAAACAAAGAAACGCTCGGGCATGGCATGATAAAAAAAAAGCGAACAGAACAAATTCTGCGCATCAAATTGATCTCATGTATAATGCAAACACAATGTACCATTGAGAGCAAGGCATACAAGTTAAAACTGAATTAACATTTAATAAACTACCCAATGATGTAGTTAAGGATGAAATTTTCTCCTTTTTCAAATGCAACTCAAAAAAGCTGAGCAACCTCTCGCTCGCGCACCGTGCTTTTCATGGATTTATTCAGCCTGAACGCAACGCTCAATGCGCCTTACTCCATTTATTAAACTCGTTCCGTTCAGTCGACCAACAAAAATCAGACGAACTCTTAAAGGCTTATCCTTAGTTTCAAATCAATCAGCTCTTGTGGTATGTGGTTTCAGGGAATCAGGTTAAGGTTGAAGAGATGCTGAAACAAAACCCTAAGCTCTTGTTAAAGCGCGGTTCGATCATTGACATGTCAGGGCGACACTTTAAGAGCATCTCACCTTGAGAGCTCGCTTTATGGAATATGGATGTTCGTTACATGGCGGGGATGATGCTAAATTGTATTCCCGAACATGAGGATGGGAACGAGATAATTAAAAAATTACTACGCCAATATCATAAAGTTGAAGAGAAAGCTGTGAACTACACATTAAATAGTGAAGAGCGTAACGAGAAGCACTTTAGCTACCAACCTCTGATGGATAAACTTCAGACTTATGTAACTAATTATGATCGCTGGAATTATGAGAAGTGTGTGGATTATTGGTGTAAAGAGGTAGGCAAGGAACAGTTTATGTTGACCATCGAGGGACGTAACCAATACTGCCATCTTACAAGGTCGTTTGCCCCTAGGCCAGATTTTAACGAGGAACACTTGGAAAGAAACAATTATGTTAAGTGAGAACAAAAGACCTCGCGGCGCTCAACGAGCGACTGGAGCTGTCAATCCAAAAGTAGGAAGAAAACCAGAAGTCTTGTCAAATGATTTTCTAACCCGGTGAAATAACCCCGTTGCATAAACTGCCGCGGGGTTCGGTTCCCAGCATGCGTGTAAAAACCACTCAAGTAATTCCTGATAACTCCAAAGTTCTGTTGTTCTCACCCACCACCCACACCAACGATGCAAGTAACTTTTGATCCGCAAAGGAAATACCTTATTAACGACCATCAGGTTGACTTGTTATCGTTCTGAAGCAGCTTGAGTCCTATCCATTAAATAAAGGATAAACAAACTGAGTTACAACCGTCTGGAGTGTGCTTAAGGTAAAACAATAAGTGATAGCAAAACAGGTAAGACCTGCTCTTTCAAAACCTAACATCGTCATGGGTTCTAGAAACCGATAAATTGATGAGGAGGAAGAGCGCAGAGACTATCAGGGCTCATGTGCTTAGAATGCACTGAAACAAGAAGCCGCATACATGGCAGCATCTCTATCCTTGTTTTGTAACAATTTATTGTATTACTTCTTGCATCCAGCGCTGGGTTCATACATGACGATGCCAGAGGAGTCCATTTCATTACACTAAGCCTTTAACGGAACATTCGCATTAACGGTATATCAAGCTCTTCAAGAGCAACAGGTTCAGCTAAACCCTCAATTTCCAAATGCTCAGCGAGGGCTTCAGGTGGAACATAGCGAGCGCGGCGTTTTATTTTCCATTTATCGAATAAGGAAAAGGACTGTGATGCAGCTATGTTTAGCGTATCAGCCACAAATTCAGAACAAAATATTTTTGTCGGCGCGAGAGATATGTCTGAGTCATTAGAACGTCTGGGACTAGATGCCACTAAAACAACACGAACCGCTTCATCTGTACTGGTGTCTCTTGCTATCCAACGCCCTATATGGGGGAAAACACGGTATATCAGATTGACAATGCCTGACACAATTTTTCGCCAGGTATTGTTTTCAAGTCGAACTTGTTGGGTTTCTGCACTACCCTGGCCATACTGTTCTTTAGAAAGTGCATACAAATTTTCATGAATAGTTCCATATTCGCTTAACACATCCGTGTTGTTATCAGGATTTTGAAGGCGGTTATCTTTAAAGAACTCTTGTTTCACACGAAAAACATCAGAGTATAGTAAATGATGCAACTCTACTCTGTTATATTGATAGGTTTCGACAATATGAGAGTAATGCATAGCATCATTATCATCTTTATCAAATACCATTAAAGCACTATGGGCATACTTGGTTAGTTTATTTTTAAACCAAAAATAGACTTTATCCCAAATACCTTCATTGTCATGCAGGCCAGGTATTATTCTTTCCTGTTTTTCATTAGAAGGCTGCAAGATATCACCACTGTGCAAAGAACCTTTTATTTCATGTTGGAACTGACTATCAAGCTCATCAAGAATTACTTTAGATTCCTGTTCTAAAAATAAAAAAGTTTCAAACTGGGTAAGTTGTTTATTGTTTTTAACCATAAATGCTTGTAATTTTAAACAGGTTTTATGAATACGATCTTCTTGCGCTTCATACATAGAAATATGGTGTCCTGCCAGTTCCAGGATTTTAAAATAGCTACTTACCTCGACTTGCCGAATAGGCGCATTGATTTGTTGCTGTAATATCGCTACATTGTCTCTGACTGTACCTAAGGTATTCTGATAGGTCATGGTTTCCTCACACACTTTGCGATATTGTTTTATAAAGGTAAGTAAGCTTGAACAGTGTGGGTGTGCTTTATTGTATTTTTGAAGAGTAACTAGAATCGTGTCTAATTTTTTTTGATCGTTTTCATTCAATATGTCTACTAATTCACATAATTCTTGATGATGCGAGGTAATGTCTCCCTCAGTTTCAAATAATACAGCTAATTGCTGTAGTGCTTGGGAAGATAGCATAACGATCCCTTCTATTTAATGAATAAAATGGACTTTAATTGTACTATTAAAGACAAAAAATATCAACTAGTTTATTTTAGAGTCATCTCAGGAGGCAAACGCTTTGCTCGTTCAGAGCAAACGTTGGCGGACGCAGGACTGTCGCGGCCTTTTACCTGTCGCGTTGGCGAGTGAATTCTGGGGACTTGGATGTCCCAGAATTTTTAACGAAGTAGCGACACGCTTGTTTGATGTTGTTCTTGCTCTCTTATTGGTGCTTCTTTCGCTGATTTAAAGAATGTATCTCGACATTCAGAAAGAGACATATGCGTTTTTCGCAACATTTTTTTCTCTAAACGGTTTAATTTTTCTTCTACTTCCGGAGCTAAAGCCAGTTTCAAAGTAAGCTCTTTCTTTTCCTGAGGGATATTTTGACTCGACTCTGCTGAGTTTAATGCTCCTTGCAACATCGGTGATGCCTTTTTAGTTGTATGAAATTGACAGCTACGTTCATATTTTTTTGCCAATTCGGGATCTAAAATCCACATAGCATCAGATAGAGCCGGAATATGCATGTTAGGGCCTTTGTATGGGCCATCCAACCACCAACCCAGGTCACTCAATGTTTCACGTAAGTAATGTCCCTTTGGGTTAGGCTCATTAAGTGCATACTGTAATATGGATACAAGAGCCTTTCCTGGCTCATCATAATCTATAGGCAGTTCTTTATGGGAAAATATCCATAACCCCAATCCCCGCCCTTTTAATTTTTCATGGTATTTATCTCTAAATACTTGACATAATTTGGTTGCACTTTGTTCTGATGGTGCTGAAATAGTGTATTTACCCAGTCCGTCAGGATCCTGATAATATGCAGTCATCAATAAAGTATGCATCGTTGTTGTTGGATGAACATCATCCCAAAACATATGCTTACATCCAGGAGATGTACCTTCGGGAGTTATTTGAAAATCTTTTGATTGGACGTAAGGTTCTTTTAATTTGTTCTGATCAAAATATTTGGCATATTTTGACTGCTCCCCGTTAGTAAGAACATCATTATAGACTCCACTAAATACGGATTTGATATCAAAAAGATCGATGGAGCAATGAGGATATTCTTTTTTGAGATCCTGGTACTTATTTTGCAACTGATTATTAAAGTACATTGATATTTGGTATGCATTTTCACGATCTGGCTCCGATCGATTTTGGTAGCGAGGAGTCAGTGATAAATCAGGTAAATTACATAAAACAAAATTACGATAACCCTTTTTAATTAATAATTCGATATTATCAAAGTTACTTTGGACCGCAAGCTCAGCTGCTTCTTTGGATGGTTCTGAGTTAACGCTCATTAAGTCATTAGCTCCAGAAAATACCGTAATAAGCGTTTTTTCTTTTTGTTCTTTTGAAATATTACGCTGTTCATTTTCTTTCAGGAATTTTTCCACTTGTTTTGGCAGGCTAGATACAATGAGGCGAGTAAAAAATAACTTTATAGATGTAAGCGGAGAAAAAATCGAAAGGAAAGTTCCTTTCCAACTGTAGTCATAAGAAGAGGAGCCACCTTGGCTTTTATTCTCAATGAAATTCTGTCCATTGTATTGAGCCGTACGACTGTTTTCGAGGGTATAGTAATCCTGAATATAATTGCGATAATGAGGATCAGTTATAAATTGGTCAGCCACATCATCAGCTGATTCCTGACGACTCGTCAGCACTGACTCGCTACGATGAGCATTTTCCTTATATCGATGAGCAATAATTGCATCTGCAACATCAGCGCTACCTAAAAGTTGCTCTGGTTTTGCCAGAATAACTGTGTGGTTTTCCAGTTTTGTAGGGCCTTGAGCAAGAACAAGGAATTCACGCTGATTTTGAGCATGTTGTTTACGTTTGACTTCCCTGGACTCAGTGGCAACCTCATCAAATGTATATTTTTTCCGCAACGAGGGAGGCTGATAGAGGATATCATCACTGATATCAGCATTATCCAAGTTATGTTTCCCAAAATGGGTTGATGAATCCTTTTTTATTTTATCATCACTAATAAATTTACTGACGAGAAATGCTTTAAGTGAATCTGCCCAGGTATAGCCATTTGTAAATCGTTCTTTGGGTGATTTATCCAAACCGACTATTTTTAGCCATAACCATTTTGCCCACGAACCTAAAAAAGAAGCTTTTTCACTCATATTTTTCGCGTCTGAAAGACTATCGCCAAAAATAACAAAATAATTTATTTCCTGTTTTTTCTTCGAATCATTTTTAGAAGGAAAAGATGTTTTTTTAGAGCCCACCATGATATCAAAAAACCCACATACTGACCAATATTTGTATTTTATCATCCGATTATTAAGGTTTTATTATATGTATTATTATGGGGCGGTTGTTGAAAATTCGTCCTTTATGGGTGCAATACAACCCCAATTTGATTTAAAACGCCCGAGATGCACTATGCTTAATCATTCCGATCACGTAGTTAGTCCCCACCAAGAAAAAAATCAATTGTCCAGTAATCTCATCCATCAACAATCGAATTAATACACTGATTCGTTTAAAAAAATCATTAAACGAATGAAGACTTATTCAGCCCAACCTGAAAAAAAATACCAATATATTATTTTCAGCCAATCGTTACAAAAGATGAATCACCTGGAGTCGGTACATAACCGTTGAAAGGAAAACTATGAATTTGGAAAGTAGCTTAATTATGAGCAGTCACACTTAATATTTTGTTAATTTTTCTATCATATAATCCAATTATACACACAATTGGTAATATACATGAAAGATGAATCTCATAGAAGCGTAAAGTTTTTTTCCCCTTTTATACGCACTGTTAATGCAATTATTGCAAACTTTACTCAGACAGCAGATGAACTAAAAAGATCAAATTTGGAAGGCAGTGAATATCCTGGCGCTAAAACACAAATTAATGATGATTACAATTTCACGGGTAAAGCAGATACATCTTACAGCAGAATAAACTACCAGTGTAAAAATCGTGAGGAATTGAAAACAGAACTGTCTAAATTAAAGGACAAGAGTCACTATGAGGTTATATCACCCGTTAATGATGGCCATGATAGAAAGGGCACACCATTACACCCACTACCCAAGAAAGCGCTTTTAGAACAGGCTATTTTTAATGATGCACATGATATTTCATGTCATTTGCCCAACCCCATGTCAGGTCATTTTGAAGGAAGAAATGCAACAGCATTTTTTAAAGCTTATAAAGATCCAGAGTATTTTGATTATAGATATGAAAATTTGGCTGGTGCTATTATTCATGGGACAAAAGGGGTATTTGAACAGGCTATCATGGGTTTCCCCAATGAAGAATGTCGTATTGATATGAGCGACTTTAAATATTAGTAGCGGTAAATTTTTTATTTTTAACACTAGAAAATTACTAGTGCTAAAAATCATAGTATTATCAGAGTATATTTCTTTCAAAAAGTCCCAATTATTCGATCAATGAGAAAAGACTGACGATGAAGGATTTACCTCATTTTTCAGTTCAGAAGTTTGCTGTCCTGAAAAAAATGAGAATGATGATGTGGCAACGATAACACGCTTCGGCGGGCGATTGCCATCCTTCATTGTTGACATATGCTCGATAAATTCCGTGAGCAACTCCTGGCAATCCCCTCTTTTTATGCCCCCGCTTCCTGTGGTTCTTGGAGCGCTTACGATGCTCGAAGTAGTAGTAAAGCATTTGAATGCTAATTCTTTAACTCAGTTATTAAAACTAATTGGGACGTTCTATTTTCTCTCATGTTCGTCATTACCCCCAACTGCTACTTTACCAATAACCAGATCCTACTATAATGCTGCTTTAATAATTGATCCCGCTCTGAATACGTCTACTTCTAACAGCATGGAAGAAGGTTCCTCTTCTATTTCAGGTAATGATCATGCAACGATTCAAAACACCATTTCTCAAACTATAGAAAAGAATATAATTAGAATCCAACAGATTCCCGGAATAATTTCCACTCAAATAGATCAAATATTCGACCAGATTATTGCTTATATTGCCCAAAAAATTGAGACTCAAGCTCTTGCAAAAAATCATTCCCAACTGATTGCTGAGTTGGTATCAGCAAAAGATGAATTGATATTGGTAGAACATGATGTAGAATTCACAGAAGAAGTAGGTACAGAAATCAATTCTCGAATATAAACCAACCAAGCTTTTTCCTTCTCCCCGCAGGTCATGGGCACCAATCGAAAGGAGAAGGGGTTACGAAGCACCATTTAAGGTTGAGACACGTTATTCAGTGAATTTTCCTCTAAACGTAAAAAATCGATAAGATCAGTATTTTGATCTACTTCAAATTTTTTAAACAATTCTAGCAGATGATGTTTTTCATCTGGCGTATAAGTATCCATAAACGCTAAAAAATTCTTTGCATCGTCAGCATCTTCACTAGTAAAGTTCACTTCAAAATACTCAGGATGGAAATTTAATAAAATTTCTGCTTTATCAAAAGATTTTATTTTAAAACAATATAAAATGGGGTCCAGATCCTCCTTATACAAATAACTGAAAATTTTCTCAAAATCTACGCTCTCAAACTGATTAAGATGATCAAGCAGTCTCTCAAAAGCATTTCTGCCAAGAAGGTCAATTGCTTGATGTAAAAAGGCTTTTTCATCTCTATCATAGATTGCGGTATTAACACCCGAATCGATTAAAAGACGAATGATATCCAAATATCTCTCAGCAGTAACAAACCCTGCATGGTAGCCGTGTAATGCAAAAAATAAGGCATTCATTCCTGAATGATTCTGTTGTTGGTCTATATTCGCTCCTGCATTAACTAACCACGCAACATTTTCCACCTGCCCCCAATAACAAGCGTACATTAATGCTGTAAAAGAATCCGCTTGATCAAAATCCATAATGCTTTGATCGTCTTTATTTATCTTCAGAAAAGGCAAATCAATTATATCTTGAGCCACTTCTTTTTGATCAGCACCTGTAGCTGCTTGACTTCCTTCCAGATAAAATGACGAAGGTAAAGATTCATTATAATCCATCTCATCCTCATCCACCTCCTGCTCCTCATCCCTCATTTCGTCATCATCATCAATAACAATTAAATTAGTCCCCTCAAAAATGACATCATCATCCGTATTTTCATTATGAGCGACTGCTTCATCTTTTTGGTTATTTATAGCTTCACCACCACAATTCTTAAAAATTTCTACGCCCAATTGTGTCACATAAAAAAGATCATCTTTTTTAAGATTAAATAAAGGCAAGTCGATATTTATCTTAATTAATTGATATTCTTGCTGATACTCATCATGAGTATCCTTTGTAGACATCCAAGTATCATTGGGGTTAAGAAAAAAGAATTCTGTAACAACTCGTTGATCATAACCTCCAGAATTATACTCAATTAATAATTGTTCGCCTTCCATAATATCTCTTAGAGCAACCACATCCACTACCGGTTTTCCACCTATCCGTTCTTTGAAAAATGCCACATTATCTTGCATATCAGACTGGTTAATAAAGCGCGTAAAATTCCCTTTGGGTTTTGCATCTACAAATCCTATTCCAACCTCCATTGCATAACTATTATCGCCATCTGATTCATTTAAATAGGCTTCATAGGCGCTCTGAGTTGCATACTCTACTCCTGTATATGTTCCTATTGTTTGCCCCTCTTTAATATCTTTTTTTGCAAATACTCCTCGCCCATCAAATTTTTTCAATAAATCTACTTTTCCAACGGATACTAAATCGGGCTTATCATGTTCTGAAGGAATATAGTTTTCAGGGAGCATATTATCGATACCTAGCTCGCGCATCGTTTTTTCAATTCCTTTGGGAGATATCGATGCTTGCCCTTTTCCTGATTGAAAAAAAGAATAAGCGTTCGTAGTTTGTTCTGGTGCACTCTGTTTGGGATCTTCCTTTGCCATTCTTTCTGGCACACTCTGCTTTGAATTTTTCTTTGCCGTTCTTGCTGGTACACTCTGTTTGGAATTTTTCTTTACCGTTCTTGCTGGCGCACTCTGTTTGGAATTTTTCTTTGCCGTTCTTGCTAGCGTATGATGCCCCGCATTTTTATTTGTAGTCATAATGAAATATCAATTGTTTTCCTGTACATTAATTATATATCATGAATATAAAAACACCATGCAATCGAAAATAACACCAAGTATATTGTAATTCATCACGAAAACCACCCGACCAAAAGGGTTTCAATCAAGTCAAAATAAAGGTACAATGGAAAAATAATTTCCAATTTATCGGGGTTGGCTTCGATGAAGTATAATTTTTTTGAGTCTCAAGAAGAACGCAATGGCAACAAGGCATTTTATGCAACTCAATTTGATAAGGCATTAATCCAATATAATACAGCCAAAGAAAAATTAATTGCGCTTACATCACAAAAAAATTTCAAAATAGATAAAAATTACCAGGATAACTTAGCTTTTGTTTTAGGTGAAATCATTATCACCACCGCAAAAATAGCGTTAAGTAAATCTGAAAAAAAACTAAATAATGACGAGCTAACCCAAATATGGGAACCAATCTCTGCATTATGTGAAGAAATGAATTCTCTTTATAAGAAAATTAGTCGCAATACAAAGATTGTTACAGATAAAAATCGAATACATAACGTATATCAGTTAATCGCCCAAGATTGTAAAGAAATCAGTGAAACATTCATTCAGTCAATAAAAAAATCGCATTCATCATCTTCAAAGAAAATTACTCAGGCATTAGGCTGGTTTTCTAAAGCAGCAGAATATCTAAGCAAAGCAGGAGATACCGCAGACTTGGAGCTACATCTTAGTTATTTAGCGCTCTTAGAAACTGGATTTGAATACACTGAAGATCTGCGATTTTTAGTAAAAATGCAGGTACATATCACCGATAATTCATTACATCAATCTGAATCTGCCTCTCTGGAACAAAAACTACAAGTTCTGTATTATCAATTTTTAGCAACAACAAACAATAAAAATGAAAATGTTTCCAAATTCGAAAAGCAATATAAAGCACTTATCCAAAAATCACGTAAAATAGACAAGGATAATCTCTTCGTTTTAAAATTTGAGCAATTAATTGAGAACTTGTCGTCTAAAAAGGAAGACTCCTTTCATGAAAACGAGAGCTTACCAAGCTCTAAGATAGACGAATCAATAATATTAGAAAAAAACAACGCAAAAAAAACAAATAAAGCAAGGAAAGCAAATCAATCAGTAAACGAATTTAATGATGCAGAATCGACTTCCTCCAAGAATAAAAAGAAGATAAAAAAAGCAAACAAAATAAAAACAGAAAACTCTGTTGCTTCCCAAAATGATGAGACATCATCAGTCACTACCCAAGATGATAATTGGATGGCTGATGCTTTAAGTGAGCTTTCCGAAACCCCATCTCACGATGCTGAACTCAATAACCTACTCAAACGTACTAGAAATATTGATTTTAAAGATCAACCGGCACAGAAAAAACATTCTAAAATGGCTAAGAGTGAGACACATCCATCACATGCACCATTTACATTTTTTGCCAGCCCTCCTCCGCTGCTAACCAGTATCGTTACTCTATTGCAAACACATCATCATGATGTATTTAAGCAAATGATAATAGAAATGGCAAAAAATTATAAAGACAGTGAGTTTTTAGCTAATTTATTATCATTAATTGGTGATTTCTATTTTAAATCATGCTCATTATTACCCTTAGAAAATAATTGGTTAATGGCTGCTTCATTCTACGAAGCCGCTTTAAAACTCAATGCAAACCATCCTGTAGCATCAATTAGACTACAAGAAATTTCTAATGAGGATCTGGATTTAATTTACACGCCACCTAATGAACAAATAAGTTCTCAAGAAAATATTATACTTGTTTTTACTCAGGCCATAGAAAATAATATGATTCAAATAGATCAGGTTATAGGCGTAAGTGCAAATGGGCATCAAGTAGACAAGACATTCGATGATCTTACTCATTTTATTGCCAATACAATTCGTACAAAAGAGCTTGCTGGAAGTAAATCCCAACCAATTGCCGAATTAATCATAACAAAATATGAATTGGCATTACTAAAATACGAGCAGGCATTAACAAAAGGAGCTGATTTGGGTAACGAAATCAACTCCCTAAGATAGCAACCGTCCGCTCAATAGCGTCAACTTAGAGAGGATTGTAGTTGACGCTATTGTAAAATAGTCACTCCGTAGGCCTGTCAACTTAATTTTGCCTACGCAAAGAAAGAGTACTTCTTGTATTTTAGGCACAAAGAATCTCAATCGCTGCGAAATTCCAAATATCTTTAGCCTTTTGAAATTGAATGTTCTGCTAAGATGCTGAATTATTGTAACGCCCAACGGCGACAGCAAAGAGATTTCGAGTATTCCCCATGAGTGCTAGGACGCTCTGATACATCCCGGTAACTGTCATTAAACCGATGATAACTCCACACCGCAATGCTGATTAGTTCTGCAGGGTAACGGTATCTTTTCGGTTTTCTCTCCAGCATCTCAATCTTCCTGTAAATAAACTACCGTGTAGAACAAAAATTAAGTTGACGGTGCCTTATCAGAGTATATTTCTTTCAAAAAGTCCCAATTATTCGATCAATGAGAAAAGACTGACGATGAAGGATTTACCTCATTTTTCAATTCAGAAGTTTGCTGTCCTGAAAAAAATGAGAATGATGATGTGGCAACGATAACACGCTTCGGCGGACGATTGCCATCCTTCATTGTTGACATATGCTCGATAAATTCCGTGAGCAACTCCTGGCAATCCCCTCTTTTTATGCCCCCGCTTCTCGAAGCATCAAAGCTTAGGCATTGATTATTAATAAATTTTCGCATATAAACCTGATGATAAGAATCTTTCCCATTGGTATCATCAACAGGATAGGTAATCATTGTGTGGCCGGGTTCTGGGAGGATTTGGTTCATATCCAAATCAAGTTGGTCATCAACAGAAATGGTTTTAACCGCATAATCTATTTTTGTATCAATAAAAGCAGAATGCTTACCATCTTTACCTTCCTGCCTCAGTCTCATCTGATGATCTTCATGCAAAACCGCGTCGATATAAACATCCTTATTCGATTTGCTCAGTATATCAGGTGTATCCTTTATTTGGCTTTTCGCAAAAAGATTAGTGAGTGGGCTGCAAAGGCCTTGTTCAAATCTGCGATTTAAAGCAGAAAACATCTCTTCTTGGGAACTATAAGTGGATGAAAAATCAGGTTGTTTAGGCGTTGGGGAGGTAGGTTTGGCTCTAAGATACTCAAAGAGTGCTTTCATCATTTCTTCCTTAACGAATAGAGAACAAGAGTTCTAGCATCTTTCAACTTCAAAAAGATGAATTATGAGAATTGCACAATATTATACCATACATGGACTCTGATTAGGAACAATTTTGTTGAATAAATCAAGATAATCTCGCATCAATTAGATCCGCACTATTGATTAATAAGATCCATAACAGACCGAGCATATTCAATTCCAGCCACGTAAGAGCGTGTCAAATCTTGTTTATCATAAGATGTACGCTCTAATTTTTTAAAATTGGCGAACTCATAGTCTATTGCCACTTGAAGGAAGTCACCCAACTCGCCTTTTTGATGGAGTAGTGCTTCATTTAATGCTTTATTTAATTGAATTTTACTTAAAAGTGACTCCATAGGCTCATTAAGAAATCGATCTAAAGTAGACAATATACCTACCGTATAAGCTTGGTGCGGATCGAAATATCCAGAGACTTGCGCCAAGTATTCGCACATCTTGGCACGAATAAGTGTTCGCTCCAAAAGGTCAGTAATGAGATCGTCCTGATTGGACAGTAAAAAAAGGCATAACCAATTATGAATTTGATTTAGGCCTAACATTTTAAGCGAGTCCATCACCGAATCAATCTGTTTCCCTCGATATAAAGAAACTGAATTCGCCAGACGTAATACACGATAACTTAGTTTCGGGATTTGCAAAATAAGTTCTTCTACGCGCTCCATAGTAATATTTTGATCATTAAGTTCGGCTAATAAATGAATGAGATTACTTTTATTTTCAGTAAGTTTCTGCCCTTTTAATAAATCCGGCTTATTTAAAAAACTTCCTTGAAAATAAGTGAAACCGAGATCAATACAATCATTAAACTGACTATTGTTCTCAATTTTTTTAGCCAACAGATGGCCGTTAAATTGCTTTAATGGTTTTAATTGTTGTGCGATTTGTTGCTTATTCTGGTACAAGACGTTGAGTTTAATAATGTCTACCAGTTCGATTAACAGTGAGTTTTTTTCGTTAACAATAAAGTCATGAAGTGCTATTTTATAACCCTGTTCTCTAAGCGATAATAAACTATTGATTAATGGTTTATCCACATCGACCGTCTCTAACACCTCAATAACTATTCGATCTTTAGGCAGTAAATTAGGTATTTTCTGTACCAGGTGCTTATAACTAAAGCTAATAAACGCCCTCTTATTGCCAATAATGGTATCAATATCCAGATTAGCAAATAATTGCGTAATCACTGAAGAGGTTTCTTCTTCGTTAGTAAATGTCTTATTTACATTAACCAATGGATCACGATATAACAATTCATAGGCATATACCGAACCATTTTTATTATAGATTCCTTGTCTTGCTAACAGTGTTGCGAAAAGTTGTTGATCCACTAGGATGGCGTCTTTTTATGACAAAGTTTAGTTAAGTATATACTATATTTGAATATTTATAGTTCCTAATTCCCGGATTTCGCTACGCGGCACCCGGGCTAAAATAATATTTTTATACATAAGTTAAATACGCCATAAACTCACTATTGTTGCCATGAACAAGCTCTAAATAAGCATTTTTTATAATGGACGTAATTGCGCCAATCCCATTGTTCCCTATTTTTTTATCATTAATCGAACGTATAGCGGTTACTTCTGCGGCGGTGCCCGTAAAAAAGGCTTCATCTGCTTGATACGTATCATAAAGGGAAATATTGGTTTCAATGATGCTAAACCCTAAGCTGCGAGCTAAATTTATTACCGTATTTCGAGTAATGCCCGAAAGTATCGCGCCTAAATTAGGGGTATAGATTACCCCATCCTTTACCATAAAAAAATTTTCACCCACGCCTTCGGTAATATGTCCCTGACTATCTAAGAATATGGCTTCATGGTAATGAGTTCCTTGTAATTCCAATGCCGCTAAAATGCTATTCACATAATGACCACAGAGCTTGGCATCAACTACAGTTGAATCTGGATGAATACGGATATAACTGCTTGTTTTAATATCAATACTGTCATGTGCGAAATAAGCATCCCAAGGCCAACAGGCAATCACCAAGCTAACCGGATTTCCTACAGGATTCACGCCCATTTTTCCATAGCCATAAAATGCCAAAGGACGAATATAGCCAGACTCAAGTTTATTAATGGAAACTACATCCTTAATTGCTGCAATAATTTCTTCTTTAGAATAAGTAAGGGGCATTTTTAATGTCTGTGTCGAATAAAAAAGGCGATCGATGTGATCAGCCAAACGGAAAATTGCAGGACCTTGCCGCGTTTTGTAAAATCGAATCCCTTCAAAAGCACCACCTCCATAATGTAGTGTATGTGATAATACGTGCGTTTTTGCATCTGCCCAAGGAATAAACTCACCGTTCTGCCAAATTACCTCTGTAGTTTGCATCATATTTTTTTCCTCAAATCATCCGCGACCATCGCAAATTAATTGGCAATGAAAGCTCCTAGTTCCAAGTATAGATTACGATCCATGTACTGTATAAATTACGACCAGAAACATTGTTTGAATGAAGTGCTACGATGCGATTAGCTTATCTAAACTCTGGTCTTGATTTTTTCCTCAAGACCAAAATTTTATTGAATTGATTTCATATAGATTATGATTTATAAATTACTTAAAAAGTTTAGGCGAAGGAAGTATTGATTTGATGACACCTAAAAATTGCATTATATAAATAACAATAAGCACAATCATCAAACAATTAAATAGTAAGTTAATAAGACCTTCCAAGGGAATATATTCATTAACTACTAAAAGCAAAATGAACATTAAAATTGCCATGACTAAATCATTTAAACGCATCAAAGAGTCCTTTTTAATTGGTTTATTTATAGTTTTTCTTCATCAACTTGTACGTTAAACTTAGTAGAAGTCGAGCCACATTCATTTGCAGCACTAACAATTACATCAAAATTGTCTTTACCACCTGCTCTAATGATTAGTGCGCCATTCCCTGCGCCAATACTAATTTTATTGGCCTTATTATGAGAATGAGCTTCCACTGAGTAGATGATGTTATTACCCGAAAATGCATCACTGGCAGAAATATTAACGTCATTATCAGCAATGATCGCCCAATTAGCAATTGGTTTAATTAATTGTGGTTTGCATGTTTTGACATCCGGCATGGCAAATGCATAAACAGAAAATACATTGAAAATTAGAACAAATAAAATCCTAATATGAATCATTTCTATCCTTAGATGACGCTTATTTTTAAAGTATATATCAAATTTATTGTTATTACTTTTTTGAATTTATTCCCGCAGAAAATATTTTTTTTCAAATGCGAGCGAAGCACTTCTCCCAACCTACCCGTACTAAAAAACAGTAGTACAGCAACGCGGTAGCATAATCTTTCTAATTTTCAAGGAAAACCAAAAAATAAATTTAAAACAAGACTGTTTTAAATTTATTTTTTTGGTACTATAGGAGCCAAACCACGCATAGTATTTTTATCCATATCCTGTGGATATTCATTTTCATAACCTTTTGTATTTTAACATATTTCATAATTTTTTTTTTGAAGTCCCTGCTGCGCCTGGGTTTTCGCTTAATTAAATTCTCTTCGAGTCAATTTAGTTATCCACATTTTCTGTGGATAACTCTGTGAACAGTTTGTTAAACCACCTTAATTGAATTTTATTCGGGATAGCTTATCCAAGACTTTCGTAAAACTTAACTCTTTTGAGCAAGGCCTTGGCTATCTTATTAACGTGCAACAACACGTTCCTGCTTTGCAACAGAGTCATTGCCCCTGACTCCACTTATGAATGTTTATAAAATAACATTAGAAGACTACCAGTCTCGATGATTTAAAGAGAACGTTAAAAGGCAGATACTTAACCATAAATGAATTGATTATATTTAATGTTTGCCTTAGGTAAGCGCCATTGGCGCTTTACAGTCGAGCCTATCGGAGTTAAAAACAATTACGCTTTTTATGATTCAGCCAGAATGAGAGGAACACCTGTTGTTTTTGCACATTTATCCTGATATGCCAGAAAAAGAAAGCCCATAATACCCGCTGCTAATGTCAGCGGAATCACACCAATCCCATAAACAAAAGCTTGAGATACGTTGATACCACCATAAGCATTTACCATAAAACCAATCGCAGAGTGAAAACCATAACCAAAAATCATGATGATCATATTAGCAATCGCTGTGGCTAAACCAGCAAGATGTTCTGGTACGTAAGTAGATACCTTGTAAATAGCCAAAATCTGATAGGCACAACAAACGCCAACCAAAATAAAACTTAGCGTGATACTAGGTACTGTTAATACACCAGCAACAAGTGCAATAAAAATCAAACACATTAGCGCACCAGCGGCAATGATGGTTCCCAGATAATATCCTGTTTTTTCAGCAATCAAACTTAAAAGAGGAGAGCCGAAACACATGCCTATGTAGATCATGGAAGGAAGATAGTTTGCTGTTGTGGTATTTAAACCATAAACCTGCTTTAAAAATACAGCCCCCCATACATCAGAAAACCCCTCTAATGGCCCAAGCATCAATCCAGCAAAACAACACATCATCATCACTTTACTGTGCGTGAAGACCGTCTTTATATTGCCCATAACCGTATCCTGCGCAATAATAGGTTTGGCTTCTGGAACAATAAGATAGGTAATGCATGCAAGCAGTACGCCTAAAGCAATAAAAATCTCCACCACTACTTTATAACCTAAAGCATGACACATATAACTCACTGGCCCACCACCATAAACAGCACCAATAAGCCCTATCATTACTGAAAGACTGAGCATTCGCGGAAAATGCTGCTCCTGAAATGTCATGCGTATTATTTTAAATGTTCCCAAAATTGCTGCAGACGAGCCAATACCAATCAATGCCCTGCCAATTAATGGGTATATCCAATGTTCAGCAAAAATAAGAGGAAGCAATCCAATAACGGTTAATAAAATACATCCAGTCATTACTTTTCTTGGGCCAAATCGATCCAGCATGATACCAATAGGCAAATGCATTAACGAATAGCCAATGTAATAAATACCTGAAAATTGCCCAAATACCGTCGCATCAATGTGAAATTGCAACGTAATATCATTAAACATAATACTAGGCATTACTCTTAATACATATTGGTATGCATAAAAGATAGAAACATTGATCCATACAAACCAAGCAATAACTCGTGAAGCAGACATAATTTCCCTCAAAATAAGCGGCGAATAAACACACGATGATCAAATCATGCTCATGCACCATTCTAACTTATTTCGCATGAAATTTTTTTGCGAAAATTGACATAAAATGATTTATTTTGAATAAAAATTCCTTTTTTAATTATTTTTTTGAAATAAAATGCTATTTTGTAAAATAATTGTGATATTTGAAAAACCAGGAACAAATATGATTTTAGATCGAACTGACAAAAAAATACTCGAAGCTTTACAAGAAAATAGTCAAATAAGCAACCAAGAGTTAGCCGATCTAGTCGCACTTTCGCCTTCATCATGCCTGCGTCGCGTCAATCTTTTGGTAAACAATGGTTATATAAAAAAACAAGTAGCTCTGCTCACGCCAGAGAAACTAGGATTGGGATTAACGGTACTCGTGTCGGTAGGATTAAATAGTCATCAACCAGGAATCATGAGTCAGTTTGAAGAAACCGTTCGTTTTCTTCCAGAAGTGATTCAATGTTACTTAGTTACCAGCCAAGCCGCAGATTATTTATTAAAAGTTATTGTGCCTGATTTAAATGCGTACCAATCCTTTTTATTAGGTAAATTAACCTGCATCAATGGGGTTGGCAGTGTTCATTCTAGTTTTATCTTAAGAACAATTAGTGAAACAACAGCCCTGCCCTTGGATCATCTTTAGAAATAATAGGCTTTATTGTATTTACATCAGCCACCAATGCATTTTAATCTGTCCATATAGGGCAGGAATTAAAAGGATTTAAGATGTAGAATATGTATTTTTGTTTGTTTTTATTATTACTTTTAGTAAGCTCAGAAATTACTGCTCGTTTAGTAAAAACATTATCCTCTCCTCTAGTACAGATTGGTTTAGGAGCAATTGCAGGATTGATTGTTCCAGGCTTTAATATCAATTTTAATCCTGAATTATTTCTATTGCTGTTTATTCCCCCATTGTTGTTTAGCGATAGTTGGCATTGGCTATTTACTAAACTGGTTATGCCCCACCATTCCACTAGCAGCCTGTTTTGCTTTAGCAGCAGCACTAGTTGGTGGGCTACTTACCTACTTGTTTATTATGGCATTGGGCCAAATAAGCCGTAATAATGAACACGCACAACTTTTATGCGCGAAAGTAGAAGTAATGTATTGACCGCTTCGCTTTATTACTTCATTACCTCCAGTATTGGTGAGAGCAAGAAAAATTAACGCTTAGCGGCTTTAGATGGAGCACGACAAGAATTACGTCGGTTAATAAAAAAAGGGCTTATTAATAATGCAACCAAGATTACAGTCATGCATTTACTGGATATACGGCAATTATCAATTAATGAACCGCTTAGGTAGTACCTTTCTTGGGGCATAGGCAGCCGAAGCCCTTGCCCCCTATTCGTACGTCCCATCCCTTCACGACAAGAACTACCTATTCTTAGGAGTTAACTTTTCTTCATCAAGTAGCCCCGGCTCATCCTCATCTTCATCCTTTCCCAGAATTGTTTGCTTAAATTCCTGTAAGGCCTTACTTCCTGTTGATTGATTCAAGGTTAAGAATGAATCCCTATATGCTTGACGACGTTGTGGATTGGCAAGACCTTGCCCACCTATGATACCGAGCACCATGCCAATTCCGGCGTACAATCCTGCTACTGCTTTAAGAAGCACCTCTCCGATACGATACAGCCAACCATGCCCCATTATTCTATCAGCATCGCGAACATTCTGTTCACAAACCTTACGGAAATTAGCAATATTCTCCTGTATACTGTCAAAACTGGCATCTGGAGTTAAGTTAGAAAAAAACGTCTCTTGAGCAGCATATAGTGTTTGATAGAGTTCTTTTCCCTTGTTATAAGAAGCTGAGTCTTTTTTGGCATAAGCACTAATTTTATTATCAAGCTCAATTAATTGCTTGATAAATTGTTGTTGAATTTTCGTTTTTTCATCAGAAAATGGCTTTGCCATAAACTGTTTATATGCTTGATAAACCACTTCATCCTTTATTGTAATATGAGCAATGTTGTAGGGCCTTTGCGTTGTTAAGTCAACACCAATAATACGCCCCGAATTTATTAATTTAGGTTGAACCTTAGCTAAATAAAAAGCAAAGCTTTTTAATAAAGGAGCCGCTTTGAAGGAAGCAATCTTAACCACTACCGGCTGAAATACCCCCTCTTCCATATTTTGCGGCTGCGCAATACGGCCTACATCAGGCATAAATGCTGAATTAAACTGTTTACTGTATTTATCTTGGATAAAATCAACGGTATTTGTTATGCACGTATTCCCTTCGATTTGTAATGTTGGTCTTTCTATTGATTGCAAGATATCTGCATCTTGAACTGGTGCAAAAGCAGAATGAGTTATATTTAAATCACCTAAACAAAAACCATCAAAACCGGCAACATAGTTTGCTGTATCACGTTGTGTTGTAAAATCGCCATGAATATTAGCCACAGGGATTACTTGACCATTTGCAGTAGTTACTTCACAAACAGCAGCACGATTATTTAAACAAGGCGACGCATTGCTTGAAATGTGAAACTGCTTTGGATTGCATAAAATAGAAGTACCAAAACGATGAGTCCCGGTTTTTAACCACTGGCTTTCTAGCGCGTCAACATCAATAAGGTTGGATGTACCAGAAAGATTTTTTAATTTATCGCTTAAAAATTTAAAATTCGCTGATTGTGGCTCAGGGACTTCTTGCAATGCCAGTAGACCAACACCCTGTTGAAACATCTTAAAAATGTATTCAGCCATTAACTCCATTTGTACTTGGCCATTAGCTGGTAACGCTTTAACGCCATCAATTTGTGCTGGTGGAGCAATCGCCGATCCCGGATTAAGTATATTAATGGTTCCTATTGCGCCCCAGTGTGTATTTTGAATAATAGGTGGATGATCAGTAATCGGCCTGGTTACTATTTTATTACCATTCTGGAAGGTCATGTTAGGCACGTTTAACCCTAAAACATATAATGGAATATTAGGCATAAATTCTCCGTTAACTCATATTGATAAATATTTTAGCACAGCACCCTTAATAGAACATTATTGCTTTAATATACCACAAAAAAATCACCTAAAAAGAGCATGAATCAAACGGAATTTTAATTTACTGTAAGGCGCATACTTCACTGGCAGCTCAAACCAAAAAGGTTTTTTCAAAATACTTTTGAAATGGCTGAATGTTTTAAACCCAAACTCACCATGATAACTTCCCATCCCACTATCCCCCACGCCACCAAAAGGAAGATGGGGATTGCTAATATGCATAACCACATCATTAATACAGCCACCGCCAAAAGGCACTGCGTGTATAATTTGTGTCTGTAGGGCTGAATTCTTACCAAAAATATAAAAAGCTAAAGGACTGGGACGCTTTTTTATTTCTTCCAATACCGCATCTAAATCAGTAAATGAAATGACAGGCAAAATAGGACCAAAGATCTCATCCTTCATAACTTCATCAGCAAAAGTAACATCTTTAAGAATCGTTGGCTCAATGTAATTTTCCGCTTCAATTACCTGTCCCCCAGTAAAGAGCTTCTGTGGATCAATAAGCTTTTTTAAGCGTTGAACATGATTTTGATTGATAATCCGCACATAACTTTCACTCTCAAGAGGATTGGCACCAACAATTTTAGTAATTTGCTTTTTTAACTCATCCAGGAAAGGCAGATAGATTGCAGCTTCAACTAAAAGATAATCAGGAGCGATACAAGTTTGGCCAGCATTCAAGAACTTCCCCCAGACAATGCGTTGCGCTGAAAGTTTAAGATCCGCATCCGCAAAAACCAGACAGGGGCTTTTGCCCCCTAACTCAAGGGTCAGCGGTGTTAAGTATTCCGCTGCTGCTTTGGCCACAATTTTACCAACGGCTGTACTGCCAGTAAAAAATAACTTATCAAAACGATAACTAAGAAGCTCGTGGGTAACCTCAACCCCACCTTCAACTACATAAAGATAAGCTGAATCAAAATTTTGATTGATAATTTGTGCCATTATCGAGGACGTGTTTTTACACAGCTCACTTGGTTTAAGAATGCTAGTATTCCCAGCCGCAAGCGCGGAAACCAAGGGTAATAAAGTAAGATTGTAAGGATAATTCCATGCCCCTATAATCAACGTCGTCCCATAAGGCTCAGGAATAATAAAGCTTTTTCCGGGCTGGCTCGGAAGTTCTGTTCTTACCTTTTTCAGTTTAGCCCATTTATCAACGCGTTTAATGGCCAGATTAATTTCCTGATAAAGCAAGGCAAGTTCAGTTAAATAGGTTTCAAATTTCGATTTTTTAAAATCGTCATAAATAGCTTGGTAGAGTAGTGGCTCATTTTGCTGAAGAATAGCCTTTAATTTCCGCAGTTGCTGCTTGCGAAAATCAATGTTTTTTGCCTGTCCTGCAGCCGCAAATTGTCGCTGTGCTTCAACAACATCACGAATATTCATGAATTAGCCCCCCATATAAATGTTTTGATTCTTTAATGAGTTCACAAGAATAGGTTGCTCACCAAAGTGATGAGGAAGGGAAAATACCTTACTCTTACTGAATACACTATTTAATCCCTGAATCCAAGCGCAGCTCTATTTAAAATTTAGCACAAAAAAAGAACAGGCCAACAACTGATTAGTACTTAGCAAGATTGGATTGATTAATTTCGCTTGTTGACGTAATCCCAGTTAATGCCATTGCAACGTTCATTTCCTTAATAATCAATTCCAACAGATGCTCAACACCGGCTTGCCCTTTTGCCGCCACAGCATACGCCGTGGGTCGACCAAGAAGCACTGCTTTAGCTCCTAGTGCCAGCATGCGTACAACATCCAATCCGGAACGAATTCCTGAGTCAACAAGAAGGGTAATCTTGTTTCCAACAGCATCGGCAATGATTGGTAATGCTTTAGCAGTAGATAATACCCCATCAAGTTGCCGTCCTCCATGATTAGAAACAACGATTCCATCCGCACCAAAAGTAACAGCGTCCTTTGCATCTTCAGGATCAAGAATTCCTTTAATAATCATAGGCCCTTTCCAAAAGTCACGAATCCACTCAAGATCAGACCAACTAATTGAGGGATCAAAATTGCTATTTAACCACCCCATATAATCTTCTAAACCAACCGTCTTACCTAAATACTTAGAAACATTTCCAAGAGCATGTGGACGCCCCATAATACCGACATCCAATGCCCATGAAGGATTCATCATTGCTTGTAAAAGACGTCGCTGAGGCGCAAAAGGCCCTGACATTCCGGAATGTGCATCACGATAACGTGCTCCAGGTACGGGCATATCTACAGTGAATACAAGATGAGTGATGCCACAGGCCTGCGCCCGTTCAAGTGCATTTTTCATAAAGCCTCTATCTTTGAGGACATAAAGCTGGAACCAGATAGGATTAGGGCTTTGGGCGGAAACTTCTTCCATAGAGCATATGGAAAGCGTGGACAAGGTGTACGGGATCCCAATTTTAGCAGCGGCTTTGGCAACTTGAACTTCACCGCGGCGTGCATACATGCCAATTAAGCCTACAGGGCTTATAATAACTGGCATTGCCAATTTTTGTCCGAATAGTTCAGTATCAAGACTTAACCGCGCAACGTTTTTTAAAACACGTTGCCGCAGTATTATTTCGGATAAATCAGCGACATTTGTTCTGAGCGTATGTTCTGCATATGCACCACCATCAATATAATCAAAGAGAAACCGTGGTAATTTTCGCTTAGCCGCTTTACGGTAATCAGAAACAGAAGAAATAATCATCAAATCAAATCCATTTTTATAATTTATAATCCCTGTGTGTACAATAAATAGATTTAGTAATTCATGCAAGATTTTTGTCTTTAGGGACGTTGCCTATTTCAGATTTGTGAAAAAACCATGTTATAGGACATCTAAAGACTTGTCCCTGAGTCAGCGCCAATCAAACATATAATTCACTCACAAATTTGGTTTGTTATCATCTTACTTTACACCCTATGCACAGAGTTATCCACAGATTTTGTGGATAACTTGTTCTGCATTTTTTACCTATGAAATAGGATCTAAGGCTTATAAAACAACGATTTTATAAATCCACAAGAAAAGAATTTATTTTGCTGGTTAGATTAGGTAGTGGAGATATCCACAGAAAAGATTGATAGGTAAAATAAGGAAATACCTGCGTATAGTAACAAATAAAAAAATAAAAAACAGTCTTGACATCGATATTTTTTAAAAGCACTTAAATAACAGTAATTACAAAAATCATATGGCTGGATGCAAGAGTAGCCAGAAATGGTATACAGTTAAAATAAGCAATTAATCAACAGTTGAGAATCTGATGTGTCTTGCATTGATCGCGATAAACCAGCACCCATTGTATCCACTCATTATTTTATCCAATCGAGATGAGTTTTATAAGCGAGCTACCGCTCCGGCACATTATTGGCCGGAATCACCTAATTTATTTGCAGGTCAAGATCTAGAAGGTGGTGGTACTTGGTTGGGGGTTAATAAAAATAGTAGTTTTGCACTAATAACGAACTATAGAAATCCAAATGCGTATGATCCCTTGATGCAATCAAGAGGACTTTTGGTAAAAAATTACTTATTAGACAGTACACGAATATTACCGTCTGTTTATATAAATAAAATTGTGCCCAACGCTATGCGTTATAACCCATTTAATCTCTTTGTTGGCACCATAAACACCCTTGTTTACTATTCTAATATCGAAAATAAAGCCAAAGAATTAACTCCCGGCCTCTATGGTATTAGCAATCATTTATTAGATACGCCGTGGTATAAGGTGTTAAGAGCCAAAGAGTTATTTAATAAACGATTAGGCAAACTAAGAGCCAGTGCGAATCCAGAACAAATCGAAGACTTATTATTCCCTATTTTAGAAGACTGTCGCCTTGCGCCAGATAATTTATTACCGCAAACCGGTGTACCAATTGAATTAGAAAAATCACTTAGCTCCATATTCGTGACTGTACCCAATCATGAATATGGGACACGAAGTTCAACGCTTATCTTATTTACCAAAGAAAATATCTTTTTTTCTGAAAAAATATTTATTCAAGGGGAGGCTACATCCTTAAAAAAGACTAATATAAAAACACTAATTTAACGCCAGTTTCGGATATGAAGTTTGTGGTACATCTCCTAAAATGCCTCAAATTAGCTTGCTCAAAGCAGCAATTATCTCTACTATTTAGCCCCGTCGCATTAATCTGATCCAGGGTGGATTCTTTGATTAAGTCTTTAAAATCAATCCCTAAACCAGTGCAGAGTTTCATCGAGTGGATGCTAAAGCTCCTTCTGTTACTCATTATTATTCCAATCTTTGTTCCTTTAGCACCGAAAATGCCTGATTCAGGCATTGATCCCTCCTGGGCTACAGCCCTTAATCAAGCGGTTGCACAGAAACTTTCGTTTGGCAAAGAAATTATATTTACCTTAGGCCCTTATTCCGCGATTTACACCAAAGTTTATCACCCCTCAACCGATCTGATGATGATGCTAGGAAGTCTCTATTTAGCAGTTTCCTACTGGCTCGCTTTGCTAATACTGATGAAGAATACGCCCTGGCGATGGATTTTGGCCTTTATTGGGCTACTTTCAGCCATGATGTACGTTAAAGACTCTTTGTTTTTTTCATACCCATTACTGCTAGGCATAATCAATTATAAAAGCCTAGTGAACAAAGACCCACCACGACTCCCTTTAGCCCTCCGGTTCTTACTTTTTGCACCATTAGGCTTACTTGTCTTAATAAAATGCTCGCTTATTATGATAAGCCTCTCGACCATAGCACTTTGCGCTCTATTTTTTATAGAATCTAAAAAATACCATCATGCTGCTGTTTGTTTCATCGCCCCTTGTGCATCAATGCTCTTATGTTGGCGATTAGCAGGGCAAACATTAGCTGACTTACCTTATTATCTACTGCATTCAATTTATTTTGTTTTTGTCTTTACCGAAGCAATGGCTAATGATGGCAATAGCCAAGAAATCGTTTTGTATTTGATTTCCTCTGCCTTGATTCTGTGCTTAATTTACCAACAAAAACAAACTACGACTCCCGCGAAACTATTTTTACTCGCACTCTTTGGCGTTTTTTTATTCCTGTCTTTTAAAACCGGATTTACACGTCATAATCATGCCATTATTTGTGGGACATCGATTCTCATTGCAGCCCTGCTCCTTCCTTTTGTATGCTCGTCTAAGTTTAGATTAGCGGTTATTGCCGTCTCAATAGGTACTGGAATTTACATCACCAGCCAGTACAGAGCCATAGCAATAAAAGATAATCTTATCTCGACTTACTCCTCAAGCTGGTATGGACTAAAATCACGCATAAATGATACAAACTGGCTCAAAAGAAACTTTGAACTCATCATGAGCTTTCAACGTGCCAAAATCGATATACCGATGATGCAAGGCACAACAGACATTTATTCTTATGAACAAACCTATTTAATTGCCTCAGAGAATAACTGGTCTCCTCGTCCCGTCTTTCAAAGTTATTCAACCTTTGCACCACTCTTGGCGGAAAAAAACAAAGAACACCTTGAGAGTGCACATAGACCGGATAATATTGTTTTTAGAATAGAACCTATTGATAATCGCATTCCATCTTTAGAAGATAGCGCCAGTTGGCCTTTATTAATAAAAAATTATCAGCTAACTCATCAGGATAGTCGTTTTTTATATCTGCAAAAGGCAGCAAGAACCAAAGCGACTCTATCATCACTAAAAAATGAATCTCATCGTTTAGGGGAAATAATTAATGTCCCCTCGACAAACAAACTTCTCTTTGTTGCTGTTGATATAAAACCTAGCTTGTTAGGTTTTATAAATGTTATTTTTTTCAAAATAAGCCAATTGGAAATTATTCTTGAGCTAGAAAATGGAGAAAAAACACACTATCGCCTTTCAGCGAACATGGCAAAATCAAGTTTTCTCATCTCGCCCCTTATTGAAAATACTAATGAATTTGCTTTTTTATACAGTGACGACAATCACCTGGCGAATAAACGAGTAAAGTCCTTTGTAATTCAAGCTAAGGCAAATACAACAAGACAATGGCAAGATGCATATTTTATTCATTTTAAAACACTATAAGTTGCATTGTTCGAACTCGCGTTAAGTTAAGGAATTAATGTAGAGGAATATTCTTTAATCGCTTGCTACTAAATGAAGATGGAGGTCGCTTCGCTCCGTTTTTAGGCTTCGCAGGCTTAGCTCCAACCAACATTAGATCTAAATTTACGGAACCCTAATCAGGGATGTACATTGCTAAAAATAGATAGTTCCTGCTCTAAATCTTGAGTTGGTGTTTTTTTCATAACATAACATTGAAATAAGTTATCAGAACCAAACGCCCTTTCTGAAGTTCTTTTTACCGTACTTAAAACATCTAAGTAATATTTATTGGTAAAGTCCTTCTTAGTAAAAAATACTGGTGTTAAACCTGTGGCAATAATTATTCCATTATCTGCAAGTAAAGGCCGTAGTTGCGTCAAATTTTTTTCAGCGTCCTCCATCTTAACAATTTTTTCATTAATAGGTCCTCCTGAAAGGATGATGCCATTTACCCTATTAATATACTCACCATATTGTTCTAACATTGAAAAATCATTAACACTTGCATTAATCACCTCAACACCCAAATCGCTATATTGTGTCAATCGTTCTTGGGCAATCTTCCACTGCGACACATCAGGTTCTATTAATAAAAATTTAAAAGAGATTTTTGCCTCAATAAGTAAATTAATAAGTTTCTCTGCCAATCGGCCTTTTCCACCACCAACGTCCAGAATAATTAAACTATCATGCTCATTATTATTAGCTAAGGGCAAAATATTGGTTACAAATTCATCTTTTATAAAGGTGTCACTCGTTTCATAATAAATTTTTATTTCGTTTTTTTCCCAATTAGTTTTCCAAAAATCGCGTAAATAAGGGACTTCCTTAGTTCGAAATTGTTTTTTTGAAATGAGCTCAAGATACTCCTCAGGAAGATTATCTAATAATACATCAATAGCTAACTCTAGAGCATCATCTTTACAAAAAAAGTACCTCTTTTCACCATTTCTAAATTGCCAAGTTAATAAACAATAAGCCGCACAAACCCCTTGAATATTCCCACAAAACTCAGTGAATTTAATTGCCGAAACATCTTCATAATGATAAGCGCTTACATCCATTTGCGTAGCTTTTGTGTTGAATGAGCGTATCGCTGTTTGAACGTGGATATTTAATTTAAATCCATTATCTACTTCAATAATACTATTATTATTATTGAGTGCGTCTCTTAATGTCGACCCCTCATAAGATTGCGCACCCAATAATTGCCGCCCTTGATTATGTGCTTCCAAACACGTTTTATATAAAATTTCAATCGCATCAGTAATTAAAATATTCTTTTCAAATTGATTAGCCATATGCCATGCCCATTAAAGCAATTAATAGGACAAATCATACCGCATTGATTATTAATGTACAATAATGACCAACATTTGCTCTGAAAAAATTCGAAAAAACACGAATAAACAGAAATACATCAACCACTGTTTCATCATGCACTGTAATCGGCTCAGCAAGTTCTCCAAACTGAGGCTTTTCTCCTAATCGATGTAAAATTGCTGCAACGCAAAAAAAAACAGTTCATTTCCTGACCAAATAAGTTGCAAATCTATTAATCTCAACTATGTTTAACAGAGACCAATTCTTTAATTAAGCCAATAGCAGGTGGAGATACGTTAGATGACTAATAACTACTATAAGATAAACGGTAACTTATCCCCCACAAATAGTTTTATTTTATCCGCTGATTTAATGAATTTTCTCGCGACTATGGAACATTTTTCTCGTCAACGTCGTCAGGAGTTACTTTTAGCAAGACAAAAAAGACAACACGAATTTGACCAAGGCCACTACCCCAATTTCTTAAACGAAACTGTAGAAATTCGCCAGGGGAACTGGAGCTTAAATAATACCCCAGCCGATTTAATTGATAGACGAGTTGAAATTACTGGGCCGGTAGATCGCAAAATGATTATTAATGCCTTAAATAGCGAGGCCAAAGTATTCATGGCCGATTTTGAAGATTCAAACGCACCGACTTGGGATAACTGCATTGAAGGCCAAGTCAATTTATATGATGCTGTACGAAAAAAAATCACCTACACTGATCCAAAATCCAAGAAAAATTATCAATTAAATGAACATCCCGCCGTACTTATTGTGCGTCCTCGAGGCTGGCATTTGGACGAACCCCATATTCTGATCGATGATCAGCCTATGTCCGCCGCTCTATTCGATGCGCTAACCTACCTGTTCCATAATGCAAAATATTTACTTTCACAGGGAACTGGCCCCTATTTCTATCTGCCCAAACTTGAGTCTCATCTAGAGGCTCGTTTATGGAATGACGTATTTATAAAAGCTCAAGAACTCTTAAATTTACCACGTGGCAGCATTAAAGTGACGGTCTTAATTGAAACCATTACCGCAGCATTTGAGATGGATGAAATTATTTATGAATTACGGGATCACATTGTTGGTTTAAATTGTGGTCGCTGGGATTACATCTTCTCGTTTATAAAAAAATTCCGCAATCATAAAGAATTTCTGTTGCCTGACAGACAACAGGTTACAATGACCTGTCATTTTCTTAGTTCCTACGTTACTTTATTAATTAAAACCTGTCATCGCCGCGGTATTCATGCCATGGGTGGAATGGCTGCGCAAATACCAATTAAAGGCGATGAGGCCGCTAACCGAGAAGCGATGGATCGTGTCTATGCAGACAAAAAACGAGAAGCACTCGCAGGACATGACGGAACCTGGGTTGCTCATCCAGGTCTTATTCCTATAGCCCTTGAGGCTTTTAATGAAATTATGCCGCAGGCCAATCAGCTTAATAAAATTCCTAATGGACACGACATTACGGCACAAGATTTATTATCCGTAACGAATGGTGATATTAGCGAATATGGAGTTAGAAACAATATTACGGTCGCATTACTTTATCTGGAAGCATGGTTATCTGGTAATGGATGCGTACCCATCCGTAATTTAATGGAGGATGCCGCTACTGCAGAAATTTGCAGAGCGCAGTTATGGCAATGGTTAAAGTTTTCAGCTTCATTAAGTAATGGGCTTAAGTTAACTGCTCCACTGCTTCATCAATGGATAGGAGAAGAATACGATTCACTATTGCAAAGTTATCGCAATACACAATCTGATTCAGAATCTTTAACACGGGCAAAAGATTTAATGGAGCGAATGATTTTCAATGAGCAATTTGATGAATTTCTAACCGGACTGGCTTATCCCTACTTAATTTAGTAAAAGGATCGTAATATGAATATCCTAGAGCAAATCAATGAATTAGTTCATGATTGGAACGAAAATCCTCGATGGAAGGGTGTAATCCGACCTTATAATGCCGAAGAGGTCGTTAAATTAAGGCCTTCGATTAAAATTGAATCCAGCCTTGCTACCTATGGTGCGCACAAGCTATGGCAAATGCTGCAACAAAATGAACCGGTAACCGCCTTAGGTTGCATGACGGGTAACCAAGCTATTCAAGCAGTACAGGCAGGATTAAACGCCATTTATTGTTCCGGGTGGCAAGTTGCCGGAGATCATAATAGCGCGGGGCAAATGTATCCGGATCAAAGCTTATATCCAGTTGATTCGGTTCCTAAACTTGTTGAAACAATTAACAATGCATTAAGACGAACCGATGAAATTCATTGTTTAAATCAAGATCACTCAATTGATTGGTATGCGCCGATCATTGCAGATGCCGAATCTGGTTTTGGTGGTAATTTAAATGCCTTCGAATTAATGAAGCACATGATTCAATCTGGTGCTGCTGCCGTGCATTTTGAAGATCAATTATCTTCAGCCAAAAAATGTGGTCATATGGGCGGAAAAGTGCTCATTTCAACCACCGAAGCAATTCATAAATTAGTCGCCGCGCGTCTGGCTGCAGACATCAAAGGCGTTCCAACCATAATTATTGCACGCACCGATGCCAATGGAGCCAATTTAATTACCAGTGATTTTGATGAGAATGATAAAGTATTTTTGACTGGTCAACGTTCTAAAGAAGGATTCTTTTATGTCCGAGAAGGTATTGAACAAGCAATCAGCCGTGGTTTAGCTTACGCGCCCTATTGCGATATGATTTGGTGTGAAACATCAAAACCTAATCTGGCAGAAGCACGTGAATTTGCGGAAGCAATTCATCAAAAATATCCTGGAAAATTATTATGTTATAACTGCTCTCCATCCTTTAACTGGCAAGCTAATTTAGAGGAACATGAATTGAAGTCTTTTAGAGAGCAATTGTTTGCTATGGGATATAAATACCAGTTTGTCACTCTTGCAGGTTGGCATAGCCTGAATTTGAGTATGTTTGAAATCTCAAAAGGCTACAAAAAAGAAGGGATGTATGCATATTCACAAATGCAACAACGTGAAATGCAACAAGAGCAAGATGGCTTTCGCGCTACAAAACATCAAAGTTTTGTTGGCACTGGTTATTTTGACGCGGTTCAAAATGTCATTACGCAAGGAGAAAGTGCAACAACGGCATTAAAAGGCAGCACCGAGGACGAACAATTCACTGCAAGTGAAGCGATGTAACATTGAAAAATTTAATCGAGTCGCTGCTCCATATGTGTTGTAGGCTAGGCTGTAAAGCCAGCCTACACTTGTTTTTCAATTAAATCACGGAATTGTCCATTATCCTTACATTTTTAAATACAGTAATGGTAGCGTTTGTTTTACATTATTGATGTATTCATCCAAAGATTGATTCTGCTCATTAATATCCATGTTTTTCATTTTCTCTAAAGCCTCAATCATCACTTTAGGAGTAATTTTTTTAATACTGTATTTGAAGCCTGGATTATCCTTTATATAATAAAGGATTTCTTCCATATCAGCGGGATCGCTAACAGGTACAATAGGATTAGCAAAGAATAGTTTTCGATAAATCATAATTTTTTCTGAATCAGAAGTCTGAGGATCGAGTAACCACTTTAGTTTTTCCAGATGTTCTGTAAGGTTTGTTTTATTCGACTTAGGATCCATTAGCCAAGCGGCAAGAGAAAATGAATTATCCTCCATCCCCATTGCAATATTCGATTGATAGATATATCCAAAGACACCATCTTTTCTTTGTTCACTGGCTAATAATACATATGAATGTCCAGGTATATCCATGCGAATCAATTTTGGTAAATTAATCGCTAAATTACGTTGTAGATTTTCAATAGTATTAGATTTTTGTTCATTAGGCGTATACATTTCATGCCCGATGATTGTGCTGCAAAAAGTATTGGTTACATCCCCACAACCAATAGGAAAGAATAAGGAATTTACAATAGAGGTCGTAAGCGACCCCATTTTTTCCATTAATAAAAACGTTGTTATCGCCGTATCTAAATCCATGCCCTGTATTTTTAAATAAAATCTTGCATCGGCTACGCTATTAAAACGTTGCTCATAAGCCTCTAATAACATTCCCCGAAAAGCCTGATCAAAGTGATCCATAGTCAATGAAGATTCAGAAAGTGAGCTAGAAAAAAAAGTGAACTTTGTTTTTATAATAACTCCCAAAGATTAATATATGATCATTGCACAGCCTTACATATCTTCGCCTTTTTCGTAAAAAAAAATCAAAAAAGCTATTATGCATCACACAGTAATAACACTATATTTCTCACAAAAAATAGAGTATGTCTACCTATCCTCCAAGTCCTTAAAGGTTCCCTTCTCTAAAAAATTCGTAATTAATTTTTTCGTTTGTGCATTATTCATAATAAACGTATGCGTCGAATTAATGACAACAGGCTCTGCCTGTCCATCAAGACGAGCGGCAGCGGGCGGGACTTTTGCATCGTAACGCCCTGCGATGATGCCTATTTTTATATTAGGCACAGGAACTCGATGCACATATGACGACTGATCAGAACTAAGCTCAGCCAGTGGTTTTATTGGAAACGTAAACATCGGAAACATTTTTGTAGATAATTTTGCCAGTTTAGAGCCCTGATTAGGAGGGGCTAGCATAATCAAACAACCAACACTTTTTAATTGCTTCGCGGTCAATTTAGATAAAGCTTCCCGGGTAATAATGCCACCAAGACTATGAGTAATAAAATCAATTTTTACACCGGGGTTTTTTGCTAATAAATCCCTAATAAATTGATTTAAATAAGCTCCATGTTGTTGAATTGTATATCTTGCAGAGGGGTAACTGTATGAATAAACCTGATAGCCTTGTCGTTCTAAATACGATTTTAACGGGTACATGCTCAAAGTAGAACGTATTAAGCCATGGATTAAAACAACAATCTCATGACGATGCGCAGGTTTAACCTGTGCATTAAGCGTTGTTAGACTCGTTTGTCTTGTTACATCAGATGAAAATGCATAAGCATGAACAATACAAGTTAATCCAATACTTACCAATAGAATAAACTTAATGGTTAGATTTTTCTTATTCATTATGCTCCCTCTTTTCTTAGGTTATTCAGAACCCATTTGTCTTAATACAATCTATCAGACTTTTAGAGAAAACAGATAAAAATATAGTTTATAAATCATTTAAACGTACCAAATTCCCTGATTAGCCAATGAAAAAACCAAACAAATAATGGACTGATGATTTATTTTAAAGTAAAATTGCGCAATTACACTTCAGCAAGGCCTTTTTGTACGCACGCAGCCCAGTTAACGAGGTTACTTACCATGCCAATGACCCTAGAACAATTAGTCAAACTTTATATCCTACAAAAAAATGCCCATCTCTATAAAAATCCTAAGGAACAACAATTATTTGAACTTGAATGTATAACGCTTATGAGTGGTATAGACTTCGAAAAAAGTGATATGATGGCACCCGCTTTATTTGAAAATCAGCCCAATATTCCTTTTGTATTTGTTAAGCCAAAAAATGCAACCATAGAAACCCCTTCTCCATTAATAATTCATACGCATGGCGGTCCTAATGTTTACATGAGTAAAGATTCCTTTCATGCTGAAATTGCATATTTCATATCTCATGGCTATACAGTAGCCTGCCCCAACTATCGTGGAAGTACGAACTACCCTGAACAAGGTGATGATCCAGAAGGCTGGAAGGAGTGGGAAGCGTTATCAGAAGGCAAACACCATATTTACGGCCCAGAAGATGTTTATGCAGTAACAAAATTCGTATGCGCAATGCCGTTTATTGATAAGGATAAAATTTATTTACGAGGAGGAAGTTTTGGTTCTTTTATTAACGCCCACTTATTAGCTGAAGTGAAACAAGGGACTTATGAGAATATTTTTAAAGGGGCACATTTAAGCGGTGGACTAAAATATCCTGTTCCATCAACAATGCCCGAGGATGTTCCGCTTCTTATTACTCACTCAGTACATGACCATATCGCCCCTTATGCTGATGCGCGAATTTTTATGGAAAAAATGTTACAAAAACAACTATCCTATGAAGCAGAGGAAATTATACTAGACAACCTACAAACATTTATTTCACTAAGTGGTGACCATCATTTAATCAATCCGCAATTGAAGGTAGACCATAATGGGAGTGACGATTATCTAGAATTAGTCACTTATCTTCAACATACAACAAGCTTCATCAACACCCTGCGTCAAGGAAAAAAATACCAACCAATTGATAGCTACGATCAATTTAAATCCGTAATGAGCGATAAAGATAAAGATGAAGATCCTGCCCAGGAAGTGTTGCAACGAGTCTATGCTTATCAACTTACCCGTCAATTGGCGCAGAAAGAATTAGAAGAAGAAAGTGCGGACTCTTCTCCAAGAACATCAGATATGCAATCTGTGAAAAATACACCCTATTATGGTCCAACATGTGCATTACTTAAACTACAATTAGGTACGCAATTTACTGGCAACATTAGAACAGATTTGCTCACTTATTTTAAAGATCATTTTGCCCCAATTGATTGGACAGAAGGGAGGAATAAACTCACTGATGCAGGCAGCAGGATATTAGGCAATGCTGAATTTGTTGAGCAGATGGTACAGGTTATAGAAAACGAAGAGCGTTTTTTGCAGCAAAATTCTAATCATGTAGCAATTTATCACACGGCAGAACCCAATAGCTTACAACTCTATACTTTTATTAATTTATGGCAAGCAATACTGAAAAATCAACCTATCCGGACACTTCCTGTCATTAAAGAACTGCGTTTATACGATTTTATGAAAAATACTTTTGATGAAATTAACGTGTTCCTGCTTAAAATGAGACTGCGAAGACAACCTAATGATATTTTCAATAACACCCCAGGATTCCCAGAGCGAGCTATTGCTTGCAATCCTTCATTAATTTCAAATGCACACAGTACTGCATCTTGTTCATTCTGGTGGTACTTCCATGCCAAAGAAAATGACCGCGCTCCAATTGCAGATGTTGTGGCTGATATGCTTAAAGTATTAGGGATTTACTCAAAAGAACGTATGGAGCGTTACTTGCACTTATTTAAAAGAGAAAAAGAGCGTTTAGGAAATGCACCTCAAGCTCTGCTGCAACAAATATTTGTCCCTTATAATATTGCTAAAGAATCAGCCTATATGTGCCAAATTTGGGGGGAAGAATTTAAACACAACTCCATGCAGTTGGATTCACCTTGTGTGATGAAAGAACTAACAGCGGCTCCAGAATTATTTGAAGAAGTTCTTCGTACAAATAAAAATGCATTTACTAATTTTGGTGACTGTGAAGGTTTTGGTGACACAGTAAATGGATTCAAATACGCAAACACATTACAACTTAGATATCTCCCCAGAAATGATAAAGACATAGCCACCTATTCTTATTTTCGCTCTCCGAAAGCCCATCAGAATTTGGTTCACGCATTAGGGAAATTGATTCGTGAAGATTATGCGGACTATTTAGCCTATGGTAATTCACTACCTACGTTTATTCTAAAAGACGCTAAAACAGCGAAACAGACATTAATTAGTCAAAGTAGATTAGGAATGTTTCAGCCCAAAGAACGATTCAATTTGCATGCATTTGAAATACAGCAACAAGAGCTTTATAAGGGTTTAGTGCAAAATCCGAGTAAAGAGCTTTATGGTAGCATTATTGCTATTCCTCAATGCCATAAAGTGAAACTACAAGAACGCTTAAGAGAAATTAATGGGAGTGAATCAAAACATCCAGTATTTCTCTTCTCTCTATGCAGCTATCTAAAAGGATATACTTATTATGATCTACTTAAAGAGGCCGCTGAAGCTGCTTTTTTACATGATAAAATTTCACCTGATTATAAAAAATATGCCCAAGAGAATTATCACTTTATTATGGAGATGATTGAGTTATTCAGTATTCCTTCTTCAATAAAAGAGGTAAAAATCAGCGGTGAAAAATACAGCCAATTCTATCGATTAATGCAAGAAAATATTAGAAACCATCAATACAACGATGAAAAGCATCAATTTATCCAACCAGCCAGTGCTCAATATTATGACAGGTACCTCTTTACTATTGAATTAACCAGCGCTGTTACTTGTGTTTTAAAACATGCTCGTTTGGCAAAAGAACTTGGTTATGGCCATAATATTGATTCAGCTCTGGAGAACCAGATCTATGGGGTGTAGACTGAAGATAATAGTTAAGAGCTGAGAAAAAATGCCCAGGGGGCGGTGAGAAAACCAGCCCTCAAGCTCAAGAATCAATCAGCGTTAAACCAAAGGACAGACAATGAATGTATTGATTACTGGTGCATCAGGATTTATTGCCTCACAGATTACGACCGATCTCATTACTGCGGGACATTCAGTTACCTGCTGTGTACGTGATGTGCTCTACACCAAAAAGCTATTTCCAACAGCAGTAATCATTCCCTGTGACTTTGTAAACGATAAATCCACTGACATTTGGACAGAACGTTTAAACAATATTGATGTCGTAATTAATAGTGTAGGAATTCTTTATCATCCCAACACTAAAGTAATTTGGGCCATTCATTATGATACCCCTAAAGCATTATTTGATGCCTGCGTCTCCCGAGGAATCAAAAAAATCATTCAAATTTCTGCCCTTGGTATTGATAAATCAGATGTAGCTTATGCCGCAAGTAAGAAAGCTGCTGATGATTACTTACTCACGCGCCCTATTCCATCAATTATTCTAAGACCTTCTTTAGTTTACGGACGAGGTTCGTATGGCGGCTCCTCCTTGTTTCGCGGCCTATCTGGCTTACCTTGGTTTATACCTGTTCCAGGGAAAGGTAATCAAGAGTTCCAACCAATCCACCTTGAAGACTTATCCAACGCCGTTATTAAACTCATTACTCTGCCCTTGCAACAACATTTAGTGCTCCATGCAGTAAGTACTCAACGAATCAACTTAAATAATATCTTAAGCAAAATGCGAACCTGGCTGGGATTTTCAAAAGCAAAATTAGTTTTTGTGCCTTTGGTGTTTATTCGCTTAGGAGCACTGGTTGGCGATTTAATTCCTTATTCGGTCTTAAATACGAATTCATATAAACTGCTCTTCCAAAATAACATAACAAGTCCTGAGGAAACGCAAAAATTTCACCAGGTGATAGGCTTTGCACCAAAAGAATTTACAGACGGCATTTATAGCCACCCAAGTTCCATCCAAGATCGATGGCATGCCAGACTTTATTTTGTCAAACCACTTCTAAAATTTAGCCTGGCATTTATTTGGTTGTTTACCGCTATCAGCTGCTTATTTTTTTACCCTAAAGCCGCATCTTATGATCTTTTAGCTCAAGTCGGCATTGCCAGACCTTGGCAACCAATGTTTTTCTATGGAGCCTGTATTATTGATGCAGGAATAGGTATCGCCTTACTCTATTCCCGCCATATAAAAAAAATAGGCCTATTACAAATCCTCATGATCTTAGGTTATAGTGCTGTATTAACGTGGAAGCTCCCTAATTTGTGGTTTGAACCCTTTGCCCCATTAGCAAAAAATATCCCACTTTTGGCTGCTATATTGGTTTATCTTGCCTTGGAATCTGATCGATAATGCTCTATTTTTGGCTCAAATTTATTCATGTACTCAGTTCAACCATACTCTTTGGTACTGGCATAGGAACGGCTTGTACTATGCTCTACAGCTACCAAACAAAAAATGTACAAATAATTGCAGCAACCTCGCGCTACGTGGTGTTAGCGGATTGGATTTTTACCGGAACCTCAGGCTTTATCCAGCCACTTACGGGGCTATGGATGGTCTATTTAGTAGGCTACCCATGGACTTCGTTCTGGATTATGGGCTCCATTATTGGTTATTTAATTGCGGCCTGTTGCTGGTTTCCAGTAGTTTACCTGCAAATTAAAATGCGGGACTTTGCTGTTGATGCAGAGCAAAATAATAGCCGCCTTCCACCAATTTATTATCGCTACTTTAAATACTGGTTTTGCTTAGGCTGGCCAGCATTCATCAGCCTAATTATTGTTTTTTATTTAATGACAAATAAACCAGCGGGGTTTTAGAGATCTCTGTTTCCTTGTTACGAGGGTTAAATTCCATATGATGCATTACTTATTTATCCCTGCTTATTACTTACTCCATACGCTCCGTTCTGCAAACAACAGCCTACTGTAACTCAGTAAAAAACAAATGTCTTTGTGGTTGATTGCTTTTTATAAGATAGTTTCAACCTTAATATGAACAGTTCTCTTAACGCTCTAAAGGGTAATGAGCTAGCCATCCAGAAAACATTAACTATTTAACTGAATAAACTAGCTCAATATTAACTGCTATATATCCGCGCTAGCTACAAACTTTAAATTTTGTTCCGCTTCTTCTATTGCTCTTATTGATTCAGATCGTTCTTGTTTAAAGAAGTTGTTAACTTGACCAAAGGTAACTACTTGAATAATTACATTAGCAAGTGTTTTCAATAGATTAGTTAGATAAATACCCCAATCCAAATCTCTTTCCAGAACAGGTCTTGCCTCATCGATTAAGAGTTTACATACTTGCTCAAAGTCCTCATTGGCGCCTTCAATGCCCTTATCTAAATTATTTAGATAATCGATCTTAGCATTTTTCAATGCTTCTAATAATTTTTCAGCTGTATGTTGAGCTTCGCTAAAATAATGTTGATCAATACTACCAATTTTTTGTCCCAGGCCACCGAGTATCGTCTCTATTTTATGCTCTTTTGAGCTTATAAAGCTTTTGCGTTGCTGTGCCTCTAAACGTTGTGCCTCTAAACGTTGTGCCTCTAAACGTTGCGCCTCTAAACGTTGTGCCTCTAAACGTTGTGCCTCTAAACGTTGTGCCTCTAAACGTTGTGCCTCTAAACGTTGCGCCTCTAAACGTTGTGCCTCTAAACGTTGTGCCTCTAAACGTTGTGCCTCTAAACGTTGTGCCTCTAAACGTTGTGCCTCTAAACGTTGTGCCTCTAAACGTTGCGCCTCTAAACGTTGCGCCTCTAAACGTTGCGTCTCTAAACGTTGCGCCTCTAAACGTTGTGCCTCTAAACGTTGCGTCTCTAAACGTTGCGTCTCTAAACGTTGCGCCTCTAAACGTTGCGTCTCTAAACGTTGCGCCTCTAAACGTTGCGTCTCTAAACGTTGCGCCTCTAAACGTTGCGCCTCTAAACGTTGCGCCTCTAAACGTTGCGTCTCTAAACGCTGTGCCTCTAAACGTTGCGTCTCTAAACGCTGTGCTTCTAAACGTTGCGTCTCTAAACGCTGTGCTTCTAAACGTTGCGTCTCTAAACGCTGTGCTTCTAAACGTTGTGCCTCTAAACGCTGTGCTTCTAAACGTTGTGCCTCTAAACGTTGCGCCTCTAAACGTTGTGTCTCTATATGTTGTTGTTTTTCAATATGGTTTTTATACTGACTTAATATATCAGTATAAGCAAAAACGAGGTCGTCTCTATTGTTTTCATATACATTCTGAAATAATTCTTGAGGAAGATTGTTACAATTACCTTGCGACAATTCAGCTACTCTAGAAGTAATAAACGTCAAACTTTGTTGATCGCATCGAAAATTCTGGTGATTAATTACTTCCTGTGCTTTTCCAGAAATGAACTCAACGTAATTTTTAAACTGATCGAGTAGTTCATGATAAGCAAAAACGAGATCGTCTCTATTGTTTTCATCTACATTCTGAAATAACTCTTGAGGAAGATTGCTACGATTACCTTGTGACAATTCAGTTACTCTAGAAGTGATAAACGTCAAACTTTGTTGATCGCATCGAAAATTCTGGTGATTAATTACTTCCTGTGCTTTTCCAGAAATGAACTCAACGTAATTTTTAAACTGATCGAGTAGTTCATGATAAGCAAAAACGAGATCGTCTCTATTGTTTTCATCTACATTCTGAAATAACTCTTGAGGAACATTGCTACAATTACCTTGTGACAATTCAGTTACTCTAGAAGTGATAAACGTCAAACTTTGTTTATCGCATCGAAAATTCTGGTGGTTAATTGCTTCCTGTGCTTTTTGATATATATTCTTATAATGATTTAAACGATCTAAATAAGCACACATTAACGGTGCTTTTTCGTTTTCATGAACATTTCGAAATAATTCGGGGTGGATTTCTGCATAATCACCTTGATTTATTTGAGCTATTAACTTATCAAGAGCGGTTAAACTCTGCCAATTGGATTGGAAATTGTGTTGAGAAACCACGTGATGAGCTTTTTTAATCCAATTTTTATTGATATCTAGCACATCAGAATAAGCACTAATATACTTCCATCTCTTATCGTCATCGACACCTTTAAATAATTCGGGAGGAACATTACTAGAATCCTGACGTTGTAATTGACTTATTAAATCAGAAAGACTGATCAAACCCTGTTGGTTATGTTGAATATTTTGTTTAGAAAATACTTCTTGGGCTTTGTTAATGATCGGAACAATTTCTTCTTTTTTTCCTTCTAAGAACTCGAGGTAGTATTTTTTTGCCTCTTCTGACAAATGGTGAATGCGTTGAGAAAAAAAATCATCCGCTAAAGGATTGTTAACTGAATCAATAGCTAATTGGATGTTATTTAGCCCAGAATAGGTATAAGAGAAGTACGACAAGAGTTCTGTATAAGCCTCCTGTGCTGCCCTCTGATTTACTTTATCTGTATCTACTATTGCATTCTTAATGTACGTTTCTATAAATTTGGAGTATTCCTTTTCCTGAAAGTGAACGTCAAGTAGTGTATGATGGTCAATGTAATGTTTTCGATAATCAGCCTTTTCCAATACTTTGTATATTTCTGTTATCATTAGCAGACGCTCTGCTGACTCTTTATTGCCATTAGTTCTATCTGGATGATACTTTAATGACAACTTTTTGTAAGATTGTTTTATCTTCTTAAACAATTCCTCATCACTATCAAAGAGCGTTTCTTTAATATCTAATATTTCTAAAAGCTTCATTATAACAATTCCTTGATAAATAAAATTGCACTAATTGTACAGTACAAAACTTAATGTAATATTAACGGATTTTTTTAACTTAATTAATTGAACATAAAAAGATGTTTATCAGCGAGACCAGTTATGATTGTCGACATTAAAATACTACGTAATTCCAAAGCCTAATGCCCAATAAATATCCAGCGAAAAAAGTTGGGACGTACCCACGCAAAAATAACAAGCGGCTATGATCGCTAGTGATGCATTCAGGTATGCCTCAAAGCGACCAATCTGCCTAAACTTTAAAAATTAAGAGCTCTCATAGGTCTAAGAATCAAAGCTGGCAAAGATTGCTAACTAGGCAAATGAAAACATTTTTTGAACTACATTAAACTTAAAACTATTTATTAGCCTAATTTACATCAACTGGTGTTTTGTGCTTGAATGTCTCTATAAATTATAGGGACTTAAAAAATGCCAAAAAAATCAAAAAGACTTCCAACGATACATTTAGACTCCTGTATGCAAATTAGCGCTTATACTGAGTCACTAAAAAAAGAACACATAAAAGAACTTGATCTAAGCTATGTTTCATTCTCCTCAATGTCTGCTGAGAAATTAAGCGCATTGGGAAAAATGATTTGCGATGCTGAAATTGAATCATTAATTTTAATAAATAATGGTATTGGCAAACTGAGCATTAACTGTTTAACCGATTTTTGCCAAGGTCTACAAAACTCTAAATTAACCAAATGGCGCATTGATTTAAATCAACTATCCTTATCTTCTTTTTCTGAAAAACACTGGAAATTACTCGCAGCAACGACTAGCTCATTACCTTTAGAATGTCTGTCACTACAGCATAATGATCTGGCAAATCTAAAAGAAGCACAATTCACACAATTTAAAACGTTAATCAAACAATCTACACACCAATGTCTTATTGGCTATAACAAATGGAACATGGAACTCTGGACTCAAGTTATTAACGCTGAAAACGAACATGAAACACCACTTGGTATAGAGCCGAATGAAGCCACTTCTTCAGTATCACCAATACCATAATGAAGCGGAAACAAATGGAATCAAGCCATTTGTCCACCATCGACGCCGATGACTTGCCCAGTAATAAACAGTGCATCCTCTAACACAAAAAAAACTGTGGTAATATAACTTTAAGCTCATGTTTCAAACAGATACCACCTTATGGAACCTTTTTTTATCTCTACTGTAGCTATTGCGAGTACCGAGTTTGGTGATAAAACTCAATTACTGGCTTTACTGCTTGCTACCCGCTTTAAAAAACCAGTCCCTATCATTTTAGGTATTTTCTTTGCCACCTTATTTAATCATGCTATCGCAGCATTTTGTGGCGAATGGATTGGACAACATTTAAATGGCGTTATGCTACACGCTCTATTGGCAATCTTTTTTATTCTGGGCGCCATTTGGGTGTTAAAACCCGATCAGATTGACCCAACAAAAGAAAATCATAAAAATAAAAGCGTTTTTTTAACCACGGTCATCGCCTTTTTTCTAGCTGAGATGGGTGATAAAACGCAAATCGCAACAGCATTAATGGCCGCACAATTTCAAACACTCGTACCCGTTATCTTAGGAACAACACTAGGAATATTACTCGTGAATGTACCCGTAGTCATTTTAGGCGATAAAATAATGTCCTATATTCCTATAAAAATAATCCGATTTATTTCCGCTACTATATTTTTACTATTAGGATTACAAGAATTATTAAAACTAGTCATGGTATGAATAATCTCAACAATTGCATCTCTTGGTGCAATCTCCATCTACATAGATGCCTGTAACCTCAATTACCGAGGCTAAGCCTCTTTTTTGTCACATTCACAAGAAAAAATAACAAATAAAAGACTAAAAGAAATATTTTTGAGCACAATTTATGCTACTGAGAGGCCTTTGGTGTATAATATTTGCACTTAAAGATTTGGAGATAATTAATGCCTACAATTCACGACAACAAAAATGATCCAAGCGCTCATTATAAATCCGGACCGTTACAAAAAATAAGGATCATGATGAATACGCGCAACCGTGTTGCTCCCTATCCTCCTACGGTAGTTGATGCAGTAAGTTCTTCGTCATCGCCCTCCATGCCAAAGATTAAGCTTAACGTTTCGCGATCTAGAAAAATAACCAAACCTTTCGCCCCTGTTTTAGAACCCATCGCAGAAGATCTACACGAATCTCCTAGTTCACCCATAGCAACTAGCTCACCCAGCACATCTCCCTCCTCTAGCTCGTCCACTGCACACTGGCAAATGCTCGATGCTGTAGAAAAAATTTATCTATCAGCACTTATAGCATGTGATTTTTTGCGTAGGTATGATTATGAACATTATATTAAGTATCAAGACATCATTGAGCCTTACCTTATAACTCAACATAATTTTTCTAGAAAAGTATCTGCGATGATGAGCAAGCTAGAAGATAAACATCATAACATTCTTTCTTGCTGCTCATTTTTTTTAAAACGCACGAAACAAGATGCAACATTGACCGACCAAATTATTAACGCTTTTTTAAAAATTGACTATCTAATCAATGAAGATGCCGAAGAATTTGGAACCGCAATAACTGAAGCTATAAAAACGAAGAAGCCTGCTTTTAATTTGGATACATCGCTTTTAGAGAGAAAAGAACTAATTAACGATGCATCTGCAGAATTAGAACCCTCTTGTAATTATAAACACTAAGCAAAAAAATCCAAGCCCTCGGGAGCGCCAGTGGAAGCACTGCCATTAAGTTAAGGAAAAAAAAACTATAAATGCCGTCTCGAAGCTTCGTGCCAGAACTAACAAGGCTTCAAGGCAGCGCTAAAGCGCTTCCTTAGCCCGAAAGGATCGAGGATAGACAAGGTTAATCTCCTTAAGTTGACGCCTATGCGGAGACAACAGACGCAGGGAAATTTGAAGCAAAAAATCATTAAATTAATGGTAGTGACCAGCGGAACCCGAGCTACGATGATTAACTGCCCTAATAATAAACCCAATCCTAAACCGATGTTACTACGAATTAGATGAACAGGGACTCGTTGAAGAACAAGCCGGCTCATCAACATACACTTTTCTTTCCGCAAAAAATAAATGCCCGGAAACCTTTGTTACCATGGTAGTATTCACGACCTCAACCTCCCCCTCATTCTTTGTGATGTTGTTCTCGGCCGCTTTAACTTGTTCCAAGCTTGCTTGATATAATTCAATAAAGTCAAAAAACAAGATTAAACATTCGCCTAATTTTCTCCTATACCCTTCAAAATGCACTGGATGTAACATGATTGGCATTCGTGTCACAGGACAGGTCAGCAAACATTTTCCTTGAGGAAATAATGAAGAAACATCAAAAACTTGTCCAGATTCAACAACATAATAAGGCTCTACGAAAAGATCTGCTCCCACAGGACAAAATAGATCCTCGCCTAATTGATTATTTTCCAACCACTTAGTAAATAAATCTTTAAGAAAACTTGCACTGTTTACCAATAGAAATGTCTTTTTTAAACACAAATCCTCATTTAGTTTCTTTCTTGATGGTAGCACTACCGTCTTAAGTAATTCCATATCGAGGGAAATAGGAGTAGATCTGTTTTCTTCATTATCTAAAATCTGGATATTCTCATTGATAAGATTTGTAATTTCCGCTAACGAACCAAGAAGATCTGCATAAATTTTTTGCTCTTTTCCATCTCTTCGCGTTACAAGAACATAAGGGCTCGCCTGAAGATAGCCCATATTACTTGATGCAAATGCTTCCGCAGGTATAATTAATTTCTCGTATTCAAGAGGTCTGGTTGCATATATTGCATCTAATAGAGAATCTATTACTGACTTATTTGCAGTATCTTTGTTAAACGATTCATATGCGCCTATAGCCGTTATCTTCTGTCCGTCATTAACTTCTCGCCATCGCTCATTTTTAAAAACAAAGCGATCATGCCCCACTTTGCCATTTAACTTAAAAGTTATAGAAATCATTCCGTCTACCCGACTTTCACGTATCAACCAATATCCATCAGGTTTTGTTTGTACAAGCTTTATAAATGCAAGAAGAGGATCTTCTTCAATTGAACCAGGAAACTGTTTTGCGAACACCGGTATAACCATTTCAGACACTTCATCATCAATGGAATTATCAAATTCTTCAATTTTTTCTTCGCTTATTAGAGTTTGTATGTTGGACTGGGATAGCATGTTTACTCCAAATTAACCGTTAAATAAAAAGAGACATTATAGTGTACAAACAAGCCATAAAGCCAACATAGAACCCAAAATGACAAAAAACGCCACTCATAATGATTAAAAAGGCTTAGCGCAACTTATTTTAGTGCGTGTTTAAAAAAAGAAAAAGCAAGTCATGTCGAAGTCATATACTGCGCTTACAGAGCACGTGCCTAAAATAAAAATACTGTGTATCATAGCCACAATTTTGGCCGTACCTTATTTTCTCTGGTCAATTTTAACAAACGCATAATCAAAAATTTGCCGAGGTTTATATATGATTTTTGTTTTTATTGGTGGGCAATCAGCTTCAGGAAAAACAGGTGTATCACAACATCTCCTGAATGAGTTGATAAAGTCAGGGATTAGCGCTCAGATTCTCAATATGGATGACTATTTTAAAGAATGCCCAGAAGACACTATTGATATTGAAAAATATCGCCTCGAGACTAATTTTGATCGAGATGACATGCTCCATTTAGACTTATTAACAGAGCATATTATGGAGTTAAATACAGGAAATTCCATCACTAAACCATTATTTGACTTCCCTACCAATCGGCGTAAGGGTACACAGGAAATTCTTCCATCAGATGTACTAATCATTGAAGGAATATTTGGCCAATATTTTCATAAAAACTTCCTACCACCTGAATTAGCGTTAGTATCCGTAAATGTAACAGACAACTATCTGGATATTGTAGAAAGACGTATTAAACGTGATATCGAACATCGGGGGAGAAAAACTGAAGACGTTATTAAGCAAGAACGACAATTTGTTGGGCCAGGATTTTTAAAATATACCGCCAGCAGCGCCGCGGGTGCTGATGTTTACATCAGCAATCAACATAAAGATACCCAAGAGGAACAGGATGTTGTTTTAAAAGCCGCGGCTCATGAAGTTATTATTGAAGTGAAGAAAAGAATAGCTGAAATTTCTACCGGCAATGTACAACCACGAAAACGCGCGCCCGACGTTCAAGAAATGGTAGCCAAAAGCCATCTGCTTGTTGGAAACAATGAGCCTAAGCATTATAGTGGTGTATTTGGTAATTTCTCAGGACAATACCAATACCAATCGTCACCGGAAGAGCTACAAAAATCCATATTAATTTCCGACTTAAAAAAATACATTCAGCGAGTTGAAAAAAATAAAGAACCAGAATCTAAGGAAGTTAATTTTAAATATAATTTTTGGTTCTATAAAAACTCTAGAGCGGCAAATAGAGAAGCCAATTTTTATCTGGCAAAACAACTACTAGATAATTTGACTAATCATCCTGAATTATCAACTCAACAAATATTTGCCGATATTCTAGTTCAGCGCACGGAGCTAATAACAAACAAAGGAATAGACAAACGACTTGATTTTGTCAATCGCCACATTAATAGTCAGGAATTAAATACCATTATCGAAAAAGCGGGGACATTTACTTCTGTTCTGTCAGAATCAGCTAGACCAGGCTGCTAAAAACGTCCTTCTCTTCATGGCTTGTCCGCAGAATCAGGGATCTTGCGCAAAAAGTAGATCTCTTGATTCCGCAGACAAGCCAAAGAACGTCGAAATAGGGCTTAGACAAGTATTAAAATCCACACAAAGTTGCAAAAATTTCAAGCACACACCTTATCATTCATCCCCCCCCCTTAAAACGCCAGACATTTTTCTTTGTCTTAATTACAAAATTTATTACTGAGCGTATATACTTGTTAATTATAAGGATTTAGGAAATCAACGATCATGGCGAGCAAAATGAAAATAAAAACTCCTCTTGGGCTAATCAATAAACCGCATCAATCCATCCAAGAGAAACAGGCTTATCAGCGTATTGCCTGCGTATTTCAAGGTGGTGGCGCTTTAGGAGCCTATCAAGTAGGCGCTTATCGTGCAATTCATGAACATGGCTATACCCCCAATTATTTATCTGGCGTATCAATTGGTGCAATTAATAGCGCTATTATTGCCGGTAATGCCCGTGAACATCAGATTGAAAAGCTCATGGAATTTTGGGATACCATTGCGCCTAACGTATGGAGCGATCCATTAAGCCATCTTCGTCATGTTGATCTCGTCCGCCATTTACAAAATCGATTAGGCTCCCTGCATTCTGTATTCTTTGGATTAGATGGTTTCTTTAAACCGCGTCTTATACCACCAACTGAATTTACTCAGGATTCACCTGATAAGTTAAGTTATTATGACACTTCCGAACTGCGAAATACCTTAGAAAAAGTCATTGACTTTGATCGTATTAATACCAAAGAAGTCACACTTTGTCTTGGTGCTGTAAATGTCGCTTCAGGCGAAATGATATTTTTTAATAATCAGCACATGACCATTGGACCCGAGCACATCATGGCAAGTTGCTCACTCCCTCCTGGTTTTCCAGCCATGAAAATTGGGGATGATTATTACTGGGATGGTGGTATTTATGCCAATACACCATTAGTTACTGTTCTTGATGCGTTACCTGAAGAAGATACACTCTGTTTTGTGATTGACTGTTTTAGCTTAAAAGGCCCCCTCCCCGAAACAATGGATCAAGTGGAAGAACGACAAAAAGACATCCGCTATGCAAGCCATTCACGGCGTCTAACCAATGTCTACAGCAGTCGTCAAAACCTACAAACAGCCATTACACTCCTCGGAGAGCATTTAACACCTGAAGCGAAAAAGGATCCTGAAATACAACAAATCTTGCAGTTGGGAAATAAGAAACGGTTTAGCGTAGTACATATTATTTATCGAGGTACTCCTTATGCTCATTCGTATAAAGATTATAATTTTGCTCGTTCAGTCATAAATACACGTCTTGAGCTTGGCTATAAAAATGCAATAAATGTGCTTGATAATCCAGAATGGGAAACCCAATCTACAAACCCTATCGCGTGTTCTATTTACGGTGTTCCAGCAGACTATTTTGATCAGCGTTAGTTGGCATTTGCAAAAACCGAGAGCCATATTGAATTTGTTATGGATACTAATATTAATCCTATGGCTCGAGCGAGGAATGGTTTTATTACTCACTCGATTATCCCAAACGCACGTTTAAATCAAGCCTGGCATCTCTACTCTATGGCAAAATATAAACTACCAACGTGATTAATCCAATCATAGCAACCAAAGGATGAATAACCGCCAACCATTTGGGTATAGGTTTCTTTTTCAGGTCCAAAGTAAACAGAGTTAATCCACCAAGCGCTGCAAAAAGAAACAATATAAGACTAATAATCAGCAATAAATCTCCGCCAAACATAACCAAATACCCTGCTATCAGCAATATAGCAAATGCAGCGAGAGAACCATGAAGGTACAAAACTATTTTCTTGGTTGGTTTATCTTGTAAGATTGCCGTTAAAATGGCTAACCCAAAAGTTGCGGCAATAAGAAACAAAGCAACAGCGAATAATAACATAAAACCCCCGTAGCACTTTGTGCAAATTATTGGAAAGGAATATTCAAAAGCTCATTTTCTATCTTTGTTCCAAAGTCTTTTTTAACTGCTGGAAAACTAATTGCAGGAGCAGGATCAGCTAAGGCTTCCGTTAAGCTTATAAATTTATACCCATTTTTTTGGTACATTTCTAAAATATCACCCAATAAATAACTATTAAGAATATTGGCATGAATTAATAATATTTGTTTGCCATTTTTTCCATTGGCTTTTTTTTCTGCTAATAGTGTTTGCTTCCAGATATATGCCAAATAACGTGGTTTGAGTTTTTGAATGTATTCGACTCGTGAGCGATATGGAACCTTATAGGTCATGTCATTAAAGGCAAAATCTTTACTGTCAATCGTCACTGGCGCCACGATATACTGATGCGCATTCAGGTATTCACGCACTTGGGGCTTGGTTGTTTTATTACCCTCAGCAAGATAAGGATAACGAAAATATTTAGGTGTCGTTAATATGGGCGCAAGAATTTTATCAGCGCGCTCAATATCCGCAATGTACTTTTCTGCACTCATTTGATTTAAGTTGTAATGCGAATAAGTATGATTACCAAGCATAAAACCCGCTTGGCGAAATTGTTCAAGAAACTCCCACTGCCCTTTTTCTATTGCCCCGGCAATAACAAAACCTGTAACTGGAACTTTATATTTCTGAAAGGCTTGCACAATTTGCATAAAACGTTCTGTTGAGCGCTGTTTATTCGCAGGCGTATTCATTCTTGACGCAACAAGAGGTAAATCATCCATAGTAATGGCAATTTCGCGCTCTTGAGCAAAACACACTGAAGAAAATAACGCGGTGAATAAAAAGAATAATTGAAGCATTGATGATCCTTATCAAAGTTAAAATAATTTAACTTTCTCTAGAGTCTATTGCCATTTCACTAGATTGAACCAAAATGGATTGATTTTTGAGCACCGAAGTGGGGCATACATCGAGTATGTGAACATCGGAGCACAGAAAATCGACCAAGATAGTCAAAAGCTCAATAGCCCCTATTAAAAATCAATATAAGTACTTAATACAATAGCAGCTCCTAGAAATTAAGTCACATTATGTTAAATTAAATTCCGCCAAAGAATGATAACTACGACCATCGTGACTGGGTCCGCTTTCAATTAAATGAACTTTATTAATAAGTACTGATGGAATAACCGGCGTCTTTATTTGTGTTAATAAATCGTAGAATGTCTGTCGCTGAAGGTTTTTCCCAGGGACATATGCCCACGAAAAAGACGCCCTTCTATGGGATAATTTAACACACTTAAAACTTGTCCAATAGTCACAGATATAGTTTTTAGGATATCTTGCGGCCCTACCTCTAAAGAAAGAATTTTGGGATGAGTCAATGAGGGAAACCACTCCACAGCACCGAGTTCAAGTTGAAATGCAGGTGTCTCTTCTAGCACCGTCTGTGCGCTATTGACTAAAAGAGCTAACTGGTCTTGCTGTACACGGCTTAAAAATTGCAAGGTAATATGTAAGCTTTCTACCTTAATCCATTTTAAGGACAGCTCTGGAAAAACATTGTTTAACGTGTGTAACAGATTAGCTAGAGGAGCCTGCAACGTTTTAGGTCTAACTCACGAAGAAACGGAACAAGTTGCTGACCTATACTCTCATGATACATTTAAACTTATTGTTCAACGATGAAGCATTAATTAATGCAATCAAAATTACCCTTCGCGACACAAACAGCCAAAAGTGGCGGTAGCCCGTTGCACAAAGACACTAGTAAAGAATTACCTAATGAAGGCCTACCATGCATAAGGCTGTGACTCATAAAGCTTTCTGTGCATGGGGATTCTGGGATAGCAACAGGTTATATTCTAACCCGCTGCAAAAGGCTAATGCTTATAACTCTATTTTTATTTTAGATTCTCTTATAATAGCCTCTTCTGAAGTACAAATTCGTTCATTACTTCCTCTCATAACAGGATTTCCGTTACAATTTTCAAAAAACTTTAAACAACTACTCATGGATTTTTGTACATAAATAGGTGTGTGTTTAACCTTTCCATCTAAACCTTTACAATGTAAGTCAAATTTACACAGTTCAATCGATTTTAAATTTTCATCGGTCGATTTATATGTATCGCCAGTTACCTTGCAAGTATCCTGGTAAGATCCTTTTGGTGCGGGGCACTGAGCAAGAGTCGGTGTAATACAAGTGGATAAAAGGAGTAGTGAAAATAAAATTGTAAGTCCAGAAGAACCATTTCCTTGGCATGTATCAAGTAGCAACGTAGGATTACCATGGTACTGAGGTTTTCTACTATCAGGCTTATATTTTGGTGGAAGTCCCTTAACGAACTGTTTCGATTTCTTATTTGTTGGCATAAATATCCCCAAGTTGTAATTTATTAAGTATTTTTCTGATGCGACCGAAGGAAGGGAGGAAATAGTACATCAAGATCATAAAATTGTCAATTTGATATGGGTGTGATCTTTCATGTCCTTGATTAGTTGACTGGAAAATCAAAATAAGAAAGAACAATACTGCTATTTAGCATAGATAAATATTGGAAAATTACTACAACATATTACTAGTAATGTGCCTCATAGGCCCTATTAATATTCCGCATTGCAACATGAAGATTGAAATGCAGAAATATTTAGCATATACAGCACCATCAACGCCATCCATTTTAAATTTCTTTGTCTATAATTAAAGCAAGTACTCAAATTTATAAATCTCACTTATGAGTAATCCTAATCCTGGAAAAAAATCGAAATGTACCATTAGCTTGCTTATTTCTGCTGCTCAAGCAGCTTATAGAGTAAGGAAAGATAATGTTATTAACCCCAACGAACATCCATCCAACCCTGAGCTTCTTGCGAATATAGCTAATAATGGTTATGAAATAGTAAAATCTATTGTACCAGTCAAAAATGAAGGTTCCGGGCGCTCACCTCTAGCAGCCATATGTTATAAACCGCAAGATTCTGAGGGTCCTCTCGTCATTTCTTATCGAGGCACTGACGCGATGGGTGATGTACTCTCAGATCTAAGGCTAGTAACTGGAGGTACTGTTGAAAAAAAATTTCGTGATGCTGCTTTTGAATTTTACCAACAAGTCCGCAAAGAAAATCCCAATAGAGAAATTATTATTACTGGGCATTCTTTAGGAGGGCATTTAGCACAGTATGTTGCCGCTAAAGCATACAATACAGATACAAAGTTACAAACGAATCCTTTAGTGCAAGTAAGAACCTTTAATACGGCTCCTGCAGATACTGCTCATAACGCTGTATTTAATAAATTTCCACAACTATTAGCGCAATTTGTTAATTACAGATTATCTCCTGATGCAGTGAGTAGCTTACCTCTGCAAAAATACACGGGAAATACTTTTATATTTCCCAGCAATAAAGGTACTCTAAATTCGCATAAGCTCGGCACAATGAAAGAACAGCTGCCCGCTGAAATCCTGAATCAGGAGGTAACGGCTCATTCTGACACCGCTAAAAAACAAACTATGCTGGTTGAACTGGTTAAAGGTGTTGCATCCAGTTATCAATGCCGTGTAGAGGGACAATTATTTTCACGTTTTCGAGCAGGAGCCAAAAACGTGATAGAGATGCAAAAAGCTTTTCCTGAAATTATTAAATTTATAGAAAAAGGACAATATGACGAAGCAGCTTTTAAAATAGAGGCACTCCAAGGGAAACTTAGTGGCAATGTATCAAAACAACTAACCGACATTCTCATGCAAAAAACAATTGAAGCCAAAGTAATTCAGCAAATGAAAAAGACGGAGACACCCAAAATAAGTTCCATAGAACAACAACAACAGATGAAGACAGAGTTACTCAAAATGAAAGAAGAATCATTCGCTGAAAAAAAGCCTGTACTTGATAATACTGATGAGGAGTTAATGCAGCCAAGGGTTGCTCTTTCCTGATAATTTTTTAAAAATTATCGACAGCAAAAAATAGCGCCATTGCTATTAACAGCATTATTCCCCCAGAGCGATACACCACCTATTCACCCGCTCTATACACTGTGCCACACCCGGGCGATGACCAATATTAGTTTACTCAAATTTTTATTCAATATTTTCAAATGAAGAAATTAAGAAAACGGAACCACCCGAAATAGCAGAAACGCGTGGGCCAGGTAAAATAAATCCTGATACATTTAACGGATCCACTGCTGCAATGGAAATTTGCTCATTACCCAGTTCTTTATGTTTCATCGCGCGTAATGATTCTACAGCATAAGGTAATGCGAATTGCTCCCCTAAAAAACCCTCGACAAAACGTCCTCCCCTTATTTCCCCGCGTTCTTCTAATGTCCTAAATGCAGCATGGAGCTCTCGCCAACGCGGAATATTTTTTTCTCGTACTAAAAGATCGCGAAAAACCACCCCATAACGTTTAAGTAACACCCAACACAAGGCTTCAATTTGTTCACTATTAAATGAATGTAAACTCTTTTTTAACAAGGACCAACGCCCCGAACTATATTGATGACGAACAACTCGGCGTCTTTTTTTCATTAAACGACGCCGAGGATCAATTAACGAACGTAAATTATCAAAAAGATCTGCCGTGGTAAGCCCTACGGCAACTAATTCCCATAGTCCCATTTCAACTTCAGACTTTAGATGCCTAACTCCATCAACAATATCCATAAAAAATGAAGCTCCATTTTTTAATAAATAAAGATAAACATCTTTTGCAATATGGCTTAAACCAGCCAAAACATCTTCTTTGACGCCATCCTTAACCTCAATCAACCACGAAGAATTTTCCCTTAAAAAAAATGTAATGGGTGCAATACTGGTCGGTGCAACGCGTTTGGCATCTATAAAAGTATCCGCGTGAGTCAATGTTGATGAGAGACGCCCCCAACCAATAATGCCCATAAGGCATAATTTATCTAAAAGCATCGGATCATAATTTTTTACCCGTTTGGCAAAAATATGAGGTTCCCAGGCTTTTGCTGGAATTTCAAAACCCTGCAATTGCTCAATTACCGCCAATAACCCTTGCTCACCACATAATTGAGTCCCCGGGGCTACATGCTGCCAGGTTAATAACCAGTGCACAAATTGTGTTGGCGTCACTGGCTCTATTTCCTGACGTAGCTTTGCTAAAGTAAGTCGATGAATCCGTGCTAATAATCGACGCTCACACCACTCTTGCGGAGCATTTCCTTCAAAGACACCGCGCAAAATTAATCCTGTAGCCTCTAAACGAAGCAGGACGTGCTCAATTTCGGATTCGCCTAAAACCAAAAATTGGCTTAAGGCTAAAACCGTAGTAGGCCCCAAATAAAATAACCAGCCGCGCAGCAAATACACGATTCCCTCGTCGCGATCTAATGGTATAGCTTCTACATCCAATAAGGACGGATTAAGTCGTGCCTCGGGATAAATAACCGAAAAGGTTTTTGTTTTTTCAACAGCAAACCAAAAAACCTGGTTTCCTAATGTCGCCATACCAGCACGTCCTGCGGCAACTAACTCATCTAAATAACCTTGCCATAGTCTGGTAGCTTCATGATAAGACACAGCATGGGCAGGAAAAGCAAGTACGGTTTGCAATAGATCCTGTAACTCATCAGCATTTCGTACATCAGGCCATGCCTGCTGTCGCACCTCATTAATTACCCCCGCATCTAATTTCCCTAACTCTGCAACCAGGTTGGCAGGTAAGGTACGACGCATCTCAACCGCCCGAGCACGTCGCTCTTCCAAAGGTGCATCATCCAAGAATGCATAAGGATTTGCATTCAATAGTTCATGGGCAAATACTGAAGGCGTTGGTGTATCCACAGCGATGCATTGAATTTCTTTATTTTTTATTTTTTTTAACAAAACCAACAAACCCTCAACATTCAATGCCTCCATCAACGCATCTTTCATGGTTTCATTGATTAATGGATGATCCGGTAATTTAACATCATCTATATTCACATTATCCTGACAAGCTACGGCATCAGGAAAAACAGCCGCCAGCAAATCTTCTGCACGCATCCTTAAAATATTCGGTGGAACTTTACGTCCATTGCGGAACCGAACCAAAGCCAAGGCCCGACAAGCAGCCCAACGCCAACGCGTTGGAAACAAAGGGGATTGCAAAACGGCGTGCACGACAATTTCTTTAGCAGTAACCGCACTTAAATAATTAAAAACATCCGCTAAAGGGAAACTATGTTGCTCGGTGAGCGCAATATTGATGCCATTATCCGTAGCCGAAGCTTGTAGTTCTACATTAAAAGAACGACAAAAGCATTTACGCAAAGCAAGCCCCCATGCTTTATTAATTCGTGCCCCAAAAGGCGAGTGAATAACTAATTGCATTCCACCTGATTCATCAAAGAATCGTTCGGCAATAATACGTTCTTGCGTAGGGACAGCGCCTAATAACGCTCTTCCTTGAAGAATGTACTCAATAATTTGCCGTGCGCCGCTCACGTCTACTTTGCAATAAGCACCAAGCCACTGTTGAACGTTTGCTATTGACTCTTCTGCTGCGGTTAATTTAAAACTAAGAAGTTCACGCAAATTAGAAACCCGTAATGACAATTCTGCGGTTCTTTCAGGTGCCTCACCAAGCCAAAAAGGAACACTAGGCGGTGCGCCATGTGCATCTTCAACAATAACCTGCCCCTTGGTGCTTTCTATGCGATTAATTTTCCAAGAAGTACTGCCAAGTAAAATGACATCACCGCGATTACTCTCTACAGCAAAATCCTCATCAAGCGTCCCGACAACTAAACCAGGTGTTTCAGTTTTTACCGTAAATAAACCATTATCCGGAATCGAACCGCCACTGGTTATTGCTACTAATCGACTGCCACGTCGCCCTTTGAGCATCCCATGCACCCGATCATAGAAAAGATAAGCGCCATAACGTCCACGTGAGCCGGCTATGCCCTCCGCAAGCATATTAATTACAGCATCAAATTGCTTTCGAGAAAGATCTTTATAATGAAATGCCTTACGCACTAAGAGAAATAAATCATTAATAGGCCAATCTTCTGTAGCACAAGTCGCCACGATTTGTTGCGCTAAAATATCAATAGGCTCGTGGGGAATCACGAGCTGGTCAAGATCGCCATCATGTATGGCATAAACAATCGCAGCGCACTCTAATAGCTCATCTCGAGTTGTGGCAAAAATGCGCCCTTTGGAAATTGCACCGTGCCAGTGCCCTGCACGCCCTACTCGCTGAAGCATCACCGCAATAGAACGAGGTGAGCCTAATTGGCAAACTAAATCCACAGAGCCAATATCAATTCCTAATTCTAATGATGCCGTCGCCACTAACGCCTTTAATTCACCATTTTTTAATTTGGTTTCCGCTTCTAAGCGAAGCTTTTTAGATAAACTACCATGATGGGCTACGACTAAATCTTTACCTAATCGCGCCCCTAAATGATGTGCAGCACGTTCGGCCACGCGGCGGGTATTTGCAAAAATTAATGTCGAGCGGTTTTGTTCTGCTAATTGAGCAATGCGATTATAAATTTCATCCCATATTTGATTTGAAGCCACCGCACCTAACTCACTAATAGGGACCTCTACGGCAAGATCTAAATGTTTGGCATGACCAATATTAATCATTGCCGGGACTGCTCGATTATTCCCTACTAAAAAATTAGCAACGACTTCTAATGGTTTTTGGGTGGCCGATAAGCCAATGCGTAGTGGTGGAAAAGAAGTTAATACTTCAAGTCGCTCCAGTGATAAAGCAAGATGAGCTCCACGTTTATCATCTGCTAAAGCATGGATTTCATCCACAATAACCGTTTTAACGGTGCGCAAAATCTCACGGCTTTTACCGGCGGTAAGCAAAATATAAAGTGACTCAGGAGTAGTTACTAATATATGTGGCGGCTGTTTGAGCATCGCTTGACGCTCTTTAGGTGAAGTATCTCCTGTCCGCACCATCACATTAATGTCCGCCATGACAATGCCTTGCTTCTTAGCAAGTTTTACAATTTCATTTAAAGGCCCCATTAAATTTTTTTGTACGTCATTTCCCAGAGCCTTTAATGGCGAAATATAAAGCACTTCAGTTTCATTGGTTAACATACTGGAAATGGCTTTGCGGACTAATTGATCAATACAGACAAGAAATGCAGCGAAGGTCTTTCCTGAGCCTGTTGGCGCAGAAATTAAGGTGTTTTGTCCAGAAAGTATCGGTGGCCACCCTTGTATTTGTGGCTCTGTTGGCGAACCAATCTGTTCAAAAAACCATTGTTGTACTATGGGGTGCGCCCAAGCAAGACGATTATCAATATTCACGGAATTGGCCTGGAAAAATCATAAGAAAATAAGCTTACTCACTAATTATATACCAAGAAACGGCATCAATCATGAAGAAGAATTTCTTATTGGTTTTTATGACAATACAGTTTATCTTACTTAGGCGCTCATTTTGGGCTAACAAGTTCGGAATAAAGGCTTGAATAATACCTTCGCGCCCCGATCCGTTCAGGTTAAGAAGGAATAAGCCCTGTCCTGATTTCTTATCCGAAATTGACGTTTGTTTGTTAATACGGCTAATGAGGATTCTTACTCGAGTAGCTCATTAACCGAAGGAGATACCTGGACTGCTTATTCCTTAAACCGTATATGTGGTTATTCTTATAACCACATACGTTGAAAAACGTTGTCTCTGTTAATAAACAAATGTTTCATTGCTGCAAGAATATGAACTACAATTAATCCAACTAAAATCCAGGCAACCAACTCATGCGCCTCAAAAAATTGCTTTGATATGGCATGACTTTGATTAACCCAAGTTGGCAATTCTATGCCAAAAAAAATGATGCCATGCTTGCTAAATGAAGCGCCAATAAAACCAGTAATTGGCATTATGAGCATGCAAAAATAAAGCAGCACATGAACGGTTCTTGATAATCTAGCTTGCCAACATGGAACACTGGATGGAAGTGGGGCTGGTTTATGGGTTAAGCGCCATATCAATCTAAAAAAAATTAAGATAGCCGCGATAAGACCAAATGATTTATGAAGGTTAAAATACCAACCACTATTCGGCTGATCTTCGATGGACATCATATACCAACCTAAACTAATTAACCCTATCACAAGGAACGCTATCCCCCAATGAAGCAATCGAGTAATCGTGTCATAATGCCAATTTTTATTGCTCTCCATAATAGCTCCTTTCCAACCTATTTTTTAACCCTAACCATTTTTCTAGGTTAAAATATCTATCCGTATTAAACAAGCTCAAAAATTGATATAGTAAATAATTAATTTAAATTATGGAGAGCCTTTATGAAAACAAACGGAATAAAAATAACCTTTATCGCTACATTATTAGCATCTACTTTACTCTCGCCATCGTTATTCGCAAGTTCAAAAGAAACCGCAGTGAATCATAAAATAAATGCCGCCATTTCCCACAAAGTTTTTGAAATGGCAAAAAAGAATGAAAATTGGAAATTAGCACTTGTGACCGGTAAAGATGCGCAAGTTGTTTTCATGAATATCACTCCTAAGACGAACCCCAACAATGAGATTGGGCTCGAAACACATAAATTTGATCAAGTCATATTTGTAGTTGAGGGTCGGGCAAAATCTGTCCTTAATGGCAAGGGTTCAACTGTTACAGCAGGTGATATGATCTTTATTCCTCAAGGAATTCCTCACAATTTTATTAATCTCAATGTAAAAAAACCATTCAAAATAATTAGCGTCTATTCAGCTACTGATATTCCTGAAAATACGGCATATAAGCAGAAAGCAGACACACCAAAAGAGTAATTTCTTAACAAATTGACTCGGATTTATTCCTCATGGGAGGCTCTGATGTATATGCGACATAAAGAATATCATCGAATTGAACGAGTAGGCTGGTTACGTGCTGCCGTTTTAGGTGCAAATGACGGTATTATCTCTACTGCAAGCTTATTGATTGGTGTTGCTGCTGCTCATACACCATATAATGGAATATTTGTAGCAGGGATTGCAGGATTAATTGCTGGAGCCATGTCTATGGCTGCAGGTGAGTATATATCAGTAAGCTCTCAAGCGGATACAGAAAAAGCTGCCCTGCAACTTGAAAAGAGAGAACTTACAGAGAACTTAGCGAATGAAGTTGAAGAGTTAACCGCTATATACGTCAATCGTGGATTAGAGCGCAGTTTTGCAGAAGAAGTTGCAAAACAATTGATGTCTAAAGATGCATTAAGTGCACATGCTCGCGATGAGCTTGGTATTACAGAAATAACCAGTGCGCGCCCACTACAGGCAGCAATGTTTTCTGCCTGTAGTTTTACTCTCGGCTCATTATTACCATTGCTAATCATTTTTATTGTTCCGAGAATCTACCTTATTCCATCAGTATCAATAATGGCGGTTCTATTTTTGGCATTACTCGGAGCAGTGGCTGCAAAGGTTGGTGGAGCGCGAATATTATCAGGATCATTGCGTGTTGTAATCTGGGGAACAATGGCGATGCTTATAAGTGCAGGTATTGGCTCGCTGTTAGGTATAGCAGTATAAAATACGACTAACAAGGAATTAGTATTGGATAACATGTCGAATAAACTCGAATTAGTAAGATTAGGACTGGATACGAAATATGAATTTATAGTCTACATCCATGCGGGGTGTTCTATTGATAAATCAGAAGGATTTGAAACTTATACTCAAGTTGTTGTAACAGGAAATAAGAAATCAATTGTTGCAACGCTTACTATCGTTACCTCCGATATTTTAAAAATGAATCAAGCGAGCTTATCAGAAATTGCATGGCGGCGCTTAGATGCAAAAGAAGGTGATGAAATTACCATCTCACACTTAAGCCCTGTAACTTCTTTGCGGCATGTGCGTGGAAAAATATACGGTAAAGTCATCAGTGCACAGGGATTTGATGAAATAATGACGGACATAGTCGCGGGAAAATATTCTAATATACATCTTGCAAGCTTTATAACAGCATGCGCAAAGGAAAATTTAAACATAAATGAGATAACGGATCTAACCCAAGCAATGATTCGTACAGGAGAAGTATTGCATTGGGACCATCCATTTATCATGGATAAACACAGCGTTGGCGGTATCCCTGGCAATCGAACAACACCTATTGTAGTAGCAATTGTGGCAGCTGCGGGTCTTATTATACCTAAAACATCTTCTAGAGCGATTACATCGCCATCGGGAACTGCTGATACAATTGAAACAATGACACCGGTTAACCTAAATATTAACAAGATGCGAGAGATTGTTAATAAAGAAGGCGGCTGCTTTATATGGGGTGGCGCGATTGGATTAAGTCCTGGTGATGATATTATCATTAAAGTTGAAAGACCTCTTGATTTAGACTCAGAATCACAAATGATAGCCTCTGTTCTTTCTAAAAAAGTTGCGGCCGGTGCAACGCATGTAGTGATTGATGTACCTGTTGGGCCTACCGCAAAAATCCGTTCCGATAAAACATTCCTTCGCTTAAAAAAATACTTTTCTATTATAGGCAAAGCGGTTGGACTCAATGTAAAAGTTTTAAAATTTGATGGGATACAACCACTTGGGATTGGTATTGGGCCAGCATTAGAAGCAAAAGATATTTTAGCTATTTTACGTAACGAGATTAAATTACCGTTAGATTTAAAAAACAAAGCAATTGATATAGCCGGCGTAATTTTAGAATTTGGAAAAAAATCTTCTCCCGGAAAAGGAAAAGAATTAGCCAGGTTTTTACTGGATAGCGGTGCCGCATATAAAAAATTTATTGCTATTTGTGAAGCACAAGGTGGTTTTTGTGAACCGGGTAGCGCCCCTTATACTTATGATATTACTGCAAAGCATGCAGGGCTTGTCACCTCAATTGATAATCGTAACTTGGCAACACTCGCAAAACTCGCAGGGGCTCCACATGATCCCAATGCGGGCATCGAATTTTTCGCCAAAATAAATACATTAATTGAAACAGGACAAACATTGTATCGTATTCATGCAGAAACGAAAGGTGAGCTGGAATATGCCGTTGCCTTTGCGTATTCCATGCCCAATATTGTTACTATCATTGGGAATTGATAATTTTTCGGCCGTCTGTGAAATAGAGTAAAATGCTCACCTACATCAATTTTTTCAGAATTAGCTCCAAAGGACAGAACTGGGTAAATCCGCTCTGAAATAAATTAGCCCCTACAAAAACGGTGAGCCAAAGAAAATACTGACTAAAATACAAGGGACTTTGAGGTAAGCCAAGTGCCAAAGAAATTAAAATCAGAGCACCAGCAACAATACGAATAATACGTTCAATAGTCATGAGAAACTCCTTTAAATAGTATGCTTATAAATTACGTCTTTTCCACCAACTTAAATAAATGAGCGGAATAAGGAATAAAGTCAAAAGCGTTGAAGCAAAAGAACCAAAGATCAGTGAAATAGCAAGCCCACCAAATACTGGATCGGAAAGCATTACGAATGCTCCCAATATAATTGCCAGCGCAGTTAATAATATAGGCAAAAGTCGCACAACACCTGATTCCATCACAGCAATTTCTATAGGTGCTCCAGCACGCTGGTTTTCCAAAATAAAATCAATCAGTAATAACGAATTGCGTACGACAATACCTGCTAAGGCAATCACGCCTATCATCGAAGTTGCGGTAAAAGGCTGATGCATTAGCCAATGCCCTGGAAACACACCAATAACCGTTAGAGGAATAGCCCCCATGATAATGAGTGGGAGAAAAAAAGATCTATAAAACCCAGTTAGCAAAATATAAATTAATACAATTGCAATAATAAATGCTGAACCCAAATCACGAAATACATCTAGAGTTAAACGCATTTCGCCCAACCAGAACAACTGAGTTTTATTAATGTCCTGAGGTTGTTCTTCATGAAAACCTAGATTACCAACCATTACATTAGTGCCATCGGATAATTTGGTATTTTTCAGCATCTGTGAGACGGTCGCTACTGCGTAAGCAGGACTTGAAAACAACATCTCTCCTGTGACGTAAACGATAGGATGTTGATCGCGAGTTAATATGGGTTTTTGTTGAATACCCTTTTTAAACGCCACTACTTTGGCTAAAGGAATAAGTTGATTTTGCTGGTTTTGCAAATACAACTGTTCTAATACATTAATATCATCGCGTAGCTCATTGGGTAAACGTACAATGATATTCTCAGGCTCTCTTGAGCCAGGCCGATGACCACTACCAACAGTAGCACCTTTAAAATACCCAACTAACTCATCAGTCAATACACTTGGAAGTAATCCTGACATAACTGCTGCATTATGGTTAATTTGGATGCTGTATTCTGTCAAATTCTCGGTGACTGAATTATCACTATTAATCATTTTATATATTTTGGGGTATATCGTGGAACTGATATATTGGCCCAATTTTCTGAGTTGATTGTAATCAGGTCCGTATAAACCCAGCTCCATTTGTGAGCGAACAGGAGGTCCAGGGGGACTTTCAAATAATTTGATGTGTGCTAAAGGATAGGTTTGACGGATATCTGATAAAGAATGGTAAAGAGTTTGCGTGAGTTCATGAGAACCTATAGTTCGTTGATGTTTATCAATAAGATTGACTCTAATTTGCGCGTAATTGCTACCGCTTTGCAGTGCATCACCTCTAACCATAGCGGCAAAATCCTCAGGAGCTGCCTGACCTAGAAAAAGTTGGTAATTAGTCACAAATCTGTTTTTAGCAACTACCTTTGAAATATCACGAAGAATATGTAAGGTCTCTTGTGTTGTTGAGTTTGCTCCTGAATCTACTTCTATCAGCAACGTGTTCACGTTATCATCAGGAAGCATTTTTAATTCAACACCAAAAGGACTTAAAGGACCATTTGTACCTGATGGTCGAATAAATTGCCACAAAGGCTGTAACATCACAAGAATCAGAGCAACAAAGATAAAACTGTAAAATGTGTGTCTTTTCCAGCGTGAGGTTACTAATGCTTTAAACAAAAAAATATAACCCTTTTGTATCAAACCCGAATGAGTGGACGTTTTATCAAAAAGTGATTGATCCTGCCGAAGATTTAATTGATGCGCTTTTCGTTTAAGCCACCGATACGCCAGATAAGGAACCACCGTATATGCAATGAGAAGTGACGTTAGCATGGCTAAAGGAGCATTAAAAGGGATAGGCGCCATAAATGGCCCCATCATTCCTGAAACAAAGGCCATGGGAATCAAAGCAAGAATAACGGTAAAAGTAGCGATGATGGTTGGTTTGCCAATCTCATTTGCAGCTAAAACAACGAGCCTGCCAAAATTACGCTGCACTCCCTCAAGCATATGCCGATGAATGTTTTCAATAACTACAATACTGTCATCCACCAATAGACCTAAAGATAATATTAAAGCAAACAGTGTAATTCGGTTAATCGTTTGCCCCGACAACCAACCAATTCCAAGCACAATGCATAGAATCAATGGAATCGAAAAAACAACAACAGAAGCCTCACGCCAACCTAAGAACAACATAAGAAGAATAACGACGGAAGCTATGGCAATTCCTAAGTGTTCGACTAGAGTATTCACTGCATCATTGGCATCATCACCGTAATTTCGTGTTACAGTTACAGCCATATTTTTAGAAAATGTTGTACTTTGCTCAATAAGCTTAAGACGCTCAAGAACAGCACTAGCAACATCAACGCCATTACTCTCCTTTTGACGTGCAATGGCAAGCGTTACTGCGGGTTTTAGTACTCCTGGTGTTTTATTTAATATACCTGGGCCAAAAGCAAAATATGATAAAATATTCTCATCTTCAGGACCTGCTTCAATACGTGCAACATCTTTCAACAAAACAGGCTTACCATTATCCGTTCCTATAATAATGTTACGCAAATCCTCATCGGAGATTAGATTTCCTTCTATGCGCAAAGGGACGTCATGTAGTCCATGTTCTAATTTTCCTGCATTTAAACTAGTGTTATTGACCGAAAGAGCCTGTTTTATTTTTTGCAGAGAAATAAAATGTTCCGCCATTTGCTTGGGATTTAGCCAAACTCTCAATGCTGCTGGAGATGCCCCCATAACCCAGCTTTTTCCTACTTGAGGTACGGTTCGTAATTGTTCTAATAACTTAGTTGCAGCATCCCTAAGTTCTATAACATTGTGCTCTGATGAATTAAGCGTAATCGTGAGCAAAGGAACATCATATAAACTAATCGAGCGCACTAAAGGCATTAACGTGCCTGACGGCATTTTATCCATATTGCTATTAATCTGATTGTAAACCTTAACCAGACTGTTTTCTTCATTCTCATTGACTTTAAAACGCACGGTAACCAACGCATTATCATCAATAGCCATACCATAGGTATGCTCCACCCCTGGTATTGATGCCATCAATCCTTCTAATGGTCGAACAATGTGCTGCAACATCTCTTGTGTATCACTTCCCGGACGGCTGATAGACAGAGTGACAACAGGCACAATAATTTCAGGATTATAGGTTCTTGGAGTAAGCTTCAATGCAAGCAGACCAAATAATAAGGCGCTCAAAATAATCAGTATCGTAAGTTTTGAGTGAATAAAAATTTTAGCTAATTGACCTGCACTGTTTAATTTAGGTTTATGAGGAAGAATTTTATTCACGATTTCGTCTCGGTTGCATAATAATTAGACCCTTTTTGCACTGACTTATTTATCAGAGTGAGGAATGAGTTCATTGGTTAGCAATAACAAACGCCCCTGTGCCAATGTTCGATTATACTGGGATTGAATGGATTGACTTTCGGTTTGAGTCAGTCTCATTTGACTTTCCAGTAAGGAGCCCAGAGGTACTAATCCACGCCCATATCGTTTTTTAAGCGCGCGCACTATTTCTCTGCCTTGTACTGAATTTTCTTGATTTGTTTTATATTCTATTACCGCCAGTTCCTCAGCGCGTTTTGCCTGGACAATGGAAAGACGAAGAGCATTAAAAGCATCATCGAACTGAAATGATGCTTTTTTTGCGGCGGCAATGGCTTTATTAATAGCACCTGATTGCTCTCCAGAACTAAACAGCTGCCAATCAACTCCCAAGGCAATCAAATTGGATGGAAGCCCACTACCAATTGAGTTCCCATTCCAATCCTGACGTAATTGCAAATTAACCTGGGGTTTGCCTGTGGACTTTGCTGAATCAATATTGGCACGACTTGCCTCAATGGTTGACTTGATTGCGCGTAATTGCGGATTATTTCTAATCGCCTCTTGCACGAGTCCATTTATTTGTTTTTTATTTGCAGGAAAGTGAACAGGATTTCCAGGAATAAATGCATGCTGTTGTCGACCAAGTAACATTCGAAATTCATCAAGATGATTTTGTGCTTGAATGCGTGCGCTCAATAAAGAGATTTTTGCCGCTCTAAGATAATTTTTAGCAAGCCACACGTCACTTTCTATAACCAATGATTGCTTCAAAAGGCTCTTGGTTGTATCAAGATAAGTTGCAGCCGCCTGAATATTTTCATTTGCAATGCGTACTATTTTATTTGCAGCAAGTACGCCTTCATAGGCTTCTAAAACATCATAAGCAAGCCTGATTCTCGCGGATTCATCGCCCTGATGAGCGGCACTGAGTAAAGCCCTGGCGCTCTCTAATTGAGCACTGGCTTTGCCACCGGAATAAATAGGCACCGTTAACTTGAAGCCTGTATTGTAGTTAGTATAAAATCCGGGATGATTTAATGCTTCTGGTTTTGTATTAATGGAGTTAATACCTGTATACTGTTGTGCGCCAAAATCGGCAAACGAAGCATTTCCCTGACTCAGCTTATATCCAAATACATTTAAAGGATTATTGCTTTGTGCACCATTTAATTCCAGGTTCAATTTAGGTAATCCAGCGCCGCGTGATTCAGTGATTGCAGCCATTGCCGAATCTATGTCTGCTGTGCTGATGTCAATTCTGGGATTATTGCTTAAGGCGAGCCGTACAGCATCGGAATAACTGATTTGCTTTAGTGTATTAGACCATGTCCCAGTTGAGAGAAACAACAGCGGAAAGAAAAACAGCAATATACTCATCCATCGCGTCTTAAACTGATAGCTCAACATCTTATGCATTTACTCCTATTGTTATTTAAACTTCCGTATCAGCATTAATTCTTCTATATCTTTATATTAGAACTTACTTATATTATTTGCGGATTTTATTCTTTGCAGTAGATTAAATATAAGGTCGATAAAATAGCTTCAACTTCTGGCTTACTAATGCGGTAGTAAATCGTTGTTCCTTGTTTATGAGTGCTTACCAGGCCCTCATTCCTCATTTTCGCCAAATGTTGGGACAGTGCTGATTGAGATAGGTCGACCAGCTTAGATAACTCGTTTACAGAGCATTCTTTTCTTAGTAAATTGCACAAGATTAACAATCTTTTAGAGCTTGCCAAAAGCTTAAGCATCTTTTCCGCATTGAGCGCATTTTTTTTCATTACGTCAATGCTCATATTTGAAATTAGAGTGTTCATTAGGCCATTATATAAGTAAATTCTAATATATCAATGGTTTTTTGTACTTATTTATTAGCCCCCAAAGAGAACTATTTAGTACAAAAAGATTGGGTAAACGTCTTATGCCACTGCCTGTAAATTGCTTTATAACGGTTAGGAATATCAGCCATAATTTATTCACCAGAGACCTCTTCCGGTTCATGGCTATTAATTTTTTTACTAAAAAAATTGGTTATTTCAGATGCAACCATTTCTTTTTCATTATCTAAAGTAATCATGTGATAACTATTTTGCAGTAAGAGAATGCGCAAATTAGCGGATTGAATATTCTCTTGAAGATAAGCCACATTGCGTACACTTGCGGTTTCATCTTCTTGCGCATGAATAACCAACAAAGGATGTGAGATTTTTGATAAATTCTTCTTCACTTGCTTTGTCAGTAAATAAGCCTCATAAATGCCTGTTAATGAAATTTTGGCGCTCCCTGCCGATGAAGTTTTATACCGTTTCATCGCCGTTTTAATCACTTTACGCATGGCTTCATTTTTAACGCCATAAGGCTCTCTTTCCTCATAATATAAAAATTTTTTTAAAGGTGTACTGCAAACAAAGGGCATCAACTTTTGGTACCACGGCATAGCCCATCCATCATAAAAGAATGGTGTAGACAACAAAGCAAGCGCAGTAATGTCATTACCAAACTCTAAAACCAAATCCAAGGCAAGAATAGCCCCAAAACAGAAACCAACAACAAAAATTTTGTTATATTCTTTCTTCATTTGCCTAAAATCATTATAAAGCTCTTCACGCCACCTTTCCCAAGGTTCAATTACGCCTTTATGCAGATCTTTAGAATTAAGGCCAAAGGTTGAATAATGAGGGACACGTACAGAAAAGCCGGCTTTGTAAAGCGCATGAGCACAAGACATCATTTCTAATGGACTACTTGAAAGGCCATGAATAAATAACACCACATTTTCACTATTTTTCATTTCAATGGTATTCATGTTTATGACCTTTTAAATTAAAATATTTTCATGTGGAAATTGATAAAATAAGGATAAGCCTTTTTTTCATTAATGGATAAGGTGGCCCTGATTGATTGACAAGAGATCTCTTTTTTAAATACTGAATTATCAAAATACAAAGAAATAGAAATATTTTTTTTCATAAGATAAGCTCAAAGCCCTGCGATGAGCAAATTATAGACAATCAATTTAATATTTGCGCAATTCCACCCGAAAAAACTTGTCCCTTGGGGCATTTAATCCTTACAAGTGAATTAATTTTTAGGCTATACCCTCTTTTTTGTACCTTTATCCTCCCCAAATTAGTTGTTCGTTCTTTTTAATTACACCAAAAACAGGTTAATGAATGAGTTTAAATCACACAGGGGTTACTATTAAACTAAAGTACGCTGCGTTCAAAGATGTATTATAATAAACCTATTCAGGTCAAGGATTTTGATGCCATGGACATCCCTAGTTTACAAAAACTATTATTGTACATTCAGCACAGTATTTCATTTTGTGGCGTTCTGATCATTTTTTCTGGCGTTATCATCGCCTTAATACGCTATATTTGCTATTTATTTGATAAATCCGCTACACAAAAAATTGACCTGAATAAAATTCGCTTAAATTTAGGCATTGTTCTTACTTTAGGACTGGAGTTTATTGTTGCCGCAGATTTAATTGGTACAACCACAGCTCCCGACTATTATTCCGTTGGGATTGTCGCCAGCATTGTACTCATTCGTACCGTACTAAGTTTCACCTTAAATCGAGAAATTAATGCCATTAGTAAAATGGAACAACAAAACTCTGCTGAACCGCAAGCAAGCATTCAGCAGAAATAAAGCCTAAAGAGCCTGGCCACCAGAAACCTCAATTCGTTGTGCAGTGACCCAGCGATTATCCTCAGTCAACAAAGAGGCAACCATGCTACCAATATCATCAGGCAATCCCACGCGCCCAAGAGCAGTTTGTGAGGCAATTAAATTATTGAGCGCCTTATTGTCTCTTACAGCCCCCTGACCAAAATCAGTTTCAATGGCGCCAGGAGCTACCGCATTCACCGTAATATCCCGCGCGCCAAATTCATGCGCCATATAGCGAGTTAAAACCTCAAGACCACCTTTCATTGTGGCGTAAGCCGCATAACCAGGCAACGTAATACGCGTCAAGCCCGTTGAAATATTCACAATTTGACCGCCATCATTCATCAGCGGCACTAATTTTTGAGTTAAAAAAAACGGCCCTTTAAGATGAATTTTCATCAATTGATCAAATTGCTCTTCCGTCATCTGAGCAATCGTTGAACCAATGCCAATACCGGCATTATTTACCAAATAATCAAAAGAACTACGTCTCCAATGCTCATGCAGCGCGAGGCTAACACCTTCCACAAAAGTATTAATTGAGCACATATTGGATACATCTAACGCCAATGCTAGCCCTTTTCGCCCTATTTTCTCAATTTGCTTTACTACCTCTTCCGCATCTTGTCGTTTACTATTATAAGTCAAAATGACATCATTACCTTTCGCGGCAATATGCAGTGCCATACTTTTACCTAAACCACGGCTTCCGCCCGTAACAATTGCGATTTTCATAACCATTCCTTGGTGATGTGTTGAATACATTCATTATAGAATAATAAATTTATAATATTTAAAGAGTATCGGGTTGGGTACTATGAATAAGAGCATAGATGAGCTCGTTAATTCAAATTTTGTTTCAGCGATTAGCTACAAATCACCAGAAATATTGCATTTGGAATAATATCAACCTATAATTTCAAATGAAATAGTATTGGGGGCTGTATGAACACTTCCTTAAGCATAAACCATGAAAAAGAACGAGTATTAACAAAAGCGATTCTAAATTTAGCTAATTTTTACAATTTAACCGGTAAAGATCTCAGTGACATTATTGGCATCAGTGAATCCAGTACCACTCGTTTACATCAAGGTAAAAAAGTTATTTCACCCAATACCAAAGAAGGCGAAATGGCCTTGCTATTACTGCGGGTGTATCGCGGTTTAAATTCATTGATTGGCAATAATCATGATAAAGCCAAAATATGGCTTAATAGTTTTAATACCTATTTTAATAAAAAACCAATTGAGCAACTAAAAACAGTGACAGGCTTAGTAGATGTAGTAAATTATTTGGATGCCATGCGTGGCAAACTATGAATGTTTGGGAATTATGTGAAGGCCGCCAATACATAAAGCCGCTTTCTGTAGAGCCATGGAGGGTTGTTGAAGCACAGCATATATTAAGTTCGCGTGACTTAGTCGACAGTCGCGAAGAGCATGATCTGCTTGAGGAGCTATTAGAACAATCAAAACCCGCTATTGAGAAAGAAAAAAACTATCTGATTTTCACCCCCTTTCGCTACCCCCCCTTAAAATATGGTTCTCGTTTTGGCCGCACCTTTGAGCCATCACTATGGTATGGTTCAATAGAATTAGAAACTGCATTTACAGAAGTAGCATATTATCGTCTTAAATTTTTAAATGACACCCAAGGTGACTTAGGTTATTTAGAAATTTCAATGACTGCATTCACTGCCTTTTTAACGACTCAGAAAGGATTAGACTTAACAGAAACACCTTTTAATCAATATGTAGAGCAAATTTCTGATAAAAATGATTATGCATACAGTCAGCGTTTAGGTTCCTCCATGCGACAAGAACAAGTCGAAGCATTTATCTATCCTTCTGCACGAACAGCAAGTAAGGCGAAAAATATCGCCGCTTACATACCTGCAGTATTCAAAATGAAGAAAAATCAGTATGTGAATAATCAGCAAACATGGATTTGTCTGGCCAGTAAGCAGGTGATTGAATTTACACGGATGGGTATTTTAGGAAAAGAACGTTTTTCTTTTGAGGGGCCTTATCTTTAATTTTCGTCTCCCATAACGAGCCGAGGCGTCATCTGCTGCCTACTTCCCGCGGCTTGTCCGCAAGATCCAGGGATCTTGCGCAAAGACTAAAACTCTGGATTCTGTGGACAAGCTGCTGAACGTAGAAATAAGACTTAACTTAACGCCTATTCCTCTTGAGGAAAAGGAAATTTCGGATTAGGGTTAAGGTCTGTTGCCATTTCGCTAAATCGAGCCAAAATAGTAGAAATGTCAACGGCTCCTAATATTATTTCTTTTTATCTATTTTAGGTTGCTCATGGTGTTTCTTCATTTTCTCATCAGGATGAGCAACATGTTGTTGATCATGGCGACGAGCATCTTGCGATTCTTTCTTAAATTTAGGGTCTTTAGACATTTTCGTTCTCCATAACGTTAAAAGAATACTAACGCCTTAAATTTAGTTTGCCCGGCACCAAAAAGCAAATCATCCAATTTGAATTACAATTTTCCCTACAGCCTTTCCTGATTCCAACAATTCATGAGCCCGGCCAACCTCTTCCAAAGAAAATTGATGTGGATCAATCAATGGTCTTAAATAATTATCATCCACTAAAGTCGCTACTTCCTTTAAAATTTTCCCATGACGTTCACGTTGTACATTAAATAACAAAGGCAATAACATAAACACAGCGTGCAAACTGGCCGAACGCGCATGTAATAAACGAAGATCATGAGAAGAAGTTGCTTGAATGCTAATGACGTTTCCATACATTGCCACCGCCGCTAGTGACTTATCCAGATTCGCACCACCTACCGTATCAAATACCACATCAAATCCTTTACCATCAGTTAGTCGATTGACATAATCGTCAACCGACTCCGTGCGATAATTAATCGTTTTGTGGGCGCCAAGCGCTTTAGCTATGTCGGCTTTTTCAGAAGAGGAAACCGTTGCATAAACTTCCGCGCCAGCCCATTTAGCCAACTGAATTGCAATATGCCCTACTCCACCAGTACCAGCATGGATTAAAATCTTTTGGCCAAATGTAAGTTTAATTTTTTCAAAAAGTGCTTCCCAAGCAGTAATCGCTACGAGAGGTAATGCCGCAGCCTCCAGCATGCCCAGCGACTTAGGCTTCTTAGCGATTAATCGCGCATCGGCAAGCATAAATTCAGCTAAGGCACCAGGCTCTGTTTTAAAACCACCAGCACAACCATAAACTTCATCCCCGATAGAAAAACCGTTAACATCAGGCCCTATTTCTTCAATAACTCCAGCAACATCGCCATGTAATATCATAGGCGCCTCAGGCGCAATATGTGCGTATTTACCAGAACGTACTTTACAATCAACCGGGTTAACACTGCTTGCCTGAACACGAATTAAGACATAACCTGTTTTAATTTTAGGTTTAGGAACATCCACTGTTTCAAAGACTGAACAATCACCAAATGATAATATCGCTTGTGCTTTCATAGCATCTCCTAAAAATATTTATCTTAACCAAAGACTTCTTCCGGAATTTTTTTACGTGCCAAAATTGCTCGTGGTTCGCGTTTTTTAAAATGTTTACGACAGGTAGATGAGTATAAATTATTGCCACCAATTAATACTTGATCACCTTCTGTAATTGCCTCTCCGTGTTCATTAAGTCGTAAAATCATCGTCGCTTTGCGCCCACAGTGACAAATGGTTTTAATTTCAACAAGCTCATCTGCCCATGCGAGTAAATACTGACTTCCCTCAAATAACTCCCCTCTAAAATCAGTACGTAAACCATAAGCCAAAACAGGAATGCCCAGTTGATCTGTAATTTCCGTTAATTGATGCACCTGCGCACGAGTTAAGAACTGCGCTTCGTCAATTAAAATACAGGCATAAGGCTGCTTTCGTTCAAGGACGCACTTGTACAGATCATCCTCTTTATTAAAAATAAGTGCCTCTTCTGATAAACCAATACGAGAATGGACAGTACCACATTCATAACGATCATCAATCGACGGCGTAAACAATAAGGTTTGCATACCTCGTTCACGATAGTTATAACTTGATTGTAAGAGTACAGTACTCTTTCCGGCATTCATTGCTGCAAAATAAAAATAAAGTTTAGCCATAATTATTTTTGTGTTTTTAAGTTGGCATTTATTATATCATTGGGCGCAACACAGGTAACTAAAAAGCTAAAAAGGAATTGCTTTATGAACATTATTATCGGGGGCGGTACAGGATTAATTGGGCAGGTTTTAGTACCTGAATTAATCCGCGCTGGGCACGATGTCACCATCATTGGCAGAGCTAAAGAAAAAATTCAAAAATGCTTTAAAAATACGGTACATGCCGTTACTTGGGATGAGCTGGAGAGCCTAAATCCTGATGAAATTGATGCCATTATCAATCTTACAGGAGAAAATATTGCGGAGCATCGCTGGTCATCTAAAATCAAAAATAAATTATTATCCAGTCGTATTGAAGCAACCCACCACTTTGTCCATTGGGCAACTAAGGCAAAATCGAAAAAGCCCCATTTGTATAATGCCAGTGCTATTGGCATTTATGGATTGCAAAAAAAACTCCCCGACGTAAATGATGCATTTACCGAACAAAGCCAAAACAATGCAGCATCAGAAACCAGTTTTGCCAGTCTGCTCGTCAGCCAATGGGAGCAAGCGGCATTACAAGGAACCAACATCCCCGTAACCTTAATGCGATTTGGTGTGGTGCTAAAACGTGGTGAAGGCATGTTAAAGAAATTGGAATTACCAGCACGATACGCAATGGGTGCGATAGTAGGAACTGGAGAACAACCACTGGCGTGGATAGATCATATTGATCTGGTCAATGGCATCTTATTTTTAATTGCTCATCCTGAAATTACAGGCCCAATAAATCTTGTAGCTCCTCAGCATGTATCACAGAAAGTATTTAATCAAACTCTGGCAAAAGTATTAAAAAAGCCAACCTTTCTGCGCTTACCCGCATGGCTTGTTCATTTATTGTTTGGGCAAATGGGCGAAGAACTGCTCTTATCAGGACAAGCGGTTATCCCGCAACGACTTTTAGACCATCAATTTGATTTTAAATACCCGACGTTGTTATCCGCATTAACACGCGAATTTGCAGAAAATAATCAGTAACTGTCAAGAAAAAACGCCTTTCTTCCCTTGAAACATAAGCGTCAAGCGAAGCAGATGATTGCTCTCCAAAGCTGTTCAGGCTGAGGATAGAAAGGTTAAAATGCCTTCGCCTGACACCTATGCCCCAGAGAAGAAGGGACTTTTCATATTAACTTGATAGCTAAGGGCTTTACAGCCCAGCCTTGCGTCTTATTATTGCTTATTACTAATTAGGAAGATTAGTTCCTTTATTTAATAAGCCAAGATCTTTCATAGGGCTTTTTTCAGCAACACCACCTACTTTGGGCATGCTCTGACCCACGTTTTTGGCATGTACATTATGTTTTGATTTATCCGCCGTTGCTCTAACTTCATGTTTCACAGGATTTGCGGCATGAGAAACATTAGCCTTACTATTTTGCATTACTGGCTTCGCTGCTTTACTTGTTTTTTTCACACTTGTTTTCGCTTTAGACTCTGCTTTTACGCCTGCTGATGATTTGGCACTAGATGCCGTTTTTTTAGTTACAGTCTTAGTCGAAGAAGTAGTCTTTTTTATTGTTTTTTTCGCTTCCGGGCTTTCTTGATGCATGACATTTTTTACACTTTCTTCATTATGTTGAGCAACACTTAACCAATGACTTTCAAAAATACTAAAGGTATCTTGCATATGATTCAGTATCATATGCGTATTTTGAATGAGCATACCCATATTTCGTTCAAAAAGATCACCTGGTTTTTTTACATTTAATAAATCGCCAGGTTTCATATACGACATTGATTGAAGCGTTTTAACATTTAACTCCATTAATTTTTGCAAAGGAAAACTCATGTTGCTAAACGTCTTTTGATCTAAGTAAATGTTTTTCATTATTTCTCCTTTATGGTGCGGCGCACAATTCAAGATTAGTTATCATCATTTAATTTGTCAAATAAAATTCACGCAAATGAGTCAATACAAATATTAAATAATATGCCTCATTATGCCTCACAAAAAAATAAGAATGACACGTCAAAAATCAATGGCGCTAGCCTAACTTTTTCAGGTAGGATGAGTAGGGTTTAAAATATAATTTTTAACTAAGGAGCGTTTTATGGGTAAGTTAAATCCCGAAGGAATGATGGAAATCGCAAATGCTAAGAACGAGCGTGCGAATACTCTAAAAAATTTAATCGCCCAACCATTTGATGTAAACAATATAGAACAACTCGCCAAAATAAAAGAATACCTTAATGATTTTGAATTTTCCGCAAATCAAATGTATTTATTTCAAGGAATGAGTACAGGGATTAAAACCTGGGGAGGCTCTTGGCTTATTGGACATATTCTTCCTATCCCTGACTTTGTCAGTTATTTCCTAACCGCATTTCTTTATTTTGGTGCGGCCGGTTATATTTTGCAAAAATTTAATACCAATGATTTTCATGATCAATTAGAAGAAATAAAAACCATTTATAATTGGTGCTTAAAAGGAAATAAAGAAGTTTATGATGAGGCAAATAATAATGACAAACTTAATCATCCTGAAATACAAAGAATGATTGAACTACTTGCCCCACTGTGCTCCACTAACTTCATGTGCGCATGGTCTAAAGTAACCAACGAAAGCGGACCTACAAGCGGATTAGGAATCGTTGTCAATGCGAGCCAAAAATTATATTCTCGCTTTTTTTCTGCCACACCTCAGCCCTCAGATAAACTAAAAGCGCTGCAAATAAAAGTAGAAAATGGCGAACTAGCACTCAATGCGTTTAGTGGCGCCGAAAAAGCCATACACTATTTTGCAAGCGATCCGAATTTTAGGGCAACACTGATGGCAAAAGTACAAACCCAAATAGATTATGCAAAAGGTATGCTTCCAGAAATGATAACCGCGGGGTTTTCCCACGCCAAATCTGCTTAAAATTCAACCATTAATTATCCCCCATATGCAAGCAATACAAGCTACATTGGGGGAATAGCAGCTAATATCTTTGCCGTAAAACTACTTCGTAAATAAAAACCACGCGGCAATGTTTTTACTTTATTGCCCTTACTATCAAAGCAATAACATAAGGATTTGCCATGAGCAGCCTTAGGACGTACTTGTAAATAATCCCCGGATTTAGCATCGAGCGTTTCAAGAGATCCGGTACTGATTTGTAAGGTTAAATAATTCCAGTCAGCCGCCAAAATGGCTTCTTGCGCGTCATTAGGTGACCATAGAAATCCTTGACCAATTCTTCGTTGCAAATAAGGAATATCGGTATCCCCTTCAATTGGAATCCATAGGACACGTTGTAATTTGGCATAACATTGTGATGATTTCCAATCTTGCTGATGAATAGTTAATAAGGGTATGGACGTAATAAAAGTTGATTCTGCTGGTTTACCCGACCTGGCAACAGGTAAGGTTTTTAATTCTATTCCTAAATATTGAAAATCGGGCAGTGATTTATTATAGGCATTCGCGCCTAAGGCCAATTCAATAGCCTGCCCAATCCACCCTTTGCGTTGATCAGGATTGGTTGGAATAGACAGACCTAAACCTAAAGCAAGTTGCGCAAAACTAAGCCCTATAAGCTTGGCACAACGCTCAATGACCTCAGCTTCAGTTTTCGGCGGAGTATTTTGAAGTAATGTACTCACCTAATCCTTCCTTAAGTTCAATAGAAAATGGCTCAATAGGCGGTTTTACATTTGCCGATTTAAATTGGGCAGTAATTGCAAATAATACTTTCGACTGTACTTCAAAGCGAGTGTGTATTTGTACGTTGATAAAGTATCGCGCTTCAAACTCAATTAATGCCGTATCAATTTTCTTAAGGAAAACTTGCGCCGGAGGATCGGCAACAATTTCTGAAGTCGTTGCCAACACATCAAAAATTAATTGCTGAATCATTACCGGATCATCATGTCTACTCACTTTAATAGGTATTACTGAGCGCACAATACTGTCTTGATGAGTCCAGTTGGTAAATGGTTTATTAAAAGTCTCAGCATTGGGAATTAATACTTCCATATTATCCCAAGAAGAAACACGCATGCAGCGAATACCAATGTGTGCAACTCGCCCTTCGTGCTCACCAATGGTGACTAAATCGCCCTCTCGTACCGGTCGTTCAATCAACAGCATGAGCCCACCTACGAGATTACTGGCAAAATCACGCAAACCAAACCCCATACCAACAGCAAGTCCACCAATAATCATCGACATGCCGCTAAAATCAAAGCCTAGAACGTGCAGAGTAACAAAACCACCAATTAATACTACGGCATATTGGCTAAACACCGAGAAGCTATTGCGTATACCGGGATCTTTAGTATTTTTAAACAACCAACGGTAACAGAATTCACGTGTCCATTTTGCCGCCCAGAAAAAAATGGCAAGCAACACAACAAAGGCGATACTGCTGCTCACCGTGATATGAATTCCAGGTATATTAACAACCGTATATTGTGCTATTTTCTCTAAACCTATAATAACCTGGGAATCCGAATTCCAATCAAATAATTTGCATAAGATGACACTACTTAATAAAAGTAAGGCAATACGTATAATCCGATCAATAGGTTTTAAAAAGACTTCGATCCACAACCATCCATTACGTAATGCAGAGATCATCCATTCTGAAAATAACTCCAAGGCATCAAAGAGCAAGCCACGCGCAAGAATGTAGCCCACTAAAACAGTTAATGCATTTGCCTGATATTGGCTCATAGTCCAGGCAAGATTAATAAAACCAGATAAACCAATAACAGCAGTAGAAAATGCCGTTATTGGAACCAGAAGAATCAATAAGGAAATGGCATTATGCACGTATCTTTTTTTATTTGTTAATAAAGGACGCACGAGGTAGCGAATGACTTCTTTACTTTTCCAGGCAACCAAAGACACCGTTAACATAAACAGCATAAATAACCGGTTAAATATGTCTTGAAGAAGAATCGATAAGGGTAATAAATGCCCGATCGTCATTAACGAGGCAGTCCATCCGCCAAAGAGTAATAACCATTTTAAACGATAGTATAATTTAACATCTTTACCCGAAGAGTCGGAAATGCTCTCTAATAAAACCAAACGCGCAATTAAAATTGATACCCTAAAAGTAAACCATACGGCAATCAGTTTGAGGACTAATTGGTAATTTGAAAATGAGATATGCGTAATGTACAGTAAAAACAAGAGCATTGCGGTGATGCACAGATACGGTATATTTCTTTGAATAAGAACTAAAACACCATCATAAAGATAACCAGTCAAACGAGAGCGTTCTTTATCACCCCGTAATGTTTTCAAAAAACGACTTAATATGAAAAACAGCCCCGCAATAAGGGCAAAGCCGCCCCATAGCATAACAACAGATAAAGGCCCCAACCATAAATAACTATCATAGACTTTTAAACTAAGCGTATTAATGTATTTATAAAATAACCCTGGGATAGCTGCTATTTTTTTCAGGATTATTGGCCAACTGCCAATATTATATTCTGCCAGAGTTTGTCTTGATGAAAGCAGTTGTTTCAACTGTGCTTGGTAATCAATTAAATTAGTCACAACCACCTGTTTTTGCAGACCTACTTCATTGAGACGTTGCTTTAAAGTGCTTTGCAAAACATTAATTGATTTTTTTAAATCAACATTTTTAATTAAACTGGTTTCATTATTTAGAAAATTGCCTATTTGGTGCATTGATTTTTCAATCTTATTGTATTGACTCAATGCATCTTTATAAATATCGGCAACTAACTGTAAATTTTTTGTATCAGGATTTCTAAGATAGATAATATCCGCCCTTACCACCATTTTTTGTGCACTCAAGGCATTTAAATGATATTGAATAGCGGCAATATTTTGGTTATTAATCAATACACGAGCTTCGTAATCAGCATCGGTTGCAATCAGATTCTCTACTTTCTTTAGATTTTGCTTTGTGGCGATAACTGGGGTAGGATTTTGGTAAAGCTTACTCAAATCCTGATTTAATTTCTCTTTCATGAATTTTATTTCTAAAAGCTTTTGTTCTAATACAAAATTTTCGTGCCAAAACTCCAATTGCTCGGCCTTTTCATTCAACGCGACTTGAAATTCTTTGGCTAGTGCCAAATTATCAAGAATCAATTGTATTGTTTGCTTATTAGCGGCCTGTTGGGCTTCTACCTTAGCCACACGTTCTTCAATAGTCGAACCTTCTTTAGCAATAGGTAATTGTTGTAACTGCTTTAAGCGCTGATTAAGACTATTTTGTTCTTTTTGTTGTTGCTCAAGAAACCCATTCAAACTCTCAATTTTAACACCCGTCATTTTGAGAATAGAAGATACTTGCTCTGTTTTAGCATTATACTCTTTCTCATCCTTGGGAGCGGCCTGCTGTTTTGTGTCCTTAATCGCCGTAGTTAAATGCACTTTCTCTTGCGTTAAATATTCGCTGAAACTAGCGGGGCTTTTCGGAAGTACGGGCGCAGGTGTAGATGCCGATACAGACTTAGCGGCAGCAAAGTTTGCCCAGAATACCGCAAGGAAAAAAATTAAAAAGAAACAACACCAGCACAAGATGCTGGTGTTGTTCGGCGATAAATTATTTTGTCGGGTTCGTTGGAGCAAGTCTTATTCCTAATTCATTAAGCTGTGCACTGCCCGTTGGCGATGGTGCATTTGTTAAAGGACACGAAGCTGTTTGAGTTTTAGGAAAAGCGATTACGTCTCTTAATGATGTAGAGTCCGTAAGCAACATGGCTAACCTATCGATACCAAGTGCAATTCCACCATGAGGTGGTGCACCATATTGTAAGGCATCAAGTAAAAAGCCAAACTTTTCTTGAGCTTCTTGCTCGTTAATACCGAGTAACTTAAATACAGCTTTCTGCAAATCAGACTGATGAATACGGATGGATCCCCCTCCGATTTCATAGCCGTTTATTACTATATCATAAGCTTTAGCTAAAGTGTGAGTAGGATTTGCACACAATGAGTCCGCAGATAACTGTTTTGGTGATGTAAATGGATGATGCATCGCCTGTAACCTATTGTTTTGCTGATCCATTTCAAACATTGGCCAATCAACAATCCATAATAATTTCCAACCTTCACTAAGTAACTTTCTATCATGCCCAAGCTTGATTCTTAAGGCACCTATAGATTCATTCACAATATGGGTCTTATCCGCACCGAAGAAAATTACATCACCAGTTGCCGCCTCAACACGATCTAAAATGGCCTGGACTGCATCCTCAGAAAGGAATTTAAGAATGGGCGATTGCAAGCCTGCCATACCTGTAGCACGATCATTTACTTTAATGTAAGCAAGACCTTTAGCACCATAAATACTTACAAAACGGCCATAATCGTCCAAGTCTTTTCTGCTTAGATCGCAACCATTAGGAAGTTTTAACGCGACCACACGTGACTCATCATCATTTGCAGCGGTTGAGAATACTTTAAAATCGCATTCTTTAACTAAATCAGCAACATCAATCAACTCAAGAGGATTACGCATATCCGGCTTGTCACTACCAAAACGACGCATCGCTTCAGCATAAGCCATCCGTGGTAACTTCTCAGGTAAAGTCACGTTCATCAGCTCGCTGAATATCTTCTTTAATAAACCTTCGATTAAATTAAGAATATTTTCTTCATCAATAAAGGCCATCTCGATATCAAGCTGAGTAAATTCAGGCTGTCTGTCCGCGCGCAAATCTTCATCACGGAAACAGCGAACGATTTGATAATATTTATCAAATCCAGACATCATCAATAATTGCTTAAAGAGCTGCGGTGATTGCGGTAAAGCATAGAACTCACCAGGATGTACTCGCGATGGTACTAAATAGTCGCGCGCACCTTCAGGTGTTGCCTTGGTTAACATAGGTGTTTCAATATCTACAAAATCTTGCTGATTAAGGTAGTTACGAATACAGCTGTTTAATTTGTGTCTTAACCTTAATTTGCTCTGCATGGATGGGCGGCGCAAATCAATGTAGCGATACTTATAGCGCAAGTCTTCATTTACAGTTTGAAAATCATCCGGCAAAAATGGGGGTGTTGGTGATTGGTTTAAAATTTCAAGCGTAGTACCAACAACTTCAACCTTTCCGGTTGCCATTGCTGCATTAATCATCCCATCGGGACGACTACGAACAACCCCTGTCACACGCACCACAAATTCAGAACGTAATTTTTCTGCATCAGCAAATATGGCTTGGTTTTCAGGTTCATACACTACTTGTAATAAGCCAGAGCTATCTCGGATATCAAGAAATATAACACCACCATGATCACGTCTGTGATGTACCCATCCACATACGATGACTTCTTTACCTAAACTTGACTCATCCACTCCTAAACAATAGTGTGTACGCATATGAAACCGCCTATTTAAATTTTATTAAGATCCGACTCTGCCAACGCTGCTGCCTTAGTACCTGCCTGCATAACGCCTAAAGAGATTGTATATTTTAATGCTGCATCAATACTCATATTTAATTCAATCGCTTCCCGTTTTGGCACCATGATTAGAAAACCAGAAGTAGGATTAGGTGTTGTTGGTATAAATACAGAGATCATTTCTTCTTGTGTTTTCTCATTAATTTCTGAGCTGCCTACTCCTGTTTGAAAGGCAATGCTCCATAAACCTTTACGAGGATATTCAATTAAAACAACTTTACGAAAAGCATCACTATTTGTTGACAATACGGCATTAATTACTTGCTGTACCGTTTTGTAAATAGAACGCACCAAGGGTATGCGCGAAAGCAATGAATCATTCCAAGCTACGAGTCGTTGCCCCAAAAAATTAGTCGCCAACACCCCAGTGAGTAGTAACAAGGCAAGCGACATGATAACGCCTACACCTGGAATATAATGACCTAACAACTGTTCTGGTTGATAAGCCGAGGGGATTAAATTATCTAATAAGTCAACAATAAAACGAAGCACGACCATGGTCACAAGCAGAGGCAACCAAACTACCAAACCCGCGAGCAAGTAACTTCTTAATGACTTGGTTTTCACCTAATTATCACCTTAATTATGAACTCGTTGAGGAAGAGTCAGAATCAGTTTTTTTCGTTGATTCACTGCTCTTAGCAGGTGATTCTGCAGGAGCACTACTTTTATTTTTAAAGTCAGTGGCGTACCAGCCCGTTCCTTTAAGTTGAAATCCGGCTGCTGAAATGAGTTTAATCACGGTATTGTTACCGCATTCAGGGCACTGTGTGACAGGCTCATCACTGATTTTTTGCATTAAATCAAAATGATGATGACAATTTGTACATTGGTATTCATAAATTGGCATCGCAAACAACTCCATTAACGTCAGATAGACTAATCAACCTTTAATTATAGCTAACTCATGCAAGATGAACAATAATTTTCTGTAGGTTGAGTCATTTAACCAAGTATTCACTATCTATTTCCCAGATGAAATTATTGATGGACACTACTGTTGGGTCAAACAACCCAACATGATTCAACTACAACTTAAAAAATATCTTCCGCTTATATAAAAACGCAGCAACCAAAAAATTCAAAAAAAGAAACACTAAAGCATACAATAAGCCAGCATTTTCCTGGCTAAATCCACCAAATAAATAATCAGTAATCACCACCATGGCATTAGCAGAATTTCCATCAGGCAAAGGAAGACGAAATATAAATTGCATTTTTAACAACAAAACATGAAAAATAAAAATGAATAGCGCATTCATTCCGAAAATTTTAAACGGTAAAGCCCACTTGCTATACCCCCAAACATCAATGATATAAAAACAAAAAGCAAATACAATCAGAGAAACACCACCAGTCCACAACACAAAGGAACTTGTCCATAAATTCTTATTAATTGGGAAGTAATAACCCCATGCCCAACCAAGCCCAAGAAAAACCATGCCCATCAAGAACATCAGCAAACTTTTTTTCTTTTTACTTAATTGCATCAATAAAAAACGCCCCGTAATCAAGCCGGTTAAAGTAGTTGCTACGGCTGAAATAGTGCTTATTAAACCCTCTGGATCAAAATTTTTATGTAAATGAACGGGTGAAAAGATCATTTTATCAACATAAACAACCCAATTATTGACCATGCTCAATTGATCACCAGAAAAACCAGGCATCGGAATTTGGGTTAACCAATACCAATAACCTAAAAGAATTCCCCAAAAAAGAATAATTTGAGTTTTGACGGTGGTATTTAAATAAATAAGAGAACAAATAAAATAACAAATTGCGATGCGCTGCAAAATTCCATAAATCCGCAAATTGGCAAAACTTAAATCAAAATGAAAAGGAAAGGCGTTAAGGAATAGACCAAATAAAAATAATAAAACGCTGCGTTTTAAAATACTGTTATAAATGTCTAAACGCGCAACCTCATTAACCGTAACTTGCCTGTTTAAGCTGATAACGGTGGTGACACCAACGATGAATAAAAAAGCAGGGAAAACCAAATCAGCTAAAGTACAACCATTCCAGGCAGCATGATCCAAAATGGGATAAATTGATCGACTTCCTTGGCTATTAACCAAAACCATTAATGCCATAGTTAAACCACGAAAAACATCTAAAGATAAAATACGTTCGAAGTTTTCCTTCATAGGATGTCTCTTAAAAAGAGAAGATCATAACAAGATAATTGCTACTCATCAAAGAATGTATTCATTGCTCGAATGCATTTAGAACATCTTTAGATATAGACCTACACCAACAAATTTTTCCCTGTTCGATTTTTCTTAGCGTAGTACCCAATACAATAGATCCTAAAGCCATAAATTAACAAAGCGATAATACATACGCCCACATGGAGCGATTAGTTTAGGTGAAGAAGTACGCATTCATAGCAAGGAGGCGAGTTATGGCGCATTTGTGGTTATTTCAATCCACGCACCCGTACGGGGTGCGACCCGCATTGACCTTGTCGATTCCTACAATTTTTACGGTGTTTCAATCCACGCACCCGCACGGGGTGCGACTGGGCAAAGAAACGGCCCACGAGTACTATATTACGGTTTCAATCCACGCACCCGCACGGGGTGCGACTCAACAACACGTGTAACATAGTCCTTGTCTTGTATGTTTCAATCCACGCACCCGCACGGGGTGCGACTTTGTGTTTTTGCAAAGTCATGTTTAGTTTTAGCTGGGTTTCAATCCACGCACCCGCACGGGGTGCGACTCGATCGACACACACTTCCAGCCTGGCGGAGCTGTGTTTCAATCCACGCACCCGCACGGGGTGCGACTTTTTGTGTTGCCATTTTGTTTTAACCTCAAAAATGTTTCAATCCACGCACCCGCACGGGGTGCGACCGCGGATCCCTCTAGGGAATGGAAACATCAAGCTATAGTTTCAATCCACGCACCCGCACGGGGTGCGACATTCCATTGATTTAAATATTCTAGCGCCATAGTCTGGGTTTCAATCCACGCACCCGCACGGGGTGCGACAAAAACTCCATTGCTGCTCACTTCCGTCCTCAAAAGTTTCAATCCACGCACCCGCACGGGGTGCGACCACCAATCCCGCATAATTTGGTCAGGGTAGTCGGAATCGTTTCAATCCACGCACCCGCACGGGGTGCGACTTTGTTGATCATAATTATCAACCATATACTATTGCTGTTTCAATCCACGCACCCGCACGGGGTGCGACCAGTCTTTCCAGACCTGCGGCCAGCAGCGACTATAATGTTTCAATCCACGCACCCGCACGGGGTGCGACACTTATTTAATCTACGAGGAATTTGATACTAAAGTAGTTTCAATCCACGCACCCGCACGGGGTGCGACGCTCTTTAAGATTCATATCTCACCTTTTAGTGCATGTTTCAATCCACGCACCCGCACGGGGTGCGACAGTTATCTCTACGTATGGAGACTGGAGAAGCTCTAGTTTCAATCCACGCACCCGCACGGGGTGCGACGTCAATCTACTGTGGCATTTATGGACACATTTAATGTTTCAATCCACGCACCCGCACGGGGTGCGACCTGTTGCTTTAAATTTAATAACTAAGGGGCATGTATGTTTCAATCCACGCACCCGCACGGGGTGCGACTTAGGGTTAAATGTGCCTTGCGTAGGCACAAGTGATGTTTCAATCCACGCACCCGCACGGGGTGCGACGGATTATCTAGTGTTTCATTACAAACACTAGAATGTTTCAATCCACGCACCCGCACGGGGTGCGACCTGTTATCGTACATGTAACTTAACTCATCATCACTAGTTTCAATCCACGCACCCGCACGGGGTGCGACGCGTATAATTGACCATATACGTTCAATCTATGCATGTTTCAATCCACGCACCCGCACGGGGTGCGACGCGCTATCGCTGGTGGTGCTAACCTTGGTCTAGGTAAGTTTCAATCCACGCACCCGCACGGGGTGCGACCACAATGTGATACACGGTAATATAACAATAACGATGGTTTCAATCCACGCACCCGCACGGGGTGCGACACAGCACCTGTTTGATTAGGCACTCGCTCAGCTATGTTTCAATCCACGCACCCGCACGGGGTGCGACGTATAGTTGTTGACCAATTAGCAAACGACTTCAAAGTTTCAATCCACGCACCCGCACGGGGTGCGACTTGCTAAGTTAACCGAGATGATACGAGACTTAGCAGAGTTTCAATCCACGCACCCGCACGGGGTGCGACAATAAAAGCCACCATCAGGTGAGCGAATGAAATGGGTTTCAATCCACGCACCCGCACGGGGTGCGACAGCATGCCGATTGTGGTAGCACTAACCTACAAAAGTTTCAATCCACGCACCCGCACGGGGTGCGACCTTTAACTACGGTTAATATCTCATCTACTTTTTTCATGTTTCAATCCACGCACCCGCACGGGGTGCGACAGTGCTACTGGCACAGAGTATTTTTTAGATTTTGTGTTTCAATCCACGCACCCGCACGGGGTGCGACTTTCAGACTCGTAACGATTGGTTTAACGGTATATCAGTTTCAATCCACGCACCCGCACGGGGTGCGACGCTAGAATAACTGAATTACCAGTAGAGTTAGTGCAAGTTTCAATCCACGCACCCGCACGGGGTGCGACTTGCAAGGGGGTATGTGTATATATCTTCATTAATCGCGTTTCAATCCACGCACCCGCACGGGGTGCGACAAGTTATCTATGCTAAATACTATCGTTGGTAACGTAGTTTCAATCCACGCACCCGCACGGGGTGCGACTAAAGTTTCTAGGGGGCATGTACATGCTATAGCCAGTTTCAATCCACGCACCCGCACGGGGTGCGACATGGTTAGAGCAGGTAGACAAAATAAAGCTTATGGTGTTTCAATCCACGCACCCGCACGGGGTGCGACAGACTTGATGATCTTAGTACTAACAATAATGACGGAGTTTCAATCCACGCACCCGCACGGGGTGCGACGGTATAATGCGAAATACTAGCCAACTTTTAAAGCGTTTCAATCCACGCACCCGCACGGGGTGCGACGCTTTATTGTTATTTACATCCCAAAATAATGCACAGTTTCAATCCACGCACCCGCACGGGGTGCGACGTAGCTGAGGCAATGGGGCCGCATGGTGTAGGGTATGTTTCAATCCACGCACCCGCACGGGGTGCGACTGAGTGAATTTGTGTCTTATGAAGAAAAAGAATTGTTTCAATCCACGCACCCGCACGGGGTGCGACGGCTTAACAGTTAATCATAAAGATGGAAACAAACTGTTTCAATCCACGCACCCGCACGGGGTGCGACAAGAGCGATGTTGCTTATGCCTAAAGGCTTATATCCAGTTTCAATCCACGCACCCGCACGGGGTGCGACCGCCGTGATAACCCCCCAAGTTACTACCAAATACAAGTTTCAATCCACGCACCCGCACGGGGTGCGACCGTACTATATACGTAATGCCTGGCGAGTGGATAGTAGTTTCAATCCACGCACCCGCACGGGGTGCGACCTGCTTTACTAACTGCTCATGCCACACAGGCTATAGTTTCAATCCACGCACCCGCACGGGGTGCGACCAAGATAGGGTTACAATAACTCAAGGATTACTGGTTTCAATCCACGCACCCGCACGGGGTGCGACTTAACACTAAGTGCAGTAAGATTGTCTAGTACAAAGTTTCAATCCACGCACCCGCACGGGGTGCGACGTAAGACATACTTAACATCAAGTGAGGGTAATGTGCGTTTCAATCCACGCACCCGCACGGGGTGCGACAAGACAACAAGAAAACGAGAGAGCAATATGACTAGGTTTCAATCCACGCACCCGCACGGGGTGCGACAAATGTCATGATCGTAAAAGTGTTGAAGACAACAAGTTTCAATCCACGCACCCGCACGGGGTGCGACCTTCACTACCGCTAGCAAGGCCGACAGTGTTTAATAAGTTTCAATCCACGCACCCGCACGGGGTGCGACCGATGGGTATTTTATAACAAATCAAGCTAACTCTGAGTTTCAATCCACGCACCCGCACGGGGTGCGACTTCTGCTGCGGTAGCTGTAATTAATACACCCGCTAGTTTCAATCCACGCACCCGCACGGGGTGCGACCAATTAACCCAACTAAGTTGCCTAACACTAAGCGTTTCAATCCACGCACCCGCACGGGGTGCGACCAAACCCTTTTTGGTCGGTATTTATTAACATATTATGTTTCAATCCACGCACCCGCACGGGGTGCGACGTCAATCATGTCTAGTTGATGTGCGTGTAGCATAGTTTCAATCCACGCACCCGCACGGGGTGCGACTGGCAAAACTATGTTAGCATCGTGTAAAGCACTCTTGTTTCAATCCACGCACCCGCACGGGGTGCGACTTACTACCTAGTAATACATTAAAAAATAACGAAAAAAAAGCTATATTCCGCTAATGTATTTTAAAAGTACACATCATTAATTAATTAAAAATAGTTCAAAAAAATAATACTTAAATATCAATTAATTAGGTTTCGCTAACCCCCTGGGGTTTTCATGAGTACTAATGGTTAGCGGATCACAATATTAATGGATCCCGCAATGGATCTGGTATTACTTTTGCGCCTACATGCTCAACTTTATTTTTTCCTTTCTTGCCAAGGAAATAAAATCGCAAACTATCAACTTTAGGATCAATTACTTCCATCAGCTTCCTTTTTAAGGTAACAAAATGCTCCGGATCAACTTCACACTCAAATACTGAATTTTGTACTCTTAAACCATAATCAAGACAAATTTTTGCAATATTACGCAGACGCTTTTGACCACCAGGCGTCGTTACGTTTACATCATATGTAATCAGTATAAGCATAATTATTTCATTAAATAAGGTGGATAAAATTTAGTATCACCACGTAAATGACGCGCGAGTAACAAAGATTGGCAATGCGGTAATAAACCAAGCGGGATTTGCTCTTGTAAATAAGGGTGTATGATTTCAATTTGTTTGCGCTCTTGGTACGCCGCTAATAATAATTTCCGAGCATCATCATTTAGGCGCACCACACCGCTGGATTCAGTCACAAAATCTCTTAACTGTATTTGCTTACGGTTAATTAATGTTAACACAAAACGATCAGCCCACGCCGCACGAAACTCTTCGAGCAAATCTAGCGCGAGGCTTGCTCTACCTGGTCGATCCTTATGTAAAAACCCAACATAGGGATCAAGACCAACTCCCGACAAGGCGGACATACATTCATGGGTTAATAACGAATAAACAAATGATAATAGAGCATTAACAGGATCCGTTGGTGGACGACGCACACGAGAAACAAACTCAAATCCAGTATTGCGCAGTAATGTGTTGAAAACACCAAAATAGATTGCCGCAGCTTCCCCTTCTATCCCTATCAATTGTTCCACACTAAAGGCTAATTGCGAACGTCGTAAACTACGAGATAATTTTTCTGCCGCTTGACGCAACAAAATATTTTCACCATGATTACGAATTTCGCGTAACAGTACTGAACGACTGTTCGCTATTTTTGCACCAATCATAACACGTGCTATTGAAATAGATTTTTCCTGTTCATCTGCATACCTATATTGTATCCTTCGCAACAATACGTTCCCAGTTTCTCGGCCTATAACACGTGCAAGAAACTTACCATATACTGAATAAAATGATAGGCCAATACCTCGTTCACCACAAAATCCCATCAGTGCCGGTGATATGGATACCTGCCCAAAACATAAAATATTTCCTATTGTTAACACAGGAAACTGGCCAAGTTTTTCATTGCCTTGCATAATCACAATCGTTTCTCGATCTTTATGTAGATAAGATTCCTGACGAGTGATGTAAAGCGTATTAAGTAATTTTTTCATGATAAGAACATTTTATTTATGTAGTTAACTGAATCATCCTTCTGCATTGCTTTTGGCTGGCACAAATCAATCAGCGAGCAAGAGTGACAACGGTTATCAAACAGTGCAGGTGGAGTGATGCCGGATTGTATCATCGCGTGTATTGCTGTAATAATTTCTTCGGTCAACTTACGTAAGGGAGCATCAATGGCCACCACGTCACGACGACGCGTTTGCCAATACCATAATGCCGCTTCTTTAATGTGAACAGAAAGCATCTCTTCTAAACAGATTACCTGTGCGCATAATTGAGCCTTATCCCAGTCCTTCACTTTAGGTTTACCACGTTTATATTCCACAGGAAAATAATTTACTGGCGATTTACCTTGTATTTCTAGTAAATCCAATTTTCCTGTGATACGCCAACGGTGAGAAATCACATCCACACCGCGTTCCATTCTAAGATTGCCGCGTTGCTCTGATTCTCCGCTATCCACACGCTCATGTAACAGCCGACCTTCTGCCGTCCAAAAATTTTCAGACCATGCTTGTTCAATATGAATCAGAGCACACTGCCGCGGGCAAAACGCATAATGTTGAATAGCAGAAATCGGGAGGTAAGCATCGTCCATTCATGTAGTCCTTTAATTAACCAACCATCCGTTCCAAAACCACGCCTTGTGGAAAATTGGAAGTATCTATTTCTACCTTATAATCAGTAAAACTGCGTGCAGGGCCTTCTGTTTGTCGCGCGATTTTTATCCGATCAAACAGGGTGTGAGCTTGAGCATTTCCCAATTTTGATTCATGTTTAAAAACATATAATCCTCTTGTAGCCATATCACCACGCGCAGCAGAACGATCATGCTCAAACATATTTTGTAGTGCTTCCCAAAATAATTGTATATCCTCTTCATTAAAACCAGTCTGTTCAGACAATGATGCAGAAACAAAACCATGGGCTACGTATAAGCCATAAGGCACCGTGAATTTATGCCCCATGGTACGATTATCACCACCTTGATTTTCTGCTTCTTTTTCGGTAGTAACCGCCATACGTGTAATCGAGTGTTCCGAAACAATAATAGGTTCTACAGAACGGGCAAAGGTCATCTGAACCGGGCCTCGCACCTGACCACAATTAACACCAGTTGACATCACTGCACCAAAGGTACGCACATCATAAAAATTTGCACACATCCATTGACGCGCTTCATCAATCTTCCCACCACCTTTACGTTTCTTATCATTGGCCTTAAGCAAATCTTCTGCGCCTATGCCTACATAAGCACGTTCATTCTGTTTATTAAGAATTGCTTTCTCTTTAATATAAATCTCATAACGAACCTGTTTTTCTTCAAGTTTGTTTGTAATTTCAGACTGATCCTTGGTTAAGGCAATGTAATTTCTAACTTTTCTTTTCAAGCAAACATCCGTTACCAAGCCTCGCCCTGTTTCCGCGTCAATACGAGGTAAATTTCCAGCATCAGGATCGCCATTAGGGTTTCCATCCTTTACATCAAATAACAATACGAAATCGTAACGATTCTGGATAGCCATAGTTCATTCCTCTTGATTTGAATATTCTGATTTAGTAAAAAAAGCCTGACGTTGATGGTAATAACCAATGGCAAATAACCCTTGATCCTGTAAATTTAATTGTGATGGAAACGTGTTCACTTCACTGAGGATTTCACCAAGTAAGCGCTCAAAAAAAATAGTCCGCCCTTTCTCAAGCTTTGCCAAATGATGATTTTTCAGGCGCATTAGAATAGGTATAACACTTGCGGGTGTGCTGGAAGCTGACGAATAATAGCGATTACGAATAGGGGCATTAATACCAGGATTTGCCTCTTCCTGTATTTTCTCAAGTGTGGCAAACAAACGCCCTAAACGATAGCCTGGTTTTTTATTTTCTTTATCTAATGCCACAGTAACCTCCTCTTGAGTTTGGTTTTTAAATCGTGCTTTACGGTTAAGACAGCCTTTTAAAATCATTGCCCGGGGATAGCTCACTGTGCGCTCAGCATGTATGCGACGCAATACAGCCTGAAATAACGACTCTGGATAAGGTAATCCAGCCAAAATAGAAGACATCCATTCACCACTAAGATTTGGCATTATATTTTCTGATTTGCCAAGCAAGGCTGTAGCGCGTAGTAATTCCCAAAGAGGAAGATAATCATGCTGATGAGGTGCATGCACTAATTCAAGATCCTGAAAATGCCTCACAATACGCCGTGAAAATTCTGCAATTGTTGCTACTTGCCAAAAACGAACAGAAATGCGCGCAGCATTAGGGGAAAGACCCAAAACAAAAAAATGATTTTCATTATCTTCCACCGGAAAAACGCCCATCTCAACCGACTTATATAATGATTTGACCTTATTAGTTAAAAGATCCGGATCATCTTTATGGGATCCATCAAATAATGAAGAAAAATCATTTTCAAAATGAGATATTTTTTCTGACCAAAATACGGTTGAAGCATCACCAATCTGAATTTTTTGTAACGAATTTTTTCTAAGGAGGTAATTTAGTGCTGTTGTATAAGCAAACGCAGATTTTACACCTATTTGAGCATTAGCGCCCTGAGTCTTACCAAATGAATTAAATGCATCAAGGTTAAAAGAAACCAAATTTCCACCCGTTGAATTAGTACCACGAACTCCTTTGATGGCCGGCTGTAAATTAGCCAGAACCTCTGTTTCTCCTGATATTAAGCAAACACCTTGAGTACCAATAATTGGCACAGACTTTATCTTTGCAACGACCTCTGTTCGTTCACAAACCAGAATATTGTCGCTATTAAGTCGAAAGGCCATAAAAGGGTTCGCCTCCTTTATTTCAGCTGCATACTTGCTTTGCTCAAGTGCGCTCAGTAAAAGTCCTGAGGACAAGAATAAAAGCACCGCGTTCACACCGATATCATGCTCAACGCCAAGCATTTTTATGCGATTTACAAAATCTTTATGCATCTGCGCTACACGCTCAGGTTTGCTGTGCAGCGAAAGACCAAAGATATATTCTGCATTATCCCAGAGCAGATTTGCTTTTACCCCAGCCGTGCGCTTTTCCGCTTGTGGAACAAGAAATGCCTTTGCTCTGAGTTGTTTCCCATCCTGCTCGCGACTATCTTCTATCTGAACAAGACCTCCTTGCTCATCCACGACAATTACAAATGGAATTTCTTTGTATTCAAATCCTTCGGGTGCAATCCCGCCATCTGGATCCGCCACTTTGCGATCGTAATAATCTTTAAGTGCTTGTAAGATCATCCTCTCACCTCCGCACTATTCCACGCCGGCACATGAATTACCCCCGCATGAATCTGCGCATTAAAAAATCGTGGGCTAGGATTCTGGCGATTACTGTAATCCATATCATAGAGCATCCAACCAAGAGAATGATTTTCCTCAATTGGAGTGGGTTCTTGGGAGAGATCGGTCAGCAGACGAAAATTACATGAAAATTCACGACATCCCAGATAAGGCTGGTTGAAGCATTGGCCTTTTTCAGAGCGTCGTTCAAATATTGCTGCATACTTAGCATAGTGAGACGCGACATCTTTTGCTTGATCGAAAAGCAAATCCGCATAAATGCGGTAGCGAACATCGCGTAATAACAAGCCCGCCCTTTGCTGACGTTCATTTTCCACATATATACCAAGTATGCCCTTCCCTGAATTCATCGCATGTTTCACAGAACCAGAAGGTATAACAGCACTTACCTCATTACGTCGTACTGAAAATTTACGAATCGGATTTAATACATCAATGCGCGTTATTTGCCACTGAATCGCTGGCTTCCAAAAAATAGCCTCAAAAATTGCACGTGCAGCAGATGGTGTTATTACATCGTAACTGACACGCTCTACCTTCATTTCAGGACGAGTAAAGCAGGCAAATTCACCACTGACTTCCAAACAATAATTATTGGGCATTCGCACACCTCCTTTTTACTAGAAAACATTGCTGACAGACATAATATCTACAACCGATAATAAGCCTGTTTTCTGATCATAATTATTAAAAGAAGATAACGCATAAATTCCTGGATATATTTCTTCTACAACCCCTTTATCACGTAATTGTTGAAACTCATTTTCATAGACAGTCACACTGTAACGTTGTAATTTACGTAATACCCATCTATCCGGCCCGTCTTTTCGAAGAATATTGATGTGCTTTTCAGCCGTTTCATTATAAGGAATCAAAATCTGGATTCCTGCATCATCAATAATATGAAAACGCTCAGCAGCCGTTCTAAATTGAATACAGCACTCGGCCGCATCTTTTGTCAGCAAGGGGACAATCTTTTTTTTATCTCTGTCAATATTAAAATATTGCTCGAAGTATGATGTATATAAGCGATGATCCAAAGGGTTGCCTTCCCACTGGTGCCAAACACTTACCGTAGCTTGTTCTGCCTGCAAGAGCATCCCTTTGGGTGCCGGATTTGGCGGGATAAAAATCACTACACGTCCTTGTTCCAATTTAGCCTCACGGTTACAGCGTCCCGCTGCTTGCGCAATAGAATCCAAGCCTGCAAGCGCCCGATAAACTACTGGAAAATCCAGATCGACACCTGCTTCTACAAGTTGTGTACTAATAACTCTTACTGGCAGTCCTTCTTGCAAGCAACGCTTAATTTCACGAATCACGGAGGAACGGTGTTCTCCACACATCAGACCCGACAAATGAATTGTTCCTTTGGGCATAAGATCAAAAAGTGCACGACAGTCTTTACGTGTATTCACAATAACTAAAACTGATTCATGGTCACATAAACGTTGCGATAAACTTTCCCAGCTAACGCGATCATTAAGATTAGTAGGTTTTTCAATTTTTACTCTAACAAGTTGCCTATATAACGCAGGAACATCCTTTATTATTTCATGTACATCAGTAAACCCCCGAAGTACTGTATGTCCAAAAGAGTTTTTGATTGTGCTTAAAGCAGGTTGAGTTGCTGTTGATAACACTAGGGTTACACCATAATGTGTCGTTAAAAGACGTAGAACGTCCAGAACTGGTTGTAAAAATTGGGGGGGTAGAAGTTGTGCCTCATCAATAATAATTACCGAATTTACCAAATTATGTAACTTCCGACATCGGCTTGTGTGCGCTGCAAAAAGTGACTCAAGAAGTTGAACATTGGTCGTTACAATAATAGGAGCATCCCAGTTTTCTGACGAAAGACGACTTTTTGCCGTTTCTTTTTCAGGGTCAAGGTTTGAATGATGTTCAATTACAGCATTACCAAAAACTTTACGGTATTGATCTGCTGTTTGCTCAATAATGCTGGTGTAGGGAATAGCAACAATAATGCGTCGCTTATTATGTTTTAATGCGTGCTCCAATGCGAATGCCATACTTGAAAGTGTTTTCCCACCACCAGTAGGTACTGTTAATGTATAAATTTTTGATGATGTTAATGCAGCATCTCGACAATTTTGCAATATTTCTGCGCGAATTTTGTTAATGGGGCTATTAGGTAACTTAGAAAGTTTACTTTGCATATGGTTATCAAAACAATTTTTTAACTCATCTAAGTGTGGCCATTTTGCACGTTGAAAAGACTTTTCAGGGGACATAAATTTTTCTGTGTCTAGAAAATCAGCATCTACTAAACATGAAAATAGAATACGCATCCATAAATGTAAGCCTTCAGCGCCGCCAGGTGGTTTTGTTGTCGGCTTATTTCGTTTCAAGATATCGTTTGGAATAGATTTTTGTAATATTTCATCAAGGTAGCCCGCTTTTTTGCCCTTATCTAATCGACACTCCAATGTAGAATTTCCACCCCCATCAGCTGCGCTCCAGTCGGGCAATCCAGCATGATGGCCAGCAATAAGATAAGCCAATACACGTCCAATAGGCCCTAATTCATTAATCGCATGAAGAGCACCAGCGGTAGAATGATCAACACGTCCCTGTTCAATATGTGCCTCTGGATCATAACCTGATTTCCCTTTAATATAATGCTGAAATGCAGGACGATACTTTCCTAAGTCATGCCATAAACCAGCCAAAGAAGCCCAATCATCACCATTAAACAATAGTGCTTTGTCACCAGCCAATTGAGCCACATCGCGAAGATGATCTTCTAAACAATGAACTACCCATTGTTTACTCTCGCCTATTTTCACATGTGCAATTTCTATTGCACGACAATCCTCTTCCTTTTCATTAGATGATACGTGTTGATGCGGCATAGATAATATCCTTTTATCATCAAGCTCAAATCCCTTTAGAGCTAACTCTACTTACACAGCTTTCAAACCACGCACAGGGACATCCATGTGATAAATGTAATGCTTGATAAGTTGCTCGGCCTGTTCGCTCGTTAATGGCTTACTAATAGCCCCTTCCATGAAATAATGTTGGCAATCATACTTCACTACATCAGCCTCATAGCCTGTTAATGCAATAATAGGCACATGATAATGTGTATCTTTTTCTTTTTGCCTTAATTGTTTGGCGACAATATAACCTGAAGAATCCTCAAGACCGATATCCATTAAGACCAAATCATATTTTCCCGGGTGGAATAATTTCACAGCAATCTCGGCCGTATCCGCAATATCGACCTGACAATGCAATGACGTCAATAAAGCTTTTTCAACATTTTGCGCAATAATATTATCTTCGACCATGAGCACGGTCGGTAGATGACCGTTTTTAATGAGATTATTTGTTTCTTTTTCTTCATCGCTTAATTGCTCATTATGGGCAGCTAGTGCTTTGCTAAGCGTGATATCCGTTAAAATAACGACTAAACCAATTATTTCTTTATTCATATCATAGATAGGCACACGATTTGCTTGAAAGTAGAAAACTCGGCCATTTTCATTTTTAATTGGTTTTTCTTCAATATTATGTGTTGCATTACCAGAAAAAAGCACTTTCATATCATCCAATTTCAATGCTTCGATTCGTTCCTCATTCCAATGTGCAAACTCCGCCATTTGTTGGTATGGGCTTCCTTTAAAATCGTTCAAAGTTTGCAAACCGAGCAAATCACGAAAATTGCTATTGCATCCCTTTAAATTACACGCCATATCCACCCAGTAAACGATATTGGGCATTGCATTAATAATCTCCATATAATGTTGATTTATGGCCTCAATCTCTTCTTTATGAGTGTGTCTGGCATGGGAGGACATGCAAAATCTCCGCTTGTTATTGTTTGCATGTAAATTATAGTACAGATTAAACATATTGATATTGGTGATGACATGGGAAGATGAACCCATTCAGACTAGGTCTGAATGGATTTTGGTAGCATCAGATTATTGTTATATGAGGTACAATTTACGCACCAATGATCCACTCAATCTGCTGCTTCAAATCAATCGAAATTTGGGAAAGCTCTTCAAGCTCATAATCCAAATAAGGATTTTCTACGGAGTTATTTTCCTGATACAGCTGTATTTTTCTATCCCGTTCCTGGTGCAACCATGAAATCTGTGGCGCAAATAATTGCAGAACGCCCTCAATCCATTTATCAAGAACCTGCCAGTAAGGATCATCCAATGTCATCTTATAACGCTTAAGAAAACGCAAGACATGTTCTGCGCCATACCAAATTTCAGAAGTAATCCAGCGATTGACGGTGAATAAACGGATTGGTTGCCCAAGTTGATTCATCCCAATCGCCACTAAATGAGTCATGGGATTATCAATATATCTATCCCAATCCGCTAAAGGCGCGGGCTTAATCGATTTAGGAATGTGTTTGTAGCGTAAGAAACAGTGAAAATGACCGTGCTCTGTACTTTCAAAATTTTCTCGATGGCAATGATAAAAATACTGCGCGCCAGTACTGTGATCAATACGATCACCTTTGGGGTAATGGCTCATACGTTCATGACGCCGTTTCTTATTTAACGTGTAATGAAGGATGTTTTTACCCGCGGCGGTAGTCATTAACTGTTGTGATTCTAAAACCTGTGAGGCATATCCCAAGTAACGCTTTTGGTGCCACTTGCTAAGAGCTGGTAAGTTAAATTCTGAATGAGTAAGCATAATTTCTACTACATAGAATAAATAGAAAAAGAGGTAGTAAAACTACCTCTTAATTGGATGAGGTAACGATTATTCGCCTGAACAACCGCTGCAACCTTTGCAACCAGCATTACCTTTGCAACCTTTACAGCCTTTGCAACCTTTGCAGCCAGCACATCCTTTGCAACCTTTGCAGCCTTTGCAGCTAGCAGCTGCTGGAGCAGCAGCGTCATCAGCATAAGCAACAGAAACTACAGGAGCTGCTAATACAGTTAATAGAGCAGCAACAGCTAGTGTTGATTTTTTCATAATATTACTTCCTTGATAGTTAATGATTTTTTAACCCAATATGATATTAGCAAAGAATTTGATACTTTTCTTCTTTTTTAAATAAAAAATTTAGAGGCTGTCGGCAACTCGTTATTAAAAGCCTCTAATCCTTCTCATGTAAAGATAATTCCTTTTTAGATGCAAACAATAATAGCTTATCCAAAGTTTTAGTACTCAAAATACGTTTTAAGAAAATCAGGGCATGCGCAGGAACAGTCACAGGGTATTTCGCACGTGGATTTTTAGCTTCAATGGCATGAATTAACTTCTTAATGACTGCGGCAGGCTTTTTAGTAAACATGGCATTCGAAGCACTCTGTTTATACGTTAAAAGCATTGCGCTATAATGTTTGCTGAAATGACTATTTTCCATGTCAATGGCGCTTAATGAACCATCAATACAATTATCTCTAAAACGACTTTCGATAGGCCCAGGCTCAATAGTAATAACGTCGATACCCGAGGATTTCAGCTCCAGTCTTAACGTGTCACTTAAGCCTTCCACAGCATATTTTGATGCATTGTACGCACCACGAAATGGCAGACTTATCACACCAAGAATCGAACTAAAATTAATAATGCGGCCTTGTCCTTGTTGACGCATAACGGGAATAGCAAGATTACTCAATTCCAATAAGCCAAAAACATTGGTTTCAAATTGCCGACGTATAACGTCACGAGTAATGTCCTCTAAGGCACCGGCTTGGCCATAACCTGCATTATTAATTAAGACATCCAATCGACCTTCCGCTTTGTTTAATACTTCCGTAAAAGCAAGATGAATTGACGAGGAGCTACTTACATCCAACAGGACAGCATCGACGCCTAAAGCCATAAGCTTCTGCTCATCTTCTTTTTTTCTACATGAAGCAATGACCTTATGTCCTCGTTGTTTTAAAGCTAAAGCAGCATCAAATCCTATCCCACTGGAACACCCGGTAATTAAAATTACTTTCTCATTCATAGACTACCTAGAATAGTTCTGGCGAATTATTTATGGTCTATAATTCCCAATGTAATAACAAAAAAATGGACTCTATCATGGAACAAGTAAACGTAAAAAGCTATAGAATCATGCCTATACTGCTTATCTCCTTCCTCATGCTAATGGGAGCCCTATACACCACCGTTGCTAAAGCAGATACCCCTTTATCGTCACCTGCTGGAATACAGCTTGCTTATTATATAGGTTATCATTCAGCTCCTGGTTATGTTTATTACGGACCTCGCCATTATCCTCACCATCCCAGGAAGCTCTATTGGACAGGCTGGAGATACATTGGTCATGGTTGCCGAAAAAATTGTTTAGTAGACCGTTGGAGTGGTCGTGTTATTCGCTGCAATAGAACATGCCGCCGCTAATACTTAGTGTTTTAAACATCCCATCTCCCATCGGGCATGGACGTCAAGCTAAGGAAAAAAAGTCCTTTGCTCTCCTCCAAAACCATTCAAGCTGAGAAGGTATTTATGGCATCTCAAAGTCTCGTGCCAAGACTAGCAAGGCTTCGAGACAGCGCTAAAGCGCTGCCGCTGCCCGAACAGATCGAGGTTTTAGCAAAATAAATCCTTAACTTGATGCCTATGCCCATCTGACGATGTGCTCTTGATAATCCATTAAGCAAAATAATCAATTATTCCTTGAGGAGCCGCTTTATTTTTGATTGGCGTTAAAATAACGTCCTCTTCAAGGTTAGAAACTAAATCAGCAGATGAGTTATTCTCATGCCGATCAAATTGACGCTCTTTTGTATCAGAGTCAATATTTACTTCAGATAAATTCAGTCCTTGCTCTGCCATCATTTCTTGTAGCCTAGGTAAAGATTGATCAATCAGGTCTCTTACCTGCTGGCTGTGACTGGCTATGTTTACCGACGCTGAATCATTAACTACCTTAATGCTAATCTCCAGTGGACCTAAATCTTCGGGATGCAATTTAATCACCGCACTTTTGATTCCTTGTTGTCCAAGCCACAGAACATGATCGGAAAATTGTTTTGACCATTCAGGATGATCGATGTCTGTGGGAATGGTGAATGATTGTGGCATACTTAACTGGGACTCGCCATTTTCATGACGTTCAGAAAAAAGATGCGAAATATTATTTGACACTTGATTGAATAACATACCGTCTAATGTGGGTTGTTGCACAGTTTTAGCGCCGTCAATTATTGGCGTGCGTGTTTGCATTTCAGAAAGTAAGCTTGATTTAGATTTTCCTGGAATGCTGGTTTCAATATCCAGTACTTCTTCTTCGCCAATTAAATAATCATCCAACGCTAAATCATTATTTTTTATCTCAGCTAAAGCCGGTTGGAAAAGAATGTTATTTTGCTCGTTGTCTTCTAATAGACCCTGTTCATTAACGAAGCTAAATGCATCAACATTGCTTTGGATTTCAATGAGACCCGCTTCATTATTTGTTTGAACTGAAGCGATTTGTTCTGCGTAATGCGTTTCTTGATTGGCTCTAATCAAGCGATTATTCTCAGTTAAATTAATTGACACATTCGTTTTTAGTGTCTGTTCATCAGAACTTTTTTGTGATGAGGAATCTGTGATTTTCACATTCTCGCTAAGAGCAGGAATTGGCTGTGTTTCTAACCATTCCCAATTGAGGGGATCATTTAAAATACTATTTGCTCCATTGTCACTATTTAATTCAATCTGTTTCGCAAAGGTATCCTCTGGGACATTACCAAGCTCAAGTGACACATCCGTTGAATCAGCGTTTATATCCGATTGGTAATAGTCAGAATTAATCCACGCTACAGCAACATTATCCTCTAAAAGCGCCGTAATTTGTTCATTTTGTGGCTTTTCAGACGTTACAGTCTCCACGTCAATTAAGTTGGCTGCGTCAAACACTCGAGTCTCTTGTTGTTCAGGCGCAGGAATATTTGCTGTGATTTGCGCAAATAATAAAACAAAAGTATTGGGATCTATCGAACTATCATCCTCTTGTTTTAGTCCCTCTTTTAAAACTGATAACTGTTCAGTTCCAATACCATCCTGACTAAGGGTAAGTAACGAGCTTAGCGTCACGTTATTTGTATCAAGCATCCAACACTCCTTCGTTTGCCACAAAAAGCATAGGCAATATCCATGCCAACCACCAAGTCAATGCAAAATAAATTAAGCTGACGTTAATTAATACTACGTGAGTGTAAATTTTTGTAAAGAGGTCTATTGTATTCAAATGGGTGGGGTTACTCTTTTTTTCATTATGACTCTGGAGAGACATTATAACTGCCTCTCGTTAAAGAATACTTCGTATTAAAGATCATTACGTTCCCAAGTAAACTGATATGAATGACTCTAGATGAATTTGACCCTATTGACGGTACAGAGTCAAAATTAAAGAATGCCATTGAACAATACATTCTAACTAATTTCTGTTTTGGTAAGAACTTCATTTAACATCGACCTACATTTTTTCTTTATAATCTTAATAAGATTCCATGAAAAATTCTAAATTTTGAGCTATTATTCAGCTTTTAATTCCAGGAGTTTTTTATGAAAGTGGGTCATGACAGTTTATCAACCAAGTGTCAATTGGATGTAGATGGAAAAACCTATAATTACTACAGCTTAAAAGAAGCTGAGCATAAAAATTTAAAAGGGATAAGCCGTCTTCCCTACTCTCTTAAAGTACTTCTTGAAAATTTATTACGTTTCGAAGATGACAATACCGTAACCACGAAAGACATTAAAGCCATTGCGGACTGGTTACACACGAAAACATCACAACATGAAATCGCGTTTAGACCCGCTCGCGTTCTGATGCAAGATTTCACCGGTGTTCCAGCAGTTGTTGATTTAGCAGCTATGCGTACAGCCATTGTTAAGATGGGTGGTAATCCCGATAAAATTTCACCTTTATCACCAGTTGATTTAGTAATTGACCACTCGGTGATGGTTGACAAATTTGGTACTAAAGACTCATTAGAAGTGAATACCGAAATTGAAATGGAACGCAATAACGAGCGTTATGAATTTTTACGGTGGGGGCAAAAAGCGTTTAATAACTTCCAGGTCGTTCCTCCAGGAACAGGTATTTGCCACCAGGTAAATTTGGAGTATTTAGGGAAAACCGTATGGAGTAGTAGTGACGAAGGTCAGTTATATGCTTATCCAGATACTTTAGTTGGTACTGACTCGCACACAACCATGATTAATGGTTTAGGTGTATTAGGTTGGGGCGTAGGCGGTATTGAAGCTGAGGCTGCAATGCTGGGTCAACCTGTATCCATGTTAATCCCTGAAGTTATCGGCTTCAAATTACACGGCAAGATGAAAGAAGGCATCACGGCTACTGACTTAGTGCTCACCGTAACGCAAATGCTGAGAAAGAAAGGAGTGGTTGGTAAATTCGTTGAATTCTATGGCCCGGGCCTGAATGATTTACCACTCGCTGATCGCGCCACTATTTCAAACATGGCTCCAGAATATGGCGCTACCTGCGGATTTTTCCCTGTAGATAAAGAAACGATTCGTTATCTTGAATTAACTGGTCGTGACAAACACACAATTGCTCTGGTTGAAGCTTATGCGAAAGCCCAAGGCATGTGGTATGACAAAGACAGTGAAGACCCCATGTTTACAGATACATTAGAACTGGATCTCGATTCAATTGAACCGTCACTAGCAGGCCCCAAACGCCCACAAGATAAAGTAAGCCTGAAAACATTACCTGTTGAATTTTCTAAGTTTTTAGCTGAAACAGGCAAAGAACAAGAGAAAGATACTTCATTTCCCGTAAAAAATCATGATTTTGCAATGAAGCACGGTAATGTGGTAATCGCAGCAATCACGAGTTGCACCAATACATCAAACCCAAGTGTCTTAATGGCTGCGGGCTTAGTTGCTAAAAAAGCAATTGAAAAAGGATTGCAACGCAAGCCATGGGTTAAATCTTCATTAGCTCCTGGTTCCAAAGTAGTTACTGATTATTTGATAAAAGCAGGCTTACAATCATACCTGGATCAATTAGGTTTTAACTTGGTTGGTTATGGTTGCACTACTTGTATTGGTAACTCAGGCCCGCTACCTGATGCGATCGCGCACAGCATCACTGATAATGATTTGGTTGTTTCAGCGGTTTTATCTGGAAATAGAAACTTTGAAGGTCGCGTCCACCCACAAGTTAGAGCAAACTGGTTAGCTTCTCCCCCATTAGTTGTTGCCTACGCACTATGTGGAACAACCTGCACTGACTTGAGCAAAGATCCTCTAGGTAAGGACAGTAAAGGTAATGATGTGTACCTCAAGGACATTTGGCCGACTAATGCTGAAATTGCGGCAGAAGTGGCTAAAGTTACTGGCAGCATGTTTCGTAAAGAATATTCTGAAGTATTCCAAGGTGATGAACACTGGCAAGCAATTAAAACCAGTACAGGTAAAACTTACGAATGGAATGACGATTCAACCTACATTCAACATCCACCATTCTTCGATAATTTAAAAGAAAAGCCCGAAGCAATTAAGCCTATCAAGCAAGCCTATGTATTAGCTTTGTTTGGTGACTCAATTACTACAGATCATATTTCTCCTGCCGGTTCAATTAAGGCAAATTCTCCTGCTGGTTTGTATTTAAAATCCAAGGGCGTTAGTGAAAAAGAATTTAACTCCTATGGGTCACGTCGTGGTAACCATGAAGTGATGATGCGGGGAACTTTTGCCAACATCCGTATTCGTAACGAAATGACTCCAGGACAAGAAGGCGGGATTACGCGTTACATTCCTACCGGCGAAGTAATGCCCATTTATGATGCGTCAATGCTCTATCAGCAACATCATCATGAGTTAGTTGTTATCGCAGGTAAAGAATATGGTACTGGTTCGTCTAGAGACTGGGCAGCCAAAGGAACTAATTTACTTGGCGTCAAAGCAGTAATTACTGAAAGCTTTGAACGTATCCATCGCTCTAACTTAATTGGCATGGGTGTTTTACCACTGCAATTTACCGAGAACATGACGCGCAAGACATTAAATTTAACAGGTGATGAGCGTATCAGTATTGATATTTCTGATTCATTAACTCCAGGGGCAATGGTTCCTGTAACTATAGAACGTGCTGATGGTAAAGTAGAACACATTAAAGCGCTTTGCCGTATTGATACTGCTGATGAATTGGAATACTACAAAAATGGCGGTATTTTGCAGTATGTACTAAGAAATTTAGGTGCCTAAAGTAACGTAAGTTGGGTCGTTGTTGACCCAACATTCTCGTTCATTACAGGTATGATAGTTCTGTTATACACTACAGTTGGGTCAAAATGACCCAACCTACATTAAAAAACCATGAATCCATATTGAAAAAGCAGCTTTAACTTATTGTTTTCTTTCAAGCCACAATGTTATACTTCGCGACCGCTCATTGACTATGAATTCAGGTAGGTGCATGGACATTCTTTGCTTTTATTAATCCTTAATTAAATAGCTCTGTACCCATCGTAACCTCCAATTTAATTTATTGCCGCCCCATTAAGGATTAATATTAATCATGAGTCAGCCAAAAAAAGTTTTAAGCGTTTTTTCCTTGGTAATGATTAACGTAATCGCCGTTGATAGTCTTCGTACCCTCCCCATCAGTGCGAAACTTGGTTTATCATTGGTATCCTACTATGTTATCGCTGCCTTTGCCTTTTTTATTCCCGTTGCCCTTGTCGCAGCCGAATTAGCTACGGCTTATCCCAATACAGGTGGAATTTATGTTTGGGTTAGAGAGGCTTTTGGTAAACGAGCAGGATTTATTACCATTTGGCTACAGTGGATCTATAACGTAGTTTGGTATCCAACAATTCTCGCCTTTATTGCCGCAACCTTATCTTATTTAGTCGCTCCCGATTTAGCCAATAATAAATTTTATTTATTAGGAACCGTAATCGGTCTGTTTTGGTTGTTTACATTTATAAATTGCTTTGGCATGAAAATCTCCAGTATTGTCAGTATTGTCGGTGCAACAATCGGTACTGTTCTGCCAATGCTGGTGATTATTGGCTTGGCACTTATGTGGGCGATTCAAGGCAAACCGATGGCAGTTGATTACCCATCATCCTGGTTCCCTAATTTCGAATCCTTAGGAAATCTATCCCTATTTGCAGCCGTTTTATTTGGTTTAATTGGGATGGAAATGTCCGCTGTTCATGCCGAAGAAGTAAAAAATCCACAACGAGATTACCCAAGAGCACTGCTCTACTCCACCATTCTTATTATATCTACACTGTCTTTAGGTTCTTTATCTATTGTAGTTGTGGTACCCAATAATAACTTAAGTGTCGTCTCCGGTCTTATTGATGCCTATTCCGTTTTCTTTACATCCTACCATATGCCCTGGATGACCTCGCTAATTGCCGTCCTCATCATTTTAGGCGGTTTAAGCGGTGTTTCTGCATGGATTATTGGGCCAACCAAGGGATTGCTGGTTTCAGCTCGTGATGGCTCGTTACCGGCGCGATTTGCACGTACCAATAAATACGGCGCCCCAACTACTATTCTGTTTACCCAAGCAATTATTGTTACTATTTTAAGTACTGTTTTTATATTGCTGCATTCAATCAATGCGGCTTACTGGATGCTGAGCGATTTAAGTGCGCAAATGGCCTTATTAGTTTATATCATCATGTTTGCTGCCGCGATTAAACTCAGATACAGTCGGCCTGATCACCCCCGTGGATACACTATTCCAGGTGGAAATAAAATGATGTGGTTCATCGCAGGCCTAGGTACGGTATGCTGTATCAGCGCGATGCTGGTTGGGTTTGCACCGCCCTCACAAATCCCTATAGGCAATGTATTTATTTTTGAATCATTCTTAGTGGGTGGTTTGGTCTTGTTCGTATTGATTCCATGGTTCTTTGCTAAAAAGCATTAACCATTATTCCCGTCTATTACTAGGCATAAACGTCAATCCACTGCCTACTCTTTTCCGCGGCTTGTCCGCGGAACGTAGGAACACAGGGCTTAGCTTGACGCCTATGCTCATTTGCAATCAATTTTTTGTTCTTCCATCAAATAACGGTACTTGATACCCTCCGCGAATACCCTGCTTAGAAAAAACAATTTGCCATAACTGCATGCTGCGTGAGCGAAAAGAAGCAGCACAAGCTAATAAATAATAACGCCACATGCGATAAAACGTCTCATCATATTGCGTTTTTAAATGCGCCCAGTTGCGTTCAAAATTAGCATCCCAAGCCATTAAGGTATTGTCATAATAAGCACCAAAATTAGCCCAGTTTTCCATGATAAATAAACCTTCAGAAGCTCGGCTAATTTGCAGCATGGATGGTATTACGCCATTAGGAAAAATATATTTGTTAATCCAGGCATCACTGGTAGTATACGTTTTCCTATTACCGATGGTATGCAATAAAAATAAACCATCCTCATGCAGACAGTCACTTACTTTTTGCATATAGGTGCGATAATTTAAATGCCCCACATGCTCGAACATCCCCAATGAAACAATGCGATCAAATTTCTCCTGCACATCACGATAATCCTGAAAGCGGATTTCTACAGGCAAACCGGCACAGTTTCTTTGTGCATATTGACACTGCTCTTTAGATATAGTAATGCCAACTACACTCACGCCATAATTTTCTACTGCATATTTTGCCAAAGAACCAAAACCACAGCCAATATCCAATACACGCATACCTGGTTTAAGCATTAATTTTTGACAGCTCAATTCCAACTTATTCAGTTGGGCTGCATCCAAATCACGAGCATTCTCCCAATAACCACACGTGTAATTCATGCGTTGATCTAACATCGCATGAAATAAGTCATTACCCAAATCATAATGTTTGACACCAACGACCAAAGCACCCTTTTTAGTTTGAAAATTTAATAATTTTAATAAAAATAATTTGGGCCACAACCATTTATTGTGCAGCACTTGGCTTTCAAGATCCGCGGTTATAATACGATCAAAAAATTGATCTAAAGACGGACAATCCCACCATCCTTCCATGTAAGATTCACCCAACCCGAGTGATCCTTCATTAAAAACACGCATATAAAAATCTTCATTATGAATTTGTATGTCCCAAGCGTTATTACCGTTAGGAAAAACCCCTGCCAATTGTAGTAGGTCACAAATAAATTTCTTAATTGATTTTTGCTTCATATAAGTAGTCTCATCCTTAATCTACTACTGTCATAATTTATGATTTAATATATGTTATGGTGCAAGGAATTAAAAGATGCATAAAAAAATATAAAAGTGCCAAGGACAGCGCTAAAGCGCGCCTCAGCCGAACGGATCGAAGATAGACGAAGTTAAAATTCCTTAGCGTTACAACTCAGCCTACCCCCATTAAAAATAAGTATTAGTCAGGCAACGACATCAAACTTGCATTACCACCAGCAGCAGTTGTATCTACTGTATAGGTACGTTCATGACAAAGTCTAGCTAGATAATTAGGTCCACCTGCTTTAGGTCCTGTTCCTGATAGTCCCTCACCACCAAAAGGTTGCAAACCAACAACTGCGCCAGTCATATTACGATTGACATAGCAATTACCTGCATGAACACGTTCTCTGATGTATTCAACCGTTTCATTAATACGGCTATGAATACCTAAAGTAAGGCCGTACCCTGTTGCATTAATTTGTTCAATCACTTTATCTAAATCTTGGCGCTTAAACTTAACTACATGCAATACAGGCCCAAAGACCTCTTTTTCCAAAGCACCGATCTGATCAATAGCAATGGCTGTAGGCGGCATGAAATATCCTGATTCAAGTGATTCATCTAAAGAACACTGATAGAGCACTTCATGACGTTTTTTCATATTGTCCACATGACTTTTTAATATAGATAAGGCAGGTCGATCAATAACCGGGCCCACATCAGTAACTAACCATTGTGGCTCACCAACAACTAACTCAGCCATTGCCCCCTTTAAAAGAGCCACAGCTCGTGGATAAACTTCTTCTTGAACAAATAAAACACGTAACGCAGAACAGCGTTGTCCTGCGCTACCAAATGCCGAATTTACCGCATCAACAACCACTTGCTCTAATAATGCCGAAGAATCAACGAGCATGGCATTTTGACCACCAGTTTCTGCAATTAAGGGAATAATCTCGCCGCCGCGAGTTGCTAAAGAACGATTAATATGATTTGCTGTATCCGTCGAACCAGTGAATAGAACTGCTTTAATACGTTGATCAGCAACTAAAGCGGCACCTATATTTTCGCCATCTCCTGGAAGCAATTGCATCGCACCAGCAGGAATTCCAGCTTGATGCATTAGTTTCACCGCAAAGGAAGCAATTAAAGGTGTTTGCTCTGCAGGTTTTGCAATAACACAGTTTCCCGTAACCAAGGCAGCTACAACTTGCCCAGTGAAAATCGCTAAGGGAAAGTTCCACGGACTAATACACAGTACCGTACCACGCGGGTGTAAGCTCAATTCATTTAGTTCACCAGTATAACCGGCTAAACGTACTGGATTTGCCATAATTTTTTGTGCCAACATGGCATAATAACGGCAAAAATCAACAGCCTCTCGTATTTCAGCAATACCATCATTAAATGTTTTTCCTGCTTCAAGACATGCTAATGCTAAAAACTCGGTGCTGTTTTCTTCTAATAAGTCAGCAAAACGATTCATACATGCGGCACGCTCTTCAACAGAAATACCAGACCAGAGCGGGAATGTTTGTGTTGCTGCAATTAATGCCTTTTCGACATCATCCAAAGAGGCATTGTGTACAGTACCTACCACGCACTCGGTTTGCTGAGGAGAATAAACTTTTTGTGTCTCTGCTTTAGACACACTATTTCCCGCAACTATAGGGCCTGCAGTCCATTGTCCTAAATTAATTTTGGCGAATTCCTGTTGCAATAAAACACATTCTTGACGATTGCTAAAATCAAAACCTTTAGAGTTTCTTCTTGGCACAAATATATCTTTTGGCAGAGGGATATTTTTATTCAACTTACCGAATAAAGATCTGGCTTTATGCACCGGATCTTCGACCAGAGTACTAATAGGGGCATTATCATCAACAATACGATTTACAAAAGATGAGTTGGCACCATTCTCCAATAAACGACGTACTAAGTAAGGAAGTAAATCTTCATGACTTCCTACAGGCGCATAAATACGACACGCAATTCCGTGACGATTTTCAGGAACCACCTGCTGATATAACTCATTTCCCATGCCATGCAAGCATTGAAATTCAAAATCGCGGTAATTACCCGTAATATCAAGAATCATTGCTACTGAATAAGCATTATGTGTTGCAAATTGCGGATAAATAGCATCCGTCATCGTTAAGATTTTTTTAGCGCAGGCTTGAAATGATACGTCGGTAAAGACCTTGCGCGTAAATACAGGATACTCAGCTAATCCTTGCATTTGTGTTTTTTTGATTTCGCTATCCCAATAGGCACCTTTAATTAAACGCACCATCATGCGGCGTTTCTTGCTTCGCGCTAAAGCAGCAACCCAATCCAATACATAGAACGCTCTTTTCTGATAGGACTGTACTGCAAGACCAAACCCATTCCAGTCAGCAAGACTGTCATCAATAAAAACACGCTCCATCACATCAAGCGATAAATCTAAACGCTCTGATTCTTCCGCATCAATAGTTAAACCAATACCATATTCTTTGGCTAGACGAGCAAGAATTAAAAGCTTAGGAGGCAACTCAAGTAGAACTCGTTCATACTGGCTTTCATTATAACGAGGATGTAAGGCTGATAATTTTATCGAGATTCCCGCACGCTTATACACATCTGAATCTTTATCTGCATCCTTACCGATTGCTTCAATTGCTCCTTTATAAGCGTCAAAATAACGTGCAGCATCCGCCATAGTTAATGCAGCCTCACCCAACATGTCATAAGAATAACGATAGCCTTGAGCCTCTTTCTTTTTCGCTCGGCTTAGCGCTTCTTTAATAGTACGTCCCATAACAAATTGTTTGCTCATGATGCGCATCGCTTTATCTACAGCAGTTCGAACCACAGCTTCACTGCTACGATTAACAACTTTCATCAAGGATTTTACTAAAGTAGATTCTGCTTTTTCTGGGGTTAACACTTTACCGGTTAACATCAACGCCCAAGTTGTCGCATTCACAAAAAATGAATCACTTTGCCCAATATGTGATTTCCAATCACCACCAGCCAGTTTATCTTTAATTAAATTATCAATAGTAGCGCTATCAGGAACACGCAACAAAGCCTCCGCCAAGCACATTAAGGCAATTCCTTCATCACTAGATAAAGCGTATTCTGTTAAAAATGAATCAATCCCTGTGCTTTTTTTTCGCTCAGAGCGTACCGACTCAACTAGCTTGGTTGCACTGGCCTTAATCACATCCAATTGCTTTTGATCTAAATCAGCCTTCTCACAAAGTTCCGTAATTAACGACAACTCATCAACGCGATAAGCATGATTAATAGCAGCTCTTAAGCCTTCTGGTAATTGCATCGCTTGCTTTTCAAGCATAGTACTCTCCGAACAAAAAGAAATAACAACAGGACATCATAGTTTAGACCTGTGTAAAAGGGAATGATAACCTCAGTTTATCCGCATTATATGCCAAAAACACCTGTCAACAAAGCAACAAGCGTGCCAAATCCAATGCAAATTATGTGTAAATAATACACATAATTGTGTTATTTTGTGCTGGATAGCCTATAAATTGCTTAATAAATAGCTTTATATTTATGCAAAAAGTTCGGTAATTAAATCGTATTTTTTTCATTCGCTTCGTTAAGCTCCTGAATTGAATAATAAATCACCCTTATGGACAAGTAAAAATCTCATGATTTTACAATTACCTCGATTGTTTATATAATCACCGTTTTTTAATGACCAATAACGGTGATTTTACAAGAAGAAAAGGAGCTGTATGAATACCCTATTAACTATAATCTCAACCGTCCTGCTAACCAGCAACATTACTACCAGTCCCCCCTCATTTGCGACTGGCTCAGATATAAATACCCAGGTTCAACACCTTGGAAGCAAAGCCCCGCAACTCGATAAAAACGTGTTAAAACTTGCGTTAACCGCATATAAAAATGCCAGTAGAAAAGGCGCCGTTAAAAAGCATGTGCTTACGGTAATTGATTATTCATTACCCTCGAACAAACAACGCATGTGGGTATTTGACGTCAACAAAGAGCGGCTTTTATATAATACCTATGTTGCTCATGGCAAAAATTCGGGCGATAATAGAGCAAACCATTTTTCAAATGTAAATTCAAGCAAAGAATCTAGCTTAGGAACTTATATCACTAAAGGAACCTATATGGGTCATAAAGGGTACTCATTAAATCTTCAAGGCCTAGACAAAGGATTTAATGATAATGCCTACAGCAGGCGTGTTGTGATTCATGGCGCATGGTATGTTGAACCGGATTTTATTAAAAAATCAGGGCGTGCTGGCCTGTCATGGGGATGTCCGGCGATTGCTCAAACATTGGCAAAACCTGTAATTAATACCATTAAAAATGGTTCTGTTATTTTTGCTTACTTCCCTGACAAAAGGTTTTTGTCACATTCGGGTTATTTAGTGGCATAATAAAAAATAAAAAAGCCAGGCTAACCTGGCTTTTCGCAGTCATCCGTATAAGAACGTCCAGCTCTTATATGGTCATCCCTGACAGAATCAAATCCATTTGATTTCAAGTCCTTTTGTATGACTCATAATCCGTACAAGTCATGTATAGAATTTAGCAACAGAATAAAAAAAGTTCAAGACCATGAATTATTAAAAAATATTATTTTTTTTAAAAAAAAATATTAACATTTAATGAAAATCAATTAAAAACAATGAGTTACTGTTAGCTCAAGAATAAAAGACATGCTCGACAAGCCATTATCACCACCAAAATTGAGATATCTCTTACAAAACCTTAAGCAATACAGTCTATTTTGATCGCAATTTAAACAAGATATATCGTGTCTATTTTGCACAAAGACTTGATTAAGTCCCAGGATATGGTAGCTTATTCGGCAAATGATAACGCTTTAGAGCAATATGATGGATAAACAACAATTAACTGCTATAAAAAAAGATAAACTGCAAATTATAGATTGGCTCATAGAACATTTTCCAAGCGCCTTCTTTAAAAAAGCAAACCAAATTAAACCATTAAAAATTGGTATATTTGATGACATTATTGATTTTTACGAACGCCTGGATTCTCCTGCATTCAGTAAAAAGTCACTTAGAGAAGCATTAAGTTACTACAGCGCATCTCCTGCTTATTTAAGCTGTCAAAAAGAAAATGCTGCCCGTGTTGATATCTATGGAAATGAAGTAGATGTTGTTACAGCTGAGCAAGCTAAATATGCCTACCAACGCTATCAAGAGCGTTACAATAAAAAGAAAGACAACAGAGAAAGCGTAACAAGCGCTCCTTTGTAGAAACATAGATTGGGACGTGTGACCCATAGGCGTCAAGTTAAGGAGTTTAACTTTATTTATTCTCGGTCCATTCGGGCTGAGACGGCATTTATGCCGTCTCAGCCCGAATGGACCGAGGCGTAATATGCCCTATTCCGATTTCTTATCCATAACTCACATTAACTTAATAGCAGTGAACCTACTATCGATGCAAGGCCAATAAATAATTAACATTCACATCAGAACTTAGCGATGAAGTTCTTAAAATTGGATTGTAATTCATTCCCCGCATATCGAGCAAATTGAAACCAAAAGAACGCGCCATTGCCATAAGCTCACTAGGTTTAATGAACTTACTGTAGTCATGAGTCTGTCTCGGTAATAAATTCAGGACATACTCAGCAGCAACAACAGCACTTGCATAAGCCTTCATCGTTCGGCTAATCGTCGATAAAAATAAAAAACCATTAGGTTTAAGTAAACGTTTGCAATGCTCTAATACTATTTCAGGATGCTCTACATGTTCCAACATTTCCATACAGGTAATCACGTCATACTGCTTATTTTTATAGGTTTCAACGGGGGTACAAAAATAGTCAATGGCCAAACCATTACTCTTTGCATGTTCCTGCGCAGTTTGAATCGCCTCGCTCTCCGCATCAATTCCTGTAACTTTTGCTCCAGACTTTACCATCGCCTCACATAAGATTCCACCACCGCAACCAATATCTAATACGCATACATCAGTTAGATCCACATGCTGGGCAATAAACTGCAAACGAGTCCCGTTAATATCATGCAAGGTTTTTAACGGCCCCTCAGTATCCCACCAGTGCTTGGCATGTTGGGCAAATTTATTAACTTCTTCAGCATTAATTGTTGATTTATTATTCATATGACAATAAGTCCAGAGGTTTAAAAAATTCAATCACTTTTTGATTGGTTATAAAACTTATATTATAAGGATGTTCTGCAACCAAACCTACTGCTAATTTATCCTGTGAAATAGTTTCTGCAATCTTACCTAATAAAATAAGCTTCACGCTTGATTTAACTAACGCTAATTGCGCAAAAAGACTTTGCATAAAAAGTTTCCACTGACGTGCATGATAAGGCACCATTCCTTCGCTATAAACCAAAGAAGCGTTTAACAATAAAATACCCTGCTCCATCATCCCCAGAAACAGCTGTTCACCGGTTTGTACCAATGCCTGCTTATCAAGCTTGGCGATTGCCTCTTGTGATGTATTCGTTGCATCCAAATTACCACGAGCGACCAGCATCATTTTAATCCAGTTGCGCAGTGATGTTGCCCTATTGACCGCCGTACTCAAACCGTTAGGACTCCAGAGTCCTTCTACAGCATTATCCCAAAAGGCATAACCATTCGCAGAAACAGGACGAGGATAAGGCGACTCACCTAATAAAATATATTCTGTTTTTGCAAGTGGTAAACTAAACGCAGCAAATAATCGCTCCGCACCAGGCAACCAATTAGGTTCATTCATTAGCTGATGCAAATAATCCTTATTCATTGTTCCCATGGCCTGCACCAAGATATCTTTCCAATCAGAATGACAAATATCAAAACTAGAATAGCGTTCCACAATCTCAACCTTAGAAGTAATACAAATGATTTCGCTACACCACTTCCTTTTTGCCGTGTTTTTTGCTATAATGCGCGAAAAATGCACGGGTTAATTGGAAGTAATGACTACACCAACAGCAGACAATCAAGCATTATCCAGCGATGCGCTACACAATCGTAACTGCTATGTCTACTTTCTTCAATTAAAACCACTAATTAATAGTGAGCTCGAAAAATTACTACCACAATTCGCCGAATTACACTGTATTCTTAAGCATGAGTATGATGAACATTTTCCCTACGGGAATTTATATTCATCACTTCTGACTTCTCTAGAAAAAATAATTGAGAACAGAGAGTCTCTTTCTATTGCTCAAATTAAAACATTAGATGGCATCATTGAAACAGTTTACAACAATAATAATCAAATTCTTGAGCAAAAATTTTCTGGCTGGATCAATTGCATTGCCTCACAAACCCGACCACAAAAACCCAATCCGAGCCAAGATATTACAAAGAATCTAAAAGATCCGATTCAAACGGTTAATTATTTATCTCCGAACAACGAAGAAGGATTAATAGCACGTATTTTTTCCGTGTTTTCAAAAAATTTTAAACCGCAATTTGGCACAAATATTCCATCTATTAAAAACTATTCCTATAAAACCACCGCCGATGCTACCGAATTTCGTTTTAGCACCCAAGCGCAGCGTCATCAAGGCGCTACGCGCGTTAGCCCGTTATTTAAGCGATGGCTGGAAATAAATGCCCAAGAATACCCGGAACAAACAATACATCATATTTATTTCAATAATCTAGCCTATGATGCCTACCATTTTGATATTGCACGAGTAAAAGAACGCGCGTTAACACAAGCGCTTCATGATTTAGAACACGATCCAAAATTTAAAATCATGGTCATTACTCTTCCCGCAAATGACGGATTAATGGACTCCAAACACTATCGTATTACTCAAGATAAACGACCTTACACTGTTACATTTAACGAACTATTAGCCGTGCTCCACGGTAAAAAGCATAAAAATAACATTTCTGATTTAATCATTAGTCCTGAGGCAAGAAAACATTTATTTGGAACCGTTGAAAATGAGCAAGAAATTTTAAATAAACTACTGATACAAAGTTTTAAGTGCATGGGAATAAATTCACAAGATTATTTATCAACAGCACAAAAGCAGGCAGTTTATGTACATTTCATTAAATATGAATTAACCAACTACATAATTAATACCATAAAGCCTAAAAGCTATAACTTTTCATGCAAAGACGCTATTGACAGAGGAGCACTATCCTCAGCTTATTATAATATGATGAAGTCCTTTATCTCAGAACATCCAATGCAAAGAAAAGAGTTTGAGCGAGCATTGGATGCCGCAGCAGCTAATGTTAAAGGACGTGGTATGAATTTTCATCGCAAGATTATATGGAATGCCCTGAATACCTACATTGATGCAAATTACACACAATTAATTGCTGATAATAGAAAATCCTGGTTAATCTATTGGCGTGATATGAATTGCCCCCACTCACGGGTAAAACAAATAATCCATCTCCGACTAAGACAATGTTTCAAATTAATTAATACATTACCAGATGCCCCTGAATATATAAAAATCAAAAATCAGGCAAATGATTTATTATCATTAGTCAAAAAACTAAATGACCAAAATGTCAATGGCAAAAGACTGCTTCTTGAAGTGATTTCACGTACGTCTGAATTAATTACCACCCCCTCAACTAAAGCAATCGAAAATTATAAAAAATTAGCGACTGAATTAAAACTGTCACATGCAACGTTAACAATTATTGCCGGTGTTATGAGAATGTTCCTAGGCGCTCTATTACTTATCCCCTCTTTAGGTTATTCATACCAATTAATTCAACAAGGCTATACCACAAGTAAGACTGGTTTTTTTTCTCAAGACAGAACTGCATTAAGTCATAAAATGCACGAGTTTTCTGTAGAATCCCCCCACCTTAAAATTTAAAAAACCCATAAAAAAATTTTTTTTCTTGCTTCTCAGCATATTTTATGGTTAAAAATAATAATGATAAGGAAAATCTTAATCAGAAGGAGTGAGACATGGCTGTCAACGAGAAGGAACTTCAAGATTGTACAGATAAAGATTCTGCCACAGAAAAGGCGCAAGCTAAAACTCCTGTCAATAATATAGGGACAAAAAATGTATTAGCTCAATTGAATTTTTCGGATGCAGCACAAAATCTAATATTAGATCCGAATTCTTTTGATAAAAATACTACTGGTCTTGCCAGTATAGCTTCATCAAATGAACTTCTAATCCAAGTACGAAATAGTCTTAGCGCTATTATTGACTCTCTGGAAGAAAACCCAAGCATACTCACGCGCCTGGCAAAAACCTGGGGTAGTATGTCCTGGCTGGAACGAATTTCAGTAGGAATTGCACTATCTGCACCAACTATGGTGCTAGGCGTAATAGCAAATGTTGGCTTTCTAGTCGCTCTTAGTGGACTTAGTGCGGGTGCATACATTACAAGTGGCGTCATACTTCAAGATCATCTGGATCATACCCAACTGGTTACTAAAAAAATAAAAGAAGGCATTTTTGGCATTGCTGATGTACTGGTATTAACAATTTCAGCATTAGACACCATACGCCAAAAACTATTAATAGAAGTTGAACAATTTAAAGCAGAAAATGGAAGACTTCATTATAATGTAAATGATTTATCTGAGCAGATAGATGTTTTAAGAGTTCAAATAGAAAGCAACATGCTAACCGAGCAATATCTACGTCAAACCCAAGCAGAATTACAAAGTACGGCTACATCACTCAAAAACGACATGGAAAAAAATCAGGTGCGCTATGATGAGACCATAAATGAACTAGAAAAAACCAATTCCGCTCATAAAAAAATTAACGACAGAATAAATGGACAAGTAACTGAGCTAGAGCAAAAACGAGAGGCGTTAGCTATTGAATTAAGAAAAACAAAGGCGCTTGCAACAACCTTGCAAGGAACTGTTGAAACTCTTTCAAAAGCAGTAATTAATGACACTCAGCAACGACAAAATTTTCAAAAAAGATTGGATGGCTTTTTAGAAAATGGCTCACAAAGTTTTGTTGATTTTGCAGAACGCATTGGCAAAACAGAAGCGGAACTTCAATCAGTTAAATTACAGCTTGAAAAAAGCTTACAACACCATGCCGAGCTTATGCGACAACAAGAGGAACTAATCACGCGGCTCGAACGTATTGATCGTATAATCCCTGCCATTCACGCACACCAAGGCTTGTCTGACGCGGTAGATCTATTGCTCCCAGCAGATCCGTTAATCCGAGAACAACAATTAGCGAGCGTAGGAGCCCTATGTACGCTCGGTCTTATGGGGAACCCCAAGCCCAATAAATCGGATTCTCATCAACCAAATCAAACAAATACACTTTAAATCAACTTAAAAATTTTCCAGCTACTGTTGATGCCCCATAGCTTGCCCATGGGGCATCTCATAAATACATCAAGCGTATCGCTACCTCGTTAAAAATTCTGGGATATCCCAGTCCCCGGAACTCACTCGCAAACGCACAGGTAAAAGGCCGTGAGCGGCACATTTACGCTGAACGCGTAAAGCGTATGCCTGCACCAATGGCTTAACGGCTGCATATAGATTTACTACGCGCCGCGAATGAACCAATCACTTTTTTGGATAAACATTGAGAATCATCCTAATTTAAGCTATTGTTTAAACATAAGTTTTAGAGCTAACAATCATGAAAAAATCATACCAAGAAATAATCGATACAATAAACAGCAATCAAAAAAAAATGGTGGGGCAACTGCACCATTTTTGTGAGATCAACTCAGGCACGACAAACCTGGATGGTCTTGTACAAATGGCCAAAGCCTTACACGAAGCATATCAACCCATTGCAGATACTATTGAAATTAAAAAATCACAGCCATTATCCGTAATTAATATGTCAGGAGATACCAGCGTACAAAATTGTGGAGATGCTTTATATATTAGAAAACGACCTCATTTAAAACGACGTATTCTACTTAGTGGTCATATGGATACAGTATATCCAGCCAACAGTCCTTTCCAAAAACTCACCTACATTAATGACAGTCATGTTAATGGACCTGGCGTTGCCGATATGAAAGGCGGATTGATTGTTATGCTTCATGCATTAACCGCTTTTGAACAAGATGCACGCGCAGCGCAGCTGGGCTGGGATGTATTAATCAATGCCGATGAAGAAATAGGCTCTCCTGTATCCAGTAGTCTCTTTGATGAATTAGCCGCCCATTATCAAGCAGCCTTAGTCTATGAGCCAGCAATGACAGCGACGGGTACTTTAGCTAAAAACCGCCGCGGCAGCGGCAAATTAACCCTTATAGCTACGGGCAAAGCAGCCCATGTTGGCCGGGCTTTTTCTGAAGGCAGAAATGCTATTTGCTATTTAGCCGAAGCCCTTTGTGCCATTAATATGCTAAATGGCAAACGCGATGGAATCACCATTAACGTAGGCAAAATTGCTGGCGGTGAAGCACTCAACATGGTACCGGATAAAGCGGTAGCAAAACTAGATGTGCGGATTAGCCAACCCGAGGATCAACATTGGGTAAGAGCGGAAATTAACAAAATTATTCATCTCTTAAAACGCCAAGACTATACTTTAACAATACATGGGACCTTTGGCAGACCTGTAAAACGCGTTTGTTCAGGTACAGAACGTCTATTTCAGCGCGTTCAACTTCTGGGCAAGGAACTTGGCTTATCTATTGATTGGAAAGACAGTGGTGGCTGTTGTGATGGTAATAATTTAGCCCAGCATGGTTTACCAGTCTTGGATACGCTAGGAGTCAGAGGCGGGAATATTCATAGTCCAGAAGAATATATTTTATTAGATAGCCTACCTGAACGCGCAGCACTAAGTGCTTTACTCTTACTAGATTTAGCCCAGGGTGGCTTAGAGGATTTAAAAAAATGATGCTATTTCGTAGTGCGCTTGATTCTGATTTAGAGGCTATTCATGATCTGGCAGAGCAAAGCGGTATAGGAATGACAACCCTTCCCAAAGATAGAACATTACTAAAAAAACGCCTCACTTGGTCAACAGACTCTTATGAAAAAAAAATAGAACAACCAGTATGTGAATATTATCTTTTTGTTTTAGAGAATCAAAAAAATAAAGAAATTGTTGGGGTTTCTGCGATTGAATCACGCATCGGCTATGAAACACCATTTTATTCCTACAAAGTATCAAAACGTACGCGCATGTCTCACTCTTTAAACATACGCAGCGATTATGAAGTTTTAAGCCTGGTAAATGATAATCAAGGGCGCAGTGAAATTTGCACCCTTTTCCTAAATCCTCAATACAGAAAAAATAACAACGGTATCTTATTATCAAAAGCACGTTTTCTCTTTATGGCACAACACACTGAACGCTTTGCACCGATTGTTATTGCCGATATGCGTGGAGTCTCCGACGAAGAGGGCATATCCCCTTTTTGGGAAAACGTGGGTCGCCATTTTTTCCACATGACTTATGCCGAAGCAGATCGACTCACCCTAGCAACAGACAAACAGTTTATTGCTGATTTAATGCCAAGGAATCCTATTTATGTCAAATTGCTTTCGGAGGAAGCCCAGGCAGTAATAGGCCATCCCCATCCATTAACGGTACCGGCCATGAATATTTTATTAAAAGAAGGCTTTCGTTATAACAAATACGTCGATATTTTTGATGGCGGACCAACAATTGAGGCTCCCGTGACCAAAATAAAAACCATTGAGCTAAGCCGCCTTGTAACAGTTAAAAGTCTAAGTGATGAGGTCAGTAGTCCTAATTATTTGTTATCCAATGCACTCATGGATTTTCGCGCCACCATTAATACAGTCCTAATCAATGCAGAACAAAATACCTGTATTATCAGTAAAAAAACGGCGCAAATGCTCCATGTTCAGTGCGGAGATGTGATACGTGTAGCGCCGTTAGAGATCGCAACAACATCTTAGGAAGATTAAATTATGATGCAAAGCAAAGGGCAATACATTAATGGACAATGGCGCACAGGTAATGGTACTTCGTTAGAATCCATTAATCCCAGTTATGGTACTGTATTGTGGAATGGCCTAAATGCCACAGAAGATGAAATCTCTGCAGCAACACATGCGGCTCATAAAGCCCTCCCCTCATGGTCTATGCTTAATTTTGAACAACGCGCTCAGTACACTCGAAAATTTGCCGAACAAATAGAAAAAAACCGTGAACAATTAGTGCAATTGATTTCTCAAGAAACAGGAAAGCCCTTATGGGAATCTCATACTGAAGTAAATTCGGTAATCGGAAAAGTTAACTTATCCATTCAAGCCTACCAAGAGCGCACGGGTGCCAAAGAAACGAGTATCGCTGAAGCCAAAGCCTGTTTGCGCTACAAACCGCAAGGTGTTGTGGTTATTTTAGGCGCATTTAATTTTCCAGCCCATTTAAGCAATGGCCATATAGTTCCTGCGCTCCTGGCTGGAAATACCATTCTATATAAACCGAGTGAACATGCTCCGGCTGTCGCCGAGTTAATCATGCAATGCTGGCATGATAGTGGAATAGCTGCCGGGGTAATCAACTGCTTACAAGGCGATGCGACCTGTGGCAAGAGCTTATTAGCACAGGATATTCAAGGCGTTTATTTTACTGGAAGCTACCCAACTGGTTTACGCATTCATCAGCAATTTAGTGATCGCCCAGAAGTTATTTTAGCATTGGAAATGGGGGGCAATAATCCCTTGGTCATTGATGAGCTTAGTGATATTAATGCCGCAGTTTATCAAACACTGCTTTCGACGCTAATTACTTCAGGCCAACGTTGTACATGTGCACGACGGGTCATAATCCCCGACTCAGCCCAAGGTGATGCATTTTTAACGCGTTTTATTAATGCCTGTCGCGCGGTCAGAGTAGGACCGTTTGATCAACAACCAGAGCCATTCATGGGACCAGTGATTAGTCATCATCAGGCACTCAAGCATTTACATAGCCAAAAAATGCTCATTGAATCAGGAGGAAAATCCTTATTATCCATGACCCTTCTTGCTGAAAATACAGGTTTGTTATCACCCGGAATTGTTGATATGAGCCAAGTAGGCATGCCTGCAGATGAAGAAATTTTCGCCCCCTTAGTGCAGATGTATCGTTATCACAGCTTTGATGAAGCAATTGACTTAGCCAATCAAACACGTTATGGGTTAGCTGCAGGGTTGCTCAGTGATAATGAATCCCATTACCAAGAATTTTATCAACGGGTACGCTCAGGATTAATCAATTGGAATCGTCCTACAACCGGTGCAGCAAGCAGTCTGCCCTTTGGTGGTGTTGGCTTTAGTGGCAATCATAGACCCAGTGCTTATTTTGCCGCCGATTACTGCGCCTATCCCGTAGCCAGTATGGAGCAACCCCATTTAACCACGCCAGAGCAGCTACTACCTGGCATCGTTTTGGACAATAAATGACTATTTATGAACTCAATATGGATGGCTTAGTTGGATTAACCCATAATTACGCCGGTCTTGCTGCAGGCAACATTGCGTCCACTCATAATGCCTTAACACGCTCTAATCCACAGGCAGCAGCCAGACAAGGTTTAGAGAAAATGCGTTTGCTCTATAATATGGGAATAAAACAAGGCGTCCTCCCCCCACATCAACGCCCTAACCTTGAGCTACTTTATCAATTAGGCTTTCACGGTACGGCTGAAGAGCAATTAAAGAAAGCCTATAAAATTGCCCCAGAGCTATTGAGTGCCAGTTATTCGGCATCCAGCATGTGGACAGCCAATGCAGCTACGGTTTCGCCCAGCATTGATACTCAAGACCATAAAACACATTTTACTGCAGCAAACCTAGTCAGTAATTTACACCGACATCAAGAAGCAGATTTTTCCCAAAAATTATTGCAGTCTATTTTTGCGGATGCCAATTATTTTAATCATCACCCAATACTGCCCAGATCAACAATTACTGGCGATGAAGGTGCCGCCAATCACAGCCGTCTTTGTCAAAATCATGACAAACAAGGAATTCATCTATTTGTCTATGGTAAAAAAGCGTTGGGGAAAGGTTCAGATACAGAAGGGCTGCTAAAATATCCGGCACGCCAGACACGAGAAGCATCAGAAGCCATTGTGCGCAATCATCAATTGCATGAAAAGCAAGTAGTCTTTGCCCGTCAAAATCCACAAGTCATTGATCAAGGAGTTTTTCATAACGATGTTATTTCAGTAGCGAATGAATCAGTATTCCTGGTACATGAGGAGGCTTTTTATAACCAGGCTGCCGTACTTGATGAATTACGTGAAAAAGCATCTTTTCCGTTAACGATTATTGAACTATCTCGAACGCAACTTAGTGTTCACGATGCCGTTGAATCTTATTTATTCAACTCGCAAATTATCAGTTTGGCTAATAAAAATGAGATGATGCTAATAGCCCCCATCGAATGCCAACACAATCCGCGTGTTAAGGCATGCATTGATGGACTGATTGCTGACCGCATAAATCCCATTAATTCGGTACATTATCTTGATTTAAAACAAAGCATGCGTAATGGCGGCGGCCCTGCCTGCTTAAGATTGCGTATTCCCTTAAATGAACTGGAAATGCAAGCCATGCACCAAGGCGTCTTAGTGGACAATCAATTATTAGACACTTTAGATAAATGGGTACTAAAACACTATCGTACGGAATTAACCGTTGCTGATTTAATCGATCCCCAATTAATTAATGAAAGTTTTCAGGCTTTAGATGAGCTAACGCAGATTTTAAAACTAGGCCCCATTTACCCCTTTCAATCAGAATAGATGTGCAAACAATGTGGAAAACCAAGCTAGGTATTTGCATTTATGAATCGCCGTCAGGTTATAAAGTATATCAAAATTTACTTTATCGTTGGCTTACCTTAGGCTCTAATGCGCTACAAACGGTAATTAACCGGCGCCATCCGCAAAAGCCAGTTTTATATTATCTACCGGCGCTGACACTTATGGCCCGCCACTATCCTAATCGAGCCTGTTTGCTAGGGCTGGGCGGTGCGGGTATTCCGCTAATGCTTTCTCAAAACAGTTCCTCTCCACCCTTAATTGCTGTAGACATTAGTGAAGAAGTAATTGATATTGCCCAACGCTTTTTTATGATTGAAGGACTTAAAAACTTCACCATAGTTCATGCCAATGCGATGGATTATATCAAGAATAGCCAAGAAATTTATCCTCATTTAATGATTGATTTGTATAATGCCAATTATTTTCCACCAGAATGCAATAATGATTTATTCTTTAACTCCTGCAACAGAATCTTGGCCGAAGATGGCTTTTTAAGCGTTAACTTAGCCAACAGAAAAGAACAGTGGCCAATTGTTCTGTTAATAAAGAAATATTTTGAGCACACTTTAGTAATCCCTGTAAAAAAAAGTGCAAATATAGTGGTTATTGCCTCAAACTGTGCCAGTAAAGAATCATTTTTTAATAAGATAGAAGCATCTGGAGAATTAAAACGCATCGTTTGGGTTGACTCCTGGGGCTATGTTGGTGATTATTAAATGCCTATAGCGGTCATTATTTTTTTAATTGCACTTTGCCTAGGGTTTGAGCTATTCGCAATTAAAAACGAAAAGCATTGACCAATAATAAGCATGTTGATAACTTATCGTACAACAACCCACTAAGGAGAAAGACCCTAACCGAAAAACCGAGCGACGCCAAAATCTCTTGTATGCTCTAAAGCCTTATCTGAAATTTCCTGATATTCAGTTAATAGCTTATGATGTGTTCACTCAGTTGGAAAAAAGAGCACTCTAGAGAGTGCCCACTAACAAACTTTAATTAGGTAATTACACGAGAACCGCTTGGGGCATATCATCTTTTGGAGCATCATAGTCATAAATATCAGCAGCCTTTAATCCTGTTGATATGCCTCGCGTGACTAAAGCAAGAGCTGTTATCGGCAATACAACTAAGTTAATAACTGTCTGGCATAAGCGTGAAAATATTTCATCAGCCATATCTAACCACCAAGATGCTGATTCTGCATTACCTATGCATTTATTCACACCACTAATCAATAAACATCCAACGCTAGCAGCTGCTACAAATACAGGAAGAATCGCTATTGAAATGGGATCCAATATACTAAGCCCGATAAGTGCTAAAGGTTGTAATGTATGTCGTGCACAAAATATAAATTCCTTATTTGATTCATAAGGCTTAAAAAACATTTGGCCAAAGTTACGACGCGTGCGATTAAATTCTATCACATCTGAGAAGAATCTATTGTTGTGAACGGTTGCCGTTCCAGTTAAATGAGCCACATGTAAATCTTTTAGCATATAAATACTCCAATTAATTTCAGATTAATGCATTATTTCTATAGAATAAAATGATTATAAAATATACAGCTTACCGGATTGGATAAAAAAAATCAATGAGATTATTGTTTGATCAAATATTTAATCACCTCATTGCTAGTTTTATAGGGGATTCTTAGCCCTGTCTCCAGGTATGCAGCATCCCATTTCTGGCGGTGCTCTTTTTGTATACTGGTGTGGCTTTAATATGATGAACCATCCCACCCACTAAGTTGGCAATTGATTGTTACCAGCTTAGTATTCAAATTGACGTATTTGAAACTGGATGGGAGATTCAACAATGAATATTCGCTTATTAGGAATAGATATAGCCAAAAATGTTTTTCAATTACATGGAGTAGATAGTTCTGACAAGAAAATAATAAAAAAACGAATTGAACGAAATAAGTTATCTGCTTATGTTGCTAACTTATCACCGTGCACTATTGCGATGGAGTCCTGTGGTGGCTCAAATTACTGGGCGCGAATTTTTCAGCGAAATGGACATGCTGTGAAGTTAATTAGTCCACAGGGTTCTGTCGCAAAAAATCAGAGTTAAGGTTAAGGTTGCTGTCATCAAGAGCAGGGGTGGCAATACTATGATCAGTTTCAAATGGCGTCATTTTAAAAAGGATATGATTTTAATGCTAGTTAGGTAGTATCTGGCCTACTCTCTCAGTTATCGAGATATTGAAGAATTGGCATTGGAGCGAGGGCTAAAAGTGGATCATTCAACGATTAATCGCTGGCTTATTCATTACTCACCGCAATTGGAAGAGATATTTCGCAAGCGCTACAAACGTCCTGTTGGTATTTCCTGGCGTATGGATGAGACCTATATTAAGGTTAAAGGCCAAGGGGTGTACCTGTATCGAGCCGTTGATAAAGAAGGGAACACGGTTGATTTTCTGCTTTCAGAGAAACGGGATGAACCTGCTGCACGTGCATTTTTTGAGAAGGCCATGGGTTCTAATGGCTTACCAGATAAGGTAACCATGGATAAAAGTGGCGCTAATATAGCTGGAATTGATACGATTAATTTACACTTGGCGCTGCTGTTTATGTTGGGTGGGCTGTTCGTCCAACTTACTGTAAGACAGATCAAATATCTCAATAATATCGTGGAACAAGACCATCGATTCATTAAAAAAATCATCAAGCCAATGAAAGGCTTCAAGGCATTTCACTCGGCCGATGCTACTTTAGCTGGCATTGAATTACATCATATGCTCAAAAAAGGGCAGCATGCCCAATCGGCCAATCAAACTATTTTTGAACAGTTCTATGGACTGGAGGCATAAACTCGCCCAAAATAACTCCGTTTGTGCTCTAAAAATATTTTTGCGACAGAATCCAAATCGGTGAACTAAGGCTTCGCTAACGGGAAATACTGGGTGTTTGAACATCCTTTAAAATTAGCAAATAAGGAGATTTTTTTATAGAGCTGCGATAAAGCACTGGTTTTTTTTCTGTAGCCTCTTGCGCTAAAAAAACAAAATCATCTGAGCTAATCCAAAATGGACTCCATGCCAAGATACCTTTGGGAGTTAATCGCGCGGTTTTTCCTGAGTCAAGTTCGAGTGTCCAAATGGCAGGTGGTGGCGCATCCCAGTTTTTATGGCTGAGGTCTTCATTCATATCAACATCCATAATCAGTTTCTTGCCATCTGGAGAAACATGGATGCGGGAACCACTACTCATGCCACTATTAATGATAACCGTGTCGAGACGCCATTTTTTAATAATTTTTCCATGAAAATTCATCCAATAAATTGAATAAAGATCATGGCTAAAAAAAGATTTTCCATCAGGAGACCATGCAGGACTAAATTCTCCTTTAGTTTGTTTTATAAGGTGGTAACCGCTGTCGTCTACATTGATTAATGCCAAGTACCAATCATTGTCAACAAAGGCGTTGAAAAGCAGTTTCTTACTGTCAGGAGACCATGCAGGGCTAAAGTTATTATGAGTCGGTATATTCTTAAACTGTGTTACCTTACCCGATGCAAGTTCCACGATGGCTATGTAGCGATTATTGCTATCTGTGACATTAAACGCAATGTATCTCCCGTCTGGCGAAATTTCTGGTAAATAACCTTGAGTGATTTTCCTTGCGTTACTTCCATCAAGATTAACCATCCAGATGGAATCACCTCGTTCAAAGGCAATTATTTGTGCTGCTTGGGCAAAGAGGCAATATATTAGTGCAAGCAAAAAAAGATAAATTCTCATATGAAGCTAATCTCCCAGAACACTTAAGTTTAAACAAGCTACGCAATTTATGCCAGTTTTTCCTATTTATTTAAATAGACCTGTATGAAGACATTCTCGAGAATCCAACTACAAGATAAAGAATCAAAAGTCCCCCCTGCTCCAGTTAAAAAACAGAAAGTAAGCCCTACCCCGGACTTAATATAAACCTCAAGAAATAACACCATCCATCCCTGAAATTTAAGGATGTCACACAAAATCTTGGTATATTTGTACCGACTTTGTATCGCCGGATCCCCTCATCTATCTTGAGAGAAATGAGGATTAGACAATGGTAAAGCACATTAACTTCCCCATAAAAAATATCCCTTATAATTTTTTTATCTTTGATAGGCAATTCGCGCGCGCTCATATCTATTGGAATTTAATTTATCTTCACGTATAATTTAAACCTAGTTTAGCCGATAATGGTACATAAAAGAGACTTGATAAAGAAAAATTTTCAAAATCTCAAACTAAATTAGTTCCATTATATTCTTCTCTTTTGGTGTAGAAATATGCAAAATCAAATAGATTTGAAGATGTTTTTAACGAAATTTGATATTTGGGATTCCTGGCAGGAAAAATTTAATTTGAAAAATATGGGCTTATTTATAAGTCATGCTAAGCCATTAGTTATGTCATTAGATAATTTATTAAGAACGAATTCCCTTAATAAAATTTTAAAGTCTATTTTATTAGATGATAATTGGGATGAGATTGATTCTATAAATGTTTCCTCACGCATTGTTGGTGATACATATGTAAGTAAATGTATTGCAGACATTGCTGAATTAGAACAAAGAGAGGACTATACCGATATCAAATTATTAATTTATTATGCCATTGCTATTCGCTTTTATATTGAAAAAATAAATAACAATGTACCTACTCCTTCCACCAAATTAAGTGCAGAAAAATCCAAAGAGGATTTCAACAGATTAAAAGATATCGATCCTAGCCGTTTAACACTGGGTTCAGGTGAGGGGCGAAAATCATCAAACTATTTTATGGAAGAATTCAGATTTTCTTGTAAAAAAGAAGGAAAAAACGTAACTTATTTCCAGTATTGGAGTTCATCTTCTTTAATTGGAAGAATAGTTTCCTTTTTGAAAAAAAACGATTGCATTAGACCGACTTTATTTGATGAACACCGTAGTGACATAGCTCCTTCACAATTCAGACCTGCAAGCATTAAATATTTGACCTATTATATTACCCAATTAGACTCTCGAGTATCTATAACCAATTATTTGAATTTATGCGGAGGATGGGGAGACCGATTGGTTGGAGCATTAGCTACCCCTAGTATTAAGCGATACATACAAACGGATCCCAATGAAGAGTTACTCGACGCAACTCAGAAAATTTATGATACCTATGATCCGAATCATGAAACCACTGTGTATCTTTACGATAAACCTATGGAAGATTTGACCGAGAAAGAGCTTTGTCCAGATGGTGAAAAAAACGATCTCGTGGCTTACTCTCCTCCTTATTTCAAAAAAGAATTGTATCCTGGAAATAATCAATCGCATCTCCGATATCCTACGATAAATGAGTGGGTCACCGAGTTTTTATATAAAAGTGTGGAGGTGAGTTATAAAGCGCTCAATGTCAATGGTGTTCTTGCTATTAATTTGGCAGACATTAAAATACCAAATGGAACATTATATAAGTTAACGGATTGTCTTGTTCACTATTTAGAACATGACATGTCTCCTTTCTTTTCAAAATTTTCTGAGCCACTTATCTACCCTACTACGAGGGTATCTAATGAATCAAAAATACTTTTATATCAAGCTAAAGAGTATACTGATGTTTTACCTAAACGTCTTAGTTTTAGTATGGAACCTTGGACGACAGTAAAGAACAAAAAAGCCGAGCCAAAGCAGAACAAAATAAAGCGTGATTCAGGACAAACAGTTACAGGTTCAAGTAATGAATCAGCTTTACCTTTAACGAGAGTTAATGTCAATAATGCAGAAACACGGCACATTCTGAATCCATATGCTTTAATAACACCCTATCAGATGTTATTTTCGCCATTTGGCCAAAATATACCCCCAGCAATGCCTCCTTTCCAAGCAGAGCAGGCGGCTCATTCATTCAATAGGATTTTTAGTCCGTTTCCGACAATACCCAATGCTCCATCTTCTTCTACAGTAAAGAGCAAAAAAACCGAACCAAAGCAAAAAAAAATAAAACGTGATTCAGGGCAAACAGTTACAGGTTCAAGTAATGAATCAGCTTTACCTTTAACGAGAGTTAATGTCAATGATGCAGAAACACGGCACATTCTGAATCCATATGCTTTAATACCACCCTATCAGGGGTTATTTTCGCCATTTGGCCAAAATATACCCCCAGCAATGCCTCCTTTCCAAGCAGAGCAGGCGGTTCATTCATCCAGTAGGCTCCCGACAGCATCTAATACCACATCGTCTTCTACCAGTGAGGTATCGTCAAATCCATATCTATTTATGTCGAGTAACAATAAGCAAAAAAGACTCTCTTCATCTGAAGAGAATAATAGGAATTATACAAGTACCCCCCCCCAAGTAGGGGGCCAAATAGTAGTTCTGTCGCAAAAATATTTTTAGAGCACAAACGGAGTTATTTTGGGCGAGTTTATGCCTCCAGTCCATAGAACTGTTCAAAAATAGTTTGATTGGCCGATTGGGCATGCTGCCCTTTTTTGAGCATATGATGTAATTCAATACCAGCTAAAGTAGCATCGGCCGAGTGAAATGCTTTGAAACCCTTCATTGGCTTGGTGATTTTTTTAATGAATCGATGGTCTTGTTCCACGATATTATTGAGATATTTGATCTGTCTTACAGTAAGTTGGACGAACAGCCCACCTAACATAAACAGCGGCGCCAAGTGTAAATTAATCGTATCAATTCCAGCTTTATTAGTAGCGCCACTTTTATCCATGGTTACCTTATCTGGTAAGCCATTAGAACCAATGGCCTTCTCAAAAAATGCACGTGCAGCAGGTTCATCCCGTTTCTCCGAAAGCAGGAAATCAACCGTGTTCCCTTCTTTATCAACGGCTCGATACAGGTACACCCCTTGGCCTTTAACCTTAATATAGGTCTCATCCATACGCCAGGAAATACCAACAGGGCGCTTGTAGCGCTTGCGAAATGTCTCTTCCAATTGCGGTGAGTAATGAATAAGCCAGCGATTAATCGTTGAATGATCCACTTTTAGCCCTCGCTCCAATGCCAATTCTTCAATATCTCGATAACTGAGAGAGTAGGCCAGATACCATCTAACCAGCATTAAAATCATATCCTTTTTAAAATGACGCCATTTGAAACTGATCATAGTATTGCCCCCCCTGCTCTTGATGACAACAACTTTAACCTTAACTCTGATTTTTTGCGACAGAACCATCATTGCTGTTGTACTAAAAACTTGCCTTCAACGCGAAGACGCCAAGAGCCCTTTAATCCAAAACTATTGCTACTTTTTGTAACGGGGCCGTAAAGAGACCCCAAATAAAGGGATTTGCTCTCGCTTAGAGCGAGAACTTTTGATTGGTTAATTAAGCTGTGTTTGATTGGAGTTTTTATCTTGAAGGGCTTGCACAAAGTCACTTACAGTAGCCACTTCTTTTCCAACTAGAGCATTACTCATGCCCGATTTAACGAATGCTCGAAGCTCTTTACCCAACTTGCCATTTCTTAAAGTGGACAAGTGTTCACTTAAATCAACATTATCTCCATTTAACGCTGATTTTAAAACATTAACGGCATCTCTTTTTTGTGTAAAACTTTTTTGAAAGACAGAAAAAAAGCTTCCGTGAAAATATTCTTTGGTTGCCCCGGAGGAATTAGTCATGTCTGTTCTTTCTTTTAGGTAGCTAGACAGTAGGTAATTAATGTCGTATTTTTTTTGTTTGTCATGATTACCTACTCGTGCATAGCCTTTCTAACGTCTGCACCGAAAAGCTGGCATTGAGACAATCAATTTAACATTGGCACTATTATATATGTTGGGTGGATTGCCAATACAACTGACTGTCAGGCAAATAAAATATCTTAATAATATCATTGAGCAAGACCATCGATTCGTAAAAAAAAATCACCAATTCAATGAGGGATTTTAAGGAATTTCATTCCGCGGAAGCAACGTTATCAGGAATTGCATCATATGTTGCGTAAAAAACAGCATCGGCAGTCAAATGATGTGACTATTTTTGAACTATTCTACGGTCTGGCAGCATAAGCTCGTCCAAAATAAATCCGTTTGTCACTTACGAACACTTTTGCGACAGAACCAATAAATGTTCGTTTTCATAATTGGTTCAATACACGCCCAAAAATGAGCATTATATTTGCAGTATGTAAATAATTAATGTAACCTACACCTTTAATATTCAACGGTAGAGGCTAAATGAAAACTCTTGTACCAGGCTACTACGTCCTTGAAAAACCAAAACGAAAATTATGGTTAGAGTATTTTACAGACCCATTTTTATTACTAGGTCGAGCTTTGTCCTTCCCCATAAAACGAGCGATAATCAATGTAGCATTCGGACCTGATGAAGTGAAGCTTCAAAACCCCATTCATGTCATGTTCTTAACTGATGATCGAACTGAAAATGGCTCTGTTATTGTCAATCTTCTTCCCAGTAAGTCCAATAAAACTCCGAAAAGCTACTTTAACAAAATTCCTCCGCTTGTTTCAAAAATAAAACCCCAAAAATTATTATTAAATAATTCCTCTCATAAAGCCTACGTTGACGCCATGATCGTGGAGATTGGACACCTCATTCAAGGAAGCTCTAAACATGATAAATGTTTCAATAAAAAATTTGCCATTAAGAACATACACATAAAAGGTATTGAAAGACTGGATGCTCCATTAGCGCACTACTTCAAAGAGCAAGTACGGCAAAGATATGATACAGAATTTTTCGAACGTCCTCGTTCCATAAACATGGATTTTTACTCCTTAGAAACAGCAAATAATGCACTCCTAGAGTCGGTACAAGTATCAAACACAGATGAAAAAATGAAGCCTATGTCTGAACGAAAATTTGTCATTACCTGTATGGCGCGAAACCAAAATTACATCTATTGGCTTAAAGATTTTTATATTTCAGCCAAAAACATTGGATGTACGGTTATTGGATTTAATTATCGCGGTATTGATTACAGTAAAGGTCGAGCCTGGATCCAAGATAATATGATCGATGATGCCCTTGCACAAGCGCAATACCTGTTTAAGTTAGGAGTTAAACCTGAAAACATAGCTTTTGAAGGAATGAGTATGGGAGGGGCTGTTGCTACTATTGCGGCGGCAAAAATGCACGATCAAGGTCTTAGAGTAAAATTATATAACGAACGCTCCTACCGCTCCCTTTTTCGCTTAATTGTTGGCTACATCATGCCTGCAAGTAATAGCAACCCATGGAGCCCTATTAATTGGTTAAAATATACACTTGTAGGTCTGACATATATCGTATTAGCCCCTGTCATTTGGCTTGCAGGATGGCACTTAGATGCTGCAAGTGCATGGGATAGAATCCCACAGGCATATAAAACTTATTCTGTAGCGCGTAATCACGAAAATCCAGAACACTATGATGACGATGATCTTATTCATGATAGCTTTTCATCGATAGCCTCGCTTATGACTCAACATTTAGAAGAGATAAAACAAAAGCAAAACAACGGTAAACCACTTTCAGCAGAAGAACAACAACTTTTGGCTGATAAAACCGAATCTCATGAATTTACGCTAGATAGAGACAACAAGGCAAACAAAAATCCATCGTCTCACTCCGCACCACGTCGCTTCTTAATTGATACTCAGTACCGTAAACAAACAATGCAAGCCTATATGATAGAGAATCTACGTGAGAAACTAGGCATTAATCCAACGCTAATAGATCCATCAGAAAATCCAAATCAAGACAGCGAACATGGCCCTATTTTACGCCCCGTGTCAGGCGGTTTTATTTAATGTGTGTACGTATTAAAGGTGGTAGAAGAGGGCTTAAAAAAAAGCCCCTTATCGATTAATGGATGAGGGGCTTTTTTTATATTTAACTCTATTATGGAGTTACTTAAACTTCCATTAAATCCTTTTCTTTTACAGCCAATAAAGCATCTACTTCTAAAACGTATTTATCAGTTAATTTTTGAATCACTTCAACTGCGCGACGCTCATCATCCTCAGAAATAGCTTTTTCTTTAACTAACTCTTTTAATTGATTATTCGCATCTCGTCGAATATTACGAATAGAAACTTTTCCTTGTTCCCCTTCGCTACGCACTACTTTGATTAATTCTTTTCTACGCTCTTCAGTCAATGGCGGCATAGGCACTCGAATTGCGTTACCATTAGTTGCAGGATTCAATCCTAAATCAGAAGTTAGAATCGCCTTTTCCACGGCAGCTACCATGTTTTTTTCCCAAGGCGTTACTAATAGAGTACGTGAATCGCTGGCATTAATGTTCGCAATTTGGTTCAAGGGGGTCAGGGTACCGTAATAATCAACTTGGACGTGATCTAGAAAACCAACATTAGCCCTTCCTGTGCGGATTTTTGACATATCAATATGCAAAGAATCAATGGTTTTTCTCATGCGTTTTTCTGAATCTTGCTTAATCTCATTAATCATTATTCGCTCCGACTATAGTTCCTACTCGCTCTCCAGATACAATTCGTTTTAAAGCATTAGGTGCTGCCATATCAAATACCTGTAGTGGCATATTTTGCTCTTGGCATAAACAAATTGCAGTAGAGTCCATAACTTCCAAACCTTGGGTTAAGACATCTTTATAAGTCAGATAATCATAACGTTGGGCATCGGGATTTTTTAACGGATCCGCAGAGTAGACCCCATCTACTTTAGTCGCTTTTAAAACAACATCTGCGTCTATTTCAATAGCTCGTAAACAAGCCGCTGTGTCTGTAGTAAAAAATGGATTGCCGGTTCCGGCTGCAAAAATAACTACATGTCCAGTGCGCAAATGAGTAATTGCTTTACGCCTGTGGTATGAATCAACTACTCCTAACATAGGAATAGCTGACATAATACGAGCAGGTAAATCAATACGCTCTAAAGCATCTCTCATTGCTAAAGCATTCATGACTGTAGCCAGCATCCCCATATGGTCACCAGTTACACGTCCTACTCCAGCTTGAAAAAGAGCCTTGCCACGGAATAAATTGCCACCACCTAATACAAGACCTACTTCTATGCCCATCTGAATAAGCTCAGCAATGTCCTTGGCTAAAGTATCTAGCACTGCAGGATCAATGCCAAACTGTGACTTACCCATAAGGGCTTCGCCACTAAACTTAAGTAAAATACGTTTATATTTTATTTTTGGGTGACTTTCATTCATCATGTACGAACCTGAGCCATCACTTCCTCAACGAAGTTATCTTCTTTTTTCTCGATTCCTTCACCAACTTCATAACGAATGAATGCAATAACTTCCGCATTCTTCTCTTTTAGCAATTGCCCAACTTTCATATCAGGATTTTTAACGTAAGGTTGTCCTAATAAACTCACTTCATCGATAAATTTATTGATACGACCTTCAATCATTTTGTCGATAATTTCTTGTGGTTTACCACTTTCTTTTGCTTGAGCTGTAAAAATTTCACGCTCATTATCAATCGCGTCAGTAGAAACCTGATCACGACTCACAACAACTGGCTTACTTGCAGCAATGTGCATTGCAATGTCTTTAGCAAGTGTTTCGTCGCCATTTTTTAAAGCAACCATAACACCAATTCGGGAACCGTGCATGTAGTGACCAACCACGCCATCACAGTTTATGCGTTCGATACGACGTAACTTGATATTTTCGCCAATCTTAGCAACTAATTCTTGTCTTGCCTGCTCTACAGTGCTTCCAGACGCTAATGCAAGCGCAGATAATTCGTCTACAGTAGTAACGGAACTGTTTAATGCCGCTTGAGCAACGCTGTCAGCGAAGTTAGTGAAGTTTTCATCACGAGCAACAAAGTCTGTTTCACTGTTGATTTCGATCATTACCGCAGTACGACCGTCAGCAGAACGAGCAATAATAACAACGCCCTCTGCCGCAACGCGATCCGCTTTTTTATCTGCTTTAGCTTGACCTGCTTTGCGCATTTCAGTAATTGCTGTTTCAATGTCGCCATTGGTTGCGATTAAAAACTTTTTACATTCCATCATGCCAGCACCGGTACGCTCGCGTAACTCCATGACTAATTTTGCACTAATTGACATATTCATCTCTCCGCATAGAAAAAAGGGGGCTAAATAAGATCCTGCGACCTACCGCCCCCACATATTCATAGATTAATTATTCACCAGCTTTTTCAGCATCGCTTCCTTGAACTTCAACGAATTCAGCGCTAGAAGAAACGCCGCCTACTGTATTGCTGTTTTTTGCATCTAAAATTGCATCAGCAATGCAACGAACATAAAGATCTACTGCTCGCATAGAGTCATCATTACCAGGAATAACATAATCAATATTGTTTGGACTATTATTAGTATCAACAACCCCAATAACAGGAATCTTTAAGCGACGAGCTTCTTCAACAGCAATGTGTTCAAAGCCAACGTCAACTACAAACAATGCATCAGGCAAACCGCCCATGTGTTCAATACCACCTAAACCGCGATCTAATTTTTCAAGTTCACGTGTCAGCATTAACGCTTCTTTCTTAATCATTCCTTCAAACAGCCCTTTCTCTTTCATCTCTTTCAATTCTTTTAAACGAAAGATAGACTGACGAACTGTTTTGTAGTTAGTTAACATCCCACCTAACCAGCGGTGATCAACATAAGGCATACCACAACGTTTCGCGTGTTCACGAATACTTTCTTGTGCTGCTCTTTTAGTACCAACAAAAAGGATTTTTGCTTTGTTAGAAGCTAGTCTGCCAACGTAGTTTACTACGTCATTTAGCATGACCATTGTTTTTTCAAGATTGATAATATGGATTTTGTTACGAGATCCAAATATATATTCTCCCATTTCAGGATTCCAGAACCGAGTTCTGTGACCAAAATGAGCGCCCGCTTCGAGCAATTCACGCATACTTACATTCATTATTATTTCTCCAGGGTTATGCCTCCACGTTCCCCATACGAAACCCACTAGGGACCCTAACGTACGTGCCGAAACGTGTGTGTATTTAAAGCGCCGTATTTATAACATATTGTGGTGTGTTCAGCAATCACTATTCTGTTATCCGCTAATTTTATGTGAGTAAATTTTACATATTAGCATTCATATTACACACAAGCCCCCGTTACAAACAATTTGTTTGCCAAATCTTCTTTTGTGTCTAGACTTTATATTATTGGAATAATGTTTATTTTCAACCAGGTTAGAATAATGAGCGCACGACTATATACATATAATCCTCATAAGCATGTAAAAATATGGCTGAGCAATAAACCTGAACTATTTATGAATCTGGAAAATCAAGTTCGACTACTTGAAATGCGTGAACAAAATCCCAATGACGAAATTAGTCTGGTTTATGATTCTGCCTTACTAGGCGCTGAGGCAATTGCACAATTAGAAATTTTTTGTGCTGAAAATAGGATTGTTCCGGTTGATGCCACGATGTTTGAAAAGCGGATACTAACAGAAAAAGAACGCGCTCTGCTTAACTTTTATAAAGATGAAATTAGCAATTTAAATAGCGGAGGTAATCTAGCCGTTGCCAGCGATATATTGCGATGGATATCTCCGCTTTATGAGCACGGCACTTATACTGATTTCGATTTCCCGGTAGATACATCTGTACTCCCCTCAACTATTGAGGTAGCAGCTCCGTTATTGCTCAATATTGGTAGTTTAAAAATGGGGAAGCAAGAGTTTATCCTTTCAAACAACGATTATGTTGCCATTGTTGATCCTAACGCAGCAAAAGAACAATTAGAACGCGTTCAGAGCGGCATTATCGAAAAATTAACTCAGTATGATACTGATTTTATAGAGAGAACCACAGAACAACTGCAAAATAACTTTTTTAATCGCTACATGCTCAAATTCATGAATAATCGCTCTGAATCATATTATATTGCAAAATCAAAAGAACTAGATAAGCACCAGACGTCCTCTCGTAATATTAGAAATTACATCCGACAAGTAATGTCAAATAAAGATAAATATATCGACTTTAGCAGAAAGTCACGTGAAGAAAGCAATGATGAGGTCATACAAAGATTAAAGAGCGGGCTAAAAAACAAGCTTACCTTGGTTAAATATCTGTTTTTCAGCAAAGAATACCTGGAAATAAAACACACGCTGCAAAAAGATGATGATACTATTTTAGCGTATTTAATGAAAACAGAGCTAAATCTTTATCTAAAATCAATCGTTGTCTGTACTACTGGCCCTATCCAAATATCAGAAGCGCTTTTTGGAGGGTATGTATTTGATTCAAACGATTTTGTTAAAAATATCCAGCCGTTCTCATTTAATCACTATAACTTGCAAAAAACGTTCAGAACACAAAACTCAATTCCAATACATTCAAGTCCTTTGCACATGATACGCTTTCTTGGAAAAGGTGAAGGTGAATTAAATGATTCTTCCTGGCTAGAATCAGGTGGTTTATTGCAAGATACGCGCATAAAAAAACTTGAGCAACGCCAACAAGAATTTGCATCAAGCTTGCCTAACGTCCTTATGGCATTAAAACACAATATTGAAGAGCACATCATAAAACTATCAAGAACCCGACATGGAGCATTCCTAGAAAAACAAAGAAAAACTAATAAAGAAGCGCTTGAAGAAGTATTAAGATGTTTTCATCAAGAAAAGAATGAAAATGAATTTGATGTGGCTCAATTCCAAAATATTTTTACTGAATTATTTCATAATCAATCGAAAAAACCAATTACAGATTTAGAAAAACTGACCCATAAAGCCATAATATTCGGATTAACCAAAAACAGAAAAATCAAATGGCACTCCCCATCATAAACTAGCAGTCCCCCCCCCAAAAAAAACGAACTATTAAGCACACTGTAGGTTGCAGTGTGCTAGTAATTGACTATAAAAAGTAAACGAGAAAACTGCTTTGTGCAACGAATAAATGTCGTCAAAATTGACAACGGAGCCTCATTAATGTACACTGAGGCCAATTATTGGGTAATATATATTCTAATTATATTTGCACACAATAATTAATACTATTTGTAATGTTTATATATTTTCAATTGAGTTGAAGCCCTTTTTATAATGGGCCATGTACATTTGTCATCCGCACCTTAATTTTTGAAAGACTGAATCATGAACATACCTACATACACATATAATCCTCATAGTCATGCAAAAATCTGGCTAAGTAATAATCCAGACGTATTTATGAATTTAGAAAATCAAGTTCGCTTGGTGAAAATGCGCGAGAAAAATCCGAAGGACAATATATGCTTGATTTATGATTCAACTCGACTAAACCCAAAAGCAATTAATGAGTTGAACGCTTTTTGTAATGAACATAACCTATCTCCTTTAGATGCTGACTCATTTAAAAATCTTGAGTTAACACACAATGAACGCATTTTATTTAATTTTTATAAAGACGAAATTAATCATTTAAATAACGGTGGTAATCTGGCTGTTGCTAGTGACATACTGCGTTGGCTACGTCCAGTTTATGAGCAAAAAACTTATACAGATTTTGATTTCCCAGTAGATACAAACTCCCTCCCCCCACCATGGAAGTTGAAGCACCATTATTACTCAATATTGGTAGTTTAAGAATGGGTAAGCAGGAATTTATTCTTTCAAATAATGACTATGTTGCTATTGTCGATCCTGAAGCAGCAAAAGGACAAATTGAACGTATTCAACAAGGAATAATAGATAGGTTAAAAAATTACGATACTGATTTTATTGAAAAAACAGAAGAACAACTCCAAGATAGTTTTTTTAATCGCAACATGATTAAGTTCATGAGAAATCGCTCTGAATCTTTCTATATATCAAAATCAAAAGAATTACATGCGCACCCCAACTCTTCGCGTAATGTAAGAAATTTTATCAAACAGATAATGTCTGATAAAAATAAATTTATGGATTTTAATAGGCAATCACCTGAAGAAAACGACGAAGCTGTAATAAAGCGATTAAGACGCGACCTAGAAGAGCAACTTACATTAGTTAAGTATCTATTTTTTGGCAAAGAATATACAGAAATACAAAATATCTTAAAAAAAGATAATGACACGCTTTTAGAGTATATAATGAAAAAAGAGCTCAATCTTTATCTAAAATCAATTGTTGTCTGTACCACGGGTCCAATACAAATATCCAATGCACTATTTGGTGGGTATGTTGTCGATTCAAGAACATTTCGAAAAGATGTGCAGCCATTATCGTTTAATCATTATAATTTACAAAAAGCATTCCGGTCACAAAACTCAATTCCAATGCATGAAAGCGTTTTGGGAATGATGCGATTTCTTGGTGAAGGTGAAGGTGAGTTAAATGACTCCTCCTGGCTAGAATCGGGGCGTAAATTACAGGCAGAACGCACCAAAAAACTTGAAATGAAACAGCATGAATTTGCAGAAGATTTGCCTCAGCACCTTACAGGACTTAAAAAAGGTATTGAAAAACACATTTTAGAATTATCAACAAACCGACATGGAATATTCTTTAAAGAGCGAAGAAAACTCAAACGTGAGGCTCTTCAAGAAGTATTAAAATGCTTCCAGAACAACTTTAATGAAAGTGAATTTGATGTAGCTCAATTCCAAAAAATCTTACTGACCATTTATGTAAGTAAAAGTGTTTTTGCTGGATTATTTTTTAGTCAAACGAAAAAACTAATTGGCGACTTGGAACAACTTAGTCATGAGGCGGTGGTATTTAGTTTAACCAAAGACAGAAAAATTAAATGGAATTCTCCCCCTGAAGCAGGAAGTGAAACCGCTACATGTGATAATCATAATTTTAAATTGTAATTTAATGTACTTGGGGCTGCACTGATAGCTTGCCCCACTACTTCCACCCCATATAAAGCGCTAACTCAAAACAAACATGTATTTCTTTATTCTTTAGTTTATACTCGATCAAGTCATCAACAATGACCCGATTTATCTGTAGAAAAGTTAGTTAAACAATAATTCGAGAGGAAGCGATAATGAAAAAACTAATCTGGTTAGCAACATTTACCTTGGCATTTATTTTAGGACAACCAAGCTTTGCATCGTGTGATAAAGATCAAAAACATTGTAGTGCTCATCAACGATTTGATAAATTAGCGACAGAGCTCGAACTTACTCCGGAACAAAAAGAAAAAATCAAAACTTACAAAGAACAAGCACGTGCCTCAATGAAAGAAAATTATGCACAGCTGAAAGCTCTTCGTGGCCAAATCAGTGCGTTAATTAAATCAGATAAAATTGATGAAGCAAAACTTGATAATTTAGTAGCTCAGGTTAATAAAATAAAAGGAGCGATGCTTAAGAGCAGGATCATGATACAACATGAATTGTATTCCCTATTAACTGACAAACAAAAAGCTAAATACCAACAACTCAAACAAAAATGGGAAGACAAACACCAGGACTAAGTTCCTTTTAATGCCCTTCTTTAATACAGTTGGGCATCATAAACCCCACACCGTCCAACTCAATTTCGTACTGTAAATCTTCTTGACATCCCCCCATCTTAGTCTGTACCATAAACTTTTTTATCACCAGGGGTGCTAAACCATAAATTGGTTTGGCTGAGAATAACCCTTAATACCTGCTCTGGATAATGCCAGCGAAGGAAGAGTGGACTATGTTAGCACGACTATCTTTTTTTAAAGCAGCAGCTCCATCTGCTACTTTTGTTTCTAACCTATTAAAAACAAAGCCGATTGCCGATAATTTAAAATCTATTTATACTCATATTTTTAATCAGCAATTATTTGACGGAACGTTAAGCGCACACGCCTTTGGTAAATACTTACATGATGACTATATTTACCTGCATCATTATGCATCCGCATTAAATAAACTGGCTACCCGTGTTACTGACTCTCATCGAGAACTAGCCTTACATTTAAACGATTTATCACAGAATATAGTTGCTGGTGAGCAAAAAATGCAACAACAATATAGCGAGTATTTTAAAGCTACGCCTGAGGCAAAACCTGGTGCCGCAATTTCAGTTTACATTAAATTTCTTAACGACCATGCGCAAGAGGCAAAACTTTCTGTGGCTTTATGTAGTATTTTACCTTGTTTTTGGATTTACGCAGAATTAGGTGCCAAGGAACTGTTCCCCGGGCAATTAACACACAATCCTTATCGAGAATGGATAGCAACTTACTCAGGTGCTGAATTCGTGAAAGCAACACAAATGCTTGCGGCAACAGTAAATCAATTAGCAATTCATGCCGACACTAAACTACTAGCACAAATGGAAAAAACCTTCAGTGATGCAGTAGCATTTGAATTACAATTTTTCAATGAAGTGGATCCGGTACAATCGCTTGTATTCAAAATTTAACAACGTGTAGAAGAGCTTTCTGAAAAAGTTTTCTCTGGATTTTTTTGTTCCTCTACATCACTCGTTTTCATTGAGTTTAATTCTTTTTTTAGCGTGTGGAATTTCTCTATATTTTTTATAATATTATCTGCTTTTTTCTTTTCATATATTTGGAAAATATTAGTACCAGTATTTATAGCCTCAACCACAGAACTCGCCGCTGTCTTGATAAACAGTTTAAATTTATCGAAGTGACTCATTCCATTACTTAATGAACCAATGTTGCGATTAAAACTAGCGCTATGGGGCAGCTGCTTCATCATTTCCCCCCGTAACTCTATAGGTATATCCTCTTTTTTAGCTGTTATAATTAATCTATCAAGATAATCGCTAGCATCTTCCTGTTGCTCTTTCATAGCAATTTCTTGCAAATAACCAAGTTGCTCTATGCCTTTACTAACAAACCAATAATGAGCAAAATTATGTCGGTTCCACTCAGTCATCCATTCAGATAAAGCATCTGGATTCTCTTTCACTATCGCGGCCCTATCCTTCTCATATTTTGTCTGCAGCGCTCTTTCATACTGTTCATAGATAGGTGAACTTAAATACCGCTCTAATTCTTTCATGCTATTGCGCAAATAAGCATCAAACTGACTATCTAATAAAGCACGTGTCACTAAAAGTGGATCTTGATGAGCAAATAATTCTTTTTGTTTCGCAAGAAAATTTATTTTATCCCGTTTAATGGCTATTTGTAGTTCTAAATCAGGATTTCCAGACTCAGCTTTGAATTTTAACTCTAATTCATTTAATTTTTTTTTGCTTGTATCAGAAATAATGTTCATGAAATTCTTTTCATTTAACAATTTAACCTTTTCCTTAAATGGCATATTAAGCTCTAAAGCCATGGATAAAAAGAATTGATTCACTGCCGCCATAGCGGGCTTTAACAAAGTACCAGGTTTTAAACATAGTGCATCTTCTTGTTGCGATAATGAAACTAAAAACTCTCCATACACAACTTGTTTTATGTGTTCTAAATTTTTTATTTCCTGTCCTAATTTATCAACATTTTGCTCAAACTGTTTCATGTGATTGGCAGAATCCACATAAACTCTTTTCAGGAGCCCCTTATTCCCTATTACTAATGCATTATTACTAAAACTAAAATTCAACGCATCAAAATCAGCGACGTCTTTTTCATCTTCACTAAGCGCATAAGATTCATAAGACTCTTTTAAAAGAGCTGTCGCATCATCTAATTGGGTGGCCGCTGCATTAAATACTTTTGCGCCTTTAGTAAGCCAGAGTGTTGGATTTTTTCTACTGTCCTCAAGGAATTTTTTCATGTCCGCCGTGTATGCATTTTTATAATCTAGCGCGTGAACTTTATCACTAAAACTCAGCATTTGCTCCACTAAAGAACCATACTGTTCTTTTAATTCGGGGGATAATTGTCGTACACTATTGGCCAATTCTTGTGCATGATGACCAATCTGCACAAGGATCTTTATTTGAGCTAACAGACGGTCACTTGTTTTTAGCTGCTCAAACTGTACCAATGCTACTTGGAAGTGATAAAGATTATTCTCTAACGCCTTTACCTGACGCACAAAAGAAGGTTCATTTGCATCAATTATTTGCAAATCATGACCATCAAGTTTTTTAAGATATTGCTGTACCTGCGAAGATAAATAAGATTGTGTTTTTTCTTTAAATTGTTCGTGTAATTTTGCAACATAAGAAGACAATTCCAGTTTCTGAATATTCTCCAAACTAATACGAATAGTACCTATTGATGATTCATCAATCGTAATTAAAATTTGTTGCTCTGATTCAACCACCGGTTCTTGTTGTTGATAAAAATCACAACGAGCTTGTTCCAACATTCGAGCGTCTTCACCTGGCTCAATGGGGCTATATTGAGCCAGCGCTTCGGTTACAACATCAATTTTTAATTGGCATGCTTTTTCTTCTTGCATTAAAAAAGCATCAATACACTTTTTCTGCTGCACAATCTGGTCAAGCTTAAGCGTTGTATCCGATTGATTAAAAGCATTAATGAGCTTATTTGTTAACGCTACATTTCCATAAGCCATGGCTTGTTGTATTTCGATAAAATTACCCTTTAAACTTAATCTATCTTCAAGAGTAAGATCTAAAAATGATTTACCTTGATACTTATCTAAAATACTAAGCAAATCATTTGCTGCTTGTTTTTTTTGTTCGATTTTAAACAATTCAGTCCATTGTTCTTGTCTTCGTTCCCCCAGGTTCTTGGCTCTTTTAGGGGCAACATCGGCTGAAAGCTGTATTGGTTTTATCCCAAACTTCTTATATTTGGTATTTTTGGCACTGATGTCATTGATGTATTGACTCATTGCATCAACTTGCGTTGAAATAGGTTTTGATAAAGTACCTGGTTGCAAATAATAACGCGCTTCTAAATCATCTAACATCATCAATAATTCGGGATAGCGTTCCTTAACCCATTGCTGATAAGCATGTAATGTACTTTTTTGCAACTCATTACCCTCTCGAGCAAGTAATAAGGATAATTTTACAAGCCCCTCATAAGCATCACGTCCATCAGTTATCGCCACTAAAGATATTTTATCTTTGGCTACCATAGCAATAACCGAATCAATGGCTCTAATTTTACGCTCAGAAATTCTCAATTTTTCCGCTGTAATTATACTACCAGACTGCATCTGTTCCCTGAGCTGATGCAATAAGGATGGAAAGTCTGCGAATAATCGAGTTACAGTAAAAGACTGTCCGTTTCCAGGTAAAATCGCATTAATTCCCCGACCGATAAAACTTCCTACCTCACCATTTTTAAATGAATCAAGCCACGCACTATTATTAAATGCCTCACTCACATGGTTAAATACTGGCTCAAGTAAATCATAATTATCACGAATTAAATTTTGCACCTCGGGTGCCGCATCAGTTAAGTGACTCAATGACTTATAAAGTTGTGACACAGCAGCAACACCTTGATGCATCGCCAATACCTTATCTAATTCAGTTTTTGTATTAATGTGCTCTATTGTCTGTAATACTTTTTCAGCTTGATACAAACTATTTATGACTTTTTTGAATGCCGCTACTTGAGGCGCATCTTCATTAAGGTGTGTAAAAGGCACACCATTGGGCTGAGGGGTTAATTTTGATGCAAATGGTGTCGCTAAATTTTCTTGCAAACGCTTTAATAACTTAGCGCGTGCTTCCTCTATTTGGGCTCTATAGTTTGAAATAAATGAAGCCTCTTCGTTCGCGACCTCACTTTGTTCAGAAAACATTACATCCTCTGTTTGCTCCAATTCTGCTGAAATTATTTTTTTATCCGTAGAATCACTATTCAATTCAATAGTGCTGTCCATTTTTTGTAATTGAGCTAATGAAGACAAATCACCATTTTTCTGAGTTACTGTCGATAAAACACTTCCATATGCATTAAGTTGTTGCCGTACAGGAATAACGTATTTCTTGGCTTCTGGTGATAATAGTTGGATGTTTTTAAATAACTCACGTGCCGATGAATCAATTATACGCAATGTCTTATAGTTTTCTCTATATCCATCATCCCATTTAAGTCGCTCAAAATTTTGTAGCGCTTGCTCTAAGCAGCGTAAATCATTTTCTAAATGTTTCATTTGCTGAACCAGCTCAGGCTCATTTGGACTAATATCATAAGGTGGCGCCGCTGTAAAATAAGCAGCATTTGTCTGACTAAGACGACGTTTTAACACCGCAGAAAATGCATCTCTTGTTTTATGAACTGTTTCAGATAATTGTAATTCTTGAAGGTAGGCAATGTTACCGCGCAGATTTTTTAAACTTGATGCTTTGACAGCAACGATGTCTCCCTGATTGACTACGGATAATTGCGACTCAGTGCTTAAATCTGACTTTATCCTGTTAATCTTCTGCTCAACACGCTCAGGCATCGGTGTTTCATCTGGGCCATTTAAAGTATCTCGCGCATTTTCGACAACCGCTATTTTAAGTTTTTCGGCATCAATCTGTTTATCCAAAGCAAAATGAAATAAATTTTTTGCAGCAATAAACTTATCGCATTGGCTACCAACCCAATAGGTAATATTGGCGCCAACCTGATTAAATGTCCATTGCGTCCACGTATTATTTTCTGTTGTTACTGCGTTCTTAGATGCAAAATAACCAACTCCAGCACCGAGCTTATTAAGCGTCCATTTTGTCCAGGAGCTCTCCTCTACTACGCCCCTTTCATTTAATATTTTGGTTAATTCATGTTCCAACTCCAAGCTTTGATGCGCCAAACAATGTTGAATATTAGAGTAAATTTGTCTTATTTCATGCCGATCTTTTTCGGTGATTGCAGAAAATGATTGCCCTGCATATTTTTTTAAAATACCAACAAATGTTTCTATATCACGTTGTTGGGCTTCTAAAGCCACAATTGCTTTTACATGAGCCACTTGACTGCGAGCAATTTGCGCTTCTCGTGTCTTAACCAGAGATTCAACCGTAACGAATTTTTCATTAAACGTTAACGAAGATGCAGCTAAAGTATCCTTTACACGACTTAGCGCACTAAAAAAGTCTTTAGAAAGCAAGCCTGGTTTCAAATAATTAGTTTGCTCCAATTTATCAATATAATTAATAAAAGAAGGTAAGTATTTATTCGCCCAAGCAATGTAGCCTTGCATGAATTTTTTTGTAAAATCAACATCATCGTCATCAATCAATGCCAACCAATCCATTAACCTTTTAAATGCCATTGAGTCGCCAGAACCCGCTAAACTAAGTTGATTTATAAAGGGGATTGTATCTAATTTCTCTAATAGATGATGCATTGTTTCAAATTTTGAGCGCTGTTCTACTTTTGAAAGATTAGGTTGTTGCAAATCTGCCGCAACATTCACCAATTGTGATAAATTTGTAAAAACAGAAATAAGGGGATTATTGCTCTCCGATGATGCACCAGAAGAGTTTAATACCGCCTCCCGCTCGCTTAATATATCCCCTGTTGCCATTAAGGCATCTTCATTAGCATCCAATACTGAGTTTGCAAAAGCAATAACCTCATTGTCGTTCATTTGTGGTGACCAGCCATAACTCTGAATAATCTCATATGCACTGGAAAAAACGGGGCTTAATACCACATAGTTATTCGTTACTATGGTTTGAATTTCAGGAGTAGCATCATTAAGTAATGCCACGGCTTTATACAATTGATTCAGCATACTTAGGGTCTTGGGTGCACTAACCGCTTTTTGCCATGCGCTGCTGTAATTTGTTTTTTCCCATGCTATGGCTGCTTGTTCGGCATGATAAAGACAATTAACTACTTTTTTAATTGCTGCAATTTGTGGCGGATCATTATCAATATGAAGAAAAGGTACCCCTTTTTTTTCAGAGACCAACCTCTCTGTTAAGGGCTGTGCCAACTGATTTTGAAAGGTTATGAGTAATAGCGCCCTAGTTTGAGCGATTTGTTCAGAAAGGGCGATTTTTTTTAGCGGAACATTACTATCCGCCAAATTAGTACTTTTTTCAGATGCAAAAGGATCTGCTGTCATCTTATTTCTCCGCCCTACTTTCATATAGTATAGTGCGTAGAAAAAATAAGATTATTTTATAAACAAGAAATTAGGTAACTTTTATTCTTTACGCGTAGCAGCTATTTTAAAAGTTATAGTGACATCATCCTTCACTACATCAGTAGAGGACCATTCGCCTTCCCCCACACCAAAGGCAGTACGCTTAATCGTGGTATTTCCTTCCACAACAATATGATTTTTGGGTGATTCAGTTGCGGTAAATGTTAACGTAGTCGGTATCGACTTAGTTTTTATTGTTAACGTACCCACTGCATCATAAGTTTTATCATTAACTTTAATAAATTTTGACGACTTAAATTCTGCTTTTGGAAAGGCTTTTACATTAAACCATTCTGGAGTAATCAAAATTGTAGCTAACTCAGCATAAGTCACAGAAAGAGAACCCATCTGCACCACAATATCAACACTGCTGTCCTGATATTTAGTAGGATCTGCAAAAATTGTTCCGCTAAAGGATTTAAAAGCCCCTGTAACGGGAGCATTATTCTGTGTTCCTATAAACGTGATGCTACTCTCTGATGGTATAATGGTCCATTGTGGCAGTGCGTCTGCATGAGCAATGGAACAAAAAGTCAGCAGTAATAAGAAAAATGGCTTAATCAATGTCATGGTAACATTCTCCGTAAGATATCGTCCTTGTTAATAAAGTGATGTTTTAACGCCGCAGCGAAATGTAAACAGATTGCTGCGATTAATGCATAACCCAACCATTCATGCATCCATTCAAATAATATTCGCCGCTGTTCATCTGGCGCAATTAGATTAGGTAAAGTAAACCAACCAAAAAATGAAGCGGGTAAGCCCGCAGCGGAAGTAATTAACCAACCCGTAATCGGCATAGCAAACATAAATCCATAAAAAGCCCAGTGCATGCTTCGGGCTGCAATTTTTTCCAACCATGGTAATGCTAATTCAGGGTTCGTATTACTCAAACGCCAAATCAGACGAAAAATAACTAAAAACAACACCAAAAAACCATATTCTTTATGCCATCCATAAAACTTCAGTTTTTCCAAGCTAAATGGCAATGGCACCATATATAAACCTAAAGCTAAAAGTGCAATGATTAAAACAGCAATGCTCCAATGAAGCCCAATCGCCACAACGCCAAAACGTGTTGTACTGTTTTTAACCTGCATAAATAATCAACTCCTTTTGTTTATTTAGAGCTATTAAGACTACCCTTCCTTTTTATCCTGAGAGGCTTCTATTTCAATTTTAAGATCTACAGTATCCCCAAGCGCAGGCAGTAAAGCATTCATACCAAAATCAGAACGTTTAAGGGACGTAGTCGCTGAAAAACCAACGGTCATTTTATTCGTAATAGAATTTATACCTGATTTATTAAAGATAACATGCAAGACCACAGGTTTGCTTATGCCACGTAAAGTTAATATGCCACTAACATCCCCTGTATCTTTTCCTAAAACATGAACCTTATCACTGACAAAAGTTGCTTTCGGATATTGGTCTACATCAAAAAATAATTTACTTTTTAAATGCTTATCCAATTCTGGCAAACCGGTAATCACACCCGCAACATTAATACTTATGTCAGCCTTACTTTGCTCAGGATGATCTTTATCAAGAACAAGTTGTCCAGTCGCATACCATTTGCCGGTTTGTGTTGAAAAACCAAGATGCTCAATACTCCAAAGCACATAGCTGTGATTTTTATCTAAAGTAAACGTCTCTGGTGCGGCTTGAACTGCCGTAGAAAAAATAAATAGAGCAACGAAAATTGATGCCCAGCGCGCAAAAAGTTGTGTCATATTTATGTCCTTATTTCATTGATGATATGTTGAATCAGAGCCGTAGCAGTACCAAGCCCTATTCTGACTTGAGACTTCCTCCTACAATTTTTTCACAAAGACCTTTAGGCATAAAAAGAAAAGCATCTTTTTGCTTGTCTTTAGTCGAGGAACTAGCACAAGAAGCCGTTGCAGTCGCACAATCGTTCATACCCATTTTAGCAATACCATAGCACTTCTCCAGAGCAGGAGTATCTTTGCTCTCTGCAGCTGCTGGAACATTGGTTGTAACAAGAACTAAAAACGCGGTCATTACTGATTGAACAAGCTTATCCCTGGTCGACATGATTCACCTTTAAGTTGTTTGCAAGAGATTAATATATTAACGTCATGTATGAATAAGATATTTCTTACCCTGCCGGCGCCAAAATTAACAAGGCTTCAAGACGGCATAAATGCCTCCTCAGCCCGAACGGATTGAGGCGTACTATGCTCTGTCCCAATTTCTTATCCATAACGTTATATTAGGTGAAAATAATGAAAACAACAACCGTATTAATTCTATAAACGCACCCCAGAAATTTCACCACCAAAAGACAAAGTTGCCAATAAAGGGGCATGCAGCTTGGACTTTAAGGTTTCAATATTTGCCGTTAAAGACAACATTTGTGGATCAATACAATTAGCAATCCACCCCACACAGGGAATATCATGAGCGCGCAAAACTGCTTCCGTAAGCAAGGCATGATTAATACATCCCAGCTTCATGCCAACAACTAAAATAACCGGAAACGCTGTAATCTTTAAAAAATCAATCCAGGTTTCCTCATCATTCAGCGGCACTAATAAACCACCGGCCCCTTCAATAAATAAATGCTCAATCCCCTCCAATTGCAAAGTGGCGCAATAATCTGCCAGATCTGCTGCACAAACAAAAGCCCCTTCTTCTTTAGCTGCAAGATGCGGAGAAACTGGCGACTTAAATCGCCAGGGATTAATTGTATTTAAACTTAAATTACTGTTTTTTTGTAATTGCAGGGCGTCACTGCTCACTAATTGATTACCTAATTCTAAACACCCACTAGCAATCGGCTTAATTGCCACAGCATCAGGAAAGTAATTAGTTAAGCAGGCTGTTACATAGGTTTTACCGCAATCAGTATCAGTACCGGTAATAAAATATCGCTTCATTTGATGAATTCCTGAATCTCATTAGTAAATAAATCAATATGAGACAAAAAAGGCATATGTGCTGCACGATTAAAATAAACGTACTTAAATCCTGGGTAGTGCTCCTGCATGGCCTTCATCGTTTTTACTGGGACTATAGGATCAAGCCGGCCAAACATATAACATACAGGCCGTTCAAATTGTTTTAGTTGCTGACGAAAATCCCATGTACCTAAAATATCAAGACCTGAAGCCAATCCAGCGGATGAAGGAAGATGTCCCAAAGCAAGCTCAAAATTATGTTTACTGACTTGCAGCGCAATAAACTCTTCTAAAGTAGCGCGAGAATCCTTTAATAAATTTTGATAAAAGGTAGTAAATACTTCTTGAGAAACCCCTGGCCAATCATTATCTAACAAAAATCGTGGTGATGAAGTAATGTTAATAAGATGCGTTACCCGCTCGGGTTCTTCTAATGCTACGCGCGTAGCAAAAAGCCCGCCCATAGACCAACCGAGCAAAGCAAATTGCGCTGGTAATTGATTTAATAGTTGCCTCTTAAATGACGACCAATCCATCATGGAGCTTTGACCAAATCCTGGCAAATCCACCAGAATGAGTTGGTAATTGCCTTCAAGTTGAGATACTAGAGGCACCCATACTTGACTATCAAACCCCCAACCGTGAAAAAAAACAAGCGGAAACCCGCAACCGTACGTCTTAATATGAATGTTCATAAATTGCATTTAGTTTGTTAAATAAGGTGTGAATTTGCTCTGGTGTATGGCAATAATTTAAAATAATCCGCAATCCCGTCTCTTTTTTACCCACGGTTGGTGTTCTAATAGCAAAACAGCTAATGCCTTGTTTTTTAAGCTCTTGAGTATAATGTAAGGCCAAATGAGGACATCCCAAACGCAATTGTTGAATGGGTGTGGACGAATCAGCCCAACTAAAGGGTGATTTTTTAATTAACTCCCGAAATAAAGCCACTAATTGCGTTAACTTTAATCGCCTCTCTTCAGCAGCAACAACAACGTCCAAGGTGTTTAATAAACCGTAGCTTAATGCAGGACTAATCGCTGTCGAATAAATCAGCGAGCGTCCTGCCTGTAGTAACGCGGTAATCCAATCACTTTGTCCCGCGATCAATGCCCCCTGAGCAGCAAACGCTTTTCCCAAAGGAATAACTCTTAAAGGTATTTGGTTTTGGCCTAACCCATGGTAAGCCACAGCCCCTTTTCCCTGTTCGCCAAGCACACCAAAAGAGTGCGCTTCATCCACTAATAACTCTGTTTGATTTTCAATACACATTGAAGAAATTGCAGTTAAAGGTGCTATTTGACCACTCATGCTAAAAATGCCTTCCGTAATTAACGCCGAATTTTCTGAATGGGCTATTAATTTACGTTTTAAATCAATCAGATTATTATGAAAGTAACGTGTGTAATTGACTTGTGATAGAGCCAAACCATCATAAACTGAGGCGTGCACCTCTTTATCAATGAAACAATGGGCTTTTAACTTACCAAGCAATGCCGTAATTGCAAGATTTGCCGCATATCCTGAAGCCAACAAAATACACTCATCTACCGCCAATAAATCAGCAAACGCCTGTTCAACTGCGCGGTGATTCTGATGATAACCACTCAATAACATTGACGCGCCACTGCCACCAGGATAAAGCGAGTAACCACGCTGATAAGCTTCCGCAAGGCGTTTATCTTGGGTTAATGATAAATAATCATTACTGTCAAAATGAATGAATTGCGAGTCGTCTGGTTTTACTAGCGACCGTATTCTTAACAGACCTTGTTGCGTCAATTGTTTGGTGTAGTCTTTAATTTTCTTATTTAAAAACATTAAGGTCTCTATGCAATCGAAGGTATATTTTGTTTAACTTTGTTCAATTCAAGCTCGTCACTCTTAAACCATCGCGGTCAGACCAAGTTTGTTAAAGAGCTCTTTATCCTTAGCACGTTGTGGATTCTCTTCAGTTAATAATTTATCACCAATAAATACAGAATTTGCCCCGGCAAAATAACAAAGCGCCTGCAACTCATCACTCATCTCGGTACGCCCCGCAGTTAAACGAATGGCACTTTGCGGCATTAATATTCTAGCAGTAGCAATCGTACGCACTAACTCAATCCCTTCAACCTGACGTACTTTAGCAAGTGGTGTACCTTCAACAGGAATTAAACGGTTAATTGGTACACTCTCTGGTGGTGTTTCCAAATTAGCTAAGGTTAATAAGAACTCAATACGATCTTCACGTGTCTCGCCTAACCCCAAGATCCCACCACAGCAAACATTAATTCCAGCAGCACGAACATTCTCCAGTGTTTCCAAACGATCGCTAAATTTACGTGTGGTCACTACTTTTTCATAATAAGAAGGTGACGTATCAATATTATGGTTATAATAATCAAGGCCAGCATCTTTTAAACAAGTTGCCTGTTCTTTATTTAACATCCCCAAAGTCATGCAGGTTTCTAATCCCAAAGCCTTCACACCTTCAACCATTTCTTGTAATTGAGGCATCACCTTCTCAGGAGGACAACGCCAGGCAGCGCCCATGCAAAAGCGTTTAGCACCACCGTCTTTAGCGTCTTGCGCGCTTTTTAATACTTCAGCAACAGACATCAATTTTTCTTTTTCCACATGCGTTTGATGATGTCCACTCTGAGAACAATAACCGCAATCTTCAGGACAAGCCCCAGTTTTAATACTCAACAAAGTCGCAAATTGCAATGAATTAGCATCATGATTTTCTCGATGTGCTGTATGTGCTTGATTTAATAAATCATTAAATGGTTGCTCGTAAAGAGTTGTGATTTCAGAAATGGTCCATTGTTTTTTAACTTGAGTCACTACTAACCCCTATTGTTTATAATATCGAACATGATAAAGTGACGTCATTTCTTGTCAACCAAAATTTTAAAAATGGTCAACATCAAACAATTAATAACACGCGATTTAAAACATGTGTGGCATCCATGCGCCCAAATGAAAGATTTTGAAGAATATCCTCCACTTATTGTTGAGCACGCACAGGGCAGCTATCTTCACACAAATAAAGGCCCACTTATTGATGCCATCTCAAGTTGGTGGTGCAAGTCCTTGGGGCATGGACATCCGGCCGTCGTGGCGGCAATAACGAATCAACTCCATCGCTTTGAACACGTCATTGCAGCAAATACAACGCATCCATCATTAGTCGAACTAGCCGAAGAGTTAACCCAAATCACCAAGAAGCAGCATATTTTCTTTGCTAGCGATGGTTCCAGCGCGGTTGAGATCGCGTTGAAATTGACAATTCATGCCAACCAGATCAAAGGCCAGCAGCATAAAAAACAATTTATTGCCCTTAAAAATGGCTATCATGGTGAAACCCTTGCCGCCATGGGCGCTAGTGATCTAGGACTATATAAAGCTCCCTACGAATCCTACGGCGTACCTTGTCATTTTATTGAAAATATTCCTTATCTTTCAGGTAAACAAGACCCATTGTGGGATAATTGCGATACTTATTGGCATGCCGTAGAAAAGCAATTAGAGCCAATTAGTGACAAAGTATGCGCGATTATTCTGGAGCCTGTCGTACAAGGAGCAGGCGGCATGCTGTGCTATAGCCCTGATTTTTTAAGAAAATTATCTGCCTGGGCAAAAACCAAGGATATTTACCTTATTGCTGATGAAATCATGACCGGATTAGGACGAACTGGAGAATGGCTGGCCTGTGATCATGCAGGAATTGAACCCGATCTTATTTGTTTATCAAAAGGATTGACCTCAGGCTCTATTCCTCTGAGCTGCGTGATGATTGACAATTCCATATTTGAACTCTTTTACGATGAATACAGCAGCGGTAAATCATTTTTACATTCGCATACTTACAGCGGTAATTCACTGGCGGTCAGCGCTGCATTGGCAACCATCAAAGCCATGCGCGACGAAGAAATTATCAAACAAGCGCAATCATTAGGTGAGTATATGCTTCACTGCATGCATGAAATAGCCCAAATATCAGGTCAATTAACTAATGTCCGTGGGGTAGGTGCTCTTGTTGCAGCCGATCTTAATCATATAGATCAAAGTCGCATTGGCAATAAAGTCTATCAACACGCATTAAATAATGGCGCATTAATACGACCAATCGGCAATACACTTTATTGGTTACCACCTTTGAATACACAGAGAGAAATTATTGGGAAATTAGCTGAAATAACATTACAATCAATAAAATCGGCTTATGTCTAAAAAGCTCAAAACAATGGATCGACTGTGGTATCTTCTTACAGATTATATTTATAAGCAATTTAAAGCATTATGGATATCAATCACCATTGCGGTATTTTTGCTTTGCTCCTTTGCTAGCTGGCATAGCAATATCAATAACATCCATTCCGCACTTTTTAATCAGCCATGCTATAACCAAATTCTGCTTGGCATTGGTATTTTAGTCATTTCTGGCTGTTTATATTGCTTAGTAAAAAACTTCTTACAAAAACACCACTCATTACAGTGGTCAATAAGAAAAGCCATAAAACGCAAACAGTTCTATCCCGTATATCAACCTGTATTTAACGGAAAACTAACTAATTATTCCGGTGCGGAAGTCCTTTTAAGATGGCGAAGCAATCACGATGAAATTATCATGCCTGATTCTTTTATAGAAGAGGCTGAGACTACTGGCTTAATTGTACCAATAACCCTACAAATAATTGAAATAGCCTTTAAAGAAACCAAAAGCATTTTAAAAGCCGATCCACAATTTTATTTGTCATTTAATATTTGTGCCCTGCATTTTACTGCTCCAGTTTTTTTCGACGAATTTTATGAGCTGCTCGTAGATTATTCCATTAACCCAAATCAAATTTTGCTTGAAATAACAGAGCGTGATTTACTTGATGAAAGTAATGAAATTTACATCAAAAAAATGCAAGAATTACGGGAGAAAGGATTTTCACTAGCGATAGATGATTATGGAACAGGGCATGCAAGTATTAATTATTTACAATATTTTCCTTTCAATTATCTTAAAATTGATAAACTATTTATACATGCCATTGGTACAAAGGCAATCACCGAATCGTTAAACGATGCAATTATTGATTTGGCTAAAAAAATAAATTTAATTATCATTGCAGAAGGTGTGGAAACAAAAGAACAAATAAATTACTTACTTGAAAATGGAATACAATTGCTGCAGGGTTGGTATTTTTCAAAGGCATTGCCCATTGATCAATTAAAAAACCTGCTTCACGGAGAGAAAAAATGAATTATCGCGCGCGTTCGTGTCTTATTTTGTTACTTAGCCTTACGACTACCACCTATGCCGAACCAATACATAGTGGGGATTATTGGCAATGCACTACTCATGACGGAACAAATAAACAATGGGGCGCCGTAAGTATTTACAAAAAAATAGCCTTAAATTTTGCCTTTGCTTCGTGCAAAAGAGAAAGTGTAGCCCCTGCTACTTGCAGAACAACTTCAGGCAACTGTGAACAATTCATTCGCGGTGTCAGCAGCAAACCTATGTGGGAATGCACTGCACTAGACAGAACAGCCACCCCATGGAAAAGTGATGTCTACTCACAACGGTACGATGCGGCGTTCGGTGCTAAAGCTTATTGCCAACAAAAAAGTACGGTGCCAGGGACGTGTTATATTAATTTAATAACATGCAGCAATAAAAATGGACCTAACAGCTAATGGTTTATTGTGTTGGTTTAACAGGCGATATTGCCAGTGGAAAAAGTACCATTGCCGAACTGTTTTCTGAATTAGGAATCCAGGTAATTTATGCGGATAAAATATCTAAAGCACTTACGGCAAAAGATCAAGAAGCCTACACGCAAATCCTAGCGCACTACGGCACTGAAATACTAAATGATGATGGGACGCTTAATCGTCGCAAATTAAGGTCTATTATTTTTTCTGATGCCAAAGAACGATTATGGCTTGAACAACTTTTGCACCCATTAATCCGACAAAAAATTAAAGAACAAGTCGATTCATGCATAACGCCTTATTGTGTCGTTGAGATCCCTTTACTTATTAATAAAGAAAAATACCCTTACATCAATAGAATCCTCTTGGTTAATGCGCCTCTAGAAACGCAAATAGCCCGAGTAATACAGCGCGATCAGTGCACGCAAGAACAGGCATTAGCAATTTTAGCGGCGCAGCCAGACCTAAATCTACGCTTAAAAGAAGCAGATGATGTGCTGGTGAATAATTTAGGATTCAATGAATTAAAAATCACGGTAAATGACTTGCACCATAACTACCTTCAAAAAGCGCTTATTTCTTGATAAATAGTTCGTAAAGCTTATCTAGACCAGCATCTGATAATTGCGCTATGATTATCTAATAAGATCAAGGAGATGGGTGCTGTATGAAATTAATTACCTTAAATTTATGGGGAGGGCATTTAAGAAACCCTTTACTAAAATTTATTCATCACCATAAAGACATCGATATATTTTGCCTACAGGAAGTGTATCACAATGCTCATCGTAAAATTGCTGTTGATGATAAAGAATTAAGCCTGAATATTTTTTCTGATTTACAAAAGCTACTCCCGAATCATTACGCGATTTTCAAACCTGCAGTTGAAAATGTTTATGGAATCGCGATGTTATTGAAAAAAAATATTGAGATTTTAAGTGAAGGTGAAATCAATATTCATCAAAAACAACATCATCCAGGAATTGGCGAAAATCACTCCCGTAATTTACAATGGGTTGAATGTGAATTTAATAATCAAATTTACTCCATCCTCAACGTGCATGGATTATGGAATGGTCGAGGTAAGAAAGATACACCTGACCGAATCAATCAATCCCATCGTATCCGGCATTTCATGGACACAATTAATACACCCCAAATATTGTGTGGTGATTTTAACTTAAGACCCGATACTGAGAGCATGTACATCATTGAACAAGGCATGGATAACCTTATTACTCGTCATAAAATTCGTTCAACCCGCACCAGTTATTACAAAAAAGAAGAAAAATTTGCAGATTATATCCTGACTTCCCCGGAGATTTCTGTCAATAAATTTGCAGTAATGAGTGATGAGGTATCGGATCATGCACCTTTATATCTTGATTTTAACTAAGACTCTAAAACAGGGATCAAAGCAATAACTTCACGATTAGCTTCAGGAAAATCATCAGGATTAAGCTCTTCTTGCTTTTTCCATTTCATCGCTAATTGCCCCTCAACACATAAAGGAGTTCCTGAAAATTGGGTCACAAGGAAAATAAGTAACTGTACCGATTTATCCGAATATTGATGATTTACTTCACCCAAAAATTCATACTTAAGAACCTCAAGGCCAACCTCTTCGTGAATTTCTCTGATTAAAGCCTGTTCAGCCAGTTCATTAGTCTCTAACTTACCACCTGGAAACTCCCAACGCCCACCATGTGGTACATGATGGGGACGTTGAGTGATTAAAATACGTTGCTCTGCATCAACAATAATTGCTACGGCAACTCGGATCACGACAGACTACCATGACACGATTTATATTTCTTACCAGAACCACATGGGCAAGGATCATTTCGTCCTATTTTCTTTTCTTGACGTCTGTATGTCTGTGCCTGTGGAGTGCCACTTTCATCGTCATTAAATGAATCACCATGATTTAAGCTCATATTACTTACCTGGTCAGCACGCCGTTGCTCTTCAACTGCACTAACGTCTGCTTCAGTTTGAATTTCCACTGAAGAAATAAGTCGGATCACATCATATTTTAAGTTATCAAGCATGCTCGTAAACAAGGTAAAAGCTTCTTTTTTATACTCTTGTTTGGGATCTTTTTGTGCATACCCACGTAAATGAATCCCTTGGCGTAATTGATCCATTGATGCCAAATGTTCACGCCATTGATTATCTAAAGTTTGTAAAATCACGGATTTTTCAAACTGAGACATGACCGGTCTTCCTGCCGCTCTTACTTTTTCATCATACTGCGCTACCGCCGAAGCAAGAATTTTTTCTTTAATCTGCCCTTGTTGAATATGATGATCCTCATCAATCCACTGAAGCACAGGAATGTCTAATTGGAATTCTTCAGTTAATACATCATTTAGTGCTTTAGCATCCCATTGATCTTCCAAACTTTGCGGTGGGATATACGTATCAACGAGATTATTAATCACATCTTCTCGCATCATATTAATCACTTCTTCCGTATCAGCCATTTCCATGATGGAAGCACGCTGGGTGTAAATCACGTGTCGTTGATCATTCGCTACGTTGTCATAATCCAGTAATTGCTTTCTTACATCAAAATGATGTCCCTCAAGCTTACGTTGCGCATTCTCAATTGCTTTAGTTACTAAGTTATGCTCAATAGGCTCACCTGGTTTCATACCCAGACGACGCATCATAGAAGCTACACGCTCAGAAGCAAAAATTCGCATTAAGTTATCTTCGAGTGATAAGTAGAAACGACTGCTTCCTACGTCTCCTTGACGACCAGAACGACCACGGAGCTGATTGTCGATACGACGTGATTCATGACGCTCAGAGCCAATAATTCTTAAACCACCTGAAGCCAATACGTCATCATGACGTTTTTGCCATATGCGTTTTACGTCTTGTTTTTCTTCTGCAGTAGCTGTTTCAGGTAATTGCGCTAAATCTGCTGCCAAACTACCACCTAAGACGATGTCCGTACCTCGTCCAGCCATGTTCGTAGCAATAGTAACAGCCGCAGGGCGCCCTGCTTCTGCAATGATTTGCGCTTCTTTTTCATGGAACTTGGCATTTAAAACCTGGTGCTTAATGTTTGCTTTTTTCAACATTTGGCTTAAAAATTCAGACGCTTCAATTGAGGCAGTACCCACTAAAACAGGCTGTTGACGTGCGACACACTCACGAACATCTTCGATAACAGCTTGGAATTTGTCGGTTTGGTTCAAATAAACCAAATCCGCTTCGTCTTTTCGCATCATGGGTCTATTCGTTGGAATCACTACGACGTCAAGATTATAAATTTGCTGCAATTCATAAGCTTCCGTATCTGCTGTTCCAGTCATTCCCGATAATTTATTATACATACGGAAGAAATTCTGGAACGTAATGGATGCCAAAGTTTGGTTTTCATTTTGAATAGAAACACCTTCTTTAGCTTCAACAGCCTGATGTAAACCTTCAGACCATCGTCGACCTGGCATGGTACGACCAGTATGTTCATCCACAATAACTACTTGATCATCACTCACGATGTAATCAATATCGCGATGGAACATGGCGTGCGCCTTAAGCGCCGCATTAACATGATGCATCAACATAATATTGCTGGCATGATACAAACTTTCGCCTTGATCCAATAATTTTGCACTAATCAACAATTCTTCAATATGTTGATGACCGGCATCAGTAAGATGAGCCTGTTTTTGTTTTTCATCGATAGTAAAGTCACCTTCACCATCTTCTTCTTCTTGTTTCTTCAGATTTGGAATCAGCTTGTTTATCTTAATATAAAGCTCAGAACTGTCTTCAGCCGCACCCGAGATAATTAGGGGTGTACGTGCCTCGTCAATGAGAATAGAATCCACTTCGTCGATAATCGCAAAATTAAGTTCTCGCTGAACCTTGTCCTCGAGACTAAATGCCATATTATCGCGTAAGTAATCGAATCCATATTCGTTATTGGTTCCATAAACGATGTCACACCCATAAGCCGCTTTCTTATCGCCATGAGACATATCAGGATAAATTACCCCAACACTAAGCCCCAGGAATTCAAATATAGGACGCATCCATTGGCTATCACGTTTGGCAAGATAGTCGTTAACGGTTATCACATGTACGCCACGGCCACTAATTGCATTTAGGTAGGCAGGCAAGGTAGCAACCAAGGTTTTACCTTCCCCGGTACGCATTTCAGCAATATTACCTTCGTGCAGTACCATGCCACCAATTAATTGCACATCAAAATGACGCAGGCCTAAGGTACGTACGGAGACTTCGCGAACCGTAGCAAAGGCTTCGGCAAGTAATTCATCAAGGTTTTCACCTTCAGTAAAACGCGCTTTAAATTGTTGCGTTTTTCCTGCCAAATCGGCATCAGACAGGGCTTGCATTTGTGCTTCAAATGCATTGATGGCCACTACTGCCTTTTCCATACGCCGTAATGTACGCTCATTTCGGCTTCCAAACATTTTCTTAATCAACGTATTCAGCATGGCCTAAATTATCCTCTGGATATTCCAAATAACAAATTGGTTAATGTACTAAAATTCAAAAGAAAATGCCATGAAATAAATGCACTCATTTATAATGAGTCAATAGAATAACGAACTTAACGCTAAAATTCAGAATTCACAGCAAACAAACACACGTTGATTCTTCAATTTCTAATAAATACTGAGTAAGTGCGTCAAATAAAGACAGATCTTTAGTCTGCAAAATTAGCATCAGTTTTTTCTTCCATTGACTCGCACCAGATAAACCAAATGCTAAATTGAATACCGGCTTAATCAATAAACTTAAAGAAACGCCTTTACTGTGTTCATCAAGCAAATAATCCAAATAGCGAATAAAAGCCTGACTACGCGTTAACTTTTGCATTGAGGGGTATAAGGTTTCGTGTATTTCCGCAATTTGATACGGATTATCACAAGCTAAGCGCCCGAGCATAACCCCATCTACATACTGTAAATGCTCATTAATTTCCTGCGAATTTATAATGTTGCCATTGATTACGACAGGAATATGCGGAAGTTCCTTCTTGATGCGGTAAACATAATCGTAATTAACCGGAGGTACAGTCCTGTTTTGTTTTGGACTTAAACCGTTCAGCCAGGCCTTACGGGCATGCACAATAATTTTCTGACTGCCAGCCGCAACCAATTGCTGCACAAACATACTGAAAAACTCATAACTGTCTTGATGATCAATCCCAATACGTACTTTCGCAGTAACCGGAATGCCGGTTTCTTCCCGCATGGCTTTAATGCAAGCCACTACTTGCGCCGGCTCATTCATCAAACAAGCACCAAAATGCCCTGCTTTTACTTTATCACTTGGACAACCTAAGTTGATATTTACCTCATCATAGCCTTCTTGCTCAGCAAGTTTCGCACAGTGTCCTAAAGCGATTGGATCAGAGCCACCAAGTTGCAATGCCAGTGGGTGTTCTTGATGATAAAAAGGCAACGAACGTCTGGGATTATTCTGGATGGCGCCGGTAGTTTGCATTTCGGTATATAAAAGAGCTTGCGGGGCTAAAATTCGCATAAAAACACGAAAATGACTATAGGTCCAGTCAATCATAGGAGCAATTGCCAAAGGCGAAAACAGTGTGTCCAACATTATACCAATTTAATTAAAAAGAGGTGATTATATCTTAATAGTAGGTTTTTGTACAAAGTGCTGGGTACTAAAACCGATAGCTGTCAAGTTAAGGAAAAAAAGTCCATTGCTCTTATCCAGAACCGTTTGGGCGGTGAAGGCATTTATGCTGTCTCGAAGACGAACAAAGCTTCGAGACAGCGCTAAAGCGCTTCCTCAGCCCGAACGGAGTGATGGTTGAGTAGAAATAAATCCTTAATTTGGTCTATGCCCAGCAACGGGATATAGGCGTTTTAGCGTGCCTATAAAATCACTGCTCCACCGCATTCATCGCCTGAATCATCAATTGCAAACGCGTCCTTCCTTGGAAAAAATTAATATCCAATTTATAAGCCGCATGTACATATTTCGCGCGATGATTTGGCCACGCCTTGAGATCCACATTAAAGGCAATTGCATCAACTTGCTGTCCTCCCTGCTTAGAAACCAAGGTCATTTTTAAATGCTTTTGGCCAACAAGACGCTGATCTAAAATTTCAAACACATTATCAAAAACAGGCTCGGCAAATTGTTGCCCCCACGGCCCTGCTTGTTGAATTAATTGCGCGGTTTCCAAACTAAACTCATCAGATTGTAAGGGCCCATCAGTAAATAACTCCCCTTCACATTGCGATAAGTCAAGGTGCCTATTAACCTCAGCAACTAAGGCATCACGAAAGACACTAAGCGATTGCGGATGAATGCTCAAACCAGCCGCCATCGCATGGCCACCAAATTTAATAATCAATCCGGGATGATCTTTATCAATAGCTGCCAATACATCGCGAATATTTAAATCAGGAACAGAACGTGCCGAGCCCTTTAATTCGCTATCACTCACTTCAGCAAAGGCAATCACAGGACGGTGGTATCGTTCTTTCATTCTTCCAGCAAGAATTCCAATAACCCCCTGATGCCAGGTTTTATCAAAAAGACATAAAGCAATCGGTAAATGCTTGCCTTTATAATCATTACTCGCCGCCAACTTATCCAAAGCAAGCATGGCTTGTTCTTTCATTTCGGTTTCGATTTGTTTTCGTTCTTGATTTAATTCATCCAATTGTTGGCAATAATTTCTGGCTTGCTGCAAATCAGAAGAAATCAAACATTCGATCCCCAAAGCCATATCATCTAATCTACCAGCAGCATTTAATCTTGGCGCAATAGCAAAGCCCAAATCAGACTCTCTTAATCGTGCACAATCACGCCCGGCTACTTCAATCAAAGCTTTAATACCTTCACGGCAATGCCCTTGACGAATTCTCGCCATCCCCTGATTCACCATGATGCGATTATTTTGATCTAATCCCACCACATCGGCTACGGTTCCCAAAGCCACCAAATCGAGAAAGCTCGCCATATTGGGTTCAGGAATGTGCATATCACTAAACCAACCTGCATTGGTAAGATGTCGGCGCAAAGCCAGCATGACATAAAAAATCACCCCAACCCCAGCAATGGACTTGCTCGGAAACTCGCACCCTTTTTGATTTGGATTAACAATAGTACATGCATTAGGAATCGTGTCTGCAGGTAAATGGTGATCGGTAATTAATACATCAATACCCAATTCATTGGCCTTTTCAACCCCATCAAAACTGGCAATACCATTATCAACCGTAATAATTAAATGCGGTTGCCATTTACTGGCCACTTCAACAATCTGCGGTGTAAGACCATAGCCAAATTCAAAACGATTAGGTACTAAATAATCAATGAATTTTGCCCCCATTGCTCGTAGTGCAGTAATCGCAACAGCAGTGGAAGTTGCCCCATCCGCATCAAAATCACCAATAATTAAAATACGTTGTTGCCCTCGTAAAGCTGTTTCCAAACGCAAACAAGCATCACCAATCCCTTTTAACAAGTTAAATGGCAATAAAGTTTGTAATTGCTTATCCAGCTGAGACGCTTCGGTAATTCCGCGCGTAGCAAATATTCTGTTTAGAACATCCGGTGTGTTCGGTAAACTTAAGGTATGTGTTGGTTGAGGACGGCGTTTAATGAGCATGAATCAATGTTCTCCACAAGCGAATAAACCAGTTGCGAGTACCACTGGTATAAGCGGTATTATTCCAATACCAATGAACTAATAATTTTTTTAATTCTTCTTGATGTTGCTCACTGAGCATAGAAAACTCAGTGATTAATAGAATTTGTTGTTCTTTAAGCGTTACTAATGGGCTGTATAACGTAACGTGGGAACTACACATTTTAGCAATGGGTAAAAAAGCTTCGTCAACACAAATATTGATTGTTTTTTTACCAGGAAACACGGCGTTGCCCCATGGCCATAAACCATTCATTGCCGACTGATTAGGCTTGGATGCAAACAGCATTTGACTTTCAGTAATGAATTTTTGCCAAAATAAAGTTGGCCCAAGTTGGGTCAATTCAGGCATTAATGATTTATTCAGCAACTGATGGACTGGTTTTGCATTTAAAGGATGTTTTTTCGCATCACACAACAACCAGGTTTCTGCATCATGATAATGCAGCTTCATGTCATCTGCTGCCAGATAATCCGCAAACAAACCAAACCATAATTTAGCATCAGCCTCTTGCAGTTCTAAGTCCTTACCTGTAGCAAGAATCAACGCATCATTATGCGTTGCCTGCCAATGAATAGGGCTTAAAACCAGCCAATCCCCTTCAAGATTGTATAATCTTCTTAGCAAATCAGCCAAAGGAGGATCTATTGGATCATAACCAAGACAAAGCAATAAATTAAGTAAAGCCGTTCCTTGCGAGGCTAATGACTTTACCCCTTCAGGAACTGCACTGCATTCTGAATTAATAATGACATCCATACTGATTAAGCCTTTATTAATCCATCGCGGCGAAACATGGCTTTTAAATTTCTTAAAGCCTGACGCGTTCGATCTCTATTTTCGATTAAGCCAAAGCGAATATAACCATCCCCTTGCTGGCCAAAACCAATGCCAGGAGAGACCGCAACGTGAGCCTCTTTAAGTAAGTATTTACTAAACTCAAGCGACCCCATAGAAGCATAATGTGCTGGAATAGGCGCCCAAACAAACATTGTCGCTTTAGGCTTTGTTACTTCCCAACCCAACTCATTGAGCCCTTCACAAAGTACATTACGGCGATTTTCATACATAGTTCTAATTTCATGAACGCAATCATCGCTCCCTTCCAAAGCCGCGATTGCTGCAACTTGTATCGGTGTAAAGGTGCCATAATCCAAATAAGATTTAATCCGCGTAAGCGCAGCAACCAACTCCTCATTCCCGCAGGCAAAACCAACGCGCCAACCCGGCATATTGTAGGACTTGGACATAGAATAAGTTTCAATTGCAATATCAGTGGCTCCGGGCACTTGCAAGATGGATGGTGCTTTATAACCATCAAAAACAATGTCTGCATAGGCAATATCATGAATAATCCAAATGCCGTGTTTTTTGCCCAAAGCAACTACTTGTTCCAAAAATGCATAATCTACGCAATGAGTGCTTGGATTCGCCGGAAAATTAATCACTAAGGCTTTAGGCTTTGGCAAGCTGCTATTAATAGTCTCTTCTACCGCTGCTAAAAATTGCATTTCATCAATTAATGGAATTTGCTTGACGTTCGCGCCAGCAATAATAAAGCCATAGGTATGGATAGGATAAGCCGGATCCGGTACTAATATGGTATCTCCAGGTCCACTAATGGCTAAAGCCAAATGCGCTAAACCTTCTTTTGAGCCAATGGTTGCTAAAACCTGGGTTTCACTATTTAAATGAACATCGTAATTACGCTGATACCAGGATGCCATCGCCCGTCTCAATCTAGGTATGCCCTTCGACATAGAATAACGATGCGTATCGGGTCGTTGTACTGCTTCAATCAATTTATTGACAATGTGTGGTGGTGTGGGCTGATCAGGATTGCCCATGCCAAAATCAATAATATCCTCTCCACGCGCTCGCGCCTCTGTTTTAAGCTGAGACATTGTATTAAAAACATAAGGTGGTAAACGGTTAATGCGCGGAAATTGATTCATAATATTGACCTCTGTAGTATAATCACGGCAACTATAACTTAACAAACCATCCAAAACCATGCATATCAATCTTGAAGCAGCAGAAAATCATGCGATACAGGCATACAATGGGAATCAGATTCAGATTAATTCCATTATTTATAAACAGAGTTTAATTGTTTCTAAAACTGAAATCATTACTGAGCTAGCAATTAAAGACATTCAAGAAATTGATGAACAGTATTTGCAGCAGTTAATAAAATTTAAACCAGAAGTTATCATTATTGGTCATGAAAATACAGGAAAATTTCCACCAATGTCGATTATAAGCCAGTTATCGCAGCAACAAATTGGGATAGAATGCATGTCGATTGGTGCGGCGTGCCGCACTTACAATGTGTTGCTGAGTGAAGAACGTGCTGTTGTTGCCGGGTTTATTTTTTCCTAAGCGCCTATTTAGAATATATCAAACTTGCCTGCGCGCTTCCAAAACATTAGGAATCTGTGCCAATTTTGCCAATAAGCGCGATAAACTACTTAAGCCATCAATATCAACAGTCAAGGTAATGTAAGTCATATTTTCATGCTTATTACTTTGTGTCTGTAAGGCATATACATGAGCCTTTTCATTCGCAAGCAATGACGTAACATCACGTAACAATTCAGAACGATCAAAGGCTTTAATCAAAATATCCACAACATAGTTTTCACGAGTAGCACTTCCCCAACTCACTTGTAAAAAACGTTGTTTTTGTCGTTCACTGGCATGAATAATATTCGGACAATCCCGTCTGTGTACGGAGACACCACGACCGATAGTAATGTAACCAATAACCTCATCACCAGGTACCGGCTGACAGCAACGTGCCATAAAGGTTAATAAATTGCCGACCCCTTCAATACGCAGATCACTACCTGTTATTTCTGGTTTTGCCTGATGTTTTACAAATTTTTCCAGATTGACGTCAGAAGTTGAAGGCGGGGCAAGCTTATTAATGATTTGCCCTAACTTAATGTCTCCGCGCCCCAGATTAGCATACAAATCATCCAGTTTTTTAAAATGAAGAGCGTTAGCTACTTCATTAAGTTTGTCTGCTTTTACTCCTAAAGATTTTAACTCTTTATCTAGTAGCTCTCGCCCTTCGTGTATATTGCGATCATAATCCTGCATTTTAAACCAATGCAGAACCTTAGCCTTAGCGCGAGAGGTTTTTAAATAATTTAAATGTGGATTAATCCAATCACGAGAAGGTTTGATTTGCTTTCCCGTTAATACTTCAACACGATCACCCGTTTTTAATTGATAGGTTAGTGGAACTATATGACCATTAATACGTGCACCACGGCAACGATGCCCTAAATCACTATGGACATGGTAAGCAAAATCTAAAGAAGTCACACCTTGTGGTAAATCCAAAACATCTCCATCAGGAGTAAATACATAAACCCGGTCTTCTAAGAACTCACTAGTCGCGCTTTCTGGTGCATCTTTATTGCTGGCCATTTCTTTATGCCAAGCCAATACATCACGTAACCATTCAATTTTACGTTCATGGCTTTCTTTATGGGTTACACCGCCCTCTTTGTATTTCCAATGTGCAGCAACACCCATTTCAGCTAAATCATGCATGTGAAAGGTGCGAATCTGTACTTCAAAAACCCGTCCTTCAGGCCCCTCTACTGCTGTATGTAAGGATTGATAACCATTTGCTTTGGGATTAAAAATATAATCATCAAATTCAGCGGGAATTTGCCTCCATAAAGTATGCACCATACCCAGCACCTCATAACATTGAGGTTCTGTAGTCACAAGAACACGTACTGCCGTAGCATCATATATTTCATCAAGAGCCACATTCTTACGGGTCATTTTCTTATAAATGCTGTGAATATGTTTAGAACGCCCATAAACGGCAAAATGCTCGATGCCACTTTGTTTGATTTGCTGATTTAATTGCGCCACAATTGCATTCACAAAACTATCGCGTTCCAGGCGTTTGGCCTTAAGCCCTTTGGCTATCGCTTTATAATCTTCGGGATGCAAATGGCGAAAAGCCAGATCCTCCATTTCCCACTTAATTGCCCCGATTCCCAACCGATTGGCTAAAGGAGCATATATTTCCATGGCTTCGGTAGCAATCTGGATGCGCATCGTCTCGGGTAAATGCGACGTTACTCTTAATACACACAAACGCTCGGCTAGTTTAATCAACACAACGCGAACATCATCGACCATAGCCAATAACATTTTACGAATGTTGTCGATCTGTTGTTTATTTTGCGGGTATTTATTTAAAGATTGAACATTGTGCATCGCGCTCATGCGCTCAATCCCTTTAACCAATTTTGCAATATTAGGACCTAATTGCTCTTCGACATCATCCAGCGATAAATCGGCATAATGCACGTTTTCAAAAATAATTGCGGCAGCCAAAGTTTCCTGATCTACGTCAAGATCAGCAAGCAGATCCGCCATTGCTAAACCTTGCTGTAAACAGGACTGTCCAGTTTCTGTGGCATGATCCTGCTCTGCCAGTTGGCTTAAAGTACAGGCACTACGTATGAGTTCAAGATTATCCAGATAGCCTTTAGCACCAAGCTGATGCAGCCATAAATCAACATCTATGCTGCCATCAGCAGCTAACGGAACAGTATCTTTTACTCTAACCATGAGCTTTATCCTTTTTCAAATAAAGCTATAGATTCAACATGCGCCGTATGGGGGAACATATCCATCACACCAGCTTTTATCAAAACATAGCCTTTTTGATTCACTAAAATATCAGTATCTCTTGCTAATGTTACGGGATTACATGACACATAGACAATACGTTCTGGGTTTAAAGTATCAATTTGCTTCACCAATTCCAATGCGCCTGAGCGAGGAGGATCAATTAATACTTTATTACAGGTCTGTTGTACCAATTTTTGCACTTCATTTACATCATCTAAATTAGCTGCATAAAAATCTACGTTGCTAAGATTATTAGCGTTTGCATTCATGTAGGCGCGCTCAACCATCGTTGCACTGCCTTCGACACCAAGTACTTTGGCACAAAATTTAGCCATTGGCAGGGAAAAATTACCTAACCCACAGAATAAGTCTAGCACGATATCTGTACTTTTTAAGTCCATTAATTGCAAGGCAAGCGCAACCATAGAGCGATTTAGATCTGAATTTACCTGGGTAAAATCTGTAGGATGAAAAGAATAAGTAATTTGATAATCGGGTAAACTGTAGGTTAAAAATTCACTGGCATTGGGTGGATAAAAACAATAAACACTATCAGGCCCACTTGGTTGTAAGAAAATCTTATACTGATATTGCTCAGCAAATTGCTGAATTCTAAGTTCATCGTTAGGCGTTAAAGCTGATAAGTTACGGAAAATAAGTCCAATTTCCTCATCACCAGCAGCTACTTCAATTTGGGCAATACAATGTTTCTCTTCCATGGAATCAATCAAATGCCGTAAAGGAATAATATCTGCATCAATTCGGGCATTTAATACAGGGCATTGTGAAATGTCAGTAATAAAACGCGGGCTATTGCGTTCTCTGAAACCAACCATTGATGCTTGCTTCTTTTCTACATAGCGAACACTTAAACGTGCTTTATTACGATAATTCCATGGATTGGCAACTAATGGCGCTAACACCGTTTGTGGTTGTGTATGACCATAGCGTTCGAGTAAATCCAATAGCTGCTCTTGCTTAAAATGAATTTGATCTTGCGCACTTAAATGTTGTAAGGAACAACCACCGCACATGACATAGTGTGGGCATTTAGGCTCAACACGTAGCTTAGACGGTTCAATAACGGACAATAGTCGCCCTTCATCAAAATCTTTTTTCACAGTGGTGTATTGAAATTCAACTGTTTCACCGGGTAAAGCACCTTGAATAAAAGTCGCTTTACCATTGATACGTGCCACACCTTTTCCATCATGACTTAAATTAACTACCTCAGCAATTTGGGGTGTGCGATTCGGTTTAGAGCGGGTTCTTCTCATGAAAGTCTTCTCAACAAATATGTCTTTTAATCAAGTAAATACAAGGGTGCAAGAGTATCATACGTGCTTTATATTTGTCATGTTCATTTGGCGGTCTCAGTTCCATAGTGGACAATTAAATATCAGTTTTAGTTTTGTGCTGAGGATGGCTCTTATTTATTACGCACGTTAAAATGCTACCTGGATTGAAACATTAACCTGCATTGAACAATTTTAACTCAATTTTAAAATCAACTTATTTTTCAAACAATTCACAGATATATACACAGTGTTATCCACAGATTTTGTGGATAACACTGAAATCAAAAAAAAAGAGATAAATAAGAAAATCCCGCGCTACTCAAGGAGATGAACTATTGAAGTTTATAATTGTATTGACATTAATGAATTATTAGGAAAGTTATCCACAAGAAAGGGATAAGAGAAAAATTTACTGCGGACGGGTATAATAGCAAAGAAATAATGAAAAAACAGTATTGACACATCATTTTTATTTATTTTTTTGTGTCTATTTTATTGGCTTAACGCGGACAAAGTTAAGGACGCAAGATTTTTTTTAGTAAGATTGCATCTTCGGTTTTATTATTATCTTTATAATATTCTTTTTTAATTTCAGCAAGCTCAAACCCTAGCGTTTTGTAAAGATATAAAGCGCCTTTGTTACTTGGTCTAACCTCTAAAATAATATACTTAATCTCTTTATTTAGTGCAAAGACATTAAGTACCTTCTGTAAAAATTTGCGCCCATAACCTTGAGATTGCATTAGTTTGGCAATACAAAAATTCAAGATATGATAATACTCATCTTTATGCCGGCAAATAATGTATCCTCCAAGCACCCACTGATTATCAACATTTATTTCAAGAACAAGGCAATTATAACCAACTAAAACGCAGTCCCTTAATATGCTTTTATTCCAAGGGGCAATATGAACACTGGTCTCAATTGCATAGACATCCTCTATATCCGCATCAACCATAGGACGAACACGCCACGTCATTTCTTGCTCCTTAAAGATCCCTTAATCAGGGTTAAAAATTCCCTTTTCCCATCACTGGGAGATGAGGTGTCATTGGGCTTTGCTGCCCAATGACGCTAACTTAAGGAAAATATTCAACATAATCAATTGATTAATGGTTAACTTATCGTTAATAAACATTTAACCATTTGATTTTCCTTATCTAGTCTTTCTTTTTCTTTTTAGGCAAATAAAGATCCGTAATCGTTCCTTCAAATGCTTCTGCTGCCTGAGCAATTGTTTCAGACAAAGTTGGATGTGGATGAATAGTCAACGCAATGTCTTCAACATCACAGCACATCTCAATTGCCAGAGCAGTCTCGGCAATTAAATCCCCCGCATTCACACCAACAATCCCTGAGCCTAATATACGATTGGTATCAGGACAGAATAATAATTTGGTCATCCCCTCTTCACGTCCCATACTTAATGCACGGCCGCTTGCAACCCAAGGAAATGTTGCTTTTTCATAAGGAATATTTTTTTCTTTCGCTTCTTTTTCTGTTAAACCTGCCCAAGCAAGCTCAGGATCGGTATAAGCAACACTCGCAATGCACTTAGGATCAAAATAATGCTTCTTACCAGCAATCACTTCTGCGGCTACTTTACCTTCAGGAATTGCTTTATGCGCCAACATAGGTTGTCCAACCACATCGCCAATCGCGAAGATATGAGGCACATTTGTTCTTTGTTGATTGTCAACTTTAATGAAACCACGCTCATCAACGTTTACGCCAGCTTTTTCAGCATTAATCATACCGCCATTAGGCTTTCTGCCTACAGAGACAAGAACTTGTTGGAAGCAGAGTGGTTTGTCAGTTCCGTGCTCACCTTCCATAGAAACATAAATACCATCTTTTTTAGCTTCTACGCCAGTAACTTTAGTTTTCAATAAAAATTTAACGCCTTTTTTAACCATGCGCTTTTGTAATACATTGACTAAATCAGTATCAGCACCTGGTATCAGTTGATCCATAAACTCAACTACAGTCACGTCAACACCTAAAGCAGAATAAACTGTAGCCATTTCTAAACCAATAATCCCACCACCAAGAACTAATAAGCTGCCTTTAATATCAGCAAGTTCTAAAGCACCAGTAGAACTGAATATACGTTTGTCTTCAGGAATAAATGGTAAATTAATGGATTCAGAACCTACGGCAATAATTGCATTTTCAAATTCAATATCTACTGGCCCATCTTTAGTATCAACAGTAATCTGATGCGTACCCGAAAATTTGCCAACCCCGGTAACTACTTCAACTTTACGTTGTTTTGCTAAAGCTTTTAAACCGCCAGTTAATTTGGAAACCACCGAGTTTTTCCAAGTAACCATTTTTTTATTATCTAATTTTGGTTCACCAAAACTCACACCTTGATCCGCCATTTCATGAGTTTCCTCAACGACTTTAGCAATGTGCAGTAAGGCTTTAGAAGGAATGCATCCCACATTTAAACAAACACCACCTAATGAATCATAACGTTCAACCAGAACAACTTTTTTATCCAGGTCTGCTGCTCTAAACGCCGCGGTGTAACCGCCAGGTCCACTTCCTAATACAACCACATCAGTTTTTATTTTATTAGCCATTACAAGCCTCTTTATTATATTTTAAAGTAAAATTCGTCTTATATCGCTCAAACAATCCGCAATAAAACGAGTAAAACGAGCCGCCTCCGCGCCATCAATCACACGATGATCATAGGATAATGACAGCGGCAGCATGAGTCTTGGTTGAAATGCACCATTTTGATAAACAGGTTTTATTTCAGAACGTGACAAGCCAAGAATGGCAACTTCCGGACTATTTACAATTGGGGTAAATGAGGTACCACCAATACCGCCCAAGCTAGATATAGTAAAACAGCCACCCAACATGTCTGCCGGCATCAAGCCTTTATCACGCGCCTTTGAACTTAAGCGGGTCATCTCGATAGCAATTTCAGCAACACTTAATTTATCAACATTCTTGATCACAGGAACAACCAAACCATTTGGTGTTTCAACCGCGATTCCGATATTGCAGTATTGTTTGTAAATTAAATTTGTCCCTGTAGCATCTAAAGAAGCATTAAATTGTGGGAAAGTACGTAAGGCCTTGCTGACTACAGCACAAACAAAAGCAAGCAGAGTTAATTTATAACCTTTATCTTTAGACTGCTCCGCTTCAGATTTTCGAAACGCTTCAATATCGGTAATATCTGCTAAATCAAATTGGGTTACGTGAGGAATAGTAATCCAGGAGCGATGAACATTAACCCCAGTAAGTTTTTTAATTTTGTTTAATGGCTTGGTTTCAATCGCACCAAATTGTGAGAAATCAATCACTGGAGCAGCAGGAAGACCCAAAGAACCTGATGTAGCCGGTTGCTCGCTTAAACGCGCTTTCACATAAGCTTGCACATCTTCTTTAGTTACACGAGATTTACGACCACTGCCTTTAACCTCAGTTAAATTGACCCCAAGCTCCCTGGCCATTCTTCTGACCGCAGGACCAGCTGCAATAGTTATTGCGGAAGGTGCTACATACTCATCGAGCAATGGCTGCACTTTAGGTGCTTCGTTAAGCGCTGGCACTTGAACCGTCGCTATTTCAGCAGGTTTGTCTTCTTCTTGAGATGTTGCTACTGCGCTGTCTGAAGCAGCTAAAAGGATAATATCGCCCTCGGATACTTTATCACCCACTTTAAGATTTATTTTTATGATTTTTCCAGCAATTGGAGAGGGAATCTCCATACTGGCTTTGTCTGATTCCAAAGTAATTAAAGGTGTATCCACAACAATATGGTCACCTACATTCACCAATACTTCAATCACATCAACCTGAGTTGAGCCACCTATATCGGGGATCTTAACTTCAGTTTCTTTTCCTAGTACTAAAGCCGCACTTTCTTTTACTGCTGGTGTTTCAGAACGACTTTCTGTCTGTTTTGAAACAGGCTGTGCTTCTTCTTTAGGTGCCTCAGTTGTTTTATCTGCTGCAATAAAAAGAATAATATCCCCTTCGGATACTTTATCACCGACTTTAAGATTTATCTTAGTGACTGTTCCTTCGACTGAAGAAGGAATTTCCATACTGGCTTTATCGGATTCTAAAGTCACCAAAGGTGTATCAATGGTAATTTTATCACCGACTTTAATCAGAATTTCAATCACATCAACCTGAGTAGAACCACCTATATCAGGAATCTTAACTTCTATTTCATTTGCCATATCTGTCCTCTAATCTAGCCTGGGTGAAGGCGAAGCCATAACCCGGAAACTCTTAATGAGTTACCGGATCTAACTTATCAGGATTAATATTATAACGCTTCATTGCATCAACAACTTTAGATTTATCAATACTTCCCTCTGCAACTAAAGCATTCAATGCAGCCAAGACTATATATTTCGCATCAACCTCAAAGAAATGACGCAAACGTTCGCGTGTATCACTTCTTCCGTAACCATCAGTACCTAAAGTCACATAATGATTAGATACATAAGGACGAATTTGCTCCGCAAAAAGACGCATGTAATCGGTTGCTGCAATCACAGGACCTTGTCGGTCTTTTAGTTGCTTGCTGACATAGCTTTCTTGTGTTTTCTTTTCTGGATGCATTGCATTATGGCGCTCTACCGCTAGACCATCGCGTCTTAGCTCATTAAAGCTGGTAACACTCCAAATATCCGAGGTAATCGAGTAATCATCTTCCAACATTTGTGCCGCTTTGATTACTTCACGCAGAATAGTTCCACATCCAAGCAATTGCACATGCTTTTTCGATTTTTTCTTGCTTTCTTTTAATACGTACATGCCTTTGATAATGCCCTCTTCAATACCTTCTGGCATATCAGGCTGCACATAGTTCTCATTCATTACGGTGATGTAATAGAAAACATTCTCCATTTTTTCATACATACGATGTAAGCCATTTTGAATAATCACGGCCAACTCATAAGCATAAGTTGGATCATACGAAATGCAGTTAGGGATTGTTGAAGAAAGAATATGACTGTGGCCATCTTGATGCTGTAAGCCTTCACCTGCAAGCGTAGTTCGACCTGCCGTACCGCCTAATAAGAACCCTCGAGCTTGCATGTCGCCAGCAGCCCAGGCCAAATCGCCAATACGTTGAAATCCAAACATCGAGTAGTAAATATAAAATGGGATCATTGTCAATTTATTAGAGCTGTATGAAGTAGATGCAGCCATCCAAGAGCAGAACGCGCCGGCTTCATTAATTCCCTCTTCAAGAATTTGCCCATCTGTAGCTTCGCGATAGAACATTACTTGTTCATGATCCACTGGGGTGTAAAGCTGGCCAACAGGAGAATAAATACCGATTTGGCGGAATAATCCTTCCATACCAAAAGTTCGACATTCATCAGGGACAATAGGAACAATTCTTGAGCTAATTTCTTTATTCTTCAATAACACCGAAAGAATACGTACAAAAGCCATCGTCGTGGAAATTTCCCTATCGCCTAAGCCTTTAGTTACTGATGCAAAATCAGCAAGCATAGGAATTTTTAATGGCTCCACTTCTGTAGAACGCGCAGGAAGATACCCCTCCAGCATTTCTCTTTGTTTTTTGATGTACTTAATTTCAGGACTATCATCGGCTGGTTTATAAAATGGAACCTCAGCAATTTGCTCATCACTAATAGGAATATTAAAGCGATCTCGGAATACACGCAGTTGCTCTACGGTCATCTTTTTTTGTTGGTGCGTAATATTTTGTCCTTCACCAGCAGCCCCCATACCATAACCTTTAATGGTTTTAGCCAAGATTACCGTGGGGCTTCCTTTATGTTCTACTGCGCGTGCATAAGCGGCGAACACTTTTTGTGAATCATGACCACCTCTATTTAAACGCCAAATATCCTCATCGGTATAGTTCTCTACCATTTTCTTTAATTCAGGGTATTGATTAAAAAAATGTTGTCTGACGTAAGTACCATTATTCGCTTTATAAGCTTGATATTCACCATCAACACATTCTTCCATGCGCTTTTGCAACCAACCCTCTTTGTCTTGTGCCAATAAAGGATCCCAGCGACCGCCCCAGATTACTTTAATTACATTCCATCCAGCGCCACGAAATACGCGTTCAAGTTCCTGAATGATTTTGCCATTACCGCGAACAGGACCATCCAGTCGCTGCAAGTTGCAATTCACAACAAAAATAAGATTGTCGAGTTTTTCTCGGGCAGCAATGCTTAAAGCCCCAAGTGATTCAGGTTCATCTGTTTCACCATCACCAAGAAAGGCCCATACTTTACGGCCAGTTGTCTTGATAAGGCCTCTATTTTCTAAATATTTTAAGAACCGTGCCTGATAAATGGCTTGTAATGGTCCCAAGCCCATAGAAACAGTAGGAAATTGCCAAAAATCATGCATTAACCAAGGATGTGGATATGAAGATAATCCATCTACCTCAACTTCTTGTCTAAAATTAGCCAATTGATTTTCGCTTAAACGACCTTCAAGAAATGCACGCGCATAAATACCGGGTGAAGAATGGCCCTGGATGTACAATAAATCGCCGCCACTTTCACCATTTGCACCTTTAAAGAAGTGGTTAAATCCTGTTTCATAGAGCGTTGATGAAGAAGCATAAGAAGCAATATGTCCACCAAGTTCTGGTGCATGTTTTCCTGCGCGAAGTACCATAGCCACAGCATTCCAGCGAATTAAAGCACTGATGCGTTTACTCATTCCTTCATCAGGTGGCATCTGCTTTTCTTCATAAGGCTTGATAGTATTTCTATAGGGCGTATTCAGTGCGTTGATTAAATTCACGCCTTCTAAATTAGCCTTATTAATAAGTTGTTGTAAAAGAAAAGCACCGCGATCAGCACCATCATTGGTTAATACAGCTTGCAGGGCATCCAGCCATTCACGCGTTTCAATAGGATCCAAATCTAAATTAGTTTCATTTGCCATGAAAATGTCCCCGACATTCTATTAAACACAATTAGGTAAAGCTTGTAATCGTTTATGGATTACACCAGAACAACTTTGTTTGCAGGCCATTAAATCAGCCACGCAGTTACACGTTACTTTGCGGCATTGTAGTGGATCGCGATAAGAATTCAACTCACGCATAACCTTTTTGCCTTGAACCTTTCTCTCTATGACATACTTTGAGAAATTTGCCGCCGAATGCTGCTGTGATTTCCTAGAACAGGTAGGACAGTTATCAACACAGTTTTGACTGCAAAAGTCAAAATGCTTCATGCAACTCATTTGACATTGCGCCAGTGCCTGTCCTCTAAGTGCATTCTTGGATGCACAACCATAAAGAGAAAACAGTAAAATGCAACAGAATATACGTATCAAAAAATTCATATATTAAAAATCCATCTAGAGATTATTTTACAGAAATTCCCTCTCCCGTTGATAAGCGAGGGTTAAGATGAGGGCAGATTAATGCCCCTCACCCATTTAATTACAACCAAGAAATCAATGTAAACAGTGCAATAAACACCAACATAACAATAATTGTGTGCTCCACTAAACCTTCGGCAACAGGCATTAGTACCTCTTCAGATTCGTTAGTACGCGCTGCTTGTAATCCACACTCACGTAACATTTCGTTATTAAAGTCTGGTTTAGCGAAAAAATAACTAGAAAACAGCTTGAAACCGCGTTGGAAATTTCCAACGAGTAAGAATAATAATACTGTTAATCGAGCAGGGATCCATTCAAGCAAATCAGTAATTTCATCTGCCTGCACACGAACCTCGGGGATGTCTCGGCACAAGGTAATTAAGCGATAAGCGACAATCGCTATTGGGCCGGCAATGATGTACCAAAAGACAACAGAGAATAACTGTCGACTCACCATAGAGAAATAATCACCAACCAACTGATTTGCATTTTCAGTCTCTGATTGAGTCACTGGGTAAAATACATTCTTAGGACCAAGACAATAGAAGAACAGCGCTATGCTTAACAATAAGCCCATAAAACCATAAAAAATCCCGTGCAATAAAAAATACACTAAGAAGGTTACCAAGATGGGCGGTAATACAATCAAAGCAAGAAACATCCACGGATTAGCAAAAAAACTATTCTTAGCCGCAGTTTTTTTCATGGTTTGATAATAATCGCCAAACCAATAAAAACGCTGGTAGGAGATGGTATGAACTAAAAAGCGCTCACTAAACAAGCACAATAATATAACCAATAATTTCATTCTAATTAATCCTTACGCATTTTATCAGACAGTGCTATAGGGGTTGGGTATTTCAACACAACCAAATATGAAGACACAATAAACGTTAAAATGGTTGTTGCTTGAATAAGATTAGAAGCCATGTCCGAAATAAGTTTAGTACTTAATGCAATACTTGCAACTAATAATGAGAATTCGCTAGCCTGTCCTAATCGTAAACCAACTTCTTTGGCCACTGGTTTTTTTTCACCTGACTTCCAAAGTAATAAATAAAATAACACTGGCTTCACAATCAGAATCAATGCCGACAAGATAAGTGCAGGGATAAATACCTGGCCTGCAAAACCAAAATTAAATGTTGCACCTATAGAAAAGAAAAACATCACCAAGAAAAAATCTCTAAGTGGTTTTAAACTTTCAGCAATAAAAAGAGAAATGGGACTCGCAGCTAAAGCAACACCAGCAACAAAAGCACCAATGTCCTCAGAAAGGCCTATTTTTTGGGCCAAAACAGACAAGCCAAGACACCAGCCGATAGAAAGAAGAAAAACATATTCCTGAGTTCTATCAAAACGCGCTAATAATCGTATTAATATATGTTTCTCAACAGCAAATGCAAAGAGGCATAAAGCCGGTAGAGCAAGGCCAACTAAAAACAGGTCATCCCACGAAAGTCCACCAGTTTGTTGTGCGCCATTGATTAGAATCAATACGATGATCGCGATAACGTCCTGCATCAAGAGCACACTAATCATTACCTCACCAGTATGCTGATGGTGCAAAATAGTAGTAGGTAATAATTTCAAGCCAATAATGGTACTTGAAAACATCATGGAAGCACCCAAAATCCATGATTCACTTACGGTGAGTCCAAAGTACCTTCCTATTCCATAAGCAGTTAATGCAAAAAGAACCGAACTGACTAAGGCAATCCAGGTTACCTTTTTTAACATATGCACCAAATTTTGCGGTTGCAAATGCAGTCCAAGCAAGAACAAAAGAAACACAATACCAATATCACCAATCTGTTGCACCGTAGTCACATCAGGTACTAACTTGAACCCCCACGGTCCTAGAATGGCACCCAACATGATATAGGCAACCAATAATGATTGTTTAGTATAAAGAACGAGCGTCGATAAAAATGCTGCCCCTGCGAAAATTAAAAATATGGTATAAAATACAGAGCCTTCATGCATTGATCGAGCACCTCACAATTAATTAAATAATAATTTTATCTATTAATCCATTAATTAGCTATCAATTATCCCATATACTTCAATTAAATCAAAACAGAAAAAGTACCTTTAACTCCATTTTGTACTAATTTTTGTTTTAAGTTGTCTGCCATATTTTTATTATTAAACGGCCCCAATCGAACTATGTAATGTTTTTTATAGTGTTCAATAGACACCGGTGAGCGAGAAATACGACCTAATTTTACTTTTAATTCTTTTGCCAAAGCCTCCGATGAAAACGCACCAGCTTGAATATAATAATGCGCTTGCCCTGCGGGTCCCATTAAAGCCTCTACTTCAACCGGGGCTGTCCCTTTAGGAAATACACCTAGTTTTAAAGCGGCGGCGTATGATAAATCAATAATTCTGTCCGAATGGAACGGTCCACGATCATTTACCTTGACGATAGCAACCTTCCCGTTATTCAAATTTTTTACACGAACATAAGTAGGCAAAGGCAAGGTTTTGTGAGCTGCCGACATAACATACATGTCATAAGGTTCCCCACTGGACGTTCTTTGCTTATGAAATTTTGTTCCATACCAAGAAGCCATTCCACGTGCTTTATATTTATGGGTATTGGCCATAACCTGGTAATTCTTGCCATCAACACGGTATTCTGTGGGATTACCATAACGACTAATAGGCTCTTTGGTTGGGACGGGCTCTTTAAAACTAATTTGCTTTTGCTTTTTTGGAGCACCATCTTGCAATTGAGTATAGCGATTTCCCTTATTATTATACCGATTATAAATGGCTTTATTTAGGCTACTTTTTACAGCTTTTTTATTCCCTGTTGATGCCGAGTTAAGAGACTGATTTGTACTTTGGCAACCTGTTAATAGTATTGCTACAGCAATAAGTATCTTTCTCATAATTTCCAATTTGAAATAAATGTTGCAGCTAATATACAGAAATCTCAATAAATTTCGAAGTTTTAATTAAATTAATTTTATAACTTAAAAATAATTTAATATTTTTCCTCTGTTAATTGGTTGCCTGTAAAAGGCTGTGGTAAGATACCACGTTTTGTAACCATACCAGGTAAAGCCATGACACGCGCAACGTCTATTTTATTGACTACACTGTTTCTTATCACTTTATTTGTTCAATCAACAAGTACTTTTGCTAACTCCACAGATACGTTAGAACGACCACGACCTACTGCTGATTTAGAAAGACCGTCACCGACAGTAATTAATAAGCCACTCGTAACGCCAGCAGCCCCAATTCTCAATGCTAAAGCCTATATTTTGATTGATGTAAACAGCGGTAAAGTCATTGCTGAAAAAAACAGTGAGGAACGCCTGCCTCCTGCAAGCCTAACGAAAATGATGACTTTATATGTTATCTCTAACGCGCTTCATCATGAACAAATTCATTTAACCGATAGCGTTCGCGTCAGTAAAGATGCCTGGAAAATAGGTGGTTCACGCATGTTTATTAAAGAAGGTCAGCAAGTTCCTGTTGAAGACCTGCTTAAAGGAATTATTGTTGACTCAGGTAATGATGCCTGTGTAGCTATGGCGGAACATATTGGTGGCACAGAAAATTCATTCACCGACATCATGAACCAACAAGCACAAAACCTGGGCATGCAAAACAGCCACTTTACCGACAGCACAGGTTTACCTGACCCTAACCTATATACAACAGCCAAAGATTTGGCAATTCTTGGTCGAGCATTAATTGTAGACTTCCCACAATACTATGATTGGTACAAACAAAAATGGTTTACTTATAATGGTATTCGCCAACCCAATAGAAACCGTCTGCTATGGCGCGATAACCAAGTTGATGGACTGAAAACCGGCCACACAAGCGAAGCAGGTTTCTGCCTTGTATCGTCTGCAAAACGTGAGAATATGCGTTTATTAGCAGTGGTACTAGGTGAGCCCAATGACTCCTCACGTGCTGATGACAGTGAAAAACTATTAAACTACGGGTTTAGATTCTTTGAAACGCATCAATTATATAAATCAGGTCAATCAGTCACCGAACTTCCCCTTTATAAAGGTGCTGTAGATAAAATATCGATTGGTTTAAATGAAGATCAATTCATCACCATCCCTACAGGTCAATACCAACGTCTTAATATTTCAACGAAAGTTCCTTCCTTTTTGGAAGCTCCTATTAAGAAAGGCGACAAAATTGGTGATTTAGTTGTACAATTTGATAATAACATTGTATCAACACGCCCTATTTATGCCTTACAAGACGTTGAATCAGGTGGTTTTTTTACACGTGTTACAGACTCCATACGTTTGGCATTTAAGCGTTGGTTTGGCTCTTAAGGATAGAGAGAATGACGAAAACAACCCTAATTGAATTTCCCTGCCATTTTCCAATAAAAGTCATGGGGACAAACTCCCCAGCTTTTCTTAAAGAAATTAGAGAAATAACGCTCAAGCATTTTCCAAATATTGAGCAAGAAAAAATTACTCATAAAATGAGTAAAGGCAATAATTACCTAGCAATTACCGTAACAGTCTATGCGGAAAACCAAGCAATGCTTGATGCCTTTTATCAAGAAATCACCAAACATCCAGATATAAAGATGGTTCTATAATGCAAATAAGACAGCTCGGAGTTCAAAGCTATACTGATGTTTGGCTGCAAATGAAAGAATTTACGCAAAATCGCAATGCCCAAACACAAGATGAACTCTGGCTGCTAGAACATTTTCCTGTCTACACTCAAGGCCAAGCAGGAAAACCTGAACATGTCTTAAATCCTCAATCCATTCCTATAGTGCAATCAGACCGCGGCGGCCAAGTAACGTATCATGGTCCAGGTCAATTAGTTGCTTATGTTTTAATGGATATAAGCCGAAGAAACTTAGGAGTAAGAACTTTAGTTTCTCAATTAGAGCAAGTTTTAATATCAGTACTCGCCCAGTATGATATAGAAGCGCTCATTCGTTGTGGTGCTCCCGGAGTCTATGTTAAAGAACAAAAAATTGCATCGATTGGCTTAAGAGTAAAAAATGGTTGTACTTATCATGGAATCGCGCTAAATGTAGATATGGATTTAAAACCATTTTCAGGAATTAACCCTTGCGGATTTGCCCAAATGGAAATGACGCAAATAAGTCATTTTTATCCTAAAGTATTATTAGAAGAAGTAAATCAGCAGTTTATGCAAATTTTTCTACAACATTTTAACTAATGGAACATTATGGATTTGTTAGTAGATTATGTACAGCCCTTAACTAATTGGTTGCAACAAAATCCCCATTGGTCTTTATTCATTACGTTTATTATTTCATTAGCAGAGTCTTTAGCAATTATCGGTAGCATTGTGCCAGGCAGTGTGACCATGACCGCAATTGGAATACTTGCTGGCTCAGGGATTATGCGCGTTGATCTCACACTGCTCGCCGCCGTATTAGGCGCCGTTGCGGGTGATAGTTTGAGTTATACTTTAGGATATGTTTACAGCGAACGCTTAGTTGATATTTGGCCCTTTAATAAATACCCGAAATGGTTGCAATACGGTAAAGATTTTTTTGCAATGCACGGAGGAAAAAGTGTATTAATCGGTCGATTTATCGGACCTTTGCGCTCGATAATACCGGTAATTGCTGGAATATTACATATGAAACATTGGCATTTTTTGATCGCCAATGTGCTTTCAGCCATAGGCTGGGCCCTGCTCTATGTAATGCCAGGAGTCGTTATTGGCGCCGCCGGCCATGAACTTTCCGCAGAAAGTGCTACTCGTTTATTTATATTAATCTTAATCTTACTGGCCGGTATCTGGATGCTCAGCCTAATGGTAAAATGGCTGGTCAGTAAGTTAAACTCCCTTTTGAACCAGAATTTACATGCTTTATGGATACGATTAAAAAGAAGATCTCTCTTTGCCAAACTATGCAAAGTCATTACTCCAAAAAATGAGGAAAATCACTACACAACAGCAAGTTTTGCGTTAATTGCCTTGTTTTGTCTCTTCTGTTTCCTTGTGCTTATGGGATTAACCATTCAAGGCCAGTGGATTAACTTTATTAATGTTCCTGTCCATTTATTTCTTCAAAGTTTCCATACCTTAGTATTAGAAGCATTTTTTATTTTTTGCACTCAATTAACCTCAACATTAACACTCATTGGTTTATTTCTTATTTGTAGTAGCTGGTTTATTTATCATAAAAAACCCCGAATAATAATTTATCTAAGTAGCTTAATTATTTTTACTTACCTATTTGCACAGCTATTGAGTTATTGCATCAATATGCCAAGGCCAACTGGATTAGTAGTCATGATGCCAGGTTCATCATTTCCAGCCACTCATCTTATGATTGCTACAGCCTTTTATGGATTTATGCTATTTTACATTAATACAATCCATTCATTATTTACAAACACACTAAAAACTTTTGTATTTACCATTCTAGGTTTAAGTGGCTTAGGCGCACTTTATCTAGGTGATTATTGGCTTACAGATGTATTAGCGGCTTATTTTTCTGGCGCCATAATTAGTTTATTTTGTTGTTTAATTTACAGAAAAAATCATTTCACAACAGAAAAAATCACAAACTCAACCCCCATGATTTTTTCACTATTTCTAGGCCTCTTGTTGACGACCACAATATCAACTTATTTAAATTTCCGCACCCTAACCTATAATCATGCTCCATACCGTAAAGAATTTGCGCTAAGCGAAACCATGTGGTGGAACCAGCATAAGCCTATATTACCTATTTATCGGCTCAACCGTATTGGCAAACGAATCAGTTTGTTAAATATTGAATATTCTGGTGATTTGGACTTACTGGAGGAACATTTAACACTTAATGGCTGGGAAACACATACAGAATCATTTCTCATTAATTTACTCACTTGGATAAGCAATCAATCTAATGGGGTTAAATTGCCTTTACTTACGCAATTGTATGAAAGCAAAGCCCCTTCATTGATTATGCTCTACACCGACAGCCAATCGAAGCTAACTTTAGAGTTAAGAGTTTGGGAATCGAATTACAATTTATCAGAATCAAACAGGCCTTTATGGATTGGTAGTATCCATCCAAGTACGCCACTAAATAGTAAGTCAGCCAATAATCTGACTAAATTAATCGATCCATTAGTGTATTTATTAGCGACTAAAAACCCATTCATTATTAAGAAAATTATGCTGCCGAGTATCTTGATTAAAACAACAATTTATCCAACTCAACCCTACATTATTTTAATTAAAAAAAATACGCAGAATGAAAATTAATGAAATTAAATAAGGATTCTGTCGTTTTTTTTCACAAATCCAAAACTTCTTTTTTAGATGTAGTTGTACAGCTAGCTGATAAAACTGTTGCCACACAGAGAGTTACCTGAGTTTTGAATGTCCTTGAATCTTTTTTGCAACAAAAAACATCAACAATACAAATCAAAATGAACATTTTTTGTTCTTGATGTTTTTTTATGTTATTATTTACAAATCCTCTATTAATAATTTATATAAATGAGTTTATATACCTGCATCGATAAATTAGATAAAGAAATTCAAAAAATAGAACTATTGGAAAAAAGTTTTAATTGGCTATTCACCGAAAATTATCTAAAAAGACTAAAAGAAGAAAAAGAATTAGCCCAACAACTACGCGCAAATTTTATTATAATAACAGAAAAAGATAGGTATAGTACGAGAGATTCGGTGTTCGACTATGAATTTAGTCTGATAAAAGCATATCGGACTAAATACAATGACTTGCCCTCTTATTTAAAATTTATTCAAGACGATTTAACGCAAATTTTTTACATGCTCAGCTCACAGCGCCATATATCAATCTATGAGAGGCCTCAAGACATCAAGAAATATCTCAATAAATACAAGGATTATCACATTGCCAGTGTTCAGCAGCAACTAGACTATCGATCAGGCTTAGATGAAGGGAATTGTTTTGGTTATGTCTATGCAATGGTTGATCCTGGCTTAACTGTCTATAGGGAAACAAAAAGACATTATATCGCGTTAAATCAGCAAATTTATGATTATCAAAATAATCAATTTGGAGTAGAGAACAAAATTACGAGACAAAGACTCACTCGCAGGATTTTTTGCCCTGACTTGCAGCAACAGGCCGAGCAACTCTGGGAAAAAGCAGCGCAAAATCCTGGAAGAGATCTTCTGGTTGCTTTACAGGCTCGAAGAATTGGGCATGCCACTTATCTTTCAGTCCAGGAAGATCATTCGATTCGCTACATGGATCCAAACATAGGCGCCTACCTATTCAAAGAGAAAAAAGAATTCATTAATTTTTATAAAGATACCTATAAAAATTTTTTTCATTTTAAATTTTATCAATTAAGCAAATTGCATTACGATCCCGAAGGAATATTGACAGAAGAAAAAACACTCTCCGGACTAATGCGAACCTTACTTTCAGGTGAAAAACGTGCATACACTGTTGGTTCAGTTATATTGTCTTTTGGGACATCATTAGGTATGTACCTTGCTCTTCAAAAAGCGCCTTCTCTTCTATTGGTGACAGCTCCGGTAATCGTTCAAAATATGAGTTCTTGTATTTCTACAATAGTAATCCTATCAAGTTTAGGCGGCATTTGGAGTGGATATAAAGGACTTTTAGGTGGAAGCCATTTCATTCAGGAATTATGGTATGACACTATTAGTTCGAAATTAAATCTAGGATTTTTTAATCAAAAATCAGAACAAATTAATGAGAATCAGCCTGCATCAATACCCAATTTAGGACTAAACTAGCAATTGTAAACATTTGTGTATAACTGCTAAAGAAAATAACGTCCGTATCGGATAAATAATCAGAACAGAGCTTATTCCTCCTCCGCCCGAACGAAGCGAGGAAGTGTAAAGTTTTACTCGATTTCTTATCCAAAACTGACGTTAAATACATTAATAGACATAGTCAATTCTGAGTAAAGTTATTTCACATTTTTAGCCAAGGGATTTTTTCAAGCGATAGAGATACATTATGTTGGGACACACAAAAATGCACCTTACTGAAAAATATAGCGCTGGTTATCAGTATTTCCTATAAAATGTTCCTTGTTCCATTACTCCTCAAGGGCCATATACGCCATTGAGAGACATGCTTATTAATAGGAGATTCGCAGTGTTTGCGAGCAAGAACGAAATAATGAGCAGATCTTGAGCCACCTCTGCACAAATGATATTTTGTTTAATGTCACCTTAATTATATATGGATATCTATGAAGAAATTATTTTCAGGAAGAAAAACAGTTACAGCTATACTCTCTTTTCTGCTACTAACTATCGCTCATGCGGGAACTCATTTGATCACGTTTACCCCGTTAACAGATAATCATATTTCTGTTCCAGTTAATGGTTTTAAAATCATCCAATATCAAGTGACGAACCACTCAAAAAAAACGCATACGCTGATGATGCAGCCTATAACGGGTATCAGCCAGATAACCACCGCTGAAAATTGCCCTAATCCATTTATTTTAGGTTCTAAGCAATCATGTATTTTGAGTTTGCAAATTAGAGGAAGTTCTTTGCAAGATCCTATAGTAGCCGGTCCCAAAGTATGTGAGCAAGGTAATCGTTTGATGTGTTACCAACCCAGCCACGACCATAGCTTAAACATAACCCAAGGCATGGCAGAATACACAGTAAGCGGTACGATCACCGGTCTTACAGGCACGGTAACCTTGTTAAATAATGGCGCAAATACAACCTCACTTAGTACGGACGGCGCGTTCACCTTTTCAACCCCTATAGTTGAAGGCAGCACCTACCATGTGACTGTAGGAACACAACCGTTAGAGCAAACTTGTACCGTAGTCTCTGGCTCGGGCACTATCAGTGGCGCTAATGTGACCGATGTTACGGTGACCTGTTCTATAAATACCTACACAGTTGGTGGTACGATCACCGGTCTTACAGGTACAGTGGCCTTGTTAAATAATGGTACGGATACCACCTCAATTAGTACGAACGGTGCATTTACCTTTTCAACCCCTATCGCTGAAGGCAGCACCTACCATGTCACGCTCGGAGCACAACCCATACATCAAACGTGTACCGTAGCCTCTGGTTCGGGCACTATGGGTGGCGCTAATGTGACCAATGTTACGGTGACTTGCTCTACCAATACCCACAGCATAAGTGGTACAATTACAGGGCTTACTACTGGCACAGTAACTTTGTTGAATAATAGTATTAATTCTACCTCTCTTAGTACGAACGGTTCCTTTACCTTTTCAACCCCTATAGCAGAAGGCAGCACCTACCATGTAACTGTGGGGACACAACCCACCAAACAAACCTGTACTATCACTAATGGTAGCGGCACCATGAGCAGTTCTGATGTAACTAATGTTACAGTGAACTGTGTTACCAATAACACGATCTTAACAGTAAGCGCAAACGGAATGATTCCTGTTAACTCTGGAAGCGGTACTCTCACTGTAACCAACACGGGTGGAACCTATGCCGCGTATAATGTCCATGCCGTATTGCCTGGCGGCTGGACTGGCGTAACACAAGATGCCAGTGGATGTGTCACTATAGCGCCACATAATGGCACATGCACATTACAATTTACTTCAACTACTCCTTATATTGCTCAAGGAAATATTACAATTACGGGGGATAATATTAGTTCATCGCCTAAAACAGCGCTTGCGTTTACTCTGAACAACTATTTGGTCTGGTCTATAACGGGTAATACGGCTCTTGTTGTGGCAAGCAGTGATGTATCGGCTTCCCCTGCTTGGAGCATGAGTACTGATAACCTTAATATAAATGAAACATCGACGAATCCGCCAAATGCTTGTAATAGTGCAACGGATGGCTCTTGTAACTCGAATCAACTTATGGCGTGGTATGGTACACCCTACACAAACTATGCAGCGGGTCTTTGTTATGAAATAACCTCAGATAATACGGGTTCTGTATCACCTGGTACGTGGTATCTACCCGCTATTTGCCAAATGGGAAGTACCAGTACAACGTGTGCCGCTAGAGGATTGGCCAATATCGATACCAACTTATTCATGCTTGGTTTTGGTGGTTTTACAAGTTATGCCTACTGGAGTTCTACCGAGTACGGTGCAGCATCCACAAATGATGCGTGGGCTCAGATTTTTAAGCGTAGCGGGAGCCTTCAGAGCCACACTTATAAGGTGACTACGTCCTACCGTTATGCACGTTGTGCGCGAGCTATAACTTTTTAATCGTCGCTTTTTTCTTTAAGGCCACTTAGTGGCCTTAATAAGGCTTACGTTAAGATTAAAAAAATCAACAATAAATAATCAAATTTAAACCGAAAGGAAACGAAAGCACTGAACTTTTTGACCAAATAACAAGCACATCCTGCTCTCGCAAGTACTAATCTAATCGCCTTATTGAGCGATGCAATAATGAATAATAAGCATCTTGTGTATCATTTTCCAATGGTTTTTCATGCTTACTTAGCTCAGGAGCAACAGGTTCAGCAGATAGCATGTGTCTAATTTCGGCACTACTGCCATTATTTTGCGCGAGATGATAAGCTGTATTACCATCAATATCCTCTAGATCAATTCGAGCATGGTATTGAAGTAAGCATTTGATTAGGTCTTCACGATTAGCTAATACCGCAATCGCCAAAGGAGTTTGCTTATTTCTCAACGCGGGTTTATCTGGATTTGCACCTGCTTTTAACAAATCCTCAACTTTAGTAATATCTTTATTTAATGTTGCAATTATAAGCGGCGTTTCACCAGCTGAATTGTACTTATCAATCATGGAAAACATACTATGTTGTTTGCAAATCAGGGTCGCCATTTCGTCTAAACTCGTTGTCTTTTGAATGGCATTTTGAATGCTTTGAGCGCGCTCTTCGTGTACCGGTTTTCTAGCAAACCATCGACCGAGCCATCCAGCAGGTATGGCATAGCTATTTAAGGCGTTAATCAACGTTTTTTGTTGTAGTTTAAATAACAACTCTTCCACGCCTTCAAAACTCAGATAAGCTGGCGCCAAAAAAAGCGTAATAAGCAGGAAAATCTCTTTAGGTAAAGCATAGGGCATCTTGGTGCAACGCCCATTATTAATAAGCGGCGCATAACACTGAATCATAAATGCACGGATTTCAGGGCACCTCTGTAAAAATTGAGCTTGCGGCATTCCAACGCCATAGGTTTGTTTAAAGTGATATATATTTTCAATTTTTTTGGCAATGCACGGAAGCTCCTCTTTTACAACACTCTTGAAAGAAGGGGCATTTTTAAATATTGCGATAATTTTTTTTCGATCTTCAGCATTTTTTATAGGGAGTATAAATTGCATCGTACTTGATGCACTATGAGTATATTTATTTATGCCCTGAACGACAGACGCCACATCGGCGCCATGTTTATTGAGCAATTCCATGGCAAATTCAATATGCCCGGCATGCGCAGCTCCAAAAGCGATATCATTCACATTGGCGCGATGCTCATTGAGCAATTTCATGGCAAATTTAAGTTGTCCGCCACAAGCTGCGCCACTAGCAATATCATTCACATTGGCACTATGCTCATTGAGCAATTTCATGGCAAATTCAATATGGCCGCCAAAAGCCGCGCCACTAGCGATATCATTCACATTGGCACTATGCTCATTGAGCAATTTCATGGCAAATTCATGTTGTCCACCACACGCTGCACCACTAGCAATATCATTCACATCAGCGCTATATTCATTGAACAACTTCATAGCAAATTCAATATACCCGCCACAAGCTGCGCCATAAGCGATATAATTCACATCAGCGCTATATTCATTGAACAATTTCATGGCAAATTCAATATACCCGCCACAAGTTGCGCCAAGAGCTATACGATTCACATCGGCGCGATGTTCATTGAACAATTTCATGGCAAATTCAATATGGCCGCCACACGCTGCGCCACTAGCGATATCATTGACATTGGCGCCATATTCATTGAGCAATTTCATGGCAAATTCGATATACCCGCCACAAGCTGCGCCCTGAACGATATCATTGACATTGGCGCCATATTCATTGAGCAATTTCATGGCAAATTCGATATACCCGCCACAAGCTGCGCCCCGAGCGATATAATTTACATCAGCTCTAAACGTTCCATACAGTATCATAGCAAGATTAAAGTTACCTTCGGATGCTAATTTTCCTGCGGGTGTTAAACCATTGTAATTTCGAACATCGATGGAACTGAACTTTGAGAGCAGTTCAATTCTTTGATTTATTGCGGCACGATAAATTTCTTCAAAAAGCGTCATAAAACACACAAATAAAACATATTGCAAAATATTATAACACGGGATAGCGGGGCAATAAAATATAGGGTCTAACAAGCAACCGAAGTAAAAGGTACTTCAAGACAAATATACAATACAAATTGTTCAATCAGCCCATTTCAAATGCAAATTACTCGGAAATATTTGCATTTTTATAAAAAATGTAAACCAAATAAATGTGTATTTAAATCAAAAAACACCTTAACATCAACCAAAGTATTTATAACCACCATCATTGATTTGGAGACGGACGATGGGCATGGATGTGATCGGACAGTTACCTCTTTTACTCCATTCAAGCAAAAGAGGCGTTTATTCTGTCTCCAAGCATTCGAAATTTTGACGTAAAAACCTGGGAATGGCGCTGCACGCCTCCTCAGTCTGAACGGGTTAGGTGAAGTAAGGTCTTACTCGAACGCTTATCTCGCACTCAGATTAATTTAGCTTATCTAACTGCTAGCCATAAATTTAAAATGCTGATATAACTATATAAATTTCTGAATAATTAACTCCAATTGTGAGATTAGTTTGATGTATACACTGGCTAAAATTATCCAATATTTTTTTCCATTAATTGCTCTAATACTCTTAATTATTGGCATACGTCGTAGAGCTATCCATTACGTTATTTCCTCTCTGTGGCTAGGCCTTATTGCAGTATTAATTCACTTTCAATTTTCAGGAAACCAAATTTTTGGTAGTTATTTTGATTACATTAATACGGGAATTTATTCCTTTACCTTATTTGTACTCTTAATTGCATTAATGAGTGTACTCTCACACCTAAGTGTTGATAACAAACTGTTTCGATATGTCTGTAGCTTTATTAATGCATTTATAGTAGTAGGCGCTCTATTAGTTATCATAAATCTTTGGATCAATGCTTTTTTCATTGAAAATAAGAAAGAAGGCACACCAGTAATGCAAGTTGCGCTTTTTGATAAACCAAAATACTGTCATTATAAATACGTATTTTATAAAGTGTCTCCTGACGGATCCGTCATGTATCTTTGTCCTAATTACTATGGATTCATCGCGTCGGTTGGACATTTAGCAACAAGCCCAGATTTTGTTACAAATCAATTACATTTATCTACAAAAAAGAAACACGACGCAACAAAAAAATAAGCTTTGCCTTGTTGAAGTCCAGGCTTTATTAGCCTTTAGTCTGGGAAATTTGAATTGTTCTAAGGACTGTTATTTGTTACCATGCCTATAATTTATCTGTTTAGTGTGAATATGAAGCGGTTTATTACCTTTATCATGGTGCTTTTAAGCCTGAATAGCTATGCGATGACCCACAAGCTTAATTGGGATCAAGCAGTTGATCGCGCTATAAAACGCTATGGTTTACGCGTTGAACCTCAGCTTAAATCTTATTTCAAAAAAGCGGGCGTTAGTTACCCACCACGCGATATTGCTCTACTGGCATTTAAATCTGAACGTAAAGTCGAACTCTGGGCAAAGAACCAAGATCAGAGCTGGAAACACGTTCATAATTATCCTTTAACAGGATTTAGCGGACGATTGGGGCCTAAGCTACGCGAAAATGATAAACAAATACCTGAAGGGGTCTATAAATTAGTTAATTTCAATCCATTCAGTAGCATGCATTTATCCATGATGATTAATTACCCTAATAACTATGACCGGCAAAAAGGTTATCAGGATGGTAGAAGAAATTTAGGTAATAATATTTTCATTCATGGTAAAAATTTATCTGTAGGTTGTTTGGCGATTGGTGATCTGGCTATTGATCAATTATTTATCTTGGCTCGTCGTGTCGGGTTAGAGCATATTCAAGTAATTATTGCGCCCAACGATTTGCGCAACAAAAAACCATCAACGTCAACTTTTGCCCAGCCCAGATGGTTGCCTGAGTTATACAAGCAAATTGCTGAATCACTTAAACCCTTTGATAAGAGTACTTATACTACTTGATAGTCCTCACAACAATGTGGCTGCGCTTCACTACCGAATGGCACTTACTTAATTATTTACCCAAACATTTAACCAATTGATTTTAATTAAAAATTTTCTTAAATAAGTGCCATACAGCTTCAAAGCAGTACAAGCGTTAATCTATTCGTTGGAGTTTGGGGAGTCTTTATTATTGGTGCGAAAGGGATAATCTATTAAAAAATAGTACTATCCTATGGATAATAACCTTATCTCACCTCGCTCCATCCGAGTTGAGGTGAGATAAGTTCTGACCCGATTTCATATCCCGAACTCAGGTTAAATTACTGCTTGAATCCTTCGGCAAAGAAGCAAGAAAATCAGTAACTTCTTTAGGTGTTAACTCATAAGTTTGAGCACGTCCTAAGAATCTTGGCATAGTAAGCATGCCATAACGAATACGTATTAGACGACTTACCTCAACTCCTTGTGACTCCCATAAACGACGAACCTCACGATTACGCCCTTCATTTAAGGTCACATGATACCAAGTATTGGCGCCATCACCGCCACGTGATTCCAAACGACTGAACTTTGCCGGGCCATCGTCCAATTCTACGCCCTTCTGCAGGATAGTTAACATTTCCTGAGTCACCTGACCATGCACTCGAACAGCATATTCACGTTCCAAACCATAACGCGGATGCATGAGCTGATTTGCTAATTCACCATTATTGGTAAATATCAGTAAACCTGAGGTATTCAAATCCAGACGCCCTACTTGTACCCAGCGCCCTTGTCTTAAATGTGGCAAACGATCAAAAACGGTCTTCTCAAATTTAGGATCATGACGGCTTGATATTTCACCTACAGGCTTATGATAAAGTAAAATACGTGTATTTTGTTTTATTTTAAGTGGATTAGGAATTAATTTTCCTTTCACCGTAATTTTATCGTCACCACTCGCTGAATCGCCTAATTTCACCGGCTTGCCATTCACTTGCACCCAACCATTTTCGATCCAACGTTCCATTTCGCGGCGTGAGCCAAGACCAGCCTGGCTTAGTATTTTTTGTAACCTTTCGCTACTCATTCAGTAATACACTCATCATTATTTACGGTCAATGTTTCCAATACCTCGGCTAAGGATGGAAGCTCGTTTAAATTTTTTAGATTAAAATAATTTAAAAATTCTCTAGTTGTTGTATAAACAGCAGGTTTACCCGCAACATCCTTATACCCCGCAATACGAATCCATTCCCGTTCCAATAAAGTCTTCATGATTTGGCTGTTTACCGTTACCCCACGCAACTCTTCTATATCAGCACGGGTAACTGGTTGCTTATAAGCAATTATGGCTAAAGTTTCAAGTAAAGCACGTGAATATTTAGCGGGTTTTTCAATCTGTAAACGGGCAACCCAGATACCGTACTCTTTCTTAGTCTGGATAGTAAACCCAGTGGCCACTTGGATTAATTCAAAAGAACGCGTTGCGTAGTCCTCTTTTAAAAGAGCAATAATGGTCTGCAATTGTTCTTTAGTTGGCTTTTGCCATTCGTCAAAAACCGCCAATAGTCTATCTAAAGACAAAGGTTCGCGAGAACTTAATAAGAGCGCTTCGATAATATGTTTTAATTCATGTTCATCCATATCAAGCTGCCTGTAGATGGATTGAAGAAAATGCCTCATTTTGGGTAATGACCACTAAAAATTGTCTTGCTAACTCCAGTATCGCTAATAAAGAAACAACCAAGCCCATGCGCCCCTCTTCCAAAGTAAATAATTGCTTAAACTCCAACACCTTATTTTCTTGCAATTGCTGCAGGATTGCCCCCATACGTTCACGAACTGACATGGCTTCACGAGAGATTACATGGTGGCTTACCTGCTCTTCCCTTTTAAGCAAAAATTTCATTGCTTCAATTAAATCGGCAAACTCAACCTCTGGATGGACTTTGATCATCTCCATCTCGGGTGTATCCAATTGAATCAGGAAATTGTCTCGCTCTTGTCTGGGCAGAGCATCCAAGAGCCCCGCGGCCTGTTTTATCTGCTCATAAGCCTGTAAGCGTCTGACTAAAGTCATACGCGGATCTTCGTCTTCCTCATCTTCACTGCTCGGAGAGACGGGCAATAATAAGCGTGATTTAATTTCAGCAAGCATCGCGGCCATTAACAGATAATCGGCAGCCAATTCCAGCCGTCTACATTCCATTAATTGGATGTAATGCAAGTATTGCTTAGTAATACTGACAATAGGGATATCTAAGATATCAATATTTTGTTTACGAATAAGGTATAGAAGCAAGTCCAGAGGACCACTAAATGAATCCAGCAGTACCTCTAGAGCATCAGGCGGAATAAATAAATCATCAGGGATCTGAGTAAACTCTTTACCGTCAACGACAGCCTTTATTTCAGATCGGTTTGATAATTCAGCCGTTTCCATTAATAATCGATTCCCATCACTTCACGAACAATATTCATGGTTTTAGAAGCTTCTTCACGCGCAGCCTCACTACCTTCGGAAACAATTCGTTTCACTGAACCTAAATCAGCGTCATATTCTGCAATTGACTCCTGAATAGGTTGCAATTCTTTATTAATGCTCTCAATAATTGGTCGTTTACAATCAATACAACCGATTCCCGCAGAGCGACAGCCTTTTTGCACCCAATCCTTTACTTCGTCATTGGAATAAATTTTATGAAATTGCCATACAGGACATTTCTCAGGTTCACCAGGATCAGTACGTTTCACACGCGCAGGATCCGTAGGCATCGTTAATACTTTTTTCTCTACTTGTGCCGGCTCATCGCGAAGCATAATTGTATTATGGTATGATTTAGACATTTTTTGCCCATCAGTTCCTGGCATTTTAGAGGTCGCGGAAAGTAATGGGTAAGGTTCTGGTAAAATAATTTTGCCGCTACCTTCCAAATAGCCTAATAGGCGTTCTTTATCACCAATAGATAAATTAGGCTGATCTTCTAAAAGAGCCTGAGCGGTTTTAATCGACTCATGAATGCCACTTTCCTGAAATTGACGGCGTAGCTCACTGTAGATCTTACTGTTCTTTTTACCCATTTTTTTAATAGCTTCAGCAGCTAATTCTTCAAAATTAGGCTCTTTTCCATATATATGATTAAAACGACGCGCAACTTCACGGATTAACTCAATATGCGCAACCTGATCTTCACCTACAGGAACATAATCCGCACGATACAATAAAACATCGGCGCTTTGTAACAAGGGATAACCTAAAAAGCCATAAGTTGCCAAGTCTTTTTCTTTTATTCTTTCTTGTTGATCTTTATAGGTAGGAACACGCTCTAACCAACCTAATGGCGTAATCATGGATAACAGCAAATGCAATTCAGCATGTTCAGGAACCCAAGATTGGATAAAAATACGTGATAAGCCAGGATTAACACCACATGCTAACCAATCGATGATCATATCCCATAAATGTTTCTCAATCGAACCAGTTTCAGCATATTGTGTTGTTAGACCATGCCAATCGGCAGCAAAAAAGAAGCAATCATATTGATGTTGTAATTTAAGCCAATTTTTTATTACGCCATGATAATGGCCAAGGTGTAATCTTCCACTGACACGCATTCCAGAAACAACTCGTTTATTGGAAGTAAATAATGCTGACATCAATATCCTCTTTTTTAATAATTATACAAACAGTAAATATGCTGTCCTTGGGGGATCATGGGCGTCAAGCTAAGAAAAAATCCGCTGCCTGCTTCCCGCAACTTATCCGCAGGATCCAAGGATCTTGTGCAACGACAAGAGCTTTAGATTCCGCGGACAAGCCGCGGAACGTAGAAATAGGGCTTAGTTTGACGCCTATACCCTGAGGAAACAGCCCCTAGGGCGAGCGAATAAATTTTTATCTAAATGGTTCAGGATCGCCCTTTCCCTCTCTTAAAATCACTGGATAGTCTCCAGTTAAATCAACCACAGTCGTAGGCTCTTGCCCACAATTACCGCCATCAATGACTAAATCAACCTGGTTACCTAATATATCGCGAATAGCCTCGGGTTCACTCAATGGTGCTTTGGCTCCAGGAAGAATCAACGTACTGCTCATTAAAGGTGCCTCAAGAGTTTCTAACAACGCAAGAGTAATCAAATTATCAGGAACCCGCAGTCCTAGCGTCCTTTTTTTAGGATGCAACATTAAACGTGGCACTTCATTTGTTGCATTAAGGATAAAGGTATAAGAACCTGGCGTAAGAACTTTCAATAACCTAAATATAGGATTAGGAACACGTGCATAAGTACCCAATTGCGATAAGTCACGACAAACTAAAGTCATGTTATGATTTTTATCTAATTGTCTTAATCGTCGAATACGTTCAAGCGCCGCTTTATTTCCTAAGCTACAACCCAGGGCATAACCTGAATCCGTGGGATAAACAATCACGCCCCCATCTTCAATAATATTTGCGGCTTTCCGTAACAAACGGGCTTGCGGATTATCAGGATGTAGTGCAAAAAACTGACTCATAAAGTCCCCTGTTAAATGTTCCATTGTTGCCAAATCGGCTCACAGTTTATTGGTAGCTGTCTCTGTCGTCCAAGGTTTGTACGCGACATAGTATCACTATGAAAATCAGATCCAGAAGAGGCTAATAAATTAAACCGCATACTGGTTGCTGCCATTTCATTAATTTCAGTTACGGTCATTTCTCCAGAAACCACCTCAATACCTACTCCACCAGCCTCTTTAAACTCATTAATTAACTCATGCAATTTAGAGCGCGTCAATCCGTATTTCAGCGGATGAGCAATGACTGCCTGGCCTCCAGAAGCGACAATACCTTCCACAGCCTCCTGCACACTAATCCAAGGAGTTGGAATGTAAGCACGACGTCCGCGAACTAAATATTGTTTAAACGCGCCTTGAAGATCGCGAGCTTTACCTTCATTAACAAGCACCTTGGCAAAGTGCGGGCGAGCAGCACGTTCATGCCCAGCCAAGACACATGCTTTAGTGTACGCATCGGTAACACCAATCAAAGCCAATGCTTCACCGATTTGCTTCGCACGTTCAACGCGACTGTCCACTTGTCGTTGAATAAGCGCTTGCAGCTCATCCGTATCATTAATTTGATAACCAAGTATATGAAAATCATGTTTTTTCCAGCGCGTACTAAGCTCAATACCCTTAATTATCTTAATGGATGTAGAGGCTGCGGCTTGCAAAAATTCCGAATAACCTGCCACCGTGTCATGATCCGTAAGCGACAAACAGTGTATCTGCTGTTGCTGTGCTTTTTCTATTAATTCTTTAGGACTTAACGCGCCGTCTGAAAAATAGCTATGACAATGAAGATCGATCATGACTTAAGTACCGATGAAAAAGGTGATTATACCATGAATATTAAAGACTGTTGAGAATAGTTTTATCCATTAAGTCCAAGATACTCCCAATATTATCCGTCACAAATTCTTTGATGGAAAATTAACCGATCGTGTTGCAAAAGTAAGTTATATCCGAGCCGAGTATTTTACGAGGCATTGTTGCATAAATAGGATATTTTTAAAAAATCTGTAATACCTGCAACCAAGTAGCAAAGTGCGGTTATTGTAATCAATCCTTTTCTCTTCTTAGCCTGCATTGAAAATGACATAATTTTCCGGAGAGGCTTCTTTTCTAATTATGGATTCATCCTCTCAGAAAGTAACATCGAGTGTCCAATGCAACGAGTTTTCAACAGCCCAATGCTTGCGACTAGCATTTAAAAGCAGCTCGGCGGATGCACTACATGAACTGATGTAAAATCGCTTATCGAAGGTTTAAAATCACGACCTTCTCTAATTGTTTCTACCATAACTATACTGATTAGTTTTTTCCACTTATTTGTATTCAGCTCTTTCTTGGCGGTATTAATAATTAAAACAGAGCCCTTTGTCGCGAAAAATTTTGCATTTTGATAGGATGCCTTACTTTTTAGGTTTCTAAGATAATGGCCCGTTTCAAATGGAAGCATTTTTAAGCGGGATATTATATTGATACTACTCAGGTGGCACCTTGCCTACTCCCTTAAATATCAAGACATTGAGGAGCTAGCTCTGGAGCATGGCTTAAAAGTTGTGTTATTGAATATGCTCCTATTCCGAAAGAAACCTTTCGCAGACGCCATAAGCGCGCACCGGGGATTTCCTGGAAGATGTATGAGACGTAGGGGCAATGGGTGTCGTGCTGTTGACAAGGAAGGCAATACCGTGGATTTCCTCTGTTCAGAAAAATGTGATGAGCCAGCAGCACGGGCATTTTTAAGCAAGGCTTTTGGTTCTAACAAACTTCCAGAGAAAGTAACCATGGATAAAAGTGGCGCCAATAAAGCAGGTATTGATTCCATTAACCTGAAGCTGGCGCTGCTTTTCATGATGGGCAGCCTGTTCTTTCAGATTGCCATGAAACAAATCAAATACCTGAACAACATCGTAGAACAGGAGCACAGGTTTATCAAAAAAGTCACAAAACCGATGAAGGGATTCAAGGCATTCCATTCAGCACAAGCTACATTGGCAGGAATTGAATTGCATCACCTGCTTCGAAAAGGACAACATATTCAGGCAGAAAATCAGTCAGTCTTTAAACAATTCCAAGGGAATGCCGCATAACTCGTCCAGCGTTTCTCCATCTTTTTTTCGCGACAAAGCCACCCCTTTGAGACGTTCGTGCAGGTGGGCATCCACCTGCATGTTTAACTTACGCTAAATAAATTTTATAAATTAATCAGTTTTGTGCCCAAGATTGCTATTGGAATAAAACTGATTGATCAACTCTAGAATAAAGGACCTTCCCATCGATCTTCTTGCTCAAACTCTTTTCCACCAGTTGAGGTTGAATGACTAAAGAAAGATAACGTTGACGGAGTTGAAATGCTTCTTTCTTCAACCAAGAAATTCATTGTTGAAATATAGCTAGAGGATGCATAGAGCTTTTTGATATATGGTCTTTCCAGGAAGACATTCACCTCTTCTTGACTCTTGAAAAGGGCTTTTTTTGAATCGCTCAATGGATATGCAATTACGTGAGGCAATATATCATTTTGAATCAGTTCTTTAAATATTGCTACGTTCTCATCTAGATGACAAATATAAGCACAAAAATCAATGAGCTCTAGGACAAAATGATAGTCTGTCTCATCTGTCGGTACCTCGCCAGTAATCTGCAATATAGAAAAATCAAATTGGGTTTTTATGTATTCAGAAACAAAGGCTGGATGTAATTCCATAGCCGAAGCAATTTTTGCTATTGCTTCTATTTTTGAGCGGTTACTTAGGTGCTGAATACCAATTTTCAAGTCATGACTCGCTTGAATTAAAGCTGAAAAATTTGTATTATTTTTTTCATCAACGAATGCTAAAATCTCGCCAAGTTTCTTACAATTATCACCCAGTGTAACTTCTACAACATCAGGATCCGCGCCATAGCAGAGCAAGCGAATAGCTCTTTCCGTTTCTGCTGAACTAATTACCTTAACCAGTACTTGACGATAGAGCAATTGTTCATTGCCTACTTGAGCAACCCTATCCCAATCATTCACTTTGGCATCGAGGGAGAGACGGTAGCGATTAGAGTGATAAATTTCTAGCATATAATCAAGAATACTACTCGTGTTGCTAAATCCATTAAAGAATATTAACGCATCTACAAATATTCCTGCCTTTTTTTTATCGTCTAATAATTCCGTTTGTATAAAATGATCAAACATCAACCGAAATATTCTGAAATCACCACTACTCTCTAACATATATCGTTGTTTTTGCTCTTCATCAACATAATCATGTTCAATCTTAAGCATACCTAATTGATGTTTTTCAGCTTCTTCCGCCGTCTTAACTAAAAACTCAATTTGAGCCCTATATTTTTCTTGTCTTTCTTCAATCTCTTTATTAGAACCAGATAGAGTCTCATTTTCTTTAGTTAATTCGAGTATACTCTTTTCAAATTCGTTTTCTTTCTCTCGGAGTTCTGTTATCTTCTTACTCATCGATTCGTTGTCTTCGTTAAGCTTTTCTACCTTGTTAATTAGCTGTTCACTTACCTCGCCTCCTCCTGCATTCTCTAGCTGTAGCGCATTTTTCTCAAATCGCTTGGATTCATTGGCAAGATCTTCCTCTAAAGATTGAAGATTTGTTTTATTTTCTTCAATTCCTATTCTAGCTTTTTCAATTTTCTTGCCATTTTTTTTAATTTGGCGGTTGTTGCATTGTAATTCCTCTCTTATTTTTTGGAACTCTAGCAACTTTTTTTTCAACTCAATCGTTAATTCAGATGGCATAGAAACCTCTCATTTTATTATCAGATTCAACATGGGGCGGAAATTGTATAGAGGAGAACAAAGCAAGTCAAATTAAGACCATGTTATTCTTATATTGGTAACAATGGGTTGAATTTACACATCGCTTTGATTCTTCTCGATTTTAGAAAAATTTTTTTAGTATTTTGGCTCTACACTTAAAAAAATTTTGGCTCCGTTGCTTAATAATTAGAACAGATACGGGGTCAGTGCTTGAATCGTGAATTGCAACCCAAGCCCAATAAAAAACTGTTATATTCATAATTCAAGTCCTATTTTATCAAGTGCATCTTAAATATAGGGTGCTTACCTAGCCTGGTGAAATTGATTACCAAGTAAAAACCACATGTAAAGAACAATAATTCCACTCACTAAAACATATCCTATACTCAGACCCGAATTTAAATTTCAATTCGTTAATACTATCACCTAAAACTTTATATTCTCCTAAATTACCAAGCGTTACTCGTGCTAGCCGTGATTTAATACGATAACGCACAAAAGACAATTGCTAATTGCACACACAAAAGTTAGTACAGGTAATAAAACAGACATTTATTTACCTCACTGTCCTGCCTCTTCCAGTTAACCAGAAAATATTCACTTATTCCTTAAAAAGAAGATCTTGCAAGAAACAGATCAAGACCTCTTTAATAAGCACAATATGGTTGAGAGTATATAAAAGAGAACCGAGTGAAGCCTCCCCCAATCCAGGGCATTCACATAGAGCTTAGTAAACAAGGAAGAACGTAGTTGGCCTGAACGAAACGCTTTGTGAAGCACTTAATACAATGATTGTCATACCCCATATTCAGCTTCTAAAAACAGGATGAGTTCCGATTCATGAGTAATGATTGGTATTTTATAGGACGCAATTTTGTCCCGATACTGCTTAGATTGTGCATGGGTACCATTTAAGAATGCGATAACCTTCATATTTGCGGATAAAGCCGCGGCAATTCCTGAAGGACTGTCTTCAATAACCAGACAATTCTGCGGTTGGGCATTTAGTGCGAGCGCAGAAAATAAAAATAAATCGGGCTCAGGCTTACCTCGCGCCACTTGTTCAATCGTGAATATTTGTGTATCAGCAATATATTGCTTTAAACCAACCAAATTTAAAGAGTAATTAATCTGAGCTCTGATGCTGTTAGAAGCAAGACAATATTTTATATTAGTTGCATGCAGTTTCTTGATTAAATTGGGCAGAAGTGGTTTTAAATCACGTTCCATGGTTTTATATAAATCATGATAATAATGATCAATCATGCTTTGATTGATCACTACATCCGATAAACCCTGTATCTTTCCCTGTAATTCTATGAGATCCATTCCCAAGAAGTCATCTATTAAAATAGATGCATTATTGTGTTTTACAACAGCGTCAATAGACGACTTTAGGGTTTGTTGAATCAGGATTTGACTGTCAATAACCACGCCATCGCAATCAAGGATAATCATATCAATCATTATATTCCTTTTAATAACTTATTAATCAGTGTTTGACATTGTTCCAAAATAATTAGTGCTTCTTTTTTAGAGTAAATATCCAGTCTATATTTAAGGTAAAAATCCAGGTATTCATCTTTTATTTCATTGATTTTGAATCCTAGATGTCTGGGATCTTGCCCCCATAAGTCAACTTTGTCCTCATTAAGTCCCAACAGTTCAAATTGGAATTTACCCTGTTTCATGAAAGAGAAATCTACCTGTTGATAATCAAAGGATATTTTGGAAATATCAAGTTCAAAATCCCTTAACTTAAATGAGGGCATATATTGATGAAATTCAATTTCATTTAACTCTTTGCTAACATGTTTTGCCAGCTCAATTAAGGACTTATCGTGTACGTTATAACATCGGATCATTGGATGCTGTGCTAAAGGGCCAATAATGTCTTTTTGAAAATCCTGGGTTCTCGCTGTAGCAAAGACGATCAGACTGGTATCAGCTTTTTTACTGATCTTCGATAAGGATAAATGTACGATTGCTTGCATGAGAGAGGCCAGAGTAATTCCATGAGTAGCACAATAATCCTTCAGATTGTTCAGCTCAGAACGATTGAGCGAAAATCCTATTTTTTTACCTTTTAGAGGGTATTCGCTAAGCGGAATTTTTTTTGTGCTAATTTTTTTTCCAAACAGATGAGAGTATTTATATCCCTTTAATTTTTCTATCCAGAATTGCTTTAGATCATTATTGATGTGGGGATATACCTCATTAAATAACCAGCTGACCTGCATTCTGAATGAATTTCTATTGTATGCTTCTTGAGTATCTGGCTTTAAATAAAGCTGCGTGAGTTCCTTGATAAATGAAGAAATAGAGGCGCCATCAAAAATTAAGTGATGAAACACTAAAGCAAGTACCTTATATTTTTGTTCAACGTCATAAAGTTGACCTCTAAATAGAGGGGCTTGTTCTAAATCAAAGGGATTTTTCAGCATATTTTCCAAAGAGTATTCAAGTTCTTTTTCACCAATAGAGTGTTGTTTTAACTCAAATGCAACTGCATCGTGCACGTTGTAGAGATACTGCTCATATACTGAAAGTATAGAGGCTCTCAAAAGCTCATTGGCATTTATTATTTTATTTAAAGCTTGTTGGAGTTTTTCAACATCCACTCCAGCATCCAGCTTCATGAATACTTGAAGGTGATAGGCTTTACTTAGAGGATAGTTTTTTATATAGCTCACCATTTCTACCTGGTGAGGTACTAAAGGAACGCAGTTTTTATAGATTGGCTGAGGTACATTGGTGGTTTGTTCGAGAATGGGATGAACCTGAGTTTGGATTTTATGGTTAAGCACATCAATTAACTCACTGATAGTTTTATTTTCAAATAAAAGTGTTTGAGGGCTTAGCTGGTCTAAAGACAATTGATTTTTGATGCGGATGCTTAAATCAGTTGCTAAAATAGAATCCATACCCAGCATTAATAGCGTTTTATTAAGCGATAATTCCTCTGTTTCTTGCAATCGCAAAACCAATTTGATGTTCTTGATGAGAAAATCACGCAGATAAGCCTGTCGTTCTTGAGGGGATGCTGCTTTTATTCTTGTGAGTTGTTCTTGCTCAGTATGTGCTGTCTCTGCTTTAGCTTCTTGAACGGGGATCAACTCATGGAGTAGTTTTCTATGAATGAGTGGCAATTTGTGGATATTCTGTGCAGACATAGTATTAGGCATCATGCAGACCTGAGCCTTATTTTGGGAGAGTATGTTGATCAATGCCCCCATTCCTTCGTCTTTCTTAATGTTATTAATACCATAAGCTAGCCAGGATTCTGATAAACCATGGGTCATTCCAATTTGCTCCCAGGGGCCAAAATTAATACTTACCGCAGATAAACCAGACTGTTTCCTATAATGAGCCAATCCATCGAGAAACGCATTTGCAGCAGAATAATTCGCTTGGCCTGGAGAACCAAACAAGGAGGTAATCGAGGAGAAAAGGACAAAATAATCCAGATTAAGCGCTAATTCTAAACTCAATTTATGAAGATTCCATGCCCCATCTACTTTTGCTTTAAATACTTCTTCAAATTGTCCATAGCTTAGATTTTTTATCCATGCGTCACTTAATATCCCTGCTGTGTGGAATATGGCACCAATAGCGGTCATGTTTTTCTCTATGAGAAAGAGCGTATTTTTTAATTGTGCTAAATTACTGACATCTGCTTGATAGTAACTTAGGTTGATTCTTGGTGTTGACAGTTTATCCAACTCTACCTGTTTTTTTGGAGTCAAAGGACTTCTTCCTAAAATAGCAATGGAAGTAATGCCTTGTTGAATCAGGTAATTACATAGCAGGATACCAATGCCACCAAGTCCCCCTGTGATTAGATAAGTGCATGATTGGTTTAAAGAAATTTTTTTGGCGGCAACATTGTCTGACTGAAGACGTGCCATGCGAGGAACATATATATGATCTTGGTCAAATGCGAGCATTGGTTCCTCGATGGGGTTTTTTAAAGCACCTAGAATGAACTCTCCCGCATGCTCTGGAGATATCTCCAGAGAAAAATCAAGATTTTGATACTGTAATTGAGAATGTTCAAGGTTTATAGTTTGACTCATCGCTACCAGCGGTTGATTCAGAGGCAACGTATTGCCTCTGAATGGGGCAGTGCCTTTAGTCACGACAAATAGTTTATGAGGGTTGGGAGAGCGTAACAGAGCTTGGGCTAAATGCAACATCCCTGCGCAGGCAGCACTAAGGTGTTCGTTGATGCTCTGAGATGTAGTTTGTTTAAATTCTTCAGAACTCAGTTGAGTTTCCTCAGTTATTCCCCATAAATAGATGATTCCTTCAAATTCGGGTAAATCACTTAAGAATGATTGAAAATGCTCCAGTTCGAGCGGATTAAGCTTAACCTCCTGCGCCGAGTTTATGTATTTTTGAGCAGGTTTTATTAACAGGTAATCATCCAGAGATGGAATAATTTGCTCTGTAATGAGCATACTTTCCCCTTGGGCATGAGTGAAAATCAACCAAGTTCCTGTTACTTTGGATTGTTCTTTGGGGAAAGATAAAGTCAGTGGTTGCCAGTCCACATGATAAAGCGATTGGCCAATTAAACGTTCTAAAGCAGCGGCCCTATTGGCTGTTAAATCTTCGTGTAACCAATAGCGTTGATGCTGAAATGTATATGTTGGCAGCGTATGAGGATAATTTTTTATTGCAAAAGGTTCATCAAAAGCACACCAGTTAATATCACTTCCTGCTTTATAAAACATAGCCAATGATTCAATTAATGTTTGCCAGTTAGATTGCTTTTTTCTTAAAGAAGGTAACCATAAAGCTTGTTGTGGTTCTTTATGCTGTCCTTTAGCAAAATTCAATAAGATTGGCTGAGGTCCCATTTCTAAGAATATCTGGTAATCTAAATTTATGAGTTCCTGGATACCCATACTAAATTGAACTGTTGCTAGTAGATGTTCCATCCAATAATCTGCATTGACTGTAGAAATTTCCTTGCCAGAAATGTTAGAAATAAATAGCATATTTGGTTTGTGGTATTGAATGGTTGATGCAATTTGCTGAAATTCAGCGAACATAGGCCGCATTAGCTCAGAGTGAAAAGCATGCGATACCGCTAGCTTAGAGGCTCTTAATTGCATAGACTGACAATTTTTACTCAATTGAGCAATTGCATCATGTTCTCCAGAAAATACAACTTGATTCGTGCCATTAATTGCTGCGATGTTTAAAATAGCCTGAGGATATTGCTCTTTAAATTCTTTTAGCAAGATCTCAGCACGATGATTATCAAGAGCGACAGCCAGCATGCTTCCTGCTTGCTGAGCTTGCATTAATCTTCCTCGATGAGCAATCAGTTTTAATCCATCAGCCAAGCTTATTACACCAGCTATTGTTGCTGCCACATATTCTCCAACACTATGCCCAATGACAGCGGCTGGTTGTATACCCCAGCTAAGCCATAGCTTGGCCAAAGCATATTGCAATACATATAAAGCAGGTTGCATATAAATAGTCTGCTCTAGCAAATAAGCCATCGTAGGCTCAAACATAACGTTTATTAATAGTTCAGGTAAATAGCCCCTCAATAATTCACAGCAGTGATCTATTTCTCTCTTAAAGATAGGGTGAGTTTGATAAAGTTCTAATCCCATGCCGGAGTACTGCGAACCCTGACCAGTAAATAAAAAAACGATCTTTTTCTTATTTATTCTAATAGGTTCTTCCACGGTTACATATTTTAATTTTTCAATTAACTCTTCCATATGCTCTACAGGGAAAGCAATGCGATAATCTAAAGCACTACGGCCTAAAGAAAGACTGTGGCATAAAGATGCTAAATCAGTAGCATCTTCTTTTTGCAAAAAAGCTAATAATTTAGTTTGTTGACCTCTTAATGCTTCTTGAGTATGACCTGATAAGGTAAAAAGATGTAATGGTCTTTGCTGTAAAGCTATAGGTTCATTTTCAGGTTTTGGCGGCTGGTATTCAGTTAGAATTAAATGAGCATTAGTGCCCGTGAAACCAAAGGAACTTATCCCGGCTCGACGAACTGAGGAAGTATCCCAAGGCTGTAATATTACGGGAATTTGAGCAGGAATAGCCGATAAATTAATTAAAGGATTTACTGTTTCAAAATGTAAATTGGCTGGAATTTGCTGGTTTTGTAACATCAACACGGTTTTGATAAGTGCTGCCATACCTGCAGCAGCTTCCAAATGACCAATATTGCTCTTCAGCGAACCGAGATATAAAGCTTTTTGTCTCGTACCTGTAGCAAAAACTTCTTTCAATGCATTAAACTCAATCGGATCACCCAGACGAGTTCCAGTACCATGAGCCTCAACATAATCAATCGCATCCGCAGACAGCCCTGCCTGATGCAGTGCTTTAACAATTAAATCATGCTGTGCTTTGGGGCTAGGTGCGGTAATTCCATTGCTATGACCATCACTATTGACTGCAGCACTTTGAATTACTGCCAAGATCTTATCGTTATCTCTTTGAGCGTCGGACAAACGCTTTAATATGAGAACCCCGCCTCCCTCACTACGAACATAACCATCTGCCTTGGCATCAAAAACTTGGCATTTACCCTCAGGTGAGAGCATACCGGCCTGGGAAAAACTAACGCTCAAAGCAGGATCGAGAATTACGTTTACTCCACCAACAATCGCTAAATTACAATTTTTCTCATGCAATTCCTGACATGCATTGAATGCAGCTACCAAAGAAGAAGAACAAGCCGTATCCACGGCTATTGCCTCACCATGAGTACCAAAAAAATAAGCAATACGGCCTGCTGCCGCACTATGGGCATTACCGATCCCATAATAAGCATCAGGATTATAAGAGCGATTTCTTTGGGCTAACTGGCCGTAATCATGAGAAGAAATACCGACAAATACATCGGTATCGGTGTTATCAAGTGATAAGGGGGCAATACCTGCATTTTCCAAAGCCTCCCAGGTTAATTCCAATAAGAGCCGGTGTTGAGGATCCATCGCCTCAGCTTCAAGGCGACTAATATTAAATAAAGCGGCATCGAAATGATCAATGTTATCAATAAAGCCGCCCTTTTTGGTGACTATTTTTCCTGGGGTTGCAGGTTGAGCATCATAATATAAGTCACTATTCCAACGATTATTGGGTACTTCCTTAATACCGTCTCGTCCTGTTTGTAATAATTCCCAAAACTCCTCTGGAGTATTGGCTCCTCCTGGAAAACGGCAGCTCATGCCGATAATTGCAATGGGCTCGACATTATGCTCTTGATCAGTTCTCAAATCAGGGCGTTCAGCCACTTTTTCTGGTTTGACCTCCAGATAATCAGCCAATTGTTCCATGGTTGAATACTCCCATAACAAACTGGGATTCACCTCATGGTGCACTACGTGCTCAAGAGCCCCACAAAATTGGATTGCCAAACTGGAATCAACCCCATAATAAGCAAAATTAGCTTTGGGATTAATATCTTCCACCTTTATAGACAGACGATTTGCAAACCACTGTTTTATCCACTGTTGTAATTCATTTGGATTCAACTCAACGGATTGCTTTTTGGCATTTGAACTTGCCTTATTCCATTCGGTAATAATTTTTACATCATCGTTTGCAACTGCATGACGGCAAGCACTGCGTTGAACTTTTCCACTAGAAGTTTTAGGCAACGTCGCTTGTTGAATCAAGATAATACGCGCGGGTAATATAGACAAATCTTCCCCACAACGTTGCAAAATCGTATTAAAAATCTCATCAAAATCTTTAGCTCGACGATGTACTTCTTGCACAATAACCAGTTCAGGCTCCTCATCAATTTCATCGATAAAAGCCGCACAACCATGTTGAATTAGAGCGGGATGACAGTCATGAATGGTGGTTTCTATATCTTGGGGATAAATATTATGCCCACGAAGAATAATTAAATCTTTTAAACGCCCAGTGACAAACAATTCGCCCTGCTCATCCAGAAATCCCAAATCGCCAGTACGTAAATATTTTTTGTTGGAATTCAGTAACGTTAATTCAAAAATTTCTCGACTAATATCTGGTTTATCCCAATAACCTTTAGCAACACTGGGACCAGACACTACTATTTCGCCTATTTGAAAAGGTTTTAATTCATTAAAGGACTGTGGATCAATAATTTTAAGTTCATGGTCAAAGGAGGTATGACCACAACCTACAATAGGAAGACTCTCATTGTCTGAGTCATGTAATTGAACATCGTGCGTTTCTTGTAACGTCTTCCTATCAACCTGAAGAACAGTAGTGCTACTGCCTGGTTTTTTACCACAAACCATTAACGTTGTTTCGGCCATTCCATAGGCTGGATAGCAAAATTCTGCCTGAAATCCACACGCACTAAATGCCTCACTAAAGCGTACTAAGGTTTTAGCACTTACAGGTTCAGCACCATTAAGAGCAACGAGCCAATGACTCAAATCTAAGTGCTTTTTCTCTTCATCAGTGATGGAGCTAACGCACATTTCATAAGAAAAATTTGGCGCTGGAGCGATGTTCGCTCGATAATCACTAATGGCCTTTAACCAGAAAAATGGTGTCTTTAAAAAGGTTGTAGGCGCCATTAAAACACTATGCATATGGTACGCTAAAGGATATAAGATAGCGCCAATTAGCCCCATATCGTGAAATGGCGGCAACCAGGAACAAAGCGTTTCTCCCTTTCCTTGGAACAACGCATCAATAGCGGTTGTATTGGCAATAATATTCCCATGAGTGACCATCACACCCTTAGGCGCTCCTGTAGAACCCGAGGTGTATTGCAGAAAGGCCAGGTCGTTAAGCAAAAGCTGCGGAAATGAAGGAACTGAAGAAAGCTCGGGTATCTCATCATCTACGGCAATTAGCGTGACGTGCTCAAAAGTATATTGCTGTGCCATAGCGGATGTAGTGATAATAAGCTCAGCTTTGGCATCATTAATAATTGACACAATACGCTGGGCATGACGATTACCCCGTGGAGGATAAGCTGGTACAGCAACAATACCTGCCATTAAACATCCCAGGAAGGAAGCAATATAATCTAAACCCGGAGGTAATAATAAAATTGCACGAGCCCCAGGTTGCACCACATCAAGTAAGCGAGAAGCAATACCAATAACCTTTTGCAAAAGCTCCTTATTAGTTAATGAATAGGTTTTATTTTCGTTTAAAAATGTGTAGGCTAGTTTATTGGGATAATGAACTGCATTATCATTTAAAATATTAATTAAAGTTTTGGACACATTATTAGACATATTTGCAATTAAAAGGCCGCCTGCTGGCAAGGGCTTCCTGCCCCAATGATCGTCCATAATTAGATACTTACAGCAAACGAACAATTACTCCTGCATTGATCAATATTTAGACAAAATATAGACTGAGACGCGTCAAATTTCCAACCATATGGCCAAGTTTTATTCTACTTTTTTTAAAAATAATGTGCACCGCAACATTTTTATATTAAGGAACAATACCTTAATTAAAACGGGTAATGGGTGGCTTTGTTGCGTAACCCATTCGCAGTGTCTGGTTTTACAAAAGTCAGGTGGATCGACGGCGTTGAGGCATTCCTAACAAAGTCATTTTATTGAGCGCACTAATAGCGATCATGACCTCTAATTCTTATCGAAAAAACTCACGCGTTTGTAAATCTAAATTTTGAGCATAAGTGCTGACTCGGGCGTATAAATGCATATTCTATATATGAAAAGTTAACGTATTGTTTTAATAGTAACATTCTATGATTGTTATCATTCATTTTAAATGAACGTTTATAAGGATTCAAATCTCTTCGCACTAGCCCTTGGCCGATACACCAACTCGGCATCTCAACAGAGAATCCAATTCCAGAAAGCAAAGAAAATTTGGCAAGCGGCTGCAGTACTGATTCTTTGCGTCTGAAATTCGACTTCCTCTCTTGCTTGCATTAACAAAAGTTAACATGACGATGTCGTTCAGGAAGCTAAGGCATTGGATTCCTAAAGCTCGGCTTGTTTTTTAATGCGTCACCATGATAAAATAATTAACTAAATGACTTACTGATGATCTTGAGGTGCCCTGTTGAAACTCATTTTAATACCGCGTAAAGATAAAATAACTCCATCGAGCCTTACCCCTTTAATTCATGTTTTGACTTATAGCAATAATAAGAAAGTAGAGCTTGATACCGCTGATTTTTATAACTTAATATTATTACAGCATCTTGTAACAAAGGGTAAGCATACAGAAAAAGATGTATTATGCTATCCATGGTTAGCATTACTTCCAGTATTATCTAATTTATTGGAAGTTAAAGAACATAAGAAAAAGACATTTAAAAATCCTAAAGAAGAAATTGCTTTAGATATTTTAATGTCATGGAAAAAAATTCTGGATAATCCAGAACTGTGCCAGAGTCTTATAACCGGAAAATATCAACTACTTCAAGTCCGACCTTCCTCTACTTATGAGAAAAATTCATATAAAAAAATAAATTTCAGCAGCCTGTTTTTAGACGAGCACAAAATTGAGTCCATTGATTTTAAGACCTTATATGCACAAACTTTGGAGCTTATTAAGATAAGCACCAAAGAAGCCAGAAAATACCAACACAGCCTGGTGAGGAGGACGCATGATGATCAAGCTTATTACCCCATGCCTGGCGTTATAGACTACAGTTCATGTAAAGAAAACCTAAAGTTGTTAAATACGTTCACCTTGCCGAATCTAAATTTTAAATGGAACATGGTCAAAGCTAAAGATGATAGTTTGCTTGCGTGGTGTACGCCTACATCAAATTTGGTTTTTTTTCTCAATGAATTAAATAATCTTCCTGAAACTACAAAGCAAGTGGCTCCATGGAAAGAAAAATGCTTAAGCTCCTTGAATCAGGTCAAAGATAAAAAAAATGTGTCATTTCAGGAGATGCAGGATCTGTTGATGACAATAAAAAAGCTACGTACATATAAATTTTCTATTCCTCATGAACAGCAATTAGTAGAACAGCTTGCTTATTTATTTGCGGAACAATATTTAGCTCACTCTAATGCGGCGCTTTTGTTTTCTGAAATCTGCTATGTCTTATATGAGAAAGAATTACTGAAAATACCAGTCAAATATGCTATTACTGCTACCGCTAGCAAAGAAGGATGCTTGTTATTTCCTAATTTTGAATCGGTAACAAAAGAAACATTAGTGCTTCTTGAGGAGACGATAAAGCATCATTATGTTTTTAATTCTTCTTGGGCTGATGGATGTTATTTTCATGAACCTCTGGAGCTAAATGTCGGTGCAGGATTGCGGAAATTTTCCAAAGCAGTCAAACACTCAAATCTGCATCAGGGACAATATGAAAAATCACACAGAGAAAGAAAAAAAGAACCGACTCTTTTAACAACTAAAGATTTTTCCAGAACGAAACTTGATTTTCCAGGTTTTTTTAAGATGCGTATAGACACCGCTGAACTTTCCATGGATGTACGAAGACGCTTATTTTTTCAATGCATCAATTCATTGAATATTCCTTATGTACCCTTTGCCTTAGTGAGCGATTATACTTATATCGATGTTGAAATTTTATTTCCCGTTAAAAGCCTACTGGGTTCTTTTAGTGAGATAAAAGCAGAAGAATTTTATCTTTTTAATGAAAAGCAAGATGTTATTGTACGGATTGATGAAGTAGTTACTCTTGTCGCACGCCTCTTCCCTGAAAGTAATAAGGATGTATTCATTGAGTGTATGAATTTCAAACAAGAAAATGAGCAATTTTTGGCTTGTTTTCCAATACAAAATATAGAGCAGGCAGAGGCGATAATTACTGAAGGTAGTGGAACAGAATATATAACCTTAAATAAAGAGTTGTCTCGTATTGAATTCAATACCTCCAAAATTCGTAGCAACGAAATTGCCTTAAGCGCTCAGAAAATAGAAATTTTATCAGCAGCTTATGATGACTGTAGCAAAATTCAGTCTTTGCGAAAATGATCTTTGTGTAAAAACATCCTATATCCTGGGAGCAAATCTAAAGATTCTGCTCCCGGGGTGAATGAATTTGTGTTAGCAAATGGATTCTTGTGCAAAAGATTTAACCCCGAACTACTTTAATCGAGTTGCAAGTTTGATTGCGGCTGATGGGCTTTAATTACGGATTCGGTACAAATGCGAACTGGAAACGTGATTTTGGTTGAATTTAAGGCTCCAATGCAAAAAAAAATTAATTTACAAAATCTTAAGTTTTGGACAGACCTCAACGGTATAGACCAAATTGTTCATTGATAAAGGATACTTCCCTACGTGCTCCATACATCCAAATAATGTTAAAAGACTCGTTTAATGACATTACTCTATTAAATCCTATAATTGTAGAGCAAATCATTAGCCCTAAATCTGCAGACGATTTAATTCAACTGATTAAAACACATAATGGTCCCATTTCTATTGGCGGGGGAAGACTCAGCCGAGGGGAGCAAATAGCTACAGATAGCACCCTTTTTATTGACATGCGAACTATGAATCACATTCTGGCGCTTGGTAAAGAAAAGCATTTGATCACAGTAGAGCCTGGAATTACTTGGAGAGAGTTGCTAACAGAATGAAGATATCTAACTAGCATCAAAATAATATCCTGCTTAAAACGGAGCATCGTTAACCATTCCTATGCAAAATTTCAGATCTTATCTTGCCCGATAACTTTTTGCGACAGAAACCAACAAAGCCCACAGTAGGCTCAATGCGATAAATGCTTAAGGAAACTTTTCATTCCGTTGCTTGTCGCAACACTAAATACATTACATGAAAAATTTGTTTATTTTTTTTTCTTTGTGAGTTACAATAAACCAACCACGTTTGGAGATTATTTTATGACTGACATTAGAAGCACTTCTCAAAAATTGTTCGGCGCCACAGGTTTTCCATTTATGGATTCTAGCAAAAGATCTGGATTTTTTTCTCCTTACCAATCAGGTAAAGATTTTGGCCTGCGAGCGGCCTCGATTATTACAGCACCGATTCTGTTTTCTATGAACTCTGTTTCTGCATTGCTTGAAGCAAGTGCAGAACTTTTAAACGCGTTTGCTAAGCTATGTATAGGAGAGCTTTCTGAGTCTAAAGATCATGTTATTAACTGCGGGAAAAGGTTAATACTAGCGCCTATTTTTTTAATTGCAGCTATCTTAAGTCCTTTAGGGAATCTCATCGATTTAATTGGTGGTGCCATTAACTCCATCAAACACTCGTCACAGACTCCGAATGAAGAAAATTTGAATATGGGCTTTCCATAGGGTTCTGTCGAAAATTTGGGGAAAGTTAAGAACACTTTTTTTGGACGTAGTTAGGCTGGAAGCTGATAAAACGGCTTCCAAGCAAAATAATCTTCCCCAAAGTTAATTTAGACAATGAAATATATTGTCACTTAGTAGATAATCGTCTAAACAAGAAATTTAAAGGTCGAATTTTTATTTTGCCATTTCCACAAACAAAAAAACATCTTGAAAGATACAGATCAAGACCTCTTCACAAGGGCTATACACTGAATCTAAATCTAATTAATCAGACCTAAAACTTATAACTGCTCTTTGCTAGAGCTAAATTATTTAATAATCGGATTATTTATGCAAAATATCTTAAAAAGGTTTGATAGCATCATAAACAGCATCATCTAAAGGTTTATAATCCGTTTCATATAAAACTATAACCTTCTACCAATTTCAAATGCTCAGCCTTTCTCAAAGCCATATAGGCGGTAAACTCATTAAATTTGTCTACATAATCGAACCAATCATTTAATTCATTAGGCTGTTCAAAATTATCAATAATTTTCAACTACAATAAATATAATAATAATTTTTCATTTTTCTCAACTATTTTATTCTGAACATACTCCAAATGCTTAAAATAATCGTTACTACCCTGATAATTATCAGAGCCTTTTTCTAAAGACGAGTTATAAAGAGAGCTTTTTAGTGTTTTCCGTTTCACTATCGCTTTCTACGTTATGTTTTGTTTTTCTTATTTTTTCGCTTGGAATTATTTTATCACCTATAAGCAACTTTTCACCAACCCAACCGCGTTGAGCGTCTTCATTCTCATTAATATCCCAGTGAAAAAAGCAGTCAGTAGAAATTTTTATACGATTTGATGAAGCTGATTTAATTCCTTGTTTCCTAACCAAAATTCTCCGATCTAGTTCATTAAGACTCCCGTGAAAAAAGCAGCCAGAAGCGTTCTTTAGATGATCTGATGAAGCGGATGCCTTGTTATTTTCTCTAATTTTTGTGGTCATTAAAGGTTTTTGAGCTTGAGCAGAAGAAGAGGGAGTTGCTGCTAATTCATTTTCTCTTTTTTTATTCTCAGGATTACCATCTGCTAATCCACTATTTGGTGACTTTTGGAGGGATGTCGACAATGTCTGCAGTAAGTCAGTATAATCAAGCTTAAGGCCAAGAGAGGAATTAGGATCGAGTTGGTTAAATGACTGATTAATTTCATTAAATTTGGAAGAGTTCATAAAAGGTTTACTCTTAGAAAATACAGCAGTTTAATTTTGTCTTAATAAGAAGTGCATTGTATCTTAAACATTAAATATGATCCACTATTGATCATTTTATTAGGAATTGAGGGTTAAACCTTCGTTTGGCTTTGTTGCATAACTCAAAAATTGGGTTGAATTACAGATCTAGAGCAAAAGCGAATCACAGGTTATTGATTGAAATTTTAAATTCGATTTAAGCCGATACGTTTATTATTGATACACTGATCGCCAGTGTTTTTTAGGGAAATTGATTATCAACAAGATTTTAATTTGGTGTTTTAGATTAATTTCAATTCTGATTATGCTCCAAAATCGTTTTTGCCTCAGATCGGTAATTCAGTCGGCACCGTCATGTAACGATCACTGGCTAAAAAAATTCCACTTCCCTAAGTTTCTGGCGTAAAGAAGTTCCATAGCAGCCGCTCATTGATGTCTCGGTAGCTATCATTAAATCAATGGTAGCTCCATACAACAAAACTTATGATTTCAACGGGGAAAGGATACCCCTTAAGGACGGTGATAACGACATGAGATTATTTAGATTACAACATGCCTCTTTAATTTGATGGTGCCATTTTATGATCTTGCAGCTTAAATACCCCCAAAAAAAGTCTCTCGCAAATCCATGAAAAATTTTCAACAAAACCTACACTTGCAAAAGATGGGCTTTTTGCACTATATTTATAGATCTAGTACTCTCAAATTTTTTTATGTTCATGATTGAGGATAACCAACAAGCAATGACCCATCACGTCAAGCTCTCCCGTAAATTAATCGCCGCACGAAATGACAAGCAAGCCGCCTTTCTTGATGCAATTGATCGATTCGATCTCACTTTTGCCGTAGGTCCAGCGGGAACAGGTAAAACCTATCTTGCCGTTTCTAAAGCCATCCAAAGCTTTGAAAAAGGCGAGGTGCAAAGACTAATTTTTGTCCGGCCTGCTGTGGAAGCTGGTGAGAAACTTGGTTTTCTTCCTGGAGACTTAGTAGAAAAAGTATTACCCTATTTAAGACCAATTTACGATGCTTTGTATGAAATGATTGGGTTTAAAGAAACACAAAAACTCATTCAAAGCGATATTATTGAGGTGCTGCCCCTAGCCTTTATGCGCGGGCGTACTTTAAATGAATCATTCATTATTCTTGATGAAGCACAAAATACTACCAACATGCAAATGAAAATGTTTTTAACGCGCATGGGCTTTGGTTCTAAAACGGTAATCACCGGTGACATGACCCAGGTAGATCTTCCTCGAGGTATAGATTCCGGACTAGCCAATGCAGTAGGATTATTCAAAAATATACCGGAGATTAGCATTCACACATTCACCAGCCGCGAAGTAGTACGGCACCCTCTGGTCTCAAAAATTGTTGATTGTTATGAACATGAATCAGCAGGAAAAAAGAAATAACTTTATGACTTATTATATAGACATTCAAAACGCAACCGATGAGCCTTTAGCAATAGACGAGAATGAAATTACTCGTTTGGCCTCACTGGCATTAAGAGATTACCAAAAAGAAGCAGAACTAACGGTTCGTTTTGTCAATCCCGAAGAAATCACTTATTTAAATAATACGTACAGAAAAAAAGACAAACCTACAAATGTGTTGGCATTCCCTAGTGAATTACCTCTTGAAATTCAATTAGAATGCCCCCTTTTAGGAGATGTCATTATTTGCCCAGACGTATTACTTGCTGAAAGCAAGGAGCTGAATAAAACTTTGGAAGCACATTGGACCTTAATACTGATTCATGGAATCTTGCACTTACTGGGTTACGATCATATTAAAGATGAAGATGCCGCGCTAATGCAGTCAATTGAAATTAAATTGTTAGCTGAATTAGGTTATGCTAATCCTTATGACGCAGAGGGTAATCAACTTGAATAAAGAGGACGAAGGCGGTTCTTGGTTTACACGCTTAAAACATTTTTTGCAGGGTGAACCCAAAAATCAGGAAGAACTTGTTAGTTTGTTAAGAGACGCTCAGATTCGCTCTCTTATTAACTCCGAAACACTGGCAATGATAGAAGGCTCTATCCTTTTTTCCAAAATGCGCGTGCGCGACATCATGCTGCCCAAAAATCAAATGGTTTGCATTAAGCAAAATGAAAAACTTAATAACATAATCAAAACAGTTACCCAAACTGGGCACTCAAGGTTTCCTGTAACGGATGAAAATGGGGAAGAGGTTATAGGAATATTGCATGCCAAAGATTTATTACGCGGCCAAGCCAGCACTGAAGACTCATTTGATTTATTAGATATTTGCCGTCAAGTTACCTTTGTTCCTGAAAGCAGACGTCTCGATAGCTTGCTCAGTGAGTTTCGCAGTACAAAAAACCATATGGCCATCGTTGTCGATGAATATGGTGAAGTATCAGGATTTGTCACGATTGAAGACATTATCGAGCAGATAGTTGGCGATATTGAAGATGAGTTTGACATCGATGAAGATGCTTACATTAAAGCGCATGATAATGGACACTATATTGTGAAAGCCCATACCCCTATCGATGAATTTAACGAGCAACTCAATACTAATTTTAGTGATGAGACTTATGATACGATTGGTGGTATCGTACTGAACAGCTTTGGTTATTTACCTACTCGTGGGGAAACGATAACCATAGGTTCCTTAGAATTTAAAATTATTAATGCGGATGCGCGACGAATAAAACTGTTAGAATGCGTTGAAAAACAATGATTACGCTCTTAACCCAAGGCTTATTATGAATGGCAATATTCTCGTAATTGATGATGACACAGAACTTACTGACTTATTAGCGCAATATTTAGAACCAGAAGGTTTCCATGCTGTTTGTGTGCATGATGGTGAAAATGGAGTAAAAAAAGCATTAAATCAACCATTTGATGCCATTATTCTCGACGTAATGCTCCCCAAACTGAATGGTTTTGAAGTGCTAAAAGCCATCCGTGAACATTTGGAAACTCCTGTTTTAATGTTGACAGCTCGCGGTGATGACATTGATCGCATCGTAGGACTTGAAATTGGCGCAGATGATTATTTACCCAAGCCTTGCAATCCACGTGAATTAGTGGCTCGCTTACGCGCTATTTTAAGACGTACGCAAAAAATTCCTGCGGCAAGACCCATTATTGAACAACATAATATCGTGGTTGATTGTTCTAAACGTCATGTGACCATGGCAGGAAATTATCTTGAATTAACTAATGCGGAATTTAATATTCTGGAAATGTTAATTAAATCCCCAGGCCAAGCTTTTTCAAAAGAAGAGCTGACTGAATATGCTCTGGGTAGAAAGTATACGGCTTATGACCGCAGTATTGATGTACACATTAGTAACTTAAGAAATAAGTTGGGTGATAACCCTCAAGGCGAGCCTATAGTCAAAACTGTCCGAGGTTTTGGGTATCTATTTAATGCGTAGTTTGTACTGGAAAATTTTTATCTCGTTTTGGCTTGCAACGATCTTTATTATCTTTACAACAGCCTGGGTTATCAGCCACATCGCACAGAAATCCTCACTGCCAGCCCAAGAACAACTATTTATGGACAGTTATGCAAATGCGGCAGTGGTAACATTTGAATCAGGTGAGCAAGCCGCCCTGTTAAAATGGCTCAATAAAATAGGTATTTCCCGCCATATGACCCTGTACCTGTTATCAAGTACTGGTGATATTATCGGCACCGAAGCAGCGCCAGAAAATGTAAAACAAATCGCCGAAAATCTTCTAAAAGATCAATTAAGCGAAGGTATTTTAAAATCAGGCAAACTCATTGTGAGCCATGAAATTCTCTCAACCTCGGGAAAATTCTATCGACTGGTTGCGGTCAGCGAAAAACCCCTTTCTCATTTTGTGGGCATTCCCTGGGCTGGCTTAGCCCTACGCCTAATTTTAGCAACATTTATTAGTGGTCTTATTTGTTATTTACTCTCACTTTACCTCACCCAACCGCTGCGCTCTTTAGGAATGGCTGCCAAATCAATTGCAACAGGGAAACTTAGTACCCGTGTGGGCCATTTAAGAGGTCATCATAAGGATGAAATAGCGCAGTTAAGCGACGAATTTGATCGCATGGCGGAACAACTAGAGCATTTAGTTAGCTCGAAAGAACGCTTATTACAAGATATTTCGCACGAATTACGCTCCCCTCTTGCTCGTTTGCAAATTGCCATTGAGCTAGGTCATAACAAAAGCAAACACCTTGCCGATGCTGAATTTAAACGCATGGAACTTGAATGTGTGCGCTTAAACTATTTAATCAGTGAAATCTTGGATTTTGCGCGTCTGGATAAATCAACAACCGATATGCATTTAAACCTGGTTGATGTTCCTACTCTATTGCAAGAAATCATCAAAGATGCGAACTATGAGTGTGGAATTGAATCCCCCCGAGTGTACGCGAGTACCATTGAACCCTGTATTTTATCAATCGATCAACGCTTAATTCATAGAGCAATAGAAAATGTAGTACGCAATGCCTTACATTATTCTCCCATAACAGAACAGGTTCAGGTTTCATTGCATTATGATGAAAACAAAGAACACGTGTACATCGACATTAGTGATAAAGGCCCAGGAGTTCCACAGGAACAATTAGAAAAAATATTTAATCCTTTTTATCGAGTCGATACTTCCAGAGAGAAAAAAACGGGAGGCTATGGTCTAGGACTAGCTATTGCTTTTCGCGCCATTCAACTACATGAAGGCGCAATTAGTGCGCAAAATAATGCGCATGGTGGTCTATTAGTACGAATTATTCTCAAGAACAATAAAGTCTCGTGACAAAATAATGATTCTTTGTAAAATACACATCACCAAATCATTTTAAATCTTAATAAATTAGGGACGATCATGACCACACAAACAGAACTCTTTGAATTTTTATGTGAATTAATCGACATCCAAATTAAAAAATATGTTAGTCTAGCCACCTACGGTGTAGGTCCTGATGCACGTATGAATGGGCATTTAGTTTGCGAAGAAGTTAATGAACTGCTCCAGTTAACCAAAGAATTGCAGGAAGAAATCGATGAGCCATCTAGTGTTAGAGCGAATCATTTTGACACTATTTTAAACCAAGTGCGCTTTTATGTGGAACAAGAATATTTAAGGGCACGGGCGGGATGGTTGCTTGATGACAATCCAATTCATTCCCCTGCGCTACACCGAATTACCGCCCAATTAGACGAATTAAAGAAAATAGCGAAGAACGCAGGGATAAAGGAGCTTCCACAACCATCTATCCCTCAAACAAAAATACAAGAACAATGCCAACATGATAGCAATGAGATCGCCTTTCTAATCTTAGATTTAGCTCAAAAAATTAAAGAAAATCCCGAAATGGAGATTGATTCCAATATAGTACCAAAACATGCCATTCAAATAATGCAACAAAATGCCACAGGACGATATTGCGAAGAAAAGATTTCCCAAGAAATTGATAAGTTAAAGGAACAATGTGAGCATCATTTGCAGCAGTCACCACTAAAAAAAGACACCACCCAATTAAGCCGCGAAGCAGCAACGTCTTTTCAAAAAACTCACAGCAAACATTTAATAAAATTACTCGCGAACTACAAAGAACAACATCCTGACTCAAAACTATTCAAACAGGAACATCAGTGGTATAAAGTCGGCAACATCCGTGAAGAAAAATCATCGGTATTTTGTGGACGGAATACAACCTTATTTGCTGCTGCAGTTACCGTAGGCGTCTTTGCAACCAGCATGCTTATCAATTATTTTTCACAAGTACTTGATGGCAATTCATTAGGCAAGCGGTTGTAGTTTACATTCTTATTCCTCTCATAACCTGGGAATTTGAAGCTGTTCCCGGGTTACAAATGACCACGACGGCAAAAAAACCACACCAATATGCTGGATCGGGCGAAACCCAACATTCTTTTCTTCATTATCACTGGATTTACTTGTTCAATTAAGATACAATGCGTAAGATAATCGTATGAATAGGAATAGTGTTTTATTATGGCTAATGCGAAATATTTTGATAAAGCAAGCGGCATTTTCTTTTTTTCTGGCTTCATGCTCTCGAAGCTTCAATACCTTCCTTTTCCGGTGGTGTCCGCCATTTTCAGATTTATTTCATTAAGCTCTTATCTCTTGGCTTATGGTTCCTGGTTTATCGCAAATCTCTTACACCCAGGACATCAAGAGCGAGAGGATAAATGGTATGGCTTTGCGAAAATAAAAGAACAATTTCTTTTTTCGTCACTTATTGGTTTTATTGCCACCGTATTAAGCGTTGTCGCTATTACAGTTCCCGTTTTATTTCCTCCTGCTGCCTGGCTTTTTATGTTTGGCAATTTAATATGGACCATAGGTGAATATCATAAATTAAACAATCCCCCCATTGATGACGCAGATTTTTCCCGGACGCGACAACAATCCTATTTTGCTTATGCAGCAACTACTACAACGATAAGTTTGATTACCGCCGCAGCAGCTACACTGATGCTTATATTTCCTCCTGCAGCAATACCGATTACTATTTTTTCTCTTCTAATTTGCGTTGGACTCGGTGTATTGGCATTTGAACATTGGTTGGACTCCTCATTTGGTGCGCATAAACCATCGCCAGCACCTAGTAGCCACAAAAAAATGGGAAACGAATTAGCGCCCTCACTTTCTGCAGAAAATACTCATTCACCAGCCCCCTACCATGGCAAAGCGCCTCTAGCAACATCGACGGCCAAAGAATCAAAACGTAGAATTGAGATGCAGCCATTAGCAGATGACGCAGATCTTGATGGTCATAGACTCTGTTCTACTCTATAATCCAGGATTTGTGGAAATTGCTACGACCTAGGCCAAAATCGGCTGATTTTCTGTGCCACGATGCTCGAGAATCAACCAATTTTGGCTCAAGCTTACGAAATCTCCACAAACCCTAGCCTTTTCAATTTTTACTATTTAGCCAAGAGACAGACATGGATCCAATAATTGCGAAAATGATTTCCACAGCGCATAAAACACTTGAACATGCTTACGCCCCCTACTCTAGATTTACAGTAGCCTGTTGCATTCAAACAGAGAGCGATAATTTTTACACGGGCATCAATGTAGAAAATAGTTCTTATGGCTTAACTTTATGCGCTGAAGCCTCAGCAATCGCAACCATGGTTACTGCAGGCGAGCAACGCATTAAAGGTATGGTAATACTGGCTGGTTCGGATACCTTATGCTCCCCGTGTGGTGCCTGCAGACAACGAATTCACGAGTTTTCAACCCCGAAGACAATGATACATCTGTGCAACAAGGATTCAGTATTCCATAGCATCACAATTAATGAACTCCTGCCCTTGGCTTTCAATTTTGATTTTAAACCCAAATAGGATAATTTGTATGACAACTACTGCCCCATTGCAGAGCTATGCACATTTAGCAGCAGACTATATTCAAAAATTACATCCCTCATTTAAACCAACTGTAGGTGTTGTTTTAGGTTCAGGATTAGGACAATTTGCCAATGAGTTACAAGATTCCGTACACATTAGTTACGACAACCTTCCTGGCTTCCCTAAACTCACCGTACAAGGCCATGGCGGTAATTTAATTCTTGGTTATTGTAATGGTGTTGCAGTAGTTTGCTTGCAAGGCAGAGCGCATACTTACGAAGGTTTGGAAAATTACGAAACAGTTAAAACCTACGTCCGTACTTTAAAACTTTTAGGATGTAACTATTTTATCGCAACGAATGCTTCCGGCTCGTTAAGAGAAGATGTTGGCCCTGGCGAATTAATGCTAATTTCGGACCATATTAATTTACAACCCAGCAATCCACTAATTGGCCCCAATGATGAAACCTTTGGCCCTAGATTCTACCCAATAGATAATGCTTATGACAAAACAATGCGTCAAAATTTATTATCTATTGCAACAAAGAATTCGATCAACTTAACCGAGGGTGTCTATATTTCCGTATTAGGCCCCCACTATGAAACGGCTGCTGAAATTAGAGCATTTAAAATCTGGGGCGCCGATGCAGTCGGCATGTCCACTGTTCCTGAAGTATTAGTAGCCAATCATTGCGGTATGCATGTAGCGGTAATTGCTATGATTACGAATTTTGCTACTGGTCTTTCCAAGACCGCCCACAGCCATGATTCTGTAGTTGCTACAGCAGAAAATGCGGCGAAAAAACTCAACTTACTTCTTAAAGAATACATTGCGGATCTCAAGTGAATTTAGAATCGTCATTAAATAAAGTATTAGAAGCATTGCTCAGCAATCAAAGTAAGGCAGGTATCACTGCTGAGCAACTAATTCATTCTATTGACTTAACTTTATTGGATGAAGAAACCTCACTAACCTCCTTATCGCAATTAAATAAAGATGCACGCTGCAACAATGTTGCAGCGATCTGTGTCTACAGTAAACATTTACCCGAATTTCATCAATTAAAAACGATTCAATTAGCAACAGTGATCAATTTTCCGCATGGCAATGAAGAATTGGCCACATCCTGCAATGCCATTGAAAAAGCGCTTACATTGGGTGCTACAGAAATAGATTACGTTCTTCCATATCACTTATATCTTGATGGCAAGAAAGATGCTGCATTACATCAATGTCAAGAAATAATTAAGTTATGTAAACACCATAATCTGACTTCAAAAATAATTTTAGAAATTGGTGCATTTCCAGCATTAGAGCTTATTTATGATGTCAGTAAAAACTTAATTGAATCAGGTTGTGATTTTCTGAAAACATCAACCGGAAAAATAGCCCTAGGCGCCTCATTACCCGCGGTATTTACCATGCTAAGTGCAATTAAAGATACTAATTCACCTAGTGGTCTTAAGGTATCCGGTGGTGTGAAAACACCGACCCAAGCCTTTAATTATGCGAAGTTAGCAGAATTAGTGATGGAAAAAACAATTGATAAAAACTGGTTTCGTATTGGTGCAAGTAGCTTATTAGGTGAACTGATTTAAACTATAAGCCTTTCCTCCCTCATTGCCAAAGTTAACGTCCATTTCGAAAGCAAGGAAATAACTTATTGAAAATAAAATTCGATGAAAGCAGAACACCCGGCTTGCTATAAAGGAATAGTAATAAAATGTTGAATTAGCTAAAATAGCCCGGCAAATTAACGAGCAATTACTGGAGTTTCAATTACCATGAACAATAAATCCGTATTTAAATCCATTTTAGTGGTATTTTTGGGCCTTGTTCTAACTGGCTGCAAAACAACGCCGCCTGGTGAGTATGATGCCAATGAAGTAGGTAAAATTAAGAAAGTTATTCCTGGGACCGTCATTTCAAAACGTGTAGTTAATTTACATAGAAAAAGCAATGACACTAAAGATAACTCAAACAGCGAGTTTGTAGACAATGGATACAACCAAACACGAGGCGTGGAATATGTCATTAAATTAAAATCTGGCGGAATTATTTCGGTAGTGCAGTCTGAAGATCTTAAATTAAAGAATAAACAAGCGATCTTAGTAATTTATGGAAGACATACACGTGTTGTCGCTGATAATGGTAGTGAAACATTTTAAAAGAAAACCGCCCTTCTCTGCGTAAGGGGAGCATATGGCAGGCATGCCATATGCTCCCTCTAGGCGTCAAGCTTAGCTTGACGCCTATACCTCTATTTCGGCTTAACTTAATGGTTATGGTCACAGATTTCTCATTTGCCTTATTTTTCTGGCAACATATTAATTTTATTTACAAAACATTTCGTTTCACCACTCCAAGGCAACGTATAAGCATCGCAATGGTAAGTAAGAATTACATGGCGATTATTTTGCATAGCAAAATCTGCTTGCTTGACTAAATCAGAGTTAAATTGACCTAAGGTAAAATGAAACGCACGGCCACTAACTCCACTTGCATTTTCAAGCCCGCCTAGAACCATTTCTCCTTCATAGGTTCCCCAAAAATTACCTTCTTTGGCGACTTTGACGATAATCCCCGATTTTTGTCCTTTCTGTACAGACCAACAACTGGTTAAAAAAGGTGTAGCGATTAATAATAATGACGCAAATAATATGTTCTTCATAACAATCATCCCTTGCTAGGCCAACTCTTAAAATTTAAAGTGCAGCCCTGTTCTCAAACATACGAATAATAACATCTTATTACACATATATGCCAACAGACCCCAGGGCAAACGCATCTTAAATTACTTGCCTAATGATAACTTCTCTGAAATCATCCTCTAATGCAGCCATAAACCGCTTACGTTTAACGCTGGCTTTTCTTGATGTGTCATTTTTAATTAGATTCAACGCAATATGTCGCATGATAGCAAAATTTTCAGGTGCAGCCTCTGTTCGTATGCGGGATTCATCTTCTCTGAAAGTCATATCAAGCGTCCAGTGTAGCTTATTTTCTATGCCCCAGTGCTGACGAACAACGGTTAAAACTTTCTTTGCATTTGGCTCAATGGATGCAATATAAAAACGAGTATCCTTTGTATCAGGGGTAAGTTGATCTTTAAATTCTCTATAAGATTTTATCATAATGAGGCTCTTTAAATTGGGCCATTTTTTAAATGATGGGAAATATTCAGCAGATGGGGTGATAGCCCAACATTGCCTGTGTTCAATGCGCCCATGACCAGCATCATATTCTTCATAATAATTATGTTCGACTTGCTTAAAATGTTCCGCTAATGCTATTTCAAAAAAATCATTAACTTCAGCATGTAGGTTGCCCTGATTGCCTTTTAATGCGAGTACATAATCTGCTTTTTTCTGAATTATTTTTTCGGCAATAGCGGTCTGACAGCCCATCGCATCAATGGTAACAAGGCATCCCTTAAGCTCAAGGACATCCAAAAGTTGTGGGATGGCTGTAATTTCGTTACTCTTTTCTGCTGTTTTTTCTTGGCCAAGAACAAGTCCATTTTCACTGCTCCAAGCACTCACCATATGAATTGCTGGGACACCATCTCGATGATTGTGGCTCCGACGTAGGGTTTTTCCATCGATGGCAACAACATCCCCTGATGTCGCTTTAGAGACAGACTGAATCCATCGCATAAAACAGGCTTGAAATTCTTTTGTATCAATTTTACGCATGATTCGCGCTATAGTGTCATCAACAGGGATTCCATCTTTATATGGCAAGAACTTTCTAAGCCAATCCAATTTGGCCTCACCAAAATCTTTGATTGATTTCCAACCATCACAACCAGATACTGTTCCAGAGATAATCAGGAAAATAACTTCTATTAATGGATATCGTTTGGTTCGATCTATTCGTGGATCAGGCAATGCTTCAAAATGTTCGATTAACCCGTTATTCATCTATATCCCCTTATAAACATGGAGGGTAGTAGATCATAGATGGATAAATTTGTCGATCTTTCTTAAACAAATCGTCTAAATAGTGGCGCAGCCGCTATTTAGACGATCTTGCCCTGCAACAGACCCTAGTTGCTGCTCGGATTGAATGACATTTAAATATGAACAAAGCTTATCCCTTCACAATCCGAACGGATAGGTATAACTCGATTTCTTATCCTAAATTGACGTTAAAATAGTCTTCATCATATCAAATTCACCGCGCTCAACAAACAGATCGGCTAATCGATTAATATGAATAAATTTATGTCGTGTTTGCAAGAATGATGGAGTATGATTTCTTGTGCACATGATATCTAATATCAAGAGTTTAACTCATAGAATCACACCTAAATTCAAGGATTGAATAATGAAAAAATTTTCTCTAAAAAAAACTTCGTTACTATTCTGCTCAGCCTTATTGCTAATCCAAATACCAACAGTCAATGCGTGCACCAGAGCTGTTTATTTAGGCTCAGATAATCTTATCATTACCGGCCGCTCCATGGACTGGATGGAAAACATGCATTCGAGCATCTGGGTTTTCCCCAAGGGTATGCAACGCGATGGCTTAGCAGGTCCTGACTCACCGAAATGGACATCAAAATACGGATCGGTTGTTACCTCCGTTTATAATATTGCTACCGCTGATGGCATGAATGAACGTGGCTTGGTGATGAATATGCTTTATTTAGCTGAATCGGATTATGGTAGTGCTAAAAAAGGTAATCCCCCTTTATCTGTTAGTATTTGGGGGCAGTATGCTTTAGATAATTTCGCTACGGTGAATGAAGCTGTTGATGCCATGTCGAAAAATATCTTCCAAATTATTGCACCGAACCTCCCTAATGGAACGCCGAGCCAAGTCCATTTATCACTGTCCGATCCAAGCGGGGATTCAGCGATTCTTGAGTATGTTGGCGGCGAGTTGGTTATTCATCATGGGAAACAATATCAAGTCATGACTAACTCACCAATATACAGCAAACAATTAGCCATAAACGAATACTGGCAAGAAATTAATGGTGATGTGTTTTTACCGGGGACGAGCCGCGCCGCGGATCGATTTGCGAGAGCGTCATTTTTGATTCAGTCTATTCCCAAACAAATAAGCAGTAATTATATTCAAGCAGTGCCTGATCAAGCATATGCTTATCAAGCTATTGCAAGTGTATTAGGCGTTATGCGCTCGGTCTCTGTGCCTTTAGGAATTACTACGCCCAATAAACCGAATATTGCTTCGACGTTATGGCGTACTATTTCTGATCAAAAAAACAGGCTCTATTATTATGACTCATCAACTTATCCCAATACTTTTTGGATTGACTTAAAAAGCTTGAATTTTGCCCCTAATGCCCCAGTCCTTAGCTTAGAGGTGGAAAATGGTGAGATTCACGCAGGTGAAGTATCAAAACTATTCAAGCCGACAAAACCATTTGATTTTTTGCCAGCAAAGTAAGGGTATCATCAATCGTGTACCTTGTCATACGCCACCACTCAAAATGTGGCACTCACAGGCAACCCAAGACAGATTACTATTCAAAATACTGGTTCAGTCAGCGCAACGAATGTATCAGTAAACACGTCAGGGTTGCCTTCAGATACCAGCATGACCAATACCTGTGGCAATATACTCTCTGCTGGTGGTTCATGCATCATTACTTTAACCCCGCGTGCTATAGCAAGCTCAGGCTGTAACCTGTTGCGCGTACTGTGACCATAACGGCTGATGGTGGTCTTTCCAGCCAAGTCAACGCTTATATATTAGGCTATGGTTGTCAATATCAACGGGGCTATCTTTATTCGGTAGATGATACAACATCGAATACAGGCATGGGGGTAAAGTCGCAACAACGACAGACCAAACAGCGTTCTGGAATGCAGTGCCTTTTGATATTCCCGGTATTAAGTGAAGATTTTTTATAATAAAAATCACCCATTATTGATAATACATTAGCCTATAATTAAGCCCCAACTCCTACCGCAAGCCACATAAACGCTCCATAATATACACTAATAATAAATGCTCTAAAACAGGACGTTTGTTCGCGTTTACTAATCAATTTTTGCTGGTGAAATAATACTAAAGCTGCGGCAAACCAAAAAATATAAAACCACTTATTGGCGTGCATGTTCAAAGCCAAATACAACCATAACCCATGTAATAAACATTGAAGTAGACCAATAATTAAACGATCATAACTTGCAAAATAAATCGCTGTAGATTTCACCCCAATACGTAAATCATCTTCTTTATCTGTCATGGCATACATGGTGTCGTAGGCAACGATCCAGGCAAAGTTGAGCACAAATAATAAAGCACACTCCACGTTTAAAGGTATATTGGAAGCGACAAAAGCCATGGGAATACCCATCGAAAAAGCCAGTCCAAGAACAAATTGCGGCGCACTTAAAAAACGTTTGCAAAATGGATAAAGAAAGGATATGAATAAGGCAATACACCCCAGATAAAAACAATCCCGCGGTAAATTAATTAATATTAGTAAAGCACTAAAAAGTAGAACCGCTAATAGGGCAAGCGCCTCCTGCAAATTAAGCTCACCCGAGGTTAAAGGACGAAGTTTTGTTCGCGTCACATGCTTGTCAATGTCTCGGTCAGCAATGTCATTAATAACACAACCTGCAGCACGCATTAATACAGTACCGCTAAAAAATAATACCAATAATTTCAGTGATGGAATGCCGCGATTTGCAATCCATAAAGCCCAGGCTGTTGGGAACCAAAGTAATAGAGTACCTACCGGTTTATCAAAACGCATTAAGCGCCAATAAGCATTCCATTTCATAATGTTACATCTCCTAATTCAGGCAGCATGATTTCTACTACATAAAAAGATTCTTTCTGCTGAAAGGAATATTCAGCAATACGTACCCACAGAATACCATCAACCGCAATAATGTGTTTTTTTACCCAATAAAACTCAACGCATTGATTATCTACTGCATAATTGATTGAATTGATACGCTGCACTCGACTATCTTCAAAAATTAAATTTCTGATGGACTCATTTTTTAAACGCTCAAAAAAAACAGGATCAAGATCATAACATTTTTGCGGAATAATACTTCGGGCATACCAATACACAACATCCTGACTTCTCATTAGAATTTCGCGTTGAAAAAGAGTTGCATCTTGAATATCAAGAAGACTTTGGGACCATAAATCGGTGTTTATCCATTGTTGCCCAATCAACTCTAATTGCACCTCACCTTTGGCTTTGCGTAATTTATCAGTCAATGAAGATTGATAATTAATCCACTCTAAAAACTGTTTAGAGCATGATGCTTTTAATGAAAAAATCAGCTGTGTATTAATTGGCATGGATTTAGATTTTATGAAAGAGGCTCTGCATGATCTTACAAAATTAATGTGCCAGCGACAAGCGCTTACTTAGACTAGGGTGAGATTTCACGAACGAGCAGCAAGATCAGCCGACTCTATTCTTATTCGTCCTAATCGATTTAAGACAAGTACTACATTTTGACGAGTATCTGCATTCACCAAGGTAAAATGACCATTACTAATAGCGCTAGCAGGATTATTAGAAATAATCACTCGCTCGGAGGAACGTGCTCCAATCCAAGTTAAGTTCCAGCGTGGATGATGCCATTGCCATTGATAAAGTGTCTCCATTGTATTATTTTTTTTTCTCCAAGTACTTAACACCATTCCCTTTGACCAATTTAATGAAGCATCTAAAGGCGTAAGTGAAACTGTATGACCGAGAATAAGCGCTTGAATTTTAGCATAGTGCACCGCCGTTCTTAGCTCATCCATAATAACTTGCTGCTCATTTTTGCGGAGTAAATAAGAATAGGAAACAACGCCCAGCGAAGATAAACACGCTAAGAGAACTAGCGTGATTAATAATTCCAGCAATGTAAATCCTTTTATTTTCATAGCGGTCTTAAGAGAGCAATTGCTTAAGGGAATGTAGTGCTTTAAAAACCGTTCCTTTTTCAGCTGGATTTGTAATTAAGTAATCTGGATCAATACTATTAAGTACAGGACAACTCAAATTTGTATTCGTTACAAACTGATTCTTCTCTAAACCTAAAACCAGAATAGCGCGTGGTGTTTGCTGCTCTATTTTAGCATTATACTTATTTAATGAGTCACGTTCCTGAACAGGAATAATACTTAACTCCTGTTCCGGTAAATTAAGATAAGCCATCATCTGAGACAAGAGAGATTGTGCCTTAATACTTAACGTTGACGAAATAAAAACCAGTAGTTTCAATACCTCTTGTTTTACAGCCCTTTCATCCTCAAGCACAGATATAGTGCTCGATCTCTTGATCCAAGGCCTAATTCCCATTTGATTCAAATAATATAGCGTCGTATTACTGTACATAAAGTAAGTCTTAATAAAGAAAACAGTATAAGTTAAGCCCCAAATTTCATTCATCCCTTGGGAAGCACGGCCATTAAGTTAAGGATTTAATGCTTCAAATTCCCCATAACGTGTCGTCCCCGCGCAGGCGGGGATCCATCTCTACACTAGCTCAAAAACCACTTAATGGATGGTTTCCCGTCAACGCGAGAATGACAAATTTCCTTAACGTAATAGCCATGCTCCCCAGGAAAGATGTTAGCAGTATAGCTTGAAACCTAAATTCAGTCAGCAAACTTAAACAGTTAAAACGGAACTACTTTCTTCAGAATCCAAATCACTAAAATCGTCACAATATCTACCTGCAATGATTGTTTGCATCGGTTCCTCACCCTTGACCAATGATTTTAACAGATGCGATGCCAATAAGGGTTGAATGCCATTCAATAAATGCAATGTACGTATACTTTGTGCAAGTGATAAACTCCATATTCCATAATACTCTTCTTTATAAAGATCAGGGTGATTTTTAAGCACCGCAAGCACTTCTTTAAATTCATCGTAAATCTTCTGGCAAGAATTATCTCTAAGCTCTTTTATCAAGTTAATCACAATATGTAAAACAACATTTATTGAATTACTCATTTTTGCAAAATGCTCTAGACAGGCAAAAGGTGAATGCAATGTAAATGAATGTCGTGCATAATCAAAAATCTTTTTATCCGTACTGTCTTTCAATAATTCTGGTGCTAATTTTAAAAGAACAGGATATACAGCTAATAGAATTTTATGTTTTTCAGTTGCACTCTGAGACAGAGGTTCCTGAGGTACTGTATTGCCAAAAAAAGTAATCGGATTGTCATCAAGCAAAAAATTACTTTTTAACGTATCTTTGGATTTAAAATGAAGCACTTTTAGCTCTTCGACTTGGGTGAGCAAGTCTGTCTTATCTGGTAGATTAGATTTAGCGATCAAATGACCTACTAACTCAAACCAATGATGATTTCCTCGATAACAACAATATGATAACAAATCACTGATGGAACTGAATTTAGTATACATAAATTCATCATTTTGATAATTACCCTTTTCATCTTTTATATAGCGAGCATTCAGATAACTCATTGTTGCATCATACCCTGCTTGGATCATTTGTAGTCGACTTTTCTCATCTACTGAAAAAGAACTGCTGGAGATCTTATTTACATTAATCACAATAGATTGTGATGAGTATTTACGTAATTTCAGGCGATCCTGCTCCCAGCCACTTGCCGGATCATTTACACCAGTAAGTAACCGATAAATCCAATTAATGAAAAAATTTTCCTTATAAACCTTCTTCATCATCTTATCTATAGCGGTTCGCTCTGTTCCATTATCAAACTGCACTGCTAACACTTTTAAATTATTGCCATACTCAGATTCCAATAAGGTAGAAAAATCATCAAAAAAAGCCTCAGTAGGGAAATTAGTCAATATTCCACCATCATTATGTTCTTCACCATCGATTGAGGTTGAGCGATAAACAATGGGGAAACTTGCCGAAATTTTAACGGCCTCACTAACCTCAAAAGTGGGTGAACGATGTAATGAAAAATAGCGCGTTTTTTGCAGGCGCTTATTCGTTGCTGTAACCACTAATTCAGTACCTAAACCACATTCCGGACACTGCTTTCTTATTGTTTCGAGCGTAGCAAAAGTAATTTTTCCTTCAGGATAAGGGATTTTATATTTCGTCGTAATGAGCTCAAGTTTATAGGCAATCGCATAATCAAGAGCCGTTTTTAATGAGTGCGTATCCGAAATCCCATTAATATTAATATCAAAGTGAATCAAATGTTCTTGGCGAAAATTCTTAAAAAACTCCGCAATTTCATCTGCGACATACCCCAAATAACAGAGTAAAGCCATAATTGCACCGGCGGAACTACCGGCAAATTTGGACGGATGAATGTTTGCATCATTTAATGCGTTCCAAAATCCCACATGACCAAAAATTTTTGCACCACCACCACAATAAACAATATTTTCAATTTCAGGTCTCCTTTCTTTAACTAATATCTCAAAGGTCTTAGAATATTGTTCGATGTGAATAGTGTCACTTTGATATAAGGAGAGCAGATGGTTATCAACCATGGGTTTGCTTTTACTTTTATGCCCTTCCCTAAGCCAGGGAAATAATAAAGTCCACATTCTAATATACCAGGGCTGCAATGCTAAAAATCGCTGCATATTTCGGTAATCGTACATTTGCCCCAAACGTTCATGCATATGAAATACATGAATAGATTGCGGATGTGGCTTTTTACATATTGCTTCAAAGGGTTGTTTTTGTAGATCACATTCAATAAGTTGCTCGACGAGCCGATCCGTAATGAAAACCCTTTTCGTATTACCCAACGGTTCTTTTTGCGAATCATTGGATTCATGATACTTAGTGCCTGTTACTGGCGCTAAAAACTGATCAAAACCAATGAGAATGCCATGTTCACCATGAAACATTTCAATTCCGGTCAATTGATAATGAAGAGATAGAGTTAAATCCGTTATTTTCCAATAATCTGAATGTTTTTTCTTTAACCAATTTTTGAGCATGCCCCACCACGATAAAAAGGACTCCGCAGTGAATCCACGATACTCGTTAACCGAAGTACCTCGAAAATGCGCTCTGCTTTTATCCTGTTGATGTGCTCCTAATAGCCAGTGAGTAAATGCTTTTCTTTGTTCTTCACATAAACGGGTAAAGTCAAACAAGATACCTTCATTATCAAATAAATAATTAGCTAATGAAATCTTATTATCTGGGGGTAAGCCGTTAATTTGTAAACGACCTAATTGAGCGGCAACAATAATTTTTTTTAATAAGTTCAAATTATTGGGGTACTTGGTATCAGATTCTAGTAATTGACTTATTACGTGTTGTGGCGTCATCACTTAGCTCCTTTAAGCATATCCATTATATGACTTTGAAATAACACCCTTTCATTTGTTTTTTTGATTAGCCCCTTAAGATATTGATATGTCCAGGAAGGTAAAATTCTTGTGGCGCTTGGCGCTACCAACACGAAGGAGGTCGCGTCACTCCCGCTTTTAGCTTCGCGAGCACAGCACCAACCTACATTTAATCTATATAGAAATGCCCTGTTACATATATAATTAACACGAATTTGCGGGGAGTTAAATAGTGAGGATGTTTTTTAAAATTTGAGTAACAACCATTTCTGGATTAGCAGATTGAGTAATTGGACGTCCTACAACCAAATAATCGCTCCCTTCCGCAATAGCTTCCTTGGGGGTCATAACGCGTGTTTGATCATTTAACGCATCACTTGGCAAGCGAATTCCTGGTGTAACTGTAATGAACTGGTGCGCGCATTCCTGTTTAATTGCTTTAACTTCTTGCGCCGAACATACCACGCCATCTAAACCAGAATCTTTTGCTAAAAGAGCTAATTTTTTCACCTGTTCAATTACAGGAACATGGATGCCTATTGATGCTAGCTCTGTTTGGCTAAAACTAGTTAATACCGTCACTGCAATAAGTATAGGTCTGTTTACTCCATAAGGTTCTATAGCTTGCCTTGCGGAATGCATCATCTTCATTCCGCCGGAAGCATGGACATTCATCATCCATACCCCTAAATCAGCACCAGCTTTGCATGCATTAGCCACCGTATTAGGGATATCATGAAATTTTAAATCCAAAAAAACCTTAAATTGTCGGGCAATTAATTGTTTTACAAATTGAGTTCCAAAAAGTGTAAAAAGTTCATTGCCTACTTTTAAGGCACACCTTTGGGGATCAAGTTTTTCAACCAGATTTAAAGCATCCTGCTCACGATCAAAATCCAGTGCAACAATTAATTGAGATAACATTTAAGCCACAGCCTCTTCTGTTTGTACCATCAATGCATTTTTAACCGCTTCAACAACTTTTACTTGCTCTGCTTCTTGTAAGTAAGGGTGCATTGGCAAGCTAATTACACGTTGACTGGCTCGTTCAGCATGAGGGAAATCACCCACTGAATGACCTAAATAAGCCATAGCCGCTTGCAGATGCAAAGGAGCTGGATAATGAACTGCTGTGGGAATTCCAGACTCGTGCATGGATTTTTGGAACTCATCACGATTATCAACTTCAATAGTATATTGCGCATACACACTGGTGTTATGACTGTGAATAAATGGTGTCTTTGCTAACGAAGAAAGCATCTGATCATAACGCTTAGCAATTTTTTGACGCATAATGATTTCATCTGGGAATAACTTCATTTTTTCAAGTAAAACAGCGGCTTGAATTGTATCCATACGACCATTAATACCAATACGGCTATGACAATACCGTGCATTTTGACCATGGATTCGAACTTCAAGCAGTTTTTTTGCCAACTCATCATTATTGGTAAAACAAGCTCCAGAATCACCATATCCTCCTAAAGGCTTAGAAGGAAAAAAGCTAGTGCAACCAATTGTTGATAAAGCACAAGAACGTTTACCGTTGTATGTTGCGCCAAAACTTTGCGCGGCATCTTCAATCACCGCAATGCCATATTTATCAGCAATTGCATTAATGGCGTCATGTTCTGCACACTGTCCATACAAACCAACAGGCATGATTGCTTTCGTTTTGCTAGTAATCGCTGCTTCTAACCGTTTTGGATCCAAATTATAAGTTAGCGGATCGATATCAACAAAAACCGGCTTAGCATGACAAAGACTGATTACTTCTGAGGTAGCAAAGAAACTAAAAGGACTAGTAATAACCTCGTCACCCGGTTGAATTTCTAATGCCATTAAAGCCATCAGTAACGCATCAGTTCCACTTGAATTAACAATAGCATGCTTTACACCAACAAAATCAGCTAACTGTTTTTCCAACTGTGCAATTTCAGGCCCCATAATGTACTGACCATGGTTCAATACATTTCTAATGCTGGTTAAAATATCATGCTCAATTAAAGAATACTGTGTTTTTAAATCGATAAATTGCATCATAGTCTCTTCAAAATAGTCTATAAACGTTAATCGTACCGCTTTGCTAGGTGTATGCCTTTACGTTACCAAAGCGTTACCATTAATACCCTTCTAAGCCATGAACAGGCTTCATTTTGCCCCAGTTTTTACAACCAGGACAATGCCAGTGCAGATGTTTGCCACCAAAACCGCAATGACCACATCGATACACCGGCTTATTGTCTAAAAATTTACTCGTTATATCATAAAGCATTTGTAATTTGTCACGTACTTTTCCATGAGCTGATTCAAGGTGCCAATAAATTAATTGGTTTAAACCTCGTATTGATGGATGTTTGCTCAGGTTATCCGCTACAAAGTCAATTGCGGCATCCATATTCTTGTGTTGCCTTAGATAATCTGCAATCACAAAGATTACTGAAGCTCTTGGATTATTCTCCAAGGTCTGTTCCAGGTAATTAATACAATCACTCATGGAATCTAGTTCTTTATGACAAATGACCAAAGGTTCAATAATTTCTGTTAAGAAATCCGCGTCTTGTTGCGGAACTCGTTTTAAAGAGCGAATGGCTTGCTTATAACGCCCTTCTTTCATTTCAATACTGGCATGCATTAAACTTGCACGTACTGATTCTGCATCAACATTAATGGCTTGTTTAATGCAATAAGCCGCTTTGTCGATATTATTGGCTTTAAGTGCCTGGGTTGCCATTTCACAATAATAATGAGCGGCTTGGGTATGAAAACTGCTACCCGTAGTAATTTCCAGTTTTTTGATGACATCCAAAGCTTTTTCCCAGGCTTTCTCTTGCTGATAAATCGCTAGTAAACCATGCAAACTGCTGGTTTCTTTGGAGCCACCTAATTCAACAACTTCTAAGAAAATTCGTTCGGCACGATCAAATACACCCGCACTCATGTAATCTTGTCCTAAAGCCATTAATGACTCTTTTCTCTGCAAAATACTAAGCTGTGGTCTTGCGATTAAGTTTTGATGAATGCGAATTGCTCTATCAACTTCTCCGCGCCGTCTGAATAAACTTCCTAACGCAAGGTGCGTTTCAACTGTATCGCTGTCAACTTCCAATAGCTTGATAAAAATATCAACTGCTTTATCTGATTGTTCGTTTAATAAATAATTCAATCCAACGACATACTCACGAGATAAACGATTATAGAGGTTGGGATCTGACTTAGACTTATTGCGGTTTGCCACCCACCAGCCTGACCATGCGGCTGCAGGCAGTAATAATGGCCACAAATCAATCATTTAATACTCCCCTCCTGCATATTTTTTAAGTTCCATCATAGTAAAATTAATGCTGATTTTGTAAAGGAATTGAACGTAAATTTTTAATTTCTTTTTCGGTCAATTTTAATTGGTTTTTTATTCTATTGCATTCAGCCTTTAAACGCCAATAGCGACCAATAAAGAGAATAAATCCAACAAAGATACCAATGCCGAGCATAATGGTAATAAGAACGGAGATAGGCATAGAAACGGTTTTAAAATAAAAATTAACATCTACAGAGGCAGCATTCAACGCTGCAAAACTAACGCCAATAATAATAAGTAGTATATAAATAACCAGCATTACTATGCGCATATTTATTCCTTTTATGTAGGTTAGGCTATAAAGCCCATGACAATCACGCTAAGGAAAAATCCTATAACTACCTCCCGCGGCTTCTCTGCGGGATCAAAAGATCTTGTGCACAGACGAAGATCGCTGGATCCGAGGATAAACTGCGGAACGTAAGAATAGTTCTTAACCTGACTGCTATAGACTATTATAAAGCCCAACAATCAATTTCTTCAATAAGCTAAGTATAACTTATTGATACCGCTGTTGGATATCAGAATCCACCTACGTACTGGACTTAACCATAAAAAACAAAAAAGCGTAGAAAACTCTACGCTTTTTAACTCATTGATTAGAAAGGAGATTACTCACCTTCTTTGCTTGCCATTTTTTCTTTAAGCAAATCGCCTAAAGTAGTAGTTGCAGCACCTTCGGTTCGAGAGTACTTCTTAATAGCATCCGCTTCATCTTGAGCATCTTTCGCTTTTACTGAAAGTGTGATTGAACGATTTTTACGGTCAACGTTAATGATTTTAGCTTCGATTACATCGCCTTCTTTAACGTGATTCGTTGCATCATCAACACGCTCATCAGACAATTCGCTAGCACGAATAGTACCAACAATGTCATCAGACAGAGCTACAGTGACAGTTTTTGCATCTACTGCAGTAACTGTACCTTTAACGATCGCGCCTTTAGTGTACTCATCAACAAAACTTGTAAAGTTATCGCCTTCAAGTTGTTTCAAGCCTAAAGAAATACGCTCACGCTCAGGATCAATTGCTAAGAATAACCGCTTCTAACTCTTGGCCTTTCTTAAATTGTTTCACAGCTTCTTCGCCAGGAACAGTCCAAGAAATATCAGACAAGTGAACCAGACCGTCAATCTCACCATCTAAGCCAATGAAAATTCCGAAGTCAGTGATTGAACGAATCTTACCACTTACTTTTTGGCCTTTAGTGTGTGATGCAGCAAATTGTTGCCATGGATTGCCAACGCATTGTTTCATACCTAGAGAAATACGACGTCTGTCTTCGTCAATTTCAAGAACCATTACGTCAACTACATCACCCATAGAAACTACTTTACTTGGATGAACGTTCTTGTTAGTCCAATCCATTTCAGACATATGAACTAAACCTTCAACGCCTTCTTCGATTTCAACGAAGCAACCGTAATCAGTAATGTTAGTAACTTTACCTTGTAATCTCTTGTGTAAAGGATATCTTTCAACTAAATCAACCCAAGGATCGTTACCTAATTGTTTCATACCTAAAGAAACACGGTTTCTTTCGCTATCAAAACTTAATACTTTAACTTTTACATCTTGACCAACTGATAACAATTCACTTGGATGCTTCACACGCTTCCAAGAAATATCAGTAATATGTAACAGGCCATCTATGCCGCCAAGGTCAATAAACGCACCGTAATCGGTAAGATTCTTAACGATACCATGAAGCTCTTGGCCATCGTGCAATGATTCAAGCAGAGCTTGTCTATCAGCACTACTTTCTTCTTCAACAACTGCACGGCGGGATACAACAATATTGTTGCGTTTTAGATCCATCTTGATTACTTTGAATTCAAGCTCTTTACCTTCTAGGTAAGAAGGATCTCTTACAGGTCTGACGTCTACTAATGAGCCAGGTAAGAATGCACGAATGGTACCGATTTCAACAGTGAAACCACCTTTAACTTTACCAGAAATAAGACCAGTAACTGTTTCATTGTTTTCATGGGATTTAGATAATTTACGCCATGCTTCCTGACGTTTTGCTTTTTCTCTTGAAAGGAGCGTCTCGCCGTAGCCATCTTCAACTGAATCCAATGCTACTTCGACAGTATCACCTAGGCTAACTTCCAGAACGCCATCTTTGTCATAAAATTCTTCTACGGCAACAATACCTTCAGATTTTAATCCAGCATTTAGAATGACGAAATCGCTATCAATCCCGATAACTTTAGCGGTAATAATAGCACCTGGGTAAAATTGAGCGCCAGCAATACTTTGCTCAAATAATTCTTTGAAACTTTCAGACATGTTAATAAACTCTTTAGTAAAAAAATGAAAGGATGAGTCCAACTCCCCTTCCCCCAAAACAACGGACAAAAGCCGCCGCTCCCAGAACCAACTGACACCTTCACTGCATTGAACTAGATTTACTCAAGTCAGCAAAATATCAACAGTCCCTAACCGATTTAAACATCATTTCAAACGATCATCTACTAAGTCTAATACAGTATTGAACACTTGTACAATGCTTAATCTAGTTGTATCGATTTGCACTGCATCCTCTGCAGGCTTTAATGGCGCATGTGTACGTGCAGTATCTCTTGTATCACGTTTAGCCAATTCCTCCACAACCTGCGCGAGGCTAACATTATTTCCATTTTCTTTCAACTGTAAATAGCGTCTATTTGCTCTTTCTTCTTCATTCGCATATAAAAATATTTTTATAATCGCATGCGGAAAGACAATGGTGCCCATATCCCGCCCATCGGTGACAAGACCTGGGGCTTGAGCAAAATTACGTTGGCGCTCTAATAATGCTTGCCTAACTTCTGGAATGACTGCAATTTGAGATGCATCTTGGCCACATTGTTCACTACGAATTGCCGTACTGATGTTTTCATTATCTAAAATCACCTGAGCGACATTATCATCAGAAGATTTAAAACATAAATTAAGTCCTCTAGCCAAATCAGTTAGTTGAGCCACGTCGTTCAATTCAACTTGATTTTTTCGAGCAGCATAAGCTAAAACACGATAGATAGCACCGCTATCCAGCATATTCCAATGAAGATGCTTGGCAAGCAAATGACACAGCGTGCCTTTGCCAGTTCCACTAGGACCATCGAGAGTAATTACAGGGATTGTCTCATCATACATTATCAGCTACATCCTCTATTTGAAGTTGAAGTTCTTTGGCTGTACTTACAAATAATGGGAACGATGTTGCTACATTGGCACAGTTTTTTACGATAATAGGTTCACTAGCCACCGCTCCTGCAATTGCAAAAGACATAGCAATACGATGATCACCTAAACTATCGACTGTCCCTCCCTGTAAAGTTCCCCCCTCTATTAACGCACCGTCATCTAATGCTTGCGCATTAATCCCTAGCTGCCGTAATCCATTAACCATTGCCGCAATGCGGTCACTTTCTTTAAAACGAAGCTCTTTTGCACCATGCAGTATTGTTTGCCCTCGGGCACAGGCAGCCGCAATAAAAATAATAGGAAACTCATCGATGGCAAGGGGCACAAGTTCTGGAAGAATATTAATCCCCGTCAAAGGCGCATAGCGAACGTGCAAATCAGCAACCCATTCTTCGCCCTGTTGTCGTTGATTTAAAAGAGTAATATCGGCGCCCATTTCCAATAAAATATGCACTATCCCGGTACGTGTTGGATTAATGCCAACATGACGGATAAGGATGTCAGAGCCTGGAATAATCGTAGCGGCAACAATAAAAAATGCGGCAGATGAAATATCACCAGGAATAAAAATTTCAGTAGCCAAACATTCACTGGCGGAGTTAATCGCTATCGTATTTTCCGAACGACGCACTGGATAAGAAAAACTTTCAAGCATCACTTCAGTGTGATTGCGACTTACACCAGTTTCCGTAACGCTTGTTTCACCTTGCGCATAGAGCCCGGCTAATAAAATACAAGATTTTACCTGCGCGCTTGCTTCAGGCATTACATAATGAATGCCGTGCAGTTTTTTCCCACCTTTAATACTAATTGGTGGTTTACCATCAACGGTAGAAATATCAGCGCCCATTTGGGTCAGTGGTTTGCTAATACGCGACATCGGTCTTTTTAATAGACTTTCATCACCAGTTAATTGACTATCAAAGCTCTGAGCTGCCAATAGCCCTGCGAGTAAACGCATGCTGGTACCTGAATTGCCACAATCAATGACCTGTTCTGGTTTTTTTAATCCATGCTTCCCTACACCATAAATCACAACTTGCTGTTCATCAGGCCCTTCAATAAGAACCCCCATTGCTTGGAATGCACGCAAGGTGGCCATACAGTCTTCGCCATCGAGAAATCCATTAATAACCGTAGTTCCTTTGGCAATCGCACCAAATATAATCGAACGATGTGAAATTGACTTATCGCCTGGAACGCTAATTTCACCTTTTAAAGAATGTGAAGGCTTGCTAATTAAATTAATAATTCTCACTGGCTGTTTTTCCTTGCAAATTCAGACATAAAATTAATTAACGCATCAATTCCAGCCATCGGCATTGCATTATAAATACTGACACGAATTCCACCAACAAAGCGATGTCCTTTTAAAGCACTTAATCCGCATAACAATGCTTGCTGCACAAAGTCATCCTCAAGATCCGTATTTTTTAATGAAAAACACACATTAACGATGGAACGCGCCTCTCTATTAATATGAGTAATATAAAAATCGCCGGCATCTAAGTATTGATATAATTTAGCTGCTTTTTCACAATTTAGCTTAAATAAAGCATCAACACCGCCCTGAGCGTTCACCCAATCAAACATTTTAGCAGCCAAGTAGCAGTTAAATACAGGTGGCGTTGCATAAAGCGAGTGATTTTCCGTTTGAATTTTATAATCCAACATTGTTGGTACAGGTGGATTAGGTATTTTGGCTAATAAATCATCGCGAATAATAACTATAGTTAATCCTGCATTGGCTATATTTTTTTGGGCTCCTGCAAAAATTAAACCGTAATTTCTAACATCTATAGGCTCACTGAGCAAACACGAAGTCATATCTGCGATTAAGGTAACCCCTTTCGCTTTAGGTACACTGGGAAAGCGCACACCATTTACTGTTTCATTGGGCGTATAATATAGATAAGAAGTATTTTCTTTTAGATCCCAGCTCTTTGGATCGGGTATAGCCTTGTAACCATTTTGCTCATCACTGGCAACACAGTAGGCTTTTTTTAACTTTTGCGCTTCAAGAAGAGCCAAATGTGACCATATTCCTGTATCTAAATAGCCTGCCTGTTCCTCTGGATGTAAGAAATTCATGGGAATCATGGCAAATTGCATGCGGGCAGCACCGCCTAAAAATAAAACTTGATAATTTTTCGGTATACCCAAGAGAGATCTTAACGTATGTTCTGCATATTTTAGAAGTGACATAAATTCTGGGGTACGATGACCTATTTCAAGAATCGACATCCCCGTACCCTGCCAATCAAGAAATTCTTCCTGAGCCGCTTTTAATATAGGCTCAGGAAGCATTGCCGGACCGGCACCAAAATTATAAATCGTGGTTGTCATCGTGTTCGCCGCTGTTTTCAATGTCTGATGTCTCATCGGCGACTACATCTAACTCATCAGACTCGTCCTCCAAGTCTTCAATTTTCTGCATACCAACGACTAACTCACCCGAGCTGACATTAATGAGACGAACACCTTGGGTGTTTCTTCCGATAATAGACAATTCACTAACGCGGAAACGTACCAAGGTTCCTTTATCAGTAATTAACATCGCCTCATCACTGTCATTAACTTGTACCGAACGCACAACCTTACCATTACGATCAGTCACTTGAATAGAAATAACGCCTTGCCCCCCACGTCCAGAAACACGGTACTCGTCAATATCAGTACGCTTTCCATATCCATGCTCAGTTGCAGTCAAAATAGTTCCATTAGGATGAGCAACGATTAAGGAAATAACTGCTTGGTTTTCTTCAATACGAATACCACGTACGCCACGAGCAGTACGACCTGTAGGACGTACTTTAGACTCATCAAAGCGAATTACTTTTCCAGCATCAGTAAACAACATGATGTCTCGAGTACCATCAGTAATATCAACACCAACTAAACTGTCGTTTTCATCCAAATCAACGGCAATGATTCCATTAGAACGTGGTCTGCTAAAGGCATTGAGGGGTACCTTTTTCACAGTTCCATTACGGGTTGCCATAAAGACATAAAACCCTTCCAGATATTCTCTAACAGGCAACATAGCATTGATTTCTTCGCCTTCGGCTAATGGGAGAATATTAATAATCGGTCGGCCACGTGAAATACGGCTTGCCAGCGGCAGCTGATACGCTTTTAGCCAATATAACTTGCCGTGATTTGAGAAACAAAGCAAGGTATCATGAGTACTGGCAATAACTAGACGCGAAACAAAGTCTTCATCTTTAACATTGGTTGCTGATTTGCCTTTACCGCCACGACGTTGCGCTTGATAAGCGGTCAGGGGTTGATACTTCACATACCCTTGATGCGACAAAGTAACTACAACATTTTCTTCGGTAATTAAATCTTCAATCGTTAAATCTTCTTGTGATGCTGTAATTTCAGTACGGCGCTCATCACCAAATTGCGTTTTAATTTCAAGTAGCTCATCACGTATTACTTGCATTAAACGCTCAGGAGAAGCCAAAATATCTAATAATTCTTTGATTAGAATTAACAACTCTTCAAATTCACCAAGAATTTTATCTTGTTCTAGAGCGGTTAAGCGATGCAATCTTAATTCGAGAATAGCTTGGGCTTGAGCCGCGGATAATCTATATCCGGCATCACTTAAACCAAACTCAGCACCTAAATCATCAGGTCTTGAAGCATTAGAACCAGCACGTTCCAACATGCTTTTAACCATACCTGGCTGCCATGCTTTTGCCAACAAGCCCTCTTTCGCATCTTGCGGTGTGGGTGATTGCTTAATTAAGGCTATCATCTCATCGATATTAGCCAAGGCTATACCCAAACCTTCTAATAAATGAGCGCGTGCTCTCGCTTTTTTCAATTCAAATAAAGTTCTTCTGGTAACTACTTCACGGCGATGTTTGATGAAATATTCCAGAATCTGTTTCAAATTCAAAGTACGTGGTTGGCCATCAACCAAAGCAACCATGTTAATACCAAACACATTTTGCATTTGCGTATGAGCATATAAATTATTCAAAATAACATCAGCTACTTCATTACGTTTTATCTCAATAACAACACGCATACCTTGTTTGTCTGATTCATCACGAAGACCAGAAATACCTTCGATTTTCTTGTCTCGTACCAATTCAGCAATGCGCTCTACCAAGCGTGCTTTATTCACTTGATAAGGCAATTCATGAATAATGATCGCCTGACGATTCGTATCTTTGTCCGTTTCTATCTCAGTTCGCGCACGAATAACAACGCGCCCTTTTCCAGTACGATAACCTTGGATGATTCCAGCTCGACCATTAATAATTGCCGCAGTAGGAAAATCTGGACCAGGAATAATTTCCATGATTTCATCAAGGCTAAGCTCAGGATTATCGACTAAAGCGATGCAGGCATTAACCACTTCGGTTAAATTATGAGGAGGTATATTCGTTGCCATACCTACAGCAATACCCGAAGAGCCATTCACTAATAAATTAGGTACGCGCGAAGGTAAAACAACAGGAGCAAATTCTGTTTCGTCATAGTTAGGACTAAAATCAACGGTTTCTTTGTCTAAATCGGCTAATAAAGCATGCGCTACCTTAGACATTCGAACTTCGGTATAACGCATTGCTGCTGGCGCATCGCCATCGACCGAACCAAAATTACCTTGACCATCAACGAGCATATAACGCATCGAGAATGGCTGGGCCATACGAACAATCGTATCATAAACCGCGGTATCGCCATGTGGGTGGTATTTACCGATTACATCCCCCACAACACGAGCAGATTTTTTGTAAGGTTTGTTCCAATCATTCCCCAGTTCACTCATAGCAAAAAGCACACGTCGGTGAACGGGCTTAAGTCCATCGCGAACATCAGGTAATGCCCGGCCCACAATAACACTCATCGCATAATCCAGATAGGATTGCTTTAATTCGTCTTCAATATTAACTGGCAAGACTTCTTTAGCTAGATAAACCATGGTATGGACGTATCCTTATGATAAATTCTGTGGTAGAGGATAACATACAGAAGGCTGTAATTGAATCGAACACTTTAAAAAAAGGTTTCACAGGTGATACCTTTGGTTAAAAGTTAATCGTCCTAAAAATGATACACTCCGAATAAAATAATCTGCTTGTCTTTACTTCATTTTAAAGCTAGGGTCAACACCCCCCTTAAATTAAATACAAAAACCCATTGAAAACATTAGATTCATCTGAGTTACTAAATTTATTAATTTTTCCCTGTTATTATTCATAATTCTCTACCATAATATCTGATTAGGTAGGTTTAAATTGACTGCAAGTGCGCACTTTGTATATAGTGCCTTGTGCAAATTAGAAAAATAAGAATGCTTAGAAACAGGAGAAGCAATGACAAATAAGAAAGCCAAACTTAGCATTGAAGGCCATGAGTCGTTAGAATTACCCATTTATACCCCTACGTTAGGTAATGATGTTATTGATATCACGCAACTGGGTTCAAGTGGTGTATTTACTTTTGATCAAGGTTTTCTTTCTACAGCCTCCTGTGAATCTAAAATCACTTATATTGATGGCGATAAAGGCATCCTCTTATATAGAGGCTATCCAATTGAGCAATTAGCTGACAAGAAAGACTTCCTCGATGTCAGTTATCTTTTGCTCAATGGTGAATTACCTAATAAAGAAGAAAAGAAAGACTTTGTTGGTTTAATTAACAACCATACGATGGTTCACCAACAAATGTATCAATTTCTAAACGGTTTCCGCCGTGATGCGCATCCAATGGCAATTATGGTAGGGATTGTTGGTGCTTTGTCAGCATTTTACCATGACACTATGGATTTAAATAACGCTCAGGATCGTTTTATTTCTGCGATTCGTTTAGTAGCCAAAATGCCGACATTAGCCGCGATGAGTTACAAATACTCAATCGGTCTGCCCTACATGTATCCACAAAATAAAATGTCTTATGCTGAAAACTTTTTACATATGATGTTTGGAGTACCCTCTGAAGATACAACTCCAGATCCTGTTTTAGTCAAAGCAATGGATACTATCTTTATTTTACATGCGGATCATGAGCAAAATGCGTCTACTTCTACAGTTCGTCTAGCAGGTTCAACTGGTGCGAATCCTTTTGCGTGCATTTCTGCCGGAATTGGCGCTTTATGGGGACCCGCTCATGGTGGTGCCAACGAAGCATGCCTAAACATGTTAAAAGAAATTGGTGATGTTAGCCGTATTGATCATTATATAAAGCGCGCTAAAGATAAAGATGATTCATTCCGTTTAATGGGCTTCGGTCACCGTGTTTATAAGAGCTACGATCCACGAGCGAAAGTCATGCGTCAAACATGTTATGACGTTTTGGAAGCCGTGGGTGCAAAAGATGAGCCTCTATTCAAACTGGCAATGGAATTAGAGCGTATAGCTCTTGAAGATGATTACTTCATTGAGAAGAAGCTTTATCCAAATGTTGACTTCTACTCAGGTCTGACTTTAAGTGCGATCGGAATTCCAACAAACATGTTCACTGTAATTTTTGCTTTAGCACGTACTGTTGGTTGGATGAGTCATTGGATGGAAATGGTTGCCAGCAAATCAAGAATCGGTAGACCACGCCAGCTTTATACTGGTGAAAAAAACCGCGATGTGCTTTAAGCTCGAATCCTACGTCCTACGGCTTGTCCGTGGGATCCATGTTGGGTCAAAAGACCCAACCTATATTGTCGAGTAACTTCATAACTCATTAATTCTTCACCTTCTGCAATGCCTGCTGCCAGCCATAATAATCTGCCTCTACTTGCTCCACAGAGCGCTCAGGCTGAAATTTCTGCTCCATTTCCCATATTAACTCTAACTCAGTCAAAGAATTAAAGGCACCACAACCTAAAGCCGCTAAAATAGCAGCGCCTTTTGCTGTTGTTTCGATATCCCTGGGTTTTTGTACTTGAAGTTGACATTGATCTGCCAAAAATTGGAGAAACCACCGATTAGCAGCCATGCCACCATCAACACGCAATAAGGATAAATCAAGAAGACTGTCTTCACGCATACAAGCAAATACCTCACGGGTTTGGTAACATACCCCCTCTAGCGCTGCGCGTGCAAAATGCGCTTTATTACTGGAAAGCGATAAACCAACCATTGCCGCGCCTGGTATTGATAACCAATGCGGTGCACCTAAGCCAGTAAATGCGGAAATAAAATACACCCCACCATTCCCATCCAGACTTTGAGCTAAGGCTTCAGTTTCATCGGATGTAGTAATTAATTTCATCTCATCACGCAGCCATTTTACGGTTGTTCCTGCATGATAAATGCTGCCCTCTAAACCATATACAGTTTCTCCTTTAATTTTATAGGCTATCGTGGTTAAGAGTTTATGTTGGGATAATACAGGCTTAGAACCCGTATTTAACAGTAAAAATCCACCTGTTCCATAAGTTGCTTTTACCATTCCAGATGCAAAACAACCTTGGCCAACTAACGCGGCTTGTTGATCACCAGCTACGCCGGTAATGGGCAACTCGATTCCAATCCATTGTTTATCCATCACCCCAAAATGGCTGTCACTCGCCCGAACTTCGGGTAAAACAGATTCTGGTATCGCAAAAAGCTCTAGTAAATCACGATCCCATTGTTCGGTTTTAATATTAAACAACATGGTTCTTGATGCATTCGTAACATCCGTTAAATGCAAATGCTCTTGAGTCAATCGCCAAATTAAAAAACTATCTATTGTTCCAAAAGCCAGATTGCCCTGTTTTACGAGTTCTTTTGCTTCAGGATTATTTTCTAATAACCAATTTAATTTACTTGCAGAAAAATAAGGATCGGGAAGTAACCCAGTTTTCTCTTGAATCATGGCTTCTTCAGCAACAAAAGCATGACAATATTCAGCCGTTCTGCGGTCTTGCCAAACAATTGCCGGTGCAAGACAGCCCCCTGTTTTTTTATTCCAGATTACCGTGGTTTCTCGTTGATTGGTCAAACCACAAGCAAGGATTTTCTCTTTGGGGACTTTGGCTACAACATCACGCATCGCCGTTAACGTTTTTTGCCATATTTCCTCTGGATCATGCTCAACCCACCCAGCTTCTGGATAATACTGCTTGAGCGGGTATTGACTACTAGCAATTAATTCACCATGAAGCGTGTACACCATGGCTCGTGTACTACTTGTTCCCTGATCTATAGCAAGTAAATAATTCATTGGTTCAGAGTTCCTTATTCATCGGAGTTTTATAGGCTAGGCCTACCACATTCCCTAGTTACGAACTAACTTATATATGAGTTTATATGAGTTCGGGATAAAAATACGGGATGGAGCTTATCCCCTCTCGCTCCGTTCGGGCTAAGGTAAAGAAAAGTATCACTCGATCTCTTAATACCGAACTCACGCTACTTATATATATCTGCATCCTCTGATATTGTATATTATTAAGTGTAATCTTTCTTTGCGGAGACCAAAACATGGATCAAGTTTTTGATGTTGCAATTATTGGTGGCGGCATCAATGGATGTGGCTGTGCAGCTGATGCGGCTTTAAGAGGCCTGTCTGTGGTACTTCTTGAGCAAGATGATCTGGCCTCAAAAACCTCTTCAAGCAGCACCAAACTGATTCATGGTGGGTTAAGATATCTGGAGAATTATGAATTTTCTCTAGTAAAAAAAGCCATTACAGAACGACAACGACTCTTAGATCTTGCTCCTCATTTAGTTCATCCACAAGCCTTAGTCCTTCCCTATCAACAACATATGCGCCCTGCTTGGTTTTTACGTTTGGGATTATTTTTATACGATCACTTAAGTCATAAAAATCAATTGCCTAAATGCAAAAGCATTAATAGAAAAAATAAAGGGAATTATTTTGCACCGTTAAGAGAGGAACTGGATCATGGTTTCTTATTTTATGATGGCGCTGCAGATGATGCGCGTCTAACCATTGTTAATGCCATTCAGGCCCGAAATAATGGGGCAAGCATTAGAACGCATTCAACCGTAACTCAAACACAAATCGTTAATGAATTATGGCAATTAAAGATTCAACCACATAGAGGCCCTGCTTATACAATTCATGCCAAAGCGCTGATCAATGCTGCAGGCCCTTGGGTCAAAGCAGTAGAGCAATTGACAAATACCCCCGATCGCCAAAAGATTAGCCTTGTTAAAGGCAGTCATATTATTGTGCCCCAACTTTATGAGGGTAATCATGCTTATTTCTTACAACATCACGATAAGCGTGTGATTTTTGTCATTCCTTATCATGGATTTAGTATGATCGGAACCACAGACGTCCCCCTAACAGGAAAAATTGATAAAGTCAGTATTAGTGACGAAGAAATTAGTTACTTGATGGATTTAATTAATCAATATTTCAAAACTAAAATTGTGAAAAAAGATATTATTTATACTTGGAGTGGTGTCCGCGCTTTATTGGCTAATGACGATAAAGAAGCCCAAACATTAAGTCGCGATTATGACTATGAATTTGGCTTAAAACCCGCGCCAATCGTCACAATCTATGGTGGGAAAATTACCACCTATAGACAACTGGCAGAAGAAGCAGTAAATAAATTAGCCGCCGTTTTTCCACAACTGAACCCATCCAGAACCGCTACGACCCCTCTACCTGGCGCAACTTTTGGAAAAATGGAATTTGAGCATTATATACACTATGCCAAAGCAAAGTATCAATGGATAGATACTGATTTGCTCAACCGCTATTTATACACCTATGGAACTCGTATGGAAAAATTTTTGGCACTGTGTACCAGTGAAAACTCATTAGGAAAAAAATATGGGCCAAGTCTGTATCAAGTTGAAATTGATTATTTGATAACAGAAGAATGGGCTCAAAGTTGCGATGACATACTCAAACGCCGTACTAAACTGGATTTAACTATGGATGAAGCCAGCAAAAGAGAACTGGCTACTTATCTAGACAGCATTACGGCTGCTCCTCACCCTGCTCAAACTGAGATTTTATTGCACTAACATCAGCCGCTAATGCTTGCTCAACTAATTCGTTTAAAGTTGAAGCAGGCATGCTTCCCGCATTTGAATAAATCACAATACTCTCTTTAAATACCATGAGATGAGGAATCGAGCGTATTTCAAAAAAATCAGCCAGTTCTTGCTCTGCTTCAATATTAACTTTTGCAAACTTTATATTAGGAAACTGTTCTGAAACCTGCTCATAACTCGTTGCAAATTGTTTGCAAGGAGCACACCAATCAGCCCAAAAATCAATAAATACTATTTTGTTTTCATTAATTAATGACTCAAATTCGGCGCCTGTTAAGTTTTGGCTTGGCATCTCTCTTCCTTTGCTTCAAGTGAATTTACTATTTTATAAAATACATCATCCACATTACCAGCACCCGAAACACTATGGAACGCCGGTGCATTCACATCACCACTATCAGCCCACGTTTTATAATAATGAATTAAAGGCGCAGTTTGATTACGATAAACTTCCAAGCGTTTTTTTACGGTCTCTTCTTTGTCGTCTTCACGTTGAATTAATGCTTCACCAGTAACATCATCCAAACCTTCCTGTTTTGGAGGCTGGTTAATGACATGATAGACGCGGCCTGAAGGCTGATGAATGCGTCGTCCGCTGATGCGTTTAATGATTTCATTATCATCTACGGAAATTTCAATCACGTGGTCTAAATGAATACCCGCTTGTTTTAACGCATCGGCCTGAACTAAAGTTCTAGGGAAGCCATCAAATAAAAAGCCATTGTTACAATCACTACTTTTTAAGCGCTCTTTAACTAAACCAATAATAATATCATCAGAAACAAGTCCACCTGCTTCCATAATTTTTTTAGCACTTAAACCTAATGGAGTACCTTGTGCAATAGCTGCACGTAACATATCACCAGTAGAAATTTGTGGTATTTTATAACGTTCAATTAACCGTAAAGCCTGGGTTCCTTTTCCAGCACCTGGTCCACCCAAAAGCATTAATCGCATCAAAAAACTCCTTAATAACTACCTCAGCTTAATTCTCTGAAGTATACATTACTTTTAAATTTTATAAATTAGGTTGTACATTTAAAAATAGCCAACCTTAAAGCCAAGATCTTCGTTTCAAAGATCCCTTACATGAATTCAATTGCGTTGCATAAAGCAGAGATCGCGCCTTAACCTTGCGAGCAACAGGCAGTAACCATGCTTTTTTCAAATAAGTTTTACGCTGATAACCACCAATTCCTTCGTGATAAGCTAAATACAGCGGGTAAGCATCTGAACGATTAATTCCAGCCCGTCTATGAGCCAGATTGGCATACCAACCAATAAAATCAACACCATCAGAAAAATTATGACGGGAAGATAATAAACCACCATTTGTTTGCTTGTATTCGTTCCAGGTTCCATGTAGTACCTGAGCATAACCAGTCGCCGTTGTAGGTCGTTTCCAAGGAATAAATCCTAATAACTTCTGACGTGGGGGTTTTGCATCCGCCACAAATTTTGATTCTTGATGAATTATCGCCATTTGCACGGGGACTGGAACTTTCCAACGATGCTCAACATCTTTGGCATGCGTGTACCACTTAGGGTATTCCCTAAATATGTTACAGACATTATCCAAATCAGATGGAGGCGGCGAACTGACGCAGGAGGTAAGTGATAGAACAAACCATAGAAAAATAAATGTTCTAAACTTCTTAAGTTGAAACAAAGAATCCATAGCAATCGAATAAGAAAAAGATAATTCTATCAAATTTAATTAGCACAATCTATGTCTTATTGTTACCATTTGATGTTGTTTTCAAAGCAGCCTAACCTAATTGAAAGGCGGAATAAATGAACTTCAGAGCTTACAAAGCGATCAATATATTGGTGAGGCGTAAGCCTCATGCTAAAATTTGTTTAAATAATTAAAATAAGTATTCCTCATGACAATTCTTGTATTTGATATAGAAACCATTCCCGATATTGAAGCCGGTCGTAAATTATACGATTTACACGGATTATCTGATGAAGATACTGCTCAAGCGATGTTTGCTTTACGACGAGCAAAAGTTGGCCATGACTTTCTACCTCATTACTTACAAAGGATCTGCGCCATTTCTTTAGTCCTTAGTCAGGGTTCTCAAATTAAGGTATGGTCACTTGGCGATGAAACCGCCGATGAAAAAGAACTAATCACCCGTTTTTTTGCAGGAATTGACAAACATACCCCGACATTAGTCAGTTGGAATGGTAGTGGCTTCGATTTACCTGTTTTACATTATCGAGCGTTGGTGCACGGGGTTGCCGCCCCAACCTATTGGGAAACAGGTGAGCATCAACAAGCATTTCGCTGGAATAACTATCTAAGTCGTTTTCATTATCGCCATCTAGACCTAATGGATGTGATTGCTGGCTATCAAAATAAAGCCTTCGCCCCTCTGGATGATATCTCTAGTATGTTGGGTTTTCCAGGAAAAATGGGAATGAGTGGTTCTAAGGTTTGGGAACAATACTTCTTAGGACAAATAAAAAATATTCGCGATTATTGTGAGACGGATTTTTTGAATACATTTTGTGTGTATTTACGTTTTGAATTAATGCGTGGCGTTATTAATCAGGATGAATACCATAGTTCTATAGAACGCTTAAAATCTTATTTAGGCGCAGAACAAGAGAAGCAGCATTTGCAGGAGTTTTTAAGCCATATGGCCTAACTCATTCCCATCCCCCTTGCTCTTAATCCCTTCACGCTCCAATTAAAAGGAGCGTTGATTTAACGCAACATTAGGCTGTCTAGCATCCTCAATAACCACCTCTGCCTCCTTAAATGCGGCACTATTAATATGCATCAACGTTTTCTCAAAACGCTCTTGCCCTAAATTTACATATTCACTCACATCCACCGCACTGGCTCCAGCAGCTATTTGCGTCCAGGACCAAAGTGTAATCCACCATTCAACAACCGGTTTATATACAGTATACCAAGCCCACATCGATTGATTTAGTTTATCTTTCCCAAAATATGCGGTTAAATAAGTACGTTCTTGTTCACTGGTTAATTTCGCTTCAATAGCAAAATAAGCCAAATCCCACAGAAAATCATTGTTACTAGAATATTCCCAATCAATCTGATAAATGATTTCTTCTTTTTCTTTTCCCTTGTAAGACAACAGATAATTCAAGGGTGTTGAATCATTGTGGCAAGGACACATTTCAATCCCATAAGAAGAAAAAAGACATTTTAAATAATCCATTTTTACGATTATTGCATTAACTTCATCAGGGAATACAAAATTTTTTTTGCTTAATGCAGACAGTAAACCTTCATTGCGCTCAAAAACCGCAGTATCGTTTAAAAAGCGTGATGACGTATGCAACGCCCTAGCTTTACCGGCTAACGTAACAAGCATACCCTCTCTTTGTAATAGCTGCTCATCGATTATCTGTACGTCTTCAATAAATTCAGTAACCTGTACCCCGCTGCCCTCATTAAAATAGGCAATAGAGACGTTCAGCCCTAATTCTGAAGCCTGAAGCGCATTATTTTTTTCATGGCGGCGATCAACAGAAAATAACGATACATCACCGGGAAAACGTACTACCCATTTTTTACGCAGGTTACGTTCAACAAGTTTCGGATCTATGCCAGGAATCTGCGCAAGCGATTTCCCATGATTGGGGCCAACTTTAACTTGGTAAGTAGTGTTCGTCATTCCTCCAGTCATTAGCTTTAACCTCAAAACATCTAAAGTAACTTGAGAAAACATGGGAATGCTTTGAATGGTTGGTAGTAAATGGACATAACGCTCAGTTAATTGAACAAAATGGAACCAATTTTTATTGGCTAAAGATACGATAAATCGCGTTTTAGGATCGAATAAACTAAGAATATAGACAGCCAGATGTTCACTAACTTTAAAATCATTACGATTCTTATCCGTAAAAAAATGCCATTTCATAATTAGATCTGTGCCAGAAAACTAGAGGTTATTATACAAAGTAAAACCATACCCTTTCAAGAAAACATATTTTGAAAAATAAATAACAGGACAAATGCCGCTAAAGTTTATCCGTGCACAACATTAACTTATTTTGATAATTCAGAAACACCGACTGGTTTTTTTATTCCTTCAGCAACAATAGCAATTAAAGGTGCGATTGTTTTTTCGGTACACTGTTCTAATTTTATTCTTATTTTTTCGTTTTTGGATGAATAAAAATCGACCACATCATTATGCTCATAACATTGAAGCAGCCATTGGACTTCTTTCTGAGTTACGGGAGAAAAGAAAATAGAAACAAGCTTGGATGGTGGTTTGAGGACAGCGCTTTTTTGGCTTAGATAGCTGGCAATATTTTTTCTTAGCTCATCCACAAGGGTAACAGACGCACTATTTTCCTGAGCAGCCCTATATAAAGGGATAGAGTGATTAATATTCATTAACGCAATAAGTCTATTTTGCAAATTTTCATCTAAATTAAAAAATAAGGTTTGATATTTTTTATCCGTTAACCAGCGCTCATCTTGAGCAATTACAAACAGGCGTAAAAGATAACTGTCTCTATCTTCCGTTGATTCATCAGCAAGATTTAATTGTCTTAACGCCGTAAAAAATTCAAGTACGGCGTCTGCTGATGGACGGTTTTGCTTATTTTTTTCGCCCATTTTTAAAATAAAACGCTCTATCAACTGACAAACGAATGGCTCTACTTTTTTATCAAAATGCTCAAATAAACCCTTCGTGCAAAAATCAATATCTCGAAATTTTCTTACCAATTCAGCAGGCTCCATATGCTTATGGCTATCTCTGAACTCTATAATTTTTTGCAATGGATTATGAGCACCAAAAATACTCAATAAAAGAGGACTCAAAGCAAAAAAATCACTGGCCTCTGAATAATAACCATCCAGTAATTCAAGAGCAAGATGCTCAGGAGTGCCTTGAACATCTTGCACCCTGCTGACTATTGGCTTTGCGTAGTCAAGATCCAGATAAGACACATCAATTTTATATTTGTTGTCCTTAGCAAGCTTGAGACTTATTTTAATATTTTCGCCTTTAATATCACCATGCACAATGGATGGGCCGCTGGTGTTTTTATAATGTAAGTGGTTAAGTCCCAAAATCAATTGCCAAGCAATATCTACTGCTTGAAAAAAAGTTAATTGTTTTAATTGGGGGTTATCCTGCAAATCAGGATAAATATGGAATCCATCGACGAAATCCATGATGAGAACATCTCGATTATCCATATTAAGCGTTGCTATCTTTGACGCATAAAACTGGTAAGCGGATGGGTGTTGCTTTCCATCGTAGAGCTTTATGGCAACAGGCAGTTCCTTATTGATGTCCAGCTCTTCTTTGGTGATGCGGCATGGCTTTAAATAAGTTACATCAGGATTTATAAAGGTGCAGTGATACCCCTTATAAACATCACCACCTAATTCTTCAGAAAAATCACAAGAATAGTACACAACACGTCCATTATTTTTCTGAACGGGAAATAAGGTACAGAGTGAAAACTCGTTATCCTTTTCGTGATTCACCATAAAATACATACCTTGTTTTGAATGCAATTGATTAATGCGATCTATTGATAACTATAATATTTTATTGCCTAAAAAGCACCTAAAGAACAAAATATTTACCAAAAGAAACCAAAATATGCACAAATAAATCCACGTACTATACTTTAAGAAGAAATAAAATGCATGCTAAAAACAGTTATTTTTTCTTGTTAAATAAGAGTATAGCTTTACAACATTCTTACAAAGAGCTTAATAGTCTCTTAATTTTAAAGGAATAAAGTAGAAATATACCAATAGGGTGTTATGCCAGTGCATCCTTATCATTAATCTTTAAAAAGGAAGATGACATGATATCTCTAAGCGAAGTCAGTAAAGCCTTGGAAATTGAAAAAAAACATTTGCTTATCGAACTCTATTTAAGAAAAACGTTCAAAGAGCGTTTTGATCCAACATGGCTTCAAACAATGGGTAATTACACCCATCTAGCAAACGCTATTGATTTTTTTTATAAATTAGACAATGACAATTTAAATATCGGGGCACTGAGTAGTAATAATACGGAAACACGTAATGCACATGCGGAGCAATTTAAGCTGTTATCAAGCCTATTGGATAAACTCGTTGTATTTACAGGAGATGCCCCTCCCAGAGCGACTGCTTTTAAAGAAAAAGACGCGATTTTAGCCGGTATAGCGCTTAACCAAAGAATAGAAAATCGTTCATTACGGGATTTGCATGCTCAAAGCAGCAATCTTGGAATTGCGGAAAAACTCCTTACTGAAGATCTAGGACAAACTGAATGGCTTGGTGAAGTAGATTTAGAACGTATGCTCATTAAGCTAGATATCAAAGACAGAACACACATCACGCGTTTAAATCCTGAAGATATCGGAATGATATTGCATTTTGAACGAGTAAAACATGCAGAGGCTACCGAACCCTATACCATTCCACTATTAATTAACTGTGGCAGTAGTGGCTCTTTGCGTAGCCAAGGGTCTCATTGGACTTATGCCATGGTAACCGTTAATCCAACAATCAATGCAATTACGATTGATTATCAGGATTCGATGCCACTCAACGGTACAGAACGAACAACGCTTGAAAATGCGATTACTTATCAAGATGGCGACTATAGTGCATTTCCAGACGCAACAGCTCATGTTACTGTAGCAAGCGATGGATTACAAAGGGATGGTTGGAGTTGTGGTTATCGTGCATTACAAGGCTTAATCACTGCACCTGGATTTCCAATAGATGGCGGTATAAATCTTAGGGAGGATTGGCTTAAGTTAGCGGAAGCGCAAACCGAATCTTATGACTTACGAAATGCTGTTTATGAAATACTACTGAGCGGTCTGGAAATTAACACGGATTATTTTGTGGCAATGAAACTAGACCAAGAGATGGTGAAGCCTTCAACCAAAAAAGAAACCTATGAACTGGACAGCAAATTCACCCAACATTATTTGAAATTATTAACAGAAACGCATACAAAAAATCCGATTACAACCAATCATTTTACAGAGGCATATCAAAAAATTATTGGGCCATTATCACACATAACAATTAATACAAAACGACAAAAAACTCTAAAAGAATTGCATCAAGAAATACGTGAAATAATGAAAAATGATTCGTTATCCCCTGATGCAAAAATTATCGCGCTTCTGGATACTTTTGCGTCTAAATATGCCATGATTTTAGAGAGCCGCGGTGGTAAAAATAGTAAATTAGGTAAATTTATCTATGACTTTTGCCTTAAAAATTTGGGCGTAGAATTAGGCAAAGATCCACTCTATCGTTTAAAAGCAGAAGGACTAGCTGCGCAGATCATTAATGAACAGTTAAAGGCTAACCCTAAAAAAATTGAGGAAGGAAGTTTATTGCCACCTATCAAAAAGAAATCAACTGAACCCTATCAAACCTCAATTAGTACCCCAGTAGTAGGAACAGTAAAAACGACGCCCCCTAAAGTAACACCGTCTGTAGGTACAATTAAAACGGAACAAATAGCAAAGCTTGACCAACCAACATTGCGTCAAGATAAAAAATTAACGCGATTGGGAAGCATGTTTGGCACATCACAATTTTGTTATGCAAATAAACCTGGTGGTGTAGAGCCGGGCTTTAGAGCGCTTGATTTAAATGAATTATTTTTTAAAGAATTAGATAAGATTTTAGCAGATGAACATTTACCCTCTGATACGAAAATCTCGGATCAGGAAAAATTAAACTTTAAAGCCTTAGGAGAATCGCTTAATAGAGCTGACTTGGGGCAAAAACGAATAATTTTTTCAACGTTTATTAATACTCAAGTCCCTGGTCCTCATGATGAGGGTACACTGAATACAGGTACGCAATGGCTTTGTAATCAAGTCAAAGATGCGGTGGCCAAGAATAATAAATTAAGTGCCTGGATGTATAAACTTGATTATGCAGAAGGACAAAAAGATAGAGTTACCGCGAATAAAGAAGCAATAAGGGAGTTTGTTGGTACGCGTTTAGCAGGTATTTTTAGTGTTCAAAACCAGAAACAAGAAATTACCTGGGTTAGCAATGGTAAAAGCGGCGCGCACGCATTATTAGCTTGTGGTTGGAAAAATGGATTACAAGAATTAACACAGTTTCTCCATGGAGGTAAAGAACCTGATTATAATGGCGTACTGGTTGAAGATAAAAATGCCCCCGTTAAACGTTCTAAGAACATTCCAGGTTTAGGGAAAAATTTAATTTTTGGTATTGCCATTGGGGATCGCGATGGCATGGGTAAAGATGCGCAAAATAAAGGATTTGCAGATGGCGAGTTCTATGGTTTTGACTATGGTAAACCCTATGAGGGTGAAGGAGTAAGCGCAAGTATTAGCGATGACTTTTCATTTGAAGATACTTATGCCAAGGCTCCTGCGATATTTAGAGGCACTTCAGTAATAGGCGTTGCCCGTCACTATATGTATCGCAACTACAGCGCTTTTTACGATACGCCCTTATCAGAACGTATGGTCGGTTTTCATTTACTAAGAAAAATGATTACTGGGGAAAATCCTAGTGAAGAGGTTATTAAAAGCTACCCTGGCTTAAGGCAAGAATTACACCGTATTCAAGAAAATACCCCCTCTCCCAAAGAGTTAGTAAATCAGTTAGGTGATATCAGAAGTAATTGCCGCGAGGGAAGTCAGATACAAAGCCTGGTAGATACTCATATCATGCAATTGTGTGCAGGAAAACTATCAAACTATGATTTGTATTTTGCCAAAATGAAAATTGATTTAATCGATATGGCAATTAAAAATGAGATGCCTTATGTAGAGCTTGCAAGCTATATAAAATTTATTGATGAAATGGCGGTACAAGCCAATAAAAGCAATCAACATCTATTGGCTGCATTCAAAGAACGCGAGTCATTATCCAAGCAAGAAATTGATTTAATTGATAAATTAGAAAAGGTCTTTTCACCAACCTCGGTCATGTCGCCTGATGGAACCGTATTCCTTAATACCATGCGTTTTGATCCACAGAGCGGTCGAATCCCGTTTCAATTAAAGCGGCAAGAAAATGGGACTTATACCTTAAGCACAACAAATTCAACCATTGCCGACCAGTTAAATAAAGAGCTTGCTCTTAAATCAGTCGCGAATGGCAAAGGTTTGAGCTGCATTCTAACTCAAGAACAACTAGTAAAATTAATAGATAATACAGCGCTTAAATACAATCAAAAAAGAGATCGCTTATTAGTTCAACCTACATATCAATACATCACATTACCAGACATGATTAGGTTGGTGAATAAGAGTAATTTACCTCAAGAGCCTAAAGTAGATGCAGGTTATTTATGGCGTCAAGATAATAGCTTATCTCTTCGTATTATGGCTAAAACAGAAAAACAAGCGCAGGAAATGCAACAAATTTTTAAAACACCCATCGAGGTTAATAAGGCTAAGATCATTGAAATTCCTTCTGGCGCGCATCAGTTTTTTCAGAATGTCATAGCCAAAAGGACTGATGAAGAACAAAATCTAATCCAGCAGAAAACAAAGATTGGCAAGGAGCGAACCGAGAATATAAGCTCGACATTCTCTCAAGCAACGGTTCAGTCACCTTCATCTACAACAGATAAATGGAAAGAATTGTACAAAAAACAATCAGAAGCACCAGTAAAGTCCTTAACACCATCAGAGCAATTAATTAAACGATTTGAAGGGTTAATTCATGAAGAGAAAACTTTAGTGCTAATTAGAAATACAATCGCAGAAATAACCAATTCTGGTGCTATTGATAAATTGATGCAATACAATGATAAGACATTAGCGGCGCCTAATAATATCAAGGCAATTATCGAAGAACGATTAGACGATATCAAAGAAATTGCAGATGAACTCGTAGCCACGTCGACAACAAATGTAAATACCATTCGACTCACTTTGTGAGTTTCAAATAAAAATATGAACGAAATGATGCTTAATTGCATTCCCAAGGACAAACGGTGTTATCCAAGGGTTGCGTCCCCAGATAGTGAATTCCGTGCGACACGAAGTAACATACAACTACTGCTCCTGAAAGTAAGCTTGATGTTCCGTTATCTTAATTTTAAACGGCAGTATATCAAAAAGGAACTCTCGATCACTTTTATAAATGTACCAACCCGCCACAGCTATTTGGATTATCGCTTAAGGATTGCTGCTCGGAAATATCATCCATTATCATTGAGGACTTCTTTTCTATTCCTGCATTAAAAAAGCTAAGAGCAGACGTGGTGGTTTGTGTTTCTACATTAATAATAAGCGGAAACAGTGGCTCAAAAAATGAGGTTGTTATTACTTCAAGGGCAGCAATTTCAGCACCTAATTCAATCATTATTTCACCTAAAATCGTCATTGCTGGAGAAGTTCTTCCTTGAATGTTTTCAGCTAAATTTTTATACGATTCAACATCATCTTTATTATGTAATCGCTTATAGGTAGCCAATAAAACCCGAGTTAAATCAGCGATTGATTCTCCTCCACCTTTTTTTAACGCATTAACTTGGGTAACTAATTGAGTTAAATAAAATCTAATTGTTAAATGTACATTATTTATCTCACTAGAAATTTGAGCTACCGCTTGATTAAAGTCCTTCTCCTCTGCCAGAGATCGTATAAGGTCATCATCATGCCCCATAATAAAAGCGATGTCATAAGGTGTTATTGAAATAGTTAGTCTCTCTGGAGCTTGTTGCTGTATATACTGTTTCATTCTGGCAATAACCTTGTGGTTTTCAGCGCTGACAAATTGTTCTAACTCACTGGCTGAAGCGGTATAACGCGTATTAAAATTAGCACCTAATCGTATTAATTCAGCAACAACAGGAGCATCGCCATAGTGAGCAGCCATAAAAGCCGGTGTTTGTCCCTTCTTATTTGCTATATCTAAGTTCGCCCCATGATTTGCGAGCGTTGTAATGAGCGAAACATCACCAGGACCAAATATTGGGGATGCTGCGGTAAAAACAGGTGTGTTTCCATCATTATCTACTCTATTTAAGTCCGCGCCATACTTGGCAAGCTCCGTAATCACTGAAGCATGGCCATTTTGTGTGGCGATATGGGTGGGTGTTTCGCCATAATTACTTGCTTTATTTAAGTCTACCTCATCACGGTTGGCGAGTTCTGCAATGACTGAAGCATGGCCATTTTGTGCGGCGATATGGGCGGGTGTTTCGCCATCATTATTTGCTTTATTTAAGTCTATATTCTTATGCTTTACGAGTTCGGCAATGACCGAAGCAAGGCCGTTTTTTGCGGCGATATGGGTCGGTGTTTCGCCATCATTATTTGCTTTATTTAAGTCTACCCTCTCATGCTTTACGAGTTCGGCAATGACCGAAACATGGCCGTTTTTTACGGCAATATGGGCCAGTGTTTCGCCATCATTATTTGCTTTATTTAAGTCTACCTTCTCATGCTTTGCGAGTTCGGAAATGACCGAAACATGGCCGTTTTTTGCGGCGATAAGGACAGGTGTTTCGCCATTATTATTTGCTTTATTTAAGTCTACCCTCTCATGCTTTGCGAGTTCGGAAATGACCGAAACATGGCCGTTTTTTGCGGCGATAAAGACAGGTGTTTCGCCATTATTATTTGCTTTATTTAAGTCTACCCTCTCATGCTTTGCGAGTTCGGAAATGACCGAAACATGGCCGTTTTTTGCGGCGATATAGGTAGGAGTTACTTCATTACGTGCTTTATTTAAGTCGACTCTCTCATGCTTTGCGAGTTCGGCAATGACCGAAACATGGCCGTTTTTTGCGGCGATATAGGTAGGGGTTACTTTATTAGGTGCTGCTTTATTTAAATCCGCGCCATATTTTTCAAGTTCAGTAATGACAGAAACATGGCCATGGGTTGCTGCAATATAGGTTAAACCAATCTCATTCGCTACGCGACCAGCCATTTCCTTAGTCAGTTGAGGACTAGTTACAAATTGCTCTAACTTCTCTCTTAAATTACATAATTGCAAGTGCTTACCTGTGGTAAAAACGGAAGTGTTAAAGGCACTATAAGGACTGTCGTCTGATTTGAAGCTCTCTATGATGCGTTCGGCAAGCAAATCAGTTTCATGTATCTTAAATGCTAGAGATGGATACTGATTAATATCCATAAAGCCCCATCCCTTCTCGGGTTTATAGGTTAAGGCGATTGTATGGTTATTGCTCGACAAAACGATGCCCAAGGGTTCCTTCGATGCGGTGTAAGTGCTCTCTAAAATGAGGCCCAGGCTATCTAAATACTCTTTAATTTCTTCTTTTGCATAAATACCTGGCTCAGAATAAATTCTAACTAACCCACCAAGAGACTTAATTTCGTCTGAAGAAGCATAATAAGAGAGCTCTTCAATATCAAGTTGTCCCAAAGACGCATTAAAAAGCGAAAAATGAGCGGAAGGCGAATGATATAGTTCCAAGCTTTCAAAAAAAGCAAGAACATCGAGTAAAGTCATATCCTCCTTCGTTAGATCTTGCCCCTTCTTTTCTTTTACAGTCTGAATGGAATTGACTAAAACTTTGGCGCCGGAAACAATAGTGTTAATACGCTCAGCAAACAGATGTTCCTCACCAAGAAGGCAAGCCTCTATCCATCGCAAGGAAAACCCATGACAGCGCCCCGTTGTATTGTATCTATAACCAAGGCTTACTGATAATTTTCTGACAATAGTGTGAGTGAACATTTTATTAATATCATAATGAGATAAAAAAAATCATTATAGCTAATTAATGTTAATATAATAAGCCTACCTTTCGCTCCAATAGGCTGGCAAGACAAGCGCATATTAAAATTGCAGTCTGAATGAAAAGGGTTACTATGCTGTTTTTCAATTTAAGAAATTAGTTTATGACTATTGTGAGGAAATTGACTCAGGACATGGCCGTATCGAAACACGCAAATGCCCCGTGTTGTCCTTTATGTACTTGCACCAATTCAAATTAAAATGGCGAGGATTACAAAGTCTTGTTTTAATTGAAAGTCGCAGAGAAGTGAACAACCAGATCCAAATAGAACAACGTTACTATATCAGCTATCTTCCCATGAATGCACACTTAGTAATGACTTCTGTCCGTCAGCATTGGGGAATTGAAAATCGACTTCATTGGGTATTTGATGTCGTCTTCCGTGAAGATTATTCGCGTATTCGTAAAGACTATGGGGCTGAGAATTTCACCGTTATCAGGCATATTGCCCTTAATCTGCTTAAGCAAGAGCATTCTAATAAATTTAGTATCAAGAAAAAAAGATATGTGGCCACTCTAAATCCTCAATACCTTGAGAAGATATTGCAGAGAGCTTAATTCAATATGCGCTTGCCCTAGATATTTTTGCGATAAAACCCGTTTTTAATATTTTCTTAATATTTATATGATACTAATTGTGTTACGTGAGTTAAACTTGGTGAAAATATGAGACGTTCTTTATCTGATTTAATTTGTGATGATTTGTCAGAGCTAGCAAATTATAGTTCCGACGTGATTGCAAGCGAGGAAGCCATTAGTTGCATCGTAGCCCTATACAAAAGTAAAAATAAATTACACAATATACATATTTTACACAAGTCTGAATTACAGTCATTTCTTAAAAATACTTTAGATGTTGAAACACTGAAAAATACACAGGGACATCATCAGTTTTTGATTGAAGTGGGCTCACGTAGCAACGCTCATCAACGAGCCCCAGAAACCATTCATTACTGCTCTGTTGATCTCTATTTTAAACCAGGGCAAAAACCATTAGCATTTGTTGCAGATCAATATAGAGGGCATGATGGTTATTATACTGAATTCAGTAAAATTGCTGAGGAGTTAGGCATTCATTTTGCAGTTCCAGGTGGAGATATTTTTCAAGCGGATTCTGTTCATTGTCCTGTGTTCAGTATAAACCATTTATTACTCACGGCTAATGATCCCACAATTCCTGATTTACTGGATAGTATTGTGGGAGACACAACTGATAAAACGCATACGTTGTTTTCTTGGCATGAACTACCACCAAACTATCTATATTCGTCTCAGAGTATTAGTATGCTATTCAAATATATTGCTCATTTAAAGAGTAAATCTGTCCTTCCAGAAGAGCATGCTATTCCTATCTTGGAAAACTCAAAATTTGCTACATTTTTGCATTCTAACTTGTATCCTGATTTCAAACTAAATAATAAAGTTAGAAATAGATCAATTAAGACACTTGCTGCACATATGTCAGATCAGGTGGTACTGACTCTAGAAAATAGCAATGAATTTGATGAAGGGATCCTCACTGATTTATGCTATCAGGGGAAATATCCAGAAGTTCATAGGCTTTTAAGAAAGGCATTAGAAATTAGCAACAAATTCCCAATAACTGAAGAGGGTATACTTCAAGCTCATCCATTATTTGAACTGGCGTTTTCATTTGCAGCTCCTATGGAAATCTGCTTAAAAAATAAAAATTTCCAAGATATTTTCTCTGATGAGATGGCTTTAGAGTTGATGCAGAAAGGATTATTAAACTCTCGCGATTTATTTGAGGCGATGGTTACAAGACCCAAAGAAATAGTAGTTAATAAGAGTGCGTGTAATGTCGTAAAAACAAATCTTCCAGGAATAAAAATTGTCGCATCATGCCTTCAAGCACATCCGGAAGTAGATTCGCAAAAGATTGGCGCACTATTAATGTCAAAAAACTGCAGTGCATTTTTTAAAAATCCAATATTATCTGAGCTCTTTAAAAAAGGATTATTGAGTATTGAGCATATAGATAAAATTCTTGCATACAAAATTGTTTCACATGTATTTGCCAACTTAATGTCTGATACTGAAAGGCTGGAATACCTTGATAAAGAATTTTTATTGGGGCTGGATTTAAAGTCAGTGGATGAAGATATTTTCTCTGTTCCAAATGTAACATATGCAGAAGCAACTATTTCCGACAAAAAACCAGTAATCAATATCGGCTTATTAGCAAAATCAATGAGTAAATCAATATTTACTAGTGAAAGGAAAACTAACGAAGATATTGTTTACGAGCCGCAAGGAACTGTAGTTTTTAATGACTAATTAGAGACCAGGGCGAGATGAAATTTCATTTGCTATATTTAATAAAATCTTGCCCTATATAGCCATTTTTTACAGTATTTATTAATGTTAATATTTCTTCGAGCTCACTTAACCCAAAAGAATTACTTTCTGCTAGTGTTCTTCCAAAGCTTGCATTATAAATTGACACGCTATCTGGCTTAAAGAGTTTTTGTGCCTCTTGGAAAGCCAGCAGCGCGGATGAAAACGAATTATTGGCCACATCATTGCGCCCACAATTTCTCAAAAATATTCCATAACGAACATAGGCTTCAACCAACATAATATAAGCATAATGGCCATAGATAGGTAATAGTGGTTTAATTTGCCTGATTATTTTGCAAAATAATTCATTGTTGTACTCATATTTATTATCATCAACTTGACTATATATGTATGTATGATATCGCTGGCATGCGTGGATGGAGTTACATCTGATAGCTTTTTGTAGGTAGCTAATTTCATTGAAAGAATAATCTTTTTTAAATTTACTCGCGGTATCTAATGCTTCATTGTAATAATAAATACCAAGAAATAATTCAAATTTGTTACACATTGTAGGCTGATCGTAAAGCGCTTTCTTTATATCCTTGGTAATGATCACTCCGTAAGTGCTCCAGAGAGATATCCATTTTTCATTAAATGTTGGTGATGCACAGAAATTACGAAAGTCTGGGTCTAGTTCGGCTAATTGCACAATGGCATCAACATCAACACTATCCGAATCAATTAAAGAATTGACTTTTTGGATTTTATCAACGAGTGAACAGGAGTGGAAATCGTTTAAAAAAATTTGTAAAAGACCGTTCATTTCATTCTTTGAGTTAGGAGCGTTCGATATATTATACATTATATTAGCGAGTTTATGGGCTCTGTCGAAATTTTTTCAGAAATTGAGGATGTCCATCGGTCGCTTTTGCAGCAATAAATTTTCGTCCAGGATTTTTAAGTAATGGGAGAGCTTGGCCAGGGATTAATGGCTCTACTTGCGATTGCTTTTTTCTGGGCACACAAAACCGGCGAATGGTTCCATGAAGCGAAACCTATCAAAATGAAAACACATCATAGGCCTGCTGTTAGTATATTCCGATATAGCCTGGATTATATTAATGATATTTAAATGAACTTGTTTTATAAAAAACATCTCTTTTCTGAATGTCTTGATAAAATTAAGCAACCTGTACTTGATTATCCATTACACGGAACAGTGATTTGAGAAATTGTCGTGTACAGAGTTCTTTTTACTTGAACTTATTACTAAGTTACAAAAGAAGAGATTGCTATTTATTCATTAACCGAACAAATAGACCCCATTTGTGCCTAGCTATGTCTTAGTTATTCGCATCTAAAACCATTCAACCAAAGATGCATTGAATCACGTTTTAGGATCGAGTAAACTAAGCATGTACGCCGAGCTCAAAATCTTCACCTATATTATCAGTAAAAACGCCATTTCATAAGATAACTGCGCAAGAAAATTATCATTTTACACACAATTTCAAGAACACCACATATCTTGAAAAATAAACAACTCAGGATTTATCCGATGTCTGAACCACTGATTTCTATAACAAAAAGACAAGCCCTGCTCTTTGCTTGTTTCCTGGTCATGTACGAATTTCTAACTTATATCGCCAATGACATGATTATGCCAGGGATGATTCATGTAGTTCAATCGTTTAATGCACCTGAATCGGATGTTGCGACATCCCTCACAGTTTACATTCTTGGTGGTGCAAGTTTACAGGTTCTTCTTGGCCCGTTATCTGATGCGTATGGACGACGTCCTATGATGTTGTTAGGTGGTTGTCTGTTTTTTATCTTTACCCTATTCATTGCATGCTCAAACTCCATGAGCCAATTTTTAACTGCGCGCTTTTTTGAAGGCATGGGTCTATGTTTTATTGGCGTTATTGGTTATGCAACCATTCAAGAGATTTTTGAAGAAATGGATGCGATTCGCCTGATATCCATTATGGCAAACGCGACCATTCTTGCACCATTGTTAGGGCCATTATTGGGTGCTATCGTCATTCATTATACTTCGTGGCGCTATATTTTTGTCTCCATTGCATTAGGGGCGTTGATTGCGCTATGGGGGTTATGGCGTTTTATGCCAGAACCTATTGGCCAAACAAAGAAAAATGGCGAGGTCATACCGAAAACCAAGTTTTCTGCAAAAGGGGTATTTCAAAACTATAAGAATTTGCTTTCCAATAAGGTTTTTAGTTTTGCAACTTTAGCGATTGGTACGGTAGGAATACCTTGCCTTGCCTGGATTGCACTATCACCGATTATATTGATTAAAGAAGCAAAACTTACGGTAATTCAATATGGGCTGTGGCAGCTTCCCGTTTTTGGCGCAACCATCTTAGGAAATTGGTTTTTACACAAACTGACTTATAAGCATAAAATGAAAAAGATAATCTTTTGGGGTTGTCTGATCATGATTGTTGGCGCGCTATTAACCTCTGTACTGCCTTATTTATACGGCAACGACTATCATTATTTGCTTCCTGGCGTAATTGTCTACTTTTTCGCGCTTAGCGTAGTTAACGCTCCTTTAAATAGATTCTGTCTCTTTGTTACCTCAGTGAGCAAAGGTACCGCTTCTGCCCTAGTGAGCTTAAGTGTGATGATTATTGGAGCCATAGGTACTGAAATGGCAAATATATTTTACACAACCCATAATAATCTTCATTTTGGACTTTATTGCAATGTGGCACAATTGCTATTTTTTATATGCATTAGCGGAGCATTTTTGCTGCACAAAACGGATATAAAACCCGAATAAGGCAACAACCCCAGAAGAAACAGTTACTTTTAACGTGACCGGGGCGTCGTATTAGCGGGTACGTGCATGTCTACTTCTGCTTCAGGTCCTTCAGCCTGTCTAATCTGTCTAACATGTGCTTTATAATCTTTTTGTGTTTTCACAACATCAATAGCCTTATTTGTTTGCAATATAGACTTCTCTACTTCAGCCCTCTTGCCCACACTCAAAACTTCTAATTGTTCTTTATCTAATGTTTTGATAATAGGCAATTTTTTTGCAATAAACCCAGAGTCGATTGTTTTAGGAGCGACGAAACCTGGTATAGTACATCTAATTAATTTTTCAGGCGAATAGGTATTTGGCAAAATCCAGCGAGGCGACTCCATACGCTTTTTTATCTCCGGATCATTTTTAATAAAATATAATACTGCAGCATATAATCGTTCCCCTTGCTCCTTATCTTGTCCTCTAATCACAATGCGCCCCTTGCTCGGATCGTAATTATTTAATAACATTTGTGCCTGTTTCAGTGCAGCTATTTGCTTTTCATCTGTATTCAAATTAGCTGTTGACCTATCAACTACTTTACCGGTTTTATTTTGTTCTAAATACAGTATTTTTCCAGGTGTAAACTGCGACTCAGCGACAATAACCTGATCATTTTTTAAAAAATCCCCTCTATAAACAACTTCTTGAGCTTCGTATTGCTCTATTTCAGTTGGGGCTACAGTAACCGCCTCAGTATTGTCGTTAGTATTAGCTTTCTTCACAATTAAGTCATTATCCGCTTCATCTTTATTTTTAACGGTTGTTTTTATATCAAAAAAATCTCTTGTATCATAAAACATCCTTTCTTTTGAACTAAGACCTTCAGGGTGGGCAATTAACTGCCTCAACTTTACTTCATTTCTAATTTGCTCTAATCCTTTAGATAATTCTGAATGCATCGAACTCGGGATTTTTCCTTCTAAAGTAATCAGTTCTTTTGCAAACGCATCAATTAAAACAGGAGAATCTTTTACTCTATCTAATTTAGCCCCTTCAACTGGGCCACCACCAATATGAAGCTTAGTCATCTGTTCTAAGACAACGTTTAAATGAGGATCCTGTTCTGCATTAGCTGTTTTTTCAATTTCTTTTTTAATTTTAAATAAGACATATTCTCCTGCAGTATGCATCAATGGTTTGGAGTAATAAGCTTTATAAGCATCAAAAGCAAAAGCATGTGGATTTTTTCGATATTGTTCAAATGTATCAGCATTAACATAGATACGCGTTACATTTGGCACTCCAGGCATATCATCTTTAATCCATTTATCATTATCTCGAATCAGTGCAAGAGTGCGATCGCCCTTAGGTTCACTAAAAACTGAAGCAGCCGCCTTAAAGCCGGATTCTAATTTTTCTGCTTTAGTTTTTTTATTCCATTCTTTAAAAATACGATTTGAAACCAGCATTGTTCCCTCAATTGACTCCCCCCCTTTTTGTAGTTTGCCATTATTATCTAATGTCTTAAGAACCAAATCATTAATACTGTATACCGTTTCTTTATTAAGCGCATTGATTATAAATTCAGAACCAATTATTCCTTTTTGACGATGCTTTTCTTCGTATTTTTTAAATTCGGGTAAATTTGCAGGCAAATCCATTAAACCAAATGTTTTGTCCGCTGGAATTGCCTTAAAATGCTTATCTCTAGCTTGTGAACGCGAATTCCCCATAAAAGATACTGTTTCGCCAAATGTTTCATCATCTTCGCCAACAATACATACGGGTATTACATTGTTTTTTGGATCAGCAGCTAAATTTTCAAGGGTAGGAAGTAGATCTGATACGAAACTTGGTACTCTTCCATGATAATATTTTGAAGCCGTATCAACAATGACGATACCTAAATCGGAGGAAAGAACGGCGGCCTTTAAGATATTTTCTTTAAGCTTAGACGCACTTTTTTTATCTAAATCCGTAATATCTTTACATGAACTCTTAACTCCAAAAGCGATCATAAGCTTTCTAACGCTAGATTCATCACGTTCAATACCACCATCTGAGAAAACAAGGCCATTTTCAGTAGTACTACCCAAACTATTGGCTGTTTTATTATTTATTTCATCTAATACTTGTTTTTTCACAAACGATTTACCGCTTGCCGATGGCCCCAAGAGTGGTACTACAGGGCGAGTAGTCCACTTTGCCCCGGTAGAACTCATTAAAGATTTATCAACAACTACATTTATATAATCTTTATCAAAACGCTCTTCTCGACGAGCCAGCTGAAAAAGTTTTGTTCCTTCAGGGCCTAGAAGAACACGCAATTTGGTTACCTCTTTATTACCAGAGATAATGTCACGATTTTCTAAAAATTTATCTAACTTTTTCCTGAAAAAATAAGGATCGTTAATTGCCAGATTTTTAACAGTTTTATTAGCAACATCTTCATCATTAGGAAACAATTGAGCATATTTAGTAAGATCTTTTTGTCTTTGTTTATCTCTGTAATTATCCATACCCTTATAAAGAATTTCTTGTTGTGCCGGTGTAGAAAAAAATTGATTAACACGCTCCTGCCTTTTAGCAACATCAGCTGGAGCAGGCCCATATGATGCCTCAATATCATTATCCGGCTCAATATCATTATCCGGCTCCGCATCATGCTCTAAATCAGCATCATGCTCTAAATCAGCATCATGCTCTAAATCAGCATCATGCTCTAAATCAGCATCAAACTCTGAATCAGCATCAAACTCTGAATCAGCATCATGTTCACCAAAGCTACTTACATCAGAACTACGTTGCGAGTCTGCTTGTGCTACAACCGCATCAGCCGCGATAACCTTAGCAGCAGTCACAAATGATTGTTCAAAATCAGAAGGTGATGGTGACGGTAGTATCTCAGCATCCTCACCAAGGCTGCTTGCATCTGCGTCAAATACATCTGAACTACTTTGAGAACTTTGAGACGATGAGCGATTTTCTGTACTTACAAAGCTCGGCATATCCTTATTATTGTCTGCCCCTTGAGTGGTAAAAGAAAAGGTTAAATTCTTAGTTACTAATTTTTTATCTTCTTTATTTCTTGCTTTACTAATTAGCCATTTGCCTAAAGTACTTTCAGGCCCAAATTCAGTAATAAATGTCGTACTGCTCTCTGGATGCTCTTGAGCTACAGCCAAAGCTACTTGTGCTAGCTTATATGCAGCTAGATTGTCTTTAACTCCTTTAAATACCAAAGCAAGTTCAGCATATGCTTGAATTTTTTGTTTGGCAGTAAAATCGTTCTCGATGGGTTTTGTGCTCTTTAAAACAAGCCAAAGAGGATTTTCAGTTTTTTGATAGAGTTTATTCAACGTATGGACATCAAATGTTGCAGGTTCTAATGTAAATGACTTTTTTAAATCCGCTCTGCGCAGATCAACCCCTAATGCCTGATGAATATCAGAATAGGCAGAAGGGTCCCCTGACACGACAATAGTGATTCCATTTCTTGCATCTAATCCAAATATTCTGGGGTAGGCTTGGCTTAGGACCGTTTTTAAATATCCAGAGGGACTCACAAAACCGGCATGATCAACATTTCCTGATGGTAAGTTCATGTTAAGATCTAAAATAGATTTTAACATAACCAATTGTTTTTCCTTTTCTTTCATTTTAGGAGGAAGTTTACTGAATAGTTCTTTTGCTGACGCGATAGCGGCTACTTTATTTTGAACAGCCTTAGCAGTATCCTGTACGCTTTCAATGGTTTGTTGAGTAACACCTAGAAGATATTTATACTCTGTTGGAAATTCCAATTCTTTGAATTCTTTAAATGGCATCTCTATCCGCATTATATTTTGAAACGGCTGTGCGGTAATAAATGGGATTTCTCTTTTTTGTTCTTTGTGAGCATTGTCCGATATTTTATAGCTTGTACTTGCTGTAATATACTCATCTGACTTTAATAGTCCTGCCCGATACCCCTTATAGATAGTGTTTATTTCCTGTTCGTAAACAGCTAATTCCCCAAATTGATCCATGATTTGCTTATATTCGGGTGATTGGACTCGTGAACATATTTTCTCTAGCAGTTTATTAGGCTCTATCCCTGTACCATCATCATTAATTAATTCAGTCAAAGAAGGTAAATCCTTATAAGAGCGAATTAAGCTATTTAATTTATTCGTATATATATCAATAGTTTCTAATTGCTCATTTTTATTGTCCTTTCCATAAGCTTGAATCTGATTTCTTAAAAAAGATAACTGATTATTTAGTCGTTGAAAGTCACTTACTAAATTTACCTCGTTCATTACTATTTCTTCGATTCTATGTACAGTACTATTAGGTAAATGATTTTCTATTGTCGAAACGGCCACATTCCGTTGTTTCCATGCCTCCATTTTTTTCTGCACTGCATCATAATTTTCTTGAATACCCTGAATTGGTGGCATTTAAGCTCTCCGGGATAAATAGAAGTTCCCCATTATTTTTAGTGTAGTATCATATTTCTTTGTGAACAAAAATATAGCAGTAATTTTTGTTATATTTTCACTTAAAATGGTAAACGCGAAGAAATTACACCTAAAAACCTGCCGCTAGCGGTAAATTGATTACCGCCTCAATCGAGGTTAAGAATGTCGTTGCTGATAAAGTGAGGGGTTAGCAAGCCTGGTTTCAAGCAGGCTTGCTTTACATTAACATGACGGTTAAGGGTTGTGAAACTGAATGACGCTGTAAAGTCCAGCAGTGTTTTATTTCAATGCTGTTTGGCTGGATGAGATTCTTTCAGTAAAAATCCTGCAATCAACAAACTGGCCAAAAAGCATAAGGGCATAACTAATAATGCAATTTGATAGCTTTGCGTGCTGTATACATGCACGCCATTAACTACATGCCAAGAATTAGTGTGTTGCAGTATATAACCGACTAAAGGTTGAAATATTGCTCCGCCAATAAGTACTGACAAATTGTTAAAGCCAGAAGCTGTACCAACTAACTCAGGCGAGTTATTTTCTTTGACTACGGCAAAACTTACTGTTTGGCCACCAGCACCTAAACCTAATACAAATAAAACAAAAGGTGCCCAACCATAAGTTAATCCGGGCAAATAAAGCAATACCAGCGTGGCAATTAAGCCCAAAATTGCACTAAGAATCAAAGCAATACGTCGGCTTTCAATCTTATCACTTAGCCACCCTAAGAATGGACTGCCAACACCAATCCCGATCCAAATCATACTACACAAGCCTGAGGCGGCAACCACGCTGATTTGAAATTTTTCTTGCAAATAAGGAACACCCCAAAGTGCTGCAAATACAGCTATTGGCGTCCAAATCGCGAAAGCGTAACTACCTATAATCCAGGTATGAGCATGTTTACAAACGGCTACAAGTCGTTTCCATTCATCGCGTAAATAATGTTGCGGAGCAGTTTGATTTTGCTGATGTGGATAATCGCGGATATATAGCCAAAAAAATGCGGCCAAAATAAAACCAATAACGGACAAAATGAAGCTTGCATTTCGCCAACCCACACCTTGAATTAGATAAGCTAAGGGGACTTCGCCAAACATAGCACCAACAGAACTCATCAATTGGGCAATACCCGCTAAAATAGCAAAATAATAAGGAGGAAACCAACGCGATAATAAAACTAAGACACCAATAAAAGAAAATGCCGAACCAATTCCAATTAAAAAACGACCAATACAGGCAGTGAATACACTATCGGTTGAGGCAAAAAAAGCTGAGCCCAAAGCGCAAAGAATAATAGCAAAAGTCATTAATTTTCTAGGACCATAACGATCATACAAAACCCCTGCAGGCAATTGGGTTGGCGCGTAAGCATAAAAATAAAAAGCGGAAATAAAACCAAAGCCCTCACCAGTAACACCAAAAGTTTTCATCATGGACTCCGCCATAACGCTAGGCGCTACTTGTAAAATAAATTCATATAAATAAAACGATGCAGCCAGAAAAAATATAAAATAAGCAGTTGCAAGATTGCCACTCGCTCCTTGATTTGCCTTCTCAGTATAATGTTCGCTCAATTTAAAATCACTCCGTTGTGGGTAGCACATTTAATCTTATAGCCATTTAGTTTGTCAACATGATTTTGTTGAATTCAATGTGTCTATTATAGGCCTGGCAAGAATAATCGCTTAAAAACCGCATCCATTCTCTCCAATGAACATAACCGTCAAGCTAAGGAGTTTAACTTCGTCCATCCAAAAACATTTTCCCTTTAACTTTCCCCTATCCCTTATTTTGGTACACAGCTTCGAGATAGCATCATCAATTTAATTAACTATGTGGATACACCGCCCCTAAAATTGCTGGACGTTTAGATCCAGTAATCGCACTTAAATCCAAGGCTTTCTTATTGATTGTCTGTGCCGCTAACCAAGCAAAGAGCATTGCTTCCAAATAGTCAGGACTAATCCCAATATCGGCAATACTCATAACAACCGTTTGTGGTAGTAAATCAGCAATCATTTGATGTAAAACGATATTATGCGTACCACCACCACATAAATACAATTCCTTTACTTTTTTCCGTGCATTAATAACCGTATCAGCAATAGTATGAGCGGTAAAGGCCACCAATGTTTTTTGCACATCTACAGCGTTATATTCAGGCTTTAAATAGGATTCTAACCACGCCAAAGAAAAATACTCCTTGCCAATACTCTTTGGTGCCGCAAGTTGAATAAATGAATCAGCCAGTAGCTGAACCAATAAAGGCTTAATCACTTCGCCCTGTTTGGCCCATGCCCCATCAACATCGTAAGCTTTTTCCTGATGCTTGGCAATCCACGCATCCATTAAACAATTTCCAGGGCCAACATCCCAACCCTGAGTCGGTTCATTAGCATTGATAAAGGTAATATTGCTAATACCGCCAATATTTACTAAAGCAACATTAGCTCGATCTTTAACAAATAACTCCTGATGGTAAAGTGGTGCAAATGGTGCAGCTTGTCCACCATTTACTAAATCACGCGTGCGAAAATCGGCCACCACAGTAATACCCGTTAGAGAAGAAATTGTATGGCCACAGCCTAATTGAAGCGTATAAGGAATAGTACTACTTGTATCGTGGCATATTGTTTGCCCATGACTTCCTATTGCACAAATATCGTCGGATAATAAGTTAGCTGCCTGCAATAAATCATTTGCAGCACCAGCAAATTCTTGTCCTATTAAGGTATTTAATTGGCAAATAGACGCCAGACTTAAATCAGTACCATCAAGTACATGATCAATACGTTGTTTCAGTGCATCACTGTATTTTTTGGTGATGCCGCACAGCAATTGATTTGAGGACATATCAACAAGTGCCGCGTCAATACCATCCATACTGGTACCGGACATTAAGCCGATGTATAAAGCCATTCGAATCTCCACAGATAAAGAGGGATTATTGCAATTTATCAATCTCGGCCTACACCGCGCAGCTTGTCCGCGCGGTGTAAGGATATGAGGTTTTCCGGAACTGATTAAGAAGTTACAGGTTATTAAAGTCTAAAACAATTATAAAAATTTCTAGTCGTTATTTCCGCTATTTCTGCATAGCTTACCCCACGCAGCTCGGCTAAAGCCTCTGCAACATACTTCACTAAAGCAGGATGATTTTGTTTGCCACGAAATGGCACCGGCGCTAAATAAGGCGAATCTGTTTCAATGAGCATTCTATCTAACGGGATTTTTCGCGCTACCTCTTGTAATGCAGTCGCGTTTTTAAAAGTTACAATACCAGAAAATGAAATATAAAAATTCAGATCAATCGCTTGATGCGCAATGTCTAGACTCTCCGCAAAACAATGCATAACGCCACCAATTTTTTGTGCATTTTCTTCAGCCATTAATTTAATTGTATCTTCAGCCGCTTGTCGTGTATGAATAATCAGAGGCTTAGCTGTTATTAGTGACGCGTTAATATGCGCTTTAAAACGCGCTCGCTGCTCTTCTTGTGCCTCTTCAGTATGAGTACGGTAGTAATCAAGACCTGTTTCACCTAAAGCAATACACGCAGGATTTACCGCTAAATCACAAAGCATTTGTGCTGTGACCGGGTAATCCATTTCGGTATTTGGGTGAACGCCTACTGAAATACTAATATTGGGGTAAGCAGCAGCTAATTGCTCCAATTTAGGGTAGTCGCTTAATTCCACACAAACACATAAAAAGTGTTGTACCCCATTGTCTTTTGCTTGCGCTAATACATTAGCCATATCCTGATTAAAATCGGTTAAATCCAAAAAATTTAAATGACAATGTGAATCAACTAACATAAGTAAATAACCTCAAATTAAATAGTGTCTGTCAACTGGTGTGATTTTAGCATTCCCGCTAAATAAGTCTCAATTTTATTACATAAATAGCGACTATTTTCACTAACAAATTGCACGCCTATTCCAGGCAATTTATTTCCTTGAGCCCCCTTAGGAGTAACCCAGACAATTTTGCCTTCAACCTGATACAATTCATGCTCATCCATTAATTTTACCGATAAGTTCAAAGCGATGCTAAGCTGATACAAATAATGAGTACGAATAAACAAGCCTCCGCCTTTAATAAACGGCATATAAGCGGAATATAAAGACGATTGATTATCAAATGAGCAGCTTATTTGTTGCGCTTTATCCATATCGATTCTCCTATAAATCAAACAATAAATCTTCCAGGACTAAAGTGTGATTTACATTCATATTATGGCTTAGTTTTCGTTGCAATGTATTGATTTTATCGATTTGTGCAAAAATCATCAGCGGAGTTAATAATGAGGCCAGTTTATTCAGCTGATTTATGGCAGGCCCAGTAATTGCGACTTGATAGACCCACATCATCTGTACTTGTGAATAGACCAGATAGAAAAACCAGAGCAACGTATTAAGCTCAAACTGCGTCCATTGAGCCGCCATGATACAAGGATGCGTTTTTTTTTCAATCACTGCAATTAAGCCATCAAGAATGGATTCAGACTGACTCATAACGGCTGCTTGCTCTGACTCTTGGGAATACTGCGCACCAAGCGTTAAAAGATTGATGGTAGCTAAGTTGGTTTGCGATGAAAAACGAATTACTTGGCAGCGGCTCAACACCGTAGGTAATACGGTGCTTAACTGCTGCGCCATAAGTAAAAAAAGCGTGTGCTCCGCCGGCTCTTCCAAAATTTTTAATAACGCATTTGCCGCAGCCGTATTCATTCGATCGGCGGACTCAATAATGATTAAACGATGAACGGAACGTTGCGGCGTTAAATAAGAATATTGCTGCAACTCCCTAATCTGATCGATCTTAATTGGCCCACCACTTTTTTCCGGCTTAATCCATTCCACATCAGGATGCTGGTCAGCTGCTGTCATTTGGCAATCAATGCATGCATGACAAGGTTTGTTTTCTTTACTCTTACAAAAAACCAACTGGATAAATTGCTTCGTAAAATCCAGAAGCGCGCGATCAAAGGCGCCAACAAATAGCATTGCGTGTGGGATACGTCCCTGCCTCCATGCCGATTGCAAATGCTCCCATTGTGCTGGAAAAGTACTCATGCCCTATGCTCTATAAACTCATTCAATACCTTTTGAATCGCCAGCTGAACTTCATGCAATGGCAAACCAGCATCAATGAGTACCGCGTTAGGATTGGCGCGCACATGATGGATGTAACTGCTATGAACTCGATGAAAGAATTCAATAGACTGTTGTTCTATACGGTCAAATTCACCGCGAGATTTAACTCGCTTCATTCCTTCTTCAGGACTAATATCTAAATACAAAGTCAGATCTGGTTTAAAACCATCCAAGGCAAAGGCTGATAATTGTTGGATCATCTGTTCATTCAAGCCACGTCCACCACCTTGGTAAGCCATAGTCGAGAGCTCGAAGCGATCGGCAATAACCCAAGTTCCTTGTTGCAAAGCTGGCTTAATCACTTGTTCAAGAAGTTGTATTCTTGCTGTATACAATAATAATAATTCACTTTTATCATCTAAAACACCCTTATATTCAGTGCCCTTAATGATCTGCCGCAATAACTCACCAATGACAGTACCACCAGGTTCACGAGTGGTAATGGTCTTAATTTCCAGCCGAGTCAAATAGTCAATAACCGTACTGACCGCGGTGGACTTGCCAGCGCCTTCTAATCCTTCAATAACGATTAACTTCCCGGTTGCAGATGACATTAAGAACCCTTGTGTTGGTATTGATATATCGCCTGTCTTTGTTGCAGGTAGGTTTCAGAAAATTGGTGAGTACCATCGCCTTTAGCAACAAAATATAAATAATTAGACAATTGCGGATGCGATGCAGCATCCAACGCTTCTTTACTCACCATGGCAATAGGCGTTGGAGGTAAACCTCGATAGCGGTAGGAGTTATAAGGTGAATCAACCTGCATGTCATTATGCGATAATTTACCGGTATACGCCGCTCCTAAGCCATAAATAACCGTAGGATCCATCTGTAACGGCATTTTTTTATTAATACGATTAACCATAACCCCCGAAATAAGCTGACGCTCTTGAGGCACTGCCGTTTCTTTTTCAATAATTGATGCCGCTGTGAGTAATTCATACGGATTTTTATAGGGTAAATTGGGCGCTCTATCGGCCCATACTGTATTTAAATAACTTATCAAATTACGATGAGCATGTTCCAATAGGCTTTTACTACTGCTACCACCTTGATATTGATAGGTGTCCGCTAAGACTAAACCTTCTGCATTAGAATGATTTTCCTGAATTAAAGACCAATCACTCGGGTGATAATCTAAATAGGATGCTTTTGCCAGATCTTGTGCTATTTTCTGCTGAGTTGTGCCGGCAATAATGGTGAAATTTTGTGTTAACACATCTCCAGAGGTCACTCGGTAGAGCAATTGTATTGCTGTCTCACCAGGTTTAATTTGATACACACCCGCTTTTAACCGCTGTGACTGACCGGTAACACGAATAACCATGAGTAGTGGTCTTTGGCAATGAATTAAATTCTTCTCTTTTAACGTTTGTACAAATTGAGTTGCCGATGCAGCACGGTCAAGATTGATAATAACTGGAGGCTCTTGTTTCGCTAGAAGCGGTTTGGCTACTAAACTGTAAAAATTCCAAAATAAATAAAAAAAAGACATAAAAAACAGTATTATTACGTAAAGTATCAGTTTTTTATGTCTTATAGAGGCCATTTAGATTCGCTTAAATATTAAGCTACCGTTGGTTCCACCAAAACCTAATGAATTACTTAACACATAATCAATTGTTCTCTCTTGTGCTTTATGTGCGACATAATTCAAATCACAGCCTTCATCGGGGTTATCCAAATTAATGGTTGGTGGGGCAATTTGATCTTGAATTGCCATAATAGAGATAATTGCTTCTACAGAACCAGCTGCACCTAATAAGTGTCCAGTCATTGATTTTGTAGAACTTACTGCTAAATCATAAGCATGGTTTTTAAATATACGTTTGATTGCTTTGGTTTCATTTAAATCATTAAGATAAGTAGAAGTTCCGTGTGCATTAATGTAGTCAATTTTCTGGGGATCAATACCCGCATCATTAATAGCGGCTTCCATCGCACGTGTAGCACCATCGGCGTCTTCATCAGGCGCTGTAATATGATAAGCATCACCCGACATACCAAAACCAGCCAGTTCTGCATATATTTTCGCGCCACGAGCTTTTGCATGTTCATATTCTTCTAATACGAGAATACCAGCTCCCTCACCCATTACAAAACCATCTCTATCTCTATCAAAAGGTCGTGATGCCTTTTCTGGTTCATCATTGCGTTTAGACAAAGAACGTACTGCGGAGAATCCGGCTAAACACAGAGGCGTTAAGGTCATTTCCGCGCCACCGCAAACCATGACATCAGCATCACCGTAAGTGATCATACGCCCTGCCAGTCCAATATTATGTGTTCCAGTAGTACATGCAGTAACTACAGAAATATTGGGGCCCTTCAGGTTATGTCGAATTGAAATCTGTCCGGCAACCATATTAATAATACCTGCAGGAACGAAAAACGGAGAAACTTTACGAGGACCACCAGCTAACAGCCTATCTTCATTATTAGCAATTGTCTGGATACCACCGATACCGGCTCCCACAGCGACGCCAATACGATTTGCGTTCGTTGCATCAATTTTCAGCCCCGAATCCAATATTGCCTCATCTGCAGCGGCAATACCGAATTGGGTGAATGGATCCATTTTTCGCGCATCTTTAAGCGGCACATAATCTTCAATGTTAAAATTCTTAACTTTAGCCCAAATTTGTGTACTGTATTCAGCAGTATCAAAATCTTCTGCTACTGTTACTCCACTAACACCGGCTAATATGTTCTGCCAAGTATCTTTTACATTTAATCCGACAGGGGTAAGCATCCCCATACCGGTAACAACTACGCGCCGCTTACTCAATGAATACTCCTCGAAGAATTAAGCTTCTTCTTTATCTAAATTAGATTCAATATAATCAATCGCTTCTTGAATCGTGGTAATTTTTTCAGCTTTCTCATCAGGAATTTCTGTTTCAAATTCTTCTTCAAGAGCCATAACTAATTCGACAGTATCTAAAGAATCAGCACCTAAATCATCAACAAATGATGCATCATTTTTCAGGTCATCTTCTTTAACGCCTAATTGTTCAACAACAATTTTGCGTACACGATCTTCAACAGTACTCATAACTTGATTTTCCTCTTTCGGTTGATAGAAACTTTTAAAATTCTGGGGGGTTAATACCATTCCCAGTAACCTCTCAACAACCCCAGGAAAAAACCCCCGCCTACGTCCCGCGACTAGTCCGTGGGGCATAGGGCATAGAGCTTTCCCAAATTTATTGAGAAGTTACCATTCCCATTTAATTACTTAGCATCGGGCCAAACCCCCATACTACAAGCACTTAACAGTCAAAGTTAAATGGAAGTGGTATAGTTTATTCATTTATACGGATAACGCAAGTGCATTAATCCATGTACATACCACCATTTACATGAATCGTGCTACCTGTAATATATTTAGCATCATCGGATGCCAAAAAAGCAACAGCATTCGCTATGTCTTCTGGTTGTCCTAATTTGCGCAAAGGAATTCTTTTCAACATTTCTTCCTTTACCATATCAGGTAACGCAGTCGTCATATCCGTATCAATAAAACCAGGTGCAACAACATTTACAGTAATGTTTCTGCTACCAATTTCTTGCGCTAATGACTTAGTGAAACCAACAACACCAGCTTTTGCGGCTGTATAATTTACTTGACCTGTATTTCCACTTGATCCCACGACAGAACCAATAGAAATAATACGACCCCAACGCGCTCTAAACATCGACTTTATACAAATTTTAGACATTCTGTATATGGAATTCAAGTTTGTTTCAATGACATTGAACCATTCATCATCATCCATTCGCAATAATAAATTATCGGCAGTAATTCCCGCGTTATTAACCAGAATTTCTGGAGTCTGCCCTGCTTCGACTAAGCTCGCCATTACCTGTTCTATTTGCTCAGCATTTGTAACGTTAAGAACAAGGCCTTTTCCACTCAAATTTTCATTTTTAAAGTATTCATTAATTTGCTCAGCGCCTTTTTCAGTGGTTGCGGTGCCATAAACAAATGCTCCGTTTTGTGCTAACTTCAAGGCAATAGCCTGGCCGATGCCGCGGCTAGCTCCTGTTACCAAGGCGACTTTGCCCTCTAAACTCTTCATTGATGTTCCTTAAACAAATACATGCCATGAATTCGTATTTATGTAGGCTAACAATCTACATGAACTACAATCATACCCACACCAGCTTAAACTAACTGTTCTACTACTTGATCTAAATTAATAGTATCGTAAACACTAATTGAATTTAAAGATCTGTCTATTCTTTTAATTAAGCCACTCAGAACTTTTCCAGGACCACTTTCAAGAATCAGTTCAACATCATTATTTTTGAAGAATTGAATGGTTTCAACCCAACGCACGGGACTATATAATTGAGCTTTCAATTTTTCTCTTATCTCTTGTGCTGACTGATAAATACTCACATCAACATTGCTAATCACTTTAATCATAGGCTTTTTGAAGTCAACTGCGGCTAAATACTCAGCAAAAGATTCTGCGGCATCAGATAATAGAGGGCAATGGCAAGGAACACTCACTGGAATAATTTTGGCAAGTCGTGCTCCTGCATCTTCTGCTAGGGCAATAACACGTATAACCGCCGGAGTGTGACCAGCCACTACGATTTGCTCCGTTGAATTAAAGTTTGCGGGGGTAACAACTTCATTAGCTTGACTAGCTTCCAGACACAAAAGGTTCACTTGTTCTTCATTAAAACCAATAATTGCGGCCATGGCGCCAACACCCAGAGGTATAGCTTGCTGCATAACTTGGCCACGATGCGCTACCAAGCGAGCGGCATCCGTTAAAGACAACGCACCAGCGCAAACCAAGGCAGGATATTCACCTAAACTATGACCAGCCATAAATTCAGGTTTAGCAATGCCTTGCTGTTCCAAAAGTCGATAAACAGCAACATCTGCAGTTAGCATAGCAACTTGGGTATATTCTGTTTGATTAAGGCGCTCTGCTGGTCCATGCTGAACAAGTTGCCATAAGTCATAGCCTACGGCCTCAGAGGCTTCTGCAAAAACATCCACAACAATAGGATATTGCAATTCAAAATCAGCTAACATACCTACAGATTGTGATCCTTGCCCAGGAAATACAAATGCTGTTTTTACCATAATAAAATTAACTCCGAACTAAAATTCAACTTAAATTTCGTTTTGAGCAACGTTAGGATTCTGCAGATTAAGGCGTCATATTGGTTCATGCCCAAAGCCAAGAAAGCCTATATTTTGCTCAGGATGACAAATATTGTGTTGTCTAATAACGAATAACCATAGCGCCCCAAGTCATTCCACCACCAAAAGACTCAATCAATAATAACTCGTCTCGTTTAACTTGATTGCTTCTAATAGAATGGTTCAGAGCCAAAGGAATAGAAGCAGCAGAAGTATTGCCTTGAGTACCAATAGTAACAATAACTTGTGACATTGGAAGTTCTAATTTTTTGGCTATGGCTTGAATAATGCGCATATTAGCTTGATGAGGAATTAACCATTGAATGTCCGACTTTTTCAATTGACTAAGCTCTAAAACTTCATCAACAACCCCGCCCATTATATTAACGGCTAATTTAAACACTTCATTACCGCGCATATTAATTGTTGCGCGCTCCGTCAGAAATGTTGCATTGACAAGGTTTAAAAATTTTTCGCTATCATAAGAAGCATGCAATACACTCCCCAAGATACCAGGTTTATCACTAGCACTTAAAATAACTGCTCCAGAACCATCACCAAATAAAACACAGGTAGACCGATCACTCCAATCAACGGCGCGAGACATACTTTCACTGCCAATAACCAGAACATGCTTTGCAGCACCTGAAGCAATATACTGTTTTGCAATATCCATTACGTAAACAAACCCGCTGCATGCAGCACCTACATCAAATGCAGGAATGGGTTTTTCAATCTTTAATGCATGTTGTACATAGCAAGCAACACCAGGAAAAAAATGATCTGGGGTACATGTTGCAACAACAATTAAATCAATTTCATTTGCATCAAGACCAGAAGCATTTAAAGCCTGCTCCGCTGCTTTCGACGCCATATAGGACGTCGTTTCATGCTCTTGAGCAATACTGCGACTACTGATACCTGTTCGGGAAACGATCCACTCATCACTGGTATCCAGCATCGATTCCAGTTCAAAATTAGTAAGTTTTTTCTCAGGAATATACCCCCCGGTACCACTAATTACAGCATTTATCATAACAGCAACCCTTGATTTATAAAGTCGTTTATTTGAGCTCGTACTAAATCAATAACGTCATTTTCTACTTCCAGAACAGCTTGCTCTATAGCATGTTGAAAACCAAATGCATTGGCTCCACCATGGCTTTTAACAACAATACCATTCAAACCCAACATACTAGCGCCATTATAACGCGAAGGATCCAGACGACTTTTAATATGTTTTAATACAGGCAAGGCAATAAAACCAAGCATTTTAGTAAATAGATTGCGATTAAATGATTCTTTAAATAAATCCAGGAATAATCGGGCAAGGCCTTCACTTGCCTTTAATGCAACATTACCGACAAATCCATCACAAACCACTAAATCGACTGAACCTGTATAGAAATGATCGCCTTCGACATAGCCTACGTAGTTCATCATAGAACATTCTTCAAGCATATGCGCAGTACGTTTGACCTGATCATTGCCCTTCATTTCTTCAACGCCTATGTTTAATAAGGCAATTTTTGGATTTTGTTTATTAGCAACAGCCTGAACTAATGCAGAACCCATCACGGCAAACTGAAATAAATGTTCCGCGCAGGAATCAACATTAGCCCCCAAATCAATAACCCAAGTACGACCTTTCATTGTAGGAAGCTCTGAAATAATTGCGGGTCTATCAATTCCAGGTAATGTTTTTAAAACATAACGCGCCGTAGCCATTAATGCCCCGGTATTTCCAGCACTAACACACGCATGTGCGATGCCTTCTTTAACCAGATTAATCGCCACGCGCATAGAGGAATCTTTTTTATTGCGCAAAGCATGCGAAGGTAATTCGTCCATAGCAACCACTTCAGAGGCATGAACTACGGAAAATTGCTGCGATGATGCAACACCCAGCTTTTTTAAATGAGCATTAATCTTGTCTTGAATACCAACAAGAATAAGTTTCAGATTGGGGTTGTCTTTAGCTGCGCACACACAGGCAGGAATCACTACACTTAAACCATGATCCCCACCCATTGTATCAATTGCAATGGTAATATTTTTCAAGAATAATTACTCTTGATCTTCATAAACGTTATCAGTTTCGATAATTTTTCTACCACGGTAGTAGCCATCTTCAGTCATGTGATGACGACGATGAGTTTCACCAGTAGTTGAATCTACAGATAACGTAGGCTTGGTTAAAGCATCATGCGAACGTCGCATATCACGGCGTGAGCGTGATTTTTTATTTTGTTGTACGGCCATTGTATTACTCCTAAACAATTTGCATTCATAAATAAAGCGGGAATATTACCGATATTTTAGCGTCAATCCAAGTATTAATTGCATAAAAAATCAATAAGAGTCATTTTTTTCGGTTAAAAATTGATTTATTTCACTACGGCAATCAGTAATTTCTGGATGAAATTGCGGCGCATAGAGATGTAATTCATCAATAATTAATTCTTCCAAATCAACCTGTAAGCTTGGTGAAACGATACATTCGTACTGCTCTAACAGTTTTTCTGCACGGTCTTCATCTCGACATACCGCAATCATCGTACTATTGTCATAAACGTAATTAAATTCATCTAAACAACGTTGGCATTGAAGCTGAAGTGCACCATGAACATGAAGATGAACTAAGTAAAAGTCATCTATTGCCTCGGTCTGATAGCTCACCTGAAGTGTGCAAGGTGTGGTGATGAAATGAGGTAATCGCTCACTGACGGTTACTGTTTTGGTTTGTTGGCCGTATTTGACCATTTCTTGTACATGAAACATTATTACTACATCCTAGATAAATTTTCTCTGCATATTTTCTGTTTTTATGAGATAATGAACAATTTGTGCTTGCAATGTAACTATTTAAAACGACGAATCGTTACAAATCTCTATAAATAATAAGCGGTATCTGAATTTTATGAAAGCTAAAGTTATTGTTGGAATGTCTGGGGGGGTTGATTCTTCAGTTGCTGCCTGGTTATTGAAAGAACAAGGATATGAAGTTGAAGGCTTGTTCATGAAAAATTGGGAACAAGATGATACGGATGGATTTTGCCCTGCAGCCCAAGATCTTGCGGATGCTCAGGCAGTATGCAATCAATTAAATATTCCGCTGCATAGCGTTAATTTCTCAGAACAGTACTGGGAACGCGTCTTTACGCATTTTTTAAGTGAATATGAAAAAGGACGAACGCCTAATCCTGATGTTCTGTGCAATAAAGAAATTAAATTTAATGCGTTTTTAAATTATGCTTTATTAGAGCTTGGCGCTGATTACATCGCCACTGGCCACTATGCTAAAAATAAAATTAGTAACAATATCGGGCATTTACTTAAAGCAAAAGACCGCGACAAAGATCAAACTTACTTTCTACATGCAGTAGAGCCTGTTGCTCTAGCAAAGACATTATTCCCTATTGGCGACTATACCAAGCCAGAAATCAGAGAGTTTGCCAAACAACTCGGGCTCGTCACGCAAGCCAAAAAAGATTCCACAGGAATTTGTTTTATTGGTGAAAAACGATTTAAAACTTTTTTAAAAGAATTTATCCTGGCAAAACCAGGTGAAATTAAGAGTATGGATGGCTCGGTACTTGGAAAACACGATGGCCTCATGTTTTATACCTTGGGTCAACGACAAGGATTAGGAATTGGTGGTACCCAAAACTCCACGGAAGATCCCTGGTACGTCGTAGATAAAGACGTAGCAACCAATACCTTGTATGTGGCTCAAGGCAGCCAACATCCTATGCTTTATGCACAAGGCCTAATTTGTGGTCCAATTCATTGGTTAGCAGACCGCAAGGATAATTTACCACTAACCTGTTATGCGAAAACACGATACAGACAAGCAGAACAAGGCTGTATGATTTCACCGCCAGATGGTGATTTGCATTATGTCATGTTTTCTAGTCCTCAAAGAGCCGTGACCCCCGGCCAGTATGTCGTTTTTTATGATAAAAATCAGTGCCTCGGTGGCGCTACGATTGAACAAATTATTAGGTAATTGAATATCTATGATATACTTAAATGATACAAACTGGAGTTAAAATGGCAGCTATAGATATATCCCCTACTACCAGCGACATACGTTTTTCTGTTAGTGCTGCAGACAAAGTGTCTGAGTTAATTAAAGAAGAAAATAACTCAAAACTTAATTTACGTGTTTCCATCAGCGGTGGCGGCTGCTCTGGGTTTCAATACGGATTCAGCTTTGATGAAGAAGTTAACGAGGATGACACTGTAATCATACAACAATGTTCTGACGGTACCTCTTCTGTAAAATTACTTGTAGATTCCATGAGTTATCAATACCTTCATAATGCTGAAATTGATTACACTCAAGGTATAGAAGGCGAACAATTTGTGATTCGTAATCCAAATGCGAAAACCACCTGTGGTTGTGGTTCGTCATTCAGCATGGCTGATGAGGATGATGAATAACTTAGTATTTGTGAGTTGGGCCACAGGGCCCTGCCATTAAGTTAAGGAAATCTGTCATTCCCGCGCAGCGCGCAGGCGGGAAACCATCCATGAATTGGCATTATAGCCAATGAGGAATGGATCCCCGCCTACGCGGGGACAACAGGCTCTGAGAAATTTGAAGCATAAAATCCTTAACTTAATGGCGGTGGGGTCACGGGCTCAATCTGTCTAAAATCAATACGGTTTAATAATTACTTTTGTGCCAATCTTCATAAAATTCCGACTTAACCAACTAGCATCACTAGGAATCAAACGCACACAACCATGGCTGGCATTATAATTAGGAACTTCATAAGAACCATGTATTGCATAATTTTTGCTAAAATACATGCAATATGGCATAGGCGCCCCGCCTCGTCCTACAGGATACCTACTTGAGCGACACCCAGGCCCTCCCTTACTCCATACACGATACACTCCCGCTGGCGTTTTGCAGCCTCGATGAATATCTGGGCAATACTTCCTTCCTCCCGATCCCCTCCCAGTACGAACTACTTTACCCTGTTCATTAATTGCTTTCCAAGATAGGGTGTTGGGATTAAAAATAAACGTATTGCCTGCCGAATATGTGGCGCAAAATGGGAAAATAAATAATGAAAGTAGTAAAACGCGAGGTGCTAATAAAGCGGGGAGTTGCTTTTCCATAGTATTTCCTTTTTATATCCTTCTCACCGTTAATTTTAGTTTAAATTTCAAACAATACAAATTAATTTCAGGCAAAACAAAATTATATGTTCTACTATTAACTTGAGGGAAATTCATTAAGGATAATAGATCATGCAAAAACAAACACTTATAGCTGTATCTATGTTACTTGGTAGCAGTTTAGCATGTGCAGATACCACTGCGCCCAGCACCATGCCAACTCAAGCTACTGCGCCTGTAACTGCACCATCTGATGATTCATCTGAAATGTCTAAAGCTACGTGGTTAACTACTATTGTTCCGATGTTACCAAGTCTTATATGTAAAGGCTTTATGGGGGATCCGGAATTAAAACAACGACTTGATACAATTAAAATGAGTTATGATCAATGTGTCAGCGCCATTCCTGAAAGTGTCAGCAAATGCCAAAATCAACTCTATGCAAGTATTCCAGAAAAAATCAGCAGTGCTGATGCAGCCACTTGGGGAAAAAGCCTCGGCGAATGTATTGGCAAAGATTTTGCGATGAAATACCTACTGCCTAAATAGCAACAATAACTCATCTTGATACATTCTGAGTAAATGATCGTCATTTATTTAGAGTGTACCAAGTTCACATCCCCTGTCTATTGGCTTCCCATTCAAGCATCTAAAAAATTTATTTAAAAACAATAAATAATATACTCAAAATTAATTGAACATAATTCACGCAATATTAATTTTTATTAAGTTTTCTTCTCCTTCTTAATTTTATTCTAAGGAAAAAAGCATATACTTGGCCATATTTAAGGCATGAAATTTAAATATAAGGCGGAACGAATGTACTCAGAAACCTATGCTCATTTAAAATCCAAGTACAACTATGATAATTTTGAAGTAATTGCCGAAACAATTGAAAAACACTTTAGCGACTTATTTAAGCTTGCTGTACTTGATAATGAAGCGAATATAGGCAATAGCACCGGCAGTTATGTACGGCTCTTTGATGCATGCATGAAACAATTAACTGATTTATATACTGTTGAAGAGGTTGTCAGTAAACTTTATGAGACAATCCAGAAGCCGCTCATTAAAAATAAGCTTGAAAAAGAATATATTTTCATCCCGCCAATAGGACTGCAAGTATCAAGGCAAATCAATTATTTAGAAAAATTAGCTACCAATGATGCTAAGGTAGCAGAACCACTCTCATTTATTGATATGATGCGTGTAGCCAATGGGTTACGCTACCTAAAGAAAAGTAAAGATGTTGTTGGTGTAGTCCATTTAAATAATTTAGTTGTTCCCAATGCACTGGATATCGATAAGCTAAAACAAAAAGATGCGCTCATCGTTAATTTTAATCGTGATTTGAAGGGTACTCCTAAATGGGGTGTAATTAATTTGCTCGATAAGACATCCCCTTTAATCTATTGCGAAACCCCATTAACCGAACGTGAAAAATCAGAAATACAAACCGCTTTAGGAGTTCAACTGACACAGGAGCAATTTAAAGGAGCAACCGCCAATAGCCTACCCTCAACAGGATATATGGCAATAGCCTGGTTAGATCATAATGTTACTAAAGCCTGGAATTTCGACGTCAGCACTGATTTTACGGCGTTGTTTAAAGAATTTATTATGGGGTATTTTGGTGGAGATAACCCAGGTTTATCTTATGAATTTATTGCAAATGAGCGCACTAAATATTGTACTCATGCCTTCCAAGAAGTATTAAAAATCACAAATTTTGATGGAAAAAGTGATGGTTCAGATTATACTCAACCAGGTTTTGGCCTATCACGTACCACATGGCTTGCTGGTTTAGGTAAGGCTGATGATGAATCATTTCGTCCGGGAGATCTTGGCAAAGCAGTCCAAATTGTTGGCAATGCTAACTGGTCCTATTCGCACATGGAACCTCAACTCCATCAATATAACCGAACCTTACCTCCAGGGTTTGCAGCAACCTTATCAAGCCATCAACTCGCTTCGGATCTCCCCCTTGTAGCACAAACCGCTAACTCAGTTAGCTTAAATATTCCAGAATATTTAGATACAGATGCATTAGAAGATACTCACCACATTGAATGTGCAAAAACAAATACATACTCCGGATGGCTTAATGCCCTCTGGAACAAACTTGGAATGCAACAAGGAAGTACTAAAACGCAATTCTACGCAACAATGATCGTATTAGGTCTCGTGCGCTCCAAAGCAAAAAAACAAGTACTTTCCCTTAATGTGCCAAGCAGCTATCAACTAAATAAGGAAGAGCAACAATTTGTCATTCAAACACTATTAGAAAACCCCTATGTCACTGAGTTTAAAATTAATGAAGCGCTCAACTCCTCAAACAAATCATTAGAACAAATTAAGCATGCGTTAACGCCAACATTTGCGCGTAACCGTTGGTTAGCTGCAAATGGCTATCGTCCCCCATTGGTTGATAACTATTGGCGTCAAGCAGCTCGATACTGGCTGGTTCATTTAAATCAGGTACCAAATCTATTGCAACCCAAAATGGAACACGAATTATTTAAGAATTGTGTTCGAGAAATGGGGCTTCAAGGTTTAAAAGAAGTTTTAGAATTATTAAATGATGATGTTGAACGCGAATTTTTTGAAATGCTTTATGGCAAGGATAAACCCGCTTTTTATACTGCTTGTCTACCAGCTCAATACCCGGAGTATTTAGACACCCTATTAAACCATTTACAGATCGAAGCTTATTTTCCATTTGGTGAATTAGGAGTTTCATATCAGCCTGGAAATAATGACAAATTAGTTTCTGTAATTAATGAATTCAACAAACTCAAACAATTCGAACGAATTTCTTTCACTGATTGCTTAAAAAGAACCAGTTCTTGTAGAGAATTTCTCCAAACATTAATTGAAGAAGCGCAGAAACAAAAATGGGTTGGCCTAATTGTTATCCCAGAATTAGAAGAGCAATCCAATACCAGTGAATCACGTCGTGAATTACGAGTGATGTATACATTCTTAAACGATATCATTTTGCACAACCGCCATCTGAAAGCAGCAGAAGAAGAAATTAAAAGCATCAATGAGGCCACTGATTTTACAATGCCCGAAACAGGGGAAGATGAAATCAAAATTAAAACAGAGGATCAAAAAGCCGATGCATCTGCTGGTGAAGAATTTGATCGTATCATTGAACGTGGTTTAGGAAACATCAATAAAAATAGTAAATGGCCATTAAAAAAAGGCGGTGTAGTCCAATTACAATTGCAACAACAGCAACAAATTGAACAAAACCGTCAAATGCAACAAGAACAACAGAAAGTTGTTATTAATATACTTGAAGAAGCGATTGCAGGCGAGCTGGTAGATTATGCAAATATTAACCGTTTACTAAATAAATTCCTCACGGAATTTGAAAAAGAAAATACAATAGAGCACAACGCAGCTACCCTAAAAACAAATGATGAATCATTATTGCAGGGCTTTTTCCATACCTGGATTAACGCGAAGCCGAATGTCAACGCTACTCATGTTATTAGACAAATGACCGTTGAAGCAGCACAAACCTTACTACGTAAGCATACCCGATTATCCTCTGGATTAAACCCTGAGAACCTACCTAAAGGATTTTATACTCAACGCTCAAAAGATGATAATTTAATTTTATGTTATAGCCCTGAGCTGTCGTATGTAAATCCTCCTAATGCATTAACCATTGACTTATCGTTAAATATTCCTAAAAGCGAGGCATGGGAAGGCGATTTTCGTCAATTTGATCTAAGTAAATACAGTACAGTTACAGCGCAATTCGATGAAGCAGACTGGGAAAATATTATTCTTTTTACATGCATGCAACCGCCAAAAAGCAGCTACGATAATGAGTATAATTTATTCAAGGATGATAACGGCAACCTAATTGGTAAAATTGATATTGCGAATAATGCTAATCGTAAAAAAATCATTGATTTTTGGCCGGTATTTTTACAAGCATGGCAATATGGCGGAGCCAAAGGCGTAGAACAGTTTATCGCACAACCTAGCACTAGTTTTACTCTTTCAGATCAGACGATTAAAAAACTATTATTAAGTAAAGTACCTTCTATGGAGTTAAGAAAATGGGCGTCTGAACTTGACATGAGTGACAAGTATCTACGTGCCTTAGGACAGATCTATTACCGTTATGGCGAATTAGGCCTAACTACATTCCTAAGTAAACTGCGCCAATTTGAAGCCGTATTAGGCGTAGAATTTTTTGATCATTTTGATGAAACCCTATTAGCCCGCAGTGAAAATTTCAACTGTTTTATGAATAAAAAGTTCATCATGGCTCTAGATGACATGATGGACAAACTTAAATCTCGCGAAGCGAAAGGAAACTTAGGCGCCTGGAAAAAAGTGATTACCCACCATATGCATGCGGTAGGATGGGAAAATATTGATGCTTTATGGCATGGGTATAGTCATTTTATCGCAGAGCTAGAGCAGCTTGGACTGAAACTTGAAGGTGATGAGTTTAATAAGATTAAACCAGAAAATATGCTCATCTGCATGGATAGAATACTCAACAGCTTAAATCAAATTCCTGACTATGATATGCAAAAACAATTTCTCGCCAATCTTGATCGTTTTGATTTAACTTACGGTGGTGTGCATTATGCCTTACAACATGAAGGCTTCAAGTATTTTGAGAGCGAATTGAAATTACATGATTTTGACTTAGGCTCCCCTACTTATACACCTGATTTAGTTTCACTGTATAAATGGACAGATAGTGATGCAGCCTTGAAAATGAAACGTACGCTCGCCTCAAAAGCACAATTTAGCCAGCAAACATATCACCTTTTAGTAAAAAAAATAGGTAATGATAAAGTCGAATCAAGACATCAATTGCTCTGGTTATTGCATACTCATTATAGCGCAGTAAACATGCCCGCTATTTTGGAACAACTTGATCTTGTTGCACCCGATTTTCAAGAGCTAATTGCGCGCCTTCTCTACGATACGATTTACGTACGAGGTAATAAACAACTTAATGTTAACTTTGATGCACTGCGGGCTTTAGCCTCTATGGCAAAGAAAACTGATTTTTCAGAACTCTTAAAAGCCTCCCCCCATGCTACGTTTCTTGAAGCCGTCAGTATTCTATGCCAATCTCAGCGTTGGAATGATCAGGAAGTAAATAAATTAATCAGTTTATTCAGTGCGCCCCTGCTTAAATCAGCAGATTATCCGGATCATCTGTATCATGAAGGTTATAAATTGGCTACGTTATTTGGCGTAGCTGACCCGGCTCAACTCCAAGAATTTTACACTGCGACTAAAAATTTACGACCAATTGTACAAATTGAATTACTGCTTTTAATAAATCAATTGCTCTCAGTAAATTATGCAACGAGTAATTTAGATGCATTAGTAAATCATGCAAATTGGGCAGCACTCATTCATTGTATTGAAGTGATGAAAAGTGATATGGCGCATACATCGATTCATCGTATTGAACTCATTGATCAATTCGATACTCTTGGTATTCAATTTAAGTACTCCAAAAGCGGGGAATTCCGAGCCCTTGCGCCAAGTCCAGAAGACAAACCGGCCGAGCTTGGGTACTTTGTGGATCACGAAGATCGCCTCTGGGAGTTTATGCTGAAACATATAGTTGTCCCGACCGAAGGTGACGCTAAAGAAGCATTGAAACCGATTGTTCGCTTTTTGAAAAAATTGCAATTAAACCGTACCTATTTAAATGAGATTGAACCTCTATTGTCTTCTTTAGAAGAAGCACAAGAAGGTCATTATTGGAGTGCAACTTATTTCTACCAATTATTGCGAGCCTTGCAACCGGAGAACGATCAAGCATTATTCCCCATTTCCCTTCTTAAAGTGATCTTACAAGAAGAATCAATCGCACCGAAAAAGATTAATAATGTGGAAAAAGATTTTCCTGTTGAACTCGCAGAGCCACTACAAGCTATTTTGAAAAATTCCGTGTTTAACCGTCATCAACAAGGAATTCTTTGCCAGATAGCCCTGCGTGAATACAACTGGCAAGGTGCTATTACTTTACTAAATCAAATCATGGGTACTTTATCAATCGATGGATATGCAGACAGTAGAACTTATGCTTTAGAAATATTAGCAAAAAGTAAAAATTTTTCCGCTCTGGAAACACGCTATGAAAATTGCCGATGGTTATTACAACATACACCAACTGCAGAAATTGCTCCGCAATGGACAAAAACAACGGCATTGTGGTTAAAAGCATTAAGTTTACGTAACCAAGAAGAAAATTTATTTAGCAAAATCAAAGCGCAATTTGCAGATAATGGGGATAAACTCTCATTAGTTTTGCATATTCTAGCCTTCAGTACCTTAAGCCCCGGGTTAAAGGACAGTGAAAGTTATGAGCATGAACTAAATAAAAAAGCAACTAAGCTGGTTGATAGCCTAGGCGACATGGAATATAGCGATTTAGTTAAATTAGCTAAGGCCTATCCTCAACAGCCCTCACCTTCGGCGGATAACATACTGCGTTTAATTAAAAAACAAAAACAAGAGGGCCTTAGTTGGAGCACAAGTTTTGAAACCTTTGAACGCCAACCATTTACTGAGCCACGAACTGATTATGGATTAGTAGCAGCTACCCGTGACGCCGATTTGCAGCGCATGATTTCTGAGACCAAAGTGAGTGCTGAAGATGCGCGCCAAGGACTATCTACCGAAAAAACAGCGCGACTTATTCTAATTTTCAGCCACTTAAAACAGTTGGAAAATGGTACTGAACGTCTGAACGGAAGTGAGAAACCTATTTCAACGATGGCGCCTCAAGAATTAGCGAAAGCATTTCCGACTTTGTCCAAGGTATCACCTCAGGATGATTTAACACGCGCACAAATCTGGGCCGTATTGTTTGAAGTTCTAGGACGAACTACCCGAAAGTATCCCCATTTAGCACAACAATTCGCGTTAATAGCGAATGATATTGGTGTTGATGCATCAACTCGAGTTTTACAATTGGCTACTGGTGAAGGTAAAAGTCACTTCGTGGCTATGCGCGCAGCACGCCATGCAGGTCAGGGAAAAACTGTTGATGTCTGTACTGCAAAACGAACACTAGCAGAGCGTGATCTTGAAGATTATCAAAACTTATTCGATTATTTAAATATTAAAACAGCGTATATTCATCCTAAATCATCGCGCGCAACCTATATGAACGCTCAAGTTCATTACGCAACATTAGGTGACTTATCACTCTTTTTAGATGAACAAAGTTATTCAGGACAACCGATTGAAATCGACCCTAGCGATCGCGTGGCCTTATTTGACGAGTTTGACTTTATTCGTTTTGAAGAAGGTCGCAAAACTGAATACAACTACGCAAGACCGACTGGTAAAACACCCAAACAAATGAATTGGTTTTATCAATCAGTAAATAAATTTTATACAGCTCACCGTGAAGAATTAAATAAAGAAGGTGAGATTCATATAGAGACATTACGTAAATTTGTTCAATCACTCAAAGCAGATATGGGTGAAAATGAGGAGCGCTATAATTTAATTCGGCCGATGCTGCAAGACCCACTGCAATTGGTACAATGGTTACAATCAGCATTTGAAGCCCATAATTTAGAATGGGGTATTAACTTTACAGTACGAGAAGAAAACATTGAGGTTGGTGATGAATCCTACCCCATGCGAGAAGTTATCCCATTATCGTCCGATAACCAAAAAATGGAGGGATCAACCTTCAGTGCGGGTGTACATCAATTGTTAGCAGTGCGTTTAAATACTGAAGCACGATTAGAAAAAGAGCCGCAAAATTTCCATATTCATCCAGAAAGTAACATCATTAGTTCTCAAGTTGCTGCACAACGAATGAAAAAATTATGGGGAAGTTGGGAAGGTTTTTCTGGTACGATTTCCGCAGCACAAGCAGCTACATTATATCGCGAACAGGGTACGCAAGTATTACACGTACCGACCAATCAACGTGACTTGCGTTTATGGCATAAACCTAATTTCCACAAAACTGACGACGCACGTCTGACAAGTATTATCAAACAGATAAAGACCTGTATCGATAAAAAACAATCCATATTGTTCTCTTGCAAAAATGACAAACAGGTACAAGAACTACAAGAGAAGCTGAGCAAAAAATTTAGTGCAAAAGAATTAACACAACATTTTATTTTCTACACGAATGAAGAACACCGTACCGCAGCTGAAGTCTTAGCCGACAAAACCGTAAAAGAAAACTGGCATGGCGGTAAAAAACAACATGGCGTTGGTCTTGTCGCCTCCGGATTTGGTCGAGGTGATAACGTAGGTGTGGAAGTCGTCTTCTTATTCGATGTAAATGATACCAACGACAAACTGCAAAAAGGTGGTCGAACCGCCCGAAATGGTGCTGAAGGTGAAGTATTCCAATTTTATTTAGAAGATGATTTAGTCCAGGAAGAACAACGCCTATGGGATTTATTAGACGTGCTTGAACCAGATACGGTAAATCATTTAAAGGATCAGTTACTCCATGTTCTAGGTGACAGTGATAATGAACGTTGCTTTGAACGCGTTATGCTCTTACGTGAATATGTGTTTAGCTTACAAAATGCAGCAAACCAAGGCTACCACAATGCGCTTGCTCAATATTCATCATGGGGCATGAAAACATTAGGTAAAATTGAAGATCCGGCCACTCGCCAAGCATTAACCGCTAATTTTAGTCTTCAGCTAAAAAGATTAGATAAATTATGGATCAATATATCCAGTAAAGATAAATTAACTGTGGATGAAAAAATCACAGAAATTGAAGCTCAACTTACGGAAATATCAGCCGATTTCACCACGCGTTGTGAAGAGATCGAATTAACAGTTACTCCATTTGATTTGGATGCGCATCAGTCAACAGAAATTCAGATGGTTGTTCCTGAGGCGCCTCACAAGCCGTCCGCTGAAGATCGCGCAGTTGCCTCTATTTGCAGTATAATGTCTCGCTTACCCGATTTAACACTGCGGGATAATCATGTGGCCAGTATACCGCAATTACTTGGCGACCTAGCAATAAATCCTCAGAAACTAAAGCAATTTGCAATTCGGATTGCTTCATGTACAGCAACATCTGAATTCCTCCATAAGTTGTATCTTGCCTCTATCCAGGCAAAGAAACCATCAAAAGCCTGGGAAGCGCTTGAATCTGCTGCCGCTCCAGAAATTGAAGTACATGAATTATTTGATGATGTTTCTGAGACAGTAAAAACTCGCTGTGCTCTTGCCTTAGATGCGTTGCTGCCTTCATTACAAGAACAAATCATTCAATCATTAAGTGCTCCAACCCTGCTGTCCAAAGAAATACGGATAAATGAAATCTTACCTCTTCTCGAGTATTTAGGTACGTTCTCTGTAAAACAGCAGAATATGTGGGGGGCTGATTTTATTATGCAAATGCATGCATTACCGAATCAAATGACGCCCGAATTACTGTCATGGTGCCTTGATGCGAGCCAACCAATGAGTTGTTCAGACTTCACTATTTTTGGCACCATTATGCGCCTAACGTCAGAAAAAAATGGTCCGTTGGAAAAAAAGGAGCTTACTGGGCTATATATGCAATTGGCACGATCTACTAAAGCCGAGCCCGAGCAACGCGTTCGTATGCTTACCAAATGGGAATCATGGACCAAGTACATCCCAAATGACCAGTATAAGAAGTTTTTAACCACTTTTTGCCATTCAATGAAGCATTTTAAAGAAGGTGAGAACTGGGATACATTCACGACCTTAGTTAGAAAAACACAAGATTGGATCAATAAAGATGGACCGGCGAATTATGTTTCTGAACTATTAAACGTATGGAATGGCCTAGCTAATCGCGTAAAAGATTTACCCGAAATGAATGAGTATTTACAATGGACCATGAAACTTGGTGGCAAAACTTGGTTTAAAATGATTAATGCAGCGATGCATCTATCACCTACGGAGGCATTCCAGACCCATCTTAATCAATTTAAAGAGTATTGGAATTCACTGGAGACGACTTCATTGAAAAAGCAAGCGAGAATCAATAAATTCCATGAATGTTGCGATAAAATCAATCTCTTTTATCAATCTATTAATGAACTTAGCCAAGAGCAACAAACGCTAATGAAGAATCAATTCTTAGCATTAGATAATGAAAATTTTGAACTCATGATTGATTTCACTGGGGAATTAACGACTAGCCAACCACAAGCTTTAGCTGAAATGTTATCTTATCTCAATGATCCAAGCATAACCTTGTCGCGCAGTAAATTACTCAGCAAAGTTATAATCCAAACAACAGATTATCATAAGCGTAACCCGCAATTTGCCCATGGGCAATTGATGGAAGCGATTCAACGCTTTAAAGAGCGCAATGAAAATACATTAGAACTCTTACTGCAACTAATGGATCAGAATAAAGAGACTGCACAAACGGTTGAACCTTTATTTGATAATACAGTCTTCCACTTGGATAAACAGGTGCCTGCTGCAGCAAGAAAAAATGTAGAAGACATAATTCAATTATTTTACCAAGCAGCAAAAGAGACTAGTGGTTATCTGAACGCAATGGCATTAAAACCTTCCATACTTGCTTTATTTGACTTTAACAAGGATTCTAAAGAGCGTCAAAATCAGCGTCTGATTTTGATGCACTTACTGCAACAACAAGTCTTTGTTAAGGATAAGTTATCTTCTGAAAATCAAGATTATAAATGGAACTATGAACGCAATGATCAGCTTCTCCAACATGGGCTTAACTGTTATATTCAACATACGCAGCATGTATTAAATGCAAAACCAGCTAAGGAAAATGTTCATCAAAACCGTGACTTAACGGTGAAACAACAACATGAATTATTACAGCTGACTGACGAATTAACAATCATTGGCAAACCATCTCTACGCATTGATCCTCGGGAACAAGCACAGAAAGCCGCAACGCTATCTCTAGGCTTAAACAAGTTGATGCAAAATTACCAGTCAACTTGGTTTAAATCTAAAGAGCGAATGGCGCAAGCGTCTGAATTACAAGCTTCATTAAAGATCGAAAACGCCCCTAAATATCAGGATGTTTTACGTGCGATTAGCGAAGCAAAACTTAAAGCAATTCAAAGTGATACAGCACAAAATCAGATCCGTTGGTTTAAAATGAATAGCAGCGGTCAAAGTCGTTACTTTAATACGTTAAATCAAATGCAAGACTTGGTTTTACGCCAGTGGTCACAAGATATTAAAGAACTTCATGGCTTTACAGCGTATAAGCCCCATAATCAACAAGAGTTTGTGCAGTTAGTTCGCTGTTTACAAAAGGAGGCGGCTAAACATTATGACGAAAATTACCCGACCCCTGATAATCCACGATATCATGAAACACGACAAAAACTAGGTCGTTTCTTTGGAAGTGTTAAAAATCGAACTGCGCTAGAAACTTTACTTACAGTTTTAGGGCAATTTGAGGGAGAAATACTAAGTGGTGGTCTTTCTGAAGAACGCGTAGAAACTCTGATGAATGAATTACATCAAAATATATCGACGCTTCCTGGCCATTTGGTGACGCTAGCTAATGAGATATTAATCAGAGGTGATTCATTGCAACTTAATCTGAGTGAACAAGCGACTCATGAAGAAATAAGATCTACGTTTAAAGGCGAGCTTTAAACGATAAAACCCGTAGGGTGGGTCAAATGAGCCACCCTAGGTTTATCTATAAGGCCCGTACCCAAAACCTACGCGTCGTCCCAATGATTTATTCCTGATTTCTTAGTCAGGAACTCTACAAAAATTTGATGTTGATCGAGCTCATTAGCCTCAGCGAGTACTACTATGGGATTTGCCAAACGCAGCGCGGCAATTTCCTGTACCTTAACAGTGGTATTATTAGCATTCTCCTCAGCATCTGCAAATAAACTACTTTGTCCTCCAGTCATAGCTAAATAAACAAAAGCCAGGATCTCAGCATCAAGTAACGCACCATGGAGCTGACGATTGAAATGGTCAATTCCAAAACGTTTGCATAAGGCATCCAAACTATTGCGCTGCCCAGGAAACTTGTCACGAGCATAAGTTAACGTGTCAAAAACATCACAATAATCTTCTAATTTTTTCTTCCATTGCACATGGCGTAATTCAGAATTCAAAAAGCCCATATCGAACACCGCATTATGGATAATTAATTCTGCACCACCTACAAATTGCAAAAACTCAGAAACCTTATCAGCAAATAAAGGTTTGTCTTGCAAAAATTCATCACTAATACCATGCACACGAAAAGCACCTTCATCAACTAAACGCTCGGGATTAAGATAGACATGAAAGTGTTTCCCAGTTAATTTTCTATCGATTAATTCCACACAGCCAATTTCAATAACACGATGCCCTTGCTCATGACCAATACCGGTGGTTTCTGTATCTAAAACAATTTGTCGCATGAAATTACTCTCTAAGCTCTTCGATACCTTTATTGGCCAAAGCATCAACTAATTCATTCTCAGTATGACCTGAATGCCCTTTAACCCAATGCCATTTTATTTGATGCTGAGAGGCCAAATCATCTAACATTTTCCACAGATCCGCATTTTTAACAGGCTCTTTTTTTGAATTGCGCCAACCATTTTTCTTCCAACCAGCCAACCAATCCATCATTCCCTGTCGTAAGTATTGAGAGTCGGTATATAAATCAACAACGCAAGAGCGTTTTAATGCTTCTAAACCTTTAATAGCGGCCATGAGTTCCATACGATTATTAGTAGTATGCGCCTCGCCTCCATGTAAGGTTTTTTCCTGCCCTTGATAGCGAAGCAAAACGCCCCAGCCACCAGGGCCTGGATTTCCTTTGCACGCACCATCTGTATAAATTTCAATACTCACTTAACCCTCTTTACCTATAAATTGTAAAAAATTCGTCAAAACGCCCTGCATTGGCGTCAAATTAAGCTTTATTCCTACGTTCCGCGGCTTATCCACGAAATCCAAAGATCTACTCTTTGCACAAAATCCATAGATCCCGCGGACAAGCCCGGGAAAGTAAATAGCTGATTGTTCCTTAACTTAACACCCATACCCAGTAAGGGAAGAAGGTAATTTTTCATTAAATAAAACCAATATTCCCCAAGAACTCCTCGCTCAGAATCATCTGTTTAACCGCTGCAATATCAGGAGAAAAATAGCGATCACTGTCATAAGACGCAACGCAAGAACGCACCTTATTATACACATCTTCCAGTAAGGGTGCAGTTTTTAAAGGTTTGTGGAACTCAATTCCTTGACACGCTGCCAATAATTCAATCGCCACAATCGTTGCAGTATTATCATTCATTTCATGTAATCTTCTCGCAGCATTCGTGGCCATGGACACATGATCCTCCTGATTAGCAGAAGTTGGTAAACTATCAACTGAATGAGGATGAGCAAGTGCTTTATTATCACTAGCACAAGAAGCCGCCGTCACATGAGCAATCATAAACCCAGAATTTAAACCGCTTTCTTTAACTAAAAAGGCAGGTAGACCACTAAAGTGTTTATCAATTAATAACGCAATACGACGTTCCGCATTAGCACCAATTTCAGCAATTGCTAAAGCAAGATTATCGGCAGCCATAGCAATAATTTCCCCATGAAAATTACCCCCAGAAAGAATGTCGCCCTGTTCGCTAAACACTAAAGGATTATCGGAAATAGCATTGGCCTCAACCGCTAGCGTCTCTTTAACAAAACGAATTTGATGCAACGCCGCCCCCATGATCTGAGGTTGACAACGTAATGAATACGGATCCTGAACCCGAGAACAATCCACATGAGATTCACGAATTTCACTACCGGCTAATAATTCGCGATAACGAGACGCCACATCACGCTGCGCCTGATGCCCACGTATCTTATGTATCCGATCATCAAAAGGAACATCACTGCCTCGGGCTGCATCTACAGATAATGCACCGACAATTGTTGCTGTTTCAAATAGATTTTCAGTGACAAATAGTGCAGCAATCGCTAAAGCCGTCGAAACCTGCAATCCATTAAGTAAAGCCAAACCTTCTTTAGCTTCTAATTCTAATGGTGTAAGACCCGCAATTTTCAAACCATCCACCGCACTTATTAGTTTACCTTGATAGCGTACTTCCCCGACACCAAGCAATGGCAACGACAAATGGGCTAATGGAACCAGATCCCCCGAAGCGCCAACGGAGCCTTTAGCAGGAATACACGGATAAATCTGATGATTAAATAAAGTAACCAACGCTTCAATTAATTCCAGGCGTACTCCAGAATAACCTTGAGCTAAGTTATTAATTTTAAGCAACAGGATCAAGGCAACCACGTCATCGGTAAGCAAGTCGCCAGTGCCACAAGCATGAGACAAAACAATATTACGCTGTAATTGTTTTAAATTCTCAGGTGAAATCGTCTGATTCGCTAAAGAACCAAAACCAGTATTGATTCCATAAACTCTCTTTTTATCCTCAAGTACTTTTTTTACGGTTTGATGTGATGCATAAATGACATCAAATGCACTTTCGGCAAGAGCACAAGGTAATTTTTTACTCAAAACAAGTTTAATCGATGCTAAGGTCAATTGACCTGGATGAAGAATAAAACGCTCGGACATTAAATAACTCCTTTTGATGCAAAGAAAGCGGCCTCAAGACTCCATGGGCAACCACAGTTTATTTTCTTGCGCACACTGCTTCGCAAGTGCATAACCTGCATCCGCATGGCGCATAACCCCTGTTGCCGGATCATTATGTAGGACTCGAGCCAGACGTTGTGCTGCCTGTTCCGTTCCATCAGCAACAATAACCACTCCAGCATGTTGCGAGAAGCCCATGCCAACGCCGCCGCCATGATGAATACTAACCCAGGTAGCACCGCTGGCGCAGTTTAATAAGGCATTCAATAAAGGCCAATCAGATACCGCATCACTACCGTCCATCATTCCTTCGGTTTCGCGATTTGGACTGGCAACAGAACCTGAATCCAAATGATCGCGACCAATGACTATTGGAGCCTTAACCAAACCATTTTTAACCATCTCATTAAATGCCAAAGCCAGACGCGCTCGATCCTTTAAGCCAACCCAGCAAATACGTGCCGGTAAACCTTGGAAGGCTATTTTTTCTTTTGCCATGTCCAGCCAATGGTGTAAATGCTTATTATCAGGAATCAGTTTTTTAACCATCTCATCCGTAGCATATATATCTTCAGGATCGCCCGATAAAGCAACCCATCGAAAAGGCCCTATACCCTCACAAAATAATGGGCGAATGTACGCCGGTACAAAGCCCTCAAAAGCAAAAGCATTTTGTTCACCGGCTTCAAAAGCCATTTGACGAATATTATTGCCGTAATCAAAAACAGGAATTCCACGCTTTTGAAATTCGAGCATGGCATGTACTTGAATTGCCATAGACTTTTTAGCCTCATGAACTACTTGTTCTGCGGCGGTTTTCCGCATCTTGGCAGCATGTTCTAAAGTCCAACCAACAGGAAGATAACCATTTAAAGGATCGTGTGCACTGGTTTGGTCAGTGACCAATGCGGGGCTAGCACCACGTGCTACTAATTGTGGGAAGATTTCCGCGGCATTTCCTAAGATTGCAACTGAGAGTGGTGTTTGTTGCTGACAAGATTCATTTATCCAGGCTAATGCTTCATCTAAATCACGAGTATACCGATCTAAATAGCGTGTTTTTAAGCGCTTTTCAATGCGAGCGAGATCACATTCAACAGCTAAAACGCTAGCGCCCGCCATCGTTCCAGCTAAGGTCTGTGCGCCCCCCATACCGCCTAAGCCACCAGTCAAGATCCAACGTCCGGCTAAATCGCCATCGTAATGTTTGCGTGCAGCAGCGATGAATGTTTCATAGGTACCTTGAACAATTCCCTGAGAACCGATATAGATCCAACTACCGGCAGTCATCTGGCCATACATCATAAGGCCTTTTTTATCTAATTCATTGAAATGCTCCCAGGTAGCCCAGCGAGGAACTAAATTGGAGTTGGCAATTAACACCCTTGGTGCATCTTCATGGGTGGTAAAAACACCAACGGGTTTACCCGATTGGATCAATAACGTTTGATTGGCCTCTAAAGATTTTAAGACCTGTTCAATTTTAGCAAAACAATCCCAATTACGTGCAGCTTTTCCCAAGCCACCATAAACAATCAACGAATCAGGATCTTCTGCTACATCCGGGTCAAGATTATTACAAAGCATACGTAATGCAGCCTCAGTCAGCCAGCTCTTAGCCTGCTTGTCTGTGCCACGATTTGCTCGAATTACCCGCGCAGTTTTGTTCTCACCCATAAAGCATGCTCCATTGCTAAAAAAATTACGGGCATCATACACCAGACACATTTTAGATGCATAGAAATTAACTTAGTTAAGCCTCTATTTCATTGCTATTTCAAGGACTGATTTTGTTAGAAAATTATATAGAAAGAGTACTCTCTACATGGATGAATGAAAAACACGATGTAATTGTTAGCGAATACGATAAAGAGATAACAAGACCCCATCAAGTTAAAGATGACATGTTATAATCTGTTCTAAATTAAGTCGTTAAGGATAATTTAATACTCAAAGAGACCAATACAAAATTTAAAATTCACATAAAACACTTCCCCACGCATAGCCAGCCCCAAAAGCAGTTAGCAGGACGATGTCTCCTTTGCTTACTTTTTTTTCCTGAATTAAACTGTCGATAGCTAGTGGTATGGAGGCAGCAGAAGTATTCCCCTGCTTTGAGAGAGTTAATTTACATTTTTCTATTGGTATATCTAAATTTTGGCATACGGCCTGGAGAATACGCACATTAGCCTGGTGGGGTACGATATGGCTTATCTCGTTGATAGTTAGGTTATTTTTGTCCATGGCCATCTTTATTTCATCTGTCAGGCGGTGAACGGCATTTTTAAACACTTCCTTGCCCTTCATTTGCACACAGTGGCTCACGCTTTCGATCTTTTCTACGCCTTGAGCGGCTCCCCAGGGAATATTCAAATGCTCAATGCCTAAGGTATCGGTTCCATAATTCGTATAAAAAATTCCTCTTGAGGTTGCCTCTTGTTTATTTTCATTTTTTAATACAACAGCTCCAAAACCATCACCAAATAAAACCCCGGTAATTGGGTCGTTACTATCGGTAACTTGTGAAAATACATCACAGCCTAAAACTAGTCCGTACTTTATGTTGTTAGTTTTCATCAGTGACTCTGCAAGAATCAGTGCATAGATAAAACCACTACAAGCTGCCTGCATATCAAAAGAGATGCTCTTATTAATGCCTAAGCTTTTTTGTAAAAGAATAGCGCTACTGGGCATTAACTGCTGGGGGGTTGTTGTTGCAATAAGGATTAGCCCGATATCCTGCTCACTAATTTGTGCCGCTTGGATCGCAATCCTGGAAGAAATTGTGCATGAATCAATGTAATTTTCATTCCCAAGCTCATGTCGTTGTAATATACCCGTTCGTTGAAAGATCCATCCCTCTTCCAGCTTCAATCTCTTTTCTAATTCATTATTAGATACAATTTTCTGAGGTAAATAGCCGCCACAAGCTATAATATTAATGCTCATCACTCCACCCTGATTAGATTAACGAAGCCCTAACTTCATAATAAGAAGCAAGATAAAAAGGTAATTTAAATGTAAAATTTAAATCAGACATAGTAAGTATAGAACATTTAGGGGAATTAAAGGGATCTTCACGTTAAAGAGTAATATTCCCCTGATTTAACGGAGGCTTTGTTGCGTAACCCTTCACCGAGTCTTCTTCCACAAAATTCAGACAGATCGATGACTTTGAGGTATTCCCAGTAATGTCATTTTGTGGCTCTGTCGAAAATTTGCCGATACATTAAGGATCCCCTTATCCTGAACGTAGTTAGGCCGCAAGCTCATAAAACTGTTTTCCAGACCGGGGTATCTCCTGCATTTTCCATCGATGTAACGCAATTGCTGCAATGGTTGTGTCAGCTGCTTTAAAGGCACCATCAAACCAATGAAACATATCAATTTGAAGGAGCAGAAAACCATATAGCCACCCTGAAAATGCTATGTTATACTGAAAATAACGTCTATTAATTTTGTTATGATAAATTGCCTAATTCAGAAACACACCCTAAGTCGCTGCGCGTATTTTTTGCTACAGAAATGTGGGAACGATATGGTTTTTACGTTGTTCAATCGCTTCTTGCTCTTTATTTAGCCTTGCATTTTAAATGGCCTGATAAAGAAACTTATGCATTAGTAGGCTCATTTACCGCCCTTACCTACCTCTCCCCAGTTGTCGGTGGTTGGATAGCAGATAAATTACTTGGTCAAAAACGAGCAGTTTTATTAGGCGCTGTCGTCCTTTTTATTAGTTATTGCCTTTTATCAACCGTAGACAGTACAACCATCTTGACCGCCTCCTTAGCAGGTGTTGCTGTCGGAACCGGTTTATTAAAACCCAATATTTCCTCGCTTTTAGGCAACGAATACCTGCAGGGTTCCACCCGGCGTGAAAGCGGATTCACTATTTTTTATATGGGGATTACCTCAGGTATTATTTTGGGAACTACCCTGCCAAGCATACTTAATGAATATTTAGGTTGGGCAGCTTCATTTACCAGCGCAGCAATTGGAATGATTATCGCATTTATCGTATTTTTACTTGGCATAAAAATATATAAAATTAAAGATTATAATTCTTTTGTATTTCAATATAAAAAAATCTTTATCGCGTTCGGATTAATGCTCCTGTTATGGTCCTTGTCGTTTTATATTTTGAACTCACCACAATTAGCGAATCTAATCTTTGGCCTTGTTGTCTTATTCTCAGCAAGCTATATTGTCTATGCGGTGAGTGGTGAAAACGCCAATCAGTCACGCAAAACGCTCATTATCGGCTTATTGTGCATTATCTCAGTCGTCTTCTGGTCTTTTTATTTCCAAATGTTTATGTCACTAACGCTCTTTATTTCACGAGTTGTAGAACCAACATTTTGTGGTATTCAGTTTCCAGCCCCCTATTATGTCACCATCCAAAGCATTGGTATGTTGATTATTGGTTATTTTTTAGCAAAGAAAAATCCGCAATTCAACTTAAAGGAACGGGGTTTAAGTATTGGCAAAAAATTCCTATTTGCTATTTTTATTACCACCGCAGCTTATGCTATTATCGCATTGGTTAGTAATTTCACTGAACGCTCGGCTTTATTATCGCCATTGTTAATTATCCCAGCTTATCTCATGTTTTCTTTAGCAGAATTATTGCTCTCTCCTGTTGGCTTATCGGCAATTACCCTTCTTGCTGATAAAAATAAAGTCAGCACCATGATGGGAATCTTTTTCGTATCCTTAGGTATAGGTGGCTTTTTATCTGGGAAACTGGCTGCATTAACGGCCATACCAGCAGGTGAAACGAACATTGCCACATTAAAAACGTTTTATGCAGCAGCATTTACACAACAGCTAGGCATCCTTTGTATTGCCGCATTAGGGTGCCTCATACTCTTTGCTGTAATTAAATTTTTACTCACGCATATGCAACTACCTGAACATTAATTTTACGAATCTTGGGTCAATACCCAACCTCACAATTACGTAGGTTGATCAAACGACCCAACCTACATTATGAATAGAACCATAACTAATTACTCTAAACGCCTAGTAACTCCCAATAAATACTGATATCATTCAGCGCTTTTTGATAGAAGATTTCTTATTATTATGTCAGCACAAAATCCAATGTTACCTAAACTAATCCACGCACTTGAAGATATTCAAGCAGTAGATATTAAAGTGATTGATGTCCACAAACAAACAACCATCACAGACTATATGATAGTTGCCTCAGGTCGTGCCTCACGTCATGTCAAAGCTGTAGCACAAAAAATAATGGAAGACATGAAAATAGCTGGTATGCCTGCATTAAACTGCACCGGCATGGAAACTGGTGACTGGGTGCTTGTCGATTTTGGCGATTTTATCGTTCACATAATGCAACCTGAAAGCAGACAATTCTACAACTTAGAAGGTCTTTGGGAAGAGCAATCTAGCTAATAAATGCCATGTTAAAAATTACCGTTATTACTTTAGGCAATAAAATGCCCGACTGGGTGACCCAAGGCTCCAATGATTATGCCAAACGGTTTAATGACGGTATTCAGCTGAAAATAATTGAGATCCCGCTAATTCGCCGCAGTAAATCTTCTGATCTCGTGCGTATCATGGAAAAAGAATCTGCATTGATTAAGGAGGCCCTACCTACGGGGGCACGAATTATTGCATTAGAAATTGAAGGGAAATCATTTAGCAGCGAAGAATTAGCCCAGAAAATAACCCAATTACAACAAACATCAAGTCATCTATGTTTTCTCATTGGTGGCCCTGAAGGCCTCTCTCAGGAAGTACTTAAACTATGTAATGAGCGCTGGTCTTTATCAAAATTAACCCTTCCTCATCCTTTAGTGCGGGTTATACTGCTGGAAACCTTATATCGGGCTTGGTCGATCATCAATAATCATCCTTATCATAAATAACTCGGGTCTCTAGGGGCTGTTGACATTTAATTTAATTTTCTAACGTCAACCTAGATGTTGTTTATAGTAAAAAAAACCATTTTGATATACTATGCTTTTTTTTGCTCCATACTAACCCTCTGCGCGTAATGAGTCTTAATCAATCGTTTAGAAATTATCAAACAGAATCACAGCATCAACGTTTTAGACTTAATTTGTTGGTTGCATTTATCATCATTTTATCATTAATTCTGATATTACGACTTGCATACCTGCAAATCTCAGAATTTAAAAAATACCAAACCCTCTCCTTAAAAAATCAAATGAATATTACCCCTATTGCCCCCCCAAGAGGCGTAATCCTCGACAGAAATGGGGTGTTAATGGCAGAAAATATCCCGGTCTACGTTCTTGAAATTATCCCCGAACACGTCAAAAACATGCAGCAAACACTAAAACAACTGCATAAGCTAATTCCATCAATTAGTGAAGATGATATAGACAGCTTTAACCGCGCTAGAAAACAAAATCGCTCGTTTATGCCAATTCCAATTAAATTAAAATTAACCCAAGAAGAAGTAGCACTTTTTGCAATTAATCAATATCACTTTCCTGGGGTTAGCATTAAGGCGCGCCTAATGCGTTATTATCCGCTAGGCGAAATCACCGCGCATGTATTAGGTTATGTGGGGCGTATTAATATTCAAGAATTAAAAACGGTTAACCCAACCAATTACCGAGCGACCAATTTTATTGGTAAAGCCGGTGTTGAAAAATACTATGAAGACATTCTCCATGGTAAAGTGGGCTATCAAATGGTTGAAACGGACGTTAGTGGACGTACATTAAGAATCATTGATAAAATTAATCCCCACTCCGGCGCTAAACTTTATTTAAGTATCGATACCCGCTTACAAAAAGCAGCCTATGAAGCACTAAAAGACAAACGTGGTGCTGCCGTAGTTATTAATTCTAAAAATGGCGAGGTTTTAGCGATGGTGAGCTCGCCTAGCTTTGATCCCAATATTTTTGTCAGCGGCGTGAGCTCAAAAGAATATAAAAAATTATCAAACACCCTGCAAAGACCTCTGTTTAATCGAGCAGTTCGTGGCGTTTACCCTCCTGCCTCGACTATCAAACCCTTTGTTGGTTTAGCCGGTTTGGATAAAGGATTCATCACAACATCAACCACGATCTATGACCCAGGTAAATATAAACTATCGAACTCCAGCCATTACTATAGGGATTGGAAAAAAACGGGGCATGGCATGATCAATTTTAAACGCTCGATCACCGTTTCCTGTGATACGTTTTATTATCAACTGGGTAATAAAATGGGTATTTCCAATATTGAAGACATGTTAGTTAAATTTGGTTTAGGCCATTTGAGCCATATCGATCTTTATGAAGAAGCTTCGGGAATTGTACCCAGCTTACGCTGGAAAAAACAAACTAAAGGCGTAACCTGGTACCCTGGCGACACCTTAATCACAGCCATTGGCCAAGGTTTTATGCTGGCCACACCACTGCAAATTGCCAATGCTACGGCATCCTTAAGCCAACATGGACAACGTTTTAGACCACATTTATTAACGAAAACAGTAAACAGTGATAATGGTGAAATAAAACGCTATAAGCCCGTTGAAGAATATCCCATTTATCTTAAAGACGAAGACAATTGGGATATTGTTAAAGAAGCCATGCATAGCGTACTTACCAGCAATGAAGGAACTGGTTACCGATTTGGACGGAACCCACCCTACCCTGTGGCAGGAAAAACTGGAACGGCGCAAGTATTTAGTGGCCGACAATATGAAAAAACAAAATATGAAGATATACCCGAGGCGTTGCGTGATAATTCATTATTTATTGCCTTTACTCCAGTAGATAAGCCTGAAATTGCATTAGCAGTAATCGTTGAAAATGATGTTGTTGCTTCTGTAGTTGCACGCAAGATACTCGATACTTATTATGAACTTTATCCGATGAAAACGAATCATGAACCGACGACACACTAAACCCGTTTATCGCTTCACTGCGAAAGCTCTCCATTTAGATCTCCCCTTATTGGGCTTACTGCTGCTCTTAATTAGCTTTGGCCTGTTGATTTTATACAGTGCCTCTAATGCCAATATGAATATGATTTTTCGTCAATCCATGCGCTTGGTTATTGCATCACTGATTATGATTGTTCTCGGTTTTATTCCACCGCATAAATATAAAATCTGGACGCCATGGATTTACAGTATCGGCCTAGCCTTGCTGCTTGCCGTAATGCTCATGGGTAAAATTGGTAAAGGGGCCCAACGATGGTTAGAATTAGGTTTATTCCGTTTTCAACCTTCAGAAATCATGAAACTGGCTGTGCCCATGATGGCTGCCTGGTATTTTGACCGGCAAACACACCCCAGTAGTTTAAAAGCTATTTCGGTTGCCGGGCTTATTATTGCTATTCCCGCTTTACTGATTGCCAAACAACCTGATTTGGGTACGGCAATTATGGTGGCCGCAGCAGGGTTCTGCGTTATATTTTTAGCCGGTATCCGTTTTAAAGTAATTTTATTAATTACTCTTTTAATCAGCTCAGCCATACCCGTAGTATGGCATGTTATGCACGATTATCAGAAACAACGCGTTTATACGTTACTCGATCCCGAACAAGATCCCTTAGGTTCAGGTTATCACATTATCCAATCCAAAATTGCGATTGGTTCCGGGGGGCTTGTAGGAAAAGGCTGGTTACAAGGCAGCCAATCACATCTTAACTTCTTACCCGAGCATGCGACGGACTTTATCTTTGCCGTGAGTGGTGAGGAGTTTGGCTTTGCCGGCGGCTTTGCCATCATTGCACTCATTGTTTTAATTTCATTAAGAAGCTTAAACATTGCCTCCCACGCCCAAACAACATTTACTCGCCTCCTAGCGGCAAGTCTTGCCATGTCATTCTTTATGTCTGGCTTTGTGAATATAGGGATGGTAATGGGTATTATTCCCGTAGTGGGAATTCCTTTGCCTCTAGTAAGTTATGGTGGCACGGCGATGGTGACCTTTTTAGCCAGTTTTGGCATATTAATGTCGATTAGCTCGCATAAGATTTTGTTTAATTGTTTGCGTTAGCGAATTTAACTACTCGTGCAAGAGGGCACCAATGTTGCAAAAATGATCCGACTTACAAAATCCTACGTTTTGGGTGGATTTCAATTGTAAATACCAAATTGCTCGGTAATAAATGATACTTATATACGTGTTCCATACATCCAAAGATTGAACTGAACATACGCATGATTTCAAATCTTTTAATAGCTTGGCCATAAGCTGGATTTTTATGCATATTAATCGCACTGATATCACACGAGGGATTACTCCTTATTAGTTTTTTAAGAGACTCTTTAGCAGCAATACTATTGTTGCTAAAGAGTCTCTTAAAAATCAATCGCCCCTCCTCATCCACTGCAAGAGAAAGATATAGTACACCATTGTTTCGGTGTTTGAATTTATAACCGCAAGCTTATCGTCTGCACCATTATTTAAACATGCCATTCCTTTTTATGGTGTTATTCTCATCATCACAAGTTTTTTTCTGTGTTACAAAAAAGTTGTTTAAAACTTTGCGGCCAATTTCCGTTGTGTTTCGATTCAAGGCAAGGGCTACACCTTCTGAAAGATTATTTAGATAATTGCGTTTTTCTTTTTCTACTGTCTTATATTGCTGTGTCTCTCTATAGTAAATTAATTGATTATTATCTATCTTAAGATTATTATTTTTTATATAGTTAGAGATAACAGATATAAACTCACTTTTATTATTCTTTATGGCAAAGGCATAAGCGCTGTATAATCCTTCCTCTATTTTGTAAAGAGATTTCGTTAAAACCATCTGAAAAAAAGACATATTATCGTGTTCTATACACCTATCTAGGGGGCTTGATAAATTACTGCAAAGAATATTAGGGTTTGCATGATGCTCTAATAAGAGTTCTGCCAATTTTGGTAAATCCCAGATACATGTTTTAGCTAATGCAGAACTTTGATCGAAAGTAAATGATTCTCGATAATTGATTACAGTATAATCATTCTTATTTGAGAAAAATTGCAAAAAAAGACGAATTTGCGCCTTAATTGCAGGACGAGCTTCTTTATTTTTATGATAATTACACAGAAGTGAACCAAGGGGATGATATCCCTTTAGCGATTTATAGTAAGGGTTAGCTTTTACCTCTAAAAGATCTTTCATTTCCTTTGTGCGATTATCTTGACAAGTACGCTGCAATAAGGTTTCCTGGTATTTGGTTGGATCTTCAATTTTAAAATCAGGAACTGCACCAGATTCAAGCAAAAGTTTAAATAGTTCATAATATTTTTTATTATAGGACAGTTCCAAAAGATAATAATCAACCTTTTCACCGATGGGCGTTGTTTTTATATTTAAATTTGTTAATGGGAATTTTTTTAAAATTAATTTTAACGCAGTGACATTATTATTTTTAACGGCCAGACAAATCATGCCTTGAGGTGTCTGATTTAAATTTAGTAATTGGCTAAAATCACGTTCATTCATATCACAGTTATCTTTTTTAATGATGAATGTTGCTATAATGGATGAGGCAATTGTTTCAATATCTCTTATCCTAGCTAATGTGATCAGTATATCATTATCCTTTTTCAACAGACGAAGTTTACTTTTTTGGAGTTCGTATTCCGAAATAATTTGAGTATATTTATCTAATAACGCGATCTTTTTTAGATTATTATCGATTTCTCTTATTGCCACTTCGTCTTTATCTATTTTAGATATTTTTTTAGTGGAGCTCTGTTGATAATTTAGATCTATAGATGGCGTTATTTTTTCTTTCGAAATTGATAGGTTTATTTTTTCTTGTATTCTTTCTTCATTGACCACGGTAATATTTTTTAATAAACCTTTTAAAATATCTAAGGTACTCGCTGTTTCTTTAAAAAATAAACTTTGTGACTCAATATACGTAGTTGCTTCTTTTAAAGCATTTTCATAAATTTTATATTTCTTAATCGCATTTATTGAGGTCGATGTATTTTCAAGACAATGACTTTTATTCTCTAAATCATCTAATATTTTTTTATACTCCATCAGGTAATTTGTTCTTTTTTCATTATAAAAACTCTGAACGATATTATAAAATTTGATAATTTTATCTTTTGAAAAATTTAAGACGTTATCATATCCTTGAATATTATTTAAAAAAACATCACCTACCTTGTAGGTAGCATGGATCGGTTTACCAAATTCATCAAAATACTCTCTGGTTATAATTTTATATGATTCTTCGTTATTCTTAAATTCAATCGTAATATGAAAAGCAGCATTCTGCTCTTTTAGGTGTGTAATTTCATATATTGTAATGTGATATTCAATAGGGACATAAAGTTTATTATTCATTAATAGTTCTTGCGTTTTTCCATCTTGATTCAGCGGAAACAACATAAAGTAATTTTCGTTTTCTTTTGATGTTTTACTTTCTACCTTAAAGATAGATTTTACTGATTCAGTGTTTTCTTGAATAAGGGAATAGACTAAATTAAGCATTTATATGTACCTTCTTTTTTAATTAGAGGTTATTTCTTTTTAGCGCGGGCATACTCAGGCCAAACTGGCAATGAACGAGCTACGTATTTATTGGCTTATCTTCTTTATAGATGTTTAAAGAACAAAGGGAATATCCCTAAAGGGGCTTCATTTGATCTCCATTCCCCGTTGAGGAAGCCATAGGCCGCCACATGGCTTGAAAGTTGGCCATTATTTAGCGATCGTAATAGACCTATACAATAGAAAGATAGCTGCATAAAGTTGATGTCCGGAATTTCGATGCTAGATCACTTCACCGCACGTTCTTTATGCCCCTGGCATTTTAGTTCAAGTTTAGAGTTAAGCAACAAAGCCATTCAAAGGTTTAGTATCAAATATAAATCAGCACGAACCGATCAATATATGCTCAACACACCCAGAATAACAGCAAATTATAGGCTACAATTAATACAAATAATAGATAGTGAGTTTAAAATGATGCGCGGAGTAGAACGTGATTATAGTGAGTTCACACACTTGAAAGAAGATGCATGTGCAAAGGTTACCCAACAAAATGCAACGCAAATGATTGACGGTGCAAAAGATCAAATAATGAAGAAATTGCAAAAACTGGATGTTAATAATATCACAGGGGTTGAAGATTTATATTTAATTGTTGCCCAACTAACCCATGCAGCCTCCTATGTAGCCGCGATAAACAAAGCAGAGAGAAAAAGGACTTCATTTGATGATGAGATTGAGAGTATTGGCCTTGATGATATCGCTCCTATATTATTAGATACATTCAAAGATCAGCCACAAACATTAAATTTAGCCAAAATACATTTAATTGATGACACCCATAAACCGAGCAAACAAGCTTGGGCTGGCTTACATTGCAGGATGGTACTAGTGGCTAACGCAACAAAAGCACATCATGTAATGGCAGTTTTAAAAGATAATATCCCAACTTACAAAAGTCATCTTGAAAATAAACTTAAAGAAAATGGAGTGGTTATACCACCCCCCAAGGAAATGCACGATGCCCCCCCTACAATAATCAAAAAACTAGTCACTAGATATCAGGCCGTTTCAGATATAGAAAATAGAATTAAGGATAAAGAAAGTTTAAATGAAATCGATATGAAGTTTGTAAAAGAAAAAATAAAAATATGCCTTGATCATAAACCAGATTGGTCTGAAAGACCTTTTCTTCAAAAACTCACAGACGTTTTAAGTTTCGGTATAAAGCCTCTATATAGAGCATTTTTTTCCAAAGAAAAAGAGTTACAAAAGACACTAGAACAATCGATTACGCCAAAATAGAAATCAAACCGAAAATTGAGTAGCCAACTGTTCATGGATGGGCAAAAAACAAAATTTACTCTTAGCCAGGCCTTGACTTGCTTGTGCCATCGCTAATCAGGCCTGTCCTCCCAAAGATTTAGTACCCAATACCACCGCTTGCTAAAGCGCTTCCTCAGCCCGCTTCAAAAATAAATTAGCCCTGTCTCGATTTCTTATCCATAACTTACGTTAACTTAATGGCAATGGGACTTCAGTTGATTATACTCAGAGCAAAGCCGCCACCGGCGCATAACTACGTCGATGAATCACACAAGGGCCAAGACGCACTAGAGCTTCTCGATGCGCAACAGTAGGATAGCCCTTATGCCCTGCAAATCCATATCCAGGATAAATGGCATCGAGTGCTTCCATTTCTTCATCACGTAATACCTTCGCTAAAATCGAAGCCGCACTAATTTCAGGAATTAAACTATCCCCTTGAATAATTGCCCGGCAAGGAATATCTAACCTAGGTGCATGCGCGCCATCAACCAAGACCTCATCCGGTTTAATCGGTAAGGCCTCTACCGCTCGGCGCATCGCCAGTAATGTTGCTTGATGAATATTTAGTGCATCAATTTCCTCAACTTCCGCCCTGCCATAAGCAAAAGCTAAAGCGCGTTCTTGTATTTGTAATGACAACAACTTGCGTTTTTTAGGGGTCAATTTTTTAGAATCAGCAAGCCCTTCTATTGGCTCTTTTAAAATAACTGCCGCCGTAACCACCGCGCCAGCCAAAGGACCACGCCCCACTTCATCAACACCAGCAATTAGTATGTTTTTATTCATTATCGTTCCACTCATCTCAAGATAGGCCTAATAATACCCATTTAAAATTGATTTATCATCCAGGAAATGCGATCATTACGCACAAATTATTAGCAAATAAACTATTTCTATGAATAAAATTCGCTGCGCGGTTGTCGGTGTCGGCTATTTAGGTCGATTTCATGCACAAAAATACCAACTTATCCCTAACACAAAATTAGTTGCTGTCTGTGACGCAAATCAAACAGCAGCAGAAGCCGTTGGGCATGAATTGAATGTTCCAGCCTACACTGATTATCGGGAATTATTTAATCAAGTTGATGCGGTAAGTATTGCAGCGACAACAAGCAAGCATTATGAAATAGCTAAAGCCTTTTTAGAGCAAGGCATTCATGTCTTACTCGAAAAACCAATTACAGAAACAACTGAGCAAGCAGAAGAATTAATTCAACTGGCTAAAAAGCATAATGCAAAATTACAAGTAGGACATCTTGAGCGTTTTAACTCAGCTCGGCTCGCTCTCGATAATTATTTAACAATACCACGTTTTATTGAAGCAGAGCGCCTAGCGCCTTTCACGCCGCGCGGTGCTGATGTGAATGTGGTACTTGATTTAATGATTCATGACATTGATCTGATTCAGAATATGATAAAAAGCCCTATTGTTTCTATTCTGGCACAAGGCACACAGGTGCTAACCAAGACGATTGATATTGCGCATGTACGTCTTACTTTTGCTAACCATTGTGTTGCTAATCTAACCGCCAATCGTGTCAGTCTTAATACCTCACGTAAAACGCGAATATTCCAAGATGACTCGTTCTTATCAATTGACTATCAGAGCAAACAACTTTCCGTATTTAAAAAAGGGACTGGCGAAATGTTTCCTGGGATTCCGGATATGGTTCATGAAGAAAAGGAACTGGAAAAAGGTGATGCTTTATTAGAAGAAATAAAGGCATTTCTCCAGTGCATTGCCAAGAATAGCGCCCCCATAGTCACCGGAGAAGATGGTCTGGCTGCATTGCAAACCGCAGAACAAATCACAGCATTAATTCATACTAATCTGCTTGAACGCCATGCAAAAAGCTAAACGCGTTGTCATCATTGCCGGTGAGGAATCAGGAGATGTTCACGCATCAGTCTTGATTAAGCAATTAAAGGCTAGTTACCCTAATATTGAAATTAGTGGAATTGGCGGCAAGCACATGCAAGAAGCTGGTGCGGAATTAATCGCTGATCTAGCTCGTTTCGGCGTTACAGGAATTACGGAAGTTATTCGCCATCTTGGTGTTATTCGTAAAGCATTTAAGGCAATCAAAAAACATTTAAAAGAACAAAAACCAGATTTACTTATTCTAGTCGACTACCCAGGCTTTAACTTGCGGTTGGCAAAATATGCCAAACAGGAGTTAGGACTTAAGATCGTATATTACATTAGTCCACAAATTTGGGCTTGGAAAGCAAAGCGTATTCATCTCATCAAAGAATGTATTGATATGATGGCGGTTATTCTCCCTTTTGAAAAAGCAATTTATGAAAAGGCTCAAGTACCTGTACGTTTTGTGGGACATCCTTTGGTTGAAAAAATAGCGGCCGTTGAAGATAAGGCATCACAGCGAAAGACCTTAAATTTACCTTTAGACGCTAAAATTTTCGCGCTTCTTCCTGGCAGTCGCAACAATGAAATTGAGCGACATATGCCCGTATTACGTGATACGGCAAAGCGCCTACATCAACGTTATCCTGACTTACAGTTTATCATTCCGATTGCCGGCACTATTGATGCAGAAAAAATAACGCAGTATTTTGCCCGAAGCGCCCTGCCAGTGACCTTTATACAAGGCCAGGCATTAAACTGTATGGCTGCAGCAGATTTTGTAATTGTTGCTTCTGGCACGGCATCACTTGAATGTGCCTTATTAGAAAAACCGATGTGCATCATTTATAAATCATCATTCATCACCTACATTGTGGCCGCAAAACTCATCAAGGTAAAATTCCTGGGGTTATGCAATCTTTTATCAAATAAAATGATTGTGCCTGAATTTTTACAGTATGATTGTAATCCTCATGAATTAAGCAAATACATCACTCAATTCTATAATGACAGCACGCAATCTAAAACGATGCTTGCTCGATTAGCAACACTTAAAGACTCTTTGTCTTCGGAAAGAGCTGATGGTTCTTTATTTAATCTAATAGAGAGTCAATTGCTCGAAAAAAATGCATCGTTTTAGCTTGAAAATATAGAATATCAATTATCCTTCATGTACAATTAATTTTGCTTTCACTGTAAATGTAAGCAATTGGACTGTCGTTGATTTAATTAACAATAAGGAAGTTAAGATGAATGTCATTGAAACACCTGAAACTACCCAATCAATCACCAAACAAGATCAAGGTCTTCAAGATCTAGTATACAATCTTGTTACTCGTTTTCTTGCTGAAAATAAAAGCAAAAATATAGACGATCTTTATGACATGATACTGTCTGAAGTTGAGCCTCCATTATTACAAGCGGTAATGGAAAAACGTCGTGGTAATCAATTACAAGCAGCTAAAATGCTAGGAATTAGTCGCGGCACAATTAGAAAAAAACTACAAAGATATTTCGGAACAAAATACTTCCGCTTAACGGATGAATAACATATAGAAGAAAGAGGCTCGTTTATCGAGCCTCTTTTTTTTATCTCCATGAATAAACAATCTTTTTTCCCTCTATATTTTAATAACTGTTGACTCTTGAATACCTTTATATAAGATAGCTCCTAAAGAACTCTGGGAGGATCCTCATGTTATCGGATGTAAATATCAAGGAGTTAAACCGGCAAGTAACCGATACGTACATCAGTACCGCAACATACCCTACTCTACTACAAAATTTAGTAGAGAAATCGCCTATTTCTACCATAGTAGATGAAATCAATACTCAATTAACTTTAATCGTTAAAAGTGATAAAACCAATATTGAGTCGTTTTTAGTAAATAAAGCTTATGCATCGCAGATACAACAAGATATAGAAGAAAATCAGAGTGACGCTCAAGAGATGAGAAAAGATTTATTATTATCCTCTCAATTAACTCAGAAAACGGCTGCTCTTAGGGAAAAAATTTCAACATATGGATTAAGAATACAGAATGACTGTGCGAATATCGACTACCTGCTGGATAAAATAAAAGAACTAAATCAGCAAATTGCAAATTATGATGCGACTCATTACCAACCAACAACCCATGAGCACTCACATGGGCCAACAACCCATGGGCACTCGCATGGACAAACAACCCATGGGCACTCGCATGGACAAACAACCCATGGGCACTCGCATGGACAAACAACCCATAGGCACTCGCATGAACAAACAACCCATGGGCACTCACATGAACAAACAACCCATGGGCACTCGCATGAACAAACAACCCATGGGCATGGTAATGCAGAAGTCTCGTTAAAAAAACAAAAACTAATATCACTAAAAGAAAAACTCCATGCTAAATTAAACGTGGCACAAAAAAGCTTAAGCGAAATACAATTAGAATATGACAAAATAAAAGATCATGCCCAAGCAATAGGAAAAAGTCTAACTATAGAGCTACCTAAAAAAGCGCTGCAAAGAAATGAACGCGCTATTGCACGAACTGCACGTGAAGACGCACGTCAAAACAACGCCTCCAGAAAGCAACACCTCTCGCCCCACAACTACCAATTATTGGTACAAACAATTGCGGTTGCTCATCAAAATATAGACAAACAAGAAAAGCAATTAAAAGATGAAGTTGCCAATCAAAGCTATCCACTATTTGTTAAGCATATTCAAACCAACTTAAAAGCGGAATCAAAACTAAGTTATCACGAAACAGAAGCATTGAAACAGGTGACTATCCATATGCATAATCACTTTGAAGCTCTTGAAAAAAGAGCTATTGAAATGAAAAAATTAAAAAGCGCCCAAAGTAATAAAAATAGGTTGGTAGATGAACTACAGAAAGAAGAACAAAAGATTCATCAATTAAAAAATCCCAACTCTGTTCTTGAATCTCAAAATCAACAACTACTCGAGCAGAATCAACAGCTAGAAAAAACAATTGAACAGCGCCATACACTGAAGAATAGGCTTCTTAAAATTAGCGCGTTTACCTTCTTATCAACTGGAACATTACTTGGCGGCGCATTTCTAGCAATGAAACTACTTCCCCTCGCAGTCAGCTTAATTCCCTTATTATTCATCCCTGCCGGGGTAACTGCTATAGCAATCATTGGACTTTTAATTGCGTCATTGATTTATACTGTCCTGATTAATTCGGGTAAATCCCAACTAAAACAAAATATTGCTACAATCGCCAGCAATAGTGAACTAATTTCCAATCAAAATGATGCAATCAAAACGCTTGAACAGGTAACAATACCTTCATTAAAAACTCAACAAAGTGATGCAGAACAACTTGTTACTGAACTTGAACGGCGCATTAACGATCTGGAGCAGGAAGCTGAGCTATTCTTAAATAAAGCCCGGAATGTAAACCCTGCGGCAACAAAGGATCCCAGCTCCATCTTTACACCACCTACTCCAGAGACAACTGAGCCCTCTTCTTCTGCTTCTCCAAGTAAGGAAGATATTGATTTTGTATCGGTGATTTATAGACCATAATATCGACGGGTTGTAAAGTTCATAGCCCATCAAAACTTCCGTATCACCAAGAGACAGACTACTTCCCACAGTTTGTCTTAGGGAGCGAAGAAATTTACACAAAAATTAGAACACTAGATAGATTCCGCGGACAAGCCGCGGAACGTAAGAATAGGGCTTAGCTTGACGCTTATAGCCCCAAAGGAAGGAGGATAAACACCTAATCTAAGATAAAACTAAAAGCTTATTTACACGATTAATAAAATCAGCTGGATTATCCAATTGACCACCCTCAGCTAAAACAGCCTGTTCGAATAACATGGTTACCCATAACTCGAATAAACTATCGTCTTGAATATCGTGTAAACGCTTGATTAAGGCATGCTCAGGATTTATTTCAAATACAGGCTTACTCATAGGAACTTGCTGTCCTGCTGCTTGCAGAATACGTTGCATTTCCAAATTCATATCCTGTTCATCGGCCACAATACATGCGGGCGAATCAGTCAAACGATTCGTAAGTAATACGTCTTTAACCTTAGCATCCAAAACTTTCTTAATGTGATTTAACATCGGTTCAAGCGTTTTTTCTTGTTCTTTGATTTGCTCCGTAGGCTCATCACCTAACTCAACTTTACCTTTAGAAATTGATTGCAGTTTTTTACCTTCATATTCACTCATATAGCCGACTAACCATTCATCGATTCTATCGCTGAGTAATAATACTTCGATGCCCTTCTTATTGAATATTTCCAAATGAGGACTGTGCTTCGCTGCATTGTAGCTTGACGCAGTGATGTAATAAATCTTATCCTGACCTTCTTGCATGCGACTAAGGTATTCATCAAGAGTTACTTCTTGCTTCTCAGAAGCAGATTTGGTCGTAGCAAAACGCAACAACTTAGCAATCGCCTCTTTATTGGCAACATCTTCAACAATACCCTCTTTTAAAACTAAACCAAATTCATTCCAGAATTTCTGGTACGTTTCTTTATCCTGCGTATTCATTTTTTCAAGCATAGCGAGAATACGTTTAGTACATGCCGAACGAATACTTTCTACTTGTTTATTATCCTGTAAAATTTCACGCGATACGTTCAAGGGTAAATCACTGGCATCAACAATACCCTTAACAAAACGCAAATAACGAGGTAAAAACTGCGTTGCATCATCCATAATAAATACACGTTTCACATACAGTTTTAAACCATGCTTCGCCTCATGCTGCCACATATCGTAAGGCGCGTGAGCTGGAATATAAAGCAAAGATATGTAATCGTGTTTTCCTTCAACATGATTATGTGACCAAATTAATGGGTCTTGATAGTCGTGGGAAAGGTGTTTATAGAGTACTTTATAATCGTCATCAGAAATTTCAGATTTCTGCATGGTCCATAACGCAGTTGCCTTATTAACAGTTTCAAATTCGTTAGATTCTTTATCGTCTTCAGCTTTTTTCTTCATCTCGATTGGCCAGCAAATATGATCTGAATATTTGCTAATGATGTTACGAATACGCCAATCACTAAGGAACTCATCATCTTCAGATTTAATGCGTAATGTAATTTCGGTACCACGAGCCGCTTTTTTCTCATAACCAATAGAGAATTCACCATCCCCTTTTGATTCCCAAACAATACCCTCTTCAGGTTTCATCCCAGCACGTCGGCTTTTTACGGTAACTTTATCCGCAACAATAAATGCCGAATAAAAACCCACACCAAATTGTCCAATCAGCTGCGAATCTTTAGCATTCTCGCCCGTTAGTTGGCTCATGAATTCTTTAGTACCGGATTTAGCAATAGTACCTAAATTAGCAACTGCTTCATCCCAATTTAAACCGATCCCGTTATCAGCAATGGTGATGGTTCGGTGTTTTTCATTCACCTGAATAGTAATCTTTAAATCAGAATCATTTTCAAGCAAGGCACTGTCTGATAAAGCTAAAAATCTTAATTTATCCAAAGCATCGGAAGCATTAGAAATTAACTCTCTTAAAAAGATTTCCTTGTTGCTATAGAGTGAATGCACCACCAAATGCAACATTTGCTTCACTTCTGTTTGAAAGCCCATTGTTTGCTGCTTACTGACCATAGAACTAATCTCCTATTATGTAACTTATTTTTGCTTAATGATTTATAACATATAGGGGTGAATTGAGTAATTTCAAGGGGGATGGATGTTTTTTTACTTAGATTTATAAGACTAAATGGTTGCCATGATTATGGGTAGTTAATCATGGCTTGAAGAATTTATACACGCAAACCATAATTAGGTTTATGTTGGATTTCTTGCCTCACTTCAGCAATAATTTCTTTAACCGCACGCATCGAAGAGGTTTCTAAATTGAAAAAACGAGTAATCAATCCCTGACCTGTTTTAAGAATAATGTAATCCTTAGATTGTTCAAAACGCTTAATAACCAAGTCAAAGTGCTCAAGATTGGTTATGTTCAATAACGATATGCGAAAATCTAATAAGATTTTAGTTTTTAAGAGATCACCTTTTAATCCATGTTCGGCTGATGACACCTTAAATGCATGCCTCCTAGTCATGGAATCCAAGCATACATAGGAATAATGCAATATACTTTTAATAGCAGTCTCTGAAGCTATTTCATATGCATTTTTATTCTGTTGCAGGGCAGCAAATACCACCTCTTTTTTATCCTGTTGTAATTTTTGTGAGGCGTGCTCCAGTGCGAAACCATCTTGTTGCACAGCTTCAAGTACAACCTCTTTATCATTTTGCAATTGTACTGAGGCAAATTGCAGTGCCAAACCATTTTGTCGCACAGCTTCAAGTACAACCTCTTTATCATTTTGCAATTGTGCCGAGGCAAATTGCAGTGCAAAACCATCTTGTCGCACAGCAGCAAGTACAACCTTCTTATCATTTTGCAATCGTGCCGATGCAAATTGCAGTGTGAGCGCATTTCCTTGCACAGCAGCTAATCCAATCTCATCATCCTCTTGCAATTCTTTGGATACATGCCGCAGTATTAAACCAACAGAACTCACTGCAGCAAGCACTACTTCTTTATCGTATTTAAAATGCTTCAAAGCAAATAGAAGAGCCCAACCATTTTTGCGGACAGCCGCGAGTACAATCGTTCTTTCGTGTTGCAATTCTTCCGGTACAAATCGCAGTACTAAGCCATTTTTTTTCGCGGCTTCATGCACAAAATCTTTATCATGTTGCAATTGAGGTGATATAAATTCAAAGGCTTTGTGATTTTCTTCGATAGCGGCAAGCGCGATATCTTGATCTTGTTGGAATTGTTCAGAAACATGTTGTAGTACAAGACCATTTTTTTTCACTGCTGCAAGCACAAAATTTTTATCATCTTGCAATTGTGGCGATATAAATTTAAAAGCTTCGCGATTTTGTTGAATAGCAGCAAGTGCAACCCCTTGGTCTTGTTGCAATTTTTTAGAAGCATGTTGCAGAGCGAGACCATCTCTTCGCACCGCCGCAAGCACCTCTGCTTTTGTAGATAAATAGCTTATCAATTCGGACCTTAAAATTTGCTAAAAGGTCATAATAAACCGTAAACATTAAGAAAATATTAATAGCCATATTTTATACTAAGTCCGAAGATGCATTGCGAGTACATCAACATAATCCTTTAGTTCCTGTTCTGCCTGCACTAATTGTTTATGTGTATCTGTAGGAAAAAAAGTATACCGATTATTTGTGTATTTGTTAGCCACCATTGCTGCGAAGTAAAATCCACAATGAAGATTCACGACGGCTGTATTTAAGATAATCGGCAGCGATAAAGACAAAGGCATTATTGATTCAAAAAATAATTCTTGCATCATTGTTCTCGACATCAAATTTGCGTTTTGATAAATCGCCGCGCACTCAAGAAAAATGTCCTGAAGATTATTTAATTTTAAATCCTCAGAGGATAATAAAACACACTAATCGTTTAATACCTTTATACTCTATTTGATTTTTATAATATCTGACATGACATTTTAGTTTTACATTTAGTTTTGGGTGATTTTGAAGCATTTACCGTAGGAGACAAAAATCTAGGGTTATAGGATGAACCAGAATTACCACTAACTGGCATTTTGTTCTCTGACTCTTTAGTGTCAGCAACAGAATTTTTTGATACGATTAAAGCTGGGTTGACCGCTTGTTCCTCAGGCACCATATAGTTTTGTGTAATTGGAATAGGCGGATTAACAGGCAAAAGGTTCAGAGAATTATTTTCCACCGGTTTTTGCACAGCCAGATCATCTTCAGTAATCGATATTGGATAAGGCTTTGCCCTATTTTGAATACGCATCAGATCTCGTGCCCAAGCAACTAAGTTTTCTTTGTATTCTAAGTAAGTTTTCGGCTCAACAAATAGATCGAACCCAAGAGCGAACAGTAGCGTTACCTCTAATTCATTCATATTCTTACCGCTTAATCCTGCAATCTCTGCATATGGATGATGTAGATCACCATTCTCATCAAAATAGACCTTATGTACTACCTGGAGGATAGAAGCTATAAGTCGATGAATACTAAAAGACGTTATAAGATGCTCAGGATTTTTCCTGATATACCTGTCCAAGTAAATCAGCATTACAATTAAAGCTACTTCATCAAGAAAAAGGTACTCAACATATCGCCTTAAATAGGCCTTTATAGAAATTGAAGGTATTGTTTCTCCCTGAAATAGACTGAGCGGCTCAGAAAGCGTTTCACTTTTATTAACCATACCATCTACAACCAATGCAAAAAGCGCTACTAGCTCCTCCATTTCTTCTTTACTTTTGGATGGTATATCAAACCCATGGGGCATTAATGCACTCTGACAAATATTCTAAGCCTATTAGAACATAAAAATAAACTAATAGGTGCATTTATCACGCAAAAAAATCAATAAAAACACAACGATTAGTAGTATCGATAACCTGCCCGCATTTCAGCCTCCATGCCTATCAATTAACTTGTTCCTATGCTATTGTTTTTTATCATAGTTTAAATTAGCTCTGTTTTAATTATAAGGATTTTCTATGTCTGAATTTTTTAATAATGCTATCGCTGCTATAAAGAACACCATAAGCACGCGCGCCCCGTTTGGCTCATCGACTGGACATCGCAATGCCCAACGAAGCAATGCTGCTACAGAAGTAATCAGCTCTAGTCTTGAAGCATTTACTCCAGCGGCAATGATCCCCACAAAATTAGCGCAAGTGGCTATTTCAACATACTCATTTTTTCGTTCAGATACACATATATCTGAAAAAGCGATGCATTTGCTCCAAGCAGGTATTTCTGCGGCTCAAATGGGACTTGCTATTACCATGCTCTTTGAGAGTGCGCAATGCTCCTCCTATGACAGTAATGACCTATGTAAGGCGGTCTTTTTGTGCCAACTCCTCTATCGTGGCACGCTGCTGACTGGCTGGATTCCCAGTGAGTTTTCCAAGGATGCGTATACTTCAGCAGATAATTCCAATAACTCAGCACAAGCACATGTTTAATGTGTTGTTCCCAAAATTGATGGGGGCAGCTTGCTCCCATTTGCAACTTGATAGAATCGATTTTTAGCCCTATACCACTTTAAAAGCAATAGAAGAACTATTAGACCTAAAACTTAACATCAAAAATTGTAGCGATTTCGGATAGTTAAAATACAGCCTTGTCCTAATAAATTGTTCATTATTCGCCTCTACTTTAGATTTTACGCTCTTCTTAACAAGTTATCCGACTAATCAAGGCACGATAAGTCTCCCCACTCTTGAAAATTACGGTATAAAAATTGCATTTGTTATTCATATAAAACTATCCGCTCTGCAATGATGTTTCTGAGGCAAACAACAGCCCTGAAGAACACCTGTTCGCGACATAATTTTATAACGTTGAGTAATTGTAATAAAAAACAAGGAGTAGGCTTTATGGATACAACAGAACACACTGAATTAGGTAATGCCGTACGTTTTGAGGGTTGGGATATTCTCGATAGCAATCCTTACATCAATTTTGATGGACAAGGCGTCCTACTTTTGGATTTACAAGGAATTGGCAAAAACGGCCTGCCTCAGCAAATTAACCTGAATAAGCTACCTGCTGGTATGATTGTTGCCATGTCTGGTGACTATTTTGGTGGTAAAGAAGTGGATTTTGATTTACCTACCAATATTCAATTTACCAAAAACCACATGCGTTATAACCGCGAGGACACTTACGAGAATTTAGGTTCTTATTTAATCAAACTGCCCGTATCAACCCCAGAGGCTCAAAAACTTATCAATTCTTACAAAAGACTGGCGAATCCCGAAGTAACTCAACACGATATAGACACTATCTATACGATTGATGGCGCTAAATATATCCCCTTTTTCGAAACGCTTAATGCCTACACCCAACAATTAATGTTTGCACTCCGCGTAAAAAATTATGGGGAAATGCTGACACGCAACCTCTCGCATTTCACTCCCTGGTCTGTGCGTGCTTATACCATAGGTCATTATATTGCGCTAAATTATGCCCGTATTGCTTATGAATTAACTCAATTACTGCGAAACCCCGAACATCAATCAGAGCTCGATGAATTTAATACGGTACGTGAGATCTTGCAAAATACTCCCGATGGCATGAGTCCGCAGTTTATCCAAGACTTAGTATACCGTTATCAAGCCTTATCATTAAGCATGGAATTTTTTTGTTTTCACTATTATACAGACCATTTTGCCGCAGGACATGGGGCATTTATTGGTGATTTACGCGCTGTATTACCCGAACGCTTTGGCACGCTGGGCGGTATTTTGGTAAATAATCTGCATGATGAACTAAATCGAGTAACTGTATATACACGCAAGCCCTACGATCCTACTCCTGACGTCAATTCGCCTCCTATTGCGGCTGGTGGAGATGGTGATTTTGACAGTCCGCAAAATTATTTTAATCATCTGGCCTGCCTAGCAGGGATGAAATCTTCGCTTACTGACCTGCATTATGTATTTCAGGGAGGAAAAATTCCCAAACAAAAGGAATATGGAGGGCTGGAATACCTGCCGGATATCGATAAAAACTACCGCCAACCGCAGCCATTGATTATTTTAGGTAAAGATCAAAAAATTTATTACCGCACACAACTGAGCAAGATTAACATCCTTTCACCTTCTCAGCTCAAAGCAACCAACATTGCACCCACTCAGCATGGTTACACCGAGTTAAGCAGTATATGGAGTGCTTTACTTTTGGTGATAAAACTGCGAGGATTCTCTCTCTTTTATCACGGA
>CAWJMX010000006.1:0-109065 GCA_963844185.1 uncultured Gammaproteobacteria bacterium
ACCCGCCTTGTAAATAACCACCGCGCCTAAGAAATCAATCAATAGAGGTTAACACTGCGATTGTATTGATAAATATTTTTTTATTTATTTTTATCTTTAGGCCAGTTTAACCGTGGTAAGGGCTTTAATGGCTAAAGAAGATTGAAAGGCAAAATGATTCATGTCCCGTGTCACCGGATAAACACACAAATCATCGACGTGATACGGGTGCAGTACGGCGCTTAATTTATCAGGCTCATACGCCTGATTGTTCCTCCAAATCGTTTGCTCAGACGGTACTAATATGGCCGGCATGCGCGGATGGATTGCGTGAACCAAAGGATTTGCTTCAGTCGTTAAGAGCGCGCAGGAATGAATCACCTCATTCCCGCTGTGCCACGTGTCCCAAAGCGCAGCTACCGCAATTAAGTCATCGTTCTTCTTTTTAAAATAGTACGGCTGTCTCCCCTGCCCTTCCACGCGCCATTCAAAAAAACCACTCAGAACCATAATTCCACGATGCGCTTGCACGTCACGGCGAAAGGCGCGTTTTTCAAAAACAGTTTCCGAAACCACATTAATGGCTCTTTTTGTTTTTTTAGTTTTCGCCCATGCAGGCAACAACCCCCATTGCAATTTAAGCGCTTGATTTTGTCCCTCAATCTGGCAGATAAAAAGCACTGGCATGCTGGGCGCAATATTGTATTGCGGTAGGATGTCTAACTCATTGGACAAATTAAATTGCGCTTTAATACGCACATAATCTGCATTCAAGGCAAAGCGACCGCACATTGATGCCCCTAAATCTATCCTTGTGTCTTAAGTATAGAACGAATCCTAACGACCCCGGTGTCCCGTTTCATAGAAACGTCCTTATGAGTGCTTGTTATACAAAGGGTTAACACACTGCACACAGAGATATCCACAGAAATTGTGGATATCTTTGAAGGCTTTCATTTTAGATAAATTACCGCGCAAGCTCCCTGGCTGTAAAAGGATTGGCAATCGACACTAAATCTTATTAGAATGAAGGCCTACGTGACCTATGTGTGTTTTTATATAAATGACAGGATTATCATTTAAATCATCTCTGACCAATGATTGTGGAATCGTCAATGACGTACTCATTCAATTTAAGTACATTAACTCTGAACCTAAAGCGCTGCGTCAAGACCCGAAACTTGGAAGCATCCACCTCATCAATGTATTGGATATTGACTCCTTAACACCCCTGCCCTCGCTCTCCATTAACGAGCGAATACATGCCAGAAAACTGTGCTGGAATCATCTTGAACACATAAGAACGCGCCCAAAAACACGTTATGCTCGTCCTCCTCAGCAAACCCCCACAATGCCTGGTTAATTGAAGCCACGCCCCATTATGTCGCTCGCCTAATTTTTTGGTGCACGCACAGGAAGGATTCAAACTCATCCGAGGCGGCACTCAAATAATGGCCGTGTCCTAAAAACCTGTATGAACCCTAGAAAGTGCGTCCGTTCGTACCAAAGCAAAATGCACCAATTAGGCTGTTTTATGAGGTAACGAGGCAAACGACTGCAAATTTTCGCCATTTCGCGTCGAACTGGACTCTGTTTTTTTGTTGTGGCTCGGATGACTTAAGTTATCAACCAACGTTAGGGTCTGTTTTTTATGATGAATTACGTTGGGGGGATCATAACCTATAGGGGGCATTAGATAATCAAGGGGCAACCCAAATGCGCTGTTGTACCCGAACCAAAGTAGACCAGATAACACACTGTAAGTCCTTTTTTTCATTTTATTTCTCCTTATTATGTACGTTGCACCTTAAAAAGAGGCATCCTCTTTGGTAAGCGCGCATCGTTCCTTTTTTATTGCCCTTAATAAAAACGAATCACATTCGTCCATTATTCATGCCGGTAAAGACGAGCGAGGACGTCTCCAAAATACCCTGGTTCTCTTTTTGTTTTCACACCCTCTGCTTATTAAAGGGCGTTAAGGTGCGTTCTATTCGTGGTGCTCGCGCCACCCATCAAGTCGCCCGAAATAATAGCGAAAACAAAACGTTCGAACAATCTAATTTGCTCCCGATTCAGTACAGACTTTAAAATCGATTAAAAATAATTTTGTTGAAAATAAATCCAAATTCTACGAGGGACTTATTAGTGACGAAATAAATCCAAGCACGTACAATGCTCAGCGCAGACCATTAAAGTGGCTCATTTTTTTGTCAACAATAAGGACGAGGACAAATGACACCTGATTTACAAACGGAAACCAATCCAACACAAATTCCTGCAACACCTAAACCTGAACACCTACAACAAATACTAACTACGCACCAACGTTTAACACAGGTACAAAAAGACTTTGAGGACGCAATCGATTCCTTCGCGGCCAATCAAAGTGTCTTCGCACGTAGCGCAGCCTACTGGGCAAAGATTCCTCTTTGGATACTGGTTAGCTCAGGACTTGCCGTATTCGTACCGCTCATCATTTTAAGCATGGCGCTGCAACTTACTGTACTGCTTACGCTAAGTATTTTCGCACTGCTTGCTTATGCGGGCGGCAGTTACTTGCTATTTGACTACAATCGACATTCGATACAAAGCACAAATAAATTTAAAATAATCCTCGCAAATTTTTCAGACTTATTGGTGAACCTTATTGATTTAATCGATGCACTACACAAGCAATTCAAAACCGAGGTGGAACAATTAGCCCTAGAAAACACGAATCTTACGAATAATGTGTCACGTTTGGACGGTGAAATTAATAAGTTAACGGGTCAAATAGCCACGTTGAACACTACCGAGGGCGAGTTGTGTGCGGTCCGTGATGGACTAAAAAAAACCATGGACGAATTAAGAGCCACTTCAGGTGCACAATCCGAGGTGCTGCAACAAACTCAGGCTCAATTAAATAAAGTGCAGCAGCAGTATGAACAGAATCACAAGACATTGTCTGAACGTATTGAGGCGCTCGAAACGCTAAGAAGTAAACTTGAAACTGATCTGAACATTGCAAAAAATCTTGCACATACGCTCAGTGACACAGTCACCGTATTTACCGGGACGTTGCGGTTTAATGAAGAGCAAAGAACCTTATTTCTTGAAAAATTACATACCTTTATTGATGATGAACAACTACAGTTTGATCAAATAACACAAAGGATGTTAGAAACTCAACAGAATTTAACCAGCACATTAGAAGAAACGCGCAGCTCTAATAACCACTATACGCAGATGATCGAATATCAGGATTCGGTCATCCAGAAACTTGAACAAGTCACTGAAAAATTAGTCGTATCCAGTACGCCAATCATTGATAATTCGATAAGCGCACTCAAACATTGTGGCGTATTTTCTGGGAGTGCCGCATCCGCACAAACGGATAATGAATGTCCATCGACCGAAACAATGCCACTTCAAGCGTATTAATTTCATTGTTTGAATAAATAAGTTAACATCCATTTCATTCGCTGTGCGCCTCGGCTTTCAGCCTTCCTTGGCGCACACTGAAGTAATCGTTAGGATTACTCATATTATTGCAAAATACGGTAGAGAGCGAAGGGTGACAATACTTCAAAATCAAGTACCCGCTCTATTAGAATAATATAATCTGGTTTTAATTCCAGAATTAACTAATTTTATTAATATATTCAATTGCTTAAATATTTAAAAACAAGTTATGGAGTCTAGGGTTACTAGGATCCTATTACTGAGATTCTGTTACCTGACAAATAAGCACCAATCAAACGTTGCGAAAAAATTAAGATTAAGGGACTCCGACGGCACCTAAAGCATTATTAGGTTAAAATTTAATCATGACTCTTTTTTACTAGGCTCCCGGTCAAAGGTTAATTTTATATAAAAAAATTGAAAATAAATTGGCATTTTAATTCAAATTAAATTTTTTTATTTTCATAAACTTATTCTTTTTTTTACCTAAATCACTAAATTAAACAACATGAAAAATTAATTTTCTCAGTTGATTTAGCATGGTCACTTTGTTAGCATTCAAGTCAAATTTCACGGAAAATTTGAATTTGTTTCAATCTCTCAATTAAAGGAATATTATGCCTCTACCCCTCTTGATCGTTCCCCTCGTTGCTGCCGCCACAACAACCTCATCAGGAGGTGCTGGTGTTGTAGTTGCCACGGTTACTACAATTTTCGCGATATTTAGCGGCTACTGGTATGGGTCTGGTTCATCCGATGACAAAAAGAAATCCGACGCCTATGAAAAAAGAATAGACGAACTATTACAGCTTATCGCAAAGCTTCGTAACGAGTTGCAGGAACAACTCAATTCAGTTAAGCATAATCTGGATGCTACGAATACGAATTTTCAGGTTTCAGCGCAAATGACAAATAATGCGGTAGCCACATTAAAAACAGCCACTGAAGAGATGAAGGATGGGAATAATTTATTAGAAAAAACCACCCAAGATCTTAAGGAAATAGACAAAAAATTAGAGAAAAGAATAGATGAATTAATGAACCAAAATAAAGGACTCTTGAATGTCATAGAAAAACTTGAAGACTATAAAAATCTTATTTTAAAAAAAGATGAAGCACTTAGTAAAGCAGAACAAGATATGCAAAAATTAAGGGCCAATCTAGAAAGTAATATTAATTTAATGAAGGAACTTCGAGATACGATTAAAATACTAGAAAATCATAATGAACTATTGAAAACAGTCAATGAAGAACTTAAGGGAGAAAATAAATCTCTTAAAGATATCAATGAAAGGAAACAAAAAACGATAAATAAATTAGAACCGGAATTACGACGAGTTACTGGCCGCCTCCAGTTTTTTAGCGAATTAAATTCTCAAAAAAAATCAGCGGAAAGTAGCGAAAAAACCTCTGAATCAAAAGCCTCTTTTTCCCATTAATTGATTTATAAGGACATCCTATGACAAGTTCGGAACCGAACATTCTTGAAGAAAAACCATGGTTTTTCATACGCATATATAATTGGTTAACCACAAGCATAAATGAAACAGCTCATTGGTTATTCCCTGGCCGTAGAATTTTTTCCGAAAATGAAGCTGGAAATTTAATGCGGCGTACCTTAGCGCAGAAAAGTCTTATAGACACCCTAAGTTCAGGATGGGTTGAGTTATCAACTTGGCGCAAGGTTTTTATCGTGACTGGAACCACACTAATTATGGGATTAATTGGTATTTTTGCGAGTGCGCCTTTATTTTGTGCATTAAGTGCGCTTTTTATTTGCATTAGTGCGCATATTCTTTTTGTCTCTCACGAAGCACATCGCTGGGACGCTGCAAAATTGATGGCAGAAGAGACAATAGCGCTTAATAAAGAATTAAAAGCAAATAAAGAGCTGTTCGATAATGGGGTTAAAATAGTTAATGAGGTTGCTGAACAGATTGAAGAGCATACCGAATCGCTAAAAGAACAAGCAACCATTGTGGAGGAAGCCGCCGAGATAGTTCAACAGAATACCGAAAAATTAACCGAATGTGTAGAAGAAGTGAACGAGGTTGCTCAGGATTTGATAGGACATGCTCAAAATTTGGGGAATGCCCTAGACAGTACGGCAGGCACATTAACTAAGATAAATGAAGTTTTAGATAGTGCGATACAACCTATTGAGAGCCTATCCGAAACAGCCAAGCAATTCGGTGAAGCGGCACAAGGAATTAATTCCAGTCAACAAGAGTATTCTGAGCACGTAAAAAAATTTGGGCTGTTTGTGGCGGATCGCATGCAAAAACAAAGGCAAGAATGGGAGCAGGAGCAAAAGAAAAAACAAGAACAACTGTGTTCGCCAGCGCCTGATCTGTCAGCAGAGGATGACGATAAAGAAATAGACGAATTACTTGAAACACTTCACCATAACGAAGCGCTTTTTGAGGAAATGATGGCCTCTATGATGGAGCAACAAACGTATTCAATGAGATAATTTTTGAACTTCACAATAGGGTTCTAATGTAATGAACCATCCATGCACCCGAATCCCCCTCGCAAAAGGGCTCTAAAGAGAACGGACGTTGATTTTTAATTACATTTTTTGCATCAAAGAGTGTCTGTGGAACCCGTGTACTCAATAACTGCGTTTGTTCGTATCGGGCGTGTATGGAAAAAGATGAATTATCTGTCTAAAATATAACCATAATGGATTACTCAGGATGGTTTGATGCCTCAAAATAAAAAGGGATTAGAAGCACTTTTGGCTTATAAAGACGCGCACGCGCCTTGGTTTACGTTGGATGAGCATCAACCCCATGCCTTGGTTAAACGTCACTTAAAGCTCTTAGGACGATTAAATAATGCATCAAAACTATCGCCTGAAGAATTAGACCGCCTAACCGAACAAGAACTCAAAAAAACGATTTCAGCCTACAGCACGCGCTTAAGACAAAGCCCCCCTACCGCGGTCATCCCTACCACCGCGTCTGAATTTTTTCACTCCAGAATGAACCAGTCCCCTTATTTATATGACATCATCGCTTATTCTGAGCACTTGCCACACCGCGCGACCCAATCACAGAATACGACTCTGTCGACTTCAAAACAAACACATCCTATGGCAACCGAACAAGTACATGGCTTTCATTTAAAGGAAGAAGAGGCCTTTTCATCCACCCGTTATTTTTCTGAAGACAAAAAAAGTTTTGCCAAAATCATTGTAAAAAATGGGACATTTACAGCCACTTACGAACAGTTAAATGACGCGCAGGAAATAGACTTGGCGTTAGAAATGAGCTATCAATTTTTATTAAATCTTCCTCCTGAGAAAAAAGAGGTGTCCATTAATGGCTCTGCTAAGAACATTCATCGGGTACACGCAGCACTGTTGTATTTACAAAAAGAAGCGGGCTCGCAATTTGCTGATTTAAAGTTTAAATTTCCTGAAGGAATGTCGATTCCCCCCCAGGAAGTGAATGAGGACTACATCAAAAAACACTTAGGGACATTGAATACACCACCGCAACAAATAGTCCAATGGCGTGATTTTCTCAACCTGAAACGAAACACGCCAACGAATGAGGCAGATACGCTACTTCAACCAACCTCTAAGACGTTTGTGGACGAACCAACAAAACGTGAAATTTCTCCTAAAAAAGAACGAGCGCCACTCATTGACATGGAGTGTGTATTTCAATCTGATGCGTTATCGCAACACGATAAGGTGCACTTAAATGAATACCAACACTATTTAAAAGAGGTGTGGATTAAGGGCGCCATAAAACTCAAAGAACACGCAGGAGATACGGAATACCTGATTACAGAACATGAAGAATTCATGCAGCGTACTGAAGCCACTCTACGTCTTTTAAAAAACGACCCCTCTCTAAAACAAGAATACGAGGCATTAACCAGCCTGTACACCAACGAGATGGAATCACAACAGCACCTGCTGGAAGAGCTGTACCAAAACGACTTGGACTATGAAACTAAAGTAAAAGAGTTAATGCCTCAACTGCAAAAAGCAAATAGACAAGCCATGGACGAGTGCCTTCGTTGGATTAGCCAACATCTTGAAACAGAAAGGACGCTCAATCCTGATTTAAGTAAAGCGCAGCACGACAACCTGAATCATCACACGAAGGCCATGCACGAAATAAAATCGTTGCTTCAAAGCCAGGAAGAGCTCTCCGATGAGATGCGTCGTTCCTTTGGTGCACAAATAGGTCGTGCGATCACCTGTTTGGAATCCATTAAAGACTACTCGAACTCGCCGCTATTTCAAGACATGAAAAAATTTTCACAAGAGCAATGCGTACCCCAAAGTCGCCCCACTTACACCAATACCGAGCGTCTGCTGCATGCCAGCAGTCAAGTCAAGCAGCGACTGAATCAATTCAAAAGTGAACTGCAAGACCCCAACGATACCGAGGTGTCTTTAAGCGCGGAATTAAAAGAACAATTGGGTTCTTTGGCAATAAAGATAAAGCGTTCCGCTGCAGGATTGGAAGCAGAAAATGTGAACGATGCATTAAAAAAACTCTCTAATCTAGTAGAGAAGATGTCAACTAATGCCAAAACAGACTTCTCTGAGCTTAATACCTTAAAACAAACGCTGGAAGAATCCTTACCTCATATAGAAAATAATCCAGGTCTGGTTAAAGCAATTACTGAACTAAAAAAACAGATGAAAGCTTCTATGGAGCCGATACCTCTACCTAATGAGCATCACACCCAGCAAGGACTTAGCATGTGATAAAACAAGTTTTTGTTCCTTTATAATACATCCTCGATATAATACGGATATTTTTTAATCAAAGGAGTACACCATGTCCCTGGAAGCAGAACTATTTAAACTGTTAAGCAAACGCTTATATCCTGCAGCCCTGACCTTACTGCAACAAAGTCCAAATCTGGATATTAATGCCTTAAATGAAGAAGGAGGCTCTTTGTTTATGGAAGCAGTGATGAACAAATCTATAGCACCGGAACGATACGCCTTCATTGAGATTTTATTAGCCCATCCTGACTTTAAACACGCCAATACACCCTACGAGGATGAAACCGCCTCTCCGTTTATACTAGCGGGCGTAGGTCATGATCACAAAGTAATGGAACTCATCTTAAAATACAAAGACAGCAAAAATATTGACGTGCTCTTTCATAACCCCCAGAAATTAATGTATGAAGAACATGCGCGAAGCTTTGCTCGATTAAAAAAGAGCGTGGAAGAAAAACCCGATCGCTATCTAGAGGAAATATTACCTGACCAAAAAAAAGTAGTGGCGATTCTTTTACACATGACCCTACATCATGCCATCAAAACCGATAACACCTCGTTGTTGCAACGATTGGTGGATGCAGGGGCTCAATTGTATGCCCCTTTAAACGATGGAACGTACCCCATGGATTTGGTGAAGGACAAGCCTGAACTTGCCGTGCATGAATGGCTGTCTGAATACATCGAAAACCAGATTTCATCCAACCCCACATTCACCCTTGCAATACATAGTCTGCTACGAGAACATGGGGAACGTGAACAAGAAATCATGGCGCAACAAATTGAAAAAACAAGGGAACGCATTCAAAGCACATTCAAATTTTATGACTATAAAGAGCAGAATCTTGCGCAAAAATCAGAACAAAAAGAGCCTATTGATAATTCGGTAACGAACAAACGCCCAGGACAGTAATAAACGGGGTGCGACAAGCAATGGAATGAAAAAATACTTTAAGACCAGAATCAACAGAAAATAGTTTAAAAAAAAGCATTATGCTATTTATTTTAACGTATATAGGTGAATATTAATTTCCCTCATTAATTATAAAATATATTATTTTACAATAAGATAAATTCTTAAGGTAACTTTTCATTCCATTGCTTGTCGCACCCCTTATAAGGGTGTTCTGGGAAATTTCGTCCCTTCTTGAGAAGAACCCCAAATAGGGACAAGGGCATATGTTCTAATTTTGCCCACCTGCCTTTGATTTTTGAGTTTAGGAGCATTTAATAGTAATGAGCGAAGCGAATTCATTTAAAGCAGTTTAAACGGAAGATATAGATTTATGCCTCGTCATTCATCGCTCAGTCGCAAAAATAAAAATAACGTAGTATTTATTTTAGAGCAATGAGGAACGGAGCGAGCGAAGCTCGTGAGTAGTCATTGCTCTAAAATAAATGCGGAGTTATCTTTTATTGCGAGTGAGTGTGAATACGAGGCAATCGATCTTCAATTATTGCTTTGTTTGTTTTTTTATTTAATTATTGGCTTTAGGCCAATTCCTTTGAATAAGGTTAAATGATGTATGAGCGTAGCGAATTCCTTATTATAAATTATCCACAAGGTTAATCTGTGGATAATATTCAAGAAGGTTTAAATGGGACTATAAGTAAGAACGGACACTTAAAGTCTATTTTATAAGACACTTAAATTTCATTATGGCAAAATATATACACTCGCTTTTATTAAAAAAGAGGGTTTATTGAGGGTCGGCCGGGATTGTAGCGGAAAGGGCCACATGAATAATATTAGTATAAAAACAATAGGTTAAGAAGTTAAGGTTCAATATCTTATTTTAACGAACGCGGTGAATAACGATCGACATCCATTCAAAATGATTAAGTTATGTGTATTTGGTTCTAAAAAAATCATTAAACGGTCCTTTCCGCTACAATCCCGGCCGACCCTCTACAACTCTTAATAGGACTATTGACTCTCCGTTCGCTTAAATTTATTTAGGTTCAGACAATCCTTTAGTTGTTAAAGAAGCACCGTGAACGCTTCAAAACAAACCCATCAAACAAAATTAATTGTGCTATGTTCCATAATCCCATCATAATCTGGGTGTTTTTATTTCTGTAAAGGATTTACCTAAAATGGCAAATGGAGTTCTCAGTACAGTTGAGCGGGTCGACGACATACCTTTGTTGTTAGCGCAGATGAACAAAATTCAATTGGCAACATTATTGGACAAACACTTTCGGCATCGTCAAGTTAACTTTTGGTCTAGACTGAACTTTATTTATCGGAAGAACGCGATGTTAGAAAGGAAGCCGAAAAGATACCGTTACCCTATAGAGCTCATCGGTATTTCGGTATGGAGCTATCATCGATTTAATGACAGTTACCGTGACGTTTCCGAACGGTTATTGTATCGAGGGATTGACGTAAGTTATGAGACGATACGGCAATGGTGCATTAAATTTGGTCCTTATTTTAAGAGCGTGATGAAGAAACGAGAGTCCAGGGCATCAGATAAATGGCACCTGGATGAACAACAACTACGTATTAGAGGAGCGACTTATTATCTATGGCGTGCTGTGGATGATGAGGGTTATGAGCTGGATGTATTTCTGCAAAAGCGACGTAATAAAAAGGCGGCCATCCGCGTCCTGTCTCGCTTATTAAACGCCTATCCCAAGCCAAGGGTTATCGTAACAGACAAGCTAAGAAGCTATTTGAGACCAATTCGCCAGATGTGCAAAGGAGTCGAGCATCGCTCGCATAAAGGGCTCAATAATCGGGTGGAAAATTCTCATCAGCCCACGCGTAGAAAAGAAAAATGCCTCATTCGCTTTAAATCACCAGCAGGGGCGCAGAACCTTATCGCACTCATGGGAAAAATCAGGAACCTCTTCGCAGTCGCTGTTGGACGCTACACCCATTCCGCTTCTCATCGAAAAATACAATTTCAAAAGGCCAAAGAAATTTGGAATTCCGCTGCAACTGAGATGCTTTGCGCCTAAAATTCGACAAAAAATATTTTTTGCTCTTTCAATAGTTAACTTGACGGTGCCATAGCCACCCTTTTATATTAACCTGGCATCGATCTCTTTCTAGGAGCAAAATACAAAGGCAGTGTTTTCGTGGACATGATTGTAATTGTATCTAATTTACACAACTTCTTTAAATAGATTCTACCCACTCTTCAAGCCTCTCTATTCTTTTACTAATTTCATTTTCATAAGACATTATGAATTTTATAAATTGATCTTGCACTAAGATGTGCTCTAATCCATCTTTTTCATAGAATGCTCGATAAATACTTTTAGCGATCACGACCTTAAAGCCACTTTCCATTTCAGCTCTTGTTTCGTCACCCAATATATAAAAAGTATCAAAAATTATTTTGTGTAAATATTTTTGATATGCTATCTCATGCTCCTTAGTTAATCTTTTATCTTCATGCCCCCTCTTAATCTTAGGTTGCTTTGTAGATTGATAATCATCAGCAAGAGCACACAACAAATACTTTCCTAAATTTTTAATTTTTCCAGACTGGTAACTTGGTGATAGTTCGATTATTTTAATTTTTTCCTTAATATAATTTTCCTCATAACTTGAAACCACTTCTGTAAGCTGTTTTTGAGATAGACCATATACTCCTTTTAATACACTTAATAATGATTCGGAATTAAGTTCAGAGGTAACAGAAGCAGCGTCAATTACAACTCTATTCTTGATGGAAAATTGGATTGCAACAACCTGTCTATTTTGTTTTTTAAACTTACTCTCTACAAACAGAGTAGAATATTTATTTACCTCTTCTACAGATTTATCGATCACTCTTGTTTTAAAATCTCTAAATATCTTATATTTATCTTCATCAACACCCATAAGTTTTCTAAATTTATCTAATTCAAACCAAGGTGTCTGACCAATATCTTGATATCGATTGCAATTTTCATAAAGGGCAAGTCCATAGCTAGATTGAAATTTCGCTTGAATTTGCATATTTAATCGTCCATAGACACTTGGATGATATAGCAATTTGCGCATTTTCCCAGAATATGAATATGTGCATAATGAACCATCTATAGAGGCATCGGCTATTATTGAACTTGCATTCCAAACCTTTTCTTTATCTAGTTTATCACCATCGACAATATTCCATTCAACTACTGTTGCAAGCAAATCCATTAAGGCCTGTTTTATTTTCTTATGGTCATGACTGTCGTAATCGATTAACTTAGTTAAGGTAGAAATTTGAATTTCATGTTCATCTTTAATTAGCAAATCATCATAAGCATTAAAAAGCAGGGCATTGGAAATCTTTCGCTGTAACAATGAGATTTTGCTATTAGAATGAATCACAGCAACATGCTTTTTTAGTTCCAGTGTACGTTGATTTATCCCTTCGGCTTTTTCCATATTCATTATTATTCCTTCTTTCACAGCATAATTATTATTTAATTAATTGCTTTATAATCAATAGGTTACATGTTTGTTCAGTGACTGAACTTTTACTTTGATTGTTAAATACCATCCTGCAAACGTCACATTAGGGACTCCCGCAAACGTCACATGGGAATAAGTCTCTAAAAATAAACTCCCTATAAAGAAATAATTAATATTTAATTAAATTATTATTTTTCAACAAGTTACGTATAAGTTCAGTGACTGAACTTTACCTCAGTAATCTCTGAACTATTGCTGTTCTTAATATTTTACTTTGTACTCCCTCGATAGAAGGGAAATTACGTCTAATCTCGATAATTGCGTTATCTAATTTCGTTTTTAACTCTTGATCTATAGAAATAGAATCAAGTTTCCCAAAATTCTGCATTTGATCATTTATATTCACTAATTCACTAAAATTATCAGTAGCTAATAACTCATTGACGGCTTCTGAAATCCATTTACTTTTCCCTTTAAGATCATATCCTTCAGAGACCATACGCTCCCTTATGTCAATTAAAACTCCTTCCGGTATACAATAACTTAATCTGACTTTCTTTTTTGTTTTAGCAATACTACTCATGTAATAGCTCCAACTTTCTAACTAATGTTTTAAAAGCATCAGATATGCATTTAGGACTTTCGAAGTCAAGATTATCAATTTTCATCTCCAAATTAGAAATATCTGGATTTGTTATCAACGACTTAAGAATAATCTCGGCAACTCTTACATTAGGAGTTTTACCAAAATTTACAGAAAGGGTAGGCCTACCAGCTTTTTGAACAATAATGTTTTCCAAAGGAGGTTTTTTTTGTGCTAATTTATCTTTTTCTAAATAACTCTTAAGTTGTTTAAGCGTAGCGCCATTTAAACATTCATCAAGAGCCTTTTTTCTCAAATTTAGAGACGCTATGTTAGAGATAACAGAGGCTTTCTCCAAACTCCGTATTTGATTTTTCGCTATAAGTTCCTTTATATCACCATCGGCCTCTAGAACTGTTTTTAAATTCATTGCATGTGATTTAACACACCCAACTAGTTGACTGATATCTGTTATAGTAACCTCACGAGATGAGATTCTGATTTTGTCTTGCATATGCATCAATGATTTTTTCTAAATTATCAATTTTTTCTGCTAAAGATAAATCTGAACGTTCAATATTTTCAATCCATTGTAAAACTCTAATTTTAACTTCATCAGGTTTTCCATCCAGAATTTTCGCTTGGATATCAGCTTTTTTCGCCAATCCTGAGGCCAAAGTTCTTCTTTCACCAGCAATTAATCGATACTTTCCACTATGCTCATATACGATTACTGGATTAATGATTCCTTGTTCTTTAATAGAATTTGCTAAACTTTGAAGAGATTCTATCTCTTGAGTTTTCTGCTCGAAAAATGGATTATCATTATTAATCCCATTCGTAATATCATCTAAAGATATTAGTAGAGCTCTAGGATTGTCAGGATCTGTCTCAATTTTACTTAAAGGGATTACATCTACTCTAAGATCGCTCGAATAATTGTGTGCGGCTGCGATAGTTTGTTCTAAACCATCTGATAAAGAACTACCTATAGAAAAGACTTTTTTCTTAGCCATGTTTAAATACCTTATCTGTTATGTACTTACATGCATCTTCATATTCTGAACGCTCAATGCTTTTGAGTGGCAATTCAAAGATACTTTTGGGATGCGCGTTATCAGCTAAAATCTCTGTGTAAATAGCGCGTTTTTTAATTTCATGAGGTATAACGTAATTTGATATAAACTCTTTATTCTTTAAGTCATTAAGAAAACTTTTATGAATATTAATATTTCTCATTTGATTTGGTAAAATACCAACCAATTCAATGGGGTTATCTTTATTTCTAGAGTAAGTCTCTTGTTTCCAGAGTTGTAACATTCCGTAAATCCCTTCTATAGAGAATTGCTCCATTTGCGCAGGAATTACTAGATGTGTCGCTGCTTTAATAGCCGAAATAGTCAGTGGTCCCTTTGATGGTGGCGTATCAATGATGATGACATCATAACTAGCCTGCACTTCTGGCTGTTCTATAAATTTTTTTAATTGGAGGTGAACTTTATCTTTGACCTCAGATTTGGTAACTGCTTCAGCTTCTTGTAATTTTATTGAGTGGGCAGGGGCTATTTCGAGGTTTTCAATATTTGTAGGATAAGGAATAACTTCTTCACCATAAAAAATATTAGCTATGCCGCTACGCCCATCCCAGTCAAGATCAACATCTGGTTCATAATCCGGGTGTAAAGGGGGTATCTTGCCTCCTTGATAAGCTGGATCATAATTCATTTGTAAATAGCGTCCAGAAAAATTAGCTTGTGGATCTAAATCTATGGATAAAACTCTTTTATTAGCAATTAATGCAAGATATTCAGCTAATACAATAGAATTTGTTGTTTTTCCTTCCCCACCTTTATGAGTTGCATTTACAATTACTTTAGTCATAGTCTTTTAATCTGCATAATATATGTAATAACATATTATATGTTTATGCATGAGATATGCAATAGGAAGAAAAAAAGCAACAACAAACGTTTGTTTTATTGTTTAATATTGTTTAATAAAGATGTTTAGCATCTATAACATATTGATAATAATAGATAATTATAGTGTATATGTGACGTTTACAGGAAGACATGTGACATTTACAGGGATATCTGTGACATTTACAGGACAGTTATGCGACGTTTACAGGAATATCATGTGACGTTTACAGGGAGAAGTGGCGTCTACAGGAGCGGGGATGAATTATTACTTCAAGAAAATATATTAATGAGAAGCACATTCCCTCAAGTAACAGGGATGAATGTTACAACACTCAATAGGATGCAATGTTTATTAATTGATCTCATAAGTTAATTTATTCTTATTTTTTATGAATTGAAGCAATAGTCAAAATAGCACTGGAAAAAAATAGATAAGGCATGCAGAATTACTGGTTTTGTCGCAAAAAATTAATTCCCGGAGTAGACTCTGTTTTTTTACAAGGGAACGATCAGATATGCTGAGTTTTAAGTGGCGCCATTTTCAGCAGGACATAATTTTGATTTTGGTTCGATGGTACTTGGCTTATTCATTGAGTTACCGTGATGTTGAGGAGTTAGCTTTGGAACGTGGTCTAAAAGTAGATCACTCCACTATCAATCGCTGGGTTATTGATTATTCTCCTCAATTGGAAGAAGTATTTCGCAAACGCCATAAGCGTCCTATTGGAATTTCATGGAGGATGGATGAGACTTATATCAAGGTGAAGGGCCAATGGGTTTACTTGTATCGAGCCGTTGATAAGGAAGGTAAGACCGTTGATTTTATGCGTTCAGAAAAAAGAGATGAGCCTGCTGCAAGAGCATTTTTTGAGAAGGCCATAGGTTGCAATGGCTTACCCGACAAGATAACAATGGATAAAAGTGGCGCTAACAAAGCTGGAATTGATACAATTAATTTACACTTGGTGCTGCTGTTTATGTTGGGTGGACTCTTCGTCCAGCTCACGGTCAGACAAATAAAATACCTCAAGAACATTGTAGAACAAGACCATCGATTTATTAAGAAAATCACCAAGCCTATGAAGGGCTTCAAAGCATTTCACTCAGCGAATGCAACATTATCAGGCATTGAATTGCATCACATGCTCAGAAAAAACCAGCATACTGAATCGGCCAATCAAACTATTTTTGAACGGTTCTATGGACTGGCGGTATAAACTCGCCCAAAATAGCTCTGTCTGTGATCTGAGAATATTTTTGCGACAAAACCCTCATTTGGGCTATGGCAAATATTTATCTCTCAAAGCATTCCTACATAAACTAAAGGACTTAATGTGACTACTGAAGCCTTATTAGCTGAAGAACAGGTAAGCGTGTTTGACCGCCGTGTGTTTAACAAAAACACATAGTCCGTGCGCTATAATTAACCTGGTTGATTCAATTTAAATACATTAAGATGGAGCATATTATGAAAGAAAAATGGGAAAAAAAAGGTGATTTTGCAATTAAGCTAGATTTTGGTAATCATTCATCAATTGTTTTAGAAAGACGGGTTGAATATAAAAATCTAAATCTCAATGAGGTGATAAGCAAAATCGCATTGCTCGGCGATAAGGATAAGTCTTTAAGGCTGCATGCTTTTGCTAAAGATGAAAAAAACTTTTTAATTTTAAAACAAAAATATGAGGACGCTGGATTTGGTGAAGTTGATTTGTTAGATGAATGTTGTAAGCACCTTTGCTTTAATATTAACTCTACTGAAACACAGAAAATACTTGTGAGCCTTGATTTTTTGCAAAAAATCGAATCTATTGATTTTGTTTACAATGATATAAAGACCACTCTTAATTTGAAGCCTACCCATAAGGAAGTCTATAGTCAATTAATTAAGGAGTATGAGTCTGACGGCATTAAAAAAGTCTTTACTATGGCAAAAGAAGCTGTAAGTAATGGATATGATGAAGCTCGAAGCATGCGCAGCAGCTTGATAAGCTAGATGATGTGGTGGATTTTTTAATGGAAACTAAAGACATCCAAAGTTCAGAGGCTACTGAATTCCGTTTTGAATTTGCACATTTTATTTATACAGCTAGCCCTGAGAATCAACGCCAAGCTCTAAAAATATTATTAATCACAAAAAATGGCACCGTCAAGTAAACTATTAGTGATGCAAAAAGGATCTGGAGCCTAATTTCAGGCGCAAAGAATCTCGGTTGCAGCAGACCACCAAATTTCTTTGGCCTTTTGAAATTGGTCTCTTCGATAAGAGGCTGAATGGGTATAGCGCCCGACGGCCACAGCAAATAGATTACGCGTTTCACCCATGAGCGCGATGACGGTTTGTGCCCCTGCAGGTGATTTGAAACGAATGAGGCACTTTTCTTTTCTGCGTGTGGGTTGATGTGCATTTTCAACTCGATTATTAAGCCCTTTATGCGAGCGATGCTCGACTCCTTTGCCCATCTGACGAATTGGTTTTGTGTAGCTCCTGAGCATATCGGTTACAATCACCCGAGGCTTGGGATAGGCGTTCAATAGACGAGACAGAAAGCGGATGGCCGCCTTTTTATTACGTCGCTTTTGCAGAAACACATCCAGTTCATAACCCTCATCATCCACAGCACGCCATAGATAATAAGTGGCTCCGCGAATACGCAATTGCTGCTCATCCAAATGCCATTTATCCGAACGTCTGGGCGCTCGCTTCTTAATCACGTTTTTAAAATGAGGGCCAAATTTAATACACCATTGACGTACCGTTTCATAACTGACGTCAATCCCTCGATACAACAAGCGCTCTGAAACATCTCGATAACTGTCATTAAATCGATGATAACTCCAGACCGCAATGCTTATGAGCTCCATTGGGTAACGGTATCTTTTCGGCTTTTTCTCCAGCATCACGATCTACCTCTAAATAATTTACAGTCTAGGACAAAAGTTAAGTTGACGATGCCCCCCTCATCAATATTCAAAACAAGTCGAACAACCAGACTAAATATTCATTCAATTGGGTTAATTTAAATCTAATTTAATGCTTAAGTGAGTTGACGGTTCCATTACTCTCCTAGGGCCTAAATCAACTATAATCAAACATTAAAAATGTACACTAATAAATCACCATGGTACAATATGGATAAAATGGTGTGGAGTGTATATGGTCGATTATAAAGATGCGAAATTGAAACTAGCCAAAGTCTGTGATGATTACATCAATTATAGTAAACAACAATTAGATAAATTAGTTGGAAGCAGCGCAATTGTAGTTGGAGACGTTGGAAATAAAAAACCTGGAATTAAAAATTGGTTTGATTATCACTATCATCTTTTAGGAAATGATCTATTTAATCTGGGAGAGGGAGGTAATCAGTATACTTGGCGTAAGGAGATAAGTGATTATGATGGTATATCTAGGAAAGAGTATGATGATCCCGAGCTTGTACTTCAACGATTTCAAACTGTCATTAAAAATTTGAATGAATTTCTGAGCATGCCAAGTAATGATTCCTCAGTTGAGGAAAGCCTTAAAAAGGTACTCCAGACATCTGGGTTCCGGAAAGAAAATTTTGAATATAATGAAAATGCTCCTATTTCTACAAAACTGCATTTATCGATACAGCATATTTCTTCGTTATCTGATTTGCTATTTAAAATAGCAAATAATCATAACGATGGTGATGGAACAATGATCCCAATCTTTCCACGTGACAAGGGCAATGCCAAAGTATTGAGTCATACCGCATCAAGATTTTGCTATCTCCGTAATCACATTAATAATCATTTTCGCCCAGAGTTTGATGGTTTCTTAAAGTTCATTGCGGTTAAAGAACTTCGTGGTGCCCTTGATAGGAGCGGTTTAAACGAAAAAGAACAAATAAAACTCTTTGAGACTCAATTAAACACCAGCAGCACTAAAGAAATATTATATAGAAATCGTCAATCTCAAACCGAATATTACTTAAAAATACTGTCATTAATTTCAATCTTTGTTGGTGTAGGAATATTTACAACTCTAGGCTTGGTTTTTAAAAGATTGTATGACACAAGTGGACATAGTGCCAATTTTTTCAAACCATTAACTGTTGATTTAAGCGAATGTTCTAACTCCATAATCAAGGATATTAAGGAAGAATCGGATTTTGACTTAACTAATTAATTTAACTTGTTAGTAATATCCCCTAGTACTCTTTCCAAGGGAAAAAGATCGTTTGAGGCATCAAGTTAGTTGAGGTAATTGTCCAATAGCTACCCGAATTTTGATACTTCTCGATCTTTTTCTTTCACGTTCTATCAAGTTTTTTTTCTCAAGCTCAACAATCATGCGGTGAACGGATGGTGGTGAGACATTAAAATATCGTTGCATGTCATTTTCAGCGGGTGGTTGCCCATTAATTTTTGTGTAGTAATAGATAAAAGCCAAGTATTGCCCCTGCTTTTCCGTGTAAATTTTTTCATCTATTTGTTCTGCTATTAGGATCGACAAGTGATGAGTTTTATGATCAGATGTCATGTAATTAAACCTTATGGATCAGGGTATGAACGTCAAATATATCGTAGAACTTAATGAATCAGAACGAAAATTTTTATTGGATTTGATTTCAAAAGGAGCGGCAAATGCCAGAAAATTAAAACGAGCGAATATTTTATTGATGGCAGATAAGCGAATTTACCAGGATATAGATATTGCTAATGCATTATCTGCTGGTATATCTACGGTATATCGAACAAAACGCTCCTTTGTTGAGAATGGTTTGGATTCTGCGTTGGATAAGGATGATGAGCGACCTGGCGGGGCTCGTTTATTAAGTGGAGTAGAAGAAGCATTATTAGTGTCCATTGCTTGTAGTGATGCGCCCAAAGGGCGTTCGCGATGGACGCTGCAATTACTTGCTGATCGCCTGATTGCATTGACCGATTTAGAGAGCATTTCACTTGAAACTATCCGAAGCCGTCTAAAAGAAAAAGAAATCAAACCTTGGCAAAAAAAAATGTGGTGTATACCAAAGTTTGATGCAGATTATGTAGCACATATGGAAGAGATACTTGATTTATATGCAGAACCTGAGAATCCTTTACAGCCTGTTGTTAACTTTGACGAAGCAATGAAGCAAATGATAGCTGATACTCGAGAGCCCATACCAGCCAGTCCTGGTCAAACAGCAAAGCAGGATTATGAGTACAGACGGGTAGGCACGGCGAATATTTTTTTGTTTTTTGACCGGCATCGAGGATGGAGAAAAGCAAAAGTAACCGAACAAAAAACAGCCAAAGATTTTGCTGAGTGTATGCAGGAGCTAGTCGATATACATTATCCGAATTCAGAAAAAATACGCCTTGTGCTTGATAATTTAAACACCCACAATCCAGCATCATTATGAGGGTCGGCCGGGATTGTAGCGGAAAGGGCCACATGAATAATATTAGTATAAAAACAATAGGTTAAGAAGTTAAGGTTCAATATCTTATTTTAACGAACGCGGTGAATAACGATCGACATCCATTCAAAATGATTAAGTTATGTGTATTTGGTTCTAAAAAAATCATTAAACGGTCCTTTCCGCTACAATCCCGGCCGACCCTCAGCAGGCAATTTAATACCTAGCCAGTCACTCAGCAAGAGTTCTAACCCATTGCGCGAAGGCTTCATTTTCGAATTCATAAGTATCTCGCGGAGACTTAAAAACTACATTGTTAAGTTTAGACATCGCCCGTTGAACATGGGTAGCCTCCAATGATTCAACACCAATGATTTTACGAAGATTTAAAACCACTGCTTTGCTAAAAGGCTTTAGCGATGGGTCTTGCGCAAGCATTCGAACCAATGCTTTTTGGGTCGCATCAAGCGCCGCCCATGCACCTTCATGATTTTCAGTGTGAGCAATTTTATCTGCTACAGCCTTCATCACTTCTTCTATTGTTAAAGTTGGATTAAGTACCATATCGACAATACCAACCAAAAACGGCTCGGGTTGTTGTTGAAAGTTAACAAAGGCTTGCCAGGCAGGAATAATAGGCAAAGTCCGGCCTGTCGATTGTTTAAAACGCTCTGCAATATACTCAACAAAATCACGGTTTAACTGAGGAAAGTCGGCTATAGCTGATCCTGTCGAATAAAGCGGTGCATTTGAATTTGAAAAAACATGTGCTAACTGTGTTCTCGATGAACCAGTAAATACCACTCTTAGACGATTCTGATTTCGAGTTATCGCGGTGCGCAACGCAGTAGCGACTGCCTCATGTTCTTTTGTCTTTGCCAATTCTTGCGCTTCATCAATGAGTAATAAAACCGGTTTTTTCTTACACAATTCATCAATCAGAACATCAATTTGCAAAGCAATTTCGGTCTGTACCTTCTTAGAATGATCCCCTAGCTCTAACTCCCCTTCAAGTTTCGTCCCTGCAATTTCAGCCCTTGCTTTGAGTTTTTTTATTGGGGTGTGAAGTTTTGCAACAAAACTTTGAACGGCATTTTTCGGTTCTAATGCACGCTCAAGGGCTCGTACTATAGAAACCCCTGGCGAAAGCTTTGTTTGCCAGAGATCAACATAAGCGACAATATAACCTGCTTTTTCTGCTGCTGGGCTTAGATCTTTCAAGAGGAAGGATGTTTTTCCCGCACGACGTGGGGCAAAAATAGTGGTAGAAGTAACCAAACCCGCATTCAGTGTATCTAAATATATCTTCGCTAGCGCAGGCCTATGATAATGCCAAATTTCAATTAGGTTCATGTCATCATACAAAATTATTTATTTATTGTATAATTATACAAGTTAAATATAATTTTGTATATTAATGCTATTCTTTTTTTTAAAACCTTGTCTGTTGCGAATTATTAAACGTTGGAAAACCCGAAATAAAATATAAGAGTTTCAAAAAACGAAGGTATTTTGGAACAGTTTTTCATCTGGTTATAATAAATACAGGCTCCTTGGTTTTACTGGCTCGAAATTATTCCATTAACTGTTTCCATTAATTTGTGTTTCATTTAAAATAAATTAATCATTTTTTGGAATAATTTACCCATGAAAATAGGATATGCTCGAATTTCTACTAGAGCTCAACATTTGGATTTACAAATTGATGCCCTCAAAAAAGCTGGCTGTGAAAAAATTTACAAAGACATTATCAGTGGTTCCCTATCAAACCGCCCTGCCCTAGACCAGTTACTAAATGACGTAAATAAAAATGATGTCATTATTATTTGGAAACTCGATAGGCTCGGCCGATCGCTCAAAAATTTAGTAGATCTGATTAATACGCTTAATGAAAAAGAAGTCGGTTTAAAAAGCATCAATGATCCTGTTGATACAACAACAGCACAAGGCCGACTAATCTTTAATATTTTTGGCTCTCTTGCTGAATTTGAGCGTGAATTAATTAAAGAAAGAACACTTGCTGGACTTGAGGCCGCCAGAGGGAAAGGGAAAATTGGTGGTCGCCCTAAAGGATTAACAAAAAAAGCACAAAATATTGCTCTCACTGCCGAATATCTATATAAGGAAGAAAAATTAAGTGTTAATGAAATTCTGGATCAGCTCGCAATTGGCAGAGCAACTTTATACCGATACCTTAAATACCGTAATGTTCCCGTTTCAGCAAGCACACAACGCAAAACTACAAAACATGAAATAATTGAGATTGTTTAAAAAATCACCAATTACCAACCATGTTTATTTTTATACAAGAGGTGCTCAATGACAACAAATCAAAATAATGACCAGCATTATAATGATACTGAATATGCTTTTTTCTGCGACTCGCTTGAAAATCAATATGAGAAAGCAAAAAAAGATGGTCTATTTGATGTATTAAAAATACTTGTGTTAGATGAAGAGCATTCGGACAGTCATTTAGTTTAAGCAATTACTTATTTCAAGAAAAAAAATGGTCTTATAGAAAAAGATGCGCCTATTAATTTTTTAACTGAACGTGAAAAAATAATGATTAATAAAGGTGGAATATTTCGTCAAGGTCTTTACTGTATGCTTTTATCATCAAAGTTTTCTGAAGCGATTCAGAACAAATCAGTATTTTTACAACATTCATTAAAATTTGCTTTTGATAAGCCATAATCGGGTACGTATTTAAAGTTCTTCTGGGTTAGATGATGGGTCTATCTGGGCGATCCAGGATATCCATACAAATGAAGGGTGGCTGTATCTAGCAACTGTGATAGACCTATACAATAGAAAGATCGTTGGTTGGAATATGGAAGTGCGACTGGTTACTCCCTTTCGTTGGTGTGCTTCTTTTGAGTTAGAATTTTTTTTAAAAATCAATTAAATAAATTTTCATAGGTTAATAAAGGATTTTCATCATCACTAAGTAATATGTTTACAAAACATTCATGTTGCAACCTTCCCAGTTCTCCAGAATGCTGTTTTAACAGACTATTTAGGCCTAAGAGCTCACGAAATTCATCTTCTTTAGTTATGTACATAGCGAATATAAAAGGTTTATACCAATCTTTGGAGGGATCAATTTTTCCTTCAACATCCAATCTTATTAATCGGTATATTTCAGCTAATAAATGTCCTCGCCAATGTCTAACTAAAAATATCGAATGAAGATCACGATCCTCAGGGAGGTAAGCCTGTAATGAGTCTTTTATGCCGTCATCTTTAAGAGAAATTTCGTCTAAATAAAACCGTAACTCTCCTGAAATAGCAGGATTTAAACAAAAATCATTAAGATCCTCTTCACTGTTCAATATTAAAACACCATATGTTGCCATTTCCAATACACTTTCAACTAATCGAGATCGATTTGATAAGACAGGATTTTCGTTTAAATATATAGATATCATATCTTCCAAGATTTCACTTTGTATTTTTTTTCTTGTTTCCAAATCGAATGTTTTGGAAAGACCATGAGGTGCTTCAAATAATTGGTATTCTAGAAGTGCTTTAGCGGCAAGGAAGCCGGGTTTTTTCAGCAAACATGTTATGGCTTTTTGTACAATGTAGGATTGCTTTTTATCTTCAATCCATTTTTTGATAGTTCCAAACATATTTATCATCCATGTATAATTAGTATTATTATAGAACTTTTTTATGATATTTATGCATTCATTGCGTTAAAGATAGTTTTATCACCTAAAGGTTAACTGCGTTATGGTTTGTGTAGCTAAAAGACTTTATAAAGGTTTAATAGTTGATCAGCCTATAAATGTGAAAGAGTCCTTAGGAAAAGTAGCGTTTGAATCGTATCGTGGATTTTTTATCAACGTAGCTATCAATAAGGCGAACTTTATTGGGGACATTATGACTTTAATAAATGGTACTTAATCTTGAAAACTAAACAAATAATAAATGAAACAGTTTTTTAAACCAATACAACCTACTAAAGTTCAACTTATGTACACAGATCTAATAGTTCATTGGAGAGTAGACCAGCGGAACTTCCCCGCCAGCCCCTCGCAGAACAGTGCATGAACCTCTCGACTCACACTGCTCCCATTAGGCGAACGCACCTATCATTCCAATCTTCCAGTGTACAAATAGAGTTGAATCTCTTTTTGCTATATTCTCCAGGAAATAGATTGCTCGTGTTCTGCCATTCAATTTTCTATACTTGCGCATTGCCCACGTAACCAGTGTTTTATTGGGGTTCTTTGCAGGAAGGTACGAAATTTCCCAGTACCCCTCTACAACCCTTTGCCCGTCTAGGCTGTAGCCAATAAATCGATTTTAAATTAGTTCTGTTGATTTCAACTAACCCTTTGTAAATATTCAAGTTTAATCCACTCTTAAATTTCATGTTATATTTCGTCTGGAAATTATCGGGATTTTTTTAGTCCATGTGTCGTCAACTATCTTATTGTAGATCGCTTCAAGCCATTTTTTAGTATTGCCCCCACCAGGCGCGATCTCACTACTCCAATTATTTTTAGTCCAAAGATAAATTTCAAGGCCTTTCAATTGAATTTGCTTTGAAAATGCAGTTAGATCGATGCTGTTCTCGGGCATGATAGACAGGTATCCCGCTATGTAAGACCCTAACTTATCAGACCAATTTGTTTCTTCCCATACAATGGAGTGAAAAAATGGGCGAGCAACGTCTTCCATAAACCAATTGAAACTTGGTAGATCAAAGTCGATAATGTGAATTTTTTTACCATCGGTTAATACATTACCTTCTCGATGATCGCCATGTGTTAATCCATAATTATTCAATGAGGACGACCTAACTTTATAATAATGAGTTATTTCCTCAAGGATCGATTGTAGTTCCTCTGATTCATTTTGAGCAGAACAGCGTACCTCATCTAGTGATTGTTGCCAATTAGTATAACTATGATGTTTTGGTTGATAGGTTTGTGCTGCTTTGTGTAATTTTCCAAGAGCTTCACCCCATTTTTTATATAACTCACTATCTTTATAATTAAACGTTATTGGTTCACCTGGCACCTCTCGGCAAACATGAGCAAGGAATACTTCTTTTCCCTGTAAAATTTGCTCAGACCAAAGACCATTTTTTGAAAGCAATGGTTCACATACGGGAACATCATTATCAAATAAATGGCGCTGATAACTAATAGCGGCTAATAATTCTTTCTCTCCCCTTAGATCGGCATGAGTCATCCGAAGGTAATATTTTTCGCTGCCTCGTTGAAACTGGTAGACTAAATTTATACCATCACTCACCAAAATGACTGAATCAGAATCACCAGACCAGCGCTCAACTGCCTGTTTAGGTGTGTTTATATGATCTATTTTTTTTAATACTTCATTCCACATGGCTATGCTCGCGTAATTGGCGTTTTTTTACATAGGTATTTAAACCAATATGATTACTATATCCGAGAAAAATCGCAATTTTTCTAACTGACAATCCTAATCCTAGTAATTCTTTAATCTTAGGAACGTCGCTATCAAATTTGCTTTTTTGAACGGTTCCTTTGGGTTTACCTAATTGAATACCTTGTGCTTTTTTACTTGCCAAAGCCTCTTTAGTTCTTAAGCTAATAAGATCTCGTTCAAGCTCTGAGAATAAGGAAAATAGCGTGATCATCACTTTTGATGTCATATCATGTTGTTTGATATCTAAATTTTGCTTAATAGCGATCACTCGAACTTGCTTTTTAATTAACTCATTAACTAAACCAATGACCTCAGCAGTGCTTCTACCTAAACGGCTCAGTTCGGTGACGATCAGTGTATCGGCATCTTCTAGTTCAGAAATCATTTCATCTATTCTGCGTTCTTTGGTGGTTTTTCTACTTGAAATAGTCATTTGAATAAAATCATCAATTTCAAGATTATTCTTTTTGGCAAATTCAAAAATTTCAAGCTTCTGATTGTTCAAATCTTGTTTGTCGGTCGATGTACGAATATAAGCGATTGTCTTGGGCATAATTTACTCAAAAAATAGTCCGTTAACGTTTAACCATCAATAGCATGGTTAATTATACAGTTAAACATAAATATATAAAGTGTAAGACCACAACAAAACTGATGTATAATAACGTCCGTTTTTTGCCCTACAAAAGGTAGCCTGTGGCTCGACTAAAAATACTCTCAAGTGATGACTTTAATAAATTATATAAATTACCTTCGCTTGGCGATAATGACAGACCTTTTGTGTTTGAATTGGATGAGGAGGATAAAGCATACCTTGATTCCTTTAACGACATCCCCAAAAAGATTGACTACATTCTGCAAGTAAGTTTTTTTAGAATCACGCAAGATTTTTTTAAGTTTACGTTCCAAGGTATTCGGCAAGACACTTGGTATGTTATCAAAACATTTTTTCCTACAGAGAAATTTCCAAAAAAACAGGTGAGCAAGCGATACAACTATGATAATCGTAATGCCATTTTACAAAAATATAACATGTCGATTTATTCGAGTCAGAACAAAGCCAAAGCGGCTCGTTATGCTAATGAATTGATTAAGCAACATGCTGTGCCCAAATACGTATTTGATTCGCTATTGGAATATTTCCATCAACACAAAATTGTCAGACCATCGTACACAACATTGCAAGAGATGGTCTCGGATGCGCTGAAGAACGAAAAAACCAGATTAAGCAACAAAATATATACGTTAATGGACAAACCACTCAGGGAGTCATTAGCCAATTTTCTGGAAAAGGATGAACTTTTTTATCAATTGACGACCGTAAAAAAAGATCAAAAAGATTTCTCTACTGGCGAAATTAATGCCTCGGTCAAAAAGCATCAGTTTCTATCAACGCTATACCAGCGATCCATTGAAATAATCAAAGAGCTGGATATTTCAGAACAAAATATAATGCACTATGCTGATCTGGCTGTGTACCACACCGTTTACGGCCTACGCGCTATGAAACAAAAGAATTTATCCAGACTATACCTTATGTGCTATGCACATTATCGTTATTTGAAAATCAGTGATCACCTGATCAATAGTTTTTCTCACAAAGTGAATTACTTCAAAGGCGAAGCTGAAACTTACCAGGCAAAAGCCATTTGTGATGTTAAGGACGAAGACAAAGATCATCGACATGCTGCCGCCGCTATTTTATCGTTGGTACACAATAAAAAGGTGCCTGATAACGAAATACGGAAAAAATCCTATGAAATTGTTCCGCAGGAAAAATTTCAACAGTTTATCCAAAAAATTAAAAAGCCGAACTTTACGCCGGAGTTTTATCGGTGGCAATACTATGGCGAGAATGCGTCAACAATAAAGCTGAATACTCGTGCAGCATTCAAAGCATTGGATTTCCAAAGCAAGAATAAGGCGTTACAGACTGCAATCACCTTTATGAAAGAGCACTATGCCAGTAATAAATCATTTGGAACTTATCAATTCAAGGATGTTCCAATCGAGTTTATACCCAAGGCGCTACGACGCCATGTGATTAAAAAAACCAAGAACGAGAAAAACAACAAAAAAATTAAAATCATTAATACTGATCGGTATGAGTTCATGCTTTACCTTCACATCGAAGATGGTATAAAAACCGGATCAGTCACGATTTATAATAGTCTGTCTTATCGATCGCTAAACGATGAACTGCATCCCAAGCAAGACTGGGATAAAAACAAAAATTCAATCATTAAGCGCTTGGAAAACAAGCTGCTTGCAACAGATATAAATGACTTGCTTAAAGATCTTGCTAGCCTATTATCCCCACGCTACAAAGAAGTAAATGGTAAAATCACATCAGGAGAAAATAACAAAATAAAACTTAAGCAGAACAAAAAAGGCGAAGTCGTTCGCTGGCATTTGCCTTACAAAAAATCAGACGACGGCGTCAATAATCCTTTTTATGAGAATATCCCCCTAACCAGTGTTGGTGAAATTCTGCAATTTGCTAATACGCATACTGGATTGATGAAAAAATTCACTCATATACTGCCGATGAACAGTAAAAAACAGGCAGATGAAGCAGTCATTTCGGCCTGCCTTGTAGCGAAGGCAACCGGCATTGATATTAATAAAATGAAAGATATCAGCGATGTTAAAGAGCAAGACCTAAAGTCAACTTATGCTGACTTTATTCGACACATGACTTTAACACAAGCAAGTGACGTGGTGATGAATCACATGAAGAAACTGCCCATATTTGAAAAATATACTCTCGCTGACTACGGGATTCATGCGAGCATTGATGGGCAAAAGTTGGAAACAAAATTCAATTCAATTATGGCAAGATTTTCAACAAAATATTTCGGGTTTGGTCAGGGCGTATCGGCTTACACATTATGCGCGAACTGGTTGCCTCTGTGCACAAAAATCATTGGTGCAAATGAACATGAAAGCCATTACCTGTTTGATATGCTAAACAGCAACACGAGTGATATTGAAATAGCTGCGATATCTGGGGACATGCATAGCATAAATCGAGTAAATTTTATCATATTGCATCTTTTTGGTTATCGCTTCATGCCACGATTTACTCAGTTGGATAAAAAAGCACAGGCGAACCTTGTCTGTTTTGATGACCCGAAACTTTATGACAAATTTTTGATAAAACCGAGCAAACAGGTAAATGTAAAATTGATTGTTAAAGAATGGGATAATATTTTAAGAATCATGGCAACGCTGGGACTTAAAAAGAGCAGCCAAAGCGCTATTGTAAAAAAATTATCTTCCTACCAATCGAATGATACACTGCGGGCATTGATTGAGCTTGATAAAATCATCATGAGCTTGTACATGCTTGACTATATTGATGACGAGGGGATGCGCAAGACTGTTCATCGCTCCTTGAACCGTGGTGAATCGTACCACCAGCTAAGATCGGCCATTGCCAGGATAAGTAGTAGAAAATTAGCTGGAAAAACTGAGATTGAACTCACCATCAACAATGAATGCGCACGTTTACTGGCCAACTGCATGATTTTCTACAATGCCTCGCTGCTATCGGGGCTCTATGAACACTATAAGCGGAATAAAATGGAGGATGAGTGGTTGAAAGTGATTCGCCTATCTCCAGTTGCATGGCAGCACATTAACTTGATCGGAATATATGAATTTTACAGCAAGAAGGAATGCCTTAATTTACATGATGTTATAGAAAAATTAGTGACTAACAAAAAAATCGATTTATTGGCTACAGCCTAGACTGGCAAAGGGTTGTATGGGTGTTCTGGGAAATTTCGTACCTTCCTGCAAAGAACCCCTTTATAGACATAGCGTCGCCTTGTATTATTCATTTTGAATTGGTTGCGCATAATATGATCACATGAGCTACTTGTCAACTAAGTGTATTGATATCCAGCATTGTTTTAGTTCTCTGGGTGTGACAAGCAACCGAATAACTATAGTGTCGAAAAATGGTGGCTTGGGTGATGAGTTTCATGCTTTTTTTGAAGATATAAAATTTCTAATAAGTTTTTGAAGTTGGGGGTCGGAGTGATCTGCCCGTTCACCCCGATCCTCAGCTATGAGCAATATTTTCATCTCTTATAAAGGCTGAAGAGATCTTTATCTGTATCTTTCAAGAGGTTTTATTGGTTGTAGTAATGGCAGAATAAAAAATTTACCTTTAAATTTCTTGTTTAGGCGATTATCTAATAAGTGGCAATATTAATCATTATCTAAAATCAATCGTTGATTTAATGAGATATAATAACGTTTTGATAAATATGAGATTTAATTTTATTCAACCAGGTCTAAATGTGCACATTTAATTCAACTTCATTGGTGTACTGGTTTGGTGTTTTTATTAAAACGAAAAGCCTATTTGGGTAAAATCAGCCCTAAATGGCTCATTGTTTTTGGTTGGCGTGGGGGTTTTTCTTGCTGTTTTGCCAAGACTGGTTTTTTTAATGGCCTCAGCTTTTGCTAATGTCTTATCTTGATTAGAAGTTGTCACAAAAGGCAGCAGATGCATTAAGATTAGATTCTCAGAGAAAAATTCTTTAAGCTGATAATTGCGCTGATGGCGAATGTCGGCGAGCACGCAAAAATTCGCAAACGCGTCACTGAAATTGGCAAATGCCAGGGTGCGGATTTGTCCGAGCTTGGTTTTAATGCGACCATTGATTAAGGTGATTACCCAGTCGTCTAATAAATCCTTGCTTAAACGAATCACATAATAGCGCATATCTTTTTCAAAGCGGGCAGTATGATACGTATCCTTCGGTGCCCAATTAATCAGGTTTAAAAAGGGCAAGGTGGTGAACCAGGGGCTCATTAAAAGAGCGCCAGGTTCGCGATTCGTTTTAGTCGCTCAGGATTATCCTCCACATAAATCGCGGTGGTGACAATATTGGCATGTCCTGCAAGACGCGATACCGCTTTAATGTCCGCGCCTTGTTCAATGAGGCGGGTGATGAAGGTGCGTCGCCCCGAATGGGAACTTGCCCCATGAATTCCTGCTTTATCGTAAAGGGACTTGAACCACTTTTGTAAGGTGTTGGCGGTGAAGCGGCTTTTGCGTTGCGTTTGAAACAAAGCTTTATGGCGTGGCATGTCCTTTAACTCATTTACATGCGCTTGCAAGACGTCGCGTATTTTTTTATGGGTCAAATACACATGGCGTTGTTTCTCACCTTTGGTCATAGAGCGTTTTAAACAAATCTCATCGAGCAATTGGTATTGTACATTGGCCACATCGGCAATGGTTAAGGAGGCAATTTCTTTGGCGCGTAAACCTAAACCGAACGAGCAATAAACGAGCGCTGTATTACGTGTTGCAAATTTGCCTACCTTTGCGACCAGAAGCACCAATTTAAATTCGGCTTCACTCAAAACCTTTGCTTTTCCTTCACGTGCCATCAAATTCTCATTAACACCCTGATTTATCACTATTTTATATAAAAAAGCCTGTATTTGCAAAGACTAAAAATGACGAAGGCTTAAAACCTATATTGGGGCTGGTGACATCCTCTTTTGGCTATAAGAGGATGTCTCTTATGCAATTTAAAAATTAAGATAGAGCAAATCAAGTTGGCGAATAAAGAATGGCTCGTAACGAAAAAAATGTTGTATGATTTTTTCATTTTGTTACCATTCCTGGTGAAGTAGTATTAATTTGTCAGGATAATTCTGCTTCGATAATGTGTTATTGAAAAAGGAATATACAAAATGGAAAAATTTCTCAGTAAGTCACTTTCGATAGGAATCTTCGCATTTATTATTAATGTCTCTTCATATGCTAATATCGACCTATCACAGTTGAAAAGTTCAGATAACCAAGCAAAGATTTTAGCTGCTAAAGAGTTAAGCCATAACCTTAGGTTTTTAACGCCAGGCTTCTCATTTGTTTCCGAGGAGGACTTGAATAATTCATATTCAATTTCTACAAGAGACCCAAGTCAATATCAATTAATAGGGTTATGGAATAATTTAGCTCGTATATATACGTACGATTCTCCATTTTATGAGCTAATACTGGCGGTGCCCAATAATGAGACTCTTGAAGAGGGCTTATACACTAATGTGCTCAAGTATCCATGGAATAATGATCATTATCGTCCCGGTCTTGATTTTAACATAAATGATGATCCTGTATGTATCAGTATTAGTGGTAAATTCAAAATATTAGAAATTGAAAAAGATGATGAAGGTGGTTTTACCAAAATTGCCGCTGACTTTGAAAAACGCTGTGGGATGAATCGTGTAGCCACATTGGGTGCTGTTCGATTTAATTCATCATTACCTACCACGTCTGCCCCTGCAATTTTATATGAAGACATACTGATTATCCCTATATTAAAAAGAGCAGATCGTAATAGCGGTAAAGTTATTTATAATTCAATGACGCTCCACCGAATGGATGAAAATTTCTATGAAGTGGATAGCATTATTCCTGCTGAAAATTCAGGTGATGACGAAATTCTTATTCCTGGGGGTTATGATGCTGTTCTAGATCGTTTTGTTTTACCATCTGTTATCGAAATGGTAGATTCCAACACATATACTGAAAATGAAATGCGTTTTGAGAAATTACCAAATGATCTTCGGGTCGGTATGAAAATTAAATTAATTGAAAATATCCGAGTCAGATAATAAGTACATTTTTTTTAGGACTTTTTTGTTTAGGCGGCTAGCATTTGTGGTAGATGGATTGCTATATGTGGCGGAATAACTAAAACTGTCCTAGGAATTTTAGTGGGGAGGCTGGGTGAATAAATACCGTCTTGAATGTCAATCTCGATAATACCTAATTTAATAACAAATTTTATGGGTATATTTAAAACGGCTTAGCGCTCCAGAAATTTTTCTGGTTTACGCCTAGAGCCCCTAATGCGACTATTTCTAAATTGGCCTTACGCTCCGGAACTTGCGCTGTGATGCAAAAATATAGATAAAATTTATTACTGATTTTACTTTATTGAAGCAACTTTAGAGGGGAAATCAGATGATTTTAAATTTTTTATGCATAAAATGAATTTCGATAAGTTCAGTTGAATTATATATAGACCTTTAGTTCATTATTAATCCAATTTCTTGGGGGGTTTTTGCATCACAGCGCAAGTTCTGGAGCGTAAGGCCTACTAAGTATCATTTAATTTGATGTTTGATACGCAACGCGCTACAATTAATTATGATAAAAGCATTTAAACATAAAGGTCTTAAAAAATTCTTCGAAAAAGGGGATTGCTCTGGTATTCAATCGAAGCATGAAAAGAAAATAAGACTACAATTAGCAGCGCTAGATACTGCGACAGTTATTGAAGATATGGATTTGCCAGGATACAACTTACATCAGTTAAAAGGACAAAGAAAGGATTGCTGGTCAATAGTCGTTAATGGTAATTGGCGCATAACTTTTGAATTTGAAAATGGCGATGCTTATATCGTTAATTATGAGGATTATCACTAATGACTATGTATAACCCACCACATCCAGGGGAGTTTATTAAAGAAACTTACCTTGAACCACTGAATATAAGTTTGAGAACTGCTGCATTTAAGTTAAATGTAAGTCCTTCAACTTTTTCGAGGCTTGTTAAAGGAGAGGCAGATATTTCGCCTCAAATGGCATTAAGATTAAGTAAAGCTTTCGGAAGAACCCCTGAAAGTTGGATGCTGATGCAATCAAATTTTGAATTATGGAAGGCCAAGCAGTATGTTAATTTAGATCTTGTTTCCGTTATTTACGCACATCATAGAAGTTAATTTAGCCTCTGCGTACATTATTTTGAAGAAATATTTAAATAAAAGTGTATATAAAAGTCATCCCCAAATTACTACACTTGATTATTAAATCATAAAGTATAACATGCCTTTTCACGAGATTTCACAATACGATTAAGAGGATTTAATGAGTAACTTTACAACTGGACTATTTGCTCTCACAGGAGCGTTTGGAGGGATCTATTTAAAGGATTATTTAGAACAAAAAAATAAGCATAAACAAAGTATCCGACAAAAGGCGGTGGAAGCATATGCATTAACCAGTAAGATTCCTTATACATTAACTTACCTATTTGTCCTTTGTAAGAATTTTATAACAAATCAAAGTACCACATTGCAACAATTAACTGAGCATGAGAACGAATCTTCTAATATTTTAGAGAAATTGGATTTGCTCATAATCGAAAATTTTTATACTGTATCAAGTGATTTATTATTAATAAAAAGCTTAATACATAATATGAATTCGTTGCTATTAAAGAATATAATAGAGAAACCTTCTATAACTGAACAAGAGCTCGAATTTGAATGGCAAAATTTTACCACAAAAATTTTGGCAAGTACTGCTGCATTAAATACAAAATTACTTCAACAATTTATAAATATTGATACACCTAAAGCAAATTTTTATTTAATTATAAAAAAACACCTCGACACTATTATTTATTTTTTTTCTAAACCTTAAATTAATGAATCTGAAGAAGGAACCGCATTTACATTCATTAAATACTTTGGATGGCGACCCCCACTAGGGGTTAATTTCATTAGGTTTTTATTTCATTTAATCATGGCTTTAGCGTACATTTTCGGTCGTGTAGACTTTGGGGTATGACAATCATCCGAGTGAAAAGATACTCTAAGCTCAAAAATCAAATTAATTAGAAATAATGTTTAACAGATAGTTCTATTTCCCTTCTTTTCCCTATTGGGAAACGCTCTTTTGTGATGTTTTAGTTGTTCAATTACCAGAAAAACTGACTAATGTTTAGTAAAAACTTGCCTTAGAGTATCTTTTCACTCGGATGATTGTCATACCCCATGTTTCAGTCAACGAAGGCCGCATTGTACATATTATTCAACTAGCTTTACAATTTAATAAGAAGCCCTCAGAATTATTTCAAACAATAAAGAATGAACAAGAAAAACACAGAAAGATGCTATTTAACCAACTTAAGAAAGATAATCCTATTTTGTCAGATTTTGACAAGCTTTTTTCTATTCGTAACATGGCAACGGGATTTGATGATGATAAATTAGACAATTTACTGTCAATTAAAGCAAATCAGATAATGCTTGATAAAAAGCTTTATTCCCTATTACAAAAAGACAATCCGCAGTTTGCACGACTATTATTAAAAAAAAGTAAAATTCATAATTTAGAAATGTGCAGAGAGGAATAAATCAAGTGTAAATTATTTTGATTTATATCCATTATAAACCCATACAATTAGCAACTCTATAAAGAAAAAAACGAATAAGAATAACGCAAAAATCAAGGAGGATGTATACAAATAACTCATTTGATTGAGATATACTAAGTTTAACCCTTTTCCCCTGTTGCTTGTCACATCCCAATATGAAATTATTTTCTGGTTAGCTGGTACCCTCTTCAATGAAGGGCACCATGCGCCATTAAATTGACTTGCTAACGCTCGCGGTAATAGATTCCATATCTTCTACTAGATTCTCGCCTAAAGATTTGAAGAAGTTTATCGAGGTACCGCCGCTGTCATAAAGCCGTTTCGCCACCAAACCAAGCGTGGTAAAGATGCCAATTCCGAATATGATTCCGACTAAAGAATAAAATTTCAGATTTTTCTCGTTTTCAGTTTGTAGGTTTTTAGACAGAATCTCTAAGGTTCGGCCTTGATGTAATCGTGTTTCAAAGGCGTCTACAGCTTGTTTGTCACTTAGGTCAGGATTGTCCAAGATGGCTTTTAGTTCTTTAACCGCGAGGCCTTTTAAGAATTTAGAATACGTTGAATGTTCTTTATTCATCTGCCGAATCATATCGCTTAGGGGGTCTTCGTGCTCTATTAGGCGTTTTTCCCCAGAAATTCCAACAAATTGTGATCCTCTATAGCCGGGTAATTTATTAACAAATCCCAGTAACGCCGTAAATTTATTAATGGTTTTCTCAATCTGTAAAGACACCGGCTCATCAGGCATACAGGAGTAGTCATCTGGGTTATAGCCATGCTCTTTCTTTAGCTTGTCCAGATCTAATTTAGATTCCCTCTTATAAACGTCTTCCTCTAGGATGCAGTTTAATATGCCAATTAGTGCTTGGAAATTATATAAAACCAAGTACGTGTCGCCTTTGTTATGATACCTCTCTAACGCACCTATGTAATGCTTTTGGCTAATTTCTTTTGGGAAGTTTAATTCTCCTTGATTATACATCTTGTTTAACTTCCCAGTTAGAGAAAGCTTCAACACTCTCCCAATCAGCCAGCTCTGCAAATTTTTTACCCGGCCGTAGAAATCAGGACTTATTTCTTTCATCTGCTCGTCATTGTGCTCTATGTAGTTCTGGCAAGCGTTTATAAGCATATTTTTTGCTTTGGTGTGGTTTATAGCCATTTTGTTTTTCTCTCTATACTTTTGATGCCGGGCTAATATTCGCCGTCACCGCCTCGATGTCTTCTATGAGATTTTGGCCTAAAGGCTTGAAGAAGTTAATGCTGGTGTACCCTGAGTCGTAGAACCGTTTCGCAACTAAGCCTAAAGTAGTAAGGATTCCAATCCCAAAAACTATTCCAATTACAGAGTACAATTTCCATCGTTGCTCAGATTCTGATTGCAAATTCTTACCAAGAATATCTAAAGTGCGGCCATTCTTTAAGTGCCGTTCAAAGCCCTCTAAAGCGTCCTTGTCGCTCAATGATTTGTCGTCTAGTATAGACTTTAGTTCGCCTACAATAATGCTCTTAATAAGACTTTCGAACGTTGATGATGCTTTATCGAGGTGCCATCGAAGGTCATCCATTTCATCTTTTGACCTCTCGTTTGAGAGATAGCAGGGGAGCGTCTTGGCAAGCTTACATAATGCTTTTAAGTTATTTAGAGTTTGATCAATACGCAGAGACAAAGGCTCAGCTTCATTACAGTCATTAGGTTGATTTAAGTTCAAATTATTTGAATTAAATCTTAATTCATCCTCAGCGATAACGCATTTAAAAATTCCTGTTAATACCTTAAGATTTGATAACATCAATTGAGGGTCGCTCTGATCGAGGTTCGCATGCGTCTCACGGTGCGACTTAAGCCTGCCAATATAATATTTCTCCTTAATTTCCGTTGGAAAATTTAGCGAACCCCTTTGGTATAGTCTCATGTCTTTCCCACTGCGAGATACTCTTAAAATACTCTTTAACATCTCGTGGTACTCATACCTCGCAAAGTCAGTGAAGCCCTGCCTAGGCTCCCCCCTTCCTAACGCCTCATAAAAAAAAGGCGGGTAAGAATAGGATTTGGCAATTATTTCATCTAGCTGACCTTTCTTATGACTTACATAGCGTTCACATGCGTTGGTCAACAACACACGTGCCTCTTTATGGTTGATATTATACATTTATTTTTTTACTCCTCACTCTGCAGGGATGTAGTTTATCTTTTTTTGTAGGTTAGGTCAAAAAATGCACATCATTGACCCAATCCATTTGTGATCAATTTACCTAAATAAGGGTTAAATTACAGGAACGGGGCAAATGCGAATTACAACCCCTTGAATAGCCTACAATTTAACCAAATCAGCCTAAATCATAAAAATTATCTCTCAATAAATCTTGCTTGTTAAACAGTTAAAAAACCATATCTATAAGGCATAAATCAGTTAGATCCCGCATCAAAACTAATCGCATAAAAATGCAATCGATTAGTCATGAATTCTCCTTGTAAAACTAATCGCATAATGATTCTTATACGATTAGTTTACCAAGGGTTGATCGACTTCACTTTTATGCGATCAGTTTTAAGGAGGGCCATAAATAAATTATTCCTTATAAAGACTGGGGCATTAGTCATTTTATGGGTAATAATGAGATCAATTTATTAAGAGATAATTTTTTTGATTTACGCCTTTTTGGTTAATTTGTGGACTATTTAATGGCTTGCAATTCGCATTTTCCCCGTTCCTGTAATTAAACCCAATTATCAAAAAGAGGGTAACTTCCATATAGCGCTGGTATATGGAAGTTACCCCCTACTACATAAAGAAATAATCTAAAAAGTCTGATTAATATACTTAATCAGACGTTCCAAACAAGTTACTAATTCAATCTATAGCTCATGTTCATCAAAAAAATATTCAAAGTTAGTATCAATAGATTCTTTTAATAATTCTGAAAATGAATTACACACAAAGGAATATGAATCAGGATCATGAAGGTAACGAATAATTTGCCCTACCTTTCCCAATGGAGATGGTTTTAAATCAATATATAATTCTGAATAATCACAACTTGCAAAAAGTAATCGATCTCCTATCGGTATATAAAGATCCATTTCTGGAGTGGCGGACTCACAATCATCCACATCTTTTTCTAGAAACCACGGATATAATTCTGCTAAAGTCTGATCTTTATATTGCGCGTGTTCTAACATTTTGTTTATGCTGCACATGTGATAAGTAAGATTTCCTTCATGTATACTGAACATAGTGGGTCTGTAAGCATAGTTCTCTTCACTTATCTTTCCATCTGTTCTTTTCAAAAAATCGACAAATTCGTTAGGAACACCAGGATAGTTTTTCTTTATTAAATCGATTTCATCTTCAGTTGCGTGAGTAATGAATTTTATGTCGTCTCCTTTTTTTTCCTTATATACTTCCTTTAATCCTTGGAAATAGTTATCAACCAGAGTATTCATAATTTTCTCTTTATTGTAAATTAATTAAAACGCAACTTTTAGGCTATGGATTAGAGTTCGTATTAAAATAGATTAAGCCTGATTGTTACTTTATTTTCCATTCGTTCATCATTGCTCCAATGGGTTGGGATTATTTAACACTAATGTTTGGGTGTCTTAAAAACACAACAATAAAAAATAGAGATAAAGTGAGTTACCTTGTGGGGATTTCCCCTCAACAGGAAACAATTAGTAATTGCTTTGCCGCAGAACAACTCATTGCAACTTCAATGGTTTTTCCTTCTTTGGCATTAAATAACGTAAACACAAGGTAGTCAATATTATCACATGTTGCATGTATGGAGCCATCTTGTGCACGTATAGCGGTCGTAACTTGCTTACATTCTGGAAAATTATATTGGATGATCCGTGTTGCAACTTCCGTTGCATCTCGAGACCAAACTGGCAATCAAGAGTTAATTCATTGATTTTACAAGCATCTTATTGGGTTCTCTATTTCATAAAATAGAATGCATAGACCACAAAATGGTTTCGCTAAGCAGACTTTTCTTTCAATAAAAAGTCATTTAGTTTTATATTTGGCCTAATATGTCATACCATTGCTTAATTGGGCCAAATATGCGGAAAAACCCTACTAACCGTTCACTTCTAAGTCGCCAGCATGGCGGTTAACCATTTGCGAAAACATTTACACAAATTGGGTTTAATTACAGGAACGGGGCAAATGCGAATTGCAAGCCATTAAATAGTCCACAAATTAACCAAAAAGGCGTAAATCAAAAAAATTATCTCTTAATAAATTGATCTCATTATTACCCATAAAATGACTAATGCCCCAGTCTTTATAAGGAATAATTTATTTATGGCCCTCCTTAAAACTGATCGCATAAAAGTGAAGTCGATCAACCCTTGGTAAACTAATCGTATAAGAATCATTATGCGATTAGTTTTACAAGGAGAATTCATGACTAATCGATTGCATTTTTATGCGATTAGTTTTGATGCGGGATCTAACTGATTTATGCCTTATAGATATGGTTTTTTAACTGTTTAACAAGCAAGATTTATTGAGAGATAATTTTTATGATTTAGGCTGATTTGGTTAAATTGTAGGCTATTCAAGGGGTTGTAATTCGCATTTGCCCCGTTCCTGTAATTTAACCCTCTATAGGGTAACGGTATCTTTTCGGCTTCCTTTCTAGCATCTTGTTCATCCGATAAACAAATATCAGTTTAGCTCAAAATTAAATTGACGATGCAAGAAGGGGCAGCGCGTAAATAAATGGTTCTACGCGAGTGTTGCACATTGCATGCAGAACAAGGTCATAATTTGATCACCGTCAGGCGGTTAGTGTATAATTGGGCCATATTAAAAGAAGTAACAATGGAAATAACACATGGTTAAAAAAATCAACTATATACAAGCACGTAAAAATTTACTTGAAGCGTGCCAACATTATCTAGCTCATAACCAAGCTCAATTAGATGGTCTAATGGCTCAAAGTAGTTATTGGCCTGAAGATCTTTTTTTTCATGAGGCGATTGGGAAGTATAAACCTGCCCCTGGTTTTAATGATTGGATAACTTGTAAATATTATCAAATGCTCAAAGATCTTTTATTTAATAATTCAGAGCATATTTGTAATCTCTCCAGCTATCTACGGGAAACTTGGGATAGAACAAGAGGTAATGGGAAACAAGAATATCAAGGATTGAAATTCTTGCGAGGATTTGAAGCAAGGGTTAATTCTGAAGTTGACCCAGTTTATCATAGAGAACCAAATATAGTTTTGCATAATCTACAGGCATTAGTGGATTTATTTAGGATCATCTTATACAAACGAGGGCTAAACGAACATGCGGATTGCCCAGCGATTAAGGATAAATTACTGGGAGCATTACTAAACGATAATGCTACTCTTGCTCAGTGGCAAAGAACTGAGGCTGATCGTGAAATGGTGCTTATGAACTTACTTCGTTCGTTGAGTACAACTGATTCTCGACTTACCGTGGGTGATCTTCTCACCGCTACGAACGTGCAATTCAACCCAAGTGAGCGTTTGCTAAGTTTCAAGCTACCGTCTTCTGATGGTCCAACGAAGGAAATAGCATTGAAATTAGATGACAGGGAGTGTCATTTTGTTTATGAATTGTACATAAAAAGCAATGGTCTAAGTTGGAGTGAGCTATTTAATGATTTAATAAGCGGTATCAGACGAGACGATCTCCCTGAAAAATTACGCAACCTCCCTTTGTCTCTTTTTGAAAAATTTAGCTTTTATTCTCAAAGCGAAACTAGTCACCAGCTCTTAACTTACCACAGAGAACACTCAGTAGGGGCTCAGTTAGAAAAACAACGTGATTCTAGTGAAGAACTTTATTTGTTTGAAGAAAAAGCCCCAGTTTCCCTCAAAATTTATAAAACATTCGAACACTTACGTGCCTTAGCAGGATTTGTTGCTCCTTTATCAGAAATTCTTAAGACTGAAAATAGAGGGACTAGTCTGACTGACATCACCCGGAAACTTTCTAACATGTCACCTACTTTTGACGGTTATCTTAAAGGAGTGGCCGTAAGGGAGTTAAAAGCTATTTTGGATAATCAAGATTTAGATGATAAAGAGGCAGTTAAGAAAGTAGAGGAGCAATTAAAAAGTAGTGTAACTCTTGAACTATTCATGAAAAATCGTCAATCAAAACAAGAAATGGATTTAAAGTTTTTATCCATTATATCTATTTTCATCGGTATCGGTGTTTTTACTACTTTAGCTTTAGTTTTTAAACGTTTGTATGACTCAGGCGGTAAGAGTATCAATTTCTTTAAACCATTGTCACAAAATTTATATGAAACAATAGAGAGTACTACTACAGAGCTTGAAGATGACATTGAATCATCAAATTCTTCCATGTTATTGTAAATGTGACGCACTTACTGCGTTAAATGTTATTTGGTTATGTTCTATTGGGTTGAAGAATAATAATACAAACTGCATCTGACATTGATATCATATTTATGCGATTAGTTTTGACTTGAATTTGAGATATTCGCATCTTACAGGATATGGCTTGCTAGTTGTTTAATGATTAAATATTAGCTTTATTTTTGAGAGATAAATTTTTTGATTTAGGCCGATTTGGTTAAATTATAGGCTATTTTAGGGGCTGTAATTCGCATTTGCCCCATTCCTGTAATTTAACCCAAAAATGCCTCATTCGCTTTAAATCACCAGCAGGGGCGCAGAACCTTATCGCACTCATGGGAAAAATCAGGAACCTCTTCGCAGTCGCTGTTGGACGCTACACCCATTCCGCTTCTCATCGAAAAATACAATTTCAAAAGGCCAAAGAAATTTGGAATTCCGCTGCAACTGAGATGCTTTGCGCCTAAAATTCGACAAAAAATATTTTTTGCTCTTTCAATAGTTAACTTGATGGTGCCCCACTCGCGCATGCAAACCTTTTCTTCCTTAATTTTAGACGTTTACAAAGAGCATGAGCTCGAAGTATAATTTAAACCCAATGTGGCTTTATTAAGATTCTTATGAAAATTATCAAATCAATCATTCCTGTTATTTTATTGGCAACATCATCCTTTGCTATGAGCCAAACCAATGAGGTTGAAATGGCTAAGGAATTTAATGTGAAACAACTTTGGTTAAGCAACAATTTTTTTTATACGATAAAAAAAGATGAGCGTACTATTGGTAACTTAGTACAGCGTGATAGTAAATATCCTTTAATGTATGAACTCTTTGATGCTCAGAATAAGAGGTTAACCTCTGTAGATTATTTATATAACAATCAAAACGATCATTTTGATATTTATGACGACAATCACCAATTGTTAGGTTCTACAGATGAATATTTGAACCAATTTTTTCCTGCTTTCAATATCTATTTTCCCGGATCTACAGCACCAGTTGCTGAGGCTAAAATGAATTTTTGGGGAACTACGTTTTCTATTTATGATACAGAAACAGGGAAGAAAATGGCAGAGATGACTCGAAGCTATTTTCGGCAAAGCAATTACTGGAATTTCCGAGTTACTAATAACCACATTTTTGATGCAAAGAACTTTCCTCCTAAATTATGGATGACCATTATTGCAATCCAGGCTGACTCTATGCTTTATAAAACGTATCATGGCTTAAATTCAGCGATTACAAATCGGATAAAAGTTACACGTTTCAGCGTCGACCGGTTGCATCGTAAGCATATTCTTGATCGAATTAATAAGGCTCAACAAAAATTGAACTTAACTGATATTAAGCTCCAAAACCCAGATGTTATAGAAAAAGTTGTTAAAGAACTAGACGCTGGTTTCAGTCATGTTTATTCGAATCATAATATGTTAAGTGAGCAAGAACAATTTGATGCATTCCTTCAGTATTGCTTCGATAAAATAGAATCACCGGATAGTTCGAATATGGATCGAGAAGCTATTCTCTATTTGTTAAAGACACAATTCCAGTAATCCAATTGGTCTAGCCTTGTGTTCCGTACATCCAGATGTTGAACTGGCTTTTTTTAAACATACGCATGATTTTAATCCCCTTTGAGGCGCTGGTCTTGGTAACAAGAATCAGCTCACTCGACTAAAATCCAATTGTGTAATTAATTACACAATTGGACTGAATATAATTCAATGTGGATTTATAATGGGCATCGTCAAGTTAACTTTTGGTCTAGACTGAACTTTATTTATCGGAAGAACGCGATGTTAGAAAGGAAGCCGAAAAGATACCGTTACCCAATGGAGCTTATAAGTACTTCGGTATGGAGCTATCATCGATTTAATGACAGTTACCGTGACGTTTCCGAACGGTTATTGTATCGAGGGATTGACGTAAGTTATGAGACGATACGGCAATGGTGCATTAAATTTGGTCCTTATTTTAAGAGCGTGATGAAGAAACGAGAGTCCAGGGCATCAGATAAATGGCACCTGGATGAACAACAACTACGTATTAGGGGGTCTAGACGCTAACCGCCGGAATTTCCGGACAGTTTTTAGCCATATGTCGACCACGTTGATCTGATAAGGGGTTCTAAGCGTAAACCGGCAAAATTTCCGACCATTTGTTAATCATTATTTAAAATTAAGTAGCCACAATTTACGCAAACCCACCATTGTTTTAAATTCATCAGAGTTACTCTTTTATTAGTTTAGGCGAGATGTTTTCATCTGATTCGATGATATTATCGCTACTTTTAAAAAGAGTTGGTGAATTACTACCAAATTTGGTATTAGATTTCGGTAATAACATCTTTAATTCTTCTAGCTGCCTCTTGAGTTCCTCGTTTTCTTTACTCAATTTATTATTGTCTTTCGAAAGACTACAGGTTGCATCACCAAGGAGCATGACTGTTTCAACATCAATGTCTAATGCCTCTAACGCATACGTAGTGCCATATAACCCTGATAATTCATTATAAATTTGTGTTCTAAGCTCGGCGGCATATTCATTTTTTGTGATTAATAATATTTTTAGAGCTTGGCGTTGATTCTCAGGGCTAGCTGTATAAATAAAATGTGCAAATTCAAAACGGAATTCAGTAGCCTCTGAACTTTGGATGTCTTTAGTTTCCATTAAAAAATCCACCACATCATCTAGCTTATCAAGCTGCTGCGCATGCTTCGCCAATACAAAATAAGCTTCATCATATCCATTACTTACAGCTTCTTTTGCCATAGTAAAGACTTTTTTAATGCCGTCAGACTCATACTCCTTAATTAATTGACTATAGACTTCCTTATGGGTAGGCTTCAAATTAAGAGTGGTCTTTATATCATTGTAAACAAAATCAATAGATTCGATTTTTTGCAAAAAATCAAGGCTCACAAGTATTTTCTGTGTTTCAGTAGAGTTAATATTAAAGCAAAGGTGCTTACAACATTCATCTAACAAATCAACTACACCAAATCCAGCGTCCTCATATTTTTGTTTTAAAATTAAAAAGTTTTTTTCATCTTTAGCATAAGCATGCAGCCTTAAAGACTTATCCTTATAGCCGAGCAATGCGATTTTGCTTATCACCTCATTGAGATTTAGATTTTTATATTCAACCCGTCTTTCTAAAACAATTGATGAATGATTACCAAAATCTATCTTAATTGCAAAATCACCTTTTTTTTCCCATTTTTCTTTCATAATATGCTCCATCTTAATGTATTTAAATTGAATCAACCAGGTTAATTATAGCGCACGGACTATGTGTTTTTGTTAAACACACGGCGAGTCAAACACGCTTACCTGTTCTTCAGCTAATAAGGCTTCAGTAGTCACATTAAGTCCTTTAATTTATGTAGGAATGCTTTGAGAGATAAATATTTGCCATAGCCCAAATGAGTGCCAATAATTTTCTGAATTGGTACCCCTAATTGGTATAAATGGAAAATTTTCTCTCTGTCTTTATCGTACATTGAGGCTTGTATTACCCCTTTAGGTTTCCCAAGCTTTATTCCTTTAGCAACCCGTGCACGCAAACCTTCTTTGGTACGCTCAGAAATAAAGTCCCTTTCTAATTCAGCCAACATCGAAAAGATGGTGATCAGAATTTTGTTGGTTATATTATTTTGAGCGTTTGGGTTTAAATCCAGATTTTGCTTAATGAGCACGAGCCGAGATTGCTTCTCATTAACAATGACTTCTATGGTGTTTAGTGTTTCTTTAATTGAGCGCCCGAGTCTTGATAACTCGGAAGCGATAACTATATCGTTGGGCGATAATCTATCCAGTAATTCATCAATACGCCTCAACGTGGTCGATTTTCGAGAGGACATTTCCAATTCTATCCACTCATCAACCATGAGCTTTTGCTCAATGCAGTAACGGCTAATACTATTTTTCTGGCTGTCCACACTTTGCTCTTGGGTACTTACCCGCACATATCCATAAATCATACAGTTTTCACTCAATTTCATTTGTTTTTGTATTAAGGCGTTTTTGTATACTAACACCATAGATTTTTACGTCGCATACAACGAACCTATATGATATAGTTTACCTCTCCTAAAAACGACCATTATTTACAATTAATTTTTATTGCCATATGAGTTCAAAAAGCGAAAGACTAACAATTTTAGGAGAAGCAGAGCAAGCTGCTTTCTATCAGTCGCCTGATTTTGATGATCAGCAACGTTTAGAATACCTAAATCTAACTGCTGATGAAGAAAAACTTATGCGGGGTCGTCCACATTTAACAGCGCAAATTCATTGTGCGCTTCAGCTAGGCTATTTCAAAGCAAAGCATCTGTTTTTCGTGTTGACTGGCAAGAGGCTGAAGAGGATATTGCCTTTATTCTAGAACAGTATTTTCCTAATCAAGTTTTTCATCAAGAGACAATTACCAAGCATCAATACTATGCTCAATGTCAAATCATAGCCAAACACTTTAATTACAAGCTTTGGTCAAATGAATTTGAACCATTATTGCTGAGCCAATCGATGGAGCTTTTACGTAAAGATATTAGTCCTCAGTTCATTGCCCTCGAATTACTGGCATTCCTGCGTGAAAAAAAGATTATGCGACCAGGTTACTCCAAGCTGCAAGACATCGTAAGTCAAGCATTGAATACTGAAAGAAATCGATTAAGTATACTCATTAATGAGGCACTGAACGAATCAGATAAATTGCTTTTAAATGGGTTGCTTCAAGAAAAAGAGACATTGTCTGAATTAGCTGACCTAAAATTGGATGCAAAAGATTTTAAGGCGCGAATGATGGACGCTGAACGTGAGAAATTTATAAAGATTAAGCCATTATACCAAAAAGCAAAATTGATTTTGCCAACGTTTAAACTTTCTCATGCAAATATCCTATACTACGCAAGCCTTGTAGATTATTATGACATTTATGAGTTACGGGTGAAGATAAAACCCGAGCAAGCGTATCTTTATCTACTTTGTTATATATGGCAGCGATACCGGAAACTAAACGACAATTTAAAGGACGCGTTTTGTTTTCATCTTAAACAATTTGAGGATGACCTTAAAAAAAAGGCCAAAGAAGCTTACACCCAGCATGTGATGAGCCAACAAACAGAACTGTTAGCTATGAAGCGGTTAGCTCGACTGTTTGTTGCAGACGATCTATCTGATGATCTTCGTTTTGGTGATGTACGCAATGAAGCCTTTAATACAATTATCAGCAAAGAAAAACTGAAAGAACAAGTATCAGCTCTGGCTGAAAAATCTCTAAAAGAAATCGACTTCAAATGGAAAACGGTCGACAAACATTTCCATCGATTTAAAAACCATCTGCGCCCGCTGATGATGGCACTTGATTTTTCAAGTGTTGTGGAAGATAGCCCCTGGCTTAATGCCATCAACTGGCTTAAAAATGTATTTAACCTCAAGCAACAATTAAATAAACGTACAATAAGTGATTGCCCTGAAGGGACATTACCAAAGCGTTTACAGGCCTATCTTGTTAACCAAAATGCCAAGGGTCAACAAAAGCTTGATGCCGACCGTTATGAATTTTGGATATATCGCCAATTGAAAAAACGGCTTAAGTCTGGCTCGATCCATCTGGAGGACCGCGTTTATAATCGATCGTTAAGACAAGAATTAGATGAAGCCCGTGAAAAAAGCGCACTATCAGAGCCTTTGGACATTCCTGCATTGAAAAAACCAATTGAGCAGTTGTTAGATGAGAAGTTTGCGGAATTAAAGGCTCAATGGGTAAGTTTCAATCAATTGCTCAGCCAGGGAAAACTTAAACATCTATATTTTGATGAAAAGACTAAAACATTACACTTTAAAAAATCAAAGGACGAACGAGAAGAGAAACTACAGCATCATTTTTACGATCAATTACCGCTATGTGATATTGCTGATGTACTCCGATTTGTTAATGAGCGTAGCTATTACTCATCGGTGTTTACGCATATACAGCCACGATACGCCAAAATACCTATTGATAAAAATAGCCTAGATGCCGCCATTATCGCGCAAGCATTCAATAACGGCAATGTTAATATGGCGGAAATTTCTGATATTCCCTATAATAGCTTACTCGATACTTATCAATCTCGCCTCCGATTACAAACCTTGAAGAAAGGGAACGATATCATCAGTGATGATATCGCAAAAATGCCAATATTTTCCTTTTATTCATTGGATATGGCAATCCTTATTGCAGGTCTGGACGGACAAAAATTTGAGGTTGAAACTCCAACAATAAAAGCCCGCCAATCCAAGAAATATTTTAGAAAAGGCAAAGGTGTTGTGGCTTATACTATGCTTGCCAATCATATTCCACTGCAAGTCGAATTGATTGGTGCTCATGAACATGAAAGCTACTACGCTTTTGATATTTGGTACAATAATACCTGCTCTATCGCGCCAAATGCTATTAGTGGCGACATGCACATCATAAATAAAGGCAATTTTGCAATCATGGACTGGTTTGGCGGAAGGCTATATCCTCGATTTACCAACCTGAAAACACAAACAAAGCATCTATATTGTAGTGATGCTCCTGCGTCATACAGCACTTGGCTCATTTGTCCCGTTGGTCAAATTGATCGTCAGCTGATTGAGGAAGAGTGGCCAAACATCCAGCCTATCATCACCGCTCTTGGGCTAAAAGAAATAAGCCAAAGCACTTTGATCAAAAAATTGTGCAATTACACCACTGACAATCGCACACGCAAGGCAATATTTGAGTATGATAAATTGATTCGCAGCATTTATACCCTCAAATATTTACAAGACAGGAAACTGCAGCGCGATGTGCACCGCTCACAAAACCGTATAGAATCATATCATCAACTGCGGGCTGCCATTGTTTCAGCTTATGGGAAAAAACAGCTCACCGGCAGAGGTGAGCGTGAAATCGAAATTAGCAATCAATGTGGCAGGTTTATTGCCAACGCTATTATTCATTTCAACTCAGCGATCCTATCTGAGATGCGGTTGCGATATGAAGCGGAAGGCGACAAGAAGGGATTAGCTCTTCTTAAAAAAATTTCTCCAGCTGCATGGCGACATATCCACTTCCAAGGCCATTTAATTTTTGCTAATGATGGAAAAATGATGGATTTGAGTGAACTTGTAAAAAAATTAGTCTTATCAGATCAGCGTGGTCGACATATGACTAAAAACTGTCCGGAAATTCCGGCGGTTTGCGTCTAGACCCCCAACATCGCGTTCTTCCGATAAATAAAGTTCAGTCTAGACCAAAAGTTAACTTGACGATGCCGTCGTACTCAATGCGCTTGATTTTTTAGAGACTTTAATAAGAAAATGCTGAAATCAAATAGCTGAATTTGTTTAAATAGTTTCGAGATCCTCATTGAGCGCGTATTATTACGGGGAAGGAAAATAATTGTTTGGTCATAGAATGGTCGTGGAGCAGGGTAAAATCCAACTGTAGCACCAAAATGTTCACATTCTTCACTAATAAAGAACCAGTCATTACTATTTACAGAAAAAAGATCAAATTGGTTTAATAAAGAAAATACGGATTGTGAATCTAAATGAACTGTATTTAGTCGACCGCAAACAGGAAATTTTTTATTTAATTTTAAGGCAAGATATCTAGCTGCTGAAAAATGATGAGATCCCCCGCTATTACATAAATGAATGCGGTTGTTATCCCATGCATAGCAATAAAATGAAGGATTATTGAATATTCGTCCACCCTCCCACTGCAAATTTTTGTTTAAACTTTGTTCTGATATGTCGGCGATTAAATTATGGTTAACTGTTGTTGCGAAATCATCAAGGGTTTTAAACAGACTCAGATCTGATTTTGATGCGCCAAGACAATCAATATCGCGAATATCACACCACCAATTTTCTGTTTCATTAACCGTGACAATATATTCTAGTTCTGGAATATATTGTTGCGTTGAATCGTATCTTTTCCTTAGATTCAGGGTATATTTTTTATCATAATAAAAATTATCCCACCTGTTCCAATGAATTATTTGATCTGAGTTAGCCGTTTGGGGCGGTGATTTTAATAACATTTGTAGCGGAGAGTGACTTTTGATTTTTTTTATAAATCCAGATGGGTGTAAAAAACCTTCTTGTATCGAATCAACAATTAAATTAAGTAAAGTCCCCATTTTTATCCTTTGTTTAGACGTGTGTTCAACTAGTTCAGAGGCTACTAAAATAATGCCAAAGAAGCATTCATCTTACTGTTTTGTAGCAGGACTTGTTTGCCGTGGCTGTAACCGCCAATAGCTTCTTTGATGAAGGTTGGAGCTGTAATTTGTCGGTCGCCGCATCGACTGTATCTGCTTTATTGTCAAAAAATTCAGTTCCTACCTTATTAATTCCTTGTTTCCAGACTTCTAGAAAAATTATATTTTTTACATTTACCTTGGACTGATGAAAAAAGCTGCCATGCTTCATCCATTGGTCCAAGGTTAGGATTGTTCTTCAATTCTTGATTCAGTTTTTCTATCATTTTTTGATATTCTTCATTTCTTTTGGTAATTCACTCATTGGTTGAGTCCTTATTTTACTGTGCCGATCATTATTTTTGGTTTTGCTGTTCCGAAATTAAATCTTAGGCTTGAAGTTGCAATGTTAACCGCATATTCAGTGCATCAGCTACTTTGACCAATGTTTCCAGCGAAGGAATAAATGCGCTGCTGCTACTTTGCATTCAATTATAAAAATAGTTGGTTTACATCTTTTACAGAGTTAATAAATTCGGGTGACGATTTAATATCTTTTAACCTAGATAAAAGCTGAGAGAATTCAAATCCTGAGCGCAACTTAGGTTTAATCCAAAGATCAATAAGTTCTTCAGGATTGAAGATATTGAATGGGCTTTCACTTTTTGTAATGACATCAATTGCACAAGCACAGATCCATTTAGATGGTAGAGCGTGGCCTTGTGCGTACCCCTTAAAATGGCCTAGTTTTACACTGGGATTTTTCTTATATTCAATCGTAGCAATCTGGTTAAATTGATTGTAAAACTCAGGGAGTTCAATTAGTTTCTTGAATAATAATAAGATCGATGGATTACTGTTATCAAAGTTTTCTGTAAGCTCTTTAAAACTTATATCATTTAAAACATTACTGGTGATTCCTGTTTTTTCGTATAGTTTTTTTTCAGTAACTTTAATTTTATTTATTATGGACTTAAGTAATGAGTCTATGGGTCTATAGTCAATTTGGTGCTCTTGACATTTTTTGTGTAGTTCATATATTGCTTGATAAAAATTTTCTGGTAAAAAAAATCTGTAGCGTTCCAAATCGGTTGCATTGGCATTCTGATGTTCATGGAAGAATTTAACCATTTGGTCAAACCATGAAATTTCAAATAGTTCAGCCTCTGAAAAAATAGTCTCTTCGGGAAAAGGCGGATTAGACTGCCCATAACTGTATGAAATGTTTTCACCTTTAGTTTTTCGAGCAATTTGAATCAGATCTTCCGATCGCCTATTTTTTCTTAATGTAATTTGTAAGGTTTCTTTCATTTTATAGTGGCCTGGCGCTATATTCAGATGGATTTGGTGCTTGAGACATTAATAGCTCTTGTAATTGTTCTGGGTGTTTATCTAACAATACTAAAAGCATGCTTAAAGGTTTAGGGATGGGGTTTGTTCCTCTCTCATATCGGTTAAAAGAATTAATACCACCACCAAAGAGACGACTGGCATCCTTTTGATTCAGATTTAAGTGTTTTCGTATGTTTGCAATTTCAACAGGAGTTAATATTCCATCAATTCGCGATCGATGCTCCTGAATTTCTAATGCAGTGGATTTATTGTCTTCAGAACTTATAATTCCTTCGCCACATGAGCAACACCAAAGAGCAGGCTGCATTATGTCAAATGAGTGCCCTTTATAATGATACGTTGTGCTTCGATCTTCATGTCTCGCTGCCATTTCACCACAAATGGGACATATTTCTTTTGTCATATTACTTCTCCTTAAATGAGAGAATAAGTTCGCCATAGGTGTTTACTTGAAACTTTATATAAAGATGAACACCTTTAAAATTAGATTTATAGACATCTTGCCAAGCGGTAAAACCTGGAGTTTTTGGTTCCATTGATTTATAAAAATCATTATTTGTTAAACTATGTATTGCATCTATTACATCTTGATCAGAGAAACCGAGTAACAATTGTCCTTGTTTCGCTGATACGGTCATTATTAACTTATTCTCATTGCTAAACGCTTTTTTAATATCGCTTAAATTATAACTTGGTCTTGTCGACTCACTCATGAAGTTACCCAAATTACAACCTTTAAGGTTATTATAGTTCTAAACCAAAATAACCTCAAGAGTTACGTTGCTAGTTTAAGTACATTGTAATATAAGCTAGTGTAAATTGCAACAATAATTTGCTACAAAATATTGTTGCTTTTATTTGTTTATATGGTATTCTATAAATGTCTGCCAAAAGACACACGTTTAAAACACAAATATAAGGACGCAAATAATGAGCAATGAAACAACCATTTATAAACAACTCATTTTAGAAAAAAATCGCCTTAACTTCCTACCTAAACATGTAAAAAACACTTCATTCAATTTGAAAATATCCTTTATTACCTTACCGATTCTATGTGCCATCAATACGATGGGGGTTATTGGGATTTCTATGAGTTAAGCAACGATGGATTTTTTCTTGCTCCTACATCGGGAAAGGAATTTGAGATTTATGTTGATGGAAATGGCTTTAATGGAATTGTTAGCTCAGGGGTGTTAGGGATAATTGTCACTTTATTTTCGATTAACGGAATTACTGGACAGCAAGGTGATGATTATTTAATTGATAAATATTATGCCTTACGTGACTTTGCGCTTCAACATGAAGAACGAGACTTGATTTTACTGGCAATTGATTAACTAAATAGCTCCCTATCTTGGGAGCATATTAAAGGATATTGGAAAATAAGGATAACTAAAAATGGCTAAAAAAATAATTCAAAAACTATGCGCACCATTTCAAAAAACTTTTGACTCCTTGCAAAGAAAACGAAATCAACGATTAATGATGTCATATGTTCTAAAAATTAACTCAAAATAAAACTTTGGTGTACGCATTCTTGCAAGAGAGTATTTAAACTCTTTAAAAAACAACGAAAGAAACAATATTTCGCAACAAAAATTTGTTGACTTAAGCTGATAATATGCTATTATATAAATGTCTACAGCAGACACATGTTTAAAACACAAAAGGATAAAATTATGAATTACGTAAAAAATTTAGAAAATGAACTCATTCAAATCATCCCGCAGGACTCAGATATTCTAAACGATATTAACCGATCAATAGCAGAACAGGCTTTTATGAACACATCTTTCTCGCCCGAAAAAAGAGGTGTAAATGTACGAGTTGAGTATATAGAGACTCTATTAAAAGACAAAAGAACGGTACTGGATGAAATTTCTAAAGCCTCCAAAAGAGGAGCAGAAGTGAGGAAAGACTTTGACGTTATAGTTGACGAATGGTTTAAATCACATCGCGAAAAATTACGTGATTGTTATAACTCATGGTTACACTCTCATGCAAAGGTTGCATCAAGTTTCATCGTTGGCCCTGCAAACTTTCCGGTTGCAAGAAATCAAAAACTTTCTAATTATGCGGATGCCAAGTTTACAGCAATAACTGAATTTAGAAAAAAATCCATTAAAAATATTTTAAAGTTCGTTTTGCCCTATGGTGATGGTTCATCAATTCAAACAGACGATCCAAATGCAGGTGAAAAAATTGAAAATAAAATAGCGAGCTTGGAAAAACAACGAGATGAAATGAAGGCGATCAACAAACTGATTAGAAAGTACTTTAAAAATGGTAGCTCTGATATTTCACCCGATAAATTAGTAGAATTTAAACATATATTAAGCACCGAATTTAAAATGAATGAAAAGCAGATAATTTATTTAACGGAACCAAATTATGCGGGCAAAATTATAGGTTTTGAAAAATGGCAATTGCAGAATTTGGGTGCCAATATTAATCGTTACAAAAAAAGAATAACTGAAGTAGAGAAAACTAATTCTAAATCGATTGATCACGAGTTTGAAAATGGGATTAGGGTAACAATCAGTGACGATCAAAAAATTTGTATTCACTTCGGTTTTAAACCAAGCGAGGAAATAAGAACCCTTCTAAAAGAAAAGGCATTTAAATTTTCACGAAATAGAGATAATGCGTGGGTGCGGAAATTTACCTTAAACGCAGCATACAGTTATGAGCAATACATTAAACCAAAAATTAAATTACTTGAAAACAGTTAAAATATAAAAGCCCTTCGGGGCTTTTTTTCTAAGATAAGAAGAAGATCTTATTAATGTAATAATTAATGGCTTTGAGGTTAAATTTATACTGAATTCTACATGTAGTTTAGGAGAAAAAATATCGATAATAACAATTTCACAGCCTGCTGTATTTTTAACTTTTCCGCAGCCTACGTTATATATATATATTGCTAATTGACATAGAATTAATTGCTAAAATTCGGAAATAATAAAAGACTTCATGATTTAAAATCAGAGAATCTATTTTATTGATAATCGGAATAAATAGATTTAATATTTATTAAAATAATAATAAACACGAAAAAAAGTATCTTTCGCTTTAGGAAATGAAAGCATAACATGCTAAATGTGCTTCCTTTTGTAAGGATCTAATATTTAAGTTCTTCATGTATGTTTACACTATTCTAGTTTTACCCATATTGGAAGATATAAAAAAGCACATATTTTATTGAGCAGCATTGTTGATAATGCCGCCCCAATAAAAAAACAAAGTTATTATTTATTAGCTAATGCAGTTGCTAGTTTTTTGAATTCACTATCTAGTAAATCTATATCAAATTCATTTAGTCCATTCTTATAAGCGAGTTTCCCTAAATCCCATTTTTGCTTCTCTTGAATTGCAGCTAATTTGCTTTGAGCATCGGATATTATTTCCAGCAAATTTTTTTCTTTATCTGATAAATTCCTTTTAATCTTAGCCATAATTAACCCCCGTAACTTACGTATTCTTAAAGAGCGAATTTTAACATAAAGATAAATATGACCATATGAAAATTTCACTTTTATTTATATCGGAAACCTATTTGATTCCTATACTAGAGAATAACCAAATAAAATAAGATTCATTTTATCCATGATATTTCTGCTTGTAAAAACAGAATACTTCTAAATACTGATAAATCACAAACGCGCAATTTCTGTGCGCTCTAGTAACCCACCAAATAAAAAAGAATATACAGGGATAAGCATTTGCATAGAAAGCCTAAAATAAAAAGCAGCACACCTTTCGCATTAGAATGCTTCGTGATAACTAATTGATTATTATAGGTTTCTATTAGAAATTGGAGGCTAGGCGTAATGCATTTTTATAAAGGTTAATTTTTCGTCAAAATGAATCACGAAAAAACTTGTTTATGACCAAGTTTAAATCACATTTATGCATCTAAAATGCATCGCTTGTTACGAATTGTGCGTCATACACAGAGGTGATATAGTATATTAAAGGGTTATAACTGCATCAGTTATGCATCGCACAGTTCATAACAAATGCATCAACTAATATAAACAAAAAAGGATATTTTAATGCCTAGGGTCACTGTATCACTTCCTAAAGATCTTTATGAGCGACTTATAAATTATGCAGGAGACAACGATGATTCTTTGTCTTATACCGTGGCAAAAATGACTGAAATAGGTTTAATGGTGACTGAAAATAAGAACGAAATAAAAAACCCAGAAGATCGGTTTAGCAAGATAGAACAACATTGTTTTAAATTAGCAATCCAAATGAATGCGCTATTAAAGAACATAGCCACATCCCAGCTTCAATATGGTCAGGATGAGTTTAAAAAACTTCAGGATTTAACCAATGATAAATACCAGGATTTAATGGGTATAAAACAGGAAGAGCTTTAATTAATTAAAGCTCTAAATCCAACGCTTTTTGCTTCTTTTCTATCTTGGAAGAAGGAGGGGTAATTTCATGTGATTTTATTTTATTATAATTCTCTATAGTCGAATATATAGCATGAGATTTCTGTTGTTCCATTCGATTAAAAATTGTATTTTCTTTATTTGATTGACCAATCAATCGGTCATAAATGGCTGTATAATTTTCTTTAAGGGTTGATTTTTCTTGAAATAAGTTTTTGGCTATATCATGAATTTTTAGATCTTTATTAACAATTCCAAGCTGTTCTTTAATGGCAGACAATCCACAATTTTTATGCACATCATTCCAGTCCGTTTTCTCCATTCCAGGCAATGATTTTGGTATGATAATGCGTGTATCGATACCATGAACTTTATAGTGGTTTTGTGCTTCATACGTTATATTTAATGCTTTATTTTTTGATAAAGTATCGTTATCACCTGCAATAATTACTTCTTTAGGGTGAAATCTTTTGATAAGCAAGCTTAAATTTTTTAAATTGGAAAGACCTAAAGAAGACAGTACTGTTGATTTTGGGTCTGCCATGGCGATTGATGCGCCAGTTTCTGGTCCTTCGGTCAAATAAAGTCTTCCAAATTTCTCTCCCTTTTGAAGTATTCCTGCGCTATTTTCAATTTTTCCCTGAGATAGTTTTGCCGTTTCTAGAAATGTATTTTTCTTTCCGGTTTTAGAATCCAAATATATTCTTTGAACACCCGTTATTTCATTTTTTTCATTGTATGCAGGGATTAATAAGGCAGGGATTTTATTTATTCTCTCATAGAGATTTCCATTATCATCTATGCCCTTCCATGCAGAACCTTTAGGCCAAAATAGAACATTTAGTCTCTCAGGATTTTCAATACAACGATGTTGTTTTAAGTAGCGTTCACCCAAAGTATTTTTTATAGATATACCCCCTTTCACGATGCTTTTGGCAGAGCGAATTTTGTTTTTTTCCTCATTTATATCGATCTGAGTTCTCTCGGATTTTAATTGACGTATTACATTAGAATTATACAAACTATAATTCCCAGAAATGCTTGCGCCCTCCTTTAACGCCTCATGAAAATCCATTCCACGTTCACGCATAATAGCTTGTAATGGGCTGCCACCAACCCCTTCCGAAAAATCGTACCAACATCCAGCTTTATTCCCTTTTAAAGAAATAACCAGCCCTCCAGAGTAGCGTATTTCCTTTGAAGTTATTTTCTTAGGTTCTCCATATATGGCACGATAGGTTTCTTCTGGTTTAGATAGCAATGAATCATTGATTGTTTTAGCATCCAGGAATTCATTTACTTTAATGATGCGGTTATTTGTTTTATTGGGAATTGTATTAGCACGATTATTTTTTGTTACACCATGGTCTAATTCATATTTATTTAATAGCGTTTTTTGCTCTTCTGTAAAACTTAGCGGATGATTATTTTTTGAAGTAATAACCTGCTCATAAAGAGTGAATTGACTTGTTATTTTTCCCACTTGGCGTGTGAATTCACCCCATGATTTATGCCAAGAACGCGCTTCATATTGATTCATTTGAGGCACACGATGTAATTGATTCAAGAGATTTTCTTTGGACGAATTCATTTGTTTCACATGTTCTAAACGAGACGTGTGTTGTTTTGAATGAGTTTCCATTTTTGTCACATCCACCCTTTCTTGTTCAAACACCGTTTTTAATTCAGTTTTATCGTGAATAAAATACGCAAGACTATTACGTTTCGCCGTTAATTGTTGAGCATGATTCAACCGCTCTTGAGAAATAGATTTACCATGCTCTTTATCCTGAAATAGACCATTCCAAGCAGCACCAGCCTTTCGACTGGTAAACTTATAATCACTAAGTTTTAGGTAATTTACTTTTTGCGCGTCAGACAACTCGTTAATGAAGGACTTTCTTTCTTCTATTCTAATAAACGTATTTAGTCTTTTTGTATTAATACCAAGTTCTTTAATCAAAGGATAATAGGCTTTAATATCGCTTGCGATTTTTAATGCGGCTTCTTGACGTTCCTTAAAGTTAGAATGACTTTCTTTAAATGATAAAACGGTTTCGCGTTTATTATGGGTATTGGCCTGCTTTAGAAGCTTTTCTTCATCAAGTTTAAAAAAGTCCAATACTTTATTTACGTGCGAGCCATTTTGAATTTTTTCTGCAATTTGATTTCTTAATTGAAGGGTCTTAGTTTGCTGTTCTTCTAAATTTCCAGGGATTTCTATCCCCTTTTCAAGACAATAGAGTTTGCTGGAAAAATGGGTAGCTAATTCATGATTAAGCGATTTATACTCTTTAATCAGGTTAAAAAATGGTTTTTCCTGAAGGTTCAGACGCGTACAAAATTGTTTTTCCTCATGATTTTTTGCATGATGATTGATTTCAGTCCATAGCGTAATCAAGGGTTGATTCGTTTCATGGCTCAATCTAATTAAATGTGGGTGAATCTTTTTGGATTGTTCTTTTAGCGTAACCGCCAAGGATTCTTTATTTTCAAGGTTTTTTTCTTTAAAAAAACGTCCTAATTCAACTACAATCTGGTGTTTTTCTGCATGAACCCCCAATTTTTCAAGTTGCTTTATTGCATGTGCATCCTCTTTTTCTATGCGATACTGCGATAAGCCAAGCCTGTTCGTTTTACCAATAGAGAAATGTTCCAGGTAAGGCTTATACTCTTCTATTTGTTCTGCGATTTTGTAAGCAAGTTCATTTCTTTTTGTAGCGGTATTAAAATATATTTTTTTCTGGAGTGTATTGTTCTTGTTTTGAGAAACGGATTTCCATTCTTTAGATGCTGTATAGGATAGGGTAATGTACGACTTGACCGTGCGTAATTTAACCTGTTCGTCATGATTAAGGTCTTTTAATAGCCTAATCGTTTGTACTTTCAGGGCTTCTTTTTTGTGTGTGGCTTCAGAAAAACCCAACTGCACTCGCGCCAGTTTACCTAAATTAGGATTGGTACAAATCTCCCAAGACAATTTAGAACATAGATGTTTTTTTTCCTCTTTTTTAAAGATAAGATACTGGTCTAGAACCGACCGTTCGTTTATGCGCAACTGTTCATAATGAAGCTTTTGGTTCTTTATGTCTCCAATGGGTATTGAATTAGAATGATGTTCAAAGCGTTGCTCATGTTGTTCGACTTTTTGGCCAGAAACATAATCCAAAGCAGTTTTTTTAGTATCCTCGTTGAATTCTAATGCTTTGGTTAGCCTCGTTTTATCATCGGTGATCAAGGTCATATTAATTACAGCACGAGAAATTTGAACGTAATAATTTCTCAGTGTGGCAGAAAATTTATTGTATGATTCAATAAGTCCAATGGCATAGGTTTTATCTTTACCTTGAACTTTCATATTCGTTAACACATAACCATGATCCAGATGTTTTAGTTCGGATGCATTAAAAGGAAGTGTTTTTTCGCGCCCATCGCTCTCAAAAGATAAAGTGACATTCTGTTCATCGATTGCTTTTACAAAAGCTAGCTCTGAGTTGACCAATCCTGATTGACGACTATTTCGAGTAATCAGTACCTTGTCGTTGGTACAAAGAGCCAACTCCTGTTGCTCATAACATTCAATAATCCGATTTAGCCCTGCACGGCTTGGGTTGTATTTAGGAAGTTCATTTAATCGTAATAACGTCTGTGTTCCATCACCTTTGATTAACGGAATTTTATTAGTGTTCCGATGTTTATCAGTAATGGTACCTACAGTTAAATAATCGCCTGATTTAATCTTGCTTTTAGGCAATGTTAAATTAAAACGAAAAACATCACCCGTTTGATAATATTGGGTATGATGAAATTCTACTTCCTCTATGGCTTTAGATTTTAATGTACTTAGAATGAACTCTTTATTATTTAAAGTACCTTCTTTTTTTAATCCTTCGCGTATTATTGTTGTTATTTTTTGGCGATTTGCATGGGTTGGCGCAAAAACAAGGGTTCTATCTCGAACGGATTGGGATAGTGAAAGCCAACAACGCGCCACTTCTGAGATTCGTTCTTCATGAGTTTTCAGCTCTTTCACTTCGTTAATTTTTTGTAAGGAGTTGTACAGTTCGCGTTCAATGGAATATTTAACTGAAGCCTTAGCGTTTTCATTAGTTTGTCGAATAATGTCAGTAAGCTTGCTTGTTTGAATTCCATATTCTTGCGCTTGCCCAAAAATTCGGCCACATTTCACACTGGATAATTGAGCATCATCTCCAACCAAAATGTGTCTTCCCCCCCTTTTTTCAATGAGCTTCACTAATTCATGGCCTTGAATTGTAGAGAGCATGGAGGCTTCATCAAGGATAAAAATTGTTTTTTGGAGTGAATTTTTTTTAGCGTTAAGTAATTCTTGATGCACGATGGGAAACACATCAGCGTTAATACCTGCTTTGTTTCTTAACTCATTCACCGCAGAGCTTGTGACAGCGATTCCTCGAAGTGCAAATCCCTTTTCCTCTGCTAATTGCTTCGTTAACTGAAGCATGGTTGTTTTTCCTGTTCCTGCATATCCTTGAATTGCCTGAAAACGATCGGTGGAAGTAAATGTTTGTAACAAAGCATTTTTTTGCGAAGGAGTTAATCCATACTTCGAGTTTTCCTCAAATTCATTGATTAACCGTGTCACTGATACATTGCTTGCTATAGGCTTTACTACCCCTTGATTGGCGTTAATTCGTGCTAATGTTTCAGTTTCCAGAGTTAATGCCCAGGGTGTAGTCAGCATGTTTCTTTGAGTTAGAGGATCGATTGCTTCATATAACGTTTGATTATCAATATGGTGCTCAATACATTGTTCAATTGCATGGATAGGAACGATAGTTTTTCCTATAAGCGTATGCCGCAATGCAGCTTCTTTTAAATCACGTACAGCAAACACACTTTCTTTCTGTGCTATAGATTCAATCGCTACAAATACTGCTTCTTTTGCCTCCAAAGCAATCAAATCTTTTTTTTCATAAAATCGAGAAAAAATTTTGGATTTTAACGATTCAAAAAGACTCAGTGTTTCAAGTTTGATGGTTCCTTCTTTATGTGTTTTAACAAAATCATGAGCATCAAATCCTAATTTATCCGCACGCTCCCTCCAATCAGCCCTTAAAATGTTAATATCATGCTCTTCTTTAGATGGGCGCGTCAAAAGCGTTGCTTTACTCGCCAAGCGAGAACCTTCCCATCCTTCCTCTTGCATTTTCTCTTCAATTTCTACTCGTCTTGTGGAAAAGTCGCGTAACACTTCTTTGGAAAACCCTTCGATTTCAAACATTCCTTTACCAACGTCTTCTAATCGGTAGTTATTTTCTTTCATGAGATTGGCAAGCTCAGTACGATAAGCTAGCCCACCATAAGTCACATATTGTTGTAATTGCTCTACAACTCCTTGATTTCCATGAATGTCAGAAGCCAATGAGCGTGCTTTACCGTCTTCATCAGTAACCGTAATGTTCATCGTTACCCCATGCGTATGCGTAGCAGGATCGTTTGCACGAGATGAAGGTTGTCTAAACGCAGCAACAATAAGCTTTCCCGTGTCAACATAGTGGACTTTACCATCAATGACGACGCGTGCTTGGGCAAATTCCTTTTCAATGCGGCTTATAGCGCGTTCTACAGCCAAATCATGAAGTTGTTCCAATTTTGAATCGGCTTGTAAACCAATTAAAACAGAGACACTTTTCGGAGCTGAAAAAGTCATGTCAAATCCAGGTCGGTGTTCTCCTTTTTTATTTTGCAGTACTTGTCCATTTGGTACTTTTCCTTCCAGCAATTGAAGCATTTGCTCTTTTTCCACAACACCAGATAAACCAAAATACTCAGCTCCTTTTCCAAGCCATCTTAAAGCTTGTGCGTCACCTGCATAATAATTAAATGCTGCTGCGTAATAGTCAGCAGCTCCCTGAGCTGATTTCAATGGTTGAACACTGAGCATAATTAATTCCGTCTTTAATAACCGTAACAAATTAGACACAAATATTCGCCATCACCTACATGAAGCGATTCATCTGAGTCATTCCTATTCAATACGTTGTTGCAGGCACGACATGGTGCAAAAGAAATGGATTTTCTTATAGGCTCAATCAATGTGTAGTACATCAAAACAAATTTTTGAGGCAATCCCCCAGATCTTTTCTTTTGATTAATCGAACTAAAATGTTTGCGCGAAGATCGCTACCTAAGTGAGACATGAATAATACATATTCAAGTTGATTTACAAAGGATAAATTATTTGATTGCTTCTTAGTGAGAATCTTTGGCTTACCGCGATCATCCGGAGCGTTAAAGGAACAATGATGATTAGAGCAACGCCACCAATATTTTTTGTCCCATTTGTACCTTAGCATGTATTTTTTACATTTAGGACAATCATGCCTCTTTAACTTAAGTCGATATTTTTTTATCGAATAGGGATGTAAGTAAGCAATTGAATGAATACGACGATAATTATTATGTTTCATAACCACTCCTCTTATTCGATATTTGTTAAATGATTTTTAATTTGAACAATGAATTGGCTCATCTTGAAACTAAGGCGGTCTTCTTTCTCGGCACCATAAGCATCAAAAGATAAAACCGTTCCTAATTTTCCCATTTTTTGATGTACTCGTTGTTTTCGTTGAAGATACTCCGGCTCATGGGATCCATTGACCTCAATAATGAGTTGTTTTGTTGGAGTCCTTAAAATAAAGTCTGGTAAAACACCGTCCCTTTCAGAGTCATCAACCTTGATTTCAATATCAAACAAAGGTTTTATGATCTCCAAATGCCACCCTTTTTGTGTCCATTCAAATTGAAGGGCAAATAAACGCCTTAATACTTCGCGCTCGTAATAACTATCCACGGGAATAAATGTCTTTTCTGAATAGCAAGGAACAATAAACGCATTAACTGGTTGATAATAATTAGGGGATTCTGTTGAGTCAGTAATTAATATCAAGGCCATAAAGGGCGGAGTGCGCGCACTAAATCTCCCTGATGAACAATAGATTCGGTTACTGATTTCTATTTTTTGAGTAGCCCCATCAGGTAGGAATACTTCCATAACTCTTTCATGAAATTCTTTTACCTTAACTAACATTAATGCATGCTTTCGAATCTCTTTTGACCAATAAGTTTGATCTGCTTTAAGCGTATAAGCTGCTTTATAAAAAGAGGGAGGATTAATATATAGGTAATCGCGCAACTTTTTTTTAGGTTGAATTTCAATGCTTAAAGCAGCCTGCTCAATCGCTTTAAATGGACTTACTTTGTTCGTTGGACTAATTACATTAACCCCTGCATCATCAAGAAGCCTGTACAGTGCCTGACATAATGGAGAGCGCCTATTTGCTGATGATGATGTATTTTTCTGGGATTTTTCTTCCTTTTTCAGTGCTAACATCCCTATTGATTTTTTAGGGACTAAATTGAGTGGAGTAACCTTTTTAATATGCTGGTCTGTCTTGGTTATTTTTTTTTCTTGCGCTGTCCAAACGCGTTCTTTAAACACACACTGCTGGGAATGCTCTGCACGTGAGGTAATATGATGCAAATAAAGCGACCCACTTGATGCCCTATTAAAACGAAAAACGGGCTGGAGTCCCCCATTAAGACAATCACACTGAAGCCATAGATCGCGCTCATGGATCGTTTTACAAAGGTGTAAAATTTCTTTTTTCTCATCAGAAGTCAACAAACCATCCAATATAAAAAAATCAATGAGCAGTGAGCGTTCTCTTTCTGCTAATTGAGAATACACTTGTGGTACAGTACGTCTTCCTGATTTATCTAATTTATATTTTTGAATCAAATAAAGTGCCATGAACATTCCTTAGTTTAAATCAAATTCAACACGCGCATTCTTTTTCAAGCAATCAATTTTCTTTTCCTTTTCATCGTGTTTAGAAGCCTCTTCCAAGGCCGTTTCATGTGATGAGGCAAGGATAGGATCGGTATAGGCATCAACTAATTGCTCCACCTCCTGACGAAGTGGATCACTATCTATTTTTCGCGCAATAAATTCCGGATGTTTCACTGAATAATCTACGTAATTTAAATTGATTTTTGCGGCTGGGAAATTTCCTTTAACCCGTAAATAGCCCTCTAAATCATCAAGCACCTGAATCTCGGTGGGCATCACCAAACGTTTTTCTCGAGTTTGTCGTGATACGGAGATCCCGTCACGCATGGTATTTGCCCCATAACTGATGGATTCATTAACCTCTTCAATCTCATAGGAACATAAATTCCGAGAAGCAGGTTCTGCATCGCCATCTTCAGGAAGGCGCAAATAAATTCGCGTAGAACATAATCCTGAAATAGACGTTGCTCCATCATTCCCATAAATTGTTCTCAATTGTGATGCACCATGATGCCCAAGAACAAAGCAACCACCAAATTTACGACTTTCTGATTTAACCGATCCTAAAAAAGGCAACGCATGCATGGTGGTAAGTTCATCCAAGATAAACCAAACCCGCCGATGATCATTAGGTGGCAAACTGAGTAATTCTTTAGTTGCTGTGTTAATCCATGCAGAAATAAGGGGTCTTATGGTTGGATGTTTTCGTCCGTCTGAACTAACAAACAAACACGAATTCCCCTGATCATTTAAAATCCAATCACGAATTGAAAAAATATCGCCATCATCTTTTAAATAAAGTAATGATTTTAAATAAGTGGCCATAACCGTTTTAACGTTTAAGGCAGTTTTTTGTACTTTTTCTGACACCAAAGAGCCAGCCTCTGTATGACGCAATAAATGATGTATTTTTTCTAGATCCGTGGTGAGCAAATATTGCAATAACATAAGGTTAGAGCGATTAGGATGATTTTTTAATTCATTCGCAGTAGAAACAAAAATCATCCGTGCCGCATGAATCCAAAAAGGATCCATCGTGTTATTAATAGGCATCGGCATAATGGCTTCTGCTAAAGCTTCCAAATCCGCTTTATCTTCACATTCCGCCCATACATTCCAAGAGTGGCCGCGCTCATCTAACGGATTTAATAAAACATCGTGATCTTCTCGAAAAAAGCGCGATAAGTAAGTGCCTCCTTTATCGTAGATAATGGCACGCTCACCTCGTTCACGAATCGTCATTAACAAATCACGAATCGCTACAGTTTTACCACTTCCTGTGGTTCCTACAATTTGTATGTGCTGTGTTTCTGATCCAAAAGGTAAATAGACCGAACCAATACGGTAAGGCGATGTTTTACCCGTTTTTTTAATACACTTCTTTAATTCATTTTCGGCTACCAGATTGCTACCACGAACTATTTTAGATTGACTCTGACGCTCTCCTTTCTTTTGAAGCCAATGCACGATAAAAATCAATGAAAGAAGAGCAAGTACACAAGCTTCTATCAAGCTTATGAATAATTTAGTTTTTAATTGATTCACATGATTAAGCACCATTGGCGCTTTAATCACTTGCTCTGAATAAACAGGATAATATTCGCCAGTTGGCATCTTAACGATTTGTTTGGATCTATTTTGGATCAGAAGTAATGCATGAGCTTTGACCCACTCTTTACCAATATACCGTTGATAATCGGTAGTATTTAAATAAAAAGTTACAACAACCATGCCTAGTGCAATAATCAGCATTGCTAGAGAAACTTTTTTTCCTACCTGCGTGAACATACGCACGTTGTGCAAAAATGTTTGTCCGCCTCTTATAAATAATTTAGTAGGATTTACTGCCATTTATTCACTCCAAATTGATATCAAATCTCTAAAAATCACGCTAAAATAAGTAAAAAGGAGAATTTTTTATGGCGAAAAGAGAATTAATTTTTTCTGTATACGAAATACGCCCTTCATTACGCATAAAAGTACAACGGGCGGCTCATTTGGTTGGTGTTCTAGTTGCCTTAGTCGCATTATTAGCCATTTTTGCTTTTGATTTCTTTCCCAAACAAAATATTCCGTTTTTTGTATATATCGATTGGGTACTGGAGATCTGCGCCCCTCTTGCAGCATATGTTGTGGGATATCTCTTTGGCTTAAATATTGCTCTATGGGATAAAGGCTTTGTATTGGCTCAAGGATATCCAATAGGAGAAAACTCATCATTGTCTCAAATGAACCAGTCCAATGGTTCATCCAGTGTTTGTCGCGGTTACAACTATGGTTCATCTGTGAGTATAAACCCAAGTTCAGGACGCCCCATGTCAGGAAGCAGTGGTGTAGATACCTATGGCAATCCCTATGGTACACGCTCATGGTAATCATGATTTAATATCCTTATTTGATTGTGCAACAAGGACATCTTGCATCACCTGAGATCCTTGCTGTACGATTGGCTCGACTCGTTCCAGCATTTCTTTGTGAACCTGTTTACTGTCTTGTTTGACCTGAGCTTCCACAGACTTCGATACGTGACCTACATTTATATTTTTAATGCGGTGATCTAGAGAATTTGTATATCCAGCTAGAGCATTATCAACCCGATTTTCTCCTGGAACTTGCTGCCTAAATTGCTCATTCTTTTGCGCTATATGATGAGAATCTATCGAATGACTCTTTTGAAAGTGATTCACGGATTGACTGGTTTTGTCAGCCACAAATTCACGCGCATAGGATTGTGCTAACTCAGGATCGTGCCTAATCATCCATTCGGCTTGCTGGAGTCCAATCATACCCTGACTATTGGGTGCTTTATGATGTGATAACCAATCAATAAACCCTGTTTGCGCATCCAAGTTAATGGAGGAAACTTGTTCATTAGACATAGAAGCCTGCCGATGATAGCTTTCTGATTCCGAAAAATTAGCGGTTGCTTCATCCCGATAGTGCAGGGATTTATCAAATCCTGCCGAAAAATTATTAGCCAATCGTCCGCTATGCTCATCAGAAGTTCGAAAATGATCGTCTTTAGTGGCCTGACGTGCTTCATTAACCACATCCGTGAAATGATTCTCGTCAGAAAAACGTCGCGCCTCATTCATTAAACGCGCATCTTGATGTGATGTTGAACCATCTCGTTCATGCCGAATATTTCCTCCCAACTCGATATTTCCTTTTGGACCAGGAACTCCTGAGCCTGTTCCGACACCACCAGATAATCCGAAATTGACACTCGCCGCAGTTAAAACCTTCGTTGACTCATCGCGAGAAATATTATGATCTCGTGCAAAATTATCAATCAAGTTTGACACTTTCGATGCTGCCGTATTAAATCCTGAAGAATTAGAAATTTGATAACCTTGGCCGCTTTGAGCACTATGAGACTGAGTCTCCCCAAGCTCAGCCAAACTTCGAAGTGAGGAGGCATATTGCTCGGAAGATGCAACCGACTTTTGAAATCCTGCGGTTTGTGCACTGTCCGCCAATTGGGAAAAGGCCAAACGATTACTTTCTCCTAACTGAATATTTAATGGGGTATGAGACGTTGCTGTTGCCATGGTCAGCGATTCACTTCCATCACGTGCAATCCGCGCTATAGAACCGCCCTCAAGACTGGTTTCAACACCTCCTAAAGACACTCTGGCATTTCGGTCAGTATGAAACGCATTGCTGTTAAAACTATTCTGATTTGCAAAGCTGGTATTTCCATAACTGTAATTTCCCATTTGCCCCTCTTCAGCAGCAGAGGAAGCTGCATTTTGAACAACCCCTCCTGATTGCTGTGCCAAAGAGACAAAACCTCCAATTCTTCGATTAATAAGGGTATAACTTAATCCGACAGTCGCCATCATCAAATAGCCGCCTAACGCCGCCATATTCTCATACATTTCGTTAATACCTGATTGATAGGACATCGTAGTGACATTACTTGAGACAAACGATAAAGAATACTGCGATAAGATGGTCATAATGTAATTAATTACCGTAAATATCGGTGCCCATAATGCCAACCAAATATAAAGAGTCCCGTAAAATTGTAAAAATGAGATTCCCACAGGAAAGGGAAGAAAAAATAAGAGAAAAACAAAACAACCGATGACGACACAAAATATAAGACTATGAAGAATTGGCAACCAATAAGCGGACATTAAACCAATATTACTTAACGCAGCGGGTATTTTCTCAAATGCTCTACTGGCTGAAAAACTCTCAATAGCCGCTTTAGAATTCACCCGCGCACCCATAGAGAAAACGCCATCTCGAATCGCATTAGCCATCATGTTTTGACGGATAAGCGCACTTGCATCTCCTGACATGGCTGTTAAGTGATTGAAGGTTTGAGGTAAATATTTTTCAAAATTGGCCAGTGCTTCCGTGTGGTTACCAAAAGCAAATCCGGCGTATTTTGATTTAGCATCCGCAATGACACTTTCCCATGAGTTATCTAAAAGTGCGGCTGCTTCAAGACAAGACTTATACGAACCATCATAGATAAAGCCACGCGCTATTGAAGAGTTCGTTTTAACTAATTCCCAAATATCTTTGGATTGATTCAGATCTTTTAAAGTATATCGGCCATACATGACATCATAAAAGACACATTGCTGCATAAATTTCTGCATGTTGGCATTGAACAAAGGATCTGTAATTTTAATGTGCGATGCAGATAAAAAGAGCTTTGCCCCCATAATCATGCCTGTTTGACTGTAATCCATGTCGTTAGGCGAATGGAAAAAAAGCTCAAAAATTTGGGTAATTTTATCGCTTAACTTGCTGCTTAGTCCGCCAACAACCCCAAGAACAAGCGGGACGTTATCTACGGTTAAATCCGCACGCAAAGGATCGATTCTGTCATGAATCAATACGGTACAGGTAGGAGTTAGGATAAACGCAATGGCGAACGCATATTTAAGAACGAATAAAAACATTGCTCGCGGATCTCGCTTTACTATGAATTGACCTACCGTACATACACCACCAATAATAATAGCTGTTCTAAAAATCCCAAGAATGCCATCATAATGAAACATTGCAGCCGTTGCTGTATAAAACGTTTTAAGCAGCTCACCGCCCGTAATGGTATAAATTTCCATAACTGCCATTTCAATCACCTTATTTGATTAGCCCAACTTAAAGACTGTGTAAGCTCTGAGGAAAACTCACCAACCAACATTTGCTCAATTGTTTGGGTTTCCTGAATCATTTGCATCGCCATGCTCATCCGTTGATGTGCCGTACTTTCCATTTGGGTTAACTCAAGACGAACTTGCGATAAATCCGTTTGAAATTCTTTCATCATGGACGCTGGATAATTCACTACTCCAGATGCTTGTTTTACAAGCTGTAAGCTGTCGCTTAAATAACGAAATAAAATATCGATGGCGATAGGTTCTGAATAGCGGGTGGTATCCATGACTGCACTGTCTTTGACTAAAGCCATTTGTACGCTCACCATTTTCATAATGGGATATTGGGTGGATTCAATAAGCCCTATAACCTCAGGAGTTTGTTCTTGATTGGATTTAATGTTTGAGGCCATGTCCAAAATCAAATTACGTACCTTAGAGGCCAAACCCTGCTCCGTATCAATACTGGTTGTAGCTAAGGTGGGATTTAGGCACTGAATTTTCTCATCACATTGATAGACGGAAACATTGCCACCACGTAATAAACCACTAATAAGATTATTGTTACTGACTAGGGAAGCAAGGCGTTGTACATGAACCCCAGATTTATCACGGGTAACAATAACCGTACCAGATAAGGTCATCATCAATTGAGCAAGATTTTGATCGTTTGCAAATAATCCATTTTTATTTAATGCATTCCAAACCAGATTTGTATTATCGATTACCTCATCATTTGAATTATTCTCGTCAATGACACGATCATAATCATAATTACCAGAACCTTTTCCACATCCCTGGCGTGCTTCAGCCCAGTCTGAAAAAATATTTTTGGCATGTCCGATCGCTTGGCAAGCGTGTTGTTGTGCCATACGAGTGCGTGGAGCTAAACCTAAAACAGCACTTTCTGCCACTGCGCAGGAATTTTGGTTAGTTTGATTAACCCAGGTAGCAATATTTTGTAATTTTGTCCCCACATTTCCTAATAGAGGTGTTGCTTGCTCTAAAGCTAATTGAAATGCCAGGCCTTGAGAGTTATTTAATACATTTTTTGTGAAATCTACGAATTCTTTACCTTTAATATGTGAAAATCCACCCATAGTAATGTCAATACCACCGCACCCTGCAGAAACTTTAGGCCAATTAACCCGCATGATTTGTAAATTTTTTATGCCACTCCGAACGTATAAATTCCCACCAGTGTAATAGCCTGCTTTTTGCGACTGATAAGCACGAGGATTTGATACATTAACCCCCATATTCAGTGACTTAAAATAACTCATTAAATCATTACCAATTGCGCCTTCTGCATGAGATTTACCCAAAAGTACAGCTCCGATCAACACCCCAATAGAGATAATTCGTTTCATAACTCCACCTGCGTGCCATTGGATTGATTTATTTTGAGAAGCCTGTTGGTTAATTCCATCTCATCAATAGCCCCTTCAGTCACAAGATGCGCCTGTTCATTTTGAGGATCGACTAAAAATAAAGAAGGAAAAACTGTCACTTGGAATAATTTAGATTGCCCCTCATCCAATACCGCATAAGGAAAATCGGGCAAATACCCTCCATCCATTGAAATGGCGACCACATTAAATCCATAGCGCTGACTCAATTGTTTTAGAACGGGGGCAAATCGCTGACAATGAGGACAGCTTGAACTAAAGAAAAAGAAAAAACCTTTCTTTTGAGACAATTCATGAAACGTATTCTCATTCGTCAATGCATAGGATGAGAAACAAAAAAAACTCATCACCAACAGTAGTGTCCATTTAGCGCGCATTATAATCTCCAAATTGAAAGGTATTGATTGCCATTAAAATGTGTTCTTTTAGTTCCGAGTGGCTTATTAAGCCGTAGGCAATAGGCATTGGTTTATGAGAGATGGGGTTTAAAGCAAACACAGCAGGAATGTGTTTCACACCCATTTGAGAAGCTTCGCCTGAATCCATACGTGAATTAGGAAACAATGGTGAAACACTTTGTGTCATGGCAACAGGAGTTAGCGGCAAGTGATAACTCATCGAAAAATCACGAATCACTTGTGCCATACGCTCACTGTATGGCTCTCCGGCTTGATAAAAATAAATTAATCCAGAGCTTTGACGTATTAATGTAATTGCCTTTTCCTTTTCAAGGTTACTTTGATTATTATATAAATCACGCGCAGCACCATTACTCGGATTAACTAAGCTCTCATCCTGATCCGGATTTAATAACAAATCGAGCATCCATTTCTCAGAAAACAGATTGGCTTGTGCCACCACTAAGCGTTGCATTCGTCTTGCTTGTGCAATATTTTGAGGTGTTGGATTCAGAATGGCCTTAGCACGAGCTTGCTGCACTCGTTTTCCAATCAGCTTCCAAGTTCTATCGGGATCAGCAACACGATTAATAGGTGGAACAACAGATAGTTGTTTCTTGGTTCTTTTTTTAATCGGTTCTTTGGGATCTTTATGCCAGTACCACCCTGCTTCATGCTCATTCAAATACGAGTGACTTGCAAAAACAAACGTATTAAGCAACAACATCAGTACTACTAAAAACCATTTAACCATTGATGTCTCCTTGACTATAAAAGCCCTTAAGACGTTCGCCTATGCCATTAGCTGTCTGTTGGTAATTAGGTTCCTTCATTCTTCCTTTAATGTCCTGATAAAATTCAGAAAAATCGATGTGCTCAAACTGGATTAACTGCATTTGCTGCGGCGTAATCCCCGAGCAATTTGAATATTGACCATATCCGAAGCTAATCCCTAATTGATTGCGACGGCCTTGTTCCTGAACGATACGCGCTAATTTGGATTGGAAAACACAATAGGTTTGATGATGCTCCACACAAACAGATCCCCCAGGGAATTTTTTTCGTTTGTAGCAATATCTACCGGTGGGGACTGCTAATTTATTTTCTCGATTTGTTCCTAATTTCTTTTCCTCATCACTGCAATGCGCAAGATTCAGATCAATCCCCCATCCTTCATCACGACAGCAATTGGCCACGTTAAGCATTAAATCGGAACATTCCATTTTTTGGCCTTGAAAGAGATAATTAGCGTTTCCATTGAACGTTTTTGATGCATCTGCCACTGCGGATAACGAAGACATGGCTTTTTTAAATTCATTTTCATCAGACGGATTATAGGTATGCGTGCTGCAATCACCCTCTAAACAAAAAGCATCCTGCCCACAAATCAGTTCATTATCGGTACATTGGTTTAACGGACATTGATACGTTTGTTGATACGTCATGCATCGTCCATCTATCTCTTTGACACATATGGAAGCCGATTGCTCACACCTATCTAACTGAGTTGAGTCACAGGTATTTTCTCCTTGTCCCCCACAACTGTAGGCCGCGCGTTCCTTCCAACAAGCACGGGTAAATGGGACTTCATTGATTACACGCGTTTGGTTGGGTTCAACACAACTTAATGGTTCGCTAACATGACAAAACCCTTCTTTAGTTTTTTGTTCTAAATGCTGGCATTGATTATCCCAGTACTCTCGGCTTTGGTTGGATTCCACCGTCATGGATACGGTGTGTGTATAAGGTACGTTGCAACGTCCGAATCGGCATTGCCCTACTTTTAAAGAAAGGGTTTTATCGGTACAACTTACAGTTTTTTCAACAACAACTAATCCCTTGTTGTCCGTAATACTAATTTTTACTGAGGTACACTGTTCAGGAAAGACTATGGCGGATGCGACTTGAGAACCTTGATATAGGGTATAGCAGGTGGATTGTCCCTGTGTGCAAGTATCCATTTGGTTTAGATCAATGGATATTGTATAGGGGCTATACTTCCTCCCACGATGTCGAAGGTACAAACTGTAATTTTCAGTTTTATAAGGAATTACCTCCAAACGAAGATGTTTTGCACAATGCAATATTCCGGTTTCTTTACTGCTCAAGCAAGTTTTTTCTTGCCAAGTGTACTGACACTCTTGGGGTTTTAAAGTACAAGTCGTTTTTTCAGTATTTTCCCCACGCATAATGGCGTCTCCATTTTCGGCAATTTGATCAAGCTTTTGCATGGATTCTGAATTTGGATTAATGCGATAGGAAGGCCGCTGACTAAATCCTTCGACTACCTCTTTTCCCATTGTATTAGTAAGCATCTCCGATTGGGCATCGGACTCAAGACGGGTATGTTTTTGAGTCACTCCACCGTAATAGTGTTCTTGAGGTAAATTGGCTTGATATCCTGGAATATCGTATACATTTAATGACTTTAAAAGATCAACTGAATGCTGTTGATGAGTCGATGCAAATTGTTCTCCATCTTTGTAGGATTGATTCACATCTTTTGCATGACTTTGGGCAAACAAAATCATCACAATGAATCCTAATATACACTTCATTTCCAGCTCCCTTCCAAGCGATTTATCATCCGTGTTACACGTCTATCATCTACTGGCTGTGCTTCATTGATTTTTCCCAAGGCATAATTCAACGAGACATCCCCATAAAGCACATCAAAAGCTATAGGTTTGCAATCCATATTGGAGGGACATTCTGGAATATGTTTGGCATAAACCACAGCAGGAACGTGTTTAATGCCAAACGTTTGAAACAAAATAGGATCCAACTGCATCCCAATCCCAACTTTTTTACTCAACTCCTGTATTGCGCTCATCGTCTCTTTAAATGAATTGTTAATCAGACCGCGAATCACAGGCGTTGCCCCACTGATTTTGCACTGACCTAACCAAGACTCAAGACTCTTGTCAGGCATGGAAAACGACAAAAAAACCACGACATGACTTACTTTTTTTAAATGCGTACTCATCGATTCTGAGCGCTCAAAACGCTGCCTTAACTCGGTTGTATACTGAGTCATTTCTTGTGATTGGTTATAGGGTGTAAGTCCTTTGCTAATTTGCTGAATATCATTTCCATACTCTTTAGCACGAATACTCGCCTGTCGTTCAATCTGAGAGAAATTTTCTATTTCTTGGGAAAACGCAGGATTAATTCCATTTAAAAGGAACGTGCTCAAGGTACTAACCAACAGTATTTTGTTCATCACTCATCCCTCAATTAAAAAGCACAACAGTTACGCTTTCGCCAAATCAGATAGCCAAAATCCTCGCCTTTATACGGGTATTCATGCCCTGCTTCCCACAAAGAAGTAGCACGTCCCAAGGGATAACAAGAACCTGTAGTAGGTAAAGGATTAACCATTTGATAGCGGTAGCGTGATTTAGGAAGAATAGGGCTGTAATGCGAAGAACAAATTTTAGTATCCAAAAAATTATCAGCAGCGATTGAGTCCGATAAAAGCCCCTGACGATGCATTTTGAAATTCATGCGCTCAGATAACAAGACAGAAGCCTGTACACCACCCACATGCTCTTGCACATGTCCTGTAAGGGGATACATGCTTCCTTGTGCTCCCGCACACCAAAACAATTTATCAATTGCACTGCCCACAAGCGAAGTAGCTGCATCCGCAGCACATGATGCTTGAGCGGGTAAAGTCCCAAATAAAACCGCCTCAGGATTGATGATGAACCCCAACTCGTCATCATTCCATATGGCATCTAATTCGCTAGGATAGGCAATGTCAAAATCACCTTGTTCCACACAAATGCCATCGGTTAAAACATTCAACCAATACATCAATGGAAATTTGTACCAATGCACATGATAAAACGACTGATTGGATAAATTACTGTCTGTTTCAACAGTACCTTTGCGGTAATATTTACCAAAATTTAAGGAAATCCCGCCTAAGTTCACTAAACAAAAAGGTGTTCGGGTGACATCAACCAAGTTGACAGGTTCCCAATAGCCTATAGTGATTCCAATACGAGGGATTGGATTTCCAGGACATTGACATACAGGATATTCAGAATTTTTTGTATCCGGCAAATGATTAGAGGAAATCAAGTTGCTTTGACCAAGACTAAAAGGAAAAAGACACGACCAACACACATCCGTAATGGGATTAACAAAACGACCATGACACGTACCCGCGGACACTATACCTGACATGAATAAAGTAATTACGAAAACAATTGATTTCATAAAGACACCTCTTCAATTTGTAATCGGTTTCCAACTTGATAGACGAGTGCAGGAACATGAGTTATTTTAAATTTTTCACATAAAAAGCCATTTAGATCAAAATAAACCGCTTGCTTCATCTGATTGACCGTATGTTTTATAGAACCCGATATCAGAATAAGTTTTACCTTGGAATGCTTTCTTTGTTCTTGCATAACCCAAGCAACTTGCTCTGTATCATCACCATTAAATAATAACAGTGTGCTACTTAGATTCACGCGATCCAAAGGATTAACAGTAGTTCCTTTGGGTATAATGATATTCCCTTGCGCATTCTTCACATCATAAGGAACTGTTACTGACGGATTAAATAGCCACGATCTATCTGAAGTAGCCCTGGGTAGATTAAGCGGTTGAGGTCGGTTAATATGCTTTTTAACTGTTTTTTTAAATTGATTTTGTACTCGTTTCCACTCTCCATTTTCTTGCATTGATTTCATTTTTTGTTGGATGTACTCCATAAAATCCATTTCAGATATCACAAACGTTTTACCAAAAACCCCTAAATCTTTTGCATAGGCACAAGGCCAGTACACGAAACAAAGAATGATTAGAATGGCTTTCATGATTCAGCCTCCTTTTGAATCATGGAAATTACCGTTTGTGTGTAATCCGTGCCGCCTTTAATCACAGCTTCTTTGGGCAAAAGAATCAGTGACTGAGAGCGAGATAATTCGTTTAATGATGCCTCTAAACGATGAGAAAACGATTTTATAGCCGTTTCTTTTTCCTGTTTGGAATGGTTGTTCTTAGCTTCATTCCTGACAAACTCAGAAGTGATTGCGACAATATCAACTGTTCCAATGTTTTTCGGTTTCATCAGCCAGAAATTAAGCCCCTGAAGAATCAAAAGCGGAACACCTATCGACAAAACCGTACTCAATACTTTATTCATAACCATATACCTCTTGAGCAACCTGAGAAATGGCTTCATGCTTCGGAATTCCTTGAGATCTTAGCCGTTTTAACGCTTCGACTTCTGTACCCCGGGTAGAATTCAATATACGAGAAAAAGGTTCGACAATAAGACGATGCACGGTAATATTCTCTTCGCAAATCATTACGAATTCGGAGTATTCATTAGTGATTTTTAGACTGCGTATTAATCGTTCACCATAGGGATCTAATTGATTACTTTTTTTAAGTACATCGATAGTACTTTTTGAAGCACCTAGAAATATTTTGAAAAAAGCATTGTCATAACACATTTTTGCGGTTGGGTTATTTTCGTAATCATCCATTCCATGAGCAATCGTAATAAAATTACCCCCATACTTTGGAGCGCGACGATACCCTTCATTTGCAAAATTAGCATTTCCATTTTTTCCATCATCTGCAAGATGCTCATAGGCCTCGTCCATTAAACAACTTTTAGGAATATCTTTGGGTTTGTAATACATTGCATTACCGACTTGATACATCAGTAGTTTAGAAACAATTTTTTGTAACTCTTTATCTTTATCTAAACCTCCAAGCTCCAAAAGGACTAAATGCTTGCTAAAATCAAGCGAACAAGGAGGTTCAAAGTACCGTCCATACCGCCCGTCTTTAGTATAGCTATGCAATAATCGTCCGAGATTCTTAGAAATGGGATCTTCACTGTGCTCTAAAAATTCTGCAATTAACGTAATCGTGGTGTTGTTCTTGTATTCAAGCCACATCATCTCGATGGCTATTTCAATATAACTACGCTCTTCATCAGATATATTTCCTGAAGGTCTTGCCATCATTCCAACGAGCTGAATGAGTTGATTGTGGACATCTTTAAATGACGTATCATCTTTTGTATTAGCATCGATGGTTGAAAACATATTGAGACTAATGGGATTTTCATGGGTAAAATCGATCATTTGCCCATCAAGAAGATCACATACTTTGGCATAAGATCCCCCTACATCGATGATGTAGACAAACCCACCTTGGGATAAAAGGCTTTGAATGTAATCATTCATTAAAAATGATTTACCTTTTCCAGGAGGGGCTATAATGACCACGTTGTAATTTCGAACCACATTGTCAAAAAAATAAATGGGTGTGAACTGCCCTCTGCGTTGAGGATATATTTGCGCGAATCGCCCAGAGCCTTTCCATTCTCCCTGGATAGGTAATAAATTAACGGTGTTAAAACTTGTAAGAGAACGCAGACGCCCAAATGATTTGTAATCATCAAACATGCCTTCAGCAGGAGCAAAGGGCATAGAAGCAAGTAACGTTTGTAACTGTAATCCAGAAGGTGTTCGTAAATCAAAATGACTACTTTTGAAAATATCTTTTGCACGTCTCGAATCACGACGTGCATTTTGTGGTGTAGTGTATAACAGAACATTATAATAGGAATCAACAAGTGAATCCTCACTACTCAAACGTTCCCTTAATTCTTCGATTTCAGCATATTTTTTATTAAAATTCTTAACCCATTTGGCAATAAATGGTTGCTTTGCATTTTGGCCTTCATCGGCATATTTTGCATCCAGCGCGGCCATCACTTTATCTTTATCTTTAATCCGTACAACAAAGCTAAAAATAAAGGGGCAGCCAATTTGCAAAGAGGTATTAAACATTTTTCCAAAGAGATCCCCCATCTGCCATTGCATCGGCGCTTTTGGAAATTGTCTTACTGATAAGCATTTAATCACTTGCGTGCTGTCTTCACGCTCTATATCAATTTGATGAGCCTTGACGCGCATTTTTGCTTCAATGTCAGAGATTTGATGACGTATTTCGGTATTGGGATTATATTGGGTTTGATCTTCATAAAGCCCATCTGTTGGAAACAGCCATTCTCGTTTTAAGCTAATCACCTGCTCTACGGTAAGTTCCTGACAGGCAATATTAATTGATTTCAAATTGTTTTGAATGTCTTCACGTATCGTGCCTAAAACCAATCGATCCTCATCCATCGACTTTCTTGGAATAGAAATGCATAGAAACAAGCGAAAATCCCGCAAAATAAAATGACTTTCTTTAGTTAACGAGCGATAAACGCCTTTTCGATAAAACTCTGCGCGACGATGTGCTAAAGCATTTAAGACCTCACTTCCTTGATTACGTTGTCGCTCCATCTCATCAATCATCGGGCCAATTTTGGGGGATGCCCAAAATAAAGCGTGCAAACAACTTTCAGGAGGAAGAATGTCTGTTAAAAGGCTGGATAAAAGCGTTACTGTCTCTTCACTTGCTCCAATGAGTGTGGAACATTCAAACATGATGTGCGAAGATTCTTTATAAGAATAAATATCTTCTTGTGCATCATATACTTCATCAGGAAGATAAGAAGCCAAACTGTATGCATCAAACAAACCCTCTATTTGTTTTCGAGCATGCGTTTCATTCATTCCTAATTCATCTCGTAATGTTTCCATCAACGCGCTATAGCTATGACTTACAAACGTAGCTGAATTTTTCAGGGCTTTATTTACTTTCTTGATCGACAAACTCATCATCCCCTCCTTATTTAAATGCCCTGGGTGGATTTTGAATCCAATGTCCTTTCTGAACGACACTATAAACTTGGCTTGCTTGGTGGTAGCTTCCTTCGGTGTCCTCATAAGGGGCAATCCATACACGCATGACCCCTTCACCATAACGCAAAGGATCTCCAGGCCTTCCCTCCATAACCAGAGGATTACGATTAGGCGCTACGGCTAACGACTCCTGTGCTACACCTCCTTCTCCATTGATTAAGTTGTATACTTGATCCATGCGTTTACACGATCCTCCGTTAGGTGTCGGACAATCAAACTCTGAATTCAATTTGGTACACCCTGTGAACATCAAACAGCTAAAAATAAATCCACTAATTAGTATTTTCATCATAAGTCCTTAAAATTCCTTGAGAAATTTCATTGTTTCATTAATTGTGCTTATACGAAGGCATCGAAATGAGGCCAAACTCACTGCAAAAGTAATGAACCCTGTAACAATTGTTGGATTCAGATTGCTTAACGCATTGCCATTTTTTATTAGTTCTATTGGAAGAAACATCCAAATCAATTGCACGATTAGCTCCAAACAGATAAGGATAAAATTTCGATACGATTTATTTTTCCCGTATAAATCTGCCAAAGTGGTAAGTATTGCTCCTGTATACACAGATAAAAAAATCCCTGAGCCTAAACCAAGAACAATGAGATATTGAGGCCACTGGTGTTGGCAAAGTTGCAGGACAAGCTCTTTAGGGTTTGAGGAAAACACAACGGATAGAATTAGCCCAATAAACAAATAATAAACAAGGAATAATCCCATCAAAAAATAGGTTCTTCTTGACCAAAAATCTGTTGTTTTATTCACAATTAATATCCTTATATTTAAACTAAAACGAATGTTCTTTATAAAATTGATTGGCTGCCTTTTCTTCAGGAGTTGCATCAGGAGCGCCTTCAAAATGAGCATTTGGATTTCTTATCTCGCTAGGATTATCTGGGGCTAAAGTATCGGTACCCCCATCCAACCAAAACCCTTTAAGAAACACGACATCTACGACCACTTGAGGAGGAAGTTGAATAATAGGGTGGTACATTTCCGCGCGCTTAATATTGTATTGGGCATACATTTTTGCCGAACCTGCCGCACCACCGGAAACCGCAGCAAGCGGTATCCGACTTGGATTAACCGTTGATACGCTGCCTAAAGGAGAAGTACTATATTCGGTGGAATATTGTTGGCCAATATTGCCCATGCTTTGCCAGAAACTTCCCCAAAATGCTTTGTTTACCATGGGTTCTTCTCGCCATACTGCACGGCCTCGAATACCATTTTTAGAATCTGAAACAATCCCTATCACTTGGGTATCCAAGCTCGTTCCATCCTTATGAATGCAACTCAAACGCTCTGTTCGTAATTTTCCACGTTCACTTGAAATATCACCAATAACAGAGGCACTAAAGAAACAATCCTTTAAATGTGATTTATGACCATTAGGCATAATTCCATCATCAACAATTTGAAACATCATGATGTCAGGATTTGCTTGGCTTAGAACTCCTGCCGAAACATCAGCCCCTTGAAGAACCTCTGCTTTAGCGAAGGTATTCGAAAAGACATAATTATCAGGAGTTTTAATACGTGATTTGGCTCTTTTTTGCAGTTTTGCCGTATATTGAATAAATCCTGAATCAACCTCCATCATGTTGTGTTTTCGATCTTCATCAGCCCGAGGCAACATCCCATTAGTTACCTCGCCCTGGTGTAACTCAGCACCTGAGGGCATTGGCTTTTGCATTTGCACCTTAACCAGTTGTTGCTTGAGTTCAGTCAATGCGGCCTTCATTTCAGAAATCTCTTTTTTCTGAGACTGAAACACTTTGACTTGTTGTTGTTTTTCCGCGCCTAAGGCTTTGATGCTTTTATCGAAAATCTGTGATTTCTCTTGCTCTGCCTTCCACGCATTTTGTGCTTTTTCAATCCAATGAGCTTCATTGCTCGTTGCTGATATTGGACTAGCCAAGCTATGTTTTTTGAAGCTCTCTTTGTCCGTTTCTTTATTTGGAGTTGTCTTACTGCCCCAAAATGCGAACCCTGCAATAATGAGAACAATGAAACTAATTACGATACCCAAAAGGATATGTTGTTTCTTTTTTAATTGACGAGACATGTTAACTAATCCTATAAAGTCTAGTAGTTTCAAAAGGAATTAAATGAGTTTTAGCTAGTGCAATTGCTTTCGTTCCAGGCCAATTAAACGAAGATTCACGAATGTCTAAAGGTCGATTAGTTACATTTTTTAACTCAAAAATTTCACCCGTTAATTGATTGCCCTCAACCGATAAAAGGCGCTTAAGTTGTGTTGTAGGAGATTTATAATAAGATGTTGTTTTGGGGATGGTTTGTGTAAACCCTTCTGGTAAAGAGCCGTTCACTAAAGCCTTGATAAAATTAACTAATGATTTTTCATATCCTGAGGTCTTAGGGGCTAATGCACGTATTACAGGCTTTTTATGAATTTTGAATACAATGGTTTGAGAAGGAATTGGTTTTGGATCCACATGTACATTATAAAACATCCCTTTTTCAGTAAGTACGTTAATCGTAAACGAACGTGTGTGATATAAGGGAGAAGGCAAGAATGTAAGAATCCCTGTTGATTCGTCAATTAACTTGCAGTTTGCTCGCCCATTGCATGCATCAACCAGGGTATTTCCAGGTGCTTTAATTTGCAAAATCCTGTCGTCCTCCAGCATGATGCTGTTTGGCTCTTTAATGGATGCTTTAATGGAGATATCCTCATAATTTCTCACGGTTTTTATTTGTGCTCCCATGACATCAAAAACAAATAAGGTTAAAAATAATGTGATCAGAGTTTGTTTCATTTGGACACCTTGGAAAGATTCGTAATTTTTAATTGGCCATACTCGTAGGAATACTGAACTAAGAAGACTTCCTTGATTTCCGACATCATTTCTGCACCGACAAAACGCTTCATCAAACCTGCAACTTTGACACTTAAATGCTTGTCATCGATATCATAAGTCATGGGATAAAAAACACTGGATAAATGTTCGTGCGTAATTTGCTCTACTTCTTTAACCAACTGTGCACGCATATCGCCATAGAGCGAAGCAGACACATATCCTAGAAAGGAATTAAATTGGAGTGCCGCGGAACTTGAGGTCACGTTAAAACGAAGCTGCGTCAAAAAATTAGACATGTCTCTTAAGTACCCATCCGAAACGCCGCTTCCTGATAAGGTAAATTCCTGTGAAATTTTTGGTGGTATAAAACGAATGTCGTGCTTACTATGTGCGTAATGCAATAAAGCGCCTACAGTAATGGATTGCATTAATACAACCACCAACAAAACACCACTTAGTGACAGCAGTAAGACCTTATTCTTTTTCTCTTTAGATAATTCCGATTTTTTATACTCAATTTTCATTTTTACCCCAAAAATTCTCGAATCCAAGACGGTGGCGTTGCTCGCAGTTTGGGGGATAATGAAAAGAACCAATAAAATAAATGTACATAATAATAAGGTCCTTCATTTCCTTTAATGCGCCGCATTAGAAATAAAAACACACAGGCCAAAATCATTGAGGTGACTACAAACCCACAAACGAAACCCAACACATAAATTGTGAATACAGCCACAATCACCTCATCAATTGTGAAAATGATTAATCGATAAGGTTCATTGAGAAATTGAGGGGTCTTGTATTTTTTGTAGTCCTCCATATCAAATACCTGCCAGTGCTGCCACAACGTTTAAGAAAATAGCGACTCCACCTACAGCACCTAAAGCCTTAATATTACGGGTGAAAATTAAGGTCATAATTGCGGCAACCGCTTCGCCAACATAAAGATATGTTTTTATTGATCCGTTATACGTATCTTTAACTATTGGTTCCGCAGCAGATAAAGCATCCTCTGCAAAACTTCCCTGAGCTAAGAGGAAAAACACCATCAGAAATAAGATTTTTCCTTGGTGGGTTTGAATAAAATGAATTACATTATTTTTGTATTGAGTTAATCGTGACATGGTGTTTCTCCTTTTTTATAATCACTTTTTGTTGGTAACTGCACGGAAAATACGCATCCCCACACGCATAGTACCGAGGGGGATTAATCGCCGTGCGATTACCTTGCCTAAAATCAAAAACCGGTACAGCCTTTGGCATCAGATGGGTTTGGCACGAGCAAAGAAGTGCTGTCAGCGCCATCCCCAACCCAGTCGATGTTTTATTCATTTTTGTTTCCCATCACTTAATACGTTACTTTTTTTGTTGGTATGAACCATGACTAGTTGCTGCATTAATTGATTCGTTTGCTTCATTTCTGTAAGGAGTTGGGACAGCGACTGATTAATGGACTTCATCTTATAAAAAAGCGACACTGTGGTGAGCTGTTTTACTACAGTGGGTGCTTCATTCTCTAAGGCCAACATCATTTCAAACAAACGACTACGCGTAAGAATTTTTTTAATCGCTCGAATCTGCTGTTCTTCCATTACCCGTGCCGAAGATATTTGTTGCTGTGAAGCAGCCTTCATTCTTTGATTTTCCCATTCAGCAAAGATATTCCCAACCCGCTCTTTTGCCTGCACTGTACTGAATTCGATATTGTCCATTGGGACTGCAAAAGAAGAGCTTAAATGCATTAATGTGAACACACTTAAAAATGATGTGAACCAAAACCTTTTTTTCAAATTTATCTCCCCAAAATGCACTCAATGAGCTTAATATCCATCCCAAAAACCATCCGTTGATAATTTTTGGTAAAGCAATCCCCTAGGCCTTAATTTCAGCCTATAACTTTGTTTTTTATTTATTTTTTTGTTCGATAGAACTATGTGGTTACATAATCATTCACAAAAATCTCCAGTTCATGCCCAGTATTTTTTACCTCATTAATGATTGGACTGATTAATGAAGTGAATTGAGCACAATATGAGCGATTGTTCTTTATTTGTTTCAATTCAAGCTCAGCATATTTAATCGCTGCTAATATCTTTTCTGGTGTGTCGTGATTTAGTTTTTGCCCCGTCCATTCCAAGGAATTTGCAACACTTTCAATATCACCAATACAATAACTGTTAGGATTTACCCTCGTTAACTCTCGCAAGTGAGTTGATATTGTTTTACATTGGCTAGCAAGATTTGGACTATTAAAATCATTCGCATAGCAATAATTTTGCACTGAGCAGCCAAGTAAAGCGACCAGAGTAATCTTAACAGCGTGTTTCATTGTAATTCTCTCCCTATTCAATTTACTGTTAAAAAATCCCTGCTAATGTTTTTACCAGGCCTTGCTCTAAAACAGGACGTGCTTGTGCAAAAGATAAGTTCATTTTATTTGCATTGGATACCACGCGCGTTCGGTAGCGTTGATAATTGCTATTTTTATTTAATGTTTGATAGGTATTCGATGCGGAGCCATTATCAAGTGCGGAATTAAAATGCTCCTTCACAGTCACCCCTTTTCCAACGCGTTCTGAAATTTGAACGTCAGTAATGACCGTGTAATTGACTTCTTTGACCAGGGAATCTGCTACTAATCCCCCAATACCGCCCGCAATTCCACCCACAAGCATGGTTTTTGAGTTTCCAAAAGCACCCAGTGCAGCGCCCGTTCCAGCGCCGGCTAATGCAGAACCATAACCACCTCCTAGTGCATTTTGAGAGGCTGAGCGACTCATTTTTCCAACCTTTAAAATATTGGCTTGAATCATGTAATGGCCTTGCTCTGGGTTCTTTACTACGCGGTAGCCATTCGCTGCCAATGCCTGCGCCAAGGGTTTATCTAGGTTAAGTGTTTCTTCCGAGGTATTTTTAACGGCAATAAATATGGTTTTTTGTGATGGCGAAACCGGGTCGAGAAAAATGGTTTTACTCAATTTTGAGTTAGCCTCTAAAGTATGATGCTCCAATACAGTTTGTGTGGCCGCGCAGCTGGTTAATAAAGCAATGGAACCGGCACAAACAGTGAGGTTAATTAATCTAATTCCGTGTGGTATTTGGTGTTTCATGAATACATTCCTTGTTATTAATGAGAGATTTCCCTATTTTCCGGCTTTTTATAATTGGCTTCTAATTGGCCAATAATGGATTCATCAATTGAGGATGCCTCCTCAAAAGTGGTTTGATTTTTTTCAAGCTGAATTCGGTTGTAAATCTCGTGTCGATGAATGGGTATCTCTTTTGCGCCAAGAAAGCCTAAGCGCACTTGATTGCCTTTAACGCCTATAATGGTGACATTAACTTCGTTGTCGCCGATAACTACTGCTTCGCCTATCCTTCTGGTAAAAATTAACATGGTTCTATTCCTTGTTTATTAATTGGTTACTTTTATATGATTTGAAGTACCGGTGATGAAGTCGCTGTATCCTCAGCCTCTATTCTTGCGCTGCTAATCTCATCCTCTCTGCCCTCTTCTAGTGGTATTGTGGATAAATGACTTTCTTTAATTGCTTCAACACAATTATCCAAAGCCCCCTTTATTTTTGGTTCTTTAAAAAACAAAAATTGAGACAACAAGCCTGCTCCAAACCCTGCAGCAGCACTGGATGAAGCCACAATAAGAGACGCTGTTTCCGCGGCATACAGAGAGGCCAGAAACATGAGAGGGGTTTGCCATAAGTTCAGCAACATTCCAATGCCAATACCAAGAGCGGCTCCAGTCATGACCACAGATAGGGATATAGCAATGACGGCAAGTGCTAACCCTGTTTTTTTTATCGTGTCATGCTTGTCATCTATGATGGAATTACATCGAAGTACAAACACCTCCAAGGGATTAATTGAATCATTTGGGTCTTGAATTAAGCTCTCAAGATATTGAGTAGCCGCTGAATACAGATTGAGTTGAATCATGTAATCCAGTTTTTTAATTTCCATTTCCAACGCATTAAATGCCATATAAATAGCCTTTTCTTTATGTGTGGCTTGTAATGCAATTTTAAATTTGTTGTTACAGTACATCAGAGCAGCGCTCATTATTTTTCCTTTTGTTATTTGTTATTAATGAAAAGACAGCGGTAATTGCTGTTGGTAAGTCAGCGATTCGCAAACCTCTGCTGTGATTTCAAACGCAGTCCATAATTCGGTTGACAAGGTTTGGTCGTAAGCCAGTAACAAATTGTGGGCGCAACAGCGAAGCATCTCTAAGAGCTCCTCAATTTGACTTAGGGTATTCACTTGATGATTGCTCATGCTAGCTCCTTTATTAATTGCGCCAAACGCGGAATTTTTGTTGTGTTTTTTCTTCTGATTACTAGCTCATCGTCAGCTACGAATGGCACATCTTTACCTAAGCCAATTTCTGCACACACTTTTAAATACATCGGTTTAAATTGCGCAAAAGCAAGATCAGCACGCGCCGCATTGACCTTGTCGACTCCTACAATTTTTACGGTGATTTTGATTGCAGGATGACTCCATTGAGCTTTAGAGAAACTAAGATTTCGTCTTGCCTCGTAAAATGCCGCATGTACCGTGGGTAATCCATTCGCTTCCGGTTCCTGTTTCGACAAACATAAGTGCCTGAATTGAAGGCATGAAGGAGGCCAGTCTTTATGTTCTTTCGCCCGAAACAGAGCCGATAGGCCAAATTTTATGTCGCTTTCAGTTAAATCACACAACGCCTCATACCATACCCCTGAATCTTTGACGCCATGTCGGTTAACGAACAATGGGCCGTAGATTTCAGTTAACTTCAACCACAAATGCGCCATAATTCCAGTTATCTTGCTGACTTGATTCGAAGTATTCGGTGTCTTCACCACACAATGCAAAGTCGCTGGCGTGGGCTTTAAGGACTCGCTCACGAAGACTTGGCTGATGTGTTTGGGTGCGAAGGCTGTATTGTTTTGCATGATGGATACTCCCTGTAGTTCCTAATTGTTTTTGTTGTTGGCGTTCCACGCTTTTAGCGAGCCAACGTAAATAAATTGGATTAAAATCAACAAACTGAGAACCCGTTGCTTTGTTGTAGTCAATAAAGGCCTGGATTTCAGAAAAATCCGATGCATTGCTGTATCCCAGTGCTTCAGCCCGTGCAAGGGTCTCCGTGTTTGGGGTGAAATTTTCGCTGATGCTTTGTTTGTTGTTATTGTTGTTGTTATTTATATTATTAAAAATAATATTCTTTACAGGCTCACTTGCTGTGTTAAGCTCTATGTTAATTTCTGTGTCATTTTGCTTGTCTAAAAAGTTGTTTTGTTCAGTATGGGCAACGGTTTTTGATAGATTAACCTCTGTGTTAACTTCTTGAGTCCCAAATACCTCATTATAAATTTTAGGTAATTCTGGAAATAAGAATTGAAGTTTTTGACCTTCGGAAATTACTTTGAAATATTCACCGCACTCTCTCTCAATTGATTTGATGTAGTTACGAATAGTTTGTTTGGATGGTGTGCCTCCGTCTTTTCTGCCTGGTGCTAAGTTAACTGAGGCAATCTTGGTGAGGTCGTTATACGTAATATCACTAACAATACCAGTTACAGGATTAGCTAAAGTGATCAATGATTTGATTAATGTCGTGTGAGCGTGAGGGAGCCCCGAGAATACAGACTCTACTTCTATCCTTGCTTTGTTGTATTTGATGATTAGACTTACAATTACCATCTTAATTCCATGTGTTAGTAGCAACCAAAATATTACTTTAAGTTTACTTGGAATGCAACCATAAGTTGCAAAACAACTTATGGTTTTCTTGTTGCTACTTTTGGTTGTCTTTGTTCATTAGAACTTGAGCTGATTTAACTTTGAATGTATATTATGATTTCTATCTAAACGAGGATTTCAATTGAAAAGAGAACAGATTGTGCTCGGTTTTTCGGAAAGACTTACCTCTATTATGCAATTTAAGGGATATAATTCTGAAAGATCTAAGGCAGGTGTTAGAATTGATAAACTTACGGAAGTTTGCGGATGTTCTCATCAAATGGCTAGGCGATATGTTCTTGGTGAAGCGCTCCCTGATATTGATATAACTTTAAAAATTGCTAAGTGGCTTGATATCTCGCCTGGTTGGCTTCTCTTTGGAGATGAAAGTAAAATTCCAAATAATATTAATGAAAATAATCTTATTCATATTGACCATGATTTATTGGAGTATATTCTTCTGAAATCAGCGCAATTATTTTTAGTAACTGATGATTTAAAAGAATTAGTTTCTTTCATAATGGATATTGTAGATGATACCACTCATATTGAAGCAGATAAAAAATCTATCTTAAAAATTGTTGATATATCAGTTAACTCAGTAACCCGCTTTAATGGACTTTCAAATGAAAAAAAATCTGCAATTGGTTAAGTCTTTACAGAAGACTAAGTTAGTTCTAGGCGATCTTCATCCTGATGTACTTGACATTCTATTTGAAAATAGAAAATTCATGAAAAATGTTTTTGAAAATATTAAAGGTATTCATGAGGTTGATCATTTTGGATTAACAATAATTGATCCATTAAATAAATTAATTACTTTCTCTACTACGCCAAACATAGAATATAATCTTATTAATCAAAATTTATGGCAATTTGACCCTGTATTTTCAAAAAATAAAGTAGATCCTAGTAGTATAATTTGGTGGGATGAGTTACCGATTTCCATTGAGAATGATAAAGTTAAAACAATAAAGTTATCTAATAACAAATATGCATTAGGAGTCTCACTCAATCGTCAGGTTAATGATTTTTCGGTTATTTATTCTTTTGCAACAAAATCTACCGATGAAGGTTTAAAAAACTATTATATTGATAATTTAAGTGGTTTGATCGATATAGGGGATTATTGTTATAAATTAATTCATGAGGTTTATTTACAGTATTGTGATCGTTACATGCCACCGAAAGTTCAGTCTTTGACTTCTAAAATCTATCATGACAAGTCAAAGCCGTATTTGAAACTAATAGTAACTAACTAAAATTGAATAGGTATATATGAAAAGAGATTTTTGTGATGTTGTTTTACTTGGAAATCCTACTCTTAGAATGGTTTCAAAACCAATTGATGATGAAGAATTTGGAACATTGGATTTAAATCAGCTATCGGAACGTCTTTTTCATATGATGAAAGTTAAAAATGGTCTCGGTCTTGCTGCCCCTCAAATAGGTATCAATAAAAGAGCAATTGTTTTTGGTATGGATAGCCACCCTGTTAAAAAACATCTTCCGCCAATTCCTTATACAATCCTATTTAATCCAATTTTTGAATCTACATCAGACTTTATTGAAGAAGAATATGAAGGTTGTTTAAGTGTTGGTGATCTGAGAGGAAAGGTTCCTCGCCACAAAAATATTATATATCGTGGATACGATGTCGATGGAAATTTAATCGAGAAGGAAGCATCGGATTTTCATGCACGAGTAGTCCAGCATGAAACAGATCATCTCAACGGAATAATTTTTCTTGATAAAGTAACAAACCATCAGTCACTAGGGTTTCACAATGAGTTAATTAAAAGTGGTGGATTATAACAAATGGTTTTAAGTTGGACTAATGTTTAAAATATCTAAAAAAATAATGATTAGCGGGGCAATTGGTAATACCCTGGAAATGTATGATTTTGCTATTTGGGGATTATTTTCAGTATTTCTTGCTAAAACTTTTTTGCCTGGTCACTCTAGTTTGTCAGACATTTTCTTGATTTTCTTAATTACCTACGTTTTTAGACCTATTGGTGGTTTGTTTTTTGGTATTTTAGCCGATCAAATCGGAAGAAAAAAAGTTTTAACTTTGTCTATTATAGTAATGGGATTATGCACGTCTATTGTTGGTATTCTACCTTCTTATGAAAGTATAGGTCTTACGGCAACACTACTCCTTGTTTTTATTCGTTTTTTTCAGGTTTTTTCGGTCGGTGGTGAGTATATTAGCTCCATAGCACTATTAATCGAGAGCTGTGATAAAAACAAAAAAGGTTATTATGGCTCTTGGGCTGCTTTTGGTGTTAACGTAGGAATGATGCTTGCCTCTGGAGTTGGCGCAATTATAACATATCTAATAAACAACTCTTTAATCCCCTCTTGGGGATGGCGGTTTGCGTTTCTAATTTCTTTAATAACATCTTTGCTTGGATTTTGGATAAGAAATTCTATTCCGGAAAGCTATGAATTTATACTTGAAAATGCCAGGAAAAATAAAAGAACAATATCAGAAATATTTAGTGAGAGCATTCAATTAGTAAAAACTTCATATATGGAAAGTATAGTTGTTTTTTTATTGGTTTTATTTGGTGTATCAACAACAGTATTTATTTATATTTTCTCGCCTATCTATATGACATCAGCTAACTCATTATCGAATAATATCTCTTTTATATTTAATACCATTAGCTTAGCGATAGTCGCGATATTTATCCCTTTTTTTGGTAGTATTTCAGATAAATATGGACGAATTAAAACAATGTCTTTGGGAATAATTACCTTACTAATAATTATTGTCCCATATTTTATCGCTATATCATCGAGTGGTTTTTACCAAGTATTAATTTCACATATTTTAATAGCGATTCCGTGTGCTTGCATATTTAGTGTTACACCCGTATTGATTACAGAAATATTTCCATTAAATGTTAGGTGCTCAATTACTGGCTTTATATATTCAGTAGCAGCTTGCCTGGGTGGTGGTATAGTTCCTATTTTAGCTTTCAAATTGTCAAATATGCAGTATGGAAAATATTTATTGAGTCTAGTGATTGTTACCATTGGTTGGGCTTGCTTGCTAGGACTAATCGCCTTGCATTCAAAGAAAAGAAAGTATGTTTATGAACTTACGCTGTGCACCAATGAAGGCTGAAAGCCGAGGAGAATAATAGTCCGGATTTACGCAGTCGTTAAGTCATTGGTGCTCCTCCTTAGAAATCTGTAGTATCATTTGCTCTACTATTATCTAAAAAACTCTTTCTGCTGAATTTCTCTTATGATATGAGCCTTGATTTTATATTTAACCCTGCCCCCTCGCCCAACCTTTTGATCTGCTCGGATAAGTATTCCAGCATTATTTAATAGGAACAAAGTGTTTTTAAGTGATTTTTGATTCACCTGAGTTATTTTTGATATTAACTCAAGCGTTAGCTCATCAGTTGTATGGGGTTCTAGATGCAACCCCTTCATTTTTTGGCCTTACGCTCCGGAATTTGCGCTGTGATGTAAAAATATAGATAAAATTTATTACTGATTTTACTTTATTGAAGCAACTTTAGAGGGGCAATCAGATGATTTTAAATTTTTTATGCATAAAATGAATTTCGACAAGCATGGTTGAATTATATATAGACCGTTAGTTCATTATCAATCCAATTTCTTGGGGTTTTTGCATCACAGCGCAAGTTCCGGAGCGTAAGGCCAAATATAGATTCTAATCTTTTGGCGCACTATGGGGAAAGTCAATTTTCACTCCATAAGGGGTATATTTAGAACGTTCCGCACTAGTAACCCACTAAAATTTTGACCGAAAACAGCTCCGACGTACACACTACCCCCCTAAAGCACCATTTTGAAAATCAAACTGGTCAAATTTACAGGTATCCTGACTCGCCCTGGAAGGTGGTCGAGAACTATGTCAAAAATCAGGGGAAGGCGCATGAGACGGAGCAGTTGCGCCTCTTCTGATACCCCGTGGCTTGCCACGGGGAGGTTCATTAAGTGACCGGATCAACTTTTATCGACGCGATGATTGCGCTGCTGCTGCACGTGCATAGTTGGCGGTTTGTGCAGCAGCTTGCTGTTGCGCACGTTGCTGTGCGGCAGCTTGCTGTTGTGCACGTTGCTGTGCGGCAGCTTGCTGTTGTGCACGTTGCTGTGCGGCAGCTTGCTGCTGTGCACGTTGCTGTGCGGCAGCTTGCTGCTGTGCACGTTGCTGTGCGGCAGCTTGCTGCTGTGCACGTTGCTGTGCGGCAGCTTGCTGCTGTGCACGTTGCTGTGCGGCAGCTTGCTGCTGTGCACGTTGCTGTGCAGCAGCTTGCTGTTGTGCACGTTGCTGTGCCTGCTGTTGTGCGCGTTGCTGTGCCTGCTGTTGTGCGCGTTGCTGTGCCTGCTGTTGTGCGCGTTGCTGTGCCTGCTGTTGTGCGCGTTTCTGTGCCTGCTGCTGTGCACGTTGCTGTGCCTGCTGCTGTGCACGTTGCTGTGCCTGCTGTTGTGCGCGTTGCTGTGCCTGCTGCTGTGCACGTTGCTGTGCCTGCTGCTGTGCACGTTGCTGTGCCTGCTGTTGTGCACGTTGTTGTACCTGTTGCTGTACACGTTGTTGTACCTGTTGCTGTACCTGTTGCTGTACACGTTGTTGTACCTGTTGCTGTACACGTTGTTGTACCTGTTGCTGTACCTGTTGCTGTACACGTTGTTGTACTTGTTGCTGTACTTGTTGCTGTACTTGTTGTTGTACTTGTTGCTGTACTTGTTGTTGTACTTGTTGCTGTACACGTTGTTGTACCTGTTGCTGTACTTGTTGCTGTACCTGTTGCTGTACTTGTTGCTGTACACGTTGTTGTACCGGTTGCTGTACTTGTTGCTGTACACGTTGTTGTACCGGTTGCTGCGTTTGTTGTTGGGCTTGCTGTTGAGTGCGTTGCGGCGCTTGTAGCCGGGCCTGCTGTTGGGTGCATTGCTGCACTTGTTGCGGGGTGTGCTGTTGCACTTGTTGTTGGGTGCGTTGCAATGTTTGTTGCATATCTGTTTGTTGTTGCATTCTCTGTTGAGCTTGTTGAAGAATTTTAAGTCTTATTTTCTCTTGTTGTAAGAATTCGTTAGTTAAATTACTTTTTTGTTCTTCTGTATTTTTATCAGTTTGAGGAGTCCCCTGACTTTTTATTGGTTGCTTAGAGTCACTTTTTTGCATAGAAGCAGTGGAATATTTTGGACTTTTTTCATCATTAGTCTCTGCTTGTTTATTTGACGAGGATTCTGAGTTGTCCTTATATCCAATAAGCTCTACAAATGTTTTTCTTGGAGTTTCCGTATGTTGAGCCGCTGAAATTTGATTAGGGTTAGGAGTATATCTAATAAGCTCTATAAATGTTTTTCTTGGAGTTTCCGTATGTTGAGCGGCTGAAATTTGATTAGGGTTAGGGGTATATCTAATAAGCTCCATAAATGTTTTTCTTGGAGTTTCCGTACTTTGAGTTGATGGGGATTGCTTAGATTTTTCGGTATATCCAATACGCTCCTTATAGGTTTTTTTAGGTGTTTCTTGAGCTTGAAATTTAGATAAAGGCAATGGTTGTTGGCCTGCGCTTTTTATAGGCGTTGTTTTTGGCAATGGGGTGATGGTTGTTTTCAATACGCTTTGAGTTTGAGTCGCAGTTGTAGAGGAGGGTCTTTTTTTGATCAGATCACCATAAACAAATTGTGGATCACGTATTGAGTGTGAGCCATTTTTTTGTCCTTGCTCAGTATGCGTTTCATCTTCGACTGAACTATGAGCTGCACTAGCGTGTTCTTCCTCGTGTTCAGAAAAACTAATTTTAGGCGTGCAATAAGGTAAACAAGCGGTAAAGTTTTTGGCTCGTACAATATCTAATACAGTTTCTTGCTTTTTATTTTTTATGGTTAAATCGGCCCCTTTATTTATATAAAGTTTTAGCACCTGTGGGCGATTACTTTCAGCAGCTACATGTAGAGGGGTATCCCCATGTTTATCAGCCATTTTCATTAAAATTGGGGCTTCGTCATATTTTAATATGTGCTTAATTATTGGCATATAGCCATTTTTCGATGCAAGATGTAGTAACGTTCTTTTTAATCCGTGCTTATTGGCCACGTGATATCCAGTAAAAATATCCTGTAATTCTGATGCAGAACAAATAGCCTCAGATCGAGCCAATAATTGAACAAATTGTTCATGGGCATTAGCTTTTATTACCTTTACAAAATATTTTGGGAGTTCCGTTGCTGTTATGGCTTGTATGTTAACAGTTTTAGTAATTGGCTGGTGATAGTTTGCTGGAGCTCCTGCTGGTACGGCCCACTCAACATAACCGCTTCGGTCACCATCATCAGGATGAATGGTCTTCCAAAATGGTTTGTTGCTTTTACTGTGCTGACTAGTTGGTACTAAGCGCATGACACCTAGCCGGCCATCTGGGTGAAGGGGGCTAATTGTTGTTGAGCTAGAGCAATGCTCCCAAGTTAATGAGGAGTGAGGTTTTCCTTTAGGTTTTGCAAGAATCCTTGTTTTAAGCGTTTCGTTACTAATTCCTGCACATAATTGAATGCCATCTCCATCAAATTCTTTTAGTTGAGCTAATAATAACAGATTACATATTTTATTATGTTCTTTGCGACCGAAACCAAAATGTTTTTCCGGTAATTGTATTTCCATATAGCAACTGTAAGCTGCTTTGCGTGAGTCTGTGGGACAAGGATCAGGTATATCTACTAACTTATCTTCTATATTTTTTAACTCAATTGCTGATTGCATACATAGCCTCCAGCAGTTCTTCAAAAGAATTTTTTATAAAGGTATAAGATGTTGGTGTTTCGTCTTCATCTTCGCTCTCCTCATCATAATCATCATAAGCATCATCGCCATACTGGAACAGCCAGACTTGCGCTTTTCCTTTAACCCATTTTAAAAAAAAGATACCGCCAAAATCATCCTCAGCAAAAGGTAAGGTCTCCGGACCTAAATCATCTGCATAATTGTTTATTATGTTCCAAATACTGCCATCAGCATCTCGATGCTCATCAACAAAATAAAAATAATCAATGCTAATATTGAGATTTTCGTCAAAATAATCGAGTGTGGGGTGGCATCCGTTATAATGGATAAGTATTTCCTTAAGATAAAAAGGTAAAGGATGTCCAAAATGCTGTTCGAGTTCAGCGAGTTGAGCATCACTGGGGGCTGGTTTAAAATGCTCATCTGTTGGATACATTTTTAACTGACTTAAAGCAAAAGGTTGTCCCTTTCTATCTGCTAAACTTTTTAAACGACCTTTTTCCCAGCGCGTGTGATCATTCATGTCCTTGATCATTTGTTTTGTTTCATCATCCAAGGGTTCTTTAGCAAAAATAGTTCTATAAATAAGATCATCGGAAGCTAATTCCAAAGCGCTCATTTTATCATCGCGCTCGAGCGTCAAATTAGCCCCCTTAACCATCAGCAACTCTACTAATTCAAGCTGGCTTTGTTCTACTGCAATTAAGAGGGCGGTATAACCTGCTTGGCCTTGAAAGTTGACGTTGGCACCGGCATCAAGAGCGGCTTTTACAGCAGTGATGTCGTTATCAACGGTTGCGAACAGTAATTCATAGTTTTTAAGCGTTTGATAAATAGGTGAGTAAGTCAAGGCTAAATTACTGGCAATCTCTTTATGTTGATTTTCGACTAAAGGATCGGCGCCTTGTTCTAATAAATAAGTCACTGTTGGCTCATCATCATTGTCAACGGCCAACATTAAGGCGGTGTAGCCATCTTCTTCAGATTGATAGTTAATATCCGCGCCATCGTCAAGATACTGCTTTATTTTAGTAAGTTGTGGCTGAGGATTATTTATTTCAGTAAGTAATGCCTTTGAGGCATCAAGAGAAGTATTTTTCATCAAAGTATTCCTATCTGTAGATTGCCTAATTAATGCAATCTGATCCGTTAGAGTTTGTTACATTATAACTATTTTTTTGATTGTTAAAAAAACGATGTGGGCGGTTTTTTTCAGGTAAGGGTATCATTTTCTCCCAATTGTCTGCCACTGTTAGCAGATTGCGAATTTCTTCAGCCGTTGTTAGATCAAGAGCCTTTTGTCCGGTTACTAGTTTTAATGTTGTATCCGCGCCTTGTAATAAAAGAAAATCAACTAATTCTGTAAAATTTTGCTCGGCAGCGATCATGAGTGCACTATACCCATTAGGCCCTTGGAAATTAACTAATGCTCCTGCAGAAATAACTGCAGCAACCAGTTGTTGATTATTTTCTAGTGTCGCAAATAATAATTCAAAATCTTTAAGAATAAGATAGGCAGAATGTTGACTTGAAATTAGTTCACTAGCCATTTTATTTTCATAATTTACTAGTAGCGGATTGGCGCCTTGCTTTAATAAATATTCAGTAATGCGGTCGTATGGTCCTTTAACCGCATACATCAAAGCACTATAACCATCATTGCTAGTTTGGAAGTTGATAAAAGCTCCTTGAATCATGAGCTTTTTTAATTGACGTACCTTGGGGTTGCCACTATTGGCCTCCCCAAGGAATTGGTTTGATAATTTATCTGTTTTATTGCTGTTCATATCCATGGTCATTTCTTATCCAAAAGTGTTGCTATTTATATCGAGAACTTAGTTTCCATTGGACTATCAGTTGTCCTACTTTCCTGTTTAGAAAAGAAACCGTAACTATGATTCTCGTTGGTAGCGGTACCTTCCGAAGTATTATCGTCAAGCTCTTCAGCGGGTTCATAAAATGAACTCAGCATCTGTATGATCGCTTCACTCTTGGCAAGATCTATCGGTCCTTTCCCATCATCGCAGGTTAGCGATAAATCTGGATTATTAGATAATAAAAATGCAGCAATTTCGGTCATATTTTGTTCTATAGCTATTAGCAGCGCTGTATAACCATTGGGACCCTGAAAATTTATAATAGAATTGTCTGTTTTAAGCAGTAATTTTATAGTGTTTAAATTACGAGTTAATGTTGCAAAAATTAATTCATAACCTTTCAGAATAGGGTAGATAGATGCATTACTTGAAACTAAGTGTCTAGCGATTTCACCACTTTTATTTTTGATTAAAGGATTAGCGCCCTGTCGGAGTAGATATTCAGCAAGTCTTTCATTTGGGACATCTAAAGCAAGCATTAAAGGTGTACAGCCGTTAGTAGATGCTTGACAATTAATATCAGCTCCACTATCAATTAAGGTTTTTACCTCTTGAAGTTTTACATCAAATTTTTCTACTAAGGAAAGCAGCTCTTTATTTTTTGATTCTTTATCTTGTCCCTCTTTCTTTTCTGGCTCATTTGGAGCAGTTAGCATTTGTTTTATTATTTCACTCTTGGCAAGCTCCATAGGTCCTTTTCCATTATCGCAGGTTAGCGATAAGTTAGGCTTATTAAATAAGAAAAATTCAACGATTTTAGTCATATCTTGTTCTATGGCCAGTAGTAGTGCTGTATAACCACCGATACCCTGAAAATTAATAATAGAATTGTCTGTTTTAAGCAGTAATTTTATAGTATTTAAATCACCGGCTTTTGTTGCAAAAAGTAATTCATAACCTTTCAGAACAGGGTAAATAGATGCGTTACGTGAAACCAATGCTCTAGCAGTTTCACCACTTTTATTTTTGATTAAAGGATTAGCCCCCTGACTCAGTAGATATTCAGCAACCTTTTCATTTTGGGCATCTAGTGCATGCATTAACGGTGTATAGCCGTTTGTAGAGTTTTGACAGTCAAGATTAACTCCAGGATCGATTAATGCTTTTACTTGTTCAAGCTTAGCATCAAATTTTTTCGCTAAATAAAGAAGATCTTCATTTCTTGATTCTTTTTCCCGTTTTAATTTTACTTCTTTCTCTTTTAATTTTATTTCATTTTCCAGCTGATATTTCTTTGCTAGCTCAATTAGATTTACGTCAGGGGTAATAGCGTGTTTAGGGAGGTATTTAAATAGTTCGTATCTTGTAATGTTATTCGTGGAAGCGAAGCCCCTTAAATATAGTTTTGTTACACTTTGAGGAATATTTTTGACGATTTTGGCAGCTTTTTCCACATCATCGTCATGCCTTATATGAAATTCTATATCTTGTAGTGAAAGTGTTTTCAATTGATTGTGAAGCCCAGACAATGCTAAAGCTGCTTCCTCAAAGCTAGTATGTTTTAAGTTTGGCCATAATCTATTCAAGGAAAGACAAGTTACAGTTGAAGGGATAGCACGAAAGACTTGAGCTATTTCGCTACCACTGAGTTTATGGAGGTCGTTATCGTCTAGATAAACACTAGTTATATGAGTAGGTAATGACGATAAAACTTTGATCAGCCCCGCTGCTCCTAAACGGTACAGCTCATTATGTTCTAAATTAACATGTGTTATACTTGGTGGTAGGGATGTGACGACTTTAGCTAAGTGCTCAGCATCAAATTTGAAGAGTTCATTATCTCCCAGATTCAATGAATAAACATTTGCTGGAATCGATCTTAACGTGTTTATTAATTTTTCAAAACCCTTGAAACTTGCACTAAAGTTGCTGAACGTTAGATCAAGCTGTTCAGCTGTACTTGGCATGGCATTTAGAAATTTTTTCAGAGTGATCTCATCAAGTGCCCCTATGTGAGCATTAGATAACTTAATAGTATCTATATCCTCAGAGACCGTTGCCAAGGCCTGAGCTACTTTTACTATCCCGATCTCCTTTGATAATAGGTGGAGCGTTTGGTCTTTCGTATTATTAAAAGAAATGGTTTTATTTTTGATGGTAAAATAAGTTTTTATCAGGCTTTGACATAAAAATTGTTGTACTTCTTGTTTTAGCTTTGGTTTATTATCTGGAACTTGATGTCCTAATTCTTTAGTCAGCTCATCATCATAGAGTTTTACAGTAGTGTTACCTAAGAGGGGTAAAAATACTTTATCATGAAGTGAGTTGGAACTAAAAAATGAAAACCAACCTGACTCGTCTTTTGGGTTAAATGAGTAAACTGTAATAATCGCGGGATCAAATTCCTTACCGAGAGTAAGGCCTAACATCATAAAAGCTGTCCATAAATACTTTACGGTTTCAGTATTTGCTCCTCTTAAAGTTATGCCTGGCTTATCTGTATTTTTGTTTTTATAATATATATCAAACGATATGCTAGCTGCGGCTAGCGAAGAGTAAATGCGAATTTCAGGGTCATCAGGGATATTATTTAGGGAAATCATAATCAAATCCTTATAGTTTTAAGTTATGAATAACTTTAATTTAAAAGGCCTGCCAAGAAAATTTGGCGGGTCAACAAAATAGGGTAAATACTCCTATAAATGCTACATTTTCAGACTAGGTGGGTTTTAAATAAATGAATGGTTGGCGATTATGGATCGGTTTTGAGCATAATAAAAGTATTTATTAATATTTTATTAAAAAATAAATCATAATATTTGTGGGAGTGATTAAAGAATAACGTGGTGCTTTTGTAATGGTTTTGTGGTGAAAATAGGGATTCTGTGGCTGGCAGAATTGGACCTCAGGATTTCTCCTTTGTGCCCAAAACCCCAAGCAAGTAGGGTCGAAAACTGACCATTCTACTCACCCAGAACACCCCTATATACCCATCGCCCTTGAAAGTACTGGAAATTTTTTATGAAATGAATTAAAAGTATCGGCATTATGAGATTTCATCCACTCAGTGGGCCTTACGCTCCGGAACTTGCGCTGTGATGCAAAAACCCCCAAGAAATTGGATTGATAATGAGCTAACGGTCTATATATAATTCAACCATCCTTGTCGAAATTCATTTTATGCATAAAAAATTTAAAATCATCTGATTGCCCCTCTAAAGTTGCTTCAATAAAGTAAAATCAGTAATAAATTTTATCTATATGTTTACATCACAGCGCAAATTCCGGAGCGTAAGGCCTATGTGCCAACAGAAGCTGAGCTGAAAAAATATTATGAAGTGGTTTGGCAGACAAAAAATATGCAAGATATGATGATTATCAAGACGTTACTCTATACTGGTATTCGTGTCAGTGAATTAATACGTCTTAATATTGAGGACATTGATTTCGATCGTTGTCAGATAAGAATCACTGCGGGAAAGGGAAAATAAGACAGGTTAGTTCCGTTTCCAAAAAGTTTTCGAGAAACTTTAGCGATGCATGTATCAAATGCTAATAAAAACAATCAGGTTAGCTTATTTTAATCATCTTGGAAAAGGCCGTATTCTGATCGTGGTATTCGTCAAATGTTGGAAAAATACAGCGAAATAGCCGGAATGAGTCATACTATTTCTCCTCACAAATTAAGACATTTTTTGTTCACCTGGTTGAAAACTCAAGGAGTTGATGACGCTTTGATTCAACCGTATTCAGGCCATGAAACCCGCGCCTCTCTTGAGGTATACTCGAAATTGTGGCTCTGTCGAAAATAGCGAACTAAAGTTATCATGTTCGTAAAAAAGGTAATTTGATGATCAGTTTTAAAGGGCGACACTTTCCAAAAGATATAATATTGATGGCGGTCCGATGGGAAAATAGCTCACCCATTAAGTTATCGTGCGATTGAAGAATTAATGGAAGAACGAGGAGCCGATTTAGATCACTCCACAGTTCAAAAATGGGTTGTTCATTATGCGCCCCAATTGGAACTTAAATTTAGAAAAAGAAAGAAGTCAGTAGGTCGCAGCTGGAAAATGGATGAGACGTATATCAAAGTGAATGGCAAGTGGGTTTATCTTTACCGTGCAGTAGATAAAGAGGGAAGTACCATAGATTTTATGCGTTCCGAAAAGAGAAATAGCCCTGCTGTATTGAAGTTTTTTAAAAAAGCCATAGGTTCTAGTGGACTTCCAGAGAAAATCAATTTTGATAAATCCGGCTCATATACTGCAGCCCTGGAGCGAATCAATACGCTGTTTTTCGTTTATGGATTAGGGCACTTTTTAATTGAAGTCAGACGAATAAAATATCTAAATAATATGGTTGAACAAGACCATCGTGGTATTAAAAACGTCACTAAATATACCCTTGGTTTTAAATCTTTTGTATCGGAAGAGGCTACTATTGCAGGAATAGAATTGCATCGAATGTTAAAAAAAGGTCAGATGGAAAATTCCGCAGATACCCCTGCTTAGAAACAATTTTATGATCTGGCGGCCTAAGTATGTCCGATATAAGGACCGCTTTAATTTCTTATAAAATTTTCGACAGAGCCCGTTTGTTACAGGGAAACGACTGTTCAAAAATTAATCAGATGATAATTTTGATTTAAGATAATCATAAGTTTTCTGAATATTTTCAAACTCTATTAACAGTCTTATTCGGCCTGATCTAGATGCTTTAATTTTAACATCTTCCTTATACAAGCTCGTAAATTTACTAGATAAATACTCAATTTCATCGCTTGAAATAACTGATTTATAATTCCTTATTTCTATTTCTCCATTAAGCAAATCAAAATATTTTCTCTCTTTAATGAAATGCTCTGTTTCACGCACAGAGAGTTTTTTATTTATAATATATTGCAATACAATATTTTGAAATGTATGATCTAAAACAATAACTGCTCTAATATGCCCATAATCCACATATCCTTTTTCCCAAAGTGACTTACCTTCTGGACTTAATAATGCAGCAGCACGAATTAAATTAGCTATAGTAGATCGTGGTTTTCCAATTAATTTTGATACTTGTTCAACGCTTAAGAAATACTCTTCTTTAAGCTTTAATAAAGATTCAGATTCTTCAAGTAAGGTTAATTGCGCTCTTTGAATATTTTCAATTAGCGCAATGGCAAAAGCGTCTTTTTCACTGACGTTTTTTATTAGACAAGGGATTACTGACAAACCTATCTCTAGGGCTGAAAGATACCTTCTCTCTCCAGCAATAATTTCATACTTATCACCTTCTGTTTTTCGAACAATAATCGGCTGTAATATACCATGCTCTTTAATAGACTCCACTAAATCTTGAATTGATTCTTTCGTTATTGTCCCATGACTTCTTGGTTGATATTTACCAATAACAATTTGCGTAAGAGAAATATTTGTCATCATATTTTCTCTTTGATTTTCATGATTTAAGTTTAATAAATCGACCTCGATTGCATTTATACCTTTACCCAAGATACTCATAAAAATGCCCTTTAAATTTCTATTATAGCTTGCAAAAAAAAACTTAAAACCGCCTACAACCCTTTACCAGTATGGCCTATAGAAGATTTGTCCCGTACGGGACAATCATACTTTACTTGCCATATCTTTAAGTAATTTCCTATCTGCATACATCCATTGGCTTAAAGCCATCCGAATAATTGCTGGCTTAATATGTACTTCCAACATTTTTCTCGAGCTTTTTATATTCAGCTCCAAGTCAATTAATTTTTCCAGATTATGCATATCGATATTTGCTTGAACCGGATTGGAACCAATATTTTTCATCATAGCTCCGAGCTTAATTTGAGTCAGTAAATTTATAAGAACATAATCATCAGATGAATTGTTCCAATTAATATCATCTACAGATGAACTTTTAAAAAAATGCTCTAGCGCCTCATTTACTAATTGAGATTGCTTCCCTCTTCCTGAATATTCTCTCTTGGCTTTTTCTTGAATAGAGGTCCATAGTTTTTCAGGAACACGAAGTGTGATTTTTTTTTGTTTGATTATGGAACTTTGTTGTTCTTTAGGTCTCTCTAGAAACATTATTTTCCTCAGTGCTTTTTCCCAGTAAAAATTCTTCTAATGATTTTAAAAGAGTCGCCATATCTTCAACCGATCTAACTTCTGAAATGGCCGAATGAACCTTCAACTCAGGAATATAACTTAATAATTTATTACCAGCTCTAACACAATTATCAATTGATTTAATTTGCAATGAAGCAACTGATCGTTTGCGACCATCAGTTCCTCTAGGAAGAGTCCTTTTAATTTGATTAGGTAACTCAATATCCTGTTTTTGCAATATCTTACTGACAAACAATTCTTGACGATCTTTTCTAGTATATGACACTACTTTAATAAGATTATTAGCAGATAAGAGTCCTGATTCGAGAGCTGAATAAATAGATGAATGATAATTATCAGGATTGGAAATATATTTAATTAAAGTCGAAGCCAGATCTCTCTGTATTTTTAATCTTGATGAAAGCTCTCTAACTGTTATTTTTTTATTATCTTGAATTTCTTCAGAAGCCAGTTTAAAGTTACCAAAAACACTGATATTTGTTCGCATACTATTTTCAGTAATCTGGCGACCAATTTTATCTCGTTTACTTAGATTGTGAAGACCTTCATTACGAATAGCCTTAATATAAGGGACTCCACCTAGAATACAAGCTAAACGCCTTAAATGCCCCTCAAGAACAACTAAAGTATTATTTTCAATATCTGATTCAATTTCTATCGGCTGAATTTGCCCAATTTCCCTAATACTTTTTGCAAGACTAGCTAAAAAGTCATATTCTTTTTTCTGAGCAATATTTGGTGCATTTATCAACTCTTCAAATTCAGGCAAGACAATAGATTCGATCAATTTACCATTAATTTCCTCTTCGTTAATTTTCACCAAACAATTCAAATTCATATTGGATTCAAAAATATCGTTCATATCAATTCCAACATGTTTTACCAACCAAGAATCATCAATCACCCAGTCTGGTCGAGGATTATGAGGGCTTGGCTTCAAAGATTTTGGTCTAACTTTATAATACCCTTCGTCGTTCCCATCATTAAAACTAACTTGTTTAGAAACATTCCCAAAATTTAATGAACGAGTAGGCCTAGCGCTCCGGAACTTGCGCCCTGACGCAAAAATCTAAAATATCAGATCGGAAAATCACCTATAACATCATTATACTTATCCTGTGCATCAGCCAAACTTAATTTGGAGTAAATTTCGAGGGAATCTCGTTTAGAATGCCCTGAATAGGGTTGGATGAAAGCATCATCGATATTTTGCTTCTTAAGCCAAGTAAATAAAAAATGTCTAAGTTTGTGTGGCGATATTGATCGCTCAATACCAGCAAGCTTGGTATATCTCATAAGAATTTTTCTAATTCCACGATCGGTATAATGGCGACGAAAAGCTGATTCAAATAAAAACATCCTATTTTCGTTTTTATATTGTTTCAAATGAAGTGCTAATGTTTCTTTAAATGCTGGCGAAAAAGGAACAACCCTATCTTTTTTCCCTTTCCCCTGATTTATTTTTATTCGGCAATTAGTTAAATCGATATCACATATTTGTATATTAACTAATTCGCTGACCCTTATCCCTGTGTAAAGCAGAACTTTAACAATGAGCATGGGTATTATTTCGTTAGATTCCCACACTGTTTTATAAAATAGTCTAATCTCATCCTCAGTTGGAACGTAGGGTAAGCGCTTGGGTGTTGTTGTTACTTCAATATTAAGATTTTCCCTTACAAATCGAAATACATCTCGAAGATAATCATAATTTGGGCTTTGCGTCTTAAGTAGGCTCGAAACTTTTTGAGCCATTTTTTTAGCTGATATTTTTTCCATCATGCGGCTTCCTTATAACGAAGATGTGGTAGCCGTGTTGATAAATCTAACGGAAATAAACCATATGGGTTAACATGCTCATAAATCAGGGGGGTTAATGCTCTCTTGTCTTCCTTTGTAAGTATATTTTTTAAATCATGCTCTTCTATGATCTGCTGAATCATTAGCGTATTAACATAAACCATTGAAAGCTGTAATAGATGCAGGGACATTACTGAGAGGGTTTGTGCCTTCTCATGATTCGATGAAATTTCGCCGGCACGGCCATAAAAAATGAACTTGCTAACACCATTCCAAAGCTCGACTACATTTAATCCTTCCTGAATTTCCTGTCTGATAGATTCATGCATTAGATAATTACAGATAAAGATAGTTTTAAGAACTTTACCTAATTGAGATAACGCCATGTAAATTGGGTGTTTCAGATTATTTTGGTTAAAGCGTCTGAGGATGGATTCAGGATCAGCATGACCCTCTTTCATCGCAGCAGTATATTTTACGATTTGGCTATATTGTTCCTTGATTAATTGCCAATTAATCGTGTCTGTCATCACTGGTTGTAAGTTCTTATATTGCTGATAATCACCAAGCTCGCATTGTGCCAGTTTTTGTTTATTCAAATTGGCAAGCCGTGGCATCAAGGAAAATCCTAATAGATGCGAGAAAGCGAAGCCAATTTCACTCTGGCCGTGAGTATCCACATAATTTTTTTGAACGGACATTTCGGTGCAGTGTTTTAAAACACCTTCAATCATGGCTGAAACTTCTGAACTTGATACACTTTTTAACTGTGAGTGAATGCAGCAGGCATTTTTTTCAACATGCCAATAAATCATAACACCCCGTCCGCCATAACGATTATGGTATTCTGAAATCAGGTTTTGAAAGTAGGCTGAAAATTGTGTGGAATCACTGGCTACAGCAATAGGCATTCCTCCCCATATTTCTTCTAATCTCAATTTAAATAATGCATTTGCGACTTTACTTAACGCATTTTTTAAATTATCAGGGGATAAAAAATAATTTTTAATGTGTCGAAGTTGATGGTCACTGATATGAGGGTTCCCAGCACACATATGCTTTAACCCAACATTCGTTCCCATCCCATAGATTGCAAGTAATATTCTTTCTGAAATTTCATTCGGTTTTAAATATGTTTTCTGGCCATAAGAAATAAAATCATGAGTAAATTGGTTTTCTAAATCAACTTCTTTAAACATATCAATTAGATTGGTTCCTTCCCATTTTTCCTGCAGATGTTTTTTTATAAATCCAACGTTCTTTGATTCTGCCTGAGGTGTAAGAGGTGTGACAATAATACGACCACCATTTTGAGTGGTAATTCGAACTTTTGGATTTTTTGGGATAGTGTCATTTAAAGTGGTTAATGCGCCAGTTAATTTTTGTTTTAATTGAGCAATAAATACATTTTCATCAATAGGTAAAGACAAATCATCAAAATACTCTTCTTTGTTCTCTTCAAAATTAGTTGGTAAATCTTCATCTGGGTTTTTATGTTTAAAAGATCCCTCAATCCATATTTCACGGCACCGAATACGATCTGCAAGTTTTTTTAATACATAGACTTCATAACAAATTCGTTTAATTTTCCCGGTATGAATATCAATAATGCGTTTTTGCCATTTATCAGGCAAGCAATCCATAGGTATAACTTCATCATCTGGAAAATAGATCTTATTACTGTCAAAATACTTTTTGATTAATAGCAAGGCATCAAGTATAGGTTGATGCTCTGAGTTATTTGAGCGAAAAGTCACGTTTTCCAATAAAGGTTGAACCATACGTCGATAATAACTGGCATAAGAGCTTCGAATCTGTTGATGAAGCAGGCTCTGGTATTTTGGCCCTTTTTTCTTATATTCATCAATGATATTTTTTAATTTATCACGGCCAACAATAGGAAAAATTTTATCTCGTATCGTTCCATCTGGTTCGTCTAAACATGCTTCCGCTATGTGGAAAAGGATAATTTCTTTACCATAAACCTTCTTTACATCATTGATAAGCTTTTTAACGATTCGCTTTTCTGATTTATGAATCACATTACGGATAATGCGATTGAACATGTCAATTAATTTATCTGTAAGCTGTTCTTTTCTAATGTGGCTATGTATCTGCAAATGAGCGCATCGATTATTATCGGTCATTTGTTTTAAGTCGCTAGGATTTAAACGTGTGAATGCGTCTGAATAGTGAATAATCCTTTTTCTTGGAATAAGTCTAATGGTGGCTAGATCAAAGTTAAATCGGTTCAATATGGATAGCTGTTCCATTAAACCCAACATTGAATCAAGTGATGGATTATTAATCTCTTTATTTATCCAACCCAGATAGGATAAGCCTTCTTTATAGGGTAGTAATAACCCATTCAACTGTGCTTCATCCACTGCCGATAATGAGTTCTTTAGTTTTTCAAACAAATCATTCTCAAAAGCATTAGTTGCATTAAGAATGATTCGTGCCATCGTTTTTTCTTTAAATGACTCAATGCCTCTTTCTTTTAAATAGTCTATGGCAAGGTTTTTTATCTCTTCTTCCGCTAAATAATTAGTCGGCAGTAACTCGGTTTTAATCCATCCTTCAAGCTCTTTATAATGCGTTTTTTTAGAGAATGATGTTTTAAAATATCTTCTAATCAATGAGATATAATTATCATAAGTTCTTGATGAAACATTGCTTATTGTTGGAGGAACATCAAGTAACTTAGCAAGTTTATTAATAATAAAACCAGGTACTTTTGTTAGATCATCAATAAATTGATGACTTCCTTGGTAACATTTAAATAACAAAGCAAATGCTAATTGCTTTGTAGCATGTCTTGTTTTTATAAAACTTAGTTCTTCTTGGGTTAGGTCAATAGCATCCATCGTTATGATCATATGTTACTCATTAAGTCAGTTCCTAGAATAGCCAGAGTCGGAACTCAAAGGGCTATATTTCTCTAAATTCATCGTTGTAATCTACCTAAATTCGATGCTAATATCAACCACAGATTATAACTAGGAACACGCGTTTGATAATTGGCTTTCTAAAAATTGAAAGTGATTAATTAATATGGGCGTATACAAATAAGCTCATTTAATTTTAGAATGAGGTGGTAAAATTCAACTGCCGTAAATAAAAAGGATTTTTTGATGGTTTTAAAAAGTAATAATAAGGTAGTTGATAAAACGATTATTCCAGCTCTGTTTTGTTGCTTTATTTTCTCATCCCAGGCTTTAGCTTTAGATTCAACATGGACTGGAACGATAAGCACTTCTTGGGGGACTGCAGGTAATTGGAGTTCGGGCATTCCTGGTTTGCCAGTGGGATCAGCAACGGATAAGGCGACGTTTACGGGAACGACACCCTTTACAACGGTAGCTAACAATAATGTTTCACGAACTTTGGCAGCCCTTGAGTTTAGTGCAAGCGCGACTCAATACACGATTACTAATTTAACTTCTGGTGGCGCTTTTACCTTAAGTGGCCAAGGGATTGTCAATAATTCAGCAAATACTCAAATTATTACAAATACTCGAAGTTTTACTTTTACGAACTCAGCAGATGCCGGAACTAATGTTTTATTTAATAACAACGCAGGTGGAACGCTCGCATTTTTAGGTAATAGCACCGCAACCAATGCAACAATTGCTAATGCGGGAACATTAAATATTTCAGGGTTGACTGCCAGTGAGATTTCAATAGGCAGCCTTTCAGGCACTGCAGGAACAATTAATCTAGGTTCTAAAAAACTCAAAACAGGTGGTTTAAATACTTCAACTACAGTTGCTTCGGTGATTTCAGGGGCTGGTGGTGTTTTAGAAAAAGAAGGCTCAGGTACTTTGACGTTAACAGGAGCCAATACGTTTACTGGAGGAACAACCATTTCCTCTGGAACCTTACAAATTGGTGCAGGAGGTACGGCTGGGAGTATTGCGGGCAATATCTTAAATAATGCCGCGATGATATTTAATCGTTCAAACAATTTAACTTACGCAGGCGTGATTTCAGGAATTGGAACACTGACCAAGTTAGGAGCAGGAATACTTACCTTAACAGGGAATCATACCTTTACTGGGGATACGACCATCAGTGCGGGTACTTTAAGTATTGGCAGTGGCGGCACTACCGGCAGTATTGCTGGAAACATCATTGATAATTCAGCGTTGAGATTTAATCGTTCTAATAATCTCACCTATGCTGGAGTCATTAGCGGCTCAGGTACCTTGCAAAAATCTGGTGCTGGAGTGCTTAGTTTGACTGGTGCTAATCTTTATACAGGTACTACGACCATTACAACCGGCACCTTAAGCATTGGTGATGAGGAACTTTTGGAAGTGTTGCAGGAAATATCGCCAATAGCGCCACCCTTCGCTTTAATCGTTCTGATAATTTAAGTTATGGTGGTGTGATTAGCGGTACCGGGGCATTACAAAAACAAGGTGCAGGCACGGTAACGCTCTCTGGGAATAATACCTACTCAGGAACAACGACTATCTCGGGAGGTACCCTTCTTTTAACGGGGATTAAATCGGGCACAGGAACAACCACCGTCAATGCCACAACCAATTTGCAAATTGGTAATGCTGGTGTGACGGGCTCCATTGCAGGGAATATTGTTGATAATGGTACGGTTGCTTTTAATCGCTCTGATGCGTTTACTTACGCCAGCGTAATAAGCGGTCTTGGTGTCTTGCAGCAACTGGGTTCTGGAGTCTTCACTTTAACAGGAGCGAATACCTTTACTGGAGGAACAACCATTGCCTCTGGAACATTGCAAGTTGGAGCAGGAGGCACGGTTGGAAGTATTGCAGGCAATGTTTTGAATGATGCCGCGATGATATTTAACCGTTCAAATAATTTAACTTATGCTGGCGCGATTTCAGGAATTGGAACGCTCACCGAGCTACAGCGCGGGAGTGCTCACCTTAACAGGGAATCATACCTTTACTGGGGACACTACCATCAGTGCAGGCACTTTAAGCATTGGCAATGGGGGCACTACCGGCAGTATGACTGGAAACATCATTGATAATACAGCACTGATTTTTAATCGTTCCGATAATCTTACCTATGCTGGAGTCATTAGCAGCTCAGGTACTTTGCAAAAATCTGGGGCTGGGGTGCTTAGTTTGACTGGCGCTAATCTTTATACGGGTACAACTACCATTACAGCCGGTACATTAAGCATTGGCGATGGAGGAACCTCGGGAAGTGTTGCAGGGAATATCGTCAATAGTGCCACCCTTCGTTTTAATCGCTCAGATAATTTAAGTTATGGTGGCCTGATTAGCGGTACCGGTGCGTTACAAAACAAGGCGCAGGAACGCTAACCCTTTCTGGGAATAATACCTACTCTGGAACAACGACCATTTCAGGAGGAACGCTTCTTTTAACTGGAACTAAATCTGGCGCAGGAGCAACCACAGTCAATGCCACAACCAATTTGCAAATTGGCAATGGCGGTGTGACCGGCTCGATTACAGGGAATATTGTTGATAATGGTACGGTTGCTTTTAATCGCTCTGATGCGTTTACTTACGCCAGCGTAATAAGCGGTCTTGGTGTCTTGCAGCAACTGGGTTCTGGAGTCTTCACTTTAACAGGAGCGAATACCTTTACTGGAGGAACAACCATTGCCTCTGGAACATTGCAAGTTGGAGCAGGAGGCACGGTTGGAAGTATTGCAGGCAATGTTTTAAATAATGCCGCGATGATATTTAACCGTTCAAATAATTTAACTTATGCTGGCGCGTAATTGGAACGCTCACCAAGCTAGGCGCGGGAGTGCTCACCTTAACAGGGAATCATACCTTTACTGGGGACACTACCATCAGTGCAGGCACTTTAAGCATTGGCAATGGGGGCACTACCGGCAGTATGACTGGAAACATCATTGATAATACAGCACTGATTTTTAATCGTTCCGATAATCTTACCTATGCTGGAGTTATTAGCAGCTCAGGTACCTTGCAAAAACAAGGTGCTGGAAATCTGACCCTTACAGGTATT
>CAWJMX010000007.1:0-62500 GCA_963844185.1 uncultured Gammaproteobacteria bacterium
CGATTAGAGAACACGCAAAGAACGCAATTGTTAACGAATTTAATTAAGTTGAATTTGTCACAAATTGATGTGGCAAAAGATGCAAAGGTAAGTGCAACATTTTTTTCTATTATCAAACAATGGGAAAAATTGATAATTCCACGTGATGAGGCGATTTCAGCAAAAATTTCGTGGTTAACTCCTGATGGAACGAAACCTGTTGAGAGTACTTTATTAACCAAAGTTGAACGTGCTCTTCATGATTCCCCAGTTAGTTTAGAAGGCTTGTATGAAGGTCAAAAAGGATTACAAAGCGCGTTAACCGCCTATGGTAAAGAAAAGGCAGTCGATGCCAAATTGCGTCAATTAGCGGAGCGTTTAGGTATGCGTAATGGTGATGCTTTATTGGCGCACCAGTTTATTACCTATTATGCAAAGAAACAGCTTCTTTTTTCAAGTGAGGGCATAAATAGTACACAAGGCCGGGAATTTTTTGATAGAGCCTTGTTGGATGCGTTTAGAAACGCCACTACAGATGAAGAAAAACGTGAGCTTTTAACTTTTTTAAAGACCCTGACGTTTCATCAAAAAATGAATCCGTGCGCACTTAAAGTTCCGCATGAAGTATTTATTGAAGACGTTTTACTCAAGTGCGCCAATATTGATCCTAGAGCCTTTAAGGCAATTACTACTACGGATAGTCCCTCAACCACAGAAACAGACAACTTTGTTGATTCTTTAACTAAAGAGAACCTTTTAACGCAACCTGATGCTACAGACAGGTTATTTGGATTTGCTAGAGACGTCAATTTATGCGCGCTCAAAATTGAGAATGAACAAAACAAGAAACCAGTCGATAAGGTTAAAATAGAGGCGCTTTATGCTCAATTTATCTGTGCTAATTTAGCCTATCAATTAATTTTTGATCAGGCAACGGAAGACACTCGTGCTAACCTTAACAATAATTTTGAATTTACGAGAGAGATGGCTTTAGTGCAGTCACATATCAATAAATTTCAAGATAAATTAATGCAATTCTCAAGTAATTTGCATGAAAATAATCGCGCAAAACAATTTAATGACGTTTTTAGTCAGTATGCAGAGGATAAAAAATTTGATGGGGTCAAAGTAGCGAGTACCGTGATACCAGCCTCGATTGAAGATCTTCCTGGCTTCATCTTTTTGGGCGACAATAAACGCTTGGATGTGTTGCATGGTGTTCTTTATCTTGGTCCTAATAAATTAGGCGTGATGCCGTCTTATATTCAAGCAAATATAGCATTACACGAATTAGGGATTGAAAAGCTTCCCTTTAAGCCTCAAGACGGAGGATATATTTATGTCGAGGGAAACGACAATAAAATAAAAGCGTCTATAACCCAACAAGAAGATGGAAGTCTTGTCATTCAACGCGAATTAAAAGTTTTAGATGGCCGTTTTCAAACGCTTCAATACATTCAACCCGAGAAGATGGATTCACTCCCCATTGCATTAAAAAGAAGACTTAACGTCGAACATTATTTTATGGATTCTGCAGGCGCAATACATGGTTACACTACTGATTTTAGGCCTATATTAAAATTGGCAAAAGGTCAGGACAGTGACCTCTGGAGCGGTCGCTTATTCGATTATCGTGGTCAGGAAATTTTTATAAACTTGGATGTGAATGAGGAATCCATTGCTCATGATTTATCTAAGATTTTCCCAATGGATGAACTGCTCCGTGTTGATAAAAACACGGTCTATGTGCCATCCATTGCTAAATTTGTGATTTACAATGGGCCAGATTATTTTCTTTCAGACAGTCATCGTCTTGTTGACACTACATCAAGAAGGCATCTTAGTGTAACGAAAGAGGGTAGCGCATACACGGTCAAAGAATTATCTTTTTCTGAGGAGCAGGAAGTAAATGCTCTGAACGAGCAAATACAACAATTAAACACAGAGCTGTCGCAAATAGCTGGTTCAGGTTTGCTCAAAAGCGAAGCCAAGGCGCGAATTGTTAAGAAGATTAAGGACTGTGGGTCTAAAATACAAGCAATTACCGCTCCAGAATACTTCGTTTTTGTTGCGAAATCACCACAAATTACAGCCCTTGAAGAGGCACAGATAAATTTAACAAAGGTTATGCACGCCGCCTATAAGGAATTTCAGGCGGGGGGGAACGAGCGAGATACACTTGCGATTAATTATGATTTGGCGAAACAAGCTTATTTAAGTGGGAAAAAAGCGCTTACTCAAGCGTATGCTGAAGCAGATTATTTGCGCGCCTATCATGACACCGCGGATGGCTTAAACGCTAAAAACGTGCAAAGCATTCTTTATCTGGGCTCAATAGACGGTAAAACGGCAATTTTGACCCAATTATTGGGCGCCAATGTTCCTAAATTCCCTTTGAAATCTAGTGAATTAGACGAATTAAGAAACCTCAAGGAACAATTTACAGAATTGAAAAAAGTAGGGCGATTCACCATGGAGCAGCGAGCAGCCTTAATGATGCTGATTGGCACGGAACTCCAACATCATCTATTAGAACGAGGCGCTTGTGCTACAGGAAAATTAGATACCTGGGATAGAGACGCTTATAATCAGCGAGTAAGCGAATTCCGTGATGAAGTGAATGAATTACGAAACGCAGCACAAGGATTTCCATTAGCGCAGTTTTCTGAACTGTGGCGAGTAATAAACGCTGAATTTAAAGAGGACACCTTACAACAATTCTTTACTAAACCTGTAATCCTGGTGCCAACGGGCGATAAAAAACCGCTAAGCCTCAATACAAAAACGACCGATATGCCTATTGAATCAATAGGTGCGCGCGCGTTAGTTCAATTTGATCTGTATGCCGAGCCTCATACGCTCGTCGAGGCCGCTCAGCGTGAGCTTGAAGAGCGGTTACATCGCGATTTAGGTGCGTTTAAAGAATCGGTACACGCGCAGGAAGATGGGTATTATTACGAAAACTATGGGATCTTTAATGCGCACACCCTGGGTAAGTTATTTGGTGTAACCGCGGAACATGCGGGAATTGGCGCGTTAAGCACAGAAAATGTTGCCGAATTATTTAATTTAATGGTGCGCGAAGGATGGATTCGTGCTGTTGGGGCAGAAGCGACCGACAAATACCAGATAGCACGTCATCCCAGTGCATTTTATTCGGCTCCGAAAATTGCAAGTTACCTTGCTGAAAAAGGTTTTACCCGAAGTGAGATAGGCGCCATTTCTGATAGGCTGGAAACATTTTTATACCAAACTGCGGTTAGTGGTGGAACCTATTCGATAAAAGAGGGCGCGCGAGTTGAATTAATTCAAAAAATCACCGAAGCACAAAATCAATGCAATATAGAGTATTTGCAGGCTCAAGATAAGATTGAATCCATTTTAGCTGATTCGTCTCCACGAATTATTTTCGCAGAGCTCAATGCGGCTTATCTTCTTAATGACTACAGTCGAATTCTTGCTCAATTTCCCTCTAAAACAGATTTTAAGCAAGTTGAGATTGCTGTGAACAACGGGATGACTCGATTGTTCTATTATAAGACCGAGTTGGATCACTTCAATGATGTGCACGATGCATTCAAAATGGGGGACACGGCAAAAGCCGTGTCCCTGTTGCATATTAAAAGAAATTACCCACTTGACCGATTACTTGATTCTGAAATTGCGATGGATACAAGCGCAACCGATCCCCTCGTAGTTGCGCAAGAACGAAAAATGCAACGCGCATTTCTACTATTTGAATCTGAATTTGGTCATCGCTGTACTACGCGCCAGGTGAATATCTTCCGCGGACTACTTCTTGATGATGAACACAATCCTGATAAAATTGACTCAGCGCAAGCCAGGATGGGATTTGGTAAGACCACACTATTACCGTTGGTTGCCCTGTATAAGACTGGAGAAAAGCTGGTTCGCTTTATCGTGCCAAAATCTGCGCTTGAAACAAATGCCGCCGACATGTCGTTAACCTTAAGCAATTTATTGGGTGGACGTGCTGTAACAGATGATTTCCAACGTTACCGAGTAGACGCTGATCCTCAGCCTGAGATGGGTGTGGATAGTCCGCGATTAAAATCCCTCCACAATATTAAGGAAGATTTGCGAAAAAGACGCTCCTTATATGAGAAGGTCAGGGCGGAGCGAGAAGTGCTTGTGCAAGCCCCAAGTGTGCGTAACTCGATGGAGTGCCAAGCTAAGATTTTTTTAGATATGTTACTTAAACTTAGCCCTAAAGAAACCTTGCAACGAAAAGAGCTTATGGCGTGTATTTCATTACTTAATGAAATTCGTTCCTTAACAACCGTTTCAATCTTTGATGAATTAGATGCCACCCAAGATAGTGCAACAACGGATGTAAACTACACGGTAGGTGAAAAAATTGCGCTTAATCCCGCTGAAATTTACCCATTAGAAGTGATTACCCAAACAATACGCGGGGCAGAGGATAGGACGCCCGCTAAGTTGGCTGAGGTATTGTTTGCAAAACTTAATATTAACGATGATGACGCTCATCGTATTTTGCAGTACGTTACCTCGTTGCAAGCAGAGCAACCCCTTGCAGTGAATGCGTCTAATAGTACGCAAGTTTATTTAATACGCGCCATTCTCACTGATCCCGTTATGTTCAGTATATTTACTGAAAAAGAACCGGGTACTGACTTTGGAGTTTGGTTTCAAAATGCTAATGATGGCTCGAAATTGTATGATTACGAGGCGCTTAGGACTGGAAAAGAAACGGCCGCCACAAAACCCTTATTAATTACTATTCCCTATTCAGCGGCAAATACACCAAAACCACAAGGGTCAAGGTTCGATAATCCTGAAGTGACTGCAATCACAACTTTTTTGTATTATCTTGATCCGCGAATCGAAATAAATGAATTACCTCATTTGGAGTTTTTGATTGACTCTTTTCGAAGCGGTGTTGGTGAGAAGCCCTTTTTAGATCCTACAGGTCAACATATTGAACCTGAGTTTGTCGCTATATTTAATGAGCTTAAAAAGCTAGCGGAAATAGAAGATCCGATTTTTAGAAACGCAGAACGAGAAAAGTACTTTGCTGTGCTTGATAAGGGGCCTGCCTTGAGAAGAATGTTAGCACGCACCATTATTCAAGAGCAGATAAAATTTGATTCTGGAAAAGCAAACAGTAATCGCTATGAACAAGGAACAACTCAGGATTCGGTTATTGGATTTTCAGGTACTGCGGGCGATACCTCTTCCCATTTTAAAGAAAACATGCTTGATCCTGCTGCTGATGGAAACATGACCTTAGGTATTATGGGAAGAGATAATTGTCAAACAACCACATCGCTTGATACGGCAGGTTTTACTAAAGCACCAGAAGGCTACACAACGGCGCTGATTCAAGAATTAGCTGCCTCGTCGTTTTTAACCAACTCCAGAACCCTTATTGATGTAGGTGGCTTATGTAAAATCTCTAATCGCGCAGTGGCCAAAGAAATTGCACTGCAATTGAACGAGCATAAGGAACCATTACTTAAGGGGTTAAAAGGGGTTATTTTCTACGATGATGTGACCAATATGAAAAAGGTTCTTGCCGTAGATCTGCAGGGTAACGAAACCATCATTGATTTAACGCCTGAAATGGTGAGTGACTCGGATCAGAATGGACGTTATTTTACGTACTATGATCAAAGCCACTCACGCGGTGCCGACATCAAGCAGATGAATGGGGCTCATGCTGTTTTAACTTTGAATTTCACCGTAACTAATAATGATTATAAACAAGCGGTGATGAGGATGAGAAAAATTGTCGATAAGAGCGCGGGTCAATCATTTTCCGTAGCCGTACCTGAGACGTTGAAAGAGCAAATTCTCGTTGACTTAAATCTTGGTAAGGGGCAAAAACTTACAGGAAATGATATTGCCTTTTGGTTAAGGCAAAAAGAACTTAACCGTGATTTAAATAATGTTTCCATATTAATGATGGAGCTTGATTCGGTAGTCAAAAATGCCATTTTGCAGCAACAGGCAGAGATAACCCAGTTAATGGATTTTGACAACTTGACTCCAGAGCAAATTGACTTATTTAGTCATTGCTTAAGCGAATTAAATGAAATCTCCCCTTTTATATCGGGTAGTTCAGCTGATTTGAAGGCCAAATATGGGGGTATGTCTGGTGAAACTACGAAAGACGCTTTTGTTAAAAAATTAAGAACATCATTCGATGAGCGAATGCTTGCTATTTATAATGTGGTCAATAAAACAAGAAACGACTTGGAATTAAAACCTATCTCTTCTGAGGTGAAAGATAGCTACTCAGCAATAAACGAGCGAATTATAAAAAGACGTGAAGCTCAGTTAAGCGAAACATTTATGATTCCATCTGCACGTGGTAATGCTTTGGCTGAAGGTCAAGTTGAAACGGAAAGTCAATCGCAGAGTCAATCACAAAGTCAAAGCCAGAGTCAAACCCAAACTCATTCATTTTCTGAGGTCAAGAATGAAGAGGTGGTTGTTGAGGCGAAACTTACAAAACATCGCGTGGACTTTGTTCCTGTTTCTATTGATTATTTATCTAATGTGGATGAACTAAATGCATTACCCTTGGCGCACAAGATAGTCCCTATGCAGAATTTGTTTACTGAAGCGGATCCTATTCGCTGCAGTCCAACTTATAAACAGGATGACGACAGTGAGGATTTTGTACCTCCCGTTCGTTATTTTGTGGCACGTAAAGAAGGCAACCCAAGAGTCATTTTAATTAACCAAGATGAGGCAAATCGATTTAAAGAGTCACCCGCTGCGGGCTGGAGCTTATATGATATAAGATGTACCCAATTAAATAATGTCTCAAAATTAAAAGACATCGCGCCGATAACTGGAATCGAAATGCTCTCCTTAAACGATCCCTTGTTGAAAAAATTGAATTTTGCAGCATTTAGATACCCAGTTAAAGGCGATACTGTTGCCGAGTTAGGCCAATCTTTGGATGGAATGTATGCACCCGAACAACTTAAGCCCTCTTTGGATATAACGTACACAGAGGCTGAACATTTAACCGCTAGGGATGCTGTATTTAATTTCTCTAAATGGGGTTTTTCTGGAAAAGACCCACAAGATATTCAATTAACAATTAAACAAAAACCAAGGTTAATCAAAGACCAGAATGATGAAGCACATGCAGAAATCACTGATAAATATGGTAAAAAACATGAAAATAGAGGCGCAACTATTTCGATAGGTACAGAGGATACTCTGACTGATGTGTTTATTTCTGCAAAATTAAACAAACGTATTTTAGCCGAGGAAAAGCCCCAAATTAAGAAAATTGCAGCACAAATTATCTTGGATGATGAGGCGGTTATGAACGAACACGTAGTGCTTAAAAAAGAACAAAAAGAGCTTAGGATAAGTAAGAAAAACACGTTTGAAGATTATGGCAAACGAATTGAGGAATTAGAAGCTCAGAAAGCGAGAGTTATTGAACTTGGCAAGAACAAATTAATCGATCGTTTCCCTGGGGCGATCCAGGCTTTTCTAGAAAAGAGAAAGAGTACTACTCAAAAAAATCATGTGTATGTTGAAAAGCATTGGCGCAAAAAACTTGTGGGGAATTCTGAGTTTGGTATACAAGTTTATGGTCAATGGTGTGCCGATATAAGGTTTGCTATCGTACTTTGTGTCCAAAGAATATATGAGTCGAATCGGTCTAAAACATTATCTCATGTGGAATTGGATAAAAAATTAACTGTGGAAATTACTAAAATTTTTACTCTTCTTGAAGAAAGATATTCATTGTGGGCGGATATTAAAAAAATTAATACAGTACCCATGAATGCTCTTTACGCGGCTACTCAAGAACCATCTCATATTAATGCGGAAGGATGGGGCAAACAACAACTAAATAACACTGTTCAATTATGGGGAAAAAACTTCGAAGAATCTTTTATTAGTTTATTTAATGATATTAGTAATCTAATGATCGATTCGACTCAGAAAGAGGATGCGAAAAGACATAAATTATGGAATACGCTCACAGCAACTATTAAACAAGAAATTATTGATGCTAGGAGTGCAATCCCTAAACTGTCTCAAGAAGCACTTCAGGAAAAAATATTAGTCCATTTCCGGAAATTTCTGAAGGATAAGGGGATAAATCCTGATAATTCTGTAGAAAGAATAAAGAGGAGATTATGTTATTCTGTAACTGCTGGACCGAACCAACAACAGAATATTGCTGCATGGAAGGTAGACATCACTAATGAAATTATAGAAGGTTTTATTGCGGTTGCTAAAAACCCTAGCGAAGAACAAACCGAGTTTTATAAGAACCTTCTTCAATTGGCACAGACTAAAGTAGTTAAAAATGAGTACACTGTTTCTGCAACGCTTTTGGATTTTAAAATCCATCCTATTTCTAAGCAAAAGATAACTGTCGCAATTAAACAGGCATTAGCGAATCAAAATGTCCAAACTACGGAAGTAGAATTAGAGCTTATGGTCAATGCGACAGCGGCGCGGTTGTCAGGACAAAAAGCCCTGGTGGATCTTTTGGAGCACTATAGACCACCTAAAAAAGATGAAGTTCGCGGTATTGAATTCGTACCGCTGGATGGACAAGAGCGAAGGATGTTTCAAGCAAGTTACGAGTTGTTAGTCGAAATGGATAGAGAAGTTATCAGTATTCAAGAAAAAATTGATGAGCTGAAGGCACAGAGAAAAAGAGAAATTGCTGTAATATGTGAGAAATATGGTGTTGTTAAAGAAAAATTAGTAGAAAATACTGAAAAGGTTAAAGAAATAAAAGGAGAATTGCACACGATTAGAAAATTAATCGATGGCATTAAACGCTTCTTTGGTACTTTCCGCGAACACCAGGTTATTGTCGAGGAAGTGCAGGCGGAGGATTTTTTTGATGCGCATTTTGATCTACCCAAAATAATCGAGAATAAGGTTGCTGCTTCTGCAACAATGACATTTATGCCGCCAGAGTTTTACGATGTGTTACTTGACATGGAACAACAACGTCAACAAGTGCACGGTCTTGACGAAGCAACTGAAGTTCGCGCCAAGAACTCTCTTGATGAAGCAGGTACGATCGTTAGAAGAGATGCTGAAGAGGTACAAGCAAGAGACTTTGCAGAAAAAGGGCTAATCCACGAACATCTTTTGGAAGAACAAGAAGGTTCAAGAGTAGAGTTTTTAGTAGATAAGGAGCAACTGGGGCTTGAGTCCCCAGCTGAAGATGGAGTTGAGCAAGAAGTAAATAAACCTATGCTAATCGATGTGCAAGAAAAAGAGATGGGCATGCACGAATGTATTAAGAATACGCAACACTTAAAAACGCAATTGAAGAATCTTGCAGAGTCAAAAGATGATAATCGTCCTCAACAGGATCAGGTAGTTGTTTAAATAACGGTGTCGAGTCTGTCCGGAATTTTGTGTAACTAGCCATCCTGTTACCCGGTAACTCGGTTACCGAATTCGATCATGAAGCGATTCATAGCTGGTTTCTAATTATGAATTGGCATGGCACCGTCAAGTTAGCGATCACAAGCTAAAGACGTTCCACTTTCGTGAATTTCAGGCGTAAAGAAGTGCCATAGCAGCCGCTTGCCAAATTTCGTTGGCTTCTTGAAATTTGAGCCCATATTCCGCAGCAAAATCACGAATAAAACGCCCAATATGATTTTCCAAGACAGTTGAGATCATCCGCTGCCTATCCATCATATTAGTAACCACTTGGTGTGTATCCTCTGTAATCAAATTGAGCACCACTTGGTTTAAATCAGGCTGGTGTTCACGCTTATATCCCTGTAATAATCACTGCTTGTTGCAAGGGTAATCTCCCCATTTTTAACCAAAGCTAAAAGTAGATGTTTGGCAACTGATCCTATTTTTTATTAACAACATAGTCATTTAAAGTCAACATTCCACCAATTTTACGGGTATATCAATTGTCCAACAAAATGGATTTAAATAAGAGAAAATGAATCTAAAAACATCTAGTTATAGTAACCTTAAGTATCGGCCTGATATTGATGGTTTAAGAGCACTGGCAGTTCTTGCTGTAGTTGCCTACCATGCATCTCCTTTGCAAATAAAAGGTGGCTTTATTGGTGTAGATATTTTTTTTGTAATTTCAGGTTTTTTAATTTCTACAGTTATTTTACAGAAGATACCAAAGATTAGCATCAGAGTATGGAACAAAAGGGCTTGAGTCAAAATAATTGATAAGTGTCAGTACGTCTACATCAAAAGAAGCATGTAGCCTAAATAGCTAGCGACAGTCAATCCACTTAAGATAACTTCCTATTATCATCAGGTTAGTGAAACCATTTGGGTGGCATTTCTGGAAGACATTGGCCTCAACCCTGTCGCATTTCTAAATAAGATTCCTATGACTATAAATCCCATTGGTAGGGTCCAGATAAGGCCAATTCCAAGCGGCAATGCGCTAATAGGAATAATTAGTACCATAAGCATAGTGCAGACAATAATAGTGAACCCATTGTTACGAACCAGGGAGTACGTTTCTTTAAGTGCCTGAAAGGCGCTGTTATTTTTTGTGATAATGAGTGGTAGTGTAAAACAAAATAAAGGAAAAACCAGGCCGTAATTGATTATAATTTGCTCTGTAATGAAGAGAACTACCTGATGATTGGGAATTAGGGTGTTTAAATAAATTTTGCTCAGTTCAATTATCAGCCACAGTAAAAAGATCACCAGTGTGGGGCCAAATTGACGAAAATATTGCCTGCAAATGGTTTTTAGTTCCAAAGATAATCCAACAGACCGTCTGATACCAAGCATTATAAGAATTGTTACGATGCAAAAAAGACAATAATTTGTGAAGACCCATAAAAACGGGCTTAGTGTTAATAGAGTCAGGCCAGCAATAAATAGATTAATAGACATAATTAAGTATGTTGAAAATAAAATAGTAATGAAAAAAAGAAGGATCATATAGGCTATAGGCAGCAATACCGCTAGACTAAAAAAAATCCATTTTGTCCCGCTAATAAGTTTCCATGACTCTTTAATTATTAGACCGATGTTTGTCATATTTTTTTGATAATTTAACGTAAGCATATTATTCATTTCATCATTACTTAGTAAGCGACTTTAAAAAAAAGGGTTCTATTTAGGTTCTTAAATGCTGATTTTAACATATTAATTGTTCGTTCAGTAAAAAATTATCTCTGTTTGTTGGAATTTATACCGGTTCGCGATAAAAATAAAATGAAAACAAGGAGATAAATAATCGGTAACTTTACTAACATAAATAAAATAGTGATGCCATAATTTTAACATTAATAATATTTTGTTTAGGGATAAACAATTAGGACTCTAGTGATAAGGCCTGCTAAAGTGGATGATTTGGTTCTGATTAAGGACTTATATGCACAAGAAAATCATGTTTTATCAATTGAAAAAGTGAAGAAATTATTTGAGAAAATGAAGTTATATCCTAATTATACTTTGTTTATCATAGCAGATGACAAGGGATGTATTGGTTTATTAAGCATGGATAATTTAGCGCATGAAGGTGCTCCTGCGGGGCTTCTTGGTGATGTGTTTCTTGACTTAAATGTGCAAACAAAAGGCAGAGAACAAAAAACAAGGGATTTTTCTATAAAAAAGAGCCTGTGTGTGGCTCTTTTAATATTATTTCAAGATGTTTAAAAGGTATGTTGTTTATTGATTTTAAGTTCAACAATAATTTCCTTAGCATGCTAGATATGCTCATTTTTTTTACTTTATGCTTTTCATTTCAATGGTATATGGGTACAATGTGCTCTTTAAAATTACTCTATTTGCCTAATTATGCCACCTAAGAAAACCGTAAAGTTCGAGCCTTCAGTAGAAATATACGCCTATATCAGTAAAACATATGAATCTTTCGCTTCAATAATAGAAAAAGACGCTGAAAAGAAAGATGCAGTTCTGAAAATAAAAAATGCGTTTAAGCTGTATTTAGATGAAATAAAAATTTTAGATGGGCAAAATAAAACCACAGACTTTCCTTTAATAAAAAGTGAATTATCCTCAAAAAATAAACCTATTGTTACTTTTATAGATACGCGTATAGTTGCTTATTATGTTATGCTGCGTGCAATATCTAAAAATGAATCTGCATTCCCATCTGAATACAGGAATATTAAGCTGGAATTTGATGTTCCAGGATGGCCCGTTGCCTCTGAAGATAAATACCTTGCATCCTGGGTGAACTTTATAAAACAAGCCACCTCTGCTTTTAAGAATGCAATGCCTGATTCTGATTTAAGTACATGGATTCCAAGCCAAACGCTATGTGATACAGCTACAGAAGCTTCAATTGCCATCGCTGATACTACGACAGCTGATGTAATTATAAAACCTCAATCTATACCAAGAAAAATGCCTCCTAATGCGGTAATTACGGAGTCATCAAAAAAAGAAAGTACTTCCACGCCAAAGGGTACAAGTATTTCCACGCCAGAGGATACAAGTACTTCCACGCCAGAGGATACAAGTACTTCCACGCCAGAGGGTACAAGTATTTCCACGCCAAAGGGTACAAGTATTTCCACGCCAGAGGATACAAGTACTTCCACGCCAGAGGATACAAGTACTTCCGCGCCAGAGGATACAAGTATTTCCACGCCAGAGGATACAAGTACTTCCACGCCAGAGGATACAAGTACTTCCGCGCCAGAGGGTACAAGTACTTCCACGCCAGAGGATACAAGTACTTTCACGCCAGAGGATACAAGTACTTTCACGCCAGAGGATACAAGTACTTCCGCGCCAGAGGGTACAAGTACTTCCACGCCAGAGGATACAAGTATTTCTGCACCTGAGGCTGCAACTATTCCAATGCCCAATGCTGACAACAAGAATGATGCAGCAGAAAAAAGGGTGCCTCAAAAATTGCAAAAAGAGCCGATGGTAAATACTAATATATCTCTAGAGGATTACAATTTCGACAGTTGGGATGCGCCGCAAGAATTCAAACGCTTAATTAAGCAGATTCAAGTTATGTATCGCTATGGTCTTCAATTAAAATCTGAATCTCCAGAAAAATCAGTCGCAGCGATGACCTTAGCTATTGAATTATTTAAAGATCTCAAAATTTTTAATCAAAATAATCTAATGCCTTCGTCAGAAGAGAAGAAGATATTTAGAGATGATTTTTATGAAAAACTTCATTCCCAAGATGAATTAATGTCTACTCATCGCAAATGGTGGAAAGTTATTGTGATAAATATCGCAGTGGCGTTAACAGGGCTTGGTTTGATCCCTCTTGGAATATCTCTTCTAGTAAGAGGACATGGATTTTTTAATGAAACTAAAAGCCAAGGGATAATTAATGACATGGATGACAAATTAAACGATTGCATTTCGGTAAAGTAGCTTACTAAAACTACTTGTCATTATAATCACTTAGGAATTATTACCATGAGTCTACTCGATATACTCAAAAACATTTTTTGTTGTTGCTCTCTTGAGTCAGCAGAACAAAATTTGATTCCCTCTTCCCACACACCGCTCATTGGTGCCTCGAATGGGGATGAACAAAATATGCATGGAGGTGGTGATGGAGGATGCAATTCGCCTACTCGTCCTAGCTCTTATGGGTATTTACATGCTGCACTGCAGCCATCAACGGAAAGAGCGCTCCTTATTTCTGAGTCTGTATACATACCTCCGCAAACATCATCGTCTTCTCTTAGCCAAGGAAAAGACAAAGATAAAGACCGCTCTCTTGATCAGATGTCATCTAATACCGTAACAAGTGGCGCTTCACCCTCTTCACCTGGATTTGACTTAGGGTTTGGAACACTTGAGAAAACAACTTATTCAGGAACACCTGAGAAAACAACTTACTCAGACACATCCGGCAGCGCCCATTCCTCTCCAGGATTTGCTTTAGGGCTTGGAACGCTTAAGCAAACAAATAACTTAGACACATCTGGTAGTGTTCATTCTTCTCCAGGACGTGGAACGCCTAAGCAAACAAATAATTCAGACACATCCGGCAGCGCTCACTCTTCTTCAGGACGTGGAACGCCTAGACAAACAAATAACTTAGACACATCTGGTAGTGTTCACTCTTCTTCAGGACGTGGAACGCCTAGGCAAACAAATAACTTAGACACATCTGGCAGCGCCCATTCTTCTCCAGGATTTGGTTTAGGGTTGCTAGAAGATGACGATTTTTTAGATGCAGGCAGCACCAGCTATTCTTCATTAAAGTTTTAAGCCAGTAGTGACGCGAGATGCGACTTTATTGCTTAATTACCCGCTGTAATTTCTTTCATAAAAATAAGGCGGATTGGATAGCTATCTGGCATTTTCAGAGATGTCATCTTATTAGGGGTTGTGTGGAACAACCCCTAATAAGAGTTCGTTTTCATATTCTTAATTGATATTTTGTTGCTGTATTTATAGCGGTAAATATTCAAATACACTGGTACAGTAATTATTGGAACTCATCTGATTTTTGTAAAATGTCATATTATCTCTTTGGCATTTTTAACTTTGAAATGATAATGTATATATCAATAATTTTAATAGTGATTCGAAAAGTTTAAATTATGACAAAGTCGAAGATTGGCAAGAACTTTCTTTGAGAATGTATTTTATTCATGTCAAATTTAATTTGATCTGATTGCCAAAAGGCTACAACAATGCATTTAGTCACTTATTTCTGTAGCCAATAGTTTTTCGTCTGTTCTTAAGGTAAGGACTTCATAACCATTTTCAGTAACTAATATAGTATGCTCCCATTGTGCTGATAATTTATGATCTTTGGTGACGACAGTCCATCCATCTCCTAGTGTTTTGATTTCCTTACTTCCCAAATTAATCATTGGTTCAATCGTAAAGGTCATGCCTGCTTGCAAGTGTAACCCCGTATTTGGTTTACCAAAATGCATTACATCAGGTTTTTCCCACATGGTTTGGCCAATACCATGACCACCATATTCACGAACTACCGAATAGCGGTTTTTTTCGGCATGTTCTTGGATGATACTTCCTATATCTCCCAGTCGGATTCCAGGACGCACTATGGTGATCGCTTTATACAGACATTCTTGGGCAATCTGCACTAATTTATTAGCAAAAGGTTTTACCTCGCCAATGAGAAACATTTTACTGGTGTCACCAATGTATCCATCTTTTTTTACAGTTACGTCAATATTAAGGATGTCCCCATTCTTAATTACTTTGTCGGAGGGTATGCCATGGCAGACAACATGATTAATCGAGGTGCAAATACAGGCGGGGAAGCCATAGTGGTTTAATGTTGAAGGAATAGCTTCTAAATCGTTAATAATGTAATGACGGCATCGTTCTTCAAGTTCTCTCGTACTCACACCGACAACAACATAAGGCTCTATCATTTGCAGTACTGATGCGGCCAGATTGCCCGCAACGCGCATTTTCTGTATTTCTTTAGGCGTCTTCACTAACATCGCTTATCTCACTTAATGATGCTTGATTTACTAACATTTTGATAATCTCAGGATAAGTAATCGCTGGATTTTCTTCCGCTAATTTACCTACTCTTATCCAATATTCGGCTTGTGAATTTATTGAACGACTCATCGCTCTGGCCATGATTTTTGTAGCCTCATGTAATTCATCAGAAATTTTTACAATACCCATTAAATGCTCCAAAAAAAAATTGATTATATAGTGGATTGAAGTGAATTGCTACATATTGTAGTCATTCATATTTATTCTGTTTTATCACTGGGCAATGAATGAGGACAGGGCTTAGGGTGCTGCCATTAATTGAACGTGATTTCTTATTGCGAATTTACAATTTATGTAGAGAGTACTAAACGAAGTGTCGCCCTGCATTATCGAGATAGGGCTTCACAAGCTCAGCACCAACCTACGTTGCATTGCGCTGATTTGTCACTCATCGTAAAAAAGTGCTATAACTAATCAATATGTCAATTGTTTTTCACGTTCACTATCAGGATGATATCTTATGTCAAAAACCCCGATTATTAATGAATTTGATATGCCCGCGCCACGTTGGATTAGGACTTATCCTGCAGGTCCTTATCGCTTTATTAATCGTGAATTTTTCGTTATTACTTATGAAACAGATCGGGATCTGTTGGAGTCGATTTTACCTCCTGGGCTTGAACTCATTGAGCCGGTGGTTAAATTTGAATTCATCCGTATGCCTGACTCAACAGGGTTTGGTGATTATACCGAGTCAGGGCAAGTGATTCCCGTTCGCTATAAAGGAGAAGAGGGTGGATTTACCATCTCGATGTTTCTTGATTGTGAATCACCGATTGCGGGTGGGCGAGAAATTTGGGGATTCCCTAAGAAATATGCCAAGCCTAAGTTATTCGTTGAGGAAGATACTTTAATTGGCCTTATTAATTATGGCAGCATCCGTATCGCCACTGCGACCATGGGGTATAAACATCGCCTCGTTGATCCCAATGCAATCCTTGCCGAAGTTAAAAAACCTATTTTTCTGTTGAAAAATATTCCCGGTGTTGATGGAACTCCAGAAATTAATCAGTTAACTAGAACGTATTTAACCGATATAACGATAAAAGGTGCTTGGTCAGGACCTGGTAGTTTGGAGTTACATCCACATGCATTAGCACCAATTGCTGATTTACCAGTTAAAAAAATTAAAGGTGTGTCCCATTTTATTACGGATTTGACCTTACCTTATGGGGAGGTCGTAGAGGATTTTTTAAAGAAAAAATAAAGGATCTATGTAATGCAAAAAAAGACCGTAAATCTGGCTCTTCAAGGTGGTGGTGCACATGGTGCATTCACCTGGGGAATTCTGGATAAATTTTTAGAGCGAGGATGCTTTATTATTGAAGGAATTTCTGCCACCAGTGCCGGCAGCATGAATGCTGTTGTCTTGGCCGAGGGGATGATGAATGGAGGAAATGAAGGTGCGCGTCAGGCGCTCTATAAATTCTGGAAGGCGATGAGTGACTATGGACAACGGGTTGGTCTGACTGCTTCAACGCCACTTGATATGCTATTAGAACCCATTTTAGGCGCGCCCATTAATTTTATATTGTTTAGTACCATGACCAGTTTTTTATCGCCTTATCAGTTTAATCCTTTAAATATTCACCCCATACGCGAAGTATTACAGAACACCATAAACATTGAAAAAGTAAAACAAAACAGCGCCATTAAATTATTTATTTGTGCTACGAATGTTAAAACAGGAAAAATTCGTATTTTTGACCAAGAAGAATTAAGCATTGATGCTGTTTTAGCTTCGGCTTGTTTGCCTAAATTATTCCAGGCAGTAGAAATTGATAATGAATATTATTGGGATGGTGGTTATTTGGGTAACCCTGCTATTTTTCCGCTTATTTATAATACTGCCAGCACCGACATCGTTATTTTACATACGGTTCCTATTGTCAGTGAGACGCTTCCGAATACGGTCATGGAAATTGATGCGCGCCTTAGAGAAATTTCATTTAATTCTTCATTAATGCGCGAAATGCGGGCAATTGCTTTTGTCTCTAAATTAGTTGGTGATGGTTGGATTAAATCCGAGTATGAAGATAAATTAAAAAAAATACACGTGCATTGTGTGCGCGCAGATAAAGCCTTAGAGGGCTTACCGCTCTCTAGCGTGTATGTGCCTGATTGGGATTTTTTATTGCGTTTGCGCGATTTAGGGCGTGAAGAGGCGGATGTATGGCTTGCGCAGCATTTTGATGCAATTGGGAATGAGACCACAATTGATTTTAATGAATGGTTATAATTAAGCGCGATTTAAACTACTTAACTTGATTCTTTACGATGTAGAGCAAGGGTATTGCCAATAGTTGGATACATAATGAAAAAATGACTAATGATGTAATGGAAACATCATAAAGTACACCCATTAAAAAACTACCTAAAAACCAAAAGAGACCAAAACCAGTATTAAATACGCCATAAGCAGAACCACGTTGTTCTTTGGGGATCATCTTGGCAACAATGGCGCGCATTAATGATTCATGGGCACTCACACCGATACTCCAGAGAATTACGCCCAGCAAAGCCCACTGAAAATTTCCCCAAAAGACCAGGGGAGCGAAAAAGCTGGAAAGTACGGTGATGATAATTAGAACTAAAAAACCTTTTTGATCGTAAAAATGGCCTAAAATGGGCGCGATGAGCGTATTCGCACCCATGGCAATGGAATAAAAAACCGGAATCCACACTGGGGAGAGTAAGGCAGTTTTTTGAAAATGGTAGGCTATTAAGGGAAAATCAGCATAGCCGGCGGCAATTAACGATGCACCTCCTAAATAGAGCCAGTACGATGAGTCCATTCCTTTAGCTATAATCGTATTTTGCTCTATTTCTAAAGATTGTGGATGTGGATAAAGTTTGCGTGCAATGCCCAGTACCGTTAATGCCATGAGTGCTGGAATTAAAAGAATGGCGAAGCTTGCTTGATATCCTCCTTTGTAGTACAGCACCAGAGCGATAATCAGTGGACCTAACATAGCTCCGGCGCGGTCTAATGCCTCATGTAAGCCAAAAACCCACCCCATGCCCATCTTTTGGCCGGCATGAGATAACATTGCATCTCGTGATGGCACGCGTATGGCCTTACCCATGCGTTCAATGATTATCAATAGCGCCGCAACCCACCAATGGCCGGCAAGGGCTAATAAGGGCACGGCTAATAAATTACAGGCATAGCCAACAAGGGTAATGGTCCAATATTTTCCCGTACGATCAGCCAAGTAACCCGACAACAATCGTAATGCATAGCCAATGAACTCGCCAAACCCCGAGACAAATCCAACTATCGCTGCATTGGCGCCCAAAAAAGCCAAATAGGGCCCCGTGATACTGCGCGCCGCCTCATAGGTCATATCGGCAAATAAACTAACTACCCCAATGAGAATGACAAATTTCAGGGCCGTATTTTTTGAGAGGTCTTTTATAGATACTGAGCTCATAATTATTTTCTAATACGAGTAATTACTTGTAAGTATACGTGATTTTGGTGATTTTATTCGCTAGGGGCGTAGCAAAGATTCGTATCTGACTGATATAAAATGTAAACAGCGTTTTTTAATCTAAATTACTTTATACTAAAAAACATAAAGGATGTTTACATGTGCTCGATGAAAAACAAGGAATCAAGTGATGACAAAGACCGTTGATTTTTTATTTATTGGCGGAGGACTCGCCAGTGCTTTTGGCGTTGACGCATTGAGAAAGGAAGGCGCTTTAGGCCGCATTGTTATTCTCGCAGAAGAGGGTTTTCTTCCTTATTATCGTCCCCAGCTTCCTAAAGCATTTTTGTTAGGGACGCGAAAAAAAGAACAGATGCTTATATTCAATGAAAGCTATTATAAAAAAAATGACATTGAGGTTATTCTCAATACCAAAGCAATTGCTATTGATTCAGAAAAAAAGATAGTAAAAACAGAACATTCTGGTGATTTTCACTTTAAGCAATTGTTAATTGCTACAGGGTGTAGTCCTAAGAAGCTTACTATTCCTGGGAATAATTTAGCGGGCATACATTATCTAAAAACGATTCTTGATGCAGAACCAATCATCCCTGAAATAGAAAAGGCAAAAAGCGTTATCATTTTTGGTGGCAGTTTTATTGGTATCGAAATAGCTTCTTTATTGATTAAAAAAAATATAAAAGTGACCGTTATTACGAACGAATTTGCTTTGTTTAATGTCAGTCCTTCCGCTGAGATAAGTATTTTCCTTGAGCATCATGGCGTTCACGTACTTCTTCATGAAACGATAAAAAAATTTAATGGTAAAGACCATGTTCAATCAGTAGAAACAAGCACTGGAAAAATTTTAGACTGTGACTTTGTAATCGTTGCTGAACACAATATACCTGATGCCGATTTTCTTCACGGCAGTGGGATAGAGGTTAGTAATGGCATTGTTGTCGATCAATACCTGCAAACCAACAAAGCGGATATCTACGCCGCAGGGGATGTTGCTAAATTTTATGATCCGGTATTTAAAACCTGCCATAGGAATGGCGGTACGGATAATGCAATGAAGCAAGGGAGAATCGCTGCCCTCAATATGTTGGGAATGCGAAAATGTTATAACACGGCATCGTATTTTTATTTTCAAGCGTTTGATAACTCGGTAGTCATTATTGGTGATACTTTGCATGCAAAGGAAAAAATAATCAGGGGCGAGCTCAAGGATAAGAATGTTGCTTTTCTTTATTTAAAGGATGGTTATCTTCAAGGGGCGTTTTTTTCTGGACGCCCCATCGAAGAAATTAAAGCAGCCGAATCACTTATTCTTAATCGCGTGAACTTATCGCCATATAAAAAACAGCTTCCCGATCTTGATTTTTCGCTTGAAGTCATTGCTACCCAGACTGTTCTTACTCTTCAAGGTGGTGGGGCACTGGGGGCTTTTGAGTGTGGGGTGGTCAAGGCAATGGAAGAGCATGGGATTTATCCTGATATTGTTTCTGGTATTTCGATTGGCGCCTTTAATTCAGCCATCATTGCTGGCAATCCACGTCATGCTACAGAGGCTTTACAGGGATTTTGGAATGATCTTGCCCTAGATATGTTTAGTGTTGCCAATGAACAAACACGGCGATTATTGTCTTCTTGGCATGCTATTGCTTGGGGTTCACCCAATTTTTTTTATCCAAGATGGTCTATGCCTATCAATGGTTTGGAGCAACTGCCTATGAATTGGACCAGTTTTTATGATACTTCTTTTGTAAAAGATCTTCTTCGTAAGTACATTGATTTTGATAAATTAAAAGACAGCCCAACGCGTTTACTGGTCATGGCTGTGAATGTGGAAACGTCCGAATTTGAAACCTTTGATAGTTACACCGATGACCTTACGCCAGATCATATTCTTGCCAGTGGTAGCCTACCCCCTGGATTTCCATGGACCACCATCAATAACAAGCATTATTGGGATGGCGGAATTGTTACCAATACACCCATTGATGCAACGCTTGATGTTTGTGGCTCAACGAATAAAAAAATTTACATTGTGGAACTTTATTCAAGAAATCGCCCTCTGCCTCAAAATATGGTTGAGGTTTTAGCCAGAAAAGATGAAATTTTATTCTCGGAAAAGATAAGAAAAGACATCCATACGCGAGAGCTTATTAGTAACTATAAAAAGCTCATTGAAGGAATCTTAAGTTTTTGTGAAGCGGACTTGGTTGCAGAAGTGAAGCAATTCCCGGCGTACATTCAAATAATGGGAGACCCTGGCGTACTTTCGATTACGCGGATTATCCGTAAAATGGAACAAGATGAACCTTACTCTTGGGATTCGGATTTCTCACGCGAAACGATTGAACAACATATCGCAAGAGGGTATGAAATTACTCAAGAAATCTTAGAACAGGAAGCGAAAAAAATAACGAAATAAGTGGGGAAATAGACTCTAATACTTCAAAACAGGAGCATATGAATGCGTTACATTAGTGTAGGGAAAGAAAATTCGCTATTCATCAAAGCATAGGTTGGTATTGGACTATAGGATCTTTGGATTCTTTAATCCTGATTAAAAACTTTAGAAAATCTTGCAATATACATTATTATTACTCAGATTATTGTTAGATTAGTTATCATTCATCAAAAAAAAAGCAAAGAATGAGGTAAGTAGAGTGATTAAAAAAGGGAAATTTGCAGTATTGCTGTGGTTATCTTCTGAATTCGGAAAGAGTCGGTCTATAAAATTATTTTCAATAATTGGCTTCTTATTATCGTTCATTGGTTGCTTTGGCAAGAAATTAGGGTTGGGTGCCTTTTTTTTCATATATGTAGCTTCAGCGGGAGCAACGCAAACGCATGAGCAAATTACCGCTCAAGAAGCCTCTTTGTTGATACAGTATGTGGATGGGAAGAGTTTTACCCAATGCACCAATAAATTGCTTAATTGTCTGGTGAGTATTACGCAAAATCCCGGTTGTTTGCCACAACCCGGCTCTATAACTATTACCAATAACTCCAAACTGATAGCAAAAAACATCAATGCTTTTTCTGCAAATTCCAATTTCCTGACTTATGTGGTGCAAAATAATGGTTGCCCTTCGGCGTTAGCTCCAGGAGCCAGTTGCATTCTTTCTTTTTACACTAATACCGCAGTGGCTTTTTTGGTGTCTAATGTTGCGGTTAAAGGAAGTAACACCAATGCTACTTATTTTGATATGCAAGCCTTTGTGTGTAGTGCTCCACAGGCAGAAATAAGCGCTTCACCACTTTCTTTGACATTGGGTACAGTTGCCCCAACGAATCAAGGAACGATTATCGTAACCAATAATGCCTCTTCACCAGTTAATGCCGGGACGATTACTGCGAATTTAAGCGGAACTGGTAGCGCCCTGAGTGTGAGTTACACTAATTGCAACTCTGTTGCACCTGGCGCTACCTGTACTATTACTTTTACTGCTAATAGTCTATTGGCAACCAGCAACATTCAGATTAGCGGTAGCAATACGAACGCTGTAGTTGCGACCGTAAGTGTTTTATCACCAACACTGTCAGTGCAACCTACCGCTGCTATTCCAGTCAATGACCCCGCGGGCGTGAGTGTTATGGTGACTAATTTGAGCAGTAATCCTGTATACAGTGTAAGTGCCGATTTATCTGCTACTGGATGGAGTGGGGTTAGCAGTTCAACTTGTGCTGTGATTGCCGCGAACGGAGGAACGTGCGCTCTGAACTTTACGTCAAGCACTGTAACTCCTTATGTAGCTCAAGGAGGCATTGTTATTAGTGGCACCAATGTCAGCATACCTACGACAATCGCTTTAGCCTTCTCTATGAATGGTTACTTAGTATTTTCCGTGCCTAATAGCACCACCGCTTATGTGGTAGCTGATAGTGATGCAACGGGTTCACCTGCTTATTGGGGGGCTGATGGTAGTGGTAATCCTGATTCAACCAGTATTTGGGGGATTGCTGATACTTCTACTTCTGTAAGTCCTTTCCCTAATGCAACCCAACCATCTGGCCAAACGGCTACACAATATGCGGGGCAGCAGAATTGTGATGGTCTAACCGATGGTTCTTGTAACTCAGGGAATATCTTTATTTATTATAATAGCTTTATCGCAGGAGCTCCTGTCCCTACAAATGATTATGCTGAGGGTCTCTGTTATCAAATAACGTCCGATAATAGTGGCTCAGTAGCCGCAGGTACTTGGTATTTGCCTTCTATTTGCGAATGGGGAGTCTATAGCTCTTCTACAATTGGTCTAGATGCTGGCTGTGGTTCGAGTACTGAAAACATCCAGATCAACTTATACAGTCTTGGGTTTGTTTCTGATTTGACTACGAATCAAAACTACTGGAGTTCTACTGAGTATTCAGGCACGCCTATGAGCGCAGCATGGTACCAGTACTTTCGCCCGCTTGCTGATCCCAATCAATTACCCAATGTTAAGTACGATCAGCTTGGAGTGCGCTGTATTCGGGCTATTAACTATTAGGTAAGTTAATTGGACATCCAGTCCCCATCCAAAGCTTTATACAGTGAAATAAGTGGACAATTAGCCTCTAATGTTGGTCTTTCATTTTAAAACTCTTGCATAACCACATCTGTTGCCAGTTCTGCAAGAGTCTAATGACTATATTTGCGATTGCATTCCCTGAGAGGTGCGTTCTAAATGAGCTACTACTTTTTGTTGCTCATAAAGATGTTTTTCATTGGACACCAATCCATCCCAAGTACTGTCTTTAAGCTCGCGTAATTCATCAAGTAAAAATGAAGATAAGGAATGCCGGTGGTAGGCTGTAGAAGGATTCTTTAGCAAGTTATTGACTATCCCTTCTATATCTGCACCTTTTCTTGTAATTTGTGCTACTAAATCGGTAGCCCGTCTTTGCCCGGTTGCGCCATGGCGTAACCAGCTAAAAAAACCATTAGGACCACGATGATCTGCTTTGCCTCTATACCACTCTTGATATTTTTTTACAGCATTTTTAACAGCAGATATCATTAATTCATTTGAAGAACGAGGAGCTTCACCACTTATTTTGCTAGGTCGGGGGGGGGGTTGTCCTAAGTCTTGATGAGGTACAAGAACAGGTTGTTTTATGTTTTGCATTAAGCTCTTGTATTGGTTAGCTTTTAGAACAACACCATAAAAAGTACCTTCTTGTGTTACTTTCAGGTTCAGACTGTTTCCCTTGTCCACTAACGCCTGAGCACTTGCCTGGTTTTTGAATGAAATCTTATAGTCAGTGCCATTAGAATAAATCCACGGATGCTCATTAATTCCTAAGTAGCTTTTAATTGCTAAGGCATTATCTATCCCGCCCTGTAAATGAGTATATGGTTTTGAAGGTTGTATCACTATCGGTTTAGGCGGTGAGGGGGGCTGTCCTCCTGAATGGTGTACAGGAGCGGTTTGTTTTGCTTGTTGTTTTAAATGTTGATACAGGCTCGCTGATAGATAGATAGCATAATAAGAGCCTTCTTGTGTTATTCGTAGACCTAGATTTTGTCCCTTATTAACTAACGATTGAGCACTTGCCGGGCTTTTGAATGAAATCTTATAGTCAGTACCATTAGAGTAAATCCACGGATGCTCCTTAGCGCCTAAGTAGTTTTTAATTGCTAAAGCGTCATCATTCCCTCCCGACAATGGAGTATATGGTGCTGTGGCAGGTATCCTTCTTGGTTTTGGTTGCGCTACTTGCATTCTACGAGCCGCAACTTGTTTCTTAAAATTATCTGCCATTACCTTATTGTACTCCGTGTGCAATAGTGCTAAATCAGACTGTTGCGTCATTTGTTCTTCTACTGGCAATTTATCCATGCGGCCCTTATTTGCGGTGTATTTACCGCCTACCGTTCGATCACTTCCGGCATTGAGAAGAACCGCGTTCACATTGTTAGCCAATAATTCTTGTCCGTACTGCAAGAAATCCTCATGAATAATTGGGTTAATGTATGGATTACTAAGAGCAGATAATTGTTGCTGTAGTTGGTTTTTTTTGGGGTCTTTAGCCCAAACAATCCAATCGACTTGTAATTGTTGTTTTTGCGCGGCTTGAGCAAAAGCTTTATACATCAGCTCCCTGGCTTTATCTTGAGATGCTGGGGCAAGCGTTTGGATGTAAAGGCCGACACCAAATGCAGGCATCACCAATCGGTCATGACCATGTTTTATCGCGGCAGATACAATAAAATCAGCTAATTTGTCACATTCCTTTTGATATTCTACTGTATTAAAAACGCCATTAGGATTAAAGTTTGCTGAGTCATGAGGAGATGTCCCCATAAGATTAATGGCGCAGGTCGTAATAATAGGAATCTCCGTTGGCGTAGCAAATTGGCTATCCAAATAGAAATCAACTGGGCCGTAAACTAAGCGCTGACGAGTTAAATGACGATAGGCATTTGCTTGATTCTTATCAGGTGCCAAAAGAGTGATATTCGATCCATTTGGCGGTACATAGCCTATGCGAGTGGTTAATAATTCATTTCCAGGAGTAATGGCCAAAAAATCATCTGTAAAATAAGCTACTTGCTTCGCTAAATTGTTTTTAATTCTTTGAGCTCTAGTTTGTTGCGCAGCATTTAACGGTTGATTTTCTATGTGGCTAACAAGAAAGCTCATTTGCTCTTGATAATATTGTGCATAATCCAGTGGTCCAGGCATAATAATGTTCTCAATTATTTTCTAGTTAAATAAAATTTAGCATTAATTTAATTGCTAAAAGGATGGCTTTTACTTTTAAGATGAAGGTGTTATATCACCTAGCATATAAGGATATACCAACATTATACCGCACTGGGCTTTATTTGTACACAATGAGCAATTACTTCGAGTTGCATTTGCGTATTTGTTTTGGCAAATCAGGTAGTCACTATAAATATTAAACATATCTAAATTCGTCTCCTTCTAAAATTAAGGAGGTGATTTTAATGATTTTGATCGCTTATACATGAGCTAGTGTGTAACATGAGTAAGCACTATTTTGTGGTGTATAAAAATACATATTGATTCGTTATTGATCTTATTAAAATATATCCTATACTACTATTTATTCTTTAGATGTACTGCAGGATAAACATGAATATCAATGAGATTAAAACTTATTTTCCCGGAAAATCGTATTCTACTCCTGAATTGGAAAAAATACTTTATCACCAAGATAATGAAATTTCAGATGCGATAGTAAAACTGGGAGGAAAGCATTTTGTTGATGAAATAAAATCATCTGCAAGTTTTTTTGAAAATTTAGGGGTTAGTAACAGAAATATTTTATGCACTCCTGAAGATCCTGTGACATGGTGGATGCATAACTCTGGAACAGATATTATTGCGCTCCAAGGAGCCCTGGCTTATGAACAATTAATGAAAAATAAGGAACCATTAAATGCAACAGATCGTTTAATCTTAGTTGCGAATGTGACTGATACAACCGCGCCTAATATAGGCTATTCGGTTATTTCCCATTTACAAAGAAGGCATGAAAATTTCACCGTGCCGTCAGTAATAGCATTAACTGGGGAAGGATGTTCAGGATTTATTTCAGGTTTACGTGAGGCTGATATTTATCTAAACAAAAATCCTCATGCGCGGGTAATTGTTTTGACAGTAGAAATGATGGTCACACCTCTTTTAAATCCATGGCTCCAGAATCAATTGATTTCTCATGCAAGAACAATCCCTTCAGATCAAGCGGCAGCATTGTCAGGAAGACTTCTTGGGTTGGCAATACAACGTTATCTTTTTGGCGAAGGTTGTGCTGCAGCATTATGTTCAAATGAGTATAATGGATTAAATTTTGATCATTTTTATAAGTGGGCTAATTTGGATCCGGAGGATATACATCTTTTAGAGGTCGTCGGTAGTAATACAAAAGCACCTCCTCATTTGCCTCCTTTTGGTTTTTTTTATCAGCAACCACATAAGCTCTTAAAAAGACTATCCGAATCTTATCTTCCTGCTGTATCTTTGGTTTTATCCACAATAACACTGAATGATTATGATGTAGCTATTCATACAGGGTCAAAAAAAATATTAGATTGCGTTCAATATGCTCTTGAGTTGACAGAATCTCAAGTGACACAATCGCGTTATGTTTTAAATAGCTATGGCAATATGAATGCGACAACCGGCGCAACTATACTTTCTCTCCTTATGGAAAATAAGAATAACAGGCCGACATTAGCTTTATTTTTTGGATTAGGATTTGCATTACAGTTAGCTTATTGAAAACGAGAATTCTGCTTAATTCATTAATTCATTAATTCATGCTCTTGGCTCAATATTAAGAGCTTTGCACAGAGGGACTAGGTTTGTTCTTTTATTACATAGAAACGTCTTTTAGCCCGCTGTCGCGGGCTATCACCTATTAATCAATTTTACTGGACATCCAGCCTCCACCCAAAGCTTTATACAATGAAATAAGATTAATCGTTACCTGCCCTGTAGATTGTGCTTGTTGATCTTCTAATTGATTTAGTTGGCGTTCCACATCAAGAACGTCAATTAGAGAAGTTTGTCCTGTCTTGTATTGTAACTTGATAAGTCGATGAGCTGATTTTAATTTAGCATAAGATTCTTGGATTTTTTGTTTCCTTAATCGCTCACGATCATAACGAATAAGGCTTGACTCTACATCCGCAAACGCTTTTAAAACCGTTTGTTTGTAGTTTGCCAAGGCATTATTACGCGCGGCTTCTTGAGCGCGAACAGCATTTCTTAAGCGACCACCCTGAAAAATGGGCAGCGAGACTTGGGGGCCAAAAGACCAATAGCCACTTGCTGCTTTAAAAAAAGCACCGGGAATCGTAGTGTCTGAGCCTATATCACCCACCAGTTGGAAGCGTGGAAATTGATTGGCTCTGGCAACACCGACATCGGCGGTTGCTGCGGCTAAATCACGTTCTGCCATTTTTATATCCGGCCGTCTGAGCAATAAATCAGAAGGCAAGCCAATGGCTAAACTGGTTGGCTTGATGGTGGGAATTGGTGCTGTTTGAGAGAGCTTATCCAATAATGATTCAGGATATTCGCCAACTAATACTGCTAATGCCGCTAAAGTGGCTTTGGCTTCTGCTTGTAATGGCGCTAATGCTGCTTTGGCAGATAGGACTTCACTTTCCACGCGGCTTAGATCAACGCCCGTTGCTGAACCTGCTTGCATTTGCAATTTAACCAGTCTTACTGTTTCGCTATAAGATTTAATGGTATCTTGGGCAATAATAATGCGTTGTTGGTAAACGCGATACTGCGTATAAATATTAGCGACTTCAGCGGCTGTTGAGATAATGACATTCGCTTGATTTTCAATAGCGCTTTGGAATCGCGCACGTGATGCTTCAACGCCGCGGCGGATACGGCCAAAAAAATCAAGCTCCCAGGAAGCATCAAAGCCAAATTTATAATCTGTATAATTTAACGGAACAATACCGTTGGGGAAGGCTACTAGAATTTCACTATTAGCACTTAAACGATCCCGCGAAATTTTTCCACTGGCATCTAATTGTGGGAAATAGTCTGCTTTGCTAATGCCTAGTTCAGCACGGGCTTGGCAAATGTTGGCATAAGCTTTTTGCATGTCCAAATTGTTTCCTCGCAGAGCCTGATTAATGAAACGAATTAAGAGTGGATCACCTAAAGAGTCCACCCAAAATTGATTCGTTTTTTTTGCTGGGCTATTGTGTTTCGCTAAACTATATTTTTCTGGAAGTGGCGTCTCTGGTTTGTGGTAATTAGGACCAACAGTACAGCTTGTTAATAATGAAAGTAAAAGAGGCCATGACCATGTTTTATTGTGTGTCGAATATAAGCGAAAAAATTCCATTCAAACCCTCAAAATAGGTTATTTTATATACCGTTTAAACATAATATACGATAAGGATAGTGTTATTGATGCAATAACTAATAAAGGCCATAAATCGACCCACACGAGTGCCATATCAAATCCTTTTAAATAAATTCCTTTACTAATTACAATAAAATGACGAACAGGATTGAGCCAGGTAATGGATTGTAATGGTTCAGGAATATTCTCAATCGGTGACACGTACCCGGAGAGCAGAATTGCGGGCATGAGAAAACCAAAAACACCTAAAAATGCTTGCTGCTGAGTCGCACTTACTGAAGAAATGAATAAGCCAATTCCGGCTAACGAAAGCGCATAACATAAAAGGCACAGATAAAGCAGCATTATGGAACCTTGAAACGGAACACGATACAAGAAGATGCTGACAATGAGAATAATTGAGGCTTGCATTGAGGATATAATTAACGCTGGAATTGTTTTCCCGATCATGATGTAGCCAGGGGTAAGGGGTGAAACAAGTAATTGCTCAAAAGTTCCTTGCTCGCGCTCGCGGGCCACGGACATTGCCGTCACAATCAAACAGCCAAGGGTCGTGATAATTGCCACCAAACTAGGGAGAATAAACCAGCGGTATTCAAGGTTTGGGTTAAACCAATTGTGCACAATAAGGGTGGATATAGGGCCGTGCGCCATATTTTGTAGTTGCAAGTCAGTCTGATAGTTATTCACGATTTCCTGGACATAGCTTGCCGCAATTTGCGCAGTATTCGAACGTCGACCATCGAAAATGGCTTGTAGTGTTGTGGTTTTTCCGGAGGCAATCTTGCGGGAAAAATCATTTGGGAAGGTTACGACTAATAACGCGTGTTGATTATCAATGGTATCGTGGACTTTTCCTAGACTATGTATCATTTTTAATTGCGTAAATGATTTAGCTTTAGCCAAGCGCTGCATCAGTTCTACAGAATAAGGGCCAGTATCTTGATTATAAATGGCAATGGTATTATTTTTTACTTCCAGTGTTGCCGCAAAAGGAAACAGCGCTACCTGCAGAATTACCGGTAAAATAAGTAAACGTCGACTGTCAGAGTCATGGAATTGCGCTTGCAATTCTTTCCAGATTAAAGCCAACAATCGACGGAACATTTATTCACCTTAATCAAGTCGGCGACTTGTAAATTTATAAGTCAAACCTAAAAATATTAATGCAGAACACAATAAAAATAACGCATTTTTAAACAGTAATGTGCCGATATTACCTGCCAGAAAAAGTGTTTGTAATGCAGAAACAAAATAGCGCGCCGGAATAATATACGTTATGGCTTGCACCACGGTAGGCATGCTGCTAATTTCAAAAATAAAGCCAGACAACATCATTGCCGGTAAATAGGCAATATTTAAGGCTGCCTGCGCGGCATTAAATTGATTGCGTGTTACGGTTGACAGCAGTAAACCAATACCAAGAACACTGCCTAAGAACAAACTTGATTCAATAAATAAGAGCATAATCGAACCACGTAAGGGCGTTCCTAATATCGTAATTGCCGTTACTGTGCAAACGATCATCGCGACAATACCGAGGATGTAATACGGGATTAATTTGGAGAGTAAAAACTCCATGCGCGTAATCGGCGTTGATAAGAGAGCCTCCATCGTTCCGTTTTCCCATTCCCTAGCAATGACCAAGGACGTTAATAAGGCACCAATAACCGTCATAATCAGGGTAATAGAACCTGGTACCAGGAAATCGCGGCTGATTGCTGCTGGATTAAACCAATAACGATTTTCCAGAGCAATGCGATTCAATTGCGGTTGACCAATTTCTATACCGCGCTGTTGCTGCCAGATACTCCATGCTCCAGTAGCATATGCGGTGACGAAATTTGCAGTATTGGTTTCTGAGCCGTCGGTAATCACCTGCACCGGAGCAATGCCATCAGCTTGTTGCAAGCGTATGGAAAAATTAGGTTGTATGGCCACAAAACCACGTACATTTCCAGCGGTGAGTTGCTCTGCTGCTTCGCGAGCGTTGTTCAGCGGAATTACTTTAATGTAGGGGGAGTCGCTAAATGCCTTTTCAAAGCGTTGGGCCTCAGGACTGGTATCATTCATTAGCAGGCCAAGGCGAATTTTGGAGGTATCAAGATTGATGCCGAAGCCAAAAATAAAAAGCATCAACATCGGTAAAATAAAGGCAATCATGATACTACTGGGATCGCGGATAATTTGATAATACTCTTTTTGACACAATGCAGCCCATCGACGTAGAGCATCATGCTGATGAATAAAATCACCTCCTCTGTTGCTTCTATCGTCGCTGTGTATGATTGGGGGGGAAGCAGCGGTTGATACCGTATTGAGGGTTTGATGTTCTTGATCATGTTTTAGTACTAAGCCAATAAAGGCATCTTCCATAGTTGGTTCGGGTTGTTGCTTATTCATAACCAGTTGTTTTAATTTATCGGGGGTACCCGTTTCGATTAATTGGCCGCGATAGACTAAGCCAATTCGATCACAATATTCGGCTTCATCCATATAGTGTGTCGTTACCATAATGGTCACACCTTTTTCAACCAAGCCGTTGATATGGGTCCAAAACTCACGTCGTGTCAGCGGATCAACTCCTGATGTGGGTTCATCCAGAAACAAAATGGCGGGTTCATGCATGATGGCGCAGGCTAAAGACAATCTTTGTTTGAATCCAAGTGGTAATTCATTGGTTTTTGTATCTAAAAACTCGCTGAGCGCAAAGGCATTAACCATTTTGGTAATTTTTTCAGTTTGTTTTGTTCCTGAAAGGCCATAAATTCCTGAAAAAAATTGTAAATTTTGTTGTACGCTAAGATCGCCATAAAGAGAAAATTTTTGCGCCATATAGCCTAGCTGTTGGCGGGCTTTACTGGCACTTTTCTGCAGGTCAAGCCCCATAACTGTCGCGGTTCCTGAGGTGGGCGCTAATAATCCACACAGCATTTTAAAGGTTGTTGATTTTCCTGCACCATTTGGACCTAATAGGCCAAAAATTTCACCACGTTTTACCTTAAAATTGACATCATTCGTCGCAGCAAAAGTACCAAACATCTTCGTCAAATGCTTCGCTTCAATAACCGTATCCGATTCTGTAGTGATTTGCACTGGCTGCATGACTTTAGTTAATATTGAATCGCCACCGGGCCCCCCGCCAAGCAGGTCAATGAATGCATCTTCAAAGCGTGGTTTTACAGGAACTAATTGAGCGTTGGCCCCGGCGTTTAATAATTCCAGGTTAGGTGGTTTTCCTTCCTCTCTTAAGAGCAGACGCACATTTTTTCCTTGAATGACGCCATCCATGACTTCTTTACAGCGCAGTGCGCGTTGCAGTACTAGACGATGATCGCCTTGAATATTTTGCACCTGGATACTGCGTCCTACTAGTTTTTCCGTTATTGTTTGTGGGGTGCCTGAATAAACGAGCTGGCCTTCATTCATGAGAAGTACTTCATCACAAAGTTCTGCTTCATCTAAATAGGAGGTGCTCCAAATAACCGTAATTCCCTCGTCAATGAGTGTTTTGACCATTTTCCACAATTCACGGCGTGAAATGGGGTCTACGCCAACGCTCGGTTCATCCAAGAGGAGAACTTTGGGACGCCCCAATAAGGCGCAGGCTAAGCCCAGTTTTTGTTTCATACCACCAGATAATTTTCCTGCCGCTCGTGTGGTGAACCTGGTGAGATCGGTGAAGTTAAGTAAGCGCGCAAATTCTTTAGTACGCTCATCAGCCAATACTCCGCGCAGATCAGCATAAAGAATCAGATTTTCCATAACGGTGAGATCTTCGTATAAACCAAATTTTTGCGGCATATAGCCTAAAATTAAACGTAACTCATTGGTGTTAATTGTTGGCTCTAAACCTTCAACATAGACATGTCCTTCGGTGAACGATAATAGTCCGGCAATGATGCGTATGAGTGTCGTTTTTCCTGCACCATCAGGGCCAATTAAACCCGTAATGCTTCCTCGCTTAATCTGCGCAGAAACACTCATCAGGGCTGGAGGGATATCCTTTATTGACGGAAACTTTTTGGAAAGCCCTTCAATGACAATGGCGTTGTCTGCGTGGCTTGATGAAGCATTTTTGTTTTTTGAGGTCATCAACGCTCCGCGTTTAATCTACAAACTTCACGGTGACAGGCATTCCCTGACGTAATTCGTGTTTTGGATCGTGCATAATAATTCTGAGTCGATAGACCAGTTCGGTACGTAAATCAGTTGTTTCAACCGTTTTGGGTGTAAATTCAGCAGTTGGTGATACAAAACCAATGACCCCATCAAATGAGTTATTGGGTCTTGAATCCGCATAGACGGTAACACGCGTTCCTTGTTTTGCCTTAGTGAGTTCTCTTTCGGATATATAAGCACGAACCCAAACAGGATTAACTAAAGAGACAGTAATCACTGTAGCTCCAATTGCTAACATAGTGCCTGGTTCCACGGCTCGTGTCAGAACGGCTCCATCGGCCGGTGAATAAAGATAAGTATCTTGCAAGCGTAGTGAAGACTGAGATAAATCAGCGATCGCTTTTTCTAAGCTGGCTTGCGCGGCATCTCGTGAAGTAAGCGCATTTTGATAGCGATCAATTGATGAGGCACCGGTTCCATACAATTTTTTCTCGCGCGCATAGACTGTTTCTGCATAGGCAAGGGCGGCTTTTTGCTGGCTCACTGCTGCTTTTGCAGAATTAACTTCGCGTATATACGGGGCTGAATCAATACGAGCAATTAATTGACCTTGATGAACGTCATCACCTTCATCTACGGTTAATTCGCTTAATCGTCCGCTGACACGAAAAGACAGATTGACATCACGTATATCAACATTGCCGTAGAGCGTGAGGCGTTGCGGAGGAGAATACCAAGTAGTAAACGCATAATAGAGTGCAAGAATAACTAAAACAATAATCCCTAATATGAGGGCAATCCTTTTTTTTGGCATAAAAAGTCTCTTTAAATATGCGGTTTTTCATTCTCAACATGCTCTAACTACCTAGATAAAGTTCATTTTTCTAATGACTTATACAAAAGGCTTTGATCATTATATACCCCTAAAAAAGGTTAATCTATCGCTTTTTAGGAGAACAATGTTTTAATCACTAAAGCCAAAAAACACAAATAAAGCCAGATTAGCCTACAATGGACTAGACTAATAGTATCATGAGCGTCTTATCCAGAATTTACGTTAAAATTAAGATGACAGGAGGTAAATATGTTAACTACGGATGTTTTAAATATTAATCCGAAACTTGTTTGTTTCATCATTGATAAAGCAAAAGAGTTTCAGGCAAAAGAAGGGGTTACTTTCGATGAAGAAATACCTAATTCAGAATATGATTACGATATAGCACAAATTTTGGCAGATCATCCCGATGATCTTACTTATGCCGAAGTGAGGTGCATTATTGAGGAGCTTGATGACGATCAAAAAGTTGACTTGCTTGCATTAATGTATCTTGGGCGCGGTGATTTTAGCGATCAGGATTGGAGCGGAGCACATAAAGAGGCACGGAATAATTTAGCTCCTGATTTAACCGAATACTTATTTTCCAAGCCTACGATCGCCTATTATTTAGAGCAAGGATTAGAGTCTTTAGGTTACTCCTGTGATGAGTAATAAATGCATCTATTTCAACGGCTAAAAGAATGGTGGCACGAGCGTATTATACAGCAATCACCAATTGCCGATGTTGAATGGCAGCGTGCATTTCACTATTTACCTTCACTGCAGCGCTTGAGTATGCAGGAAAAAGTAAGACTAAAACGGCTGGCTATTTTATTCCTTCACTACAAATCATTAGAGGGTATTGGCGCGCTGCAAGTCACTACCTCTATGCGCTTAGTCATTGCCTTACAGGCTTGTCTTCCTATTCTAAATCTTGGTTTGGATTGGTATAGTGGTTGGGTATCGGTAATGATTTATCCTAGTGCTTTCTCGAAAGAGCGTAGCGAGACAGATGAGTATGGTGTGGTTCACCAGGACAAGACTAATTTGAGTGGTGAGTCGTGGCAACGAGGGCCTGTCATTTTGTCTTGGAGTGATGTGTTACACCGCGGTGACATCGATGGACATAATGTGGTGATTCATGAATTTGCACATAAGTTGGATATGCAAAATGGCCGCGCAAATGGTTTCCCACCCCTTCATCGCCATATGTCGGCAAAAAAATGGTCTGAAGTATTCAATCGTGCCTATGCCGATTTTGAGCTGCATTTACAAGAGCCCGAGTCTATTCCTATTGATCCTTATGCGGCCACGTCTGCTGGCGAATTTTTTGCAGTATTTACGGAGTTTTTTTTTGAAAAACCAATAATAATTAAACAATATTACCCTGAGGTATATGACTTATTAGTTAGTTTTTACCGTCAAGATCCATTAGGGTCTTTAAAAACACAGACTTAAGTCTAAAAAAAATCTTAGTGAACTAATAGTCATCACAATGCGCGAGTTAAGTCTATACTGTAATGAAACAGTAAAGACAGGGATGCGGGATGAAATCTGTTCACTCAGTCAGGGAAGAATCTTTAAAACGTATTGTCCCCGAGCAGCATACCGTTGTTGCAAAGCCTGGGGAATTGTCTGAAACAAGTCATCCTTTATTTGTTGCGCGCCTACATCAATTGCGCAAGCTCAAAAGTATTCATAATAAAATCGATGATCTTAATTTCAACGTGCATATGATCCGGGAATTTAATTATCTTTGTGAGCACAATATTTTATTTTTTCTGACAGCAACGGGTCAGTTTGATGCACTTCGTAAACTTCTTCATGCTAAAACTGAATTGGCAAAAGTGTTTACTTTAAAGCGGAAAATAAAAAGAAAACGCAGCAGAGCAGTGGCTAAGCGACATCATTTTCCTAAGCCAACGATTTTATTGTCTGAAATGGAGGAGCAACCCCTCATTCACCATGATGAAAGTCTACGGTCAGCACCGGAGATTACATGGAATACTCCTGCCCATTATCGTTTTTTCATGCATTCAGGAAATGATAGGCGTGTTGTTTTAATTGCGCTTAATGAACTTGGCCAGCCACTTCAATTTGGCAAATAGGACTTATAGCGAACAAAAGGAGTTGGGAAGGATGAACTACTATTCTGTAAAAAAATATATTTTTTATTACATCATGCCCTTATTATTTGTGCTCTTGCTAATCCAGCCAACTTATTCTGATAATGAAATGGAGTTGTCTACGCTAAAACCTGGTACGTTGGTTGTGGCCACCTATTTTACTAATCCACCGTTTGAGTTTGTAAAAAATGGGCAGCAAACTGGCTTTGAAGTGGATTTAATTACCGAAATTTCAAAACGTCTCAATTTACATCTTGAGTTTAAACAGACTCGCTGGGAATCTATTATTCATGAACTTAGAGAAAATCATTACGATCTCATCATGGGTGCTATTACCATAACCCCTGCGCGCGAAAGAATAATTAGCTTTTCGCAGCCTTATATGACTACTACCTTGAGCATTGTGATTAATGCTGCTAAGACACCGCAAGTTCATCTACTCGCAGATCTACATGAACAAACGATGGGAATTCAAGCTGCGACTACTGATTTAGATATTGCCAAACAAATGAAAAGCCAGGGGCAGCTTCATGGAATAAAAATATATCCGTTTAAGTACTTTGATGTAGCGATTGATGATTTAGTTGTTGGAAAAATCGGTGCGGTGATGAAGATCTTTCCTGTTGCTTATTATTATGTGCAACAACATCCAGAGTTGAAAATTCTTGCTGCGGTTCCTAATGATCCTCAACCTTTGGGCTTCGGGATGAATAAGAACAATAGAGGACTGATGAATGCGGTAAATAAAGCGCAAGTAGAAATGCAGGCAGATGGAACTTATGCAAAAATTCATCAAAAATGGTTTCATAATTAAAAGGGCAATCAGCGACTGCCCAATTACTTATATCAAATTACAAAGGGTACAATTTTATATGGAACAAGTTCACAATATTTATGCCAATATTGGCCATATTTATCCGAGCAACGCCGGTCATCACGAAACGCACGGTCTACAAGCAAAATAGTTAAAAAACAAATATAGAAGTAAGGCGCGAAATTTTCAAATAATGCAGGTACTGACCAAAAAAATGTACCTGCCAGTTCAGGAACATAATGAAAATGTCGGGCAACCCCCCACCAGCCTGAAGCAAGTAAAATCGTTTGTTTTTTATCACCTTCAGTCGTTTTATATTGAGCGGATACAGTAACTGGCTTTTTACCCCAGATTTTACACGCACCATTAGTGGCTCTTGCCATGAGTCTTTGGCGATCAGCAAAATAGTTAATAAGAATACCGGCTGTGCCTAAAATTAAAATGCTTGTTGCTAACCAGAAACTTAAATGGATGGGGTGCAGAACAAGGTACATGCTAGGTGAGGTATAAATGCAAGGAACCCAAACGAGACAACCCCAGCAAATGTAAAAACCAGCACGGTCATGCATAATATCCAGTGAGCGCAGGTACCCTTTTTCCCAGAGATAAAACTTGCTTAAATATAAAAATTGTAAGGCCACGGAAATAAGCATGGAGTTAGCAGAGATCACCTAATTCAGCTTGTTTTGCACAATAAGAAATAAGGAATAATCCCCAGCTCATCATGCCAAAACGGCAGGTAATAAACTTTTTAATGCTCCAGCCTAAAATATGGGGATAAAGCTCGGTGCCCCAGTAGTAGTCGAAAATAATATTATTGGTAATTCCTGAATCAGTCGATGAGGGAAAGTAACGACCTTTGATGTACAATAATGCGCAGAATATCAAGCTAAATACGTTCAGTGCGCCTAAAATAGCTCCCAAATTGTCATAAAGAATGGACGCTGGAAATAAATGCAAACCAAAGCTGGCAACGCAAAAGGTAGTCATGGTGGTGATGAATGCTAAAGGCCCATTTTCTTTATAGATAGGAACATTTCCTTTAGGTGTAACTGGCCCAGTAAATTCTTTTCCTGGTAGTAAACGCATTAATGCCAGTTCAAAAATAATAAAGGTGAAAATAACTTTCCAGGCAAGAGCTGAGCCCCAAAAATAGGGTTGCCATATTTTATAAGTTGTTTCAAATAGACCTTGTTGGACGATTAAATCCCATAGTGCGGATAATGAGCCTTTGAGCTCTGTATTGGTATACCACATCAACATGACGAAGATAGGACATGAAAGAATGAGCAGTAAGGGGCCTAGGGTGTTCCTAATCTTAAAATACATAATGTGTTTCCCTACATTGTTAAAAGAGGAATACAGCGTATCATAATAAAATAGTTTTCTGCATAGTTTAGGAGAGGAATTGATGAACAAATTTTGGCGTAATATACCAATTGTTATGATGATGCTTGTTTGCATGACGGTTTATGCTCAGGCTCCATGCGTCAATAATAAAGGGGATGATTTTAATGTGATTGCCTGGACTTATGAGGCCATGTATGTCACTTACAATATTAATTTCACCACGAAAAAAGATGAGTATGCTAAGGACGTATTACAGTATTACTCGCCAAATGCTTGGAGCAAGCAGTACCAGCGATTAGAACAACAACGCGTTTTTGCATCCATCCAAAGTAAAAAGGGTATTTTATTAATGGGCTTACCAGTACAACCGGTCATAACGCATAAGGCTAACAATGAATGGAAAATACTGGTTAAATTTGACACCAATATATTGACCGCTTCTTCAACGGATGCTTTACAACCGTTAAAGGGCGTTATGCTTACTGTGAAAAAATCAGGTGATTGTTTCGTTATTGATGATTTTGCCGATGTGTAATGAAATAGAGAGAATCGCCGGGGGGCGCAGTGAAACCCGGGGATTCGCTGCTTAAATGCTATCCCTGAAAAGGATAAAAAAACGTTGCCTCATGTTTGTTGTAAAACAGGTTAGTAATGTACGAATTGGGTATATCCTGAAATTGCTTCAATGTAGCCAGATCTGTTTCACCTTGTAGTTTGATGGTAAAGATCATTTGCTTGGCTTTTCCTGATGCTATCCATTTCATAATGAGCGCATAAGCGCGTTCGGGGTAACAGGCTACATCGGATAAGACCCACTCATAAGTTTGTTCCAAAGTCGCAGGTTCAATGGCAAATGCACTTTGTTGAATGCTGTTCACACCCGGAAGTTTGGCAATGTTCGGATCTAAGGGGGCTTTATCCACGGCAGTAACGTGCGCGCCCAATGAATGCATCACATAGGTCCAACCACCGGGGGATGCACCTAAATCTAAAGCTAGATCACCTGATAGAGGGGATCGGCCTAACAAAGTCAGTGCTTCCCACAATTTTAAATAAGCGCGATTTGGTGGATTGATTTTATCTTCAATGAAATAACAGATTCCCTGAGGCCATTTTCGCAAGCGTTTTGCACTAAAAACCAAGGTATTTTGATCTAATAGGCTAAAGGCACCAATATCAGGGATTTCCTCGGTAATAGGAAAATGGCGCATAAGCGACGAATACTGACGCAATTGTTCTTCAATTAAACGTGAGCGTCGCACGTGAGAAATTGGATGCAAATACCAGAATTTTCCTGCTTGACGCAGAATTTTGACCGCTTCCGAAATCGATTGAAAAGTGACTACTTGCGGTTCTAGCCAAATATCCTGCGCAAAGCATACTTTGGGGTTTTTATGTGGGGAAAAAACTAAATCTTCAACAACATGCGAAACTTCGCCTAATTCTTTAATGAGTTTTGCGTGAAATTCAGGTTTTACAACATAAATTGCAGCGAGTTCTTTTTCCATGCGCTAAGCCTAAAATGGGTTTTAAAAAATTGCTAATAGGATATCATTGTGTTAATCGTTAATACATCAATTCTACTGATGTATTGCTGTTTACAGGTTATTTTTCAAGGAGGAATTAAGTGAAAAAGAGTGCATATTTTACGGCTTTATATTTTTTAGCCGCTACTGCTACAGCAAGTTCAGTTGTTACGTTAAGTGGTGGTGGTGATGTGGCACCGGCGATGAGCTTAAATGTTCCCTTAAATGGACTGGTACCTTCAGTGACATATAGTGTGGTTTGTTATATTGATACGAGCTATCCATTTCAGTATGTCCTCCTTGGTAGCTCCTTTAGTGACAGCACCAGCATGATCATCTCTTATAGTCTTAATGGCAATTATGTCACACAAGATCAGTTGATTCCTGGACATAATATCGTTGTTATTAACGGTAAGTTTACTAATCCAACTACGGGTTATATTGTATTTACTAATCTGGATCAGGCTCATTCATTTAATGTGAACAATTGTTTTGGGATACCCATTCAAGTGACTTCTGGAGTCATATAAATTTTTTTAAAGGGAGTTTTTATGAACAGTCGATGGATAATTATGTGGGTATCGGTCATTCTTTCCCATGTTGTTGCCGCAGCCAATGCCCCAATACAACGCGTTGATGTTGCCAATATGTTAGGTTCAGGAGGATCGGTAACTGCTGTGGTCGTTTCTTTTAGCAACGGTGTGTCTACACCATGCTTCACCAAAACACTAGCATATTTGGGGGAGATTACGGTATGGGCTGGTACTGGGCAGGTTTGCGTAACCCCGATTACTAGCGTTACGATTACTCCTGTGGCAGGAAGCGGAGGGGCAATGTATGATACACCTGTTGCTCCGATTTCAGTCAGTAATACGCTTTATTCTACTCAGATTAAGATTAGTGAAAATACGCCCCCAATATTTGATTCCAGTAATGGTTCTTTACTCATGGCGGGAACACTGCAGGCGGTTGTTTTTAATAATTTGCGTTAATATTAAAAGGGCCATAATTAAATAAATAATAGCTACACTTATAGGGACTAGGGGCTCTGTTGACATTTCGCTAGATTGAGCCAAAATGGGTTGATTTTGAGCGCCTAAAAACGACTATGTTAACAGACCCTATTATTTTAAGGGAATAAATCATGGCTGTGACTACAGGATTATCGGGTAACGAAATATATTGCCTGCAACTTAAAAATTACGCACCGGGCAATATTGTTGTTGGTAATAGCGTTCATTCGCTGGGAATTATTGGTAGTGTTGGTTCAGGCCTTAAAGCGATGTTAGGTGGTGAATTGCAACAGGTTACCTCGCTCATCGAAGAAGGAAGAGAAACGGCTTATAAACGCATGTTGCAAGAAGCACAAACCAGTAATGCTACCGGAATCACTGGGGTTACCAGCCAGCTTATCTTTCATGGTTCTAATGTGGAGTTTTTATCCATAGGCTCGATGGTTCATGCCGTTAATGATGCAGATAAGTCCAAGTTTTCAACCTCTGCCGATGGTCAGGAATTATATGCACAGTTGGATGCGGGTTATAAACCCATTTGTTTTGCTTTTGGTAACGTTGCCTATTCGATGGGGGTAGGGCGTGGTCTTTTAGGAAAAGTAAAAACATTAGGTCGTGGTGAAATCAAAGAATATTCTGATATTTTTAATAAAACCAGACACTTAGCTTTAAATCGTATTATTGCTCATGCAGAACAATATAAGGCCAATGCTGTGCTCGGCATCAGGACTACGGTTTTGCCTTTTGGTGGTGTTAATGAAATGTTGATGATTGGTACAGCCTCTCACAATGCGCAATTGTTAACAGATGCAAATAATCGCATTGTCACCAGTGATATGACTAATGTTGAAATGTGGAACATGGCAAGCATTGGTTATGCACCGATGAAACTTTTATTAGGAACATCCGTTTATTCTTTAGGCGTTGTAGGGGGAATTACGTCCACACTGAAATCCTTTTTCAGAGGTGAAATTAATGAACTCACACGGATGATTTATGCCGCGCGTGAAAATGCCTTAGCCATAATTAATGACGAAGCAAAAGCCATAGGAGCAGATGACGTCGTCGGAGTAAAAACCTATGTGTATCAATTAGGTAATGGCTTAATCGAATTTTTAGCAATAGGCACTGCGGTTAAAAAAACGGCGCGGATTAAAACGGAATCAGAACAATTACCTCCGCAAGCAATTGTTGTCGATAAAGATACGTTTTATGATTCAAACGACGGAGCTATTGATGTAAACATCAATAGTGGTGCAAAACCGGTAAATAAGGGATCGTTTTTCATCCCTATAATCATTATTATTTTTTTTGTTGTGCAATTGTTAATGTCGATTCTTAAATAATTTAGAGAGCTTGGTGTACCTAAAGGGAGATACTTGATGCAAGTAAAAGCAGCCGTAGCACATGCAGTAGGAAAACCCTTAACCATTGAAATGGTGGATTTGGAAGGACCAAAACTAAGAGAAGTCCTGGTTGAAATTAAAGCAACGGGTGTTTGTCATACGGATGCATTTACTTTATCAGGTGCTGATCCAGAAGGGATTTTTCCTGCAATTTTAGGACATGAAGGTGCAGGTATTGTGGTTGAAGTAGGTGCTGGAGTCACTTCATTAAAACCAGGCGACCATGTTATTCCTTTATATACTCCCGAATGTCGTCAATGCGAATATTGTCTTTCGCAAAAAACAAATTTATGCCAGGCTATCCGTGGCACACAAGGACAGGGTTTGATGCCTGATGGGACAAGTCGCTTTAGCCTAAATGGACAAAAATTATTTCATTACATGGGTACTTCAACCTTTGCTAATTATACCGTATTACCCGAAATTGCATTGGCAAAAATCCGTGATGATGCACCTTTTGAGAAGGTTTGTTATATAGGCTGTGGTGTCACAACGGGCTTAGGTGCGGTAATTTATACCGCAAAAGTAACACCAGGCGCTAGAGTGGTGGTTTTTGGTTTGGGGGGCATTGGACTTAATGTGATTCAAGGTGCGCGCATGGTTGGTGCAGAACAGATTATTGGCGTTGATATTAATCCTGATCGCCAGGCCTTAGCTAAAAAAATGGGGATGACTGATTTTGTGAATTCCAAAGAATTGGGCAAAGATTTGGTTGCTCATTTGGTTGAGTTAACCAAGGGCGGGGCAGATTATAGTTTTGAATGTGTGGGGAATGTAACCTTGATGCGCCAGGCCCTAGAGTGTTGCCATAAAGGCTGGGGTGTTTCTACTATTATTGGTGTTGCAGGAGCCGGGCAAGAAATTTCGACCAGACCGTTCCAATTAGTTACAGGACGGGTATGGAAAGGTTCGGCTTTTGGTGGGGCACGTGGGCGTACTGATGTGCCTAAAATAGTTGATTGGTATATGGATGGTAAAATTAATATTGATGACTTAATTACCCATGTCTTACCTATTGAGCAAATTAATGACGCTTTTGATTTAATGCATCACGGGGAATCAATTCGTACTGTAGTGACTTTTTGATCTTGAGTAGAGGAACTAAATAGCATGGTGATGGAACTTATCGAAGAACATCAATGTTTTGGTGGGGTACAACGAGTTTATGCGCATTATTCTCTGAGTACTCGGTGCACGATGCGGTTTGGTCTTTTTTTGCCGCCTCAAGCCCAGCAGCAAAAAGTTCCTGTGCTCTATTGGCTTTCAGGATTGACGTGTACAGAACAAAATTTCATTACTAAGGCGGGAGCACAACGCGTTGCTGCTGAACTTGGTTTAGCCTTGGTGGTTCCTGATACCAGTCCGCGAGGCATTGATTTGCCAGGAGATCACGACCATTATGATTTTGGTAGCGGTGCTGGATTTTATGTCGATGCCACGCAAAAGCCATGGTCAAGACACTATCAAATGGCAACTTACATTCGTGAAGAATTACCTGCATTACTGCAACAACATTTTCCGATAGATGAAAAGGCCTGTGGTATTTTCGGTCATTCGATGGGGGGGCATGGTGCACTAACTTTGGCTTTGAAAAATCCTACGCAGTACCGTTCTGTTTCTGCCTTTTCTCCTATTTGTGCACCGAGCCAAAGTCCTTGGGGGCAAAAAGCATTTACTGGCTATTTAGGAGCCGATAAGCATCCTTGGCAAGAGTATGATGCCTGTGCTCTTCTTGTTACCCAAGGTTGGCCACATCAAAGTATCTTAATTGATCAGGGAACAGCCGATCCTTTTTTGCAGGAACAGCTAAAGCCAGAATTATTTCAAGATGCGTGTTTGCGAGCTGATGTCGCTCTTAATCTACGCCTGCAACCAGCTTATGATCATAGCTATTATTTTATTGCCAGTTTTATTGATGAGCACTTACGCTTCCATGCCTCGGTTTTAGTTTCTCCACAGACAGGCGATAAACTTATTTAATTTGGAAATATTTTTATGACCACTAATGATCATCTGAACTTTCACTCTTGTGTAGCTTTCTATGGCGAGAATTCGCTAACAACATTCATAACAGTTCCCTGCTAAAATTAAATCGATATTATTTTTGATAAAGTCCTACTAACTCAGCATTACCAAGAACATGTCCTGTCATTGCTTGTAATATGGCGTCAGAAGTTGCTCCTTCCCCTAAGGTTAATACATTATCCATGGCATAAAGTTTAAATGCGTAACGATGTGCCCCTAGTGGTGGGCAAGGTCCACGATAACCTAAACTTCCCCAACTATTGTTACCACTAGCAGCCCCTTCTGGAATAGGGCTTCCTGCGTCTAATTGTGTTATTTTTACCGGAATATTAAACATAATCCAGTGCGTCCATACCCCATTTTGTGCATCGGGGTCTTGCATCACCAGAGCAAAAGATTGGGTCTTTGCGGGCGCATTATGCCATTCCAATGGCGGGGAGTGATCTACTCCATTACAGGTATATTCAGCGGGAATCATGGTATTTAATTTAAAGGCAGAGCTCTCAAGCGTTAATTTCTCTGCAGCTGCAAAAATTTTATAGTTAAAAATATAGAGTAATAAAAATAGAATTAGAGATATTTTTTTCATTTGTCGTTAACTCCATTTAACTGTTTGATTTTAATTAAAAAACAAGACTAATAACTGAATGGATGTCGGTATATGAATAAAGTGTAGCACTTAAATAATTATTCGTGAGTGTAGGACAGATTTTTTGTTTTTTTGCGCACGAATAAATTTTTTTCTGATACGGATGGGAGTGGACGATGTTGGTTCAATCTTTGCTATTAATGGGAAGAGTAAAGCGAAACGCAGTTCGTTTATTTGCGATTTGTTCAACCCAAATTGTTCCATCATGAGCGGCAATTATTTTTTCACATATGGCAAGGCCTAAGCCTAGGCCATGCTCTTCAAGGGCTTTTTTACTTCGGTAAAATTTTTTAAATAACTTTTTTCTTTCTTCGATGGCAATTTCCAGGCCAAAATCTTCGATGCTAACAATTACGTGTTCTTCTTTTAGTTGCACGGAAAGTTGAATGTTCGATTTGGGCACGGAAAACTTAATTGCATTATCTAATAGGTGCATCAGTACTTCTTGGATGTACTTATGATCTAAAGTTATAAGTGGTAAATTGTCCGGTATATTCAGTTGAATTGGCCTTTTTTCAAAAGTTTCGCTAGAGATTTTAATTGCTGCGTTAATAATCTTTTTTAAGGACGAGGGGGTTTTTTTAAGTGCAATTCCTTCAAATTCAAGTTGAATCATTTGATAAAGATTATTATTTAAACGATCTAGTTTATATATTTCATGATCAATATTGCTTTCGATTAGCGCTGAACTTTTTTCATTTATATGTTTTAGTTTATTTATGGCATTAATTACACTTCTTAATGGAAAACATAAATCATGGTAAATGGAGGCGAGTAAGGAGGTACGGGCACGATCTTTTTCCCTCTCTAATTCTTTCATTCGTGTTCGTTCATGCAAGAGATCTATTTCCAGTGTCAGGGAGATTTGATTAATGTAGGATTCTAATAGACTTCGTTGTTCTGGTGTAAATAAACCTTGTTCTTGTGGTTGTATTCTTATTACCCCCATAACCTCAGAAGGGCTTTGTAGTGGTAAATAAAGTGCTTGTGAGAGCGATAAGGTGTCGGTACCTAAACCTGCGGGTTGTCCTAGATCAAAAACCCATTGTGCAATACTGTATTCCTTTTCATTTAATTTCATTGCGGTGGGCTGACTGGCTTGGATTTCCAGTCGACCTTTTTTAAGAGTTAAGGCCATTACCTCACTATTAAAAGCATGAGCAAGGTGTTTTACGCCAAAATCGAGCAGTTTATTCATGCTACGCATACGAATCAATTGTCGATTGAATGCATATAATGCAGTTGTTTGATGTTGCGCAAATCGTGCTGATTCAGCCTGATGCTGAATGAAAATCGTCAAATAGCTAATGATTTGGGCTACCAAAAGCATGATAAAAAGAGTCAAAATATATTCAATATCAGTTAGTGCAAAGCTAAAATGAGGGGGAATGAAAAAAAAAGCATAGGCAAAAACGCTTAAAATGGATGCGAAAAGCGAGGGGCCACGTTGTCCAAATAAAGCAATTACGGTGACTCCTAATAAATAAATCATAATAAGATTACTTTCTGCCAATAAGGAAGAGAGTAATAGATTGACCGCTGTAATCGCGGTTACAATGGCAAAGGTTAAGCCGTAGAGTTGCCATTGTATTAATTTAGGGAATGGTTTTAATTTTTTGGGTATCGTCTTTGTAGTTTGTCCAGTCATAATATAGACATCAATATCTCCACTTTGGCGCACAATTTCGTCCGTTAAACTGCGATAAAACCAATCACGAAAGCGAAGTCTAATGTGTTTCCAAATCATAATCTGGGTAACATTTTGCTCATGGGCAAAGGCTAAGATTTCTTTAACAATATTGAATCCTGAGAGTATCTGAGTTTGCGCTCCTAAATGCTCTGCTAACCGCAAATTTTGGATGGCCAGGTTGCGTATCTCTGGGCGTTGTGGCACATCAATGTATACCGCAAGCCATTCTGCTTGTAACGTAGACGCGAGTTTTTTTGCTGCGCGAATCAATTTTAATGTTTCTGGGTTGGGGCCAACGCAGACCAGTATTTTATCTTTTACAGGCCAGATCTCTTTTATTCCCTCACCTTGCCTGTACCATAATACATCAGTACCCACCCGTTCTGCTGTGACGCGTAGTGCTAATTCCCGAAGCGCAATTAAATTGCCTTTGCGGAAAAAATGTTCCCGTGCAAATTCTGCTTGTTTGGGAATGTATACTTTGCCTTCTTGTAACCTTTTTAGTAAATCTTCGGGAGGTAAATCAATGAGTTCGATTGTATTGGCTCGTTCAATAATTGAATCCGGAACCGTTTCGGTGACGGGGGCTTGAATAATTTGTGCAACATTGTCTTTTAAACTGTCAATATGTTGTACGTTTAATGTCGTGTAGACGTCAATACCACGATCTAAAAGCTCCTGGATATCTTGCCAGCGCTTGCGATGACGTAAGCCAGGGGTATTTGTATGAGCCAGCTCATCGACTAAAATTAATCCTGGATGGCGCTGTAATGCGGCATCAAGATCAAATTCATAATAGGTTTTGTCGCGATAGGGAACTGCTTGTCGTGGAAGGATCTGAAAATTTTGTAAAAACTGCTCTATCTCTTCTCGTCCGTGAGATTCTGCAATGCCAATAAGGACATCAAGGCCTTGTTGGCGTTTTTCAAAAGCATCGTGCAGCATTTCATGGGTTTTGCCAACGCCTGGACCTGCTCCCAAATAAATTTTAAGCTTACCACGTCGTCCTTGACGTTCTTCTTCTTCTGCTCGTTGTAATAAATAATCAGGATTGGGGCGAGTTGGCGTCATGTTTCATCCTTAAGTGATCTAAAGCGATATTTAACTCTAAAACATTGATACGTGGTTCACCCAATAATGCCCAGGTGCGATTTTTGCTGTGTTGATTGATTAAAGCATAGACTTCTGTTTCAGGAATTTGACGTACTTTAGCAATACGCGGCACTTGGTATTGTGCGGCAAAAGGACTAATTTCCGGGTCAAGTCCACTGCCTGAGGCAGTAACTAAATCAACGGGTATTACTTGATTATTTTGTGGATCAGCTTGCTGCAATTGCGCAATTCGTCCTTTAACGGTATTTAATAAATCAGGATTAGATGGGCCTAAGTTGGAGCCAGAGGACGCATTGCCATTGTATGGATAAGGCGTTGTCGCTGAAGGGCGACCCCAAAAATATGCAGCCGAAGTGAATGATTGTCCAATTAATCGTGAGCCAATCGTTTGTCCATTTTGTTTAATTAAACTGCCATTCGCCTCTGAGGGAAAAAATAGCTGGGCTAGGGCAGTGACCGCGAGTGGATAAATTAAACCGGTTAAAACCGTTAACAGAAGAAGCAGTATTAATGCTGTTTTTATTTGATTTATGGCTTCTTTAAACATGATATTTCCTTATACCAAACCCAATCCTGATAACAGCAAGTCAATTAGCTTAATGCCAATGAAAGGAACAATTAAACCACCTAAACCATATATAAAAACATTGCTGCGTAATAGTTTAGCTGCTTCGACATGATTATATTTCACTCCACGTAAAGCAAGTGGAATGAGACAAATAATAATGAGTGCATTAAAAATAACTGCTGATAAAATAGCACTTTGCGGTGTAGCCAAGTGCATGATATTTAGATTATTTAACATCGGGTATGTACCGCAAAATGCGGCCGGTAAGATCGCAAAATATTTGGCAACGTCATTGGCAATACTAAAGGTTGTCAGCGAGCCACGGGTCATTAGCAGCTGTTTGCCAATTTCGACGACTTCAATGAGCTTTGTGGGATTAGAATCCAAATCAATTAAATTACCTGCTTCTTTAGCCGCCTGAGTACCGCTATTCATGGCTACCGCGACATCCGCCTGGGCTAAAGCAGGGGCATCATTGGTGCCATCACCTGCCATCGCGACCAGGTGTCCTTGCATTTGCAATTTACGAATAAGTTTTAGTTTTTCTTCAGGGTGGGCGTTTGCTAAAAAATCATCAATGCCGGCTTCTGCAGCAATGGCGGCTGCGGTTAAAGGATTATCACCCGTGACCATAATGGTTTTAATTCCCATGCGCCGCAGCTCGGCAAATCGTTCTCGAATACCGCCTTTAACGATGTCTTTAAGATAAATAACGCCCAAGACTTGTTTATTTTCAGCCACCAGCAAGGGGGTTCCTCCCTTACGAGAAATTTGTTCTACGATTTGTTGTATTGATTCGGGGAAAACACCACCTATTTGTTCCATGTAGTTTTCAATGGCTTGGACGGCTCCTTTCCTGATTTGTCGCCCTGGTAAATTAGCACCACTCATGCGGGTTTCTGCTGTGAACGGAATAAATGTTGCTTGTAATTCGCTGATGTCACGGCCGCGTAAACCATATTGTTCTTTGGCTAAAACAACAATACTGCGTCCCTCTGGTGTCTCATCTGCAAGGGAGGAGAGTTGGGCTGCATCAGCCATGGTTTGGACTGAGACGTTTTCCGCTGGGATAAATTCAATTGCTTCACGATTGCCCAAGGTGATGGTGCCTGTTTTATCTAACAGTAATACATCGACGTCTCCAGCTGCTTCCACGGCATGTCCTGACATGGCAATGACATTAGCCTGGATCATCCTATCCATTCCTGCAATCCCAATGGCTGAAAGTAAACCACCAATTGTTGTTGGTGCCAAACAGACAAATAGAGCCACTAATACCGTAATGGTCACTACTTTTCCGCTGCCAGCGCTCGTTACACTATATATTGAAAAGGGTAGCAGTGTGGCACAGACTAGGAGAAAAACTATAGTGAGTGCGGCAAGTAGAATGGTGAGCGCAAGCTCGTTGGGTGTTTTTTGGCGTTTTGCACCTTCAACCAAGGTAATCATCCGATCTAGAAATGTTTCACCTGGATTTGAAGTAATGCACACAATTAACCAGTCAGAAATTACTTGGGTGCCACCGGTAACTGCGTTGCGATCACCACCACTTTCACGGATTACAGGGGCACTTTCACCAGTAATGGCGCTTTCATTAACGGAAGCAACACCCTCAATTACTTCGCCATCGCTAGGAATAAAATCACCTGCTTCAACTAAGATAATATCACCGGCACGTAAATTAGCCGATTGGACCAACGTATAACAAGCGTCTCGCTTGGGCTTAGCCAATTTTTTCGCTTGAATTTCATGGCGTGCTTTTTTTAAAGCTTGAGCCTGAGCTTTTCCTCGTCCTTCAGCCATGCTCTCTGCAAAATTAGCGAAAAACAGCGTAAACCAAAGCCATAAGGTAATTGCCAGAATGAAACTTGCGGATGCTTCGCCATCGCCGATTAAGGCTTGAATAAAAAGAGCGGTGGTTAGTAACGAGGCAATATAAACGGTAAACATGACCGGATTACGAATTTGATGTACTGGATTGAGTTTTAAAAATGAGTCCCGCAGTGCTAATTTGATAATATCACTGCCCCAAAATGAGGTGTTATGCAGTTTAATGTCCATATTGTCCCCATAACGACAGATGTTCCGCGATTGGTCCTAATGCCAAGGCCGGCAGAAAAGAAAGAGCGCCAATGAGAATTGTGACACAGACCAGTAAGATAATAAAAAGAGGGGTATGGGTTGCTAAGGTACCTGCAGTCTGGGGAATTATTTTTTTCTGTGCAAGAGAGCCCGCAATGGCAATAGTTGGTATGGCTATCCAATAACGTGAAATTAACATAAGGAGCCCCCCAAGCAAATTATACAACGGGGTGTTGGCATTAAGTCCTGCAAAAGCGCTGCCATTATTGTTTCCCATCGAGGTAAACGCATAGAGTATTTCTGTAAAACCATGCATTCCGGGATTGACAATTGAATCGAGGCCAAGTTTAGTGACAGAGCCTAATGCGGTAGAAAGCAGGACGATCATGGGCATGATTAGAACGGCAATTGATGCCATTTTCATTTCGTAAGGTTCAATTTTTTTACCTAAATACTCCGGTGTTCTTCCCACCATTAAACCGGCAACAAATACAGTAATCATGACAAACATTAACATTCCATATAGTCCTGAGCCTACACCACCAAAAATAACTTCGCCTAAGTGCATCATCCATAAAGGAATCATGCCACCAAGGGGGGTATATGAATCAAGCATGGAGTTTACTGAGCCATTAGATGCAGCTGTTGTAGCAACGGTCCACAGTGCTGAATTGGCTATCCCAAAACGGGTTTCCTTTCCTTCCATATTGCCGCCAGGATAAGATTGGGAAATAGCTTTGGCATCAACACCCATTGCGGTTAACGCAGGATTGCCTGCTTGCTCTGTTATTACTTCCAAGAGCATAAAGGGAATGAACATCATCAGCATGGCAACAAGAATAGCCCAACCTTGACGTTTGTCTTTAACGAGCAGACCAAAGGTGTAACACAGTGCCGCAGGAATTAGTAAAATAGCCAGCATTTCTAAAAAATTGGTTAAAGGGGTAGGGTTTTCAAAAGGATGGGCTGCATTGGCATTAAAAAAGCCACCGCCATTAGTGCCTAATTGCTTAATAGCAATTTGTGAAGCAACGGGTCCCATCGGAATGATTTGTTCGCTAAGGGTTTTGCTTTCAGTTATTGGGTTGTTTTTGTTGTCTTTAACCGGTTGGCCTGTTGCATCGAGCTGTATTTGTTGATAGCTAGTCGTTTGCAGTAAATGCGCCGTTTCATTGGCTTTAAAATTTTGAATAACTCCTTGCCATGTCAGAATTAATGCAAAAATAAAGGACAGCGGCAGGAGTATATAAAGTATTCCGCGAACGGTATCAACCCAAAAATTGCCTAGGTTTTTACATTCATGTTGTGCTATGCCACGGCTTAATGCGACTAATAAAGACATTCCTGTAGCTGCAGAAAGAAAATTTTGTGTGGTAAGCGCTAACATTTGCGTGAGGTAGCTCATACTCGTTTCGCCACTATAAGCTTGCCAATTGGTATTACTGGCAAAACTGATGGCGGTATTAAAGGCTAAATCAGGAGCGGGGGCGGATAGTTGTTGTGGATTCAACGGTAGATAGGCTTGGACGCGTTGGAATAGATAAACGGCTAATAGCCCCATTAAATTAAAAACAAGCATGGCGGATAAATAGCATTTCCAATCCATTTCTTGCTCTGTTTTAATGCGACAAAGTTTATATAAGAGTAGCTCTATATGCCTGCCTAGACGATTTATGCCAACGTGTTTTCCTTCAAAAATTTGAGCCATATACCAACCAAGTGGTTTGACAGTGATTAATAGAATAAAAAGAAAAAACACGATTTGCAGCATACTTATTTCAGTAATCATAGAATCCTTTCTTCATGTACTTACATTAAAAAAGCTCCGGTTTAAATAATACTACTAATAGATAAACAAGTAAGGCAAAGGTAATTATTCCGGATAGCAAATAAGTCATCATTGTTCACTCCGTGATAAAGAATCATAGAATTTAATCAGCCCCATGCTCAGAATAAAAAACAGTAGAGCCACGCCAATTAATATTAAATCTGCCATAATCATCTCGATTTTTTAGTTAATAAAATTTGGTTTTAGTAACTATATTAACCAAAACAATAGCATAGTGTCATGGCTTAATCCACTGTATGAAACCTGATATAAAATATAAACAAGCGCAATAATAGAAGCCTAGGCTTTTGTTTTTTAATGAATATCTATATAAAGGTAGTAACTATATTAAATGCGGCTATTGAAATTTAGCGTATATAAATACTTAAGGATGAAGTCATGGCGGTGCAGAAAATTGAGGTTTTAAAAAAAGTGGGTTTATTATTTTTGATTCTCTTTTTTTTGGTTGTTGTTTTTTTTCTTGCTATGCATTTTTTTTGGGGTACTCAGGGAACAGAGACTCGCAGGATCTCTAAGGAGACGATAGCTCATACCCATGTTATTACTGCAATAACGGTGAGTAAAGGATGGTTTGAACATTTCTCGGTGGTAAAAAATAGTCCAGTTATTTATGCCAGTGGTATGGAGCTATCTTCTGGAAGTCATCAGTCTTTGTATAAAAGTAGCGATGGTGGAAAAACATGGGTACCTATAAATACACCTTTAGTAAGCAGTATTTCTGCCTTCAATACAGAGATTGTTTATGTCGGCAGCCTTGAGTTAGGAATAGGGAAAACCTTAGATGGTGGTAAAACCTGGATTCCTGGTGGTTTGGCAAATACACAAATTATTCAAGTTCATACGGTCGATGCGAATACTGTGTATGCACTGACAACCGGTAAATATGCGGTTAATGGCGGAAGTGTATCTAAAACTACGGATGGAGGAGTTCACTGGACTGAACTGTATTTTTCTAATTGGACTAAGCCAACAACGCTTTATGCAGTGAATAAGAATACGGTGTATGTAGGTCTACAACGAGGTTTTCTTGGGAATAGTAAAATTCTTAAGACAAGCAATGGTGGTAAGTCATGGTCATCTGTCTTTGTGGGCAAGGAAAATATGGAGGTTAAACATATTTATGCAGTGGATGAGAATACGGTATTCGTAGCAACATCGACAGGCATACTTAAAACCTTAGATGGAGGAGTGAGCTGGTATCTGACAACAAGTAATTTGCTGACTTTAAAATATGGAGTTACTGGTATTTATGCTCGTGATTCTAAAACAGCTTATGTCGCCTGTAGTTTTCCTTATTCAGTGTATGCAACTTATGATGGTGGTGCTTCTTGGCAAAATATTAATATGGGCTCGCAGGTGAATGCCATTAGCGGTTTTGGCAATATTGTTTATATAGGAACGCAACAGGGGCTTTTTCAACTTAAAGAGTCTTCGTAATTAGGCTGAGCTAAATGGCTTTCACTTAAGGTTTTTTATTTGGCATTACCCTCTTAATTCTACTCCCCCGTCTTTGTAATATAGTTTCTAACTCACTTGGGGCTACCGGTTTACTAAAATAAAATCCTTGAACTTCTTCACAATGGTTGGATTGTAAAAACTCTAATTGTTTCTGAGTTTCTACCCCTTCAGCCACTATTTTTAAATTTAATTTTTTTGCCAATGAAATAATCGACTGAATAATGATTTCATCGCTGGTATTTAAATTAATATTACTAATAAATGATTGGTCTATTTTTAATCGATCTAAGGGGATTTTTCGTAAATAATTAATACTTGAAGTACCCGTACCAAAATCATCTAATGTAATGTGGATGCCCATCGCATACAATTCAGGTAAACAGCTGAGAGCCAACTCAATAGAGTTAAGGAGCACATTCTCGGTTATCTCAAGTTCAAGCCAATTGGGGCTTAATCCTGTACTGTCTAATATCCCTTTAATTTTCTGTACAAAATCAAATTGCTTAATTTGTTTTAAACTAATATTAACCGCGACACGCATGGGTAAGAATCCTGCGTCTTGCCATTTTTTATTTTGTTCACATGCGGTTTTTAATGTCCATTCTCCAATAGGAATAATAAGCCCTGTCTCTTCTGCTGCGGGAATAAAATCAAGGGGAAGCAAAATGCCTCTTTTAGGATGATTCCATCGAATCAAGGCTTCTACGGAAGATATTTTTTTTGTCGTGATATCGAATTGGGGTTGATAATATATCATGAATTCATTATTTAGCACGGCGTCATGCAACTCATTTTCTAATACAAATTTCTCCTTTATTTGCGTGCCAAGTTTTGATGTATAAAATTGGAATTGATTACCGCCTATATTTTTCGCTTGGTACATGGCTGCGTCAGCATTGCGCAATAATTCGCCAATCGTTTTGCCGTCGCGTGGAAAAATACTAATACCAGCACTGGAGCACACTGAGAGTGATTGACCCGCTATTTCAAAATTACTATTAAATGATTCTAATAAGTGAGTTGCCACAGTACCTGCATCAAATTCATTTGTAATAGTATCAACTATTACAATAAACTCATCACCACCAAGCCTGGCTAATGTGTCTGTGCTTCTAAGCATAAACTCCAGTCTTTTAGCGACAGTTTTAAGTAATTCATCACCCGTATCATGGCCAATACTGTCGTTTATTAATTTAAATCGATCCAAATCAAAAAAAATAACAGCAAATAAAGTGCTTTGCCGCTTCGCTTTTTCAAGCACATGACCCAATCGCTCCAGCATAAGGACTCGATTAGGCAAACCCGTTAATGAATCATGTGTCGCTTGATATTTTAATTGTTTCTCCAGGATAACACGTTGAGTAATATCACGAAAACTCCAGACACGCCCGGTTATTTTCTTATTGAGGGTGTAGGGCTGGGAGTAACATTCAAAAATAAGGTCATTTGTAAAATTATATTTCTCAATTTTGACCTTATCGATTTGTTGTGACAAATCCGCAACCATTGTTGAAAAAGCGCTTGAATCTTCTGCTTGTTGTGAAATATACCCCATCACTCGCTCGCCTTGACGGGTGTCAATAATGCTCTGTGGTATGTTGCACATTTGAAGCAATTTGAGATTGTAATCAACAACATAGTTATCACGATCTAAAACAAGAATGCCGTCAGCAGAGGATTCCAGTGTTCCTCTGGTAACCGAAAGTAGTTCTTGAAGTGAGCTTGTGCGTTCTTTAACCTGTTGTTCCAGTTTTTTTGTGTAGTCGCGTCTTTCTTGTAGAAGCTGCCATTTTTTTGTCAGCGAATAAGCCAATTGACGTACTGAAATGTTATCAAACGGTTTTTTTAATATGAGCAGATTATCTTTTTTCCCCAATTGTTCTACAGTTTCTTCCCAGGAATAATCGGAGTATGCAGTACAAATGACCATTTGTATTTCCGGATCAATTTTCCAGATGTGCTTGATTGTTTCAATCCCATCCCATCCTGGAGGCATGCGAATGTCTACAAATGCCAGTGCATAAGGATTGCCGTCTTTAACTGCTTTTTTAATGAGCTTAACGCCTTCTTGGCCCTGTAAAGCGGTGTCTATTTGAAAATGAGGTAATGTATTTTTATTTTTTTGGGGAATGTCACCAAATAATTTCTTTTCAATATCAGATTGCTTATTTACTTCAGCAAACGACAATGTTTTGATGAAGTCTTTATGAATTGCCTTGTTGTCATCAATCACGATGATTTTAAGAGGTTCCATGTTCGTCATGATTTATCCTTCATTTGCCTAACCCCCTTTTTATCAATAGGCAATGTCAGTATAAATATAGCTCCGTTACCAAAGCCATCACTTTCAACCTCAAGAGTTCCGCCTAATTGTTTTGCAATAAGAGCGCTATTATGTAAGCCAAATCCATGGCCATTTTGCTTCGTCGTAAAGCCGAAAGTAAATATTTTTGCTAAATTTTCAGGCAAAATACCTATACCATTGTCCTTGATACGCAGCTCGACTTCGTTCAAATTTTTTTTTCTTGCAATACTAATATTGATTTTTCTGGGCATGTTTTCTTTTAATTCCATGACTGATTCTTTAGCATTTTTCAATAAATTAATAAATATCTGCATCAGGTTTGTTTTATTCGTCATGATAGAAGATGTGTATCTATAGTCTTTATTTAGGGTGATATTCTTTGTAAGCATAGAGTTTGTCCTTATCACAGTATGAATTGATGAATCCATTACTTCAGCTAAAAATACGGGTGCACTCGCGGATTTTGGGCCAGTTAGCTCATTCTCAGCACTTAATATGTCTTTAATTAGATGATAATGTTGCTGTAAATCATTCACTTCATCATCCAGTATCAATTTATTTTGTTGTATTTCTGCAAATAAAAGCATTAAATAGTCTGGTATTAATTTCCCTTGCTCATCATTTTGAAAATACTCAATTAAATTAGATTGATGCTTTTTTAACATATCCATGAGTAATCCAATTTTCTGATATATAGAATTACTCATGCTTTCTTTTATTATCCCAACAGAAACACCGACACTATTGAGAACATTCCCAATATTATGTATTACAGAAACAGCAACTTCCGCCATACCTGCCTGATGAGCCATACTCCTTAAATTAGCATTTAAAACAGTGATTTTTTCTTGTGAACTCATATTGATCAACGCTTGAGTAATCAATGTGGAGTACCTCTTAATTAAATCAGCATGTGCATGATTAAAAAAATTACTTCGAGAATCACAGCAAATCAATAGTGTTTCTTTCTCATTAAAATCTAATCCGATATGAATGACCGATTTTATTCGATTCCTCAACTGTTCTGATTGCGACTGCCATTCGGGTATGGCTTTCGTGTCAAACGAAATAGATAAATCGCCTTGTAGCACCCGATTCAAAAATACTTGTGGTTCCAATTGAATATCATAAAAAAAATCTGATGTTGCTGCCTGTGTTCTTAAGGTACGACTTGCATCAGCATTCATAACGAGGATGTCTTCACATCCAACGATATCCCGCAAAACGGAGATAATGTCTACTAGAATATTGTTTTCATTAAATCGTTCAACCAAAATCCTTAGTCCTTTTAAAAGATTCTCAGATTCTTGATTAATTTTATTAGAAATAACCCGCTCATTTGCTAATTCAATGAGTGCTTCATAGAGTTCTTCAGTATTTAATAGAGACTTGTCCATAATGTCATCCAAAAATAATTGCAGAAATCATTAAATTACCATGACGATTTTCTCCACCGTATAAGCACCCTTGTTCTCCAAAACTAAACATGCCAAAAAAAGGTTCAGTTGGCAACTCAGAATACACATTGTCGATAACATCCTGGATTTCATCTTGAATCGCTAAAAAGCATCCAGCACAATAAACAATAAATGCTCCTTTAGGTTTTTGAGCACCATTGTGTGAATAATTTTCCTTTGCTAAATGGATGACGCGTTTTATCCTGGTTTTAAGACTCTCTTTTGTTCCTGTCATGAATACAACCCTATCATTCTCCTGAATACTAGAAAAAAAACTCATGGATCCATCTGCAAAAATTTTACTGGGATGAGATAAATTATAGTAAGGTATTGTACCAATTTTACCCACCTCATGCCCCAAGGGATGAAACGTAGAGAGGGCAAGAATACTTGAATCCGTACCTAAAACATTTTGAATCAGTCCTCCTGACCATTGATTATATAGTTCAGCAGCTGGTTTATTATCAATAGTGTTGATAATGCGTCCCGTTGCTTTGGTTACAATACCCGTCTGTTTCGTTGGGATATATCCATTATGGAATGCGTATCCGATAGCTTGAGAAGCATAAATTACGGCAACGGCTATGCCATTTTGATAGATCTCCTCGCCACAAAATTGTTGCCACAATCCTGATATTGTATTATCTGCAGATGTTCCACCAAAAATGGGTACATCTACTCCCACTACACTCATAATGCCATTGATTAAGTCTTCTTCATGTCCGGGGGCGCTAGTAAGTAGTATCATGGTTGGTAATTCACCAAGTCGTCCCGCATTGCTTAATGCCTTTCTTATGACTTCTTGCCCATCGCTTAAAGGGTGAGCACTTAATGATAAAGCCGCAATCCCAAAACAACCCTTATCATCCTTAAGGCCAAATAAACCCAGGGCTCGGTTGTTCTCGCTACAATATCCTCTTTCTGTAAATAAGCCGATGCAACTGGTGCCCCCGATAAGTTTAGTATTACCCATAAGCGCATTCAGTTCATGCATGATTATTTTGTTGTTATAAGTAACTGTTGAAAGAACAAATATGAATGAGGGAATACCCATCTTTTCAGTGAGTTGATCGTAAGCTTCTCGTACCGCTTCGGCTTCATTTAATTTTTTTGAGCAAGCTGTTGCTATGTCCATATTCTATGAATTCGCTTATATATAATATTCATCTATATATTTAACATCTCTTATCATCAGTATAGTCCGCTGATTTATTGCATACAAATAATGACTTTCAGTCACAGCGACTTAACCTGCTAACTAGCATAAAATTTTTTTATCATTATACTAAAAGCGCTTTACTGTCCTTTTTATGAAGACATTAAATTTCATTTGTATGTGGATACTCAGGGTAATCTTGATGATGCGAGTATGCTTTCTCATCGAAATAAGGCCGAAAACGCAATGAATGCATTGAATTTATTATGTAAGCAGGAAGCCCACACTAAAGCGTGTTTGCTGTTCTTAAAAAAGCAATTATCAACGTAAAAGATGAAAAGTAGCCTGTGTTCAGGCCACTTAAAATAAATACCCCTAGGGCATAAATTCTTATGGGGGCGTATTATTGCTTTGATTCGTTTCCGGGAATTCTTTTGAACGCTTTCGTGGCATCTTAGGTGAGTTTTCAAGGAAAAAATTACGAAGATGTGATTTTCTTGTTGATTCTTCCGGAGAGTTGTAGGGGGAACGATGAGGCGAATTAGTGGCGGGTGTTTTTGGGTTTTGAGTTGCGTTGGGGACTTTTAAATTAAGTGGAGAGCGCGTTTTTAAATTGGTTGGTGATGTATAATAAGGTATTTTTGAACCTTTAACTTGAATGACCACGGGCATGTTCGGATATTTTTCATCATGCTTTTGGGCATAAGTGTGTAAATGTATTTCAGCTGCTTTTTGCGCAATTTCTAGATTATAGGATCCCAAATATAAAAAAATACGTGCTTTTGCAAATAGTGAATGATTGGTAAATAATTTATGTATGCTTCCGTCAAGCAGACAGGTGGGAAAAGTAGTACTGCCTCCAAATCCTAAATTAACATCTCCTGAATACAGAACTTCAGTGATTTTTTTATTTTTTTTAGTTTCTGCTAAGCTTGTTTGAATTTTTATTAATTCGTCGATGATGAATTGATTCACTTCATCGACATTTTCAGGAAGATCCCCGGTTTTTTTGGTTGGATTATTTCTTTTCTCTTTATTAAGAAGTCTAAACGCTATTTTTGCGGCAATATCACTATGATAGAAGGCGATTATAAGTAGATTATTGGAGTTAATCGTATAATATAAAAAAAATTTACTCATGACTAAGAACCTGTATCGGATAATTTAAATATAATTTTGTACATGGTGTATTTAAATGAAGATTATATGGACTAGGGCAAAAAATTGATGGGCTCTCTTCCATCAAGGATGGGGAGAGCCTCTAGATGCATAAAGCAATTACTGTAAAACTATAGTTACAATCTTAGCAACTGCTGTATTTAAATCTAGTGAGGTTGTTTCGCCAGTAGCACGCGATTTATATTCCACACAATTTTGCTCAAGATTTCGATCACTTACGACTAAACGATGAGGGATTCCGATTAAATCATGGTCGGCAAAGAGCGCGCCAGCACGTTCATTGCGATCATCAAGCAATACATCGATTCCTGCATTACAGAATTGCTCATATAAGGCATCTGCCTGATCTTTTACTGCTTGTGACTTATGCCCATTAAGTGGAATAATCACGACTTGGAATGGCGCAATGTTTGATGGCCAGATAATGCCTTGTTCATCATGGTGTTGTTCAATCGCCGCAGCAACAACGCGCGTTATTCCTAAACCATAACAGCCCATCATCATTGTTTCTAATTGGCCTTGTTCATTAATTACCGAGGCATTCATTGCTTTTGCATATTTATCACCTAATTGGAATACATGTCCCACCTCTATGCCGCGACAAGAATGCAGAGTGCCTTTACCATCTGGACTTATATCGCCTTCTTTAACATTGCGTAAGTCATATTCTTGGTAATCTTTAACGTCTTTATCCCAGGCCGCATGTTGATAATGTTTATCCGCTTGGTTGGCGCCGCAAACAAAAGAATCCATGGCCAGGGCTTGATGATCAATAATTACTGGAATTGCTAAATCAATTGGTCCTAGTGAGCCAATTGGTGCATTTAAGGTTTTAACAATCGTTTCTTCATCGATAAATTGTAATGGCGAGTGAATTAAAGGATGTTTGATGGCTTTTATTTCATTTAATTCATCATCACCACGTAGCACTAATGCAATCAGAGGATGTTCTTTACCACGTACGATTAGCGTTTTAACCATCTCTGAGCTTGCTATCTTCATAAACTGCGCTACTTCAGCAATGGTTTTTTGTTTTGGAGTATCAACTAGTGCGATTGTTTGTATTGATTGATTTGTTGCTTTAGCTGGTTTTAAACTGATGGCTTGTTCGATGTTCGCTGCATAATCACTGGCATCGCTGTAGAAAATCAAATCTTCACCAGAATCGGCTAGTACTTGAAATTCATGTGATGCTGAGCCGCCAATAGCTCCGGTGTCTGCTTCTACCGCACGATATTTCAAGCCCATACGATCAAAAATACGGCAATAAGCTTGATACATCTCTTTATAAGTGTTTTGCAAACTCTCGAGGTTTAAATGGAATGAATAGGCATCTTTCATAATAAATTCACGTGCGCGCATAACCCCAAAACGAGGTCTGATTTCATCACGGAATTTAGTTTGAATTTGATAAAAACATCGTGGCAATTGTTTGTAGGATTGCAACTCATTACGCATGATGTCCGTAATAACTTCTTCATGTGTTGGACCGTAGCAATATTCCCTGCCATTTGAATCTTTCATGGTAAGCAGCTGGCCACCAAACGTTTCCCAACGTCCTGTCTCTTGCCAAAGTTCAGCCGGTTGGACGGCGGGCATGAGTAATTCAACGGAGTTAATGCGATTCATTTCTTCGCGAACAATGTGTTCTACTTTGCGAAGTACTTTTAGCCCTAAAGGCATCCAGGTATAGAGTCCAGATCCTAGTTTACGGATCATTCCAGTTCTCAACATCAATTGATGAGAGACGACTTCAGCATCGTTAGGTGTTTCTTTAAGCGTAGCTAAAAACCATTGTGACGCGCGCATTGCTGCTCCTGAATTTAATTTCATCGATGGCAGGCATTATACAGAAGTTTCTACCCAAAAACAGGTTGAATTGTAAGGATTAAAGTGTTGTTTAACGGAATATTTATTAACTGCTTTCTCTATGCTAGAGCCCGACTTACCGTGGACATGCCATGGTAAGTCGGATAAGGATTTTTCTTTTAGCGCAGTGCCTAGGGGGCGTTTATAATTTCCTGAGTTATAGGTGAACTTTTGCTTCTTTTAATACTTGAGATATTTTAACGGCTAAATTCATATTTTTTTCGCCATCCAGCTGATAGAGTTCATGTTGGTAATCGCTATAATGTACCGAACCACTATGAACATTATAAACCGCACCAACAATAGCAATTTCATCTTGCTCTACCATCTGATTCAAAATAGGACTGCGATCATAAATATTTTGCATGGTATTCGCTACGTTCAACTCGGTAACATGATTCACAAACGTAGTGTTTTTACTGGTACGCTCATTTTGGGTTTCAGTTTCAGCAGCGATAGCGGGTTTAATTTTAGCAAGCAATTGCGTAATATGACCTTGTTCAACACCGTCACATGCCGATTGAATGGCACCACAACGAGTGTGTCCTAATACTACGATCAGTTTCACGCCAACCACCTTACAGGCATATTCGATACTGGCTAACACGTCATCATTGACGACATTACCGGCAACACGTACGCAGAAGACATCACCAAAGGTCATATCGAAAATTGTTTCCACAGGCACTCGCGAATCAATACAACCAAGGACAACTGCAATCGGATGCTGTTCTTTTGCCGTGTGTTTTACATCCAAGTGATTCATTCTATGGATTCGTTCGTCGTTTAAGAAGCGTTGGTTTCCTTCGTGTAGAATATTTAATACTTGAGCCGGTGATAAATGTGACTGCACGTCATAGGTAGTCACATTAATAAAGTCAATGTAGTTATGAATTCTATAATGCTCTTTGAACCCTGTTAAGTTTAAGGCGATTTTTTTATAAACAGCTTGTTCATTCGTGAACTCTTTCAATAATTCTGAAATTTCCTTATCAATATATTGAGTATAACGCGCGTCAATAATTAGCTGTGATTCACTAGGAATTGAATCTAATTCAGCAATTAACGCAGCTTTATTAAGGAATGTGACTTGTTGAGGCAGCACCAATCGATTAATGACTCCATTAGGATAAATTTCCTTAATAATGTTAATTCGTGAC